>NZ_JADHDX010000020.1 GCF_016820585.1 Arthrobacter beigongshangensis
CATTTTTCAGCGTATGGATGTATGTAATATCCGCAACCCATTTCTCGTTAATTGTCGTTGTTTCATAATAGTTCGGACTTTCGTGTCCAAAACGTCCGGACTTTGATGTCCTTCTACATCATTTTATCTCACTGTTTCAAGTATACTTATTTAACGATATGCAACTTCTGATAATTTATATTATGACCATGTAGTTCTGTGAGTTTGAAAAGTCATAGCTCTATCCTGTATCGATGACTAGATTTCTTTACTTCTTGAATATCTATGAACCTAATGCTGTACTCAATCACGTCATTCAGAAATAACCTATGTGTTTTGGCAAACTGCTTTACCTCATCAAGTAATTCTCTATCGCAGCTAGTATTGAACGCCATTCGATCTTTTGGCCGAGCATCCTTATTGTATGAGATTTGATTTTCAGTCAACAATGACTGCAATCCGCTTTCAATTAAATAGTTAACATGCGTGTTGTTTTCTTTTGCAATTAATCTAAGATCTTCCAATATTGATTGACTGATATTAGTAACAAAGTTGGTCCTTGCCGTATCTGTTGTTTGAATCAATCTACCATCTACAAGCTTCCACATAATTAAATCGCTCCTTTTTAATCAACCATGCGTTGTGACATGCGTTGTCTTTTATCAAAAATAAAACTATCAGTTGCAACATCATTATATATAATCTTCGCAAGTTTAGGAAGTTCATATTTTCCTTTTATCCAAACGCGGTAAATATGATTACCTGCTGAACTAACCGTAGTTGTAATTTCCGAATGCAATTGCCATGATTGAAATACTGACAATAGGCCTTCTGCGAAATTCTGACTACCTGATGTAACATTCATAACATAACCTGTCTTTTGTACCCAACCATCACCATCAATTCCCCCCCTTACAAACGATGCCATAAACACTTCTGGTACATTTGGAAACGGAACGGTTAATGATTTTTGTGCGACAATCCCCAATACTGCAAGATCCTTTTTTATCTCCTTAGAATTAACGATTAAAAGCGGTGTCGACCTTGTCGGACCTGTAGGCGCTAGTACATAGTCTGCTTCCATATACTTTGCAATCAATTTAAGGATGCGCTCGTCTTTTTGGGAAAAGTAAATGGTATGATACTTTTTGTTGACGTGTCCATCTGTCACGAATAACCCGAGTACCCAGGCCATTTCATGTGTCCATACTTTAAAAAAGTCTTCATTCACCTTATTTTTCCTTGGCTGACCCGAGTATTGCTCTCTATTCATCTGGATCTTGTGCTTATGTAGCACATTACGAATTGCTCGATCAGATATGCCGGTGATGGGCTCCATTTCCTTATAAGGCATACCGCTTTTGTACATCTGAATAATGGTTTCATCTGTTACACCTGGATTTCTTGGCATAGTCTTTACTCCCCTCTTATTGATGGAATAAGATACTTCAAAAATACGAACTATAGTTCTGGTATTTTAAATATATACCTCCGATGTGATTTTATCAACCTAAATTTATAGTAGACTTCAATAACAAAAGAAAATTTTAAAAATATGACCAAATACAGCAGTGTGAACATTTGTTCTAATTATGGGATATCCCCTCTTTTTATCGATTTATCGAGCAAAAAGTCTTTATTTCTCCCTTTTAGCAATCAAATAGGGATTGTCACTCCATAAATCCAAATCCACTTTTACGAACAAATGTTCAAATGCGGTATTTAAACAAAAAAAGCAGTAGGACAAACCCAGCTAATTGGGTCTGCCCTACTGTTTATTCAGTCTGAGATAACTCCTTGTAAGCCAGCACCTTCAAGGCCAACATTTCCTCATCCGTTAGCTTACCTTCAATGTCATAGAGTAACTGCTGCTTCTCGGCCGCTGTTAAACCACTTTGAGCTTTCGATTGAAGCTCCTGCAACTCACTTACATTGAACTTTTTAACCAATACCCTTACGGCCTGTTCTTTCGTTTGGAACGGTAGCGTACTGCTATCTACATTTTTTCCTTCTTCAATAAATGCCTTCAGCTGCGGATCATTATTGATTTCTTGCTTAATACTCTCAAGTTGGCCACTATCATTTAACTCAACGGCGACTTGCTCCATCACTTGATCAGCGATGATTTTAGGTCCGAAATAGTAAGCAGAAAAGCCTAGCACAGCAATAACAACAACGATTCCAAACAACACCTTCATAAATTTCAACTAAGCTCATCCTTCCTTTACAAAATCCCTTATAAAGGATACTACACAGTATTCGTCCGATGTACAAGAAAGTAAGCGAAATGAATTACTCATTTAATAGGCAAGTGCAGTGTAGTCGAAACGATTTGCGCAGTTTCAATGGCGCGTGATAGGTCACTCGTAATGATTACATCCCATTCTTGTTCTAAAGAAAGTCTATTGGCCAATGCGAATGCCTGCTGCTTCCCTATTTTATTTAAAGGGATATCAGATACTCCCTGCGCCTTGCCTAGTTCATTCCACTCTGTAATCCCGTGTCTGACTAGCCCTATTGTTGTCAAATCTCATTTGCTCCCTTCCTGACACAAACAACAGTCATTTATTCAACAAGCTATACGTAACTATATCCACAAAATGATTGTATAGCCATTGCCCATCTTTTGCACTTTGCTTAATTGCTTTTCAATGCCTAATTCAACCGGTAGTCCATGCGTATCCCGGCCTGCTTTTTGAAGGATTCGAACAGTCAATCTTATAACTGTCTTTAAAGCTTAACGTTCCTATGTCATCTTTCGATCAATGAGCACCGTTTAATTTCGCCTATATAGTAGAATCGCTCACTAGTTTGACTAAATAGACGAATTAATGTTATATTCGTTTAAATAGTCGAATTGACAGGGTGATTTAACCAGTCATTTACTACAAATCAGTTGAGAGGAGAATTATATGACTTACCCAGTTTCTGTTTTTATTATGGATGTAAGCAATTCTTCCAAAGGAAAAATTGGCGGTGAATTAAGTAAGTATCTTCATCAGTTAGAAGAAAGGATAGCTGTCTGGACGAAAGATATCACAACGACTCAGGTCATTCATCGTTCTGGTGATGAGATTGTGGTCGTCAGTAGTGGCTATGCAACGGCTTACACACTTGCCTTTTACATTAGTCAAATATGGAAATACAATGATCATAAACCCTATTTCGGCCTCTCGTTTGGCGACATTCATGAAGACGTCAAAGCGCTTAATATCGAGACTTGGATTCATCCTTTCATGAAGCAAGCAAGATATGCCAACGATATGCTAAAACACCAAGAGCAAAATAGGGACCAATTCAATTTTGGTATAGCTGATTTTTTAAATGAAAACTCCTTTGAAGGCTATAACCTCTTTAGAAGCCAATTTGAGACCTTATTAAATATGATTTTAAAATTACAACATGATCAAATAAAAGAGCAAACAGCTATTCAGTCACTTGTCTGTTCTTTGTTTCTCGTCCTCAACCAACAAAATAAAATAAGTCATTATCTTGATCGGTCTGCATCCACTATTTCAAGCCATTTAAAAAAAGGAAAATGCGAATCGATTACAAGTGCATTTAATGATATTGTAAAAGTACTGAATTCGTTGCAACCTGAAAGAAAGTATATCCAACAAGTAATCAACGACCAACTACAACAGAATATCAAGCGGACTGTGAGCAATCATCTTCATGAATATTTTTCAATTAATTAGAAGTGGAGGGAGAAACCGTGATTGTATTATTGCTACTTCTTGCACATTTAGTAGCTGACTTTTGGCTACAAACATATGCCATGGTGAAAAACAAGATGAAGAATTTAAAGAAGCATATTCTCCACCATCTACTTACAACTGGACTAGCGCTCGTAATCATCTGGGGGTATTCTCATCACTTTACGGATATATTCAGCTATCTCTTACTCCCCCTAGCCTTTATGGTCGTGTCTCATCTAGTAATTGATATACTGAAATTAAAGCTCCTGGACACCATCAAAACAACAGACAGGAGCAGTCTAAAAAAGTTGTGGTTTTTCTTAATAGATCAACTATTACATATTCTGATGTTGCTCATCACTTGCATTCTTTTCTTTCACATGACAGTGCCGAAGATGGTGACCAGCTTACTTCAATTGTTTGGTGAGGAGAATGGATTCAGCAGTTTAGGTGTGGTCAACACGTTGCTTTTCATCGTCATTCTGTTTATTTTAGCTACAAATGTGAGTGGTCATATTATTAACTTATTAGTAGGCTCACTGCCATCTGAATTTGCAAATTTCGAAGGAGAATTCATGCTTAATAATCAATTAACAGAAGCAAAATCTAGTCATCCGTCTAAGATTGAAAGTAATTTTACTGAGCAATATCATTACTTTACCTATTCTAGTCCCCTACCATCACGCGGAAGGTTAATTGGCTACGTAGAAAGATTACTAGTGATTTCATTAACGATTGTAGGTGCGTATCCGTCGATTGCATTCATTATTGCGGCAAAGTCGATTGCACGTTTCAAACAGTTAGATGATCGTAATTGGGCTGAATACTTCTTATTGGGTACATTAGCTTCCATATTGCTAGGATTAGTGCTTGGTTTATTGGCAAAAGAAATCATCATGTAATTGGCTAGAAGAGGTGTGTAAATTGGTCTGTAACTATGAATGGGCGTACGGATTGTTCTTACTCTTGCACAAAGGTATTGTATTTTAAATTCGAAAATAAAAGTTCACCAAGTGCCCACATAATTAAAAAACAAATAATACAAGAATACAAAAAAGAGTAGTTCTAGCACTACTCTTTTTTGTATTCTTATTAAAGTGATTGCTTAGGCAACAATAACGCAAATATTAAGTAAACAGCAATGGATCCAGGTACAAAAACAAATAGTAATCTAACAATCAACGATGGTAAATTGAAAAAATCTGCCATACCTCCACAAACCCCGAATAAAATCTTATCGGATGATGATTTCGTTAATTTGTTCATTAGGACACCTCATCTCTGCTATGTACTAGCTATTATTCTATTACACTATGAAGCAACTGCATAGTCTTCACTAGAAAAAGTCCATATTAGAATCCTAACATACCAACAATTTATATTGTTGCCCATTTTTAATGAAAGACTAGCTATCAACCCCACTACTTTATGTTTCTTGAGAAGATTTCTTTTGAAAAATTTGGAGGATTCATTCGGTAATGTCTACAACAAATGTAAACGAAACTTCTCCATTCGCCCAATTCGCCACTACTTCGTAGATCACATTGCCGCTGGTCGCTGGCAATGTGATTTGGCCACCTTTTACAGACGCGGTAGTCCGTTGTTCAGTATCCCATATATAAACGCTAAGGCTAGGATTTTGCTCAATCACAACTATTGCTTCGCTATTTGCCTTTATGGTAATAGGTTCAAGCTTTTCTGCAATTTGCGTTGGAGAGGCGGCGTCTGTCGTTATTGTTTGGTTTCCTTTAGTCCACCTAAATCCGCCTTTCTCCATCTTATAAGAAGTACCATTTATTTCAATAACTCCAGCTAAATGAGGTGGAAATGCGTGGTTGCTATAGTCGAAGGAATCAGATGCTAACTTCTTTGATTGTAGAATTTCAATATTTCGTGCGGTTGCTTGAGCTGGATACGATTCTTTAACGCCATCACCTATCCATACGACAACCTCTTGATTCACATCATACTTTGTGATGTCATCAAAACTAGGTAAAGTCAGCCAAATAAGACCATTGTCTAGATCATCAACCAACACACGGTTTCCAGTCACATCAACTTCGGTAATGAACCCTTTTCGATCAAATTTACCTTTACTTACATTATCCTTTGCAGTACAACCAACCAAGGTCAAACAGACTACCAACAGCAAAATAAGGTACTTTTTCATAGATGGCATCCCCCTTTAGTTGATTGGACGGGTATTATGTATAAAGGTTACGTTACATTTTTCATGCTTTGATTCAGAATTAAAGAAAAGTGACTATTGTTCATTTAATACTAAAAAAATAAAAGTAATTCGTTTCTTTGACAAACCCAATTTTCTCATACAGTCTCTGTGCCCCTATATTTTCTATCCCTGTCTCAAGCAGCACTCCTTTTGCATCCGTTTGCTTTGCAAAATCAAGCGCCGCCCGCATTAACTTCTCACCGAATCCTTTGCCACGCCCTTGTTCTTTTACATACAAATCATTTAACACCCATGTACGCTGCATACTGACAGATGAAAATGATGGATAAAGTTGTACAAATCCAATTGCCTTGTTGCCATCAAAAGCTATAAAAACAACAGATTCTTCATTGCTCAATCTGTCATTTAGGAATATCCTTGCGGCATCTACATTAGATGGTTGCTGATAAAATTGCCGATACAAGTCGAAAAGTTCGGTTAGTACATCTAAGTCATTTATTGTCGCTTGTACAATAGTCATGCGAAAGTCCCCCTCAATATAGTAGCTCTATGCGCTTTTCCAATCCTCTGTCAACATTCCGTAAACAACATGATCCACATAATGATCATACAACCATTCAGCCTGACGAATACAGCCTTCCTCTGTGAAACCTAATCTCTCTGGGATTGCTCTACTCTTTTTATTCTCTACAGCCGCGCGGATCTCCACACGGTTTAAGCCCAGGTCAACAATCGCATGGTTAACAAAGGCTTTAACCGATTGAGTCATTAACCCCAAACCTTCAAACCCCTCACCTAACCAATAGCCAATACTTGTCGATTTATTGTTCCAATCAATTTTATGAAACCCAATGACACCGGCAAGTTTCCCTTCATACCAAATACCTGCCTGAAATCCATTGTTATCCCCAAATTGTTTCATCGTTGATGTTATAAATGACGCTGTGTCCGCAGAGGTCTTCGTATAATCAATGAATGGCAGCCACTCTCTTAACCTTTCCCTTGATTGATCTGTTAAGTTGAATAAGGACTCTGTGTCTTGCGGAGCTAGCATCTTCAATACTGTCTTTTCATTAATCTGATACGTAAACATATAAACTTCCCCTTTTAAAACATTTTAGAAAATTATAACATAAGGAGTGAACGAAGTAATGAATTGAAAAAACTCTATTTCCATGTTGCTTCAGAAATAGAGTTTCTACTTGATACGCATGTTGAACAAAAGAACTAGAAATGATGATGTGAATAATCGGGAATAGAGTAACTTCCGTAAATTTACTTATTTTGCTCAAGGTATTGGTAAATCGCCATCATTTCTTGTTTATTCAATTCACGAATACGCTTGAAAATTAGAAGATTTGCAACAGGTGCAAAATCTAAGCTTTCAGTAACAACATCACTTACTGTACCCGTTAGCCATGTTTGCACGTCTATGCCTTCGACGATTTCCTTAAGTCCTTCATCATTAAAGCCGCTTTCATTACAGCTCACACATGGAATCGTTAATTTATATACTCCATCATGAAGATTATCTTCTGTAATGACTTTTTTTCCTTTACAGAATGGACATGGATAACTTTTTCTAATCTTATTAATGTGGGTAACAATTTTTTTATAGCCAAATGCTTCATAAACATATGTTAGCTTTTTGTATTTTCCATTTGTGAAATACTGATCTATAATGGTTTCTCTCGTCTCAGTAATATTGTCAAAATCGCAGATGGTAACCTGGTTGTTAATACTGATGGTTTCGATATTGCCTTCAATTCTATCCCAGAATGGCAAGGCATTTTGTAATACCGTTTCATAACCAACAAAACTTGCCATTTCCAATTCAAACATTTTCAATGCGACTTGTGTTTCCCTAGGCAACAGGGAGACATCTTCCGTCAAAGTCATGTCGCCACCAACAATGGCTTTCATTTTTACCAGTTCCGGTAACTGCCCTACTGTTTTCAAAACTTGATCAAGCGGCTGAAGAATAATGTCACGAATATCCGTGTCACCAAATTTGAGCTTTTTATGATGGCTTAGCACGGTTCCTTGGCAAATGGGACATGTTATCATCTCTTTCGATGCTTTCATCTGCTCTTTAATAGTCGATTTAGAAATGGACATATACATTCCAAGTATGTTATTAAAGCCTTGCCATGTTCTTTGCGCCTTACTTTCTTTATCATAAAACGATTTTTCCCAATACCCATATAAAAAAGTATGCTTCTCTGCTTCTGTCATCTCATTATAGCTTTTACTTATATCTTGACCTAGCTCATTCTTAATTTCACCAAAAATGAATTCCAATCGCTGATATTGATAATACTTTAAAACTTCCATGACATCAGAATGCAAGAGGCCATCCCAGAATGGTACGGTTTTGTCCTGAATCACAACATCAAAATCAAATTGTTCAATCACCCGACGACCCGAACAGCTTTGACAATGATTATCTTGGCGATAAAAATCGAAGCTTCTTGTGTCTTTATTGGTCGGATGAGCAGCCACAATATGGTTGATCAAGCCACCCATTTCATAAAGAAAACTATATTGACTATACAAATGCCGCTCCAGGTCAATCGCAATAACGGGTGCAATCGTTTCAGATTCGTATTCACCATAAATCAAACGAGCCATTGACGATAAGCTTTTTAAGATGCCGCCCTTATAAACGTTTTCTGCATTTTTAAAATAGGCAATCTGATTTTCTTTTAAATAGTGAATTCCAATTTGTTGATGAAGAGTAGAAGAAATTTGCGATGGCGCGACACCATCGGCATTGTCTTGACGACGGTAATACTCTTCATGACTAACAACGTCAAGATGCTTGACAGGTGCAAGCAGTCTTTTTCCAAAATCAATAATAAAGTCCGAGTTCTCTAACATATAAGCATTATGCTCAATCATGATTATGGAGACAGATTCATCCTCTAAAATTACCCTGACACTATCAATGAATTGGTTTAAAATATTTTGCGATAATCCTTTTGAAGGCTCATCAAAAATAAAGAGCGTATGTGGGTTTCGCGAGTTGGCAAACAGCTCAGAAACTAAATGGACACATTGAAATTCACCAGTCGATAAGGACTGTGTTTTTCTTTCCAATGTCAAATAACCAAGTCCCAATTTGATCAATAAGCTCAAGCGTTTATGTGCGATGTCCTCATTGGGTAACTCGTCAATAATATCTTCAATGGAACGCTCGAAAATATCATCAATGTCTTCACTATATTTGGCAAGCTTCCTTTTTATATCAAGAAACGTTGCTACTGTTGAACGACTCGTAATCGATTGGTTTCGATTTTGCCCGACCATGACCAGTTTATCTTTTGGATAGCGATTCAGAAAATCTTTGGCGATACACTCATTGACAAGTGTAGATTTACCGCAGCCAGACTCTCCTGTAAAGGTGATCAGTCTATTTTTAGGAATTCGAATGTCATCCATTTGAATATTACGACAGTGCAAATCATGAAATTGGTAGTATTCTGCTGGCGCCTCCTCATTTCGTTTTGAATCGATTGGTTCTGGACGAGGAGATTCTTCAACAATTTTCCCACCATATTTACCACTGCCAGGTCCAAAGAACAATTGCTCATCCGTCGTGTCGAGCACTGTGTCTGAATGGTCAATGAGCCAAATTTGATTTTTATAGCCCAGTTGTTTAATTTGCTCTAAAATCTTCAATAATGTTTGATGATCAAGACCTACGGAAATTTCATCAATAATAATAACGGTATTTTCACTTGTTGCCATAAATTCTGCCAAATAAAGTCGTGTCAGTTCCCCACCTGACAATGTCCCCATAATACGGTTTAATGTTAAGTAACCAATATTCATGTCGATTATATTTTGAAGGATATGTTGTTTCGCTTCGCTAATATGTAATTCTTCTCGAAGGGAAAGAATGGTTTCAATGCTTAAGTTATTAATAGCAGAAATGCTATGCAGCTGACCCGTTAATTCTAGCTGATACTGCTCAACTTCTGGATTATAGCGCTTCCCCTCACACTTTTTACATTCAATATTTTTAGTAGTTCCACGGCCTTTACAAGCTGTGCACCAGCCTAATTCATTATTGAAGGAAAAGGTTTCTGGAGAAAGATTAAATTTTTCAGCAAGCTTCTCACGAATTTCTTTAAAAACACCTGTATGAGTACCAATTGTTGAACGTGGGTTAGAGGAAATGGATGACTTTCCGAGAAAAAGCACTAAAGGCATTTCCTCCATTTTGATAGCGCTGAAATTCGTTTCCATAATCTCGGGGAATAGGTACTGATACTCTGCCTTTGGCAATAAAGAAACGAGGCGCTTCTTGGATTCCTCACCAATTGTTTGGCAAAAAGTTGTTTTACCAGACCCAGATAGACCAGCAATTCCTAACGATTGATTAACGGGAAGTGTAGCGTCCAATTGGTTAATATTATTCGCAATTAATTGATTGATGTTCATTGTAATCTCCTCTCCATTTTTTATTAATATTCCATTGGAATCTATTCTTTTTGCGTAAAGGTCTTGTAAACAAATCGGTAAGTGGTTGAACAGAGTTTCATGCACAAATAGCTGATAAATAAAATAAACAAGCATCACCAGTGGTAAGTTAAACCAAAAAAATCCAGCGAAGGTATGTCCAATATCCCCCATTGGTCGACCTGTCAAAAAGTATTCGAAATCAGGAGCCATACTTCCCAATACCAATGCAGAAAAATGAACATATCTGCTTTTTCTTGTGAATGGCAGTATCGCTGCTGGATGAGCAAAAGTTAGTGGCATCTTTTAACACTCCTATTTTTATACAACAAACCGCGTTCATTCTCACTAGTCAAAAAAATTCCACTGCACCGTCTTTGATGAATCAGTCATCTGAATAACTTCCATCATCCCACAACTCATCAATAAATTTTGTACCCAAGCGACAGTTAAATACTTATTTACATGTTCGACGGAACCAAACAGCTACCACTTCTTAAAAAGTGATAGACTATTTAGTTATTTATAGTATTAAAGTTTTATAAAAACAACACCATATGTTCTTCGTCAAAATAAGTGTCGCCGACTTTCAATGCTCTTTTCTCTGTGCCAAAGACCTCAAAGCCCAGTGAAACATATAGTTTTTTTGCGGGTTCATTTGTTGTGACGACTGTTAAATAAACTTGTTCTACGCCTACCCAGTCGTTTGCCATCTGAATGGCCTCTACCATCAAAGACTTGCCAATTCCTGATCCGCGCTGTTCTGGAGAAACATACATGGCGATAATATTTGTTCGATGTTGCAGTTTAACTAAGCTTTCCCTAAACAACGTAACCACGCCAACAAGCTGGTCATCTATAAAAGCGCCTATTGTTATAGAATCATTGGATTGGAACCTAAGTATGTATTTTTCAGTTGGCTGATCTTTCTCTTCTTCATAGCTTGAGCCAAATGCCTCGGGATTGATTTGTAAAGCCTTCAATCGAATGGCCAGATAAACTTCAGCATCTAGTGGTTTTAAACGTCTGATTTTCATATAGTCGAGCTCCTTCTGACAGCTACAAGATTCTTTAATTGCGTGAAATCGTCAATAACTTCATCGGCTTGTGCTAGTTCATCTTCTTGTGCAAAATCAAAATTACAGCCGATTGCTAGCAAGTTATTGTCTTTCGCTGCTTGAATATCAGACAATCGATCTCCAATAACAGCTCCTTTTTCAATATCGTATTGCTCAATGATTGTACGAACCAAATCGGATTTGTTTTGTGATTCAATTTGTTGGATACTAAATGTCTCCTTGATCCATCGATCTAACTTGTAATAGTCGACGATGGCTGCTAAGTATTCAGGTAACCCATTGCTGGCGATAAATAGTAAATAATTTTGTTTTGTTAGATAGTCCAGGACTTCCTCAACATTTGGGTATAGTGCCCCCTTACCTGCATGGATGTTTTCAATCAGTTTCTCAAGAAAAATGACGTTTACTTTTGCTCGTATGTCATTTGAATGATCAGGCATTAAAGTTTCCCAAACCACTTGCAACGGAACGCCCATAATTTCGCGGTACTCTTCGACGGGAGCTTGCTTGTCCCATAAACCTCTAGACTTTAAGTAATGAAAGGTTTCCTCCAATGATATTTCCAATATCTTATTTGTTTGAAATAGTGTGCCGTCCATATCGAAAATCATTGTATATGACATAATCTCAACAACTCCTAATAATGTAGTTATGAAAATTAGTAAATACTGATCTTTGTCTTATAGTTACTTTTAGTTTAATTTGTTTAATTATACCTTATTCAAAACGAAAATAAATAATAGCGAATCATTGTAATTTTCCTATTATTTGTGTAGCAGCCTATTCACTTAATAAATAACCAAAATAATTATTATTGTGTGAGATAAATCACAATGTCCAATAGTTATTACTGCTAACATTATAAATGAAGTTAGATATCATTTCCTAGAAGTGGTCGATTTTTTCTCACTATTATTTGAACTATTTTATCCCTCTTATAAAAGGAAATAATATAATGGAGGTTTTTAAAATGTTAGATAATAAATTGTCTGAATTAATTAGTCCTGAGGCTGTCATTAATTTTGAAACTGGTGCAATTAAAGCCAGCACCTTGGATTCAATTATCAACCTGTTACCATTTGAAATGGGTTTTTGTGATGCTGACGATATTTTCCGCTGGTATTCAAATAATCCAAACCGCCTTCATGGTCGCCGAAAAGAAGCAATTGGTCGCCATGTACTTGAACTTCATCCCAAAGTGTCTCATCACGTTGAGAAACTGTTGAATGATTTTCATTCAGGAACACGCGACGAATGGGAATTTTGGTTCCCAAAACGAACTGGTGAATCCGGTCAAATTTATCAAAAATTCATGGCAGTACGTGATGAAAACGGAAAATATCTTGGCTGTATGGATGTGACCATTAATATGGACCTTTTCCAAGGAAAAGAAGGTAAGCACACCCCTGAAACTATTGATGAGTTTATAGCTGTAAGGCCTGAATAAAAAATACCCTTTTCATTGATTGGGAACGTTTTCGGTCACATCAAGAGCATTCGGTCCTTCCGGAGATTTTTACTGTGGGATCTTGAAAAGGTGCATACGGAATTCGGGATTGTAGCATTGGTTCACAATCTCTTGAAAGTAGCAGGCATCCGTCAGCTGCTTTCAGGACTCAAACGCCAAAATACAATAACAGGTGGAGAAAAACGACTCGTTTTTCTCCACCTGTTTTATTTTAAGGATTTATTAGACAGCCTCTTTAGTTTCATTTCCTATTTTATCATGTACAATTTCGCTTACAATACGATATCTCTCTTTTTCTCACGCATCCAAAGGTAGATGACAAAGGTTATACCAATGGCAACCACCGCGCTATATGCTATGGGGACTAGCCATAAAGGGTTCCAAATCGAGATGATGTAACTGAACATCGGTTTCATTCCAAAAATGAGTATTCCAATAATAAACGGGATTTGAATTCCAATCAATGCCATCGTATTTGGAACAATGCTTGAAAAGGACATGGCTAACATTTTGTTGTAATACTTCGAAACAAGATTGTTGCCGCAATTTCACTACCATTTTTTTTATTTGCCGTATCCAGCGCTTGTCATTTTCCATAGTTCACCACATGCTTCCTCATAATCATTACCATCCTATAAGTATATTCGTAAATAGTTCGTAAAAAGTTTGAATTAATTTTTTTGTATATCCTTTTTCTTTTCATTATAGACAAAAAAAGTACACCACTTATGAAAAGTGATGTACAATCCATTCATCTATCTCGACAAAATTTACACACTTGCACGGTTTTAGTCGGCTCTATTTTATGGGCATACAATAACTTGACTCTTCTCCGATTACACAAAGGGCAATCGCCTCGTCCATTGGATGGCAGTCTATTCAATATTTTTCCACGATTTCTTTTCGCCATAGTCATTCCCCCCAAGTGTAGGATTGTTCGTTCTCTCTAGTAGATGTTAGGTTTCTGAAAAGATTGACGGTATGATGAAGTCAATTAAAAAAAAGTAAAGGTGATTGTACATGACTTTAGAAATATATGAGGCTAAACTTTGTTCGCTCTGTAAGAAAGATAATAAGTGTGGGCTGATTAACAATCCTTCAGCTGGAGATTGTTGGTGTTTTAAAGCGGGCTTTCCAAAAGAGATTTTTGAGTTGCTGCCACCTGAGCGTGAAAAAATTTGTATTTGTGAAATTTGTATGGTGGAATTTAAGTCTCAAAATTAGGATAAAAAAGATTCACAGGATAATGTTTTGTTATAAGTAGTAACTGTACTACTCATAACAATTAAGTTTACATAATAATATTATAAGTTATTTATTTATGGAATCCCACATCAACTTCAAGTGATTAGTCCATGATTAATGAATAATAAATGACAACTAGTTGAACGTCTATTAATTTTCTAGCAAACTTCGAAACTTCTACGTATAATATGTTTAGATGATGATTATAGTAAAATGACCGCCCGATGCGCCAACATCGAACGGTCCATCAATAAGATACTAGGTTCTTTTTCTAGGAATCCGTATCACTGATAAAATAATCCACTTGGGCGCTAAACTCATAAGTGGATTATTTTTTTTGTGAGATTTTATCAGCTAGTCCAATGACCGCAACAATTAACGAGGAAAAGCTTATCATCAGTACAATCGCTTGGAATATAGTCATTTGTAATCCTCCTTTCAAGTTTCTTCAGTTTACGTTCGCTTTCTAACAATGTCTCGAATACCTTATTTCAAATGCCGCAAACAATAAAGTTTTCTATGAATAAAATGCCTAGATCTAGAATATGTTAAATAAGACTGCTAGGTATGCTTGATTTCATGTTCAATGAATAGAAATTCCCCCTTCCTTTTTAAGATTAGATTTTACTAAATGTAAGGGAAATCCAACTTTACCTATTCTAATCGATTCCCCTACTTCATACATACGTTCTTAAGGTACTTTTCAGAACAACTATCCTTTAATTAACAATTAATTCAGCAAATCACTACCTATGCCCTAATTGAAGCTATAAATGAATGGCCTTACTCAATTCCCCTTTAGTCTTCTATATGATAATGTTAGTTCAATCAATAATAATATTATGTTATCTAAAGTTCTATGCTTTACCTAATTCCCTGCTTTCGGAAATATCGTCTCCTTTGCAATGAAATTATTAATCCACCGCACTCACGAAATAATATGAAAAAGATAAGGAGAGGACTACATGCAAATCCATGTGGTACATCCCGGAGAAACATTATGGTTGATTTCCCAGCGATACGGCATCACAGTTACTGAAATTGTCTCGGTAAACGCGTTAGAAAATCCGAATAAATTGGTACCTGGTATGGCTCTTGTTATTCCAACACCACCTGGGACGCACTATGTTCAGTCTGGTGAAAACTTATGGGAAATTGCGCAATGCTACGGTACAACCATTCAAGAAATTGTAAGGGCAAATCAGCTTCAAAATCCAAATATGATTGTAGCCGGTTTGCGTTTAACTATTCCCATCCATAAACCAGTTATCGATGTGAACGCTTATACGATTAACACAGGAGAAATGGGTGCCAGGGAGCTTCAAGAAATAGGCCGGTATTTAACTTATTGGATGCCCTTCGTCTATAGTGTGCAGGAAGACGGTAGTCTATCTACACTCGATGACACAGCTATGCTTCAATCTGCTGCAGCCGAACGAATCGTGCCTGTGATGGCTATCACGAATTTCAGCGCAACAGCTGCTGGATCCGGTCTTGCACATACAATCCTTTCCAGTAGTGAACTTCAGGAAAAGGTGCTAACAAATATACTTAACGTCATGAAAGACAAAGGGTATAAAGGGTTAAATGTGGATTTTGAAAATGTATTTCCTGACGACCGTGAAAACTACAATCAATTTTTGCAACAGGCTGTTGACCGATTGCATCCCGAAGGCTTTTTTGTCTCCTCAGCCCTAGCCCCTAAAGTTAGCAGTGAGCAGCAAGGATTATTGTACGAGGCACATGACTATGAAGCACATGGAAAAATTGTAGATTTTGTTGTATTGATGACGTATGAATGGGGCTATCGATTTGGACCACCACAAGCTATTTCACCGCTTAATCAAATAAAACGCGTGCTGGATTATGCGGTCACAGTTATTCCTCGGGATAAGATTTTCTTCGGTTTTCAAATTTACGCACGCGACTGGCTAGTTCCCCACGTACAGGGACAGGAGGCTGAAACGTTCAGTCAACAAGAAGCCATTCGCAGAGCTATCCAATATGGGGCGGCAATCCAATATGACCCTATTGCCCAGTCTCCATTTTTTCGCTACACGGATGCCCAAGGACGAAACCACGAAGTGTGGTTTGAAGATGCTCGTAGCGCCCAAGCTAAATTTACGATGGTGAAAGCATTTAATCTACGTGGAATCAGTTATTGGGTGCTCGGCTACCCATTCCCGCAAAACTGGTTGTTACTAGAAGACAACTTTACTATTCGTAAAAGGGTGTAAAGTGATTGTCGGTACGATAATTCAAACGTATAATGCTGATATAGATTGATTAAGCACAATAAAACTTACACTACTATTTGGAGGAGATTTCTCATGAAGACAATTGGTCAGATCGGTGGCATGAGCTGGGAGTCATCTGCAGAATATTACCGTATTCTGTGTGAAATATAATAAAAGATGAACTGAAACAATCATCGAACAGCTAATTCCCCGAGAATTAAACATACCTCCAGTAAATCCTCTACGACATAATCAGTATCAACGTCAACCCATTGCGAATCTTTCTTCCAAACTCCTAACATGCCTACATCCCGAGAGGCTTTCACATCGTTTTCCGGATGATCCCCCACAAACAGACATGCACTCGCTGGAATATCAAGCTGCTGTAATGCTTTCTCAAATATCCGTGGATCTGGTTTTTTAATGCCTTCAGTTTCAGATATTAGAATTGTTTCAAAATAATGCTCAATACCGAGCGCTTTGATATTATCCAGTTGGAATTGCCCTTTTCCATTGCTGATAATACCCAAGGGTATTGATTGATCCACAAGTGATTGCAGCATTTCGTGAAGGTTTGGGAATGGTACACAGTGGTGTTGAAATTGCTCCACATAATCCTGAAGTAATTGCTCCCAGGTTAACTTGTCTATTTTAAATTCTTTAACCATTTGTTGGTATACCCGATCCTTCCAAACATAACCCCTACAATCAAATTCGATAAATCTAGAAATAAATGTTTCTTTTCCGATATGTCCAACATATTCGTGCAAACGCTCATATTGTGAGTCGATAAATCGCTCGACAGATGCATCTCGATTTAACAACGTCCCGTCTAGGTCAAATAGCACCGCTTTAATCATGTCAATATTCCTCCAATCCATAGCTGTCTATAAATCCAATTATACAGAGCTAATGAAAGAATACTACCAAAATTATGTAAGTTTATCCAAAAATCCTTTCATTAGACCGAGAGAAATGTTTTGATATATATGATCCTCCCCTTACCGTGATTAAAAGTCCCACTCTTTACGCACACTGTAAAGGACATAACCGAAAGGAGTCCTTTGCTTGAAACAACAAACACAAACAAATCCGGCACAAATTGAACAACAATTCCACACGCTGAAAAAACAAACGCTTCAAACAATGCAACAAGCTGTGCAAACATTGCAGCAAAATAATACCGCCAACGACTTACAAGCCGTACAACAAGCGCAGCAACAGCTTCAACAAGCATCGCAGCTCATGAACCAGATGCAGGGCATTGCCGTTACCGAATCAACGACGGCCATTCAACAACAACTTGAACAAGTCCGCCAACAAATTGAACAAGCCGCGCAAACCCTGCAACTTATTCAGTCGCTAAACAGTGGGAATAATAGCTTCAAAAAAGGGTAAAAAAACCTGTCTTCGACTAAATTTAATTAGCTGAAGACAGGTTTTTCTTTGCTTGTAAAACACTTTTCACAGCCTCTTTAATCTCCTGATAGCCTGTACATCTACAAAGATTCGAGGCAAGCCATTCGTCGATTGTCTTGTCATCCGCATCGGGATGCTGTTCAACAAGCGCATGACAGTTGGCAATAAATCCTGATGTACAATAGCCGCATTGTATCGCCCATTTGTCGACAAATGCCTGTTGCAATGGCGAATCCAACAGTCCTTCATTCGTTGTAATCGACTGATGCACCGTTTCCATCGTTAAAGAAAGGCAGGAATGCATCGGTTGTCCATCTATGATGACTGTACAAGCACCACAATCTCCATTTTCACAAGCCGGTTTCGCGGCGGTTAGCCCGAGCTGCTCGCGTAATGTATGCAGTAGCGTATCGGCAGATCGTATGACGGCATTATGGGTTTCTCCATTGACATGTAAGTGGACAATTTTTTTAGGTGAATCATTTGAAGCAATCATTTATTCCCCTCCATAGCATTCAATGTGTCTGTTAGCACATTTTTCACTACGAATAGACGATACACTGCCGATGCATGGATGTCCTGGACGACTGGACCTGGAAGATGGTCGATTACCTGATTAACTCGCTCCTCTTTGGAGATAGAAAGATTATTTAATATCTCTTCAATTTCAACTGACCTGAATGGAAATTCGCACACACCGCTAAAAGCAACTCGAATTCGCTTATTTTTTGTGAGTGCGGCAACTGTTACGATTGGGTAGCCGACCTTCGACATTCTTGTTCGCTTGATTGTGCTAAAAGGTAGCTTGACATAGGGTTGATCGACATGGATTTGTACAAGAAGTTCGCCTTCCTTTAGTCCCTCGTTTAAGATTTGTTCTATTGGAAGAATCCTCTCTTTTCCCTTGCCGGCAATCATTCCTCTCGCGTTCACCAATAAGAAAGGTAAAATCCCTTCGCGGTAAATGAAGTGACTATTGAGGTTACCGCCAATCGTGATTTTATTGCGCGAAGTATGATCCGCTATTCGTTGCACCGTCTCGCCCAATAAAGGAAATAGATTCGATTCCACAATAGTTGTTAAGGAAACAGTCGCGCCAATTATCAATTGTTCATCAGTGACTTCTAACATCATACATTCGGGAATCCCCTTAATATCAATTACGACATCTGCTCTTTTTTTATTCGTCCGAGCGAACGTGATGAATTCTGTACCTCCTGCATAAAAAATTGCCTGTCTACCAGCATTATGAGCTAGCTGAAAGGTATCAACTGCTTCACTAAGTGTGGAAGGTTTATAATAATCAAAGTCAAACGCAATCATTGGCGATTCTCCTTCTTCGTTTTCCATATAAATTCTGGAGTGAGCGGCAAATTGTTCAGTTCCACTTGTGCCGCCACCGATAATCCATTAGCAAGTGCCGGGCCAACGCCAATTACGCCATACTCACCAATACCACGTGCCCCGTACGGTCCATCGATGGCGGGTGTTTCAATAAAATCAACGAGGTATTCCGTTGGCTGTTCGCCAAATCGCAGCATTTGATAATTTCTTAAATCGGGATTTTGCGGAATGCCCTTGTCATCAAAAATAAAGGTTTCACTGCTTGCTAAACTCAAACCTAAATACATGCCTCCTCGCATTTGTTGTGTGGCTGTCGCTGGATTAATAATCGTTCCTCCATCTAGCACGGTAACAGCTTTCAACAGTTTGTACGTACAATCCCGTTCGTTATACGCAACCTCGACCGCCTGTGCACCGACAGACCACCAAGGTCCGGGGTTTCCGAATCCTGTTTCTTTATCCAACGGCGTCAGATGTCTTTGCGTATGTTTGCCAACACCAACAACTTGTCCACCAACTGTATGTCCATTCGGGAATGTATAGCCAAGAGCAATAGACTGATAGGTGACTCCGAACTGGGGATTGGCTTTGACAAAAACGCGGCCCCCGGTAATATCTAAATCATCTTCTGCACATTGTAAGACGACTGCTGCTGTTTTCTTCAATTGGCGAATAGCGTCTTCTGCCGCAGCAAGTACCGCTCTTCCTGCCAAAAAGGTTGTGCTACTGGCTACTGTACGCCATTGATGGGGATCGTATTGCGTATTTACTTCCATTTTCACATGGATTTTCGACATATCGACGCTCAGCTTTTCCGCGACGATTTGAGCAAGTACTGTTTTTGAGCCTTGTCCAAGTTCAACTGCCGCACAGTTCAAGTTAAGAGAACCATCTGCTTCAAATGTAAGAACCGCGGCCGCTTGAGCATTCGTTGCGGTTGATGATGTCTTCCAGAATAAACTGATGCCTTTATATCCCTCGCCATCAGTGTCCCAGTCAATTAATTCTTTCACTCGAGTGAGACATTTTGCCGCATCGCCAACCGTATTTGCAGTGAGGGCGGTTTGTGTCGGTGTTGTATCGCCGGGTTTAATGGCATTAATCAGTCGCAATTGGATGGGATCCATCTGTAACTGCTTGGCTAATTTATCCATCGTCCTCTCGACGACAAACGTAAGTTCAGGATGTCCATAGCCGCGAAGCGAAGTCGCATATGGATGATTGGTGTACATGCAATACGAATCACACCAGACATTTGGTATATTGTAGGGACCTGTGCAATCGACCGCCATCGCCCTTGTAATCCCAGCAGCCTGGTCTGTATATGCCCCAGAGTCAATCAAGAACGTATAGTGACCTGCAAGTAATTTCCCCTCTTTTGACACTCCGAGCTTAATGACCGCATCAAGCCCAATATGACATGGCGCCGTTATCAAATCCTCTTCCCGCTCATACTGTAATTTCACCTTTTTACCACCGACAGCTTTCGAGGCTAAGTAAGCAAGCGGCTCTAACTGGACCGTTCCCTTTCCTCCGAACGCGCCACCAATTTGTGGTACATGCACAATGACATTTCCTACTTCAATATTGAAAAACTGGTTCAGTACTTTTTTGATGGTATAAGGGGATTGCGTACAGGAGTGGACAGTTACTTTTCCAGCAGAATTGATTTCAACCTGTGTGCATCGAGTTTCTAAAGCGGCATGATCTGACAAATTAAAGGCGTATGTTGCGGTAATCGTTTCTGCACAGCCTGCCCACGCCTTTGCAAAATCTCCTTTTCGAATTTTATTGTGACTGCCAATATTCGTACCGGGCACAGGATAGACGTCTGTGATGATTTTCGTATAGTCTCCAGAATTATCATGGACTAACGGTGCATCTATTTGAAAAGCCTGTTGTACAGAATTCACGACAGGTAATGATTCATACGTGACTTTCACCTTACTAGCAGCAAGTTTTCCTTGATATTCATGATCCGCTACAACGATTGCAATAGGTTCTCCGTAATAGCGCACCTTCTTAAATGCCAAAGGCGGTCTGTCAGCTAGAAGTGGACCAATATGGTAAGGGAAAACATCACCCGTAATGATTGCACGCACGCCTGGTACTTTCCAGGCCTCTGCCGTGTCGACCGACTTGAGATTAGCATGCGCCTCTGTGCTGGTCACAAGTTTGGCATGTAGAATACCTGGACCTACTAAATCACCAATGTATTTGACAATGCCCGTTGCCTTATCAAGCGTATCGATCCGCGCAGCAGGCTGGCCGACACTTATTCGTGCTGTATTATTCATTCATGACTACCCCCGATTTTTAACGAGCTACTATAATAATTGTTTCCTCTTCCACTTCATGTGCAGCAGCATCCATAATTTTCTCCAAAGTTAAGCTCACCTTTTGCAAATGCTTTTTATCCTGCACAATAAAAATAGGCGCGCCACCTCCTTGGAAAAATTCAGGTCTCATCGTAATAATAGCAACAATTTCAGCGTGTTGATTGTCCACCATACAAACTTCCCTTCTTTTGAAAAGTAGTTTAACCAAAGTAGCGGCCATTTATAATAATCAACATTCACTCTTCAATTCACCCTATGATTTCCCTTTATCCGCTTCTTGCGGCATCCGGATTGCACTGTCCAATACCGGGACTTTTTCTAATACTGTTTTGATTTGGGCAAAATCTTTCTCTCTCGGCAAAAAGAACAGCGCAATTCGACCGTCTGCCATATCCCTTTTCGAAAGTGGAATTAACGCCGGTTCACCGGAGTCAAGATAGCACCCCAACACGGTAGCAACATGGTGTAACATGGCTTGACGTTGCCCAAGATAAGAAAGCGTGACAATGCTATTTTCATTTTTTGGAGTGACAATTGCACCAACTGCTTTTTCAGTAATGATTTTTCTCGTATCCTCCAAGCCAACATTTTTAATAAGAATATCTCCAACAAATAACGTCGGTCCTTCAAAACGAATATCCGCCTCCGAGACATCTGCGATTGCCTTTAATAACTTACCTGACATCTTAAATCTCACAATGCCGAGCATTACAATTCCGCCGATCATTCCCAACCAAAAAGAATAAACAGAGCACAATGTTGTCACCAAAGCCGTAAACATCACTAAATAATTACGGCTTTCGAACGCTTGCGCCATCCCTTCGATAAACGGTGCACCTCGTTTCACCAGTTCATTCGTATCGATTTTTTCAAGGGAATCCCTTTCCATCTTTCTAATTTCACGAAATTGTGTCGCGGCTAGACCAAGAAAAGTGACTGCGGCCCAATCAGATTCTAAAACGGAAGGAATTGCTACCGCACCGATAAAAGCCGCAATGAAACCGAGAGAAAGGTGAATAATTCGACCTGTTGGATACGTCGGATATTGCCGAAAATCGGTTCGTAATAACAGTGTTCGGCCCACAAAGCCGAAAATTATACCTATAACGACTGGTAGTAAATAACTGTCCATTACAACTACTCCTTATAAAATCATCTACTGCATCTACTATATGTTAACCATCGCAGCAGCTGATTATAACGACATTCTCAATTTCACGAAATGACTAAAGAATGAAGTGAATGGAGATAGTTGGAAGTATAAAATGAGGTGAAGTATTTGCAAACTATCCAAAAAATGATTGAGGCTACTTTGAATACCGAGCAACCTGTTGTCCTTGCAATGATTGTAGATGTGGAAGGTTCTGCTTATCGAAAAGAAGGTGCTTGGATGTTATTTCAACAAGATGGCATTCCGTTAGGGGTCATTAGTGGCGGCTGTCTTGAAAATGATTTACAAAGCCGTGCACGAGACTTGTTTGGAACGGGTAGTGTAGAGGTTGTACAGTATGATTTAAGCTCCGAGGATGATCTTAGCTGGGGTCGTGGCGCAGGGTGTAACGGGGTTGTTTCAATCCTAATGCGAGATATTGATTGGGATTTCAAGCAATTTCTCAGTTTAACGCATCAAGTATTACAGGCAAAAGAACCTGTTCTTTTCATTCAATCTATGAGCTCGTTTACTAAATATGGAGGAATCACACAGAAGGATCAACGGTACGGTAGCTGGGAAGATGACATTCCATTTAAAATGGATGCCACAATCCCTTTTCAGCATCTGGCAGGACAAGAAACCATTCGCGATAAAAGGGTTTATGTGCAATTCATATGGCCTGAACCTCCCCTTTATATCATTGGAGCAGGTGCTGATGCACGACCGCTTGCCCGTCTCGCTCAAGATGTCGGCTATGCAGTGCACCTACTGGATTGGCGACAATCGCTGTGCAATGAAATCCATTTTCCAATGGCCAGGTCGTTTCGTATTGGTGATGTTGGAAAATTGGTGGAAGCGATTCAATTCAGCCCGCTCGATTCTATTGTTATCATGACACATGACTTTCAACATGATAGGAACATCATTCAACAAATTCGTCACGCAAAGTTATTATATGTTGGCATTTTAGGTTCGAAAAAGAGAACAAAACGTTTATTTGATGGAGAGATTCCAACAGGTGTTCATTCACCAATTGGAATAGCTATCGATGCAGATGGACCAGAGGAAATCGCTGTTAGCATTGCGGCAGAATTGATTGCCGCTAGACGGAGGAAAGTAGTGTGAAAATTGCTGGTATTTATCTCGCGGCTGGAAGCAGTAGCCGAATGGGACGAAATAAATTAATGTTGAACGTTGGATACATGACACTAGGTAGCTTGGCACTCGATACAGCTCTAAGGTCATCGCTGGATGCAATCTATGTCATTACAAAAGAGACGGATGATGTAGGGTGGCTTCCTGTCGACATGAAGTTGAACAATAAATGCTCCATCGTACCATGTCTCAGCGCCCATGAAGGTCAATCCGAATCATTAAAATGTGGAATTCGACGAGCACAAGCCAATCAAATGGACGCCGTTCTCGTTATGCTGGCGGATCAACCATTCATTACCGTTCAAATGCTCAATGAAATGATTGCTTGTATGGAGAACAATCCGACATGCAAGTTCGTCGCCTCATCATTTGATCAAACCATTATGCCGCCGGTCCTTTTGTCGTCTGTCATGTATCCTGAACTCCTTGCCTTACATGGTGATGCAGGAGCAAAAAAACTTTTACAAGGAGATATCCTTCAAAAGGGGCACATATTGCCATGTACTGACCAACGTCTTGTTTTTGATGTCGATACGCCAGAAGATTATCAATTACTTCTTATGGATAAAGAAAAAACGAAATGATAGCCCATTAGGTATCATTTCGTCACAGTAATTCTGCCATTATCCGTTCTTAATTTAATTAAATTCTCGCCCTTGCCAAACGTTACGTGCTTATTTTCCTGTCCAAATATTTCAACTCGACCATTATCCGTTTTCGCATCGATGATCGCATTTGTAGGTTCTGTTTCTGTTTGAATCTCAATTCTACCGTTATCTGTTTCTAAGTCGATGGATTGATCTAAACTGTTTGTAATAAGAGAAACTTGCCCATTATCTGTCTTCGCCTTCATCTTACCTTCAATGTCTTCAAGAAGTATTTTTCCATTATCGGTTTTCACATCGATAGTCGTTGCCTCTATATGTTTCAATTCAATCCTGCCATTATCTGTTTCCAGTTTAATGTCTTGTGCTTGTAACTGATCTGCAATGATTCGTCCATTATCCGTTTCAACTTGCAGTCGTTCATATTGTTTTTCAGGTAACTGCACTGTTAACGTTAAGTCTAGTGAGGAAAATCCGAATTGAATCAAACTCTTGCGTTTCTCCTTAAACAGTATAGAAAGTGTGTCTCCTTTTACATCCGCTTCGAAAATAAATTTCTTGTTTTTCTTCGTTTTACCTGTATACTCAACGGTTGCTACCGAATCCGTCGTCGGTACAATTTCCACGGCTGCATTGTCGGTCGAAATCGTAATATTTGAAAACGAAAGATCACCGATCACTTTTTTGCTGTCACTTTTTTCAAAGGCATTCACCTGTTTAAACAGGAATGAAATACCCCCTGCAACTACTAATACAAGTACTAAAGCAATAAATAACTTATTTTTGAAAATCATCAACACTATCCCGCCTTTCATTTAATAGGCGAAGTCGATACGAGTTCATCGCAACTTCACCGAGTTGGTCAAGCAAATTATAATTGGCAAACGCACCGACGATGGCCCCGAAGCCAGGTATTAATTGGAACATTTTCACCAAATCGATGTGATCTCGGTACTCTTGCTGAAAGTCTTGCCAATCCATATCAGCAATCAAATGCTTCTGTTGTTCCCAGTTTTCAATGATAGGCAATGTTTCCTTGCGTGTTTCCTCACTTGAAAAAGCGAGATGGAAAATATGCAGGATGAAGAGGCGCTCCTCGTATTCATTGGTATCAAAGCCATAAACCGCAGCCGCTTCAAAGAGAAACTTCATCTTAATGGACAATAGCAAGGGGAAATCGGCAAGACCGAGCATGATTCCACCAGCTCCTGTTCCCGCACCCTCGATGACAGCTGTTTTACGAAAATTCGTCAATTTCTCTTTAAAAAGCTCATCACGTTCATACAAACTTAAGCCCGTTGCTTGCTGCTTCTTCGTCGTCATATTCGAACCGACGAGAGTTGCCTTCACCATATTTTTTATGCTTTCCGTTATGACGGTATGAACCTTTTCTGGAATCAGGCCATTTACTTTTACCTGTGCTTTTTTAGAGACACGACCGATGGGACCAGATCGTCTGGTCATTTTCTGCTTCCAAAAAACTAACTCCTCTTCTACTTTTGCCGAATAATCTATCATCTATTTACACCCTTCCACTGCTTACACTTAGTATAAATGGTATTTCCTTTCAGAAAAATAGACCTAAGAAGTGATTGTCTCTCAGCCTTCAGACGTAGTTCTCCACTTCCTGAACCCCAACCACAGACCGGTAAACATGATAAACGCAACAGCCTCAAGTGACAGGATATACCACGGATAAGGTCCTAAAAAATCTAGTAAACTGCCATTATAGGGCTTCTCTCGTAAAAACAAATAATTCCCTTGAAACAAGTAATTGACCGTAAACAGAAGTGGCAGTAGTAAATTTAACACAACCATCGTCTTCACAACACCTTTAAAAGTAGGTCTGTAGCCTTTCATCCAAGTGAAGTAAAGCGCCGTTACAATAATGCCAATATGCGTATAGAAAAAGTGAAAATACCTGAAATGAGGAAATCCTAGATCTAATACAGGAGTTGCCATAGCTTGAATAGCACCGCCAATGCCCGCAAAAAAGGCAAAGTCGGTGAGATGCTTATTCCCTGTCCATAGAAGAACAATAGTGACGAGTAAACTAATGCTGCATAATTCTAATGGCAATGAGCTGGCGAGCGTCCATCTGCCCGTTGTCATCATCCAAACATGATACAGCACTTCCATTGCTAATAAAGACAGTGCAAAAAGACGTTCAACCTTCTGAGGTACTGGCCCTTTTTTTCTTCCAATAAGTAATGCTACGATTGCCAGGAACAGCACAGCGATTACTGCGATATGTGCCACTGAAAACATAACAAAAGAAGTAGCCATTTCATCTCCTCATTTCCCTATCTTGCTGGATAAACAACATCCACCATCCCTACCTTATTTTCCATTTTATATGTTTTTGTCGATCGAGGATAGTCTACAGTTAACTTTGTATCATCTGTCCATTCCACATTATATTCCTCTTTCGCGACAAATGTATTGCCCCCTTTATTTTTAAGCTTTTTCCCTTTTTTCAAAATGGATAGTTGATAAGATTCAACAGTCGTTGCCCCACAATCTCTTGTAAATAAATGTGCCGTATACTTCCCATTTGGTGAATCTGTTGTCGATAGGACTTCATTGCCGCAAGTACCACCAAAAATGGAATGAATAGCTAAAAAGAATAAAACAATCGTTCCAATGAGGCCAAGCAGGATGATTCCTAAGATTTTCAAGGTGATTTTTAGTATTTTACGCATAAACACCCTCCTTGCTAATAAGACGTAAAAGAATGCAGAAAGTTCAATCTATAAAAAAGCACCATCGCACAGTTTACTCCTGGCAATGATGCTACTAGTTAATACCATGCTGTCAATAACCAGAATCCTCTGATGTCAGGTTATCTAGCATTGTATAATCATATTTCTGTAACGGTTTTTCTGCCGGTCCTTCCATCACTTCTCCCGTAAATGAAAATCTGGAACCGTGACACGGGCAATCCCAGGTGCGATCCCCACTGTTCCATTCCACCTCGCATCCGATATGTGTACACGTTGTATCTACAATGTGCAACTCTCCCGCATCGTCCTTATAGGCACCCTTTCGGTGTCCGTCCAACGTCACAACAGCGCCTTCCCCGTTAGATAAATCCTCTGGGGTTGTTTTTGGCGAATCTAACTTTCCCTTAATTAATTGGCCAACAACATTTGCATTCTCCACTAGAAAGTTTTTCAAACTTGGATGTGCATAAAAACGAGATGGTGTATATAATTTTTGAAACGGATTATCTTTTCCTACAATCATATCCCGAAACAGCAGCGCAGCCGCGGTCCCATTGGACATTCCCCATTTTCGAAAGCCTGTTGCAATGAGTATATTCGGTTGCCCCGAGGTTAGTTCCCCAATATAAGGCAATTTATCCAACGTAGTAAGGTCCTGAGCTGACCAACGATAGATAATATCATCCAGCCCAAAAACCTCTTCACCGAAAGCCTCCAATGCTTTATAATGCTCCATCGTATCTATGCCTTGGCCCGTCTTGTGATTCTCACCAACAATTAGCACAATCTCCTGGCCATCTATCGTGACAGAACGAAGAGAACGTGTTGGCTCATCCGCACTAATATAGATGCCGCCAGGATATTTCTTCTTAGACTTGACAGCTAACGCATACGAACGATCTGCATACATTCTTGTAGAATAAAGTCCTAATCCTTCGTAAAATGGAAAGTGAGAACAAGCAAGGACATGTTTGGCAGTAATTCGACGTTCCTCACGAGTTAGGACAACTGGTTGTTCCCCTGTCTCAATATTCACTGCTGTTGTGTTCTCAAAAATCAATCCACCTTTTTCCGTAATATGTTTGATTAAATGAACTAAATATTTAGTCGGATGAAATTGTGCTTGATTTTTCATAACAAGTGCATTTCGGATGACTATATCGAATGGGATACTGTCGACTAATCCCCCTTCAATCCCAAGTGTTTCATAAGCTTCCGCCTCTTTTTCAATTTTTCGTGCGTATTTCTCAGTCGTGGAATATATGTACGCATCTTGCATACTAAACTCACAATCAATTTGATGCTGTTCCACTGTATTTTTAATAAAATCCAGTGCTTCACGATTTGCCTCATAATATAAACGTGCATGACTTCTTCCGATATTATGAATGAACTCATCGTAGATTAAATCATGTTGCGCCGTAACTTTTGCTGTCGTGTGTCCGGTCGTACCGTTCAACACTTTACCGGCTTCAATAACGGCGACTTTTAATCCTTCATTCACTAACAGATAAGCAGATGTAATTCCGGTAATACCTGCACCTACAATAACAACGTCAACCTGTAGATCCTCTTCTAAACTTGGAAACTCCGGAAATTCAACAGCCGTCCTCCAATAGGACTGTGAATCCTGTGGCAATTTAACATTTTCACGATTTTGATGGGTCACTATAAATCCTCCATTAGCTACTTTGATACTTAAAGGATTCCCATTCGTTGTTGGAATATACACGGTTCATTTCCATTAAAAGTGATTGAAGTCTAAATCCCCCCTTACGTAATAAAAACTGACAGACGCATGATGCATCTGTCAGTAGTGTTACATACTATTCATCGTCCAATGGAATGTCAATTTCAACTGTTCCATCCAAATATAAAGGATAGCTATTGATATGCAGACGAAGTGGATTCAATTCGTTCTCAAAATTAAAGGTGTAAGTGTCTTTTTGATATCCATTTTCTCTGCTATAGATTCCTGAGTTTAAACTTCCATTGAGCTTATTGTTTTCTCGGTTCACTATTTTACCAATTAGTTGGCTCTCTACAGCCTTTGGATAAGTGACTTCTACTATATTACTCGATAGCACTTGAACATCGATATCCAGCTCACTCGGTACATACAGCACTTTCTGCTTTTCAAAATCGATCTCAATATAATCAGAGTCTTTCGGAAGTGCTTCAATCCTCTCCATCACTAATGTTAGTTCTTTCGGTTGCCTGAAGTAATTACTTTGCATACGTATGCTTATCTCACCGTCACGCGATATGCCGAAGCCCTCCTCCATATCTCTTGTTTGACCCCAATCTTCACCGTTTTCATCAATCAACCGAACCGATCTGAACTTTAGTAATTGCATCGTGTTTTGCTCGTCAGCAGCTAGTCGGATTTCTGCACGTAACGGAGAAATTTCCAACTGTTTAATATGAATCGTTTGACCATCGACAGCAACAGATTGGTTCACTTTATATACTTTTGGTTGTTTAATGGGCTTAGTAAGTGTGAACGGCACGGCGAATTTTGTTTCTGCTGGATCATCCAAGTGTAAATTAAATTCAAATGACATATTATCATACGATAATTCATCGGCAGACCTAATTTCAACTTTGTCTGCACGTAAGGCGGTTCCACCCACTAGTGAACCAATGTAGGAACTTGCGACACCCCATGGCATGCCTTGTTGTGACACCCCTAAAGAAGTTATTCTCACTTCAGGGTCATTAAAAGTGGATTTAATATTATAGAATATAGTCATGCCCGAATAATCAGCTACGACGCTCTGTAAAGTTAAGGTATAATCACCCTTAGTTACCACAACTCCGAGTTCTTCATAGTAATTATTTTCAACAATATCGCTGATTCCTTTATCATAAGCAATCATATTCACAATAGAAGAAAATCCCGGGATTTTGGCAACTGCTTGTGCAAATACGGGAGATACACGAATGGAAGTTGCAAACAGCAATAGTACAATAGCGGCTACACTAACAGTGGCATACAGATAGCGTTTTCTCTTCTTAGTCAGACGATGCTGATGCAAGGCCTGTACACGTGCCTGATGTAAAGCTTCTTTTGGAATTTCAATCGTTTCTAATTCCCCTGTTAATCTCTGCCAGTCCTGTTCATTCAAGTTGGTCATTTATAGTTCCTCCTTTTCAATGAGTACGCGTAATCTTTTTAAGGTCGTGTGTAGCCTTGATTTTACGGTGCCTTCGGGAATTTTTTTCAGTTGTGCAATGTCCCCATTCTTCATGTCCTGGAAGTATTTTAAGTAAATCAATTCCTGTTGCTCAATTGGCAAGCCGGCAATTATATCAGCTATTTCAAATGGCTGCTGATCCGTCGATACGAGTTCTACCTCGTGATTGTAGACAAGTCGCTCTTGCTTCTTTTTCATATCTAAACAAATATTGATCATCATTCGGACAAGCCACGTCGCTATGTATGCTGGTTCCTTGACAGTATGAATTTTTTTCAAAGCACGATACGTCAGCTCTTGCATAGCATCGATAGCATCATGCTCATTTTTCAAATATGCATAAGCCGTGCGATAGAGCGTATCTTCATGTCGGGCCAATAGCTTTAACAAAGCCCGTTCATCACCCGCAATGGCTCGTTTCACTAATTCCATACCTTCACCCCCTCGTATATTAGTAGTAAGAGCTCTTTCCGATAGAATTTCCAGTTGATCCGGACTGCTGGA
>NZ_JADHDX010000021.1 GCF_016820585.1 Arthrobacter beigongshangensis
AATAACGTCTTTTTCAATTTAGGTTCACTTATGGGACTTAAAACCGTAGGTTTTTCAGTGGCCTCAATTCCCAGGATAGCCTTTTTTCATTCGAACTCCGCGAGCTGCTTATTCAATTCTGCTAATTTTTCTTCCATCGTAGCAAGACGTATCTCCGCTTTCTTGACGAAACTATTATTGCCTGTCGATTCAAGCTTCTCAATATCACCTTGTAGATTAATATAGTCCATTTTGAGTTCAACAATCTCATTCTCTATTTGACGTTTATTCAAAGGGAACACCTCGCAATTTTCCCCTAGTGTAGCATATTTAGCGTTTCTTTTCCTGCGGTTCGCTTCGGATACTCAAGGTAGTAGCGAATCGCTTCGCAGACGGCGTCTTTGCCGTCACCGATGCCAAGAGCTGTTTGGCGTGCAATGGCTTTTTTTCGCAGAGGTTCATGTAGTAAAGGCTCCATGACAGCGTTTAGTAAGCTAGACTGTTTTATTTTTCGGCCAAGCCCAAGATGAATGAACCCATGCTGTTCTTTCGGAAAGGCGAGTCCAAGCTCAAAATCATTTTGCGCTAGAACGACGCAAGGAATGCCCATCACCGCTACCTCATAAGGCATATAGCCAGAAGCACATAAAACGACGTCTGCATCCGCATATATTTCCGCCAAATGACGTGGGTGCTCTACTATAATCGTATTGCGTCTGCCAAGGGCCATCATACGTAATGTGCTAGTATCGTGTGCATAATGCTCACCGATAACAACGGTCACTTTAAGAGGGATTTGGAGCTGCATCATATGACGCAGCGCACGATACGTCAGGTTTCCGGCATCCTCATCACCAAATGAAATAACGAGATGGGGGAGTGGACCCGGTCGTTCTTTCCGAAGTCCGACTTGTTTCAATGAAACGATTTCATCATCAGCCATATAACTTTCGATTCCGACGACATAATGATCAGGCACTGTATCACTTGAGTCAGCATACAATGTTTGAAATACGAGATCTGCTGAATTGCCACCGTCACCGAAATCATCAAAATGGATAATGGAAGGGACGAGCTCACGAATTTGTTCCACTTCTTCGCGGAAAGTGGAGCCGCTATCGCGGATTAACAGGTCGGGCTTCATTGCCGTAATTGCTTGCAAAAAAGCTGTGCTGTTTGCGATTGGAATCGCTTTAAATCCATTGGGTGCTGAAGGTGAATCGGCTCCGCAAAAAAATACGATATCTGCTTCTTCAGCCAAATTATGTGCGATCATAGCTGCCCTACGTGCAGGGTACGACCCTTTTCCATCCGATTGGGAAAGGTAGATAGCAATTCTTTTCTTTTCTTGTTCGTTTATAGGAATCACCCTTTCGTACAACATTGAAAAATCCATCCCTTTACGGTATGTTATGGAAGTAGTACATATGCGTATACGCTGATGAATCCTAGACATTCTATCCGAATTAGGTGGATTGAAATTGTTGTTATGGTAAACTAGCATTATTTAACTTGAATCAGCAAATTCTTTTGCTGATTCAAGTTAAGCCTCCGGCGGATGTTAGGGATTTTGAGGGGAGTTAATTGTGCTGTGCACAATTCAAAATCCCAACACAATTACGCCGAGGCGTAATTGATATTTTAAGGGTAGGGTGATGTCAATGTTTGATTCACTACTGTTTGATCTAATGCTAGTTGTGCTTATTGGGATATTATCTCAATGGGCTGCATGGCGGTTCCGAATGCCGGCAATTGTTGTGATGTCGGTTGCGGGATTATTGGTCGGGCCAATCTTCGGTTTGATCAATCCAAAAGAGAGTATGGGGGATCTTTTCAGTCCAATTATTACGTTTGCCGTCGCAATTATTTTGTTCGAGGGCAGCTTGAATCTTGATTTTAAAGAAATTAAAGGATTTAGTAAGCCGGTGGCGCGCATCGTTACGGTCGGTGCATTCATTGCGTGGATTGCGGGATCGCTTGCGGCACATTATTTGGCGGGGCTATCTTGGGCGGTTGCCTTTATCATTGGTGGTTTGTTTATCGTGACGGGTCCGACTGTTATTTTGCCTTTGCTCAGGCAAGCGAAGCTAAAGCCGCGCCCGGCAGCGATTTTGAAATGGGAAGGAATTGTTGTTGATCCATTCGGTGCACTTCTGGCGGTATTTGCTTTCGAGTTCATTAAATTTTTGAATAAAGAGGCAACGTTGACGGCGTTGCTATTATTCTTTGCCGCATCTGCTTTTGCGATTGTTTTAGGGTGGGGCGTCGCGCGCATCGTTGGCAATGCATTTGAACGGGGCAGTATACCTGAGTTTTTAAAGGCGCCGGTGCTCTTTGCACTCGTTATTTTTACGTTCGTTTTTGCGGATGAAATCATGCATGAAACAGGGCTGCTTGCAGTTACAGCGATGGGGATGACGATGGCCAACATGCGTTTGACGACATTGAATGATATCCGTCATTTTAAGGAGAATATATCGGTTCTCCTGATTTCGGGAATTTTTGTCATGTTGACGGCATCTCTTAATCCGCAAGTGTTAATTGAAATTTTCAATCCGCATATCATTGTCTATGTTTTGGCTATGCTGTTCATTGTGAGGCCGCTATCGATATGGGTTTCAACAATTGGGACAGATCTAAATAATCGTGAAAAGCTTTTGATTGCATGGATTGCCCCAAGGGGGATTGTGGCACTGACGGTATCGGGCTATTTTGCGACGATTTTACTTGAAAATGGCTACGAGGATGCGGAATTATTAACAGCCTTAACATTCGCGCTCGTATTTTCGACGGTTGTCCTACATGGTTTCTCGATTGGCTTCCTAGCTAAAAAATTAAATCTTACGACGACGGATGAATCGGGCGTATTGATTGTAGGTGGTACTCGATTTGCGGCCGGATTGGCACAATCGGTAAAGGACACGGGCAATGAAGTGCTTCTGATTGACCAATCTTGGGCAGGCTTGTCATATGCTCGGAAATTGGGATTGAACAGTTACGTGGGAGATATTCTTTCTGAACAAGTGGAATATCATCTCGATTTAACACCATATCGCTACATCCTTGCGATGACGAAAACTGATACGTACAATGCGCATATTTGTGCGGATTTTGCACCTGACCTTGGGAGTGATTATTTATACCAGACAGCGTTTCAGGTTGGCAATGACGTGGAGTCATTTTCGATTACTGGAGGACAAATGCTGTTTTCACCCGCTATATCAGTCTATGAGCTAGAAGAGCGGATGAGCGCTGGGCATGTCATTCGAAAAACATTATTGACTAAACAGTACAGTTATACGCAATATTTACGAGAACGAGATGATAAATCAATCCTTCTTTATATTCTTCGTGCAGACGGTACGATTGAATTTTTTACACCGGAAATTGAACGCCAGGCTTACGCAGGGGATGCGATAATTTCTCTGACGACTCCGGCAAAAATGATTGAACGTGTAAGAGAAAGACTTGAGGAAGAGAATGGCGAAGTGACCATTCCGTATGAGGAAATCGAAGAACAGTTTATGGCCGAGGACAAAATGGAGAAGCCGATGATTCCAGGCGAAGCCCCTCTCTCGGCGAAGTAAGTTTCAGTGGAATGTGGTTGTTTGAGGCATTTTTTGGGTCGGTAGCTACTATTTTTGGTACGATGGACTATGATTATTAGTTATTAGGAGGATTTTCATTGAAAGTTTTGTTTGTGGACGGGACCATTATCGGCAGCAAAACAGGTGCTGTTCTCGAAACAGTCAAAGGGTATATCGAAGAAACCGGTTGCGGCTATGAATTAGAGTACTTAAATTTTGCGGACTACACGCACCAAATTGTCGATGGTCGCCCATTGAGTGAATACAATGATGATATGCAACGGCTCGTCAAAAAATTTGAAGAAGCAGATGGCTATATATTGGCATCACCGATTTTCCAGGGCTCGATTCCGGGTGTGTTAAAAAATGTGTTTGATATGCTACATCCACATACGATGCGCTACAAACCTGTGTCTATCGTTGCAAATGGCGGTACATACCAACACCACCTCGTTGTCGAAAACCAGCTGAAGCCTATTTTAGACTACTTCCGCTGTCTCGTGACACCGAACTACGTCTATACACATATGAGCCATTTCGATAAAGACAACACGATTATCGACGATGATGTGCATAACCGTTTGCGAGAACTTGCGAGAGTTTTCGTGAAATATGCTGAGATGAGTCAAGGTTTATCAAAAGATGTACTAGATGAAGAAAAATAAGACATGAATAAACCCCGCCCCACACTGAGTAGAAATAGTGTGAGGTGGGGTTTTGGTTAGTATGAGTATTGCTTACATCCAATCGCTTGGTCCGGGTGTTACTGCGTGAGGAAGGCCGACATCCTCTTCATTGGCAATATCAGTGTTTGGAACGCTAGCAACAAATCCAATTAACAATAGCATAACGATAAAAAGCTTTTTCATTTTAAACATCTCCCTTCAACTATTTTTTATAGCAAGTAAAGATAATTTAGTAAGCTCATATGCTTTTTTATATTGTTTCTTTTGGGCGAAATACTTGGCTAACTCCTCTGAAATATCCTTTAAAGACTTCCATTTCTTATTTTCGAAATAGTAGTCAATGCACTCTTCTATCAACTTCGCATAATCAGAGTCACGGTTTTGTAATAAACATAGTTGACCTTCAATAGCCTGTAAATGCATTTTATCAAGTGTAGATTTACAAGATGCTCGCGCTAATTCGATATCATTTATCACACCGTCGATATCCCCCATTTTAAGTAGGATAGTAAGTTTGGACCGGTAAGAAATAAACAGGTTATCGGGATTATAGTTTTGCTTTAATAAAATACATTTTTTGATTAATTCAAGTGCTTCATCATACTGCTCTTTCACTCTATAGATAAGCACAAGATTGTGTAAAAGCTTAAAATAAATTTCCTCGGTTTCGTTATTTATAATATGTAAACCTTTCTGAATATAAAATTCTGCGCGTTCTAAGTTGTTTAATGACTTATAAAGCACTGCTATCAGATTGTAGCATTCAGATGTCTTGTTCCAATCATGTAAATTCAAGTATAACCTTTGTGATTTTTCTGCAAATTCTAGCGCAGTAGTATATTGATTAAGACGAAAATTTGCTAATGCAATATTAAAATTAAGTCGTGCCTGGATCAAGGGATTTTCATTTGATTTTAAAACGTTAATAAAGAATGGAATACAAGCCTCGTGCTCAGCCTTAACATAATAATATAATCCTGAAATATAATTAAATGATTCTTGAATATGAGTGCTTAGATTATGTAATGTATCCTGATCTATGTAGGGTGCAATTTTTTCTATATAGAAATGTTTAAAAGCCACAAGCTCTCTAATTTTAAATAAATCTAAGCATCTTAATAATTTAAAGTGCAATTCTTGATGCAATGAATAGATATAAGTGAAGCTTTTTTCATGGGCTTCACGAAAAGACAATGCTTCTTCTAAACGATCTTCATTCAAAATATGCTCATACTGCTTTAAGAGGATTGCGATTTTTTTATCTTGTACATGTCCGTTTGTCAAGTAGGCAGAAGGAACGGATAATCGCTTTGCTAATAATAGCAATATATCCTGTGAAGTTGCAAAATGCCCACCCTCAATATTGCTGTAATGAGGGGCGGATGTTATGCCGTGACTTAACGTAGCCTGTGTCAGACCCCTTATGGTTCGCAGTTCTTTTAATCTTGTGCCGATATGCATAGGAACACTCCTACTTTCTTCGAAAAATCTAAGGAAGAAAAACAGAGATAAGTTATTAACTTTAGTTCTAAATATTCCCTGTAATCATCATAATATAGGTGTAATACGACCTAGTCAAGAAAGTAGAAAAAAAGAAAGAAGGCGGTGAACCTGCTCATTTGATAATTAAAATTGATTTAAATTATCATTTTTTATCAAACCTTTGCGTTTTTACAAAGATTATGTCGATTTATGGTCTTTAAATGAAGGGAAACGAAGCAATATATAATATTTTTTCGTAATACTTAAACCTCTGTAATTATGCTATATTAAGGGTGTTGTACAACAAGCTATAAGTTAGGTCAGTTATGCAGGAAAACCCACTGAACGAAGAAATATGAGTTGAGAGGATGATGTTATTACTTATTATTCAATAATAATGCCTACATAAGCCTTCCCGTGTTCGCTAACGGGAGGGCTTATGCTTTTTGGGCGGGGGTAGCAGAAGGTCCGGTGACGAGCAAATAACCCGGTTTTCCTATATAATTGTCATAGGAAGAAAGGGGATTTACTTATGTCTAAATCACTTGTATTAGCTGAAAAGCCGTCCGTAGCACGCGATATTGCACGAGTGCTCGGCTGCAATAAAAAAGGGAATGGATTTCTTGAAGGGACGCATTATATTGTTACGTGGGCATTGGGCCACCTCGTGACGCATGCAGACCCAGAGGGCTATGGCAATGAATTTAAGGAATGGAAGCTCGAGCATTTGCCGATTATTCCGGAGCCGTTTAAGCTGGTCCCGATTCGTCAAACGTCAAAGCAATTTAATGCGGTGAAAGCACAGCTGAAGCGTAATGATGTTAAAGATGTTATTATCGCGACAGATGCGGGACGTGAAGGAGAGCTTGTGGCACGTTGGATTTTGGAGCAGGCGAAAGTTCGTAAGCCAGTCAAACGACTATGGATTTCTTCGGTTACGGATAAGGCCATTAAAGATGGTTTTAACAATTTAAAAGATGGTCGTGCTTATGAAAACTTATATGAGGCGGCAGTTGCCCGTGCAGAAGCGGATTGGGTTGTCGGCATTAATGCCACGCGCGCGCTGACAGTGAAATACAATGCGCAATTATCGACGGGACGCGTGCAAACACCGACGCTTGCCATGATTGCAGAGCGTGAGAAGCAGATTCGTGACTTTAAGCCAAAATCATTTTATGGTATGCAAGCACTTACGGAAACCGCGAAATTTACCTGGCATGATAAAGCAGGCCAAACGCAGTCGTTCGATAAAGAAATGGTTGAGAAGTTGATGGGCAAGCTGGATGGGATTCAGGTAGGAAAGGTGATAGATGTAAAAACAACACCAAAGTCTCAGCCTGCACCGTCTTTATTTGATTTAACGGAGCTACAAAAAGAGGCACATCGTCGTTGGTCATGGTCAGCAAAAGAGACGTTGTCGACGTTGCAAAACTTATATGAGCGCCATAAAGCGGTGACATATCCACGGACAGATTCGAAGCATTTGACTTCGGATATGGAAAGCACACTGAAAGAGCGCATTAAGGCTGTAGATATTGGACCTTATCGCAAAGCAGTCAACACGCTGCTGCGTTCAGGAGTCGTCAAACCACAGAGGGGTGTTATCGACGACAAACGTGTATCAGATCACCATGCGATTATTCCGACAGAGGAAACACCAATCCTTCAAAGTTTGTCTGATAAAGAACAACGTCTATATGATTTAATCGTTAAACGATTCTTGGCTGTCTTCTTTGGTTCGTTCCGTTATGACCAGGTGACAGCGGAATTTGTAGTTGGCGGAGAAATGTTCAAGGCGAAGGGCCGTACGATTACAGAAGAAGGTTGGAAAAAGGTTTATTCGACGGATGAGGAAGAAATGGATACAGATACACTCCCTGCATTTAAAAAGGGAGATGAGGTAAGTATTCGTGCCATCGTTATGACAGATGGTAAAACGAAGCCACCTGCCCGTTTTAATGAAGGAACACTGCTCGCTGCGATGGAAAATCCTGCTCAGTTCATGCAAGGTGAATCCAAGGACCTGATTAAAACTATCGGTGAAACGGGTGGACTCGGAACCGTTGCAACACGTGCGGATGTAATTGAGCGGTTATTCAACTCTTTCGTGATGGAGAAGAAGGGTAATGATATTTACACGACGTCAAAAGGTCGCCAGTTACTTGAGCTTGTTCCGGAAGATTTGAAATCACCGGCATTGACGGCAGAATGGGAGCAAGGGCTGACGAAAATCGCCAGCGGTCAGATGAAAAAAGCAGCCTTCATGAAAGATATGATCGCCTTTTCGAAACGTACTGTAACGGAAATTAAAACGGATGACAAAAAGTTTAAACACGATAATGTGACAGGGAAAACATGTCCAGATTGCGGAAAGCTCTTACTAGAAGTGAACGGCAAGCGTGGTAAGATGCTAGTTTGTCAGGACCGGGAGTGCGGACACCGAAAAAATGTCTCTACGCTAACGAACGCAAGATGTCCCGTTTGTAAGAAGAAATTAGAATTGCGTGGAGAAGGTGACGGTCGGATTTTCGTTTGTAAATGCGGTCATCGTGAGAAACTGTCAGTATTCGAAAAACGTCGTGCAAACTCAGGTGGTAAAAAAGCTGATAAACTTGATGTTCAGAAATACATGAACAAGCAAGAAGAGCCAGAGAATACAGCAATGGCAGATGCACTGAAAAAACTATTTGAAAAATAAATAGCGTTAGGAATGATAAAATGGGTGTTCTTTCAGTTGTAAATCGACTAGAGAACACCTTTTTTAAATGAAAAACGATGAGCTATGTGTATGAATACTTTTGAAACGTAGTTTACTTACTGCTGAATCTTCTATATACTTGTTACGGAATACATAACATTAAAAAAAGAATAATTGAGAAATAGGTTTTTTGAATAGTTGAGAAGTAACTGTTTAAAACGAAGAGGGAAGTTGGTGTAAATCCAACACGATCCCGTCACTGTAAGCGTTTAAGGCGACTAAAGGAAATCCACTGTGCATCCATGCATGGGAAGGAGTTAGTTTGCCGGTAAGACGTAAGTCAGGAGACCTGCCTATTTTGATTTTAAGCTTCCTCGAGGAAGGGACGTTTAAAGTGTTTTATCATCTTATTTTGGTATGGCTTCTAGATGAAGTTTTCCAAATGACTCTTTTTGTTTAGTAAAAGAATCGTTGATATTACCTTTCTATGTGCGCCTTCTTTTAAAGAAGAGCGTTTTTTTGATGTCAAAAAAAGGAGAGATTGTAATGAGGGATTTATTTCAAAGATGGGGTTTATTAAGTTTTGTGTTTGTTTTTATGCTCGTTATTTTGGCAGCATGTGGCACGGACAACAGTACGGATGGTGCAGCGAAAGATGATAAAATAGAAGAAGAACCAATTGAAGTAGTTGAAGAGATTGTCGAAACCGAAGCGTTTCCTGTCACCTTTACGGATGATGCTGGCCGTGAAGTGACACTTGATAGCGAACCACAAACGATGGTGTCGGTTCAAGCGAGTAATACAGAGATTTTATATGCACTCGGTGTAGGTGATCGTCTGATTGGTGTGTCTGATTATTGTAATTATCCTGCCGAAGCGTTAAGCGTGCAAAAAGTGGGAGCGCAAGATATGGATGCAGAGTTAATTCTAAGTCTGCTACCTGATATCATTTTTGTTACGACATACCACCACGATACACACGGCAATATTCTGCAGCAATTTGAAGACGCAGGAATTACAGTCGTTGTGACAGGTAGTGCTACTACTTTTGATGATGTTTATAAAACGATGGATATGATTGCGCAGGCGACAGGTACATCTGAAAAAGCAGATGAAATCATTGACGACATGAAAGACCGTCGTGTAGCTGTTGAAGAAAAAGCAAAAGGCATTACAGATAAAAAGAAAGTATGGGTGGAAGTTTCCCCTGCTCCAGACATTTTCACGACAGGAAAAAATACATTCATGCATGAAATGTTAGAAGCGATTAACGCAACAAATGCCGCTGAAGAGCAAGACGGCTGGGTGAAGATGACAGAAGAAGAAATTGTTCAATTGAACCCAGACGTCATTATTACGACATATGGTTATTATATAGACAATCCGGCTGAACAGGTTTTATCACGCGATGGTTGGGCAGAAGTAACTGCGCTAAAAAATGAACAAGTATTCGATGTAGATAGTGATATGGTTACTCGTCCTGGACCTCGTTTGATTGAAGGAGTAGAGTCGCTTGCAAAAATCATTTATCCGGAAGTTTTTGGGGAGTAAGATTGGCTGGCTATACTTACTAAGTATTGGATTTGTGCTTGGCACGCTGTTACTTGCTCTATTCGTTAGTAGCGTACAGTTTCCGATCATGACTATTTTGCATATTGTGCTGGAAAAATCATTTGGCCTTGGTTGGCTTGAAAATATTCCGCGTAATGAAGAGTTGATTATTTGGAATATTCGCCTGCCACGGGTTTTACTTGCTCTTTGTGTCGGTGCCTCGCTTTCGTTAGCGGGTGCCGCATTTCAAGGGCTTTTACGCAACCCGTTAGCAGATCCGTATACAATTGGTGTTTCATCAGGTGCTGCACTAGGGGCGGTATTTGTGCTTTTTTTCCAATTCACGATTATTGGGCTTGGGAGCTTTACATTACCAGTTGTCGCGATCATTAGTGGATTCGTTACCCTTATGATTGTTTTTGGCTTAGTTCGTTTGAGTAGCAGGAGCCTTGCAATTGAAACGATTGTTTTGGCTGGGATTATCGTAGGTTCATTTATCGGTGCAATTACATCACTGCTCATTTCTTTGGGCGATCAGGATTCCATGACGCAAATTATGTATTGGCTTTACGGTAGTGTAGGAATGAGAGGGTGGAGCCACGTTCAGCTCGTTGTGCCATTTATGATTATTGGGACAATTATTTTACTCATGCATTATCGTGAGTTGAATGCGCTCGCGCTTGGAGAGGAAGCGGCAGATCACATTGGTGTCAATGTTAAAAGAGGAAAAATCATGATTTTGATTGGCGCTTCACTATTGACAGGGGCAGCGGTAGCCGTGTCCGGTTCAATCGGGTTCGTCGGTCTTGTGATCCCCCATCTTGTTCGTTTACTGACAGGGCCGAATCATCGACATCTACTGCCATTGTCGATGTTGTTCGGCGGCTCATTTCTTATATTGGCAGATTTGTTGGCCAGGATAATCATCGCGCCGAAGGAATTGCCGATAGGTGTTATTACCGCATTGATTGGCGCACCTGTTTTTGCTTTCCTGCTCATTAGGGAAAGAATCGGAAGAGGTGAACGAGGATGATTAAAGTGAATCGACTTGCAGGTGGCTATGGGAAGAAGCCAATTGTTAAAGACATTAGCTTAGATATTAAAAAGGGAGAGTTTTTTGCATTACTTGGTCCGAACGGTAGTGGAAAAACGACCCTTTTTAAATTAATTACAGGGCAATTGCCCGCCATTTCAGGTGATATTCTCATTGATGGAAAAGTGATGTCGAAACTAACAAAGTTGGAGAAGGCGAAAAAAGTAGCAGTGCTTTCTCAGGAAGTTCAAATTACGTTCGATTACACAGTCGAGGAAATCATTAGTCTTGGACGATATCCACACCAAAAGGGCGTATTGAAAACGTTATCGGCGTATGATCGTGAAGTGATTGATGCGGTAATGGAGATTTCTAAAGTCGAGCGCTATCGCAAGACGCAATTTCGCTTGCTGAGTGGTGGAGAAAAACAACGGGTTTTATTAGCGAAAGCATTGGCACAGGAGCCTGAGATTTTACTCTTGGATGAACCAACAAACCATTTGGATATTAAATATACTTTTCAAATGCTGGACTTGCTGAAAGAGTGGCAACAGACGAAAGGATTGACCATATTTGCGATATTGCATGATTTGAATGTGGCATCGCTGTATGCTGATCGAGTTGCGTTGTTGCACGAAGGTTCATTTTTAGAGGTTGGTGACGTGAATACGTTACGCAAGGAAGAGCAGTTGAAAAAAGTGTATGAAGTTGAGGTTAAGGCGCAAGCGCATCCGCTTGTTCCGAAGCCTCAGCTTCATCTGACACCAACGCATTCATACAGTGCGGACCTGACACCGTTTTTTGAAAGCTTTCAGGTCGAACGAAATGAAAATACGGTCCATCTGCGCTTCAAACAACCTTTACGCACGCTATCGAATGCGGATGTAGGAGAAGGAGTTCAGTGGTTGCAGAACTTTTGTTTAGTAGCCAGTCGTTCAGTTGGTGAAAAATCGCTGTCGGCATGGTTGGGTAATCATGGTATTCCGTCTGAGCAGGCAGCGGCGATTGTAACGACTGGGCATATGCAGGATGTTGTTCTAATTGAGCAACAACTACTGGGTGCTCAACTACTGATAGTTGTAGCGGTTGAAGTAGATAATCATAAGCATAGAAGCTTGGATGGCGTTCGTCTCCTAGTGTTTGTAGATGGATATCTGCAAGATAAAGCATTGTTTGATTATTATATGACTGCAATAGAGGCGAAGGTAAAAGTTTGTCAGCAGCTAAATCTGCAATCGGTTCAGTCGGCAAGGGACGTGGTACTCGTTGCTGCCAACCAGCGGGAAAACGAACTAGGCTTACGCGAACCTGAGGTTGATTTGCGGAAAGACATTGAACAACTTATTACGACTGCGATGCTAGAGGCAGTGGAGAAGAAGTTTACTAAAAACGGCAGCATGTCGTAAAGGATGAAAAGTGGTTTGAAGCTTGTTTAACTTATTAAAAATAAGAGGAGGAACACAATGAGTAAAAATCAAAAAGGACTTACACTTGTGTACACGGGCCATGGTAAAGGAAAAACAACGGCTGCATTAGGACTGGCTTTGCGTAGCATAGGAAGAGGACTCAGTGTGAAGATTTTTCAATTTATAAAATCACCGCAACGGTCCTATGGAGAGCAAATTGCGCTGAAAAAACTAGGTGTAGAAATGGTACAACTTGGCATTGGATTTACATGGACAAAAACGCCTGAAGAGCATAGGGAAGCGCTCAAAAAAGCGTGGCCACAAGCGAGAGATGCTGTCATGAGTGGCGAGTATGATGTTGTGATTTTAGATGAATTGAATAACGCTTTAGCAATCGATAAGTTTCCGATCGATGATGTTCTTCCGCTGAATGAAATCATCGATATGATTAAAAATAGACCACCACATGTTCACCTCGTCATTACGGGAAGGGATGCTCTGACTGAAATCAAAGAAATCGCTGACTTAGTTTCAGTGGTAGAGCCTGAAAAGCATTATTATGATGAAGGTGTAGAAGCGGTAAAAGGCATAGAATTTTAATAATCAGATTTTAGAACTTTCGTAGGGTTTATTTGGAAGAGGAATTCCGGTATAATAGTTTAACTAGTATATTTCGGAGAATAGCACTACGGAGGTGAAGGTACATGAATGCTGTAATGACGTTCGCGACGGCAAGTGATCAATTACAACGTTATGATGCGATTCGGCGCAAAAATGCTGAAAATGCGTATGATCGTAATGTGCAATATAATGGACAAAACCAGAAAACGCTGGAAAAACTTGAGGCTTTATTGACGGGGAAAGATGAGCTGGAAGTCGTTCAACCGGAGCAACAGGAATTACAGGAACTCGGTGCAGGACAGATGAAGCAAGTCGAACTCCCAATCGGTAAGACGCTTGAAGAAACAATTGATCTTTGGCGGGATGTGCGGACGGATGCAGTTTCTGTACCGGAGCCGACGACTGCAGATTATCAGCTTGCAGCTACAGCATCTGCAAAGATTATACAAACAGAAACACAAATCGCGTTACAAAAATTGGCTCAATCTGAATTTGAAGTAACAATGGCGAGGCGTGAAGCTGAGACGGGGAATATAGTATCTTTTGAATTGCCAGTAGGCGTGGATCGGGAAGCATTTATGATGCAAAAGCGTTTCGAACAAGCGATTTCAACCTATTCGATCCAAGCTGAAGCGAAGCAAAAAGGGTATAGTTTGGACGAATCACAGTTTTCTAGAGTAGCGTAATGAGCTGAAAGGTCACCACGTAGGTGACCTTTTCTATTGGGGGAAGAAGATAAATGGCAAAACAGAGTCGGGCAGCGAAGACTAATGCAGTCAGAATCGTAGAAGGGGCGGGCATCCACTATAATCTGATGGAATATGATGTGACAGATGGCTTACTAGATGGGGTGTCAGTCGCAGAGAAAACGGGTCAAGTAGTGGGTCATGTCTTCAAAACACTTGTGACAATTGCAGGTCCGCGAGAATTATTCGTTTTTTTAGTACCAGTTGCGCTTGAGCTGGATTTGAAGAAAGCGGCAAAAGTAGCTGGAGTGAAGAAGCTGGATATGCTGCCTTTGAAGGATTTAACGAAAGAAACTGGCTATGTGCGCGGAGGCTGTTCGGCGATAGGTATGAAAAAGAAATATCCGACGTTCATTGACCAATCAGCGAAAAGCTTGGATTCAATGATTGTCAGTGCGGGGAAAATCGGGTTGCAGATGGAGCTCGTTCCCGAGGAGTTTTCACGTGTAGTAGACGCGATATTTTGTGATATTATTACAGATAACTAGACTGTTTATCGGGCAGTGGACGTGTTACAATGAATAGAATCAATTAAGCCTCGGAGTCACTTCCAGGACGTCGTGAACGTAGACTGGTTTCCTTGATTCCTTACAAAAACGGTGACAGCTTCCGGAGGATGACTTGCTTCAGCAAGTTGAAAAATCTGGCATTCATGTGGAATAAGCATGAATGTTCTTTGACGTGTAGAAAGAAGGATATGTATGCAGAAGGCTCTAGTATGGAGATGGACGTTTTATTTTACCGGATTGCTAGTAATGGCTCTAGGGGTTTCAATGACCATTAAAGGGCAAAAATTAGGTGTCGGACCCTGGGATGTGCTTCATGTTGGATTGTACAAGCATTTTGGCTTAACGATTGGAACATGGGGAATCATTACTGGGTTCGTGATTATTGTTGCAACAGCCATTGTATTGAAACAGTGGCCGAAAATTGGTACTTGGCTCAATATGTTATTGCTTGGCATTTTTATCGATATATTTAATTGGTTACTACCCGATGTCACAACATTTGGTGGGCAAATGGTTATTTTTATAGTGGGCGTAGCTGTCATGGGGTATGGTTCTGGTATTTATATTTCTCCTAATATTGGCGCGGGTCCACGTGATAGTCTGATGCTTGTTCTTGTGGACAAGACGGGGGCTAGTGTCAAAAAAATACGAACAACTATTGAAGTCCTTGTCGCCATTACCGGCTGGTTATTTGGTGGACCTATCGGTATTGGGACGGTATTGGTCGCCTTGTTTGTAGGGCATATGATTCACTACAGCTTGCCTCAAAGTCGTAGAGTGTTGATGAAAATAATTGGTGAACAGGACGAAAAAGTTCTGCTGTAATTGAAAAGAGCTATCCTGAAAAGTCATTTTTTATGACTTTTTGGGGTAGCCCTTTTTTCGTGAAATAGTGGTTCATTAAACTTTTTCATCCTCAAGTTTTACTAAAAATGACGAAAAAGTAGTTTACTTTTAGTAAAACTCAGAATATAATGAAGATGTTAAAAATAAAGGGGGGTATATTATGAAGTTTGTAAAGTTTAAATCTGTTTTCTTTTTACTTATTGCAGTTATGTTGCTTTTAGTAGGTTGTAGTTCATCGGACGGTGCCACGAAAGATGGTAAAGTTAAACTCCGTTTTGCTACTTGGGAAGTTGGCGATGATGTTAATTTGCAAAAGAACATGATCGACAAATTTAATGAGTCACATGACGATATCGAAGTCGTTTTGGAGTCTTATGGAAGTGAATATGACACGAAAATTACAGCTGGTATGGGTGCAAAGGATGCTCCAGACATTATGTATATGTGGAATTACCCGCAATATAAGGATGCGCTAGAGCCGCTCGATTCCTATCTTGAAAAAGAAGGTGATGCGTACAAAGGCAATTTCTATGAAACGCTGTGGAACTATAATTCAGCAGACGGGCAAATTCTAGGATTGCCAGTTGGATATACGACGCATGTTGTTTATTACAATAAAGCACTATTTGACGAGGCTGGTGTCGAATATCCAAAATCGGATTGGACTTGGGAAGATCTGCAAGATACAGCTAAGAAAATAACAAACAAAGATAAGAAAGTAACTGGATTTGCATTCTCGGGAAAACCAGATCCATATGATTTCGAAATGTTCCTGTGGGGGAATAACACATCTTATGTTGATGAAGAAGGAAATTTAAAAGGAAATTTGGATTCAAATCAATCAGTGGAAGTATTTGAAATGTTCCAAAACATGGCGAATGACGGCTATGCCATCACGACAGAAGGTTCTGGGACAACTGAAATGAAATCTGGTAAGGTTGCCATGTTTGTGTATGGCGCATGGGGGTTAACTCCATTAAAAGAAGCTGGCATTGACTATGGTGTTGTAGAAATACCGTCATTTAAAAACGGGAAAAGTGTAAGTATCTTAAGTTCTTCAGGAATATCGATTTCTAAAAATTCGAAACATAAAGACGAAGCATTCGAATTCATTAAGTTTTGGACAAATGAGGAAGCGAATATGGAAAGAATTAGTTTTGAACTACCTGTTTTAAAATCAGTTGTAGCAAGTGAACAGCTGGAACAAGATGAAGTGAAAAGTGTATTCTATTCTATGCTTGAAAAGAGTGACGGATATACGCCTGCATCTTTCATTGTTGAAGATTGGAGTAAAGTATCTGAGGACTTAAACTATACGTTTGAATCTATTTTAAATCCAAGTACATTAATGAATCCGAAAGAGGCATTGGAGAATGCTGTCGAGTAAAAATATCAATCTTTAATGCGGTAAAGCGCTTTCAAAGTGCTTTACCCTATTTTTTAATCTGATGGAGGGGCATCTTATGCGAAATATAACGAAGAAATCGAAGAACTACCAGCTCGTAAACCGAAAAGTGCCCTATTTATTTATTTTACCGTGGATCATCGGTTTTTTGGTATTTACCCTAGGACCACTGGTATTTTCATTAATTATGAGCTTTTTTAATTGGCCAATTACAAGTGCACCAACATTTGTCGGAATCGAAAACTATAAAACGATGTTCACAGGAGACCCACAATTTTATAAATCTTTAGTCATTACATTTAAATTTGCTGCCATTTTTGTACCACTTAACTTAGCTGTCGCTTTAATTTTAGCGCTTCTTATTACCCAACCATTAAAGGGCATGAAGTTTTTTCGGACGATATTCTACTTGCCGGCAGTTGTTTCGGGTGTTGCCATTTCGATTATTTGGGGTTGGATTTTCAACTCGGAGTACGGAATATTAAATTATTTACTCTCGTTTCTTGGCATTGAAGGTCCAAGATGGCTCGTAGATCCGAAGTGGGCACTCTTCACAATTGTCATTGCGAGTGCTTGGGGAGTCGGAATTATGATGCTAATCTTTTATACCGATATAAAAGGAATCCCGTCAGAATTATATGAGGCGGCAGCAATTGACGGTGCAGGCCCATTTCGCCAGTTTTTTAGCATTACAATTCCAAGTATTACACCGACTATTCTATTTAACGTCATTACATCTGTTATCGGAGCGCTACAACAGCTGACCTTGGTCTTACTGTTAACCGGTGGTGGTCCCTTAAAGTCAACCTATTTCTATGGCTTATACGTATACAACAATGCCTTCAAACACCATCAACTAGGCTATGCAAGTGCAAACGCATGGTTTATGTTCATCGTGATTTTACTATTAACGATGTTGATCTTTAAGACATCATCGACATGGGTGTTCTATGAAAATGAAGTGAAAAAAGAAGGGAAGAAAGGAAGAAGAAAAAATGAAAATGCCAAAAGGATTTAAAATTATCATGTTCAGCCTTCTAGGATTATTTTCACTTTACTTCATATTACCATTTGTGTGGGTAATCCTTTCTGCATTAAAAACAGAAACTGAAGTATTTAGTTACCCTCCAAAGATTTTTCCAGAAGTACCGCAATGGAAAAACTTTGTTGATGCTTGGACGAGTCAACCATTCGGTATCTATTTAAAGAACTCCGTCATCGTTACCGTGATGACAACGATAGGCCAGTTAATATCCTGTTCATTGGTTGCGTATGGATTTGCTAGATATAATTTCAAATATAAAAACGTTCTTTTCATCTTAATGCTTGCGACAATGATGATTCCTTGGGACGTCACTATGATTCCGTTATATATGCAATTTAATATGTTCGGTTGGATTAACACATTAAAACCATTAGTTGTCCCAGCGTTTTTTGGATCGGCATACTATATTTTTTTGTTGAGGCAATTCCTAATGAGTATACCGAAGGATCTTGAAAACGCAGCGAGAATCGATGGGGCAAATGAATTCCAGATTTTCTTTAAAATATTCGTACCGATTATGAAAGCACCACTCATCTTAATCGCGGTGCTCAATATTTTATCAGTATGGAATGACTACCTCGGTCCGTTAATCTATCTTCAAGATCAATCAAAATATACATTAGCACTAGGATTAGCGGCATTTAAAGGCGTTCATGATCTTCAAATTCTACCAATTATGTCGATTACCTTAGTCATGATAGTTCCGCCAGTTGTGATATTCCTATTTGCTCAAAAGTATATTGTCGAAGGAATCAGTGGTTCGATTAAGTAAGAAATACCAATATAATATTGTATGGAGGAAGATAACATGCGTCGCGAAATGAAGAGATGGGAAGATATTGGGATAACGGGTATCAATAGACTTCCCGCTCATACCGATTTTTATAGATATGAAACAAAAGAAAATGCACAAACTTTTACGAAAGAAAATAGCATTGGCTATGCGTTACTAGATGGAGTATGGAAGTTTTTATTTGTAGATGCACCTGAGCTTTCGCCGAAAGATTTTGAAAAAGAGGACTTCGACATCGACAGTTTAGATGACATGGAAGTGCCTTCAAGCTGGCAAATTAAGGGCTACGGCAACATGCATTATACAGACGTTTTGTATCCGTTTGCCATCAACCCACCGTTTGTTCCGCAGGAAAACCCAACGGGCATCTATTTTAGAGAGCTAGTCGTTTCTGACTTAACAGACGGTGAAGCACTTATCTTAAAGTTTAATGGTGTAGACTCTGCATTTGATTTATATGTGAATGGACAGCATGCCGGTTTTAGTAAAGTTTCAAGATTGCCATCTGAATTTGATATCACAGAATTCGTGAAAGAGGGTAGTAATCGTCTCACTGTTCGAGTCTATCAATTTTCTGATGGGACTTATTTAGAAGACCAGGATATGTGGTGGCTTTCAGGTATTTTTAGAAGCGTTGAACTGTTTAAAATCAACAAAGAGACGCTTTGGGACATTCATATTGAAACGCTTCCTGATGAAAACTATGAGAATTTCACACTGAAAATTGGCGGTGCGTTTTTAACAAATCAAGTAAAAGATGTAGTCGCTACGCTTTACCATCATGATGAACAAGTCGATCAGTTTGACATGGGAGTAGTTGACGGGAAATTCGAAGTGAGTAGAATCCAAGAAAAACCACTTTTATGGAATGCAGAGGAACCGAACTTATATACACTTCTTCTCGAGTATAGCTTGTCAGATGAAAAGGAAATTGTGCCACTACGAATCGGCTTCCGTGCCATTGAGGTTATTGACAACGAAATCCGTGTCAACGGAAAGCGAATTTTCTTTAATGGGGTGAATCGCCACGACGCACATCCAAAGACAGGTAGAACAGTAAGCTACGACGATATGCTTCAGGATATTAAAATGATGAAACAGTACAATATCAATGCAGTTCGTTCAGCGCACTATCCAAATAATGATGTGTTCTATGATTTGTGCGATGAATATGGTCTTTACGTCATTAATGAAGCAGACCTTGAATGTCATGGTTTTGAAAATACGGGAAATTACAATTGGATTTCTGACAACGAACGATGGGAAAAGCAATATGTAGATCGAGCAATACGTATGGTGAAAAGGGACCGTAACCATCCAAGTATCATCATGTGGTCACTAGGAAATGAATCAGGCGCTGGTAGAAACTTTACTGCCATGTACAATGCTATCAAGGTGATTGATTCTACTAGATTGGTACATTATGAGGGGGATAGAGTTGCCGCATACAGCGATGTTTACACAACGATGTATACGCGCTTAAACCAACTTGAAGAAATCGGTAAGGATGAAGAAGGCAAGAAGCCTCATATTTTATGCGAATATGGACATGCAATGGGGACTGGCCCCGGCGGTTTAACGGAATATCAACAAATCATGAGAAAATATCCTAGATTGCAAGGCGGCTTTATCTGGGAATGGTGTGACCATGGAATTGAAACGACAAACGACAATGGTGAAACTTACTATTTATATGGTGGAGATTATGGTGACTTCCCGACAAACGGCAATTTCTGTATTGATGGGCTTGTCTTTCCGGATAGAATGCCATCACCAGGACTTTTGGAATATAAAAAAGTAATTGAACCGATTGTTACAGAGGAAGTTAACCTAGCAGAAGGGGAAATTCGTATAAAGAATCTATACGATTTTAGAAACCTAAGCGGAATTACCCTTCGCGTGGAAGTAAAATCAATCGGTGCACTGATTGAAGCACATGACATGAAGTTACCAAGTATCCAACCACATGAATCGTTGGCTATCACTTTGCCAGTAGATGCAGTAAAAGCTGCTCAGCATGACGATGTTCGAATCTACGTAAGCTATCAGGAGACTGAAGATACTCACTATGCGGAAAAAGGGCATGAGATTACAAAAGAAAGCTTCTTATTAGCATCTACAAAAGTTGAAAAAGAAGTAAAGTCTGTCGCTTCAACAGGATCTGACTTTATGATTAAGGATGAAGGTGCTCTGCTCACAATTGAAAACGACCAGTTTGAGGCTGTATTCTCAAATGTGTATGGCACACTAGAATCTTTCAAATCTGACGGGGAAGAAATTATTAACAAAGGACCTGAAGTGACCCTTTGGAGAGCGATTATCGACAATGATATGTACAAAAAGGATGACTGGGTGAATAAGTACTTCCTTAAAAACACAAAAGAACAATTAGCAGAAGTGAAGCACGAAGTGACAGCAGATTACGTAGATGTCACAATCACGAAGTTTTTATCTACTGTGAATCAAGCATGGGGCTTCCACCTGACCTATCACTATCATATGACGAAAAATGGTGCTCTAAATATTGATTTACATGGTGAAAAGGTATTACGAGGTCATGAAATTCCAGAGATGCTACCGCGAATTGGCGTAACGATGCATTTGAATGAGGACTACAACAAAGTTACTTGGTATGGTCGCGGGGATTCTGAATCGTATCAGGATACAAAACGCAGTCAGCCAATTGGCCTATATAATAAAACCATTCAGGACATGCATACTGATTATGTCTATCCACAGGAAAATGGTTCACGATGTGATAGTTCTTTCCTAGCTGTAGCAAATGATGAGCAAGCATATTTGATTAATTTCAAAGAAACGTATGATTTTACAATTCATGATTACGAAACAAATGCGCTTGAAGAGGCGAAGCACCGCGGCACTATTAAGAAATCACCTTTTACAGTGTTGACGATTGATTACAAGCAAAGCGGTGTTGGAAGTAATAGTTGTGGTGAGGAGCAGTTACCTCCATACAGAACTGTAATTGAGGATTTCCATCTTCAATTTGAAATTAGAAAAATAGACAAGAGCAGCCTAGTAGAAGAAAGTAAATTTTTCACGGTATAGTGAGAAGTAAGCAGGGGAAACCCTGCTTCTTATTCGGTATGACGAAAGGAGCGAAAATCCTATGAAATTAAATATAAAAGAAATCCCTTTTTCTCGATTTGGTTCTTATTTTTGTGTATCGAAGGAAAAGGATACAAATGAAGTTTACATACGTGATGTTCATGGTGGGGATGATGCACCATCAAAATTATTCAAATTGGATTTGTTGCAGGAGGGCATTGAACAGCAATTCGACATCGCTGCTACAGAAACGTCCTTGCGCTTTTATTTAGTAAAGGATGCAGAGAAATATGCAGAAATCATTATTCCAGAAGAAGATGAATTGCATATTGAAGCAAACGGGGTTGAAATTCGTTTGCAAGCTAGAAAAGTGAAGTACGATACCCTTCACGAATATGAGGATGGCATGTATGAATATCATATCTATCCGAAGGAATTAAAGCTGATGATTAGCAAGCTTTCAGGTGTGATGTCTGTTGACGCGCCGTGGAATGTGATTGGCAATGATTATATCGACATTCGTATGAGTAATGGCCATTTTGTCATTGAAAGCTATCGCACCGTTTTTAAACCGAAAGGGTATGCGAGTTTTCAAGCAGGAAAAGAAAAGGTTGAGCAGCTCTATCAGGAGTGGGTAGAAAATAATACCGAGAAAAATGAAGTATACCAAGCTTCAATTGATCGCGCGGCCTATATCACTTGGTCAAGTATCGTTCATCCGGATGGATTATTAAAAAATTATGCCATGTATATGTCGAAGCTTTGGATGTATAACATCTGGTCTTGGGACAATTGTTTTAATGCGTTACATCTTGGTGCGAAGTATCCGGAACTGTCCTATGCTCAGCTGAAGATCTTTATGGATGCACAGGACGAATCGGGAGCCTACCCAGATTTTGTGAATGATAAATTTGTGTCTTATAACTGCATTAAACCACCGGTCTTCGCATACGCTTATGAAAAATTGATGGAAGTGAATGACTACTTTAGGGAAGAGAGTCGTCTAAGAGAGGTTTATGAATCTACTAAAAAAGTAATGATTTACTTCGATTCACACCGAACGTATGAAGGTAGACTTCCGCATTATAAGCACGGTAATGACTCTGGTTGGGATAATTCCTCTTTATTCCATCGCGGAATGCCTGTTGAGGCACCAGATCTTGCTAGCTTTTTAATTAGAACATATGATATTTTAACGAAATTTGCTGGTATTCTTGGAGAAGAGGAAGAGGCGAAGCAATTTACCGAAAAAGCCGACGCGCTTTTCGCCTTATTAATGGAACGCCTTCATGATGAACAAGGCTTCTTTGGTCGTGTCGGGAAAGATGCTAAGAAAATTGATATCCGCTCCAGTCTGATTTTGCGTTTACCGGTTTTAATTGGCTATCGCCTAGATAAAAAAATCATGGATCAACTTGTAGAGGACCTTGTGGAAAACTTTGAAACGAAATATGGATTTGCAACAGAAATGCCATCAAGTCCATTGTATAAGGAAAATGGTTACTGGCTTGGACCGATTTGGGCTCCTGTAACTTATCTTTTTATTGATTCATTAAAGAGTTTTGGTTACGTTGAGATTGGAGAAAGAATTAGAGAAAAATATCTGGACCTCACACTTGTCGGTGGTATGGCAGAAAACTTTGATCCGCATAGTGGAAAAGGACTCGTTGATACTTCCTTTACTTGGACATCAAGTGTGTTCCTATCGTTAATCGAAAGTGAGTAGGTGGAGGATTATATGCGGAAATATATTGGAGAACTAGGGCTTGCGGTAGTTGCGATTATTTGGGGAAGTGGATTTGTTGCAAGTGCAGTGTCACTCGAACACTTTACGCCATACCAAATACTTGCAATTCGCTTCCTTATTGGTATTATTTTGTTAAGCCTAGTCTTTTTTAAGAAATTAAAGAACATCAAAAAAAGTACAATTATAAAAGGTTCTATCATTGGAGTATTTTTGTACTTAGCATTCGCTTTGCAAACGGTTGGGTTAGTATATACGACGCCTTCGAAAAATGCTTTTTTAACCGCTGTCAATGTAGTCATTGTACCGTTTATTGCATTTTTCATTTTTAAACGAAAGATGGACAAGTTTGAGCTGTTTGGTGCATTACTTGCGATCATTGGCATCGGCGTATTGTCACTAAAGTTTTCAGGTGGCGTTAATTTTGGGGATTTCCTAACGTTATTATGTGCTGTAGCGTTTGCATTCCATATTTTCTGCACGGCACAATTTGTAAAGGATGAAGATCCTGTATTGTTAACGGTGATTCAAATGGGAGCTGCTACTGTTTTAGGATTTATGGTAGTCCTTTTCAAAGGAGAAACGAATTTTGTAGCAAATATTGAAGGCGTATCAGCTGTTTTATATTTGGGTGTGTTCTCCACCACGGTTGCTTTTTTGTTGCAGACAGTTGCTCAAAAATATACAACTGAAACAAAGGCGGCTATCATTTTATCCACAGAGGCGTTCTGGGGAATGATATTCTCCGTCATTATTTTGAGCGAAATATTAACTGTCAAAATGATCATCGGGGCTGTTCTAATCCTCGTTGCGATTATTATTTCTGAAACGAAGCCGAGGTTTTTCAAGAAAAAGTATCGTAAAGAAGCGGTGTAGCAAAAGTCGTCACGAAGATTGGCCTTTGCGAACATAAGCAAAGCGTTGAGAGTAGACCGGTGGAAAAGTGAAATTGATTCATATATATAGAAGTAAACAACAAAGTAGGTATGTGAAATGGCAACGATTAAAGATATAGCAGATTTAGCGCAGGTTTCTATGGCAACAGTTTCTCGAGTGTTAAATTATGATGAAACACTCAATGTGACTCCGGAAACAAGAAGGCGGGTTTTTGAAGCGGCAGAAGAATTAAATTATGTGATTACCGCGAAACAGAAAAAGGTGAAAAAGAAAGGAAACATTGGGCTCTACTATTCTTATTCACTTGAAGAAGAATTAGTTGATACCTACTACCTTTCAATCCGGGTAGCGCTAGAAAAACAGCTTAAAAGTATGAGAATGGAATACTCGAAGATTACTAAAGAAGATACGAAAAAAAGTCTTTCAAAATTAGACGGAATCATCTGCCTTGGGACATTTAAAAAAGCAGATATTGAACTGATTAAGAGCTTTGATAAACCATCTGTGTTTGTAGACGCCAACCCTGATGAAAACCATTTTGATGCAGTGGTGATTAATTTCAACTCTGCAACAAAAAATGCACTTAACTATTTAGTAGATTTAGGTCATGAAAATATAGGCTTTATCGGCGGTATCGAGACGGATATGTTTGGCAACCGTTTTAAGGATTTAAGGCAGGATGTCTTTGAAGCCTATTTGAAGGAAAAAGGAATTTTCAAAGAGGAGTTCGTTAAAATTGGGGGCTACAATCCGAAGGATGGCTACCAAATTTTGAAAGAAATGCTAAATCAAAATGAAAAACCAACAGCTCTATTTGTTGCAAACGATTCAATTGCAATCGGATGCTACAAAGCGGCCTACGAACTAGGCGTTAAAATTCCAGAGGATCTTAGCATTGTCGGTTTCAATGACGTTTCCTCTGCGCAATACATGGTTCCGCCGCTTACTACAGTGAAGTTGTACACTGAAATCATGGGAGAATCCGCAGTTGACTTGCTACTTGAGCGCATCGCAACGAAACGGGAAATATGTAAAAAAATAACGATTCATACGAAACTTATTGAAAGAGGCAGTGCAACAAAGGTGAAAGAATAATCACGAAACATAAGTTTTATAGTTGAATAGTGAATATGCACAATTACTTATTTCGCATATTAATAGTTTTTCAAAGCACGGCAAAGATGCCGTGCTTTTTTTGGTTGTTCGTGCATAGGCTAATCGTATGTAAAGAAAGGATGGTCGACATGTACGGAACAATCACTCAATATATGGGGACAGCCTATACGGGTTGTGGGATTTCTCATAAATACGATACATTGATAGCGTCAGCTGCGGAGACGTTTTTTTTGAAATGCCCACCGACAAATATGCTATCAGCAGTCTTGCATGAACTGGCTACGAATTATGTGAAACGTGGGTTTGATGTCGACAAATTCATGGATCCTGTGCAACCAGAAAAAACTGATGCGATTTTTGTGAAGGGACCCAATCTACTTTTCATCCAGGCCTCACATCCCATTGCGCTTGAACCCGCGGAAATAGGGGGAAGACACCGTGTGATTAGCTTTTATGACGTCTATGATGAAGACCAGTTGCGTGATCGGAATGGTTTGATTGTAGAGCAGCTGGCTGAGGCAGAGATGGCGATTAAAAAAGCACTGAAATCACTTGCAGACGCGAAAGAAATTCATGATGAATGGGAAGCTATTAATATAAAGCGAATGATGTGGGAGCAACATGAGAACCTCATTCACTCGTTGAAGGAAGAGCTGTTTGGCACGATTAGGCTAAATAAGCAAACGACTGTTTCACACAGACTTATCGGCTCGTTGACATCTGCTGGGGCGCAGGACTTTATCCCTTCCATTACGAAACGTTTAGAACGAAGAATACTCATTAAAGGACTTCCAGGCACGGGGAAATCAACGTTGATGAAAGCGCTTGGTGCTGAGGCAGAAAGGCGTGGATTTGATGTTTTGTACGGCTGGTGCGGCTTGGATCCCATGGGCGTAGATCTCGTTCAAATACCCGAGTTATCGGTTTGTTTGCTCGATGCAACGCAGCCGCATGTCTACGATGTAGAACGGCCGGGTGATGAATTGCTCGATCTTGTTTCTATGTGTGTGAAAGATGCGAAGGCAGAACAGGAAATTGACTTGATTCGGGAGACATATACAGAAAAGATTTTGGACGCGACGGGTTATATGCAAACCTACGCACAGGCCGAAAATAGAATGAAAGTGACGATGGATTCGGCTATTAAGCAGGCGATATTTGAAGTGAAATCGAAGGTGTTATTGGAATTACCGTAACAAGCACACATATTATTCCGCGATTGGGCCTATCGTGTGATAAAATGAAAGCATCATTCGTTTGAAAGGAAGATTATTTTGTCCAAAATACTCGATGCTTATTTACAGGAAAACTTAGAGGATCTCCGCGACCAAGGATTATACAATGAAATTGAACCCGTTGAAGGTCCAAATGGCCCAATTATTAAAATTAAAGGCAAAGATTTGATTAACTTGTCTTCCAATAACTATCTTGGACTTGCGACAGACGAAGATTTGAAAAAATTAGCGATTGCCGCAACGACTAAATACGGCGTAGGCGCAGGAGCGGTTCGTACAATTAATGGAACGCTTGATATTCATATTGAACTGGAAAAAAAGCTTGCGGCATTTAAAGGAACGGAAGCCGCAATATCTTATCAATCCGGTTTTAACTGTAATATGGCGGCGATTTCTGCTGTCATGGGTAAAAAAGATGCAATTCTTTCGGATGAATTAAATCATGCTTCTATCATCGATGGCTGCCGTTTATCGGGCGCAAAAATCATTCGTCTGAAGCACCAAGATATGGACGATCTTCGAGCGAAAGCGAAGGAAGCGACGGAGTCAGGCTTGTATGAAAAAGTGATGTATATTACGGATGGTGTGTTTTCGATGGACGGCAATATCGCCAACCTTCCAGAAGTAGTGAAAATCGCCAAAGAATTTGATTTGATTACGTATGTGGATGACGCGCACGGTTCAGGTGTAACAGGAAAAGGAAAAGGGACTGTGAAGCATTTTGGACTTGAAAAAGAAATTGATTTCCAAATCGGCACCTTGTCAAAAGCAATTGGTGTTGTAGGTGGATATGTTGCGGGATCACAGCAATTGATCGACTGGTTAAAAGTTCGTTCTCGTCCATTCCTATTCTCGACTGCACTTCCTGCTGGAGACGTTGCAGCGATTATGGGGGCACTTGACAAAATTACGGAATCCACAGCATTGCATGACAAGCTTTGGGACAACGGTAATTACTTGAAAGAAGGACTTGTTAAGCTTGGCTTTAATATTGGTGCTTCAGAAACACCGATTACACCATGCATTATTGGTGAAGAAAAGCTGACACAACAATTCTCAAGTCGTCTAGCAGAAGAAGGCGTCTATGCAAAATCCATCATTTTCCCAACAGTTGCGAAAGGGAAAGGGCGCGTCCGTAATATGCCAACTGCTGCGCATACGAAAGAAATGCTCGATGAAGCACTTGCTGTTTACGAAAAAGTTGGTAGAGAGCTCGGTGTTATTTCATAATGAATAAAGACTCCCGGATGGCTAATAAGCTGTCCGGGTTTTATTTTTTTCGAGACATTTCTAGTGATTGTGAAGCGTAGGCATGGCCAAAGCGTTTAGTTGTTAATATTAAACTGAATTAAGCACATACTCCTGTGAACAGAAAACTCTCGCCGATGAGCGGGAGTTTTCAATTATATCTAACAATTTCCATACGTCCATTCATATAGAAATTCGTGTTGTCTTTTCCCTGAGAACGTTCTATAATGAGTTTGGGTAGTAGAATCAACAAAGTGATGAAAATAAAATAATGGTGTACTCTCCAAAAATACAGATGTTCACAAGCGAGGAGCAATTGAAAATGAAGAAAATTATCGTAACAGGGGCGCTTGGTCAAATTGGTTCAGAATTGATTACAAAGCTTCGGTCAGAATATGGAACCGATAATGTTTTGGCAACAGATATACGACGCATGGATTCTATGACAGAGGGTCCTTTTGAAGTTCTAGATGTTACAAATGCTGATGAAATGTATGCGCTTGCAAAGGATTTTGGCGCTGATACGATGATGCATATGGCGGCGTTGTTGTCAGCAAAAGCAGAGGAAGAGCCGTTATTTGCGTGGAATCTCAATATGGGTGGCCTGATGAATGCCCTTGAAGTGTCACGCGAACTAGATTTGCAATTTTTTACGCCGAGTTCAATCGGTGCATTTGGCCCTTCAACACCAAAAGTGGATACGCCGCAGGATACATTACAGCGTCCAACAACGATGTATGGTGTCAATAAAGTCGCAGGTGAATTATTATGCGATTATTATTATCATAAATTCGGACTCGACACACGTGGTGTTCGATTCCCGGGATTGATTTCGTATGTGGCGCAACCCGGTGGAGGTACAACGGATTATGCAGTCGATATTTATTACAAAGCACTTGAAGCAGGGAAGTATACATCGTATATTGCAGAAGGTACGTATATGGATATGATGTATATGCCCGACGCATTGCAGGCAATTGTCAGTCTGATGGAAGCAGATCCATCAAAATTGATTCACCGCAACGCATTTAACGTCACGGCAATGAGCTTTGAGCCTTCTCAAATTGCAACTTCCATACGCAAGCACATCCCATCATTTGAAATGGCTTACGATGTCGATCCAGTACGCCAAGCCATTGCGAATAGCTGGCCTGATGCAATCGATCCAACGGCAGCTGTTCAAGAGTGGGGCTTCAAAGCAGACTATGATTTGGATAAAATGACTATCGATATGCTTTCGAAATTGAAAATAAAATTAAGTGCTTAATATAAAAACCGCGGGAGTTAGACTGACATAGCGATATGAGACACATATAAAACACCTTAATTAGGCTGCTTTGACACCATAT
>NZ_JADHDX010000022.1 GCF_016820585.1 Arthrobacter beigongshangensis
GTTAAGCTCTTCAGCGCCGATGGTAGTTGGGGGTTTCCCCCTGCAAGAGTAGGACGTCGCCGGGCTCACACATTTATTTCATCTTAAATGTGTAAAGAGTCAAGTTTCAAAAAGTACTACATAATTAGGTCCCGTGGTGTAGCGGTTAACATGCCTGCCTGTCACGCAGGAGATCGCCGGTTCGATCCCGGTCGGGACCGCCATTTAATTTTAATTTACAAACCGATTCTAGGGATTTATTCCGGAGTCGGTTTTTTGTTACTTAGAAAATAAATAATACTGAAAATAGAACAGTAAGCGTCTATACTTTCCGATGTAGCCTATTTTCGGTACACTATAGCAAAGCAGTGGAAAGGAAAAATCACATGATTAGGGAAATTAAAGTCTATTCTGTTGTCGAGACAGAACAGTTAGCAGCGAGGTTGGCGGCGCTTCTTACACCACCGGATGTACTGACTCTTGAAGGTGATCTTGGTGCTGGTAAAACGACGTTTACAAAGGCGCTGGCTAGAGGTTTGGGTGTTACACGCACGGTTAATAGTCCGACGTTTACGATTATTAGGCAATATGAAGGGAACTATCCTTTTAATCATTTGGATGTTTACCGCTTGGCTGATAGTGATGAGGATCTCGGTTGGGACGAACTGTTTTACGGGGATGCTATATCAGTGATTGAATGGGCACATTTGATTGAAGAGGATTTGCCTACGGAACGTTTGGAAATTCGACTGGTTCATGGCGGCGGAGATCAACGGACGATTACATTGAAGCCGATAGGTGAACGATATGAAAAGATTTGTGAGGGGATTTTCTTATGATTTGGCTTGGAATAGATACAGCGAATACACCACTTTCAGTTGCCATCGTAAAGAATGGCGAATTATTGGTAGAGGAAACTTCCGCAATGGTCGTTAACCACTCATTACGTGCAATGCCGGCCATTGAGGAATTGCTGGCAAAGGCCGGGCTTGCCCCAGCAGATATTGACGCCATCGCGGTTTCGGAAGGGCCGGGTTCTTATACGGGTGTGCGTATAGGTGTAACGATAGCGAAAACACTAGCTTGGACACTTGGCAAGCCTCTTATTGGTGTTTCTAGCCTGAAAGTGTTGGCTACTAATGCATTATTTTTTGTGGGTTTAATTTGTCCGATTGTCGATGCGAGAAGAAATAATGTTTATGCCGGGGCCTACAGATTAGATGCTGGAAGGCTAACGGAAGTTATTGAGGATGGCCATTATTCTGTAGAAGAATTGATTCAACAATTGGAGAAGCTGGGCGGACCGTTGTTATTTATCGGAAAGGATACAGCTATGCATGAACAACAGATTGTTGAGCGGCTTGGTGAACGAGCTACGATTGCTCCGTTGCACCTCAATTTACCGCGTGCATCTTCACTAATTCATATTGCTGCTCAGTCAGAACCAGAAACAGATGTACATGCATTTGTTCCAGAGTATCGCCGTATTGCAGAGGCAGAGGCAAATTGGTTAAAAGAGCAAGGGAAGGATAAAATCAGTGAGTAAAGATATTCAATATAGAAAAATGACGATAGAAGATATTCCGGCTGTTGTTACAATTGAGCAAGAGTCCTTTGCGATCCCATGGACGGCGGAGGTTTTTGAGCATGAGATGACGGGGAATGACTATGCGCATTATGTTGTTGCAGTCGATGGTGAAGAAGTTATTGGTCATTGTGGCATGTGGATTGTATTGGATGAGTGTCATATTACGAATGTTGCTGTACGGCCCCATATGCGTGGCAATGGTATTGGTGAAGCGCTGATGAGGGAAGCGATGGCGCTTTGCCGGCAGATGGATGTCCGATTGATGACGCTTGAAGTGCGTATGACGAATGATACTGCACAGAATTTATATCGAAAGCTTGGTTTTCATGATGGTGGAATTCGAAAAAACTATTATACAGACGACCATGAAGATGCGCTCGTCATGTGGGTGGAGTTTAAATGATGACAGATAACTATATATTAGGGATTGAAACAAGCTGTGATGAAACGGCTGCTTCCATTGTGAAAAATGGAACGGAGATTATTTCAAATGTTGTCGCTTCCCAAATTGTAAGCCAGAAACGATTTGGTGGCGTTGTGCCTGAAATAGCATCAAGGCATCATGTGGAACAAATTACACTGGTGATTGAAGAGGCGCTTGCGGAAGCTGGGCTGCTTCCTGGACAGCTGGATGCAGTTGCTGTAACAGAAGGGCCAGGACTAGTAGGCGCATTATTAATCGGTGTCAATGCAGCCAAGGCCTTTGCTTTTGCCAATGGTTTGCCGATTGTTGGTGTTCATCATATTGCGGGTCATATTTATGCGAATGAGCTGATGCAACCAATGGAGTTTCCATTGCTAGCACTTATCGTTTCTGGAGGGCATACGGAGCTTGTACTAATGGAGCGTCACGGGTCATTCAAACTAATTGGAGAGACGCGTGATGACGCTGCTGGCGAGGCCTATGATAAGGTTGCTCGTGTACTCGGACTTCCATATCCCGGCGGACCGCAAATTGACCGGTTAGCGGCAGAAAGTGATGCAGAAATACCTTTCCCAAGAGCATGGCTTGAGCCAGATTCGTATGATTTTAGTTTCAGTGGTCTTAAGTCATCCGTTATTAATTATAAACATAATCTCGAACAGCGTGGAGAGCAAATTAATCCAGCCCATGTTGCAGCCGGCTTTCAGGCGAGTGTTGTTGAAGTGCTGACGACGAAAGCGTTAAAGGCAGCGAAAGAATATAAGGTGAAGCAAGTGATTGCAGCTGGTGGTGTTGCAGCGAACAAAGGCTTGCGTGCATCACTAGAGATGGCATTCCACCAAGAGGAAATCCCTTTTTATGTGCCTCCTATTGCTCTTTGCACTGATAACGCAGCTATGATAGCTGCGGCAGGATCAGCTATGTTTGTGGACGGAATACGTGGAAATCTTGCTATGAATGGCAAGCCAGGTATGCCACTTACTTCGTGGAATCAATAAATAAATGAAGAAACAGAAATGGTCATAACACGACAATTTCTGTTTTTTTTAATGGAATTATTTTCAGCTTGTCAAGAGGGAACATTCGTACTTATGCACAATCTGTGGATAAACTGTGTATAACATATGAATTTGTACATTTTATAACGTTGATGACAGGATAACTTTGTGTATAAAAAATATAAAACCTGTGGGTAATGTGCATAACATTGTTCATATCCTATTCTATCAACATTTCACTTGTGTATAAGATTGTGGGAAATAATTTCCCGGAAAAGCAATGTGAAGAATTATCTATCAGGTTCCGACAGTGAAAAACGACAAAGCGCCACATTGAATCGATGCCAACGATTCAATGTGGCGCACCAAGATTACTACTTTTTTAAGATAGAGATTCTAATTCTTCTTGAAGGTGCAACCAATCTTCTGATTTGCTATCGTGATCCATCTGATGTGCGTCAATTTGGGCTTGGAGTTCCATTAGCTTCACGTGATCATCTGCATATTCAGGCGTAACAAGTTCGTCTTGGAGTGTTGCAATTGATTCATCTAATTCGGACAGTTGTAACTCAAGCTCTGCAATCGCTCGTGTCAGCTTTCTTTCTTGTTTTTTCAGCTCTTTATCTTCTTCGTTTTTTCTGGATTGTAAAGGTATTGCCACGCCTTTCGTAACGTCCGCCTCAGCAAGCAACTCTTGCTGCTCGAGCTTCTTCTCCACAAAATAGTCATAGTCGCCGAGATACTCGATGGCACCTGTTGCACTAATATCAATGACTTTTGTTGCAATGCGGTTAATAAAGTAACGGTCATGTGATACGAAGATAAGTGTACCTGGAAAATCATCCAATGCATTTTCGAGAATCTCTTTGCTGTCTAGGTCAAGATGGTTTGTTGGTTCATCAAGGACAAGTGTATTCGATTTTTCAAGCATGAGCTTTGCGAGTGATAGGCGTGCTTTTTCGCCACCTGATAAGGAAGTGACAGGTTTGTCCACATCTTCCCCTGTGAATAAAAAGCGACCTAACACAGAGCGTACATCTTTTTCATTCATCATCGGCCAATCATTCCATAATTCTAGAAGAACGGTGCCGTTTCCAGTAAGAGTTGCTTGTTCCTGATCATAATAGCCAAATTGAACATTTGTCCCATAACGTATCAAGCCGGAAATCGGTTCATTCGCTTTAACGAGCGTTTTCAACAAAGTAGACTTGCCGACACCATTTGGTCCGATGATGGCAATACGGTCTTGTTTATAGACGCGCAGGTTGATGCCTGTAGAAACAGGAGAAGCGTTGTAGCCGATCGAGACATTGTCGAGAGCTAGCACATCATTGCCGCTTGGGCGATCAATAGAAAAGCTAAAGCTAGCCGATTTTTCATCTCCATCAGGCGAATCCATCCAGTCTGTTCGTTCAAGCAACTTCCGACGGCTTTTTGCCATTTTAGAGGTCGACGCACGAGCAATGTTGCGTTGGACGAAATCCTCGAGTTTCGCTTTCTCACTCATATCCTTTTCGAAAAGCTTTTGATCACGTTCATAATTCTTGGCTTTTTCGTCAAGATAGGCACTATAGTTTCCTGTGTATTTGGCTACTTTTCTTCTGGATACTTCGTAGACGACAGTCACGATTTCATCCAAGAAATAGCGATCGTGCGAAACAATTAGAATGGCTCCCTCATAGGAAACGAGGTATTTTTCCAGCCAGCCAAGTGTTTCGATATCAAGATGGTTTGTCGGCTCATCAAGGATAAGAAGATCTGGTTTACTCAACAGCATCTTAGCGAGTGCCAATCGGGTTTTTTGCCCCCCAGATAGAAGGCTAACACTTTTTTCATAATCATCGGGATAAAAGCGCATACCGTGTAGGACGGAGCGTGTGTCTGATTCATACTGATAGCCGCCAGAATCCTTGAATTCGATTTGCAGGGCGTCATATTCCGACATCACCCGTTCATAGTCTGTCGAGTTGTCGTATACTGCTGGGTCAGCCATCTGTTGCTCAAGCGTCCGGAGCCGTCTTTCCATATTATGAAGCGGTTCGAAAACGGTCATCATTTCTTGCCAAACAGACAAGGCAGAGTCGATGCCGCTATGCTGTTCAAGATAACCAATTCTTACGTCTTTTGGGATGATTAAATCGCCCGAGTCAGCTGTCATTTCACCAGCAATTATTTTAAGGAGTGTCGACTTGCCTGCTCCGTTACGTCCAACAAGTGCAACGCGGTCACGGTGTTGCACTTCAAGTCGCACATTTTCTAATATATCGGTTCCTGAGAATGATTTTGTCAGTCCGTTCACTTGTAAAACAATCATAGTGAGCACCTCTATTCCTCTTCAGTTTAATGGAATGGTGCGAAGCGTGCAACGGTTGACTTTACAACATTCAGTATCTACTGTACGATAGAATCGGTTTCAGTTCGGATACGATTATGCTAAGGTGTAATGAATGAGTAGGTTCAGGAGGATTACAATGATAGAAGAAACGCCGAAAATACCACAGGCGACATCCAAACGGTTGCCTCTATATTATAGATTTCTTCAAAACTTCGCGAATTTGGGTAAGAAACGTGTGTCTTCTAGTGAATTAAGTGAAGCAATGAAAATCGATGCAGCTACAATTCGACGAGACTTCTCCCATTTTGGAGCGCTTGGTCGCAAAGGGTATGGCTATGATGTACATTATCTTGTCGAATTTTTCCGTCAAATCCTCGATCAGGATGAAGGAACGGATGTCGCGCTCATTGGCGTGGGTAGTTTAGGCAGTGCATTTTTAAAATATAATTTTCATAAAAACCATAATACACGTATTGTCGTAGCGTTTGACCCGAAAGCGCCGGCAGAGGGAAAAATGTTGAGCGGCATCCCTGTATTTCACCCAGATACAATTAGTGAAAAAATTGTCGAGCTTGGCATTGATCTTGTCATTTTGACGGTACCTTCTCGTGTGGCACAGGATGTCACCGATAAGCTGATAAAGGCGGGAATTAAAGGGATTTTAAACTTTACGCCAGTCCGTCTGACAGCACCTGATGAGGTGCGTGTCCATACGATTGATTTGTCTGTAGAGCTACAGACCCTTATTTATTTCATGAAAAATGACGTTAAAAATTCACAATTATAATGGCTCAATAATAGTAATACAAGCTGTTTTCGTGTAAAATGGATAGCATAAAGAGGGATGGTCTAGTCCTTCTACTACGAGGGAGGTGTCTGAGATGCCAGGTCCAATGAGTTTAGTAATTATCGCAATTATTGCGTTGCTTGTTTTCGGTCCAAAGAAGTTGCCTGAGATTGGAAAGGCGTTCGGTTCTTCATTGCGTGAATTTAAAAACGCGACGAAAGGTCTCGTAGAAGATAACGATGTGAAGAAAGTAGAAGACAAGAAAGCAGAAGTATTGCAAGTGGAAGTGAAGAAAGAAGAAGTGAAGTAAGTTAGGATGTTTGTCCAATGGCAGAAAAAAACTTAACAATCATTGAACATATAGATGAAATTAGAAAACGGCTGATGGTTATCGTCGTTTTCTTTGTTGTTGCAATAATAGGCGGATTTTTTATCGCCAAGCCAATCATTCAATTTTTGCAGTTTCAGTTTTTGCAACATGACGGATTAGTTGATGGTACGACGCTTAACGCGTTCAATGTGCTCGATCCTATTATGATTTACTTGAAAGTGATCATTTTTGTTGCAGTCATTATTATTTCACCGGTTATTATGTATCAGTTATGGGCGTTCATCTCGCCGGGATTGCATGAAACAGAGCGGCGTGCCACGTTAAATTATATTCCGTTTACGTTTTTCCTATTTGTCGGGGGGATTTCGTTTTCCTACTTTGTCCTGTTACCCTATGTGATGAAGTTCATGATGAATTTATCTTCAGATTTAGGCATCACGCAAACAATCGGTATTAATGAATATTTTTCGTTTTTGTTCCAATTACTTATTCCGTTCGGCATCATTTTCCAATTACCAATTGTGTTGCTGTTTTTAACAAGACTTGGTATTTTGGATCCAGCGACACTGGTGAAAATTCGTAAATATGCCTATTTCACATTGTTTGTTATTGCAGCTTTCATTACACCGCCGGATCTGTTATCTCATCTTTTCGTGACCGTGCCATTGTTTGCGCTCTATGAAATTAGTATTTTCATATCCCGATTTGGTTATCGGAAATATTTGAAGGCAGAAAAGCAACGTGAGGCAGAAGAAGTACAAGCAGAACAACAGCGGAAGTTAGAGGAAGTACGTGCAGAGCAACAGCGACAAATTGACGAAGTGATGGGGCAACAAGAGTAAACTAAAAAAGTCTTTCAACCGGAAGTATTCGGTTGAAAGACTTTTTTAGTAGAAAAATATGAACATAGCTTGTTTCAAACGTTTCAGCTCATCGAGATACCTTTGAATATCGTCGAATTTTAGTTGGGCAATGACGACAAAGCCGTTCATAAGTAGATGGGCAATCATCGGTGTCAATAGTCGTTTTGTTCGGTAGTACAAATAGGAGAAAATTAGCCCCGGTGCCATGTACATCAATAGATGCTCAAATTCATTATGCATTGCCGCGAAAACGAGGGCGCTGGCAATGGCTGCGATCCAGAAATTCGTTTTTTGATAAATTCCACCAAAAAGAATACGTCTAAACACAATTTCTTCTAGGAATGGTGCAAACACTACGATTGAAATAATAATGATGGGAGATACTTTTGCAATGTTACTGAGTATGGCCGTATTATCAGATCCCGGTGTAATGCCAAACAAGCTCTCAATCATAGCCGCGAGCATCTGTCCGCCCATAACAAGGAAGAAACCGAGGATTCCCCAAAGAATCGCATTGCCGGTTGTAGATTTTTTTACTTTGAAAACATGTAAGAATTTTTTATTGCGCAAGATGAACCATAAGAACACAACGGCAGCCAACGCATTACTGATGAATAGTGACCAAGCACTCGCACGATAAGCAATAGCTTTTTCATTGTATTGTTCATCCCAGGGAAAGTGGTCAAACAAGCCTTGCCCTAAAAAGATACTACCAAATTGCATGGCTGCATAGGTTACTAAGAGCCATAAAGAGATTATCCAGTTTTTCAAGCATGCCACCCTTTCAACTGTGGATGAAGTCCATTTTATCTGTTTAAAGTCAGATAAGCAAAGAGAAATGTTTGACTTGAATCATGAGGGAGTTCAAACTTCCCGTTGATTCAAGTTAAGCCTCCGGCAGATGTCTAGGATTTTGATTGTATTTCACTTGCAATTAATGCAAATGTTCATTATGATAAGAAATGTATTAGCACTCACATCTATCGAGTGCTAAAAACATGAAATTACTTTGAGGAGGTTGTTTCACTTGTTGAAACCATTAGGTGACCGTATCTTAATCGAATTGATCGAGGCAGAAGAAAAAACATCAAGCGGTATTGTAATACCGGATTCCGCGAAAGAGAAACCGCAAGAAGGAAAAGTCATTGCGGCAGGTACTGGACGCGTGCTTGAAAATGGCCAGCGCATCGACCTAGAAGTTAAAGAAGGCGATCGGATCATCTTCTCAAAATATGCTGGTACTGAAGTGAAATATGAAGGTAACGAATATCTGATCCTGCGTGAAAGCGACATTTTAGCGATTATCGGCTAATGCTTGGTTAATGTACAAATACACGAAAATCAGGAGGGAACTTATAAATGGCTAAACAAATTAAATTCAATGAAGATGCACGTAGCGCAATGCTTCGTGGTGTGGATACATTAGCAGATGCTGTAAAAGTAACACTTGGACCTAAAGGACGTAACGTTGTTCTTGAGAAGAAATTTGGTTCACCACTTATTACAAATGACGGTGTAACAATTGCGAAAGAAATCGAATTAGAAGATGCATTTGAAAATATGGGTGCTAAACTCGTAGCAGAAGTAGCTTCTAAAACGAACGAAATCGCAGGTGACGGTACAACAACTGCAACGGTTCTAGCACAAGCAATGATCCGTGAAGGTTTGAAAAACGTTACAGCTGGCGCAAACCCTGTCGGTATCCGTAAAGGAATCGAAAAAGCGGTGATCGCCGCGATTGAAGGATTGCAAGATATTTCTGATGAAATCGAAGGAAAAGAAGAAATTGCACAAGTTGCAGCGATCTCTTCTGGAGACGAGGAAGTCGGACAATTGATCGCTGAGGCAATGGAGCGTGTTGGTAACGACGGTGTTATCACAATTGAAGAATCTAAAGGCTTTACGACTGAGCTTGATGTCGTAGAAGGTATGCAATTCGACCGTGGCTATGCGTCTGCTTATATGGCAACAGATACAGACAAAATGGAAGCGGTTTTGGATAATCCATACATTTTGATTACAGATAAAAAGATTACAAACATCCAGGAAATCCTTCCTGTTCTTGAACAAGTCGTTCAACAAGGAAAACCACTTCTAATGATCGCAGAAGACGTTGAAGGCGAAGCGCTAGCAACACTTGTTGTCAATAAACTCCGTGGTACATTCAACGCTGTTGCTGTTAAAGCACCAGGCTTCGGTGATCGCCGTAAAGCAATGCTAGAAGACATCGCAGTGCTAACAGGTGGTCAAGTGATTACTGAAGATTTGGGTCTAGACCTTAAATCAGCAGATATCACACAACTTGGACACGCAGCGAAAGTTGTCGTGACAAAAGACAACACGACAATCGTCGAAGGCAGCGGTAACTCTGAAGTAATCGCAGGACGTGTTCATCAAATCCGCGTTCAACTTGAAGAATCAACATCTGAATTCGATAAAGAGAAATTGCAAGAACGTCTTGCGAAATTAGCAGGCGGCGTTGCAGTCATCAAAGTCGGAGCAGCAACTGAAACAGAACTAAAAGAACGTAAACTTCGCATCGAAGACGCATTGAACTCTACACGTGCAGCTGTCGAAGAAGGAATCGTTTCTGGTGGTGGTACGGCACTTGTTAACGTCTACGGTAAAGTAGCAGCGTTACTAGAGTCTGTAGAAGGCGACGTAGCAACAGGCGTGAAAATCGTTCTTCGTGCACTTGAAGAGCCAGTACGCCAAATCGCTAACAACGCAGGCCTTGAAGGTTCAATCGTTGTCGATCGCCTCAAGCGCGAAGAAGTCGGCACTGGCTTCAACGCTGCAGAAGGTACGTGGGTCAACATGATGCAAGCAGGTATCGTCGATCCAACAAAGGTGACACGTTCAGCACTTCAAAACGCAGCATCTGTAGCAGCGATGTTCTTGACGACTGAAGCAGTTGTCGCGGATCTTCCTGAGCCAGCTGGTGCTGGCATGGGTGGCATGCCGGATATGTCGGGTATGGGCGGCATGATGTAAGAAGAACCTTGACCCTTGATGTATATGGGTTTGTAAGGTGAGGATTTGTGTAATGCTAACCTTATGGTTTTGAAGCAATTTAATTTCAACAATCTAAGAAGATCTTTTGTGAGTTCATTGAACTTATGAAAGGTCTTTTTGATTTTAAATTCCTATGACAAGGATTAGTCCTGTGACAAATAGTTGAAATCGGATTCTTGAATATTCGGAAGCTCGATGTTGAGTTTTAATAGGGGCAAAACCAAAGGTTCCGATGGGCGGATGCCTTCTTCAATCGTTCTGGCATCATATCTCTTATAAGGAATCATAAAATTGGGGAGTTCGTGATGGATTTTTCGACAAACCAGACACCGCAACCTCCTGGTGATATAGCACTCAATCTGCCCGGCATTCTTGCGCACCTTACGTTCACGCGAACCAATCACTTCAAATGCACCACTACTACAGCGGTGACATGGCACTCGTTCTGCGCATTGAACAAAAAAACTTTTTCAGGGTTCTCGTTTATGATAGAATTATGTACGATTATCGTATTAGTGAGGGACGTCTTCCGTCGACCAGGGCTAATGGTCGACAACATGGAAGGCGTTTTTTCCTTTCTCCAGTTTCATTAAGGACATTATATCCGTCAGCAAATAGACGTTATGAAACAGCATTAACATTGTTGCACGGGCACACAACACTAATTTTATTGTCCAATGGTGGATGAGAGGCGGGACATATAATTTTAAATATGTTACTCTTAACGCAATTCTTGAAATAGATAGGTTGACGAATAATTGAATAATTTTTGCGAAGAACGTCCAATTGGGCGTTTTTTCTTTACTTCTATGAACCGGCGTCGAGTTGAGTGAGGTGAAGGTTAAGTTAACAATGTGGGTAAGAAAAAAGACTCCTTGTGTTATATGTTGTATGATAGGTAAATTAGAAGGGGGATTGTGAATCTATCTGATAGTATTGGTTTAACTTTTTACACTATTATACTAACATTATTGGTGAATATAATGTTTAAAGGGTTACAAAACAAATTCGATTTTATGGTTGATATCAAGAAGTTTAGAAGGAATCATTACTATAATCAATCGAAAGAACTTTATTTTGAAGTTTATGCCATTATTGTTCAATCTGAGTTTTTAAGAACTTTTCATCAGATAGGCGAGTTTAGATCTTTGCTGGAAGTTCCTTTTAGAGAAATTGAAAAAAGGCTAGAAAAACATAAAAAAGATTTATTTACCGGAGAAACATTTGAAAAAAGCTAAGAAATCGTTGAAAGTGCAAACACTAAGTTTAATAAAATTGGTTTGGTAGAATTCATTTTGGAGAAGAAGGAATTTGCATCTCAGGATTTATTGAAAGTAGCTGTCGGATATAGGTATGTTCATGAGCAGTATCAAAATGAATCTTTCACTAAAAAACAATTAGAATAATTCCAAACCAAAGAACTGGAGTTTATATATCAAATAGTTACCATCGTCATTAAGGAATTCAATGAAAAATCTAAGTATTGTAATATGGAATACAGTAAATCAGAAAGAAAAGAAGGTGTAATGGATAACAGCATTTTTGATGTTAAAAAAATATTAAACTAAAATTCCAGGTACGCTGTGCATGATACTATTCCGATAACCGACTACAATTACATATTTATAAGGCGTGGATTAGGTATTTACTTCAATGTCTGATCTTCTTTGCAATTTTATGTAATTTCGTGAACTGTTCGCTGTCGTATAGGAACTACTTTTTAAGCCTGCCTATTTTTGGATAATTGACAAGCGTGAAAATACACCTTTCCGTTTGGTAGTTAAAGTGTCGACAAAAATGATTTGATACATAATGATTGCAGTAAAATTTATCAGTATAAAATTTTTTTATTGAACCTTCAAATTTTTTCAATTTCCTTTATTCAAAAAACTTTCGTACAATTCATACACAGAGTATTCGCTCCACTTCTGAAAGCGATTACAACGGAGAAGGGCAGGGGAACGATTGATAATGAGTAAGGAAACTTTGTTTAATAAGGTTGAGGATCTAAAACAAGAATTAATCGGATTGGGTACATTTTTGCATGCGAATCCTGAGTTAGGTAATAAGGAATTTCAGGCTGTGGATCGCATTACTAAGATTTTAGAGCATAACGGCTTTTTGGTTGAAAGGGGGCTGGCTGGTTTGGATACGGCCTTCCGTGCAAGGTACACTGTGGGAACTGGAGGGCCTGTGTTAGGCCTGTTATGCGAATATGACGCGCTTAAGGATTTGGGTCATGGCTGCGGTCATAATTTGCAGTCTCCAGCTGTACTTGGCGCGGCAATTTCCTTATCCCAACTGGAAGATTTGCCGCCTTGTACAATTGAAGTATTAGGAACGCCCGCTGAAGAAACGACAAGTGGAAAGATCCCTATGGCGCAGCAAGGGTGCTTTGACCACTTGGATATTGCGTTGATGATGCATGGGGGTGACCGGACGACTGTGGACGGACGTTCTCTTGCCGTTGATAACTTCGAATTTGTATTTGAAGGCAAGGCTTCGCATGCTGCTGTTGCTCCCGAAAAAGGGATCAGTGCTTTGGATGGAGTCTTAATGACTTTTAACGGAATGGAGTATTTGCGGGAGCATGTACGTTCAGACGTTCGAATCCACGGCATCATTACAGATGGAGGAATTGCAGCGAATATTGTGCCGGAAAGGGCTGCTGCTAGATTCTCTATCCGCGCAATCAACCGTCCATACTTGGATACGGTAGTGGAACGGGCATTGAATGTCGCCAGGGGGGCGGCGCTCGCTACAGGAACGAAGGTTCATATTCATCCAAAGAAATCATTGGAGAGTAAGTTGAACGTTCAGACGTTGAATGATGTGCTTTTGGAGAATGCCAAGTTGGTGGGGGCAAAAAATATTACACCGCCTCGTGAACAAACTGGTTCTACAGATTTTAGTATCGTTACACACCGGGTGCCGGGTGCTTGCATCCGAGTTTCATTTGTTCCGCAAGGCACGCCGAATCATACAAAAGAATGGGTAGAGGCTTCCAATAGCAAGGATGGGAATGAAGCAATCATTACAGCGGCCAAGACGTTGGGGGCCACTTGCATAGATGTGATTTCGTCTCCGGCATTACTGAATGCGATTAAGGAACAATTTACTGCAGAAAAAGAGATACAAGAAAACTTGGTTCTACAATAAGAGGGGGAAGAATAATGGCCAAAAAAGTATTATATTTGATGTTGGCAGCTTTAATGGTAGTCTTGTCTGCATGTACGACAACAAGCAAGCCTTCCAGTCAAAACAATGCATCAGCAACAGGCGATAAAGAGAGTAGTACATTAACGATTTCATTAGGACCGGATATGCTGACTTGGGATATCCATAACCATACAACTACCGCTACAGAGGCCATTCACGTCAACGTATTTGACTATCTGTTGATGAGAGACACGGAAGGGGAAATCCAACCGCATCTTGCAAAAGAATGGAAACAAGTGGATGACACAACGTTTGAATTTAAATTGAATGAAGGTGTCAAATTCCATAACGGGGACGATCTGACAGCAGAAGATGTTAAATTCACGTTAGAGCGCGTTGCTAATGACGAAACACTAAAAAGCCACGGTGATTTCGACACGATTAAAGAAGTAAAAGTGCTCGATCCGCTAACTTTCCAAATCATCACGCACGAGCCAGATCCGATGCTAATCAGCCGTATTTCCAGACAAGCATCCGGTATCCTTCCGAAAAGTTATATTGAAGAAAAAGGGATGGATGAATTCCTGAAGGCGCCGATTGGTTCAGGTCCATATAAATTCAAAGAATGGAAAAAGGATAGTCAAATCACTTTAGTGAAGAACGATGACTATTTCGGGAAGAAAGGCGAATGGGATGAAGTTGTTTTTAGGGCTATCCCTGAAGATTCTACACGTGTAGCTGAGCTATTGACTGACAGCGTCAACATTATCGCCAATGTCCCGCCAAGTGATTGGAAACGGATCAATGACTCTGAAAATAGTCAAATAGCCAACGGACCGTCCAACCGTACGTATATGCTTTTCCTTCGTACACAAGAGGGCTGGCCGACGTCAGACGTGAAGGTGCGCCAAGCGATCGATTATGCAATTGACGACAAAGCGTTGGTCGAAACTTTACTAGACGGCGGGGGAACACCGACTTTGACAAGGGTAAACCCTGGTAATATCGGTTTTGAAGAGAGCCTGTACGATAAATACAATTATGATGTTGATAAAGCGAAACAATTGTTAGAAGAAGCGGGATATAAGGATGGCGTGACGATTGAGTTAGCCGCTCCGACGGGCAGGTATATTAAAGACCGTGAAGTAATGCAATTGATTGCAGGTATGCTTGAAGAAGCAGGTATCCATACAGAAATGAATTTGCTGCAATGGAGCAGCTTCACTGAGTTGAGAGATCAGGAGAAGTTCAAAGAAGGCTATTTGATCGCTCTTGGATCTTCGTTCTTTGATGCTGGTCAGGCATTGGATTACTACGGGACTGAACGTTCTGCTTCTATTAATGGATATAGCAACAAGGAAATTGATGAGTTGTTGCACGAAGCCAATACGTCACTGGATCCAGCGGTGAGAACGGCAAAGTACCAAGAAGTTCAGAAGATTGCCAGTGAGGAAATGCCGATCATTCCATTATTTCAGGTTGACCAGTTCTTCGGTGTAACCGATGGGATTGAATATACTCCGCGGTTAGATGAATTAATTTACATTCCGGATGTTCAAAAAAAATAAGGCATGAAGGAAATGGCAGCGGACTGATTTGAAGCAGTCCCTGCCTACCTTCAATTAAGGGGGATCACCTATGTGGAGATATTTTGCTAGTAGGTTATTGCAAATTCCAATTGTACTTCTTATCATTTCCCTTATGATCTTCGTACTCGTTTACGTAGCCGGAGATCCAGTAGCAATGATGCTGCCTGCAGAAGCAACACAGCAAGAGATACAGACATTGCGTGCAGCTTTAGGATTTGATCAACCATTTTACATACAGTTTTGGAACTACGTGGTCGACTTGGTGCAAGGTGATTTTGGTGAATCCTATAAATATGGTGTTTCCGCTTTAGGTTTAGTATTGGAGAGATTACCTGCTACGTTGGAATTGGCTACGGCTTCTATGATTATGGCAATCATTATTGCAGTGCCACTTGGGATTATTTCAGCTCTTAGACCTAATGGCGTTATTGATTTGTTCGCGACAGGTTTATCTGCACTTGGAAAAGCGATTCCGAACTTCTGGCTCGGTATTATGCTGATTTTAGTTTTTGCGGTCAACTTAAAGCTGATGCCAGTTTCCGGAACGGGTAGCTGGAAACATCTTATTTTGCCGGCGATTACATTGGGGACAGCTGTTTCGGCCGAGATTACTAGACTTGTTCGTTCCAATATGTTGGAAATACTTCAGCAAGATTATATTCGGACAGCAAGAAGTAAAGGACAGAAGAAAAGTGTCATTATCTTCCGTCATGCATTCCGAAATTCTTTGGTGCCTGTTATCACAATTACAATCTTACAAATGGCAAGTTTAGTAGGCGGTTCCCTGATCACGGAAATGATTTTCTCATGGCCGGGTCTTGGACAATTGATCATACAGGCTGTCTACGATAAGGATTTGCCAATTATTCAAGCGGCTGTATTTGTAACCGCCGTCATGATTCTGTTGATGAATCTGGCGACGGATGTCCTCTATCGTTTCTTAGATCCGCGAATCAAATATAGCTAAGAAAGGATTTGACAATATGAAATCAACCAGCCATGCAGAACTCGCTGCACTTCCTGTAGATAAGAATGATAGAAGTATAAATACGAAAAATAAATTCAAGATTTTTCTTACAAAGCTATCAAGAAGCAAGACGGGGTCCGTTGGCCTATTAATCGTTTTAGCGTTATGTATAATGGCGGTATTTGCGCCATGGATCGCACCATACAATCCCGGGAAAATAGATACAACAAATATGTTAGTGCCTCCATTTTGGTCGGATGGAGGGAGCATGTCACATATTTTAGGTACAGATAATTTGGGGCGGGATATTTTAAGCCGTATTATTTACGGGTCACGTATATCATTAATTGTCGGAATATTGTCTGTTCTGGTTGCCGGAGCGATTGGCGTTGTTTTCGGTTTGATTTCAGGGTATTACGGCGGATTGGTTGATAATATAATCATGCGTCTTGTCGATGCGTTTTTATCCGTACCGACGATTCTCTTCTGTATCGTGTTTTTGACAGTTCTTGACCCAGGAATCCCTACATTAATTATTGTAATCGGTGTGACAAGCTGGGTGCTTTACGCGAGGATGATTCGAAGCGAAACACTAAGTTTGAGGGAACGGGAGTATGTGAAGGCGGCAAGGACAATGGGCGTGTCTGATTTCCAAATTATGAAACGTCATATTCTTCCCAATGTCACCTCTTCTATTATTGTCATTTCCACCTTGAGTGTGGCAAGCACGATCATTACCGAATCTTCCCTAAGCTTTTTAGGGTTAGGGATCCAGCCGCCTATTGTTTCGTGGGGAATCATGTTAAGCGAAGGCAAGGAATATGTAGCTACTAGCTGGTGGTTGGCTACGTTTCCTGGAGTGGCCATTACGGTTACCGTTTTAGGAATCATTTTCTTCGGAGAATGGTTGCGTGATTTGCTTGATCCGCGTTCTCAAGGAACCAATTCGTAACGAGAGGAGGCTTCTGTATGTCGACATTACTAGAAGTGAATGATTTAAAAACCTATTTTTATACGACTAACGGAATTGTTCCGTCTGTTGATGGAGTCTCATTCTCCCTAGAATCAGGGCAAACGACTGCGTTAGTAGGAGAGTCCGGCTGCGGGAAAAGTGTCACATCATTTTCCATTATGCAACTGGTAAATGCTCCAGGGAAAATTGTCGGTGGAGAAATTCTTTTTAAAGGCAAGGACCTAACCGGGTTAAGTGATCGGGAAATGCGGAAAATTAGAGGTAATGAGATTTCCATGATTTTTCAAGAGCCCCTAACTTCTTTAAACCCCGTAATGAAAATTGGGGACCAATTAGACGAAATCCTTTTGTTGCATCAAACTACATCAAAAAAAGAAGCGAAAAATAAGAGCGTTGAAATGCTGGCAAAAGTAGGTATTCCACGCGCAGAGCATGTGTATGATATGCATCCCCATGAACTGAGTGGCGGGATGAGACAGCGGGTCATGATTGCTATGGCATTGTCGTGCAATCCGAGTTTACTGATTGCGGATGAACCAACTACAGCGCTGGATGTAACAATACAAGCTCAAATTTTGAGGCTGATGAAAAACCTTAAAATAGAATTTGAAACGTCTATTTTATTGATTACCCATGACTTGGGAGTTGTGGCGGAGCTGGCAGATAAGGTTATCGTCATGTATGCCGGACAGGTTGTGGAAGAAGCGGATGTCATGTCTTTATATGCTGAACCGAAACATCCATATACACAGGGTTTGATTCAAAGTACCCCTAAAATCGATTCGGAAGTGGATACGTTAAATTCCATTCAAGGCAATGTTCCGACTCCAAGCAATAAACCGTCTGGCTGCTACTTTCATCCGAGATGCCCGTTCGCGATGGACATTTGCAAAAGCCGCATGCCGGAGTTGACGACGAATGAACAAACTGGAAATAAAGTAAGGTGTTGGCTGCATGAAGGCCATCAGGAAGGGTGAGTGGTGATGGTTAACAGTGTACCGGTTCAAACGGAAGAGATCCTTGCTGTAAAGAACTTGAAAAAGCACTTTCCTATAAACCCTCAGCTCTTTAAAAAGGAAAAAGAATACTTGAAAGCAGTTGATGGTGTCGATCTCAGTGTGTACAAAGGTGAGACATTAGGGATTGTCGGTGAGTCGGGTTGCGGAAAGTCTACATTAGGAAATTTGATAATGGGACTGCTGCAGCCGACTGAGGGAGAGGTTTACTTTAACGGAGTAGAGATTTCGAAGATGAAAGAGCGGGATCTGAAAAAATATCGGGTGGATTATCAAATGATTTTCCAGGATCCCTTTTCCTCTTTAAATCCTAGAATGCGTGTTTTTGATTTAATAGCGGAGCCATTGCTTACACACCGGAAGCTCTCCAGAAAAGAATTGGAAGTCGAAGTCCACCGTTTAATGGTAGATGTCGGGCTTGACGCCTCGTATACATCTCGTTATCCACATGAGTTCAGCGGAGGACAACGGCAACGCATCGGGATTGCACGTGCTCTTGCGTTAAAACCAAAACTTATTATTTGTGATGAGCCAGTTTCAGCATTGGATGTATCCATTCAGGCGCAAATTTTGAATTTACTGGATGAGCTGCAGAAGAAATATGATTTAACATATATCTTCATCTCTCATGGTTTGCCGGCTTTGCGTCATATCAGCGACCGGATCGGTGTCATGTATTTAGGGAATATGGTGGAATTGGCAATGAAGGAAGCGCTCTTTAAGAAGCCGATGCATCCGTATGCCAATGGACTACTAGCGTCGTTGCCGATTTCCGATCCGCGCTTGCGTAGGGCGGATAACGATGAAGTTATTTTGGAAGGGGATATGCCAAGCCCAGTAAATCCCCCTAGCGGCTGCAAATTCCACACTCGTTGTCCGTTTGCACAAGAAAAATGCAAATTGGTCGTTCCTGATTTTGAGGAAAAAGAAGAAGGTCACTTTGTTGCGTGCCATTTCCCGCTGCATCAGGAATGATTTTCATTAAGTTGCTCTTGGATGAAGTTGATGAATTGGCTGACTGTCAAAAGTTCTACATTCGATTTTCTGTAGAAGAGCCACGTTTTACGATTCAGAGGCTTTCCTTTATCATTGATGAGATCATGTGTGAAAAAAGAGTCCCTCTCGGTCAAACAAGATTTAGGGATGATCGAGTAGCCTAAGTTTTTGTTCACCATCTCTTTACAGGTCTCGACTTTATCCAGTTCCATGCGCACTAATGGGGGAGCGGAAAAACGGTCTTGCCACCAATTTTCAATCATTTGCGCAAGAGGATTCGTAGCTTTTTCTCCAGGGCCCTTCTTTTTATTGGGCTGGTATGAAATGAGAGGCAGAAATGGAATATCCTCTAGATTGATTGGATTTTTGGCGATGATCGTCAATGGATCTTCTGCCAATAGGATTTTCTCGTCAAACCAATTGTAGTTCCCCGTGATAATTCCAATTTGTATTTCATTTTTATTCAGCAACTGGATAATTTCCGAACTCCATCCAGTCGTTACATTGACTTGTATGGAGTGGGAGTGGTCTAAAAACTGTTTAATGAGGGTTGGTAATTTATATAAAGCAAAGTTACTAGAGACGCCAATACGGATTGTTCCGGTTGCGTCTTTTTTTAATGTCTTCAGGTTTTCTTCCAATTTATCTAAATCAAGAAGCATTTTTTTAGAGAAATCGACTAAGTATTCACCCTCAGGAGTGAAAAACAATTTATTCCCTTCCCGCGTGTAAAGTTTGATCTGATACTCTTCCTCCAACTTCTGTAAGCGATACGTGATGGCTGGTTGGGACGTAAACAACTTTTCGGCAGCTTTGGTAAGATTTTTTTCTTCATATACAGAAATAAGTATCAAGCAATCTTGCTTTTGCATAAGGAACCTCCCCTATTTTTGACGGTAGCCGTGCAGGAAACTACCCGGATAATACACTACAATTGTAAGAAAAACATATGATGGACAGATTGTTATGTTCTTTGACTAGCCCTTTACTGTATTATAATCGTTTTTCTTCAAAAAAGGGCCTGTGCACGAAACTATTGTTAGGTACCCAATAGCCTTGAATTAATTGAATTAACTTTCTTTGAAGTATATTGTTCCAGTAAATGAATACAAAAAAGGAATGTAGTAGCGCGACAAAATGATGAATATCGAATTGACTACCTTCGCAGTCATATTGAACAAATGGCTGAGGCGCTTGAAGATGGAGTTGACCTTATGGGATATACTCCTTGGGGTTGCATTGATTTAGTAAGTGCTTCAACAGGAGAAATGTCTAAACGGTACGGATTCATTTATGTGGATAAACATGATGATGGAAGAGGGACATTAGAACGTAAGAAGAAAAAGTCCTTCTTCTGGTTTAAAGACGTAATAAAATCAAATGGAGAAAATTTATAAAGTTAAAATATCACTTTACTTTAAAGAAAAGATCTCTGTTGCTTAAACAGAGATCTAGACTGTAGACAAAGAACATACTTAATAGCACAAACCATAATCTTGGTATGTGCTATTAAGTATGTTCTAGATTTTTAAAGCGCTAAGCTTTTAATGACAGAGATCGTAATGGTAATCGCTTCAGAAAGTCAAAAACAGCTATTTATAGAGTCCGGTACCGGCTAACTGTAGCAATGTAAGGACTATATATTTTTTACCGAGCTCATAATCATCAAAGTTTTTTTCATGGTAGATGGAACCTCTCTCTCTAAAAAAGGTATACCATTTACCTTCCTCCTCAAAATAATGGAAGCCTTCAGCCATAGAATCTTTGCTCGTTGAATCACTTTGTGGTATACCATTGACTTCAGTATATGCATATACTTCCTCTTGGCTAACCGTAAAAACTTTGGAGTAATGATGATGTCTCATATTTTCAACGCCAAGAGTTTTGCATGCAAAATCGAATGGATTTCCATAAAGCAGTACCTTTATCTGCGTTTCCTTGTCAACCAAAATACCAACCCCCTATAGGACTTTATGCATTAACCCTCTATTTTAATTTAATAACGCTTGAAAATGATGGTAGCATAATATTGTAAACACTGAAAGATATTTATTGAACATTAAAGAGCTCCCGTTTTAATATGTTGCCTTGTTAAAGGAATACCGGAAAATTGTTCTTAAACGTTAGGTAAGCATACGAACATAAATATTTTAGTATGTTCCTAGAAAAAAGTTTTCATCGACCCCCTCAAAAAAAGAATCCTATACGAATAACTGGTATGTCCAAAAAGGGCAAAAAAAATGTTGAGGTGATTTAAAATGCAAAAGAAGTGGAAACAAACGGGAGCAGCATTGCTAATTGCAGGATTAACAATAACTGGGACGAGCTATGCATGGGCAGATGAAAAAGCAATTGAAATAATTGATTTAAGCCAACTTGGAAAAGATTCGACTACTGATGTAGCGGATAATTCAACTGAAACTGAAACTGTGGAATTACCTAAAGTGGAAAGCGAAGATAATGAGGATAAAGCAGAGGACAAGGCGCAGGAAGAAGTTAAAGAGGATGAAGCAACAACGGAAGAGGAAAGTGTACTTCCAGAAATTCCAGAGGGGTATACTGCTGGAAATCTTGTTGCACTTGCAAAAGCCTATGAACAGGTTCAAAATCCAACAGCAAAAGCATCTATTAAACGTAACATGGAGCGTTCCATTAAAAAATGGGAGAGTAAGCAGGCAGAAGCAGAAACCGATGAACAGCCGGAGCTTGAAACACCTGAGCAACCTGAAACTGTCGTACCAGCTGAACAGCCAGAGGTGAAGGAAGAACCAGTTGAGGAAGAAGCGCCAGTAAAAGAAGAAAAGCCAACTAAAGTGAAACAAGAAAAAGCTCCACAAGCACAATTAAATGCACAGCATAAAGCACAAAGAGAAGAATTGAAAGCGACTCAAAAAGCAGAGCGTGAGGCGTTAAAAGCGGAACGTAAAGCGAATAAAGAACAACAAAAGCAAGAGGGAAAAGAAAAGAAAAACTAATTATTTTCTAGCAAACTTCTTTTCATTTTTCGTTGCACCCATTACAATCAAGAGCAACGCGGTTGAATGGGAACGGAGGGGTAAGTATGCTTTTGTCTATCATACAAGGAATATTCAATAAGAAGTCTGATACAGCATTGAATGAGCTTGTATTGAAGGCAAAGAGAGGCGATCAGGAGGTTATGGATGACCTTTTGATCGCATTTACTCCGTTCATTAAAAAAACAGCTTCTTTCGTATGTAAAAAATTTGTGGATGAGCATGATGACGAGTTTAGTATAGCAATGAGTGCCTTTCATGAAGCGATTGTGCAGTTCAATCCTGAGGACAATTCATCGTTGACGACATTTTCGCATTTGATTATGAAGAGGAGATTGATTGATTATTTTCGTAAAGAAGCAACGAGAAATGGCGCTATTCATTTACCGAAAGGTGAAGATGAGACAGCAGCCTCTGATGCTCAACGCTACGTATTTGATCAAGCATCGATTGTATCTTATTCGAGTGAACAACAAGCAATGGAACGGCGTGAAGAGATGCTGGAATATAACAAACTACTAAAGGAGTTTGGTTTATCTTTCCAAGAGCTTTCTAGGTCATCTCCGAAACATACAGATTCAAGAAAGACAGCCTTTCAGATTGCACAAATCATCGCTGAAACACCGGATTTTTATGCATATCTAATGACAAATAAAAGATTGCCGATGAAAGAACTTGAATCGACTGTCGAGGTTTCAAGAAAAACGATAGAACGACATAGAAAATATATAATCGCAGTGACGTTACTACTGAATAGTCATTTTGTGTACATACAGGAATATATAAAAGGGGAACTTATATGATGCGGACATACAGAGGCGTTGTTTGCGAAAAGAAAAATAAATATACTGTGTTCCTGACGGAAAAAGGCGAATTTCTACGAGGTGTTCCAATTGGTAAGACACCGGATATTGGAGATGAAGTCGACTTTCATCTGGTTTTTACTCCTGCCCTTTTTGGTGTGAAAGTAAAGCCGCGATTCGCTGGAGCAGTTATGATTGCCGCAATGCTTCTACTTGCCATCGTAGCATCTTTAATTCCCATGAATGATAAAGTGATGGCTTATGTTCAATTAGAAAACGGTATGGCATTGGAGTTTGGTGTCAATCAGGCTGGAGAGGTCATTACGTTACGTTATTTGAACGATAAGCCAATTGAATATGAAGAGAAGCTTGACGATTGGAAAGGCCGTCCAATCAGTACAGTGTTGAACACAGCTGTGACGGAATTATCGGCAGAGAACAACGGTGTGCAAGTCATTATTACGACAATCTTTCCAGACGCCAAAAATCAACAGAAGGTGCAAGGAATTGTTGGAAGTGCAGTTCGAGAAGTACGAAATGCGAATCAAGAATTGACTATCGAAATTGGCGAAAGCACAGCGGAGGAAAGAGTGAAGGCCAATCAGCATGAAATGTCCATTCACAAATTCAAGGCAAGTCAACAAAGTCCTCCGATGAATGAAAAGAAACCATCAACAGAAATCAATGACGATAAAACAAATTCAGGAAATCAGCAAAAAGGTCAAGATGGGCTCAAAAAACCGGATAAGCAATCGGTCCCTTCAGCACCTGCTGACAAGAAAAACAATGGAAATGAAGAGCGGAAGAATTCAAATGAGCTTAAAGATCCAAAACTGAAAAAGCCTGATACAAAGCCGAAGAATGAGCAGGATGAGAAACTGAAGTATTCTCCAGCAGAGAAGGAGAAATTATCGAATCCCGCATCGGAAAATAAAAATTCCAATAAAGGGAATCAAAACCCGGCATCTAAGCAGCCTAAGGGAAATCAGAACCCGCAGAAACAAAATGGCCTTGGAAATCAAGCGCCTCCAGCTGTTGGAAACAGTAAAAAATAATCCTACTGTTCATGTTTTTTGGGGATCAATCTAAACACTATTTCAGCACTAAGAAGGCTTTAATCCTACGAAGAATAAATAAACCTAATTCCATCCAAACCCAGCTATAGAGAAGTGAAAAGATGAAAATAATAAGCAAGACCGCTGGATTGAATGAAGAGGAGACGGTTGGGCCAAAAACAGGAAAGCCGAATACGTACAATGGGGTGCAAATACCTATACTTAATAGTAAAGCATTCGTTATGATAATTTCCGAGCGCTTACTTAGCAAGTGGAATGACCATCCCAACCCTAATCCAAGCAATCCGGTAGTGAAGGGGAAAATAACTAGCTCACTTGGCTCAATCAATACTAATAAACAGATGGTTACGATATAAGTGAAAATCCCTGAGCGCAGAGCCATCAAGGCGACTAACAATATAGGAGCGGTAGCGAAGGGACTAATGGCGTATCCGATACCAGGTAAAAATCCCCCAGCTGATTGTAAAATCGCTGCAAGCGCTGCCATCAACGCCATAAATAGCAGCTTTTTTGTAGACGACCAGCTAGTAAGTATTCGATGAATATCCTTTGGATGCGTTGGAATAGATTTCGTAAAAGACATGATCCCTCTCCCTTTTCCTTCACTATAGATCTCCAACTGTTCACTATCACTCAAATCGCAAGCCCTATCCTTATACTATTTTTCAAGAAGTATTCTGTGACTGTTATAGGTAGCGGATAGATGGGCGTCTGCATAAAGTGATAAGGAATATGGAGAGGGGATAGGTGTCTATGTCTGAACAGGGATTTCAGAATCAGGCTCATTCAAATCAACATAAAAGTCCACAAAGAAAACTAGAACCTAGAGATATCCTGTTGCCACCTGGCTATACAATTGATGTGTTTGCAACGGGGTTAACGACACCTATTAATGTAACATTTACGAGCAAGGGAGAAATGCTCGTTGCTGATTCAGGAATAACGGATGGGAATGGAAAGGTGTTAAAACTGACGGAACATGGTTTTACCACAATAGCTGATGGATTCCATCCACCATTGACAGGAATTACTGAATATCAAGGGAATATCTATGTTGCGCATCGTTGCTATGTCACAATCATCCACCCTGATGGATCGAAAAAGGACATTATCGAGGGCTTGCCGAGTAATGGCGATCATCATAATAATCGGGTAATTTTCGGTCCCGATGGAAAAATGTATTTTGGTCAAGGTACTGCTACCAACAGTGGTGTTGTGGGGAAGGACAATGATTGGGTGAAGGAGCATCCTTTCTTTCATGATTATCCCGGTAGCAGGATTACTCTAAGTGGCCAAAACTTTCAAACATCGGGATTTTTAGAGAGCTTTCAAAATCGAACAGTCACTACCGGTGCATATGTACCTTTTGGAGTCGAAACATATTCGGGGAAAATGGTGGATGGAATCGTTCGCGCAAGCGGAAGCATATTACGGGCAAACCCCGATGGATCGGAGCTTGAGTTGGTTGCATGGGGCCTTAGGAATCCTTTTAGATTACGGTTCGATCGATTCAATCGATTGTTTGCGGCCAATCATGGGATGGATGTTCGAGGAAGCCGTCCAGTTGCCAACTCTCCAGATGAATTTCAATGGATTCGTCCGGGNTCTCCAGATGAATTTCAATGGATTCGTCCGGGATTATGGTATGGATTTCCCGATTTCACCGGAGGGTTACCAGTTACTTTACCGCAGTTCCAACCCGAGGGAAAACCTCAGCCAAGCTTTTTGTTAGCGGAACATCCGATGCAACCCCCACATCCTGTGGCCAACTTTCCAGCCCATTCCGCTACGATGGGCTTCAGTTTTAATGACAACTCTTCATTCGCGCCGATTGGGGATGTTTTTATTGCGGAGTTTGGAGCGAATGCACCTGGCACGACAGGAGGGAAACCACTCCCGCGTGTCGGCCATCGCGTTTCTCGCATCGACATGCAAACAGGGCAAGTGCATGTATTTGCATTGAATCGTTCTGGTTTGCCAGCTTCTGAAACAAATGGGGGAGGATTTGAACGGCCTATTGATGCTGTGTTCGATGCAAATGGCGCACTTTATGTTGTAGATTTTGGTTTGTTTTCTGGAGCGGCGGCTGTTCCTCATACGGGGGTTATTTGGAAAATAACAAAAAAATGACTTTCACGGAGAACAGGGCCAATTGAAAGTTAATATTTGACTAAGGAGATGAGCTTTTTTCTTAGATAGGATGTGAACAGATTTTTGGTGACAGTCACTCATTCAATCATGAAAGTTCGAAAAAACACATTTTTTTCGGTGACTGTCACCAAAAAAAGTGAAAGAGCATCCTGTGTATCGGAGGCCACTGAAAAAGTCCTCTATCAAAATTGTGACTGAAAGTTTCCATTGAAACCGCTTCGGC
>NZ_JADHDX010000023.1 GCF_016820585.1 Arthrobacter beigongshangensis
GCTCATTTCTTGCTGGCATTAAATTAATAATGTCATGTGTTTTGCTTGGGTGCATGAAGCACCTTTGCTGTATTTCGTTGACGTTTTGCTGTTCAGTTTTCAAGGTTCATATAGTAGAGAAACCAACTTGAGTTTCTTATTATTTCGTCTGCCTCACTGGCGACTTATATAAGATTACATTATCTATAATCATATGTCAACACTTTTAAAAACTTTTTACAAAAATATTGCGAAAGTGCAAAGCGCGGCTACTCCTGGGATGCCTAATACCGCAAGTAATAGACCGGAGGCAATATTTACCGGAACATAGATTCCGACAAATCCTCCTGTAATGTTCATAGCAAAAAGAACTAAAAACGCAAATGCCAATCGAAACCAATACACGGATAAACGCTCTAACACTTTTTGAATCTGCTTCTTATCCATCACCATTAATAGAAGAAGAACTAATCCGATAACTAAAATACCAAAAACTTTCACGGGAAACGCCCCTTTCAAATGAATGATCCATTCTATGCGATCCCGTGAAGACATATTAGTCTCTTCCTAATCGGCGAGCCTTTGCCTCTTTAAATAAATAAAAATGTTTACTCTCGGCAATTTTTCGTTGTACCATCACTGCTTGATCATAATCATTAAGATATTTTTCATTTTCTCTAGCGCGTTCCCATTCTTCCTTCGTTTCCATCATTAACGCACGGAGGCGTTCATCAAATTCGGCTTTTAGTTTTCTTTTTCGTCCAAACATGCAAAATGCCCCCTATAGCTCTCGGCGGCCTTCTAGCGCCTTCGACAGTGTCACTTCATCCGCATATTCAAGATCTCCTCCAACTGGTAATCCATGCGCAATTCTCGTTGTCATGATGCCAGACGGTCGGACAAGTCTCGAAATATACATTGCAGTCGCTTCACCTTCAATTGTAGGATTCGTAGCTAAAATTAACTCTTCAACCGTTTCATCCTGAAGACGTGTTAATAAGGAAGGAACATTGATATCTTCCGGACCGATTCCGTCCATCGGAGAGATTGCTCCGTGAAGAACATGATAAAGTCCTTTATAATCCCTCATCTTCTCCATAGCTATTACATCTTTTGGATCCTGCACGACACAGATCATCGAACCATCACGGCTTTTATCCTGACAAATATGACAAGGATCGATATCCGTAATATGTCCACAAACCGAACAATAACGTAAATTCCTTTTAGCGTCGACGAGTGCTTTTGCAAAGTCCAACACTGTATCTTCCTTCATGCTTAACACAAAAAATGCCAGTCGACCCGCTGTTTTGGGGCCGATACCTGGCAATTTCATAAAACTATCAATTAGTTTTGAGATTGGTTCAGGATAATGCATCGATTTTCCTCCTAGAACATTCCAGGTAGGTTCAATCCTTTCGTGAATTGACCCATCGTAGAGTTCGTTAATTCTTCAGCCTTCGCCATCGCTTCATTAGTCGCAATGACAACAAGGTCCTGTAGCATTTCAACATCTTCTGGATCTACAACAGACGGATCAATAATCACATCAACAACTTGCTTATCACCAGATACGATGACTTTCACCATACCGCCGCCTGCAGCTCCTTCAAGACGCTTTTCACCAAGCTCCTCTTGCGCCTCAGCCATTTTCTTTTGCATTTTCTGCATTTGCTTCATCATACCCTGCATATTTCCCATACCACGCATATTCGTTTCCTCCTCTTATTTGTTAGTCGTCATAGACTTCTATGAATTCCTTGCCAAAAATCTTTTCCGCCTCTGTTACAATTGGATCTGTATTCTCCTGCTCGGCTTCCTTCACAAATGACAGCATATCTTCAGCCGCCGCCTCTTCCGATGATTCCTGCGGTTTAGCCAACCCACTTTTCTGGATAAACTCTCCCCGCACCTTCAACCAGCCTTCCTCAGGAACATAGACAACTTCATAAGCCTTGCCAGTTCGTGAACGCAAAGCATCTGACAAGCCTGATCGTAACGATGGATTTTCAGATGCCATCAGGCAATGAATTTCATATTTGAATTTTAACACAAAAGCATTCTCAGATGCCGCCACAGGCTCCGTTTCTCCAAGAAGTGCAGCATGTGATTTTTGCATCGTCTGCATCATCCCCGCCCACTCTTCTCGAATTGTTTGGATATCCTGTTTTGTCGCTGCTCTTAATACTTCGTTTATCTTACCCGTTGGAACCTTGAATGACTGCGATGATTTAGAAGCATTTTTTCGTGGCTGCGTAGCTCTCTCTGCAGTCCCTTGTACACTTACTCCACTAGCAATTTGTTGTTGCATATTTGCAATGACCCGCTCTAGCTCCACTACTTTCTGTGCAAGCCCTGTATCAACGACCTCATTGCTACCAGCCAATTGACTAGGACCACTATCAAGGTGAATCATTTTCAATAACGCAGACTCAATATACACTTTTGCATGATTGGAGAATCGCATCTCCTGCTGAGTTTTCGCCAGTATATCTATAAAAGAATAGAGGATGTCTGGATTAAATCTTTGCGCCATTTCTCCAAAACGCTCATCCCCTGATACGAGCTCCAGCAAATTTTTCAAATCTGGGGCTGTTCGAAGAAGAAGTAAATCCCTAAAGAAGGTGATTAAATCCTCCGCTAGCCTTGATACATCTTTCCCCTCCGCAATTAAGCGGTCGAGTAGTGAAAGTGCCACCCCAGCATCTTTACTGAGCAATGCTTCCGCCAATTGATGAAAGATGTCCTCACTAATCGAACCTGTGACGAGTAAAGCGTCTTCAACAGTCAACCGATCCCCACTAAACGATACAACTTGGTCAAGCATACTCAGTGCATCACGCATTCCACCCGAGGCAGCCTGAGCAATTACTTTCAACGCACCTTCGTCAAACTCGATGCCTGTATCTGCTAGCACAACTTTCATCCGTTCGATAATATCAATCGGTGTAATTGGCTTGAAATCAAAACGCTGACATCTTGAGATGATTGTCAAAGGCAGTTTATGTGGTTCCGTCGTTGCTAGGATGAAGACAACATGTGACGGTGGTTCTTCGAGTGTTTTCAATAGCGCATTGAATGCCGAGTTTGAGAGCATATGCACTTCATCAATAATATACACTTTAAAACGTGCATTCGACGGGGCAAATCGGACTTTCTCAATAATATCCCGCATTTCCTCTACACGTGAGTTCGAGGCTGCGTCGAATTCAATCACATCTGTATTCGAACCTTCTGTAATGCTTAGACATGTTGGACATTCATTGCACGGTTCTTTCGATGGACCATTTTCGCAGTTCAACGCTTTTGCAAATACTTTTGCAGCACTCGTCTTCCCTGTCCCCCTTGGACCAGAGAATAGATAAGCATGCGTCGTCTTATTATGAAGGAGGGCGTTCTGCAGTGTTTGTTTCACATGCCGCTGTCCAGACATCTCAGCAAATGATTGGGGGCGATATACACGATAAAAAGCTTGATAAGCCAACAGTTCTTCCTCCTTTTGACGCCATGCAATAATATTTCTAGTATAACACAAACACCCCGGCTAAATCTTTTTTAAATCAATCAATTACACCTCAGCGCAATTCAAAATTTGTGACATCCGCCGGAAGCTTTATTTTCTTTAGCAAGAACTGAAGTTCTTGCTAAAGAAAAAAAACTCGCCCCCAAAAACGGACGAGTTGAATTATAAAATTAAAGCCGTGCACCTTCCTCTGACAGCCGCACATAAGCGTTACTCCTGTCGCCAGCTCGGTCTAGGCGACCCCGCGGCACATGAAAAAGTCCACTTAATGCTGCTTCCTTCCGGACCTGACATGGTTCATGGGTTTCCATTGCGCGGGACCCAAACGTCAACACTACGTGCAAAAGGCAGACCCTACAATACGGGCAGCCTCGAGAAGGAATTCAGTCTTGCTAGAGCGGATTGCAAGTGATAGGGCACCGCTACCTCCCCACCTAGCACGGCATTTCTTAGTATACTCATTGTCTCGTAAAAAATCAAATATTTATCCATGAAATTATTGCAATTATTTTATATTAAACAAACTGTTGACAGCGTAATCTAAACATGATAAATTGAATTTTGTTGATACGGAGGTATACCCAAGTTCGGCTGAAGGGAACGGTCTTGAAAACCGTCAGGCGGGTTAAACCGCGCGGGGGTTCGAATCCCTCTACCTCCTCCATATTTTCAACTTAGCGCATAAGTTTGGAGATTGAATTCGTTATTTGATAGCGAATTTTTATTTTGGACATTTAGTTAAAACCACAAGAAGCAGACCGATTTAACGGGCTGCTTCTTTTTTTACGTCTATTTTATTAACCTTAGAGCCAGNGCAGACCGATTTAACGGGCTGCTTCTTTTTTTACGTCTATTTTATTAACCTTAGAGCCAGCAACAGAAGGCTGAATAGCCATGCAATTATAATATGGGAAGTCAGCTGCTAGTTTCTCAGCTATCCCACCCTCTTCACCCTGCTTTACAGCAATGAAGACCGATGGACCTGCACCACTAATCGTCATGCCATATGCACCATATTCATGACAAGCTATGCGAATCTGCTCAAAATCGGGAAACAAGGACTTGCGATACGGTTCATGAAAAACATCTTTCTCCATCATTTTGCCCGCCGTTTCCCAATCTCCACGTGCAATAGCCGCTGTCATAACACTACTCGCAGCACTTCCTGCAATCGCCACTGCATGCGGCAACTGTTCAGGAAGAAGTCCTCGCGATTCTTCCGTTGGCAATGCTTTTGGTGGCACAAGCATCACTACGCCTATTTTTGGTTCTGGTAGATGGATCACATCTATCTCAGTACCATCAAAATAAGAAATAGTTACCCCACCTAACAAAGCAGCTGATACGTTATCTGCATGGCCTTCTAGTTCACTACCGATTAACACCTTGTCCTTCGAAGTGAGTTTCAGCTCCAGCAGCTGATTCGCAATTTCAATACCTGCCGCAATCGCCGTTGCACTACTTCCAAGCCCTTTGCCGAGCGGAATATCCGACTGGACATTAAGCTTATGCGAAGGCGCCGTCTGTCCATAGCGTTTCGCCACATACTGAATCGTCGTCACAATCAAATTATCTTCCCCGCTTGCCAACCCTTGGTACTCTTTACCTTCATATTGAACAAGCCAAGCCTTTGCCGGCTTAACATCGACCTTCATATACAAAGCGAGCGCAAGCCCAATACTATCAAATCCTGGGCCAAGATTGGCCGTCGTAGCGGGTACGACGACTGAAAAATTGGCTACCCCCATTACTTTACTCCTTCTTTCAATTCATTCAACAATGCGTCGAATTGGTCTCGTGACAGCAATGACTTCTGTTCATTCACCATAATTGCCGTTTCGGGATCCTTCAGGCCGTTACCTGTTAGCACACCAACAATCGTTGAACCTTTTTCAATCAATCCTGCATCCAGACGCTTTTTAATACCTGCAATCGTCGCACATGATCCCGGCTCAGCAAAAACACCTTCCGTTGAGGCAATCAAGCTGTAAGCCTCCAAAATTTCTTCATCTGTTACCGACAAAATAGCTCCATTCGATTCTACAAGTGCATCCTTTGCCAATTGCCAGCTTGCAGGATTACCAATGCGGATAGCCGTCGCCACTGTTTCTGGATTTTCAAATACACGGTCATAGACAATTGGTGCTGCCCCGTCTGCCTGTACACCAAGCAACGATGGTAAAGCAGTTCCTTTTCGCTCTGCGTATTCTTTAAAGCCTTTCCATGCCGCGGAAATATTGCCTGCGTTCCCTACCGGTAATGCAAAAATATCCGGCACTTTCCCAAGCTGCTCAATCGCTTCAAATGCAATCGTCTTCTGGCCTTCCAGACGGTATGGGTTAATGGAATTCACAACTGCCACTTTTCCTTCGCCAGCCTCTCGAACCATATCAAGCGCCACGTCGAAGTTACCCGCAATCTCCACAATTTCTGCTCCATACATTTTCGCTTGCGCCAATTTTCCAAGCGCAATCTTTCCTTCAGGAATGACGACAATCGTCCGCATCCCTGCACGTGCACCATATGCCGCCGCAGATGCCGATGTATTCCCTGTCGATGCACAAATAAGGACTTCTTTCCCTTCCTCTTTTGCCTTCGCAACCGCCATGACCATCCCGCGGTCTTTAAAAGATCCCGTTGGATTCGTTCCTTCCGTTTTCACGTAAAGATTAATGCCCCATCGTTCAGACAAATTCGTTAGGTGAATGAGGGGTGTATTCCCTTCCTGCAGCGTCAATGCCGGTGTTTTCTCTGTCACGGGCAACCATTCTTTATATTCGTCAATCAATCCATTCCATCTTCTCATCATTATTCCCCCTCAACTCGGTAATGGCTTAGTACGCCAATGACCTCTGGTGTTTGATTTAATTCAGTTACAATATTTAGATGTTGCTTACGAGAAATTTGATGTGTGATAAAAATCAAATCCGCGTCAGCCCCTGTTTTATCTGGATGCTGGATTACCGTCGCTAAACTCGCACCATGACCACTATAAATCGCCGTTAGCTTCGTCAAGACACCTACTTCATCCCTAACATGAATACGATGGAAGTAACGTGCAAACTTATTCTCATCGCTTTTCACTTTACGCTCATATTGCGGAGCATGTGGCCTTTTCCCATTCACGCCAAGCAATAGGTTACGACATGCCGCGACAATATCTCCTGTGACAGAAGTTGCAGTTGGTAATGAACCAGCTCCCGGTCCATAGAACATCGTCTCCCCAACCGCATCACCATAAACGTATACCGCGTTAAATTCATTATTCACTGATGCCAAAGGATGCGAGTTTGGAAACAGAACCGGCTCAACCGCTACTTCAATACCGTCTGAATTCTTCTTAGCAGCCCCCGCCAACTTCACTGTATAACCAAATTGTTCCGCAAGCTCCAAGTCACCGTCACGGATTTCTTTCAGTCCTCTGACGAATACATCCTCCAAACGGACTTCTGTCGAGAATGCCAGTGAAGCTAAAATAACCATTTTACGCGCAGCATCAATGCCGTCCACATCTGCAGACGGATCGGCTTCTGCAAACCCAAGCTCAGTCGCCTCCGCTAACGCATCCTCGTAACTCATCTTCTCATGCTTCATCTTTGTTAGTATAAAATTCGTCGTGCCATTGACAATACCCGTCAACGCACTAATACGATCCGATGCAAGTCCATCTTCCAACGTGCGAATCAATGGGATTCCCCCACCGACACTCGCTTCATAAAATAGATCACATTTGTTTTCATCTGCCAACTTCAACAACCCAGGGCCGAACTGTGCCATCACATCTTTATTAGCTGTCACGACGCCTTTTCCTGCACGTAGCGAGCTTTCAATCGCTTCTTTAGCCTCAGACGTCCCGCCAATTACTTCTACAATGAGATCGATAGACGGATCTTCTAGTATCTCATTCAAATCCGTTGTGAAAATTTCTGGCGACAAAACGGTATCCCTTTTTTTATATTGATCTTTCACAAGCACTTTTTTAATTGTCACAGGCACACCCAGCTTATGGCGCAAGTCGTCTTGGTGGTTTTCCAAGATTTTAGCCACACCGCTTCCCACAACTCCAAATCCTAGTAATCCAATATTAATCTCATTTTTCATTGACGATTCTCCTAACTGTATGTACACTATGAAAAAACAGTCGTTCTTTGCATAAGGACATTATAGTGAAATATTCGGTCAATAACAACCCCGATTGAGATAAAGTTCAAAAAAACATATAATTGTCACTAATTAAAAGATAGGATTGATGAAAATGAAAGTCTGTAAATTTGGCGGAACATCCGTTGCATCAGCTGAACAAATTAAAAAAGTAGCAGCCATCGTTACATCTGACCCCGCGCGTAAGATTGTAGTTGTATCAGCGCCAGGAAAGAGATTTGGTGAGGATGAAAAAGTAACAGATTTGCTCATTCGTCTTGCAGAACAAGCACTTAATGATAAAGAAACAACTAATGAACTTGAGGAAGTCGTCAATCGCTATCGACTAATTGCTGAAGGCCTTGGCCTTTCTGAGCAAATCGTCCATGTTATCGAACAGGATTTACAACAACGTCTCGCTAGAGATAAAAACGATCCTGTTCTCTATATGGATTTTTTAAAAGCATCCGGAGAAGATAATAACGCGAAACTCATTGCCGCTTATTTCACACATATCGGTATGGATGCCAAATACATATCTCCCAAAGAGGCAGGTCTGCTCGTCAATAATCGCCCTGAACGTGTACGTGCTTTACCAGAAGGCGATGAGCGCCTCGTCAAATTACGCGATGAACCGGGCATTGTCGTCTTCCCAGGATTTTTTGGCTACACAGAAGATGGAACACTCCGTACATTCAACCGAGGAGGGTCCGACATTACTGGCTCACTACTAGCCGCAGCAACGGAAGCTGAACTCTATGAAAACTTCACAGACGTCGACTCCGTCTTTGCGGCCAATCCAACAGTCGTCGATAATCCTGTTGCCATCGACAAAATGACCTATCGTGAAATGCGAGAACTCGCCTATGCAGGATTTTCAGTCTTCCATGATGAAGCACTAATGCCCGCATTCCGTCGTTCTGTTCCCGTGTGCATTAAAAATACCAATAACCCAGAAGCACCTGGCACATTGATCGTGAAAAAACGCAATAATTCCACACAACCCGTTATTGGCATAGCGGCAGACGATGGATTTTCTACATTGTTCGTCGACAAATATTTAATGAACCAAGAAATTGGCTTCGGACGCCGTTTATTGCAAATATTAGAAGAAGAAGAAATTCCATTTGAACATACACCATCAGGTATTGATAACTTATCTGTTATCCTGCGAAGTAAATTCATCAATGCAGATAAAGAAGCCCGCATCATCCATCGCGTAAAGGAAGAGCTAAAAGCAGATGACGTCCATATTCAAAGTGATTTTTCTATGATTGTGCTCGTCGGCGAAGGTATGCGCCATTCAACAGGACTTGCTGCACGTGCCGCCTCTGCCATCGCACGTACAGGCGCCAGCATCCAAATGATTAATCAAGGATCTTCCGAAGTGAGTCTCGTCTTCGGCGTTCATAAGAAAGATGAAACGAAAATTTTGAAAGAGTTGTACGCAGAGTTTTTCATTGAATCTGCGGTTCTCTCCTAAAATCAATTACGCTTCGGCGTAATTGCGTCCAGATTTTGAATCGAGCTTGCTCGATTGACTCCTTTCAAAATCTGTGACATCCGCCGGAGGCTTTTTCTTCATTCAGCAGGCGTTTGGACACCCACTGAACAAGGAAAACATAATACATTCATTTCCCCCTGTAGAGGTGGGAGTCTTCTGTAGCTGACGCTTCGCTTTCAGTACAAAATAATTTGCTGAATGAAGAAAAACGGCACACCATCTCATTGGATGATGTGCCGTTTTTCTTAACATAGTGGCAAAAACATACCTGGAAATTGCTTCACAATCGCATTCGCTATCATATCCGACATTTCCAAAGCTTGCGCTTCGATTTTATCGAACACTTCAACATCTGCTTGATAGTTTTTCTGTATCATATAAACGGCTTCCTGCTTTGTTAAAGCCAGGTGCATGTAAAACATTTGCCTTACTTCCTCAATACCTAAATACGGATTGATATCACTTAAAAATTCAGCAATATCGTCTGCATTTCGATACCACTGCCTCTCTGCCTCCGCCGCCTTTTGCTCTTCTCCTTTTGCAGCTGCTGTGACCAATTGTGCAGCTAGCAATAGATGCTCCTTAATAAGCACAGTGTAGCGATCCGCTATTTGATCCCCGTAAAAAGGGCGCAAACAATTCCCCAAATCCGTTGCATTTCTTAATAACCGCTCTTGGACAAACTGTAAATCAGGCAAGCCAAATACAATGCTAATGATTGTCATTCGCGTCCAGTTAACATGCTCCATCCACAAAAGCCGATTCATGCTTATAAAATCGACTTCTGCCTTGCTTATATAGCATTTTCCATGTGGATCGGCCGCATTGTTTAAAATATACCTGACGGGGGCTGTATATTGCGCATAGGGTTCCATGTTCAAAGAAGCACGTTCATTTGAATAAGAATGCACTTTATTCTCTCCTTTACTGCTTACTCAATCATCCGTACACCGACATGAACTTATAGGGAAATTGCTTAATAATCGCATTCGACAGCATATCTGCCATTTCCAAAGCCCCTATCTCCATTAAGTCAAATAGATCTACACTCGCTTTCAAATCTTTGCCGAGCATACTCATCATCCCTTGCTTGATAAGCATCAATTGCTCGTCAAACATCTCCTGAAACTCTACTGCGGTTAGATAAGGGTTGATATTACTTAAAAATAGCGTAATCTCCGTTCCATTGCGAAACCAATTCTTTTCTATCACCTCAGCCTTTTCTACATTTCCTACTAATGTAGCGTTGATGAAGTCACCTACTAGTGTGATATACCTTGTTAACAATTGGCTATATCTTTTGGCCACCTCTTCTCCATAAAAAGGGCGCAATGTACCACCCAGATCCATTGCAGAACGAAGAAGACGAGCCATAACAAAACTAACGTCCGGCAAGCTAAAAACAAGACTACTGACAGTAGCCCTCGTCCAGGTAATATGCTCTCCCCACAAACGCCGCATTGTACTTCTTAACGCTGCTTCTGCCTTATTGACACAATCCAATGGCCCTATCAAACAAGGCTGCATCGGATAACAGTATAAATACACTCTCCCCCAATAATGATTCACGCCATCCCAACTCCCAAAACTTCCGTAAGTGTAAACACTCTATCTTATTCGTAGAATGAAAAAAAGTAACCACAATTGTGGTTACTTTCTCAAAAAAGCTGTCTGATCAAGCATATATCCAATTCGCTCTACAATTGTTTCTACTTCTTGTGGATTTTTAATCAAATCATAATCATTAATATCAAGCCGTAGCACAGGGCATGTATTGAACGAATTAATCCATTTATCGTAGCGACCATGCATCTCTTCCCAATAAGAAATTGGTGTCTGCTGCTCCATTGGACGCCCACGTTCTTGAACACGTGCCACAATTTCATCCAGCGAGCCTTCCAAATAGACGAGCAAAGTGGGATGTGGGAAATAAGGTGTCATCACCATTGCTTCAAACAAATTCGTATACGTTTCATAGTCAACAGGATCCATCGTACCCTTTTCCTGATGCATTTTCGCAAAAATCCCTGTATCCTCATAAATCGAACGGTCTTGGATAAACCCGCCACCATATTCAAAAATACGCTTCTGCTCTTTAAAACGCTCTGCCAAGAAATAGATTTGTAAATGGAAACTCCATTTGTCAAAGTCATCATAAAAACGATCAAGATACGGGTTCTGATCGACATTTTCAAAGGATGTCCTAAAATTCAGCGCATCTGCAAGTGCCTGCGTCATCGTTGATTTTCCAACACCAACCGTCCCGGCAATAGTAATGACCGCATTATTAGGAATACCATATTTTTCACGTAAGTTCATTCAAAGCTGCTCCTTTTTGTATCGTTGCATCAACGGTATCTAAAATGAATTGCAAATCCTTAGCATTATTCACGAAGTCTAGCTCATCTCCATTGAATCGAAGCACAGGAATTTCAGGATGTGCCGTTTCAAAATAAGTGATGAACGTCTCGTAGTCTTCCGATAGTTGCTGCATATAAGCGGGATCCATATTTTTTTCAAAATCACGACCGCGCATATCAATGCGCTTCATAAGCGTATCTAAACTTGCATGCAAGTAAACGATAACGTTCGGTACAGGCATGTCCTGCGTTAAAATTTTATAGATTTCTTCGTACTTCGCATACTCTTCAGGGATCAATGTACGTTTCGCAAAAATAAGGTTTTTAAAAATATGATAATCAGCAACAACTGATTTCTGTTCAACTAAAATTTCATTTTTAATATCACTAAGCTGTTTATAGCGATTACAGAGAAAAAACATTTCGGTTTGGAAGCTCCATTCCTCAATGTTGTTGTAGAATTTATTTAAAAATGGATTTTCATCCACAATTTCTTTTAGCTGATGGAATTGCTGTGTGTCTGCGATGGCTGTGGAAAGTGATGTTTTTCCAACACCAATCGGCCCTTCGACCGCTATGAACGGAACCGACATCGGAAATCCTCCTTCATCATACAAATAGGTAATGCTCCTTATTTTATCATACGGAGGGAATGAAAAATAGAGTGATTACAATGAAATGATTCACGTGGAACAATTTTAACTTTATTCAGCAAATACTTTCTTTAGGAATTTATCGAACAGACTCGATAAAAATCTGGGCCAAATTTGCCGAGGAGTATTTGATTCATGCTACACTACTTTCAAGGAGTGATGTGGGATGATTACATTTGAAAAAGATCGACGATATATGCAACTAGCCATAGAAGAAGCGATGAAGGCGCAAGCAATTGGGGAAGTGCCAATCGGCGCAATCATTGTATATAACGACCAGGTCATTGCGCGTGCTCATAATTTACGGGAAACCACACAAAATGCCGTCACCCATGCAGAACTATCTGCCATTCAAGAAGCCTGTCAGGAAATCGGGAGCTGGCGACTTGAAGATACAACTTTATATGTCACACTCGAACCATGCCCAATGTGTGCAGGTGCCATTTTACAATCCAGAATTCCGCGCGTTGTTTACGCTGCTCGTGATCCAAAGGGTGGTTGTGTAGATTCGCTATACCGTCTGTTGAATGATCCACGATTTAATCATGAATGTGATGTAGTAGAAGGTGTGTTAGCAGATGAATGTGGGGAGATGCTGACAGCATTCTTTAGAGCTATTCGAGAACGGAAAAAGCAAGCAAAAAAAGAGGCGGCGCAGAAAGTCGAATGACTTCAGCGCACGCCTGGGCCTACAGGATGTAGGTCATGCAGTGGGAAAGGATTAAATTGCATCCTTCCTTGTTGCGACACGATGTCGCGACCTTAGACTACGTTCCTTATTTACTTCGTAATAACTTCTTTTCCACCCATATACGGGCGCAACACTTCAGGAATAACAACAGAACCGTCTTCCTGCTGGTAATTTTCAAGGATTGCCGCTACTGTACGACCAATCGCCAAGCCACTACCATTCAATGTATGCACATATTCAGGTTTTGCACCTGCTTCACGACGGAAACGGATCTGCGCACGACGTGCTTGGAAATCTTCAAAGTTTGAACAAGATGAGATTTCACGGTAAAGATTCTGTGTCGGAATCCATACTTCAAGATCATACTTTTTCGCAGCCGTAAAGCCAAGATCTGCTGTACACATTTTTAACTTACGATACGGAAGCTTTAACAACTGCAACACTTTCTCTGCATGTCCTGTTAATTTCTCCAGCTCATCATAAGAATCTTCCGGTTTCACAAAACGAACTAGCTCCACCTTGTTGAACTGATGCTGACGGATCAACCCACGCGTATCACGACCTGCAGACCCTGCCTCTGAGCGGAAGTTTGTGCTATACGCAGCAAACGCAGCTGGAAGTTGTGCACCATCCAAAATTTCATCTCGGTAAAAGTTCGTAACAGGTACTTCAGACGTTGGAATTAAGAAATAATCCTCTTCTTGAATAAGAAACGCATCTTCCTCAAACTTCGGAAGCTGTCCTGTCCCCGTTAAGCTCGCACGATTTACCATGTATGGAGGCAGCATTTCCTCATAGCCATGCTCATCCTGGTGTAAATCCATCATGAAGTTTATCAATGCACGCTCTAAACGTGCACCCATTCCACGGTAAAAGACGAAACGACTTCCCGTCACTTTTGCAGCACGCTCAAAATCAAGCAAGTTCAAATCCGTACCGATTTCCCAATGCGGTTTCGGTTCAAATTCAAATACTGGGAGCTCTCCCCAAGTAGCCATTTCAACGTTGTCGTCCTCGCTATCGCCAACAGGAACACTCTCATGTGGGATATTCGGAATGCGCATCATAATGTACTCAAGTTGTTCCTCTACTTGGCTCAGTTCCTCGTCGAGTTTTTTAATGTCATCTCCAACCGCGCGCATACGTGCAATTAATTCCTCTGCATCCTCTTTATTGCGTTTCATTTCCGCAACTTTTTGAGATACTTCGTTACGTTCTGCTTTCAGCACTTCTACTTTCGCAATCAATTCCCTGCGCTTTTCATCGAGACCACCGAACTTATCGAAATCTGAAAGATCTTCCCCACGTTTTGCGAGCTTCTCTTTTACCTCATCGAAATTGGCGCGAACTTTTTTAATATCAAGCATGGACAATTCCTCCTTAAAATATTGACGATGATGGATTCTAGGCAATAAAAAAAGCCCCCAAATCCCCTATAAAAGGGACGAGAACTACCCGCGTTGCCACCCAAATTGACCGGACACTTATTGTCCAATCCACTTCATTGAAATAACGGCTCAAGCACCGGCATAGGCTTACTTATTCGTTCGGCCCAGCTACTCAGGAACGGATTCACAAGTGTTTTTACCGACTCCCACCACCCGTCGGCTCTCTTCAAAAAAAACGTGCTTGCTACTACTCTCCATCATCGTCTCCTATTTGCAATTACAAATACCTTACTACAAGAACAGCATTTTAGCAAGTCGTACGAAATAAAATTGTATACGCTTCCATCGACTCTCATTTCAGTAATCGTGCAACTTGTTCAAAATAAGTTCGTTCATGCGGTACAAAATCAACCAAACCAATTTCTAACACCGTTCCATCAAAAATATTGGTGCATACTACTACTTCAGTTTCAATCAAAAAAAGATTCCTCAATTCCTGTCTTTTCACAGCATGAACACTTGCTACTTCCTCTTGTTGCAGTAAAAATTCACTTGGCTGATAGGTTGAATGATATAAAAATACATTTGCGAATTCACGGTCAATAAAGCCCGGTAATTCGATGACATCCCGTATAATGCCTTTTGCATCTATCCTTTTCATATCTACCGCTAAGCCCAGTTCCTCCTCCACTTCACGAATCCCGTCCATCACTGTCTCAGTCGCCAAAATATGCCCAGCAGCCGTAATATCAAATAAACCTGGGAAATCTTTTTTCACAGCACTTCTTTTTTGAATATAAACAAACTCATCATCCACTAGCCAGCAATGAAACGTTTCATGCCATAAGCCTTGCCGGTGCACTTCATCCCTGTCGGCTTCTTTTACATATGTATAGCTTTCATCAAAAACTTTTAATCTTTCCACGCCTATCACCTCCATTTTAGTATACAAAAAAACGAAGGATGATTCCTCCGCTTTCAACTAAGTAATTTACTTACCACGTTCCGACATACGTTCTTCTGCCTGAAGTGTACCCATTTCCAAACCTTTCATTGGCGTACCGATATCTTTGGAAAGCTCACCGATTAGTTGATAATCTTTAAAGTTTTGCGTTGCTTGAACAATCGCACGTGCAAACTTCTCAGGGTTTTCGGATTTGAAGATTCCTGATCCTACAAATACCCCATCTGCGCCAAGTTCCATCATCAATGCAGCATCAGCAGGTGTTGCCACGCCACCTGCTGCATAGTTGGTGACAGGAAGACGCCCATGTTTTTTAATGGCCAATAAAATTTCATACGGTGCGCCAAGATCACGTGCTTCCGTCATAATTTCATCCTCATTCATATGAACGATCCGGCTCACCTGTGCATTCACTTTACGAAGATGACGTACGGCTTCAACAATATTGCCCGTACCTGGTTCACCTTTCGTGCGAAGCATTTTTGCACCTTCACCAAGGCGGCGAGCTGCTTCTCCAAGATCACGCGCTCCACAAACGAAGGGTACGTTATATTGGCTTTTCAGCAAATGATATTCTTCATCCGCCGGTGTTAGTACTTCACTTTCATCAATATAATCGACGCCCAGTGCTTCCAGTACATGCGCTTCAGATATATGACCAATCCTAGCCTTTGCCATAACCGGAATCGATACCGCCCCTTGTACTTCTGTAATGATGCGTGGGTCTGCCATACGTGCGACACCGCCTGCCGCCCGTATATCCGAAGGTACACGTTCCAATGCCATTACAGCAATTGCACCTGCGGCTTCCGCAATTTTTGCCTGTTCCGCATTAATAACATCCATGATGACACCGCCATATTGAAAATTCATTTTTACCTTCCCCCTTTTCATATTATTCAGTATAATGGATTATGACCTTATTAAAATAGTCAGTACTGTATATATTGAAAGGGTCAGATAGGATGATAAACATGGATATGTTGTTAATTAAGTTAGAAAAAAATCAAAGTGTTCCATTATACGAGCAGATTTATGACCAAATACGTCGTGATATTACCAATGGAAAATTACCCATCGGTATGAAGCTCCCATCTAAACGTAAACTTAGCGATTTTCTAAATATTAGCCAGACAACTGTCGAATTTGCTTATTCACAACTTCTAGCGGAGGGGTTCATTTCATCAAAACCCCGAAAAGGATATTATGTACAAGCCATTGAAGAACTTGCCTATGTTCAACCTGTAGAACTCACCGCGAAGTCCATCCATCGAAAAAAAGAAGAGGTGTCCATCGATTTTTCGCCCGGTAAAATTGACACAGAATCATTTCCATTTACACAATGGCGGAAATATGCCAAAGATGTCATCGATGAATCATCACAGAATCTCCTGCTCCTAGGGCATCCGCACGGCGATAGCCAGCTACGCCAAGAAATTGCCCGCTATTTGTACCATTCACGCGGCGTCGATTGTACGCCTGAACAAGTAATCATAGGCTCTGGAACAGAACAACTCATGCCACTCGTCATCCGGATTCTTGGTAAACACGCGACTTATGCCATCGAGGACCCTGGTTATCCACTCACGCATCATGTCTTTTTCCACAATGACAGAAAGGCAATTCCGATTACAGTCGATGAAGAAGGGATGGATGTACGAGCACTACAACGCTCTAGAGCAACCGTTGCCTACGTAACGCCCTCACATCAGTTCCCAACCGGTACTGTCCTTTCTGCGGCTCGCAGGACCGCTTTAGTAAACTGGGCTTCAGCGCATGACGAGCATTTCATTATCGAAGATGATTACGATAGCGAATTTCGTTATACGGGCCGCCCCATTCCCTCCTTACAAGGGATGGATAAAGGCGGCAACGTCATCTATTTGAGTACATTTTCAAAATCGCTCATGCCATCGCTACGTATCGCCTATATGGTGCTCCCTCCCGTATTACTCGATCGATATGAAAAAGCTTTTATCCACTACGCAGCTACCGTACCACGACTCAATCAGCATATTCTTGCCCGCTTCATGGCAGATGGGCATTTTTCACGTCATTTGAACAGGATGCGTAAAATTTATCGGCGTAAGCTACAAGTTTTAACCGAGGCACTAATAGCTTATGCACCACATATCTCATTTTCTGGTGATGAAGCGGGTATGCATATAATCATAACTGTCCATACAGATGCCACCGAAGAAACACTGGTGGAAGCAGCAGATGCCGCAAATATCCGTGTTTATGGTTTAAACGGTTACAGAACAGCTCCGATGTCAGGTGAGCCTTCCTTTCTAATTGGCTTTGGCGGACTATCGGTCGTTGAAATAACAGAGACTGTGGACGCCCTAATGAAAAGTTGGCATATTGAAAAAGGCGCGGAACCCTATTGAGGATTCCACGCCTTTATTTTACTAAATCAATTATGCCTAGGTGTAATTGCGTCCAAATTTTTAATTCAATAGGAAGTGTACACTTCCTATTGAATTAAAATAGCCCTTTAACAAAGCCAGTTGCACCCTTCCAAATACCTGCAAAGAAATCACCGATTCCACCCATCATCAGGGAGAACCATCCGGCTTTTTCAACGGCATCCATTGTCACAATTTCAGCTTCTAAATGATCAGCATCAATGAAACCATAATCAGTTCCTTCGGTTTTCACTAGTTTCACATGACCAACAACCGCACCTTGTTCAACAGGTGCTTGAAGTAAGCCCTCTTTTAGTTTTGATTCATCAATCGTCAGTTCAGGTACATATAAATCCTTCTCACTCGTCTTAATCATCATACGAATCGGTTCCTTCACTGCGATAGATACTTTTTTCTCTTTCCCTTTGACAACATCCAGCTCTTTTTGTTTCTCGAACTGATAACCAGCAGGAACGAACTCTACCTCTGAGAATTGGCTAAAGCCATAATCGAACAACGCGCGTGTCGCATCGAAGCGTGCCTTGTAAGAGCCGACACCATTCGCATCGACTGCTTTCATGACGACAGAAATAATCCGCTTACCATCACGTGTTGCAGTCCCTGTGAAGGAATGCCCTGCAAAATTCGTTGTACCTGTTTTCAGACCGTCAACACCTGCATATTCATAAACGAACCCTGGAAGCATGAAATTCCAGTTGTCCATCTTGATAGCATCCGTTGTACCTTCACGGAAAATTTTTGTCTTGATTTTTGTTGTTTCCAGAACTTCTGGATAATCATGAAGCAAATGATAAGCAAGCTTTGCAACGGATTTTGCAGGCATGACGTTTTCATCCTCTGCGCCTGTCCCTTGCGGATGCATCCCTTGTAAATCACTATTATTCAAACCCGTCGAGTTGACAAATTTATAATCTTTCAAGCCAAGTTCTTCCGCTTTTGCATTCATCAGTTTCACAAACTCAGTTTCTGTACCTGCAATGGTTTCAGCAACAGCAATTGTCGCTGCATTTGCAGAATAGATGGCAACTGCTTCATATAATTCACGAATAGTATACGCACCATCTCTTCGTAGTGGTACGTTACTAAGACGTCGATCCTGTGAAATCGCATATGAGTAGTCGTTCACTTTATATTCTTGATCCCAGCTTATTTTCCCTTCCTTAATCGCTTCAAAAAGGAGATACTCTGTCATCATTTTTGTCATACTTGCAATGCCTAGTGGTGTATCTGCATTTTCTTCATACAAGATTTTTCCACTTTCTGCATCAATTAAAATAGCACCGTCTACATGGATACCTAGTGGAGACTCCGCTTTAACTGGAACCATGCCAAATGTTGTTACTACTAGTAGTGGCACCAATAATACAGCCACCCATTTTCTTATTATCTGTTTCACTATACTACCTCCGTCATCGCTTTTCCCCTAGGTCATTTTATCATAATTCCAGTACTATATGGGTACTAAAACTAAAAAGCACCTTTCTGCTCATATGTAGACGCAGAAAAGGTGCTAGGGTTCCTTTATTTTGACTCCAAATTTAGGAAACCTTACTTCTTACAACGAATAGTTCGGAGCTTCTTTCGTAATTTGCACTTGGTGTGGATGGCTTTCGCGTAATCCTGCACCTGTCATACGAACAAATTGTGCTTTTTCTCGTAAATCATGCAGATCCTTTGTACCGCAATAACCCATACCTGAACGAACTCCACCTACTAACTGATGAATAGTGTCCGACAGTGGACCTTTATAAGGCATACGCCCTTCAATTCCTTCTGGTACAAGCTTCTTCGCGTCATCTTGGAAGTAGCGATCTTTCGACCCACGCTCCATTGCCGCAACCGAGCCCATACCACGATATACTTTAAAACGACGGCCTTGGAAGATTTCGGTTTCTCCAGGACTTTCCGTTGTACCTGCTAGAAGACTTCCAAGCATCACAACATGTCCGCCTGCCGCTAACGCTTTGACGATATCTCCGGAATATTTAATACCACCATCGGCAATAATCGTCTTGCCTTGTTTACGTGCTTCTGTTGCACACTCGTAGATAGCTGTAATTTGCGGAACACCAACTCCTGCAACAACACGTGTCGTACAAATTGAACCTGGACCAATTCCAACTTTAACAACATCGGCACCTGCTTCGTAAAGCGCGCGTGCACCTTCAGCTGTAGCAATATTACCTGCGATAATATCTAGGTCAGGATATGCTTGTCTAATTTGTTTAACAGTGTCTAGAACACCTTTAGAATGTCCATGAGCCGTATCAATAACGATGACATCGACTTCCGCATTGACAAGCTTTTCTATGCGCAGCATTGTGTCAGATGTCACACCAACCGCTGCACCGACAAGAAGACGACCATGCTTATCTTTCGCAGCATTCGGGAACTCAATTACTTTTTCAATATCCTTAATTGTAATTAAACCTTTAAGAATCCCAGCTTCATCTACAATCGGAAGTTTTTCAATCTTGTACTTTTGTAAGATTTTCTCTGCATCTTCAAGAGTTGTCCCAACAGGAGCCGTCACAAGATTTTCCTTTGTCATCACATCGTCGATAATTAGTGAATAATCCTGAATAAATCGAAGATCACGATTCGTCAGGATTCCGACAAGCTTCAACTCTTCATTATTATTAACAATTGGAACACCAGAAATACGATATCTGCCCATCAAATGTTCTGCATCAAAAACTTGATGTTCGGGCGTAAGATAGAACGGATTTGTAATAACGCCATTTTCAGAACGTTTAACAGTAACTACTAACTCCGCTTGCTCCTCAATGCTCATATTCTTATGAATGATACCGAGTCCGCCTTGACGTGCCATTGCTATTGCCATCTTTGACTCTGTGACTGTATCCATTCCAGCACTAATAACTGGGATGTTTAGTTTAATCTTCTCCGTAAGATTAACGGTTAGTGACACATCTTTAGGTAATACTTCAGATGGTCCCGGTATAAGCAAAACATCATCGAACGTAAGTCCTTCACGCTCAAACTTTGATTCCCACATTCCATTACGCCTCCTAGTATATATATTCTCAGTTGAATATTATTAAAAGGGTATCAGCGGACACATTCCCTGTCAAGGAAGTGATATCAAGAAAAAGTATTCCTATTATTCACTAAATAATTTGGTTAATTGACTTCCTCATTTTGAGTGGTGAAATTTGTGGCGCAACTCGTTCTATCACATTGCCTTCACGGTCAATAAGAAACTTTGTAAAGTTCCATTTGATTCCCTCGGTTAGCATCCCTTTCTTTTCCGAAGTAAGAAATGTGAATAAAGGTTCAGCATTATCACCTTTGACATCTACTTTCGCAAACATCGGGAATGTTACACCAAAATTAATTTCACAAAACTCCATCGTCTTTTCAATATCGTCAAATTCCTGATTATTGAAGTTATCTGATGGGAAGCCAAGGATAACCAAGCCGTGATCTTTATACTCCTCATAAAGGTCTTGTAATTCTTTAAATTGACTCGTAAAGCCACATTTACTCGCCGTATTGACAATGATTAATGTCTTATCTCTATACTCTTCCATCTCTTGAAGCTGGCCATTCACTTTTTTCACCGAGAAATCGTAAATTGTTGTCATAAAGTAACAGCTCCTTTTATAAGAATTATACAAGGAAATAGATAAATAAGGTACTTATAGACATTGAATCAATTGATCATAGAATTGAAACTCTAATAATTAAATAAAAAACCATTACCTGGTTATATAAAGCACGTATATATTGATATAAAAAATTCTACTAACGCCGCTAGATGCCTAATCTATATTGTAATTTTATTGAATAAGTCTATTGTAAGCTAAGCCTTCAGTTTTCATTAAAAATAACCAACAAAAAAGCCATTACCTAATGGTAATGACCATGTGCCCGGCGACGTCCTACTCTTGCAGGGG
>NZ_JADHDX010000024.1 GCF_016820585.1 Arthrobacter beigongshangensis
GCTTAGAAGCCGCAATGAATTTCCAGTTTTCATGTTTTAGGTGCTTGACATATTACCACTGGGCTGTTATCTATTAGACTGTTTAACACAACAAATCGTTCATTTTATTTTCATATTAAAAAACGACACGATCATGAGTACTTAATGACTCATAGTCGTGTCTTTATAGTTTAGATTAACGAGTAATAGCTGCTATCCTCTTCGTAAAATCCATCTCCGGATAATACGCCTCTTTCACTAACAAATTCGGTCCTAGACAGTTCACTGCTGGACAATGACAGCCGATCGTTTTAGCTAGTGGACGTTCCAACCAACGATCGAGCATTTGTGGCAATGAATCGGTTTGAATATTTCCCATTGGCGGCGTATCACCGAAGTCCGTAACGATAACATCACCTGTGAAGATATTAACGTTCAAACGAGATCTTCCATCAGGATCATTACGTACCGAAACGTTTTTACTATTGTAAATTCGTTGTAGCAAAGCCAAATCTTCTTCGTTATCACTACATGGATAAAACGGCAGTGTACCGAATAGCATCCAGACGTCTTCATCACGTGTGTCCAACAATTGATGGATGGCTTTTCTTGTTTCATCCAATGACAGTACTTCAAGCTGTGAAGCGAAATCGCTTGGGTACATTGGATGTACCTCGTGTCGTGCACATTTCATTTCCTCAATAATTTGTCGATGGATATGTTCAAGATGTGGCAGCGTTCGTTTATTCAACATTGTTTCTGCTGACACCATAACGCCTGCTTCAGCTAATGCTCGGCTATTGTCAATCATACGCTGGAACTGCTCTGCACGGCGTTCAAGCGGTGGTTTGCGTTCCATATTGGCGAAGCCCCCATCAATGAAATCATCGACCGTACCCCAGTTATGCGAAATATGTAAGACATCCAAATACGGAGCGATAGCCATATAACGATCGAGTGGCATCGTCAGGTTCGAGTTCATTTGTGTTCGAATTCCATGTTCATGGGCATATTTCAACAGTGGCAAGACATATTGTTCCACCGATTTTTTGGAGAACATCGGCTCGCCGCCCGTAATACTGATGGTACGTAAATGTGGAATTTCCTCTAAACGCGCAATTAGTAGATCGATCGGCAAAGCGTCCGGATCTTTATGTTCCAACATATAACCTACTGCACAGTGCTCACAACGCATATTGCATAAATATGTTGTCGTAAACTCAATGCTCGACAACGTTAGTTTCCCATGCTGGTGCACATCTAAATACGCTTCCCATGGATCATGCGCAGGTGTCATATTTGTGACTAATGGTACATTGGTTTTCATTTTTCAACAAGCTCCTATATATAAAGTAATCTACTAAAATAGTATGCACGTCAAACCAGAGTTACGCAAGTACATAACAAAACCCCATCAAAAGATTACTCTTTAGATGAGGCTTACGCTTTTGTTCTTATACTGCTGTAGGATTAAGTCACGCTCACAATAGCATTAATACTGATAGTTACATCCTCAAGACCAACCTGCAAAGTTAATTTACCCTTTTGACCATCGGCACTTGTGATTATTCCTCTCGCTGACTCATACTGCTTAAGATGGTATGTGGTAATTTCAACTTCATTACCAAACTCTAACGCTTCGCCTATTTTCTCACCTATTTCAATAAAGTCATATTCGGTTAATTGCGGTCCTGCTACACTGTTATTCGTTTTCTTTGGCTTTGGTATTGCTGTCATCATTATTCCCCTCCCTGTACCAATCACGCAACTCTGCCAAATGTTCTCGTAGCATTATCGATTTTGCCTGTTGTTCAGCATCTTGATCATAATTATTTTCTACCATTAGATCACCTTTTCTTTTGTCTTGACAGGTACAAGTGCAAGTACATTTTCAATTTTGAAAGTACGTTTGGATTGACGCAGAAAGCAATAGGCCCTAAATGACACATCACCAACCTGTAGCACTGCAATTCTTCTTTTGCTGACTACCCCATTTTTAGCAATATACATCATATCCAGTGACTCGTGATATTCCATCGATTTCAATAATTGATTACGCACACTCGTTCCCCCTTCTTAATTACAGTATACAGAATGAATGTTCGTATGTAAAGCTAAAAAATACGCACCTACTAGTTGTAGGTACGCTGTAGCTTACTCATATGTAATTTCATCTTCATCTAAAATATGAACTCCATTTTTCAGATAAACTGTAGTTCGCAAAACGAGTGTTCTCTCTTCGGTTTCCCATCGCTCATCAGGCACCATTTCAAAAGGGATCATCCAAGTTTCCTTCGATTTCATATCACTCATCATTTCTATCGATTGCTTCGCGATTATATCTTCATCTATTGCTGCTCTTTTTAATAATGCTATTTCGATATAATCGACCAGCTCTTCGCTAGCTTCCCCTTCAATATAAACTGTACCGGAAAGCGTTTCACCGAACGCAATATTTGGTCCATCTACATTTGTATTTATGGTCATTTTCTGATATTCAATTGTGGACAGAAATTGTTTTACCATGCGTTATTCCTCCGCTTCCTGACTATCTCCAATTTCATACTGCATATTTTCGGTGGCTACATATTTATTATACCGCAATTTAAACAATTTAAATAAATGTGTAACCAATACTTTTAATAATGCATACCCCGGAATTCCAAGAACTACACCTGCTACCCCGAATAGCGAACCTGCTGTCAGCAAGACAAAAATAATCGTAATCGGATGGATTTGGAGTGATTTCCCCATAATTTGCGGTGAGATAAATTTCCCTTCCACAAGTTGAACGATTGTCCAAACAGCTGCCAACTTAAACAGCATCAGCGGAGACGGTGACACAATCGCAAGAATCACTGCTGGTGTGATTGCAATAATTGGGCCAAGGTACGGAACAATACTTGTAAACATTGCAAGCACACCGAGAAGTAGGGCATATTCCATTCCAATAATTAGGAATCCAATGGATACCATAATCCCAATACAAATCGCAACCAAAATCTGTCCTTGTATGTACGAACTAATTTGATGATCCGCTTCGCGAAGAATGAGTGTAGCCTCTTTACGCATACGTGGTGGTAGCATTTTCACAAAAAAACGAGGCAATTTTTCTCCGTCTTTCAAAAGGTAAAATAGAATAAAAGGAACTGTTACAATGGCAAGAATAAACCCCGTAAAAGCGGAAATGAATGAAGTAACACCACTCGCAATCCCACCAACAGTGTCTGTGAAAAACTTCCCAATATCACCTTGACTCGTTTCAAGAAGCTTATTGATATTAATATCTAATCCTTCATAATAAGAAGCAAAAATAGAGGTGCGTAAAAATGTGTCAATCTTTAATAATAATTGACTGAAATAACTTGGAAATTCTGCAACAAGATTATGAAATTGCTCTTTTAGAAAAGGCAACACCAGAAAAACTAACGCAGTAATGAGTCCGATTGCTCCAATTAATAGAATGAGAATTCCCCAGATACGTGGAATTCGTATTTTTTCGAGTAAGCGTAATAAAGGTCTAAGTAAATAGTAAGCAATAGTCGCGAGAATTACTGGTAATACGACCGTCGAGAAAAAGACTGTAATTGGATAAAAAATGAAAGAGATCCGATTGAACAGGAGAATGATTAGACCGATTAGTAAGATTGAAACGAGGACGAATAATGTACTTCGTCCTCCAAGAAAGCGAATTACATTTGACGTTGCTTCTCCCTCTTTGTTCTCCACTTCATCTGCCGATGAATATTGCTTTCCACTAAGTCCCATTAACATCCCCTACTTTCGTCAAAAATAGTCTACCGATCAAGCTGCATATTGATAAATTTTGAGATTGCTTCTTTATTTTTGGCGATGTCCAACTCAATGACAGAGCCAGCATGTTCATAAAAGTTAAATGAATAAGAACCCTCCACAGGAACAGTCATCGTTTCCACATTTACCCCTTTTTTCATAAGAAGTGAAAGTGCACGTGAAATTTCGTCCTTTGATGTCAAATCTGTGTTGATGAATCCTGAAAGTGCACCTGCAAGCTTCGGTATATGGGCAATCATACCCGGTCGTAAGGCTTCATCTTTCATCGCAGAAATGACTTCTTGCTGCCTAGCCACACGCCCAAAATCGCCTTCTGCATCTGCACGGAAACGTGCATAACCAAGTAATTCTTTGCCATTTAGGTGTTTTTTACCTGGCATCAGTGTGACACCAATTTTTTCAGACATTTCTTTTTTGACATCAATTTCAACACCGCTTGGAAAAGCAATGTCAACAATCGATTCAAAGTTTTTGAAATCGACAATCGCATAATGATGAATGGGAACCCCAAACATACCTGTGATTGTATCCTTCGCGGTCTGTACCCCATTAAGGTAATATGCCGTATTTAGTTTGTATGATTTATAACCTGGAATGTCAGCGTAAATATCACGCATAAACGAAATGACACGCATCGTACCCTCACTCTTATTCCAAGACAATACCATCATCGTATCCGTCCGCGACTTGGCACTACCATCATCATCAACACCTAGTAGTAAGTAATTTTCAATCGATGTATACTTTGGATCCACGGCATCTCCCTTAAATGGTCCTGGTTCAATGCCATTATCCTTGGACAATGATTTTCCTTCATTATATTGAACAAACGAATAGAGACCGGCTGCTATAAAGCAAAGTGTTGTTATTGTAAAAATGACCCGACCAAGGCGAAGTTTTTTCTTTCTTCTTCTTTTCGGTATAGGTCCCTCATAATTTTCTTCCATTTGATTGATTCCTCCAAAATATGATCTCCCTCACTAAGACGTATGGGAGACGTCTTGGTTGCGTATTGTTGTGACCATTATACCATGATAGAGGATTTTGACGATTCTTTTAGTGATTGTAGTTTAGTTTATCTCAAAAAAGAAGATTAACGGCGTTTTCCCCAATTCGTCCTGTAGGTCATTGCATATGCTACACAGATGTACGGAACGAAAGGCGGTGTACAATATGGGACGCGAATGTTATGGAGGCGAAGGTAATTCATTTGCATTGATTGTGGTACTTTTCATCCTTTTAATTATTATTGGCGCAAGCTTTCTTTACTAATCAAAATTGCTAATCCACTCTCAACCGCTCACGAGTACCCTTATCCAGTAAGAGCGCAAAATTCGCGCTCTTATTTTTATGACATTATTCTACTTATGCTATAATTCTAGTATGTATATATGAATGGAGATGTTCACTATGGGTGAAAAAACAATTGAAAAAGCCGTATTTGCGGGCGGTTGCTTCTGGTGCATGGTAAAACCTTTCAAAGAGTGGGATGGTATCCATAACGTCGTGTCTGGTTATATGGGTGGACATGTCGATAACCCTACATATGAAGATGTCAAAAAAGGAGATTCCGGACATTTGGAAGTTGTGGAAATCACTTATGACCCTGCCGTTTTTCCTTACGAAAAACTACTCGACGTATTTTGGCAGCAAATCGATCCGACAGATGCCGATGGTCAATTTCAAGATCGTGGACATTCGTACTCAACAGCAATTTTTCATCACACAGACGAGCAACGTCAAATAGCTGAAGCATCTAAAAAACAACTTGACACAAGTGGCACTTTTTCAAAGCCAATCGTTACCCCAATTCGACCAGCAGCAACGTTTTACCGCGCTGAGGAGTATCACCAAGATTATTATGTGAAAGAAAAAGAACATTACGAGGAAGATCGTGCGCGCTCTGGTCGCGATGAGTTTATTGACAGTCATTGGTCTTGAATTACAATAATGGGTAAGGGAAACGGTGTAATTTGCTGATTTCCTTACCCATTATTTAATTATCACTTAAAATTATTTCACTACAAAATGCTGGATATTGGGCTGTAATTTTTGTAGGGAGGCTCGCAAACATTGCGGATGTAAGTCAACCTGATCCAACCTCTCAAGAGGCATCCATTGAAAAATTAAACGCTCACCTTCAATGCCATGGAATGGTTTTTCATCAAAGGACGCAAAATTCTTCCCGGCCGTTACGGCATAATAAAAACCAATTTCATGAAAGTCTTGTCCACCATGTTCAAAGAAATTTTCGATAACCAAGGCCATTCTGTCTACCTGTATGTCAATCCCCAATTCTTCACGAAACTCTCTTCTCAGGCTACTTTGCGAATCCTCCGCAATGGACACCCTTCCCCCAGGCAGTGACCAATTTGACTCGTTGACATCACGATGCAGCAAAACATGTCCATTTTCTATCCAAATTCCGGCCACACGATAATGAAAGATAGCTTGCTTTGTTTGAAAAACGACATCCATGCATTTCATCTCCTTTTGATTCATTTTGTAACATAGTTTTTGCGATATGCTCACTACTCTACAATTATACAAATGAAAAGACACCTGCTAGGAACTTAGAAAGCTTGTTCCAAGCAAGCATCGTGTTGAACAAATTTAAAACGTTTCATAAAATACAATATCTTTGCGGTCTAACATTTTTTTCGCTTCTGGCTTTTCAATAGGTAAACCAAGCCCTAGAATCGCGACAATTCTACGATCTGACGGGATATTTAGAGCCTCGCGTGCGTATGTTTCACGAATTCGTGATTCTTCTGCATCCTCCGAATGATAGACGGCACCAAATCCTACACCAAGCTGTAAATCTTCTGCAGTTAGCCATATAAAGGCCGTCGCAATAGAGGCATCCTGTAACCAGTACTTACTAATATCTGGTCGACCCGTTACAACAATCGCGGCTTGTGCCGTAGCCATCCATTTCATGAAGGGGGTCGTTTTTTCCAAATGATCCAGTTTTCCGCGATTTTCTATAACAATAAATTCTCGAGATGCTAAATTATTTCCCGAAGGTGCATAGTATGCTGCATCTACAATTTGATCAAGTAGCTCCTTTGGAATCTTTTTCTCTTGAAAATTCGTAATCTCACGCCGTGAACGAATAACATCTAATACAGACAACTCAATCCCCCCTATTCAGATTGGAAAAGTAATAACTCCTTTAATTATATCGATAATTGCAACTATTCACAATGATGAAGAGCGGAAAAAGCTACTCATTCAAAATAATTATGGGTTTCTTTAAACCTAGCATCCACTATTTTATATTCGATATTCGTAACAAGGTTCTTCCTGTTGTGTATCCTCAAACCATTTCATACCGATAAAAGTAAATCCCACTTTCTCTAAAACCTTTAAAGACCCTCTATTTTCGGGACTTGCAGAAGCCGTAATCACTTGTACTTTTCCATGATTCCGAGCAATTTCGATACATGCACTTGCGGCTTCCGTTGCAAACCCTTTCCCCCACGACTTCTTGCTAAAATGATAAATTAACTCTACATGACTTACCGAGCCTGTAATATTAAATCCAGCAGCACCTATAATTTCATTCGACTCTTTATCTTCCACTGCAAAGACAGATAAGTCATGTGTTTCTTGACATTTTCCATAAGCATTGATAATTCGAGGTAACACATCATGTGAAGAAGCCCCGTCGCACAATGCCATCACTTCTTCGTCTCCCCAAAATTCTTTTGCAGCATCTAGGTGGGAGTCATCCAACGTGTATAGAATTAGCCGACTAGTTTCATAAATAATTTCCATTGTTTTCACCTACTTGATTATTGTTATTTCAAGTATAGCGTAGTACTACCCTATGTTACCAAGACAAAATGAGCTTGGACAATTTGCCTCAAGCTCATTTTATTCAAAAAACTTTTGCAGTCAAAACAATAACTGGTACATTATTGTGAAATTAAATAAACGGAATATCCAACTTCATCAAGTCTTTTTGGTTGAAAGTCAAACCAGGTAGCGTGAAAGTTGCTGCGTTGATTGCAAACGTATTGGCAATGACATTAGGACTTCCAGGATGGAAGATTCTAACTTCATAGTGGAATGGAGTAACAGCTTGACTCAAATTGACGTGTTGGTTCGGTTGAAGTGTAACTAATTGGTTTAACAAAACAACTGGAAAGCCACTATTCCAGTTAATAACTTGTACCCTTACTTCAAAGGTTTCAGTCGGGTCTAAGTTTGCGACTTCAATATGTGCTGCTGTTTGGTTGACAACTGTGTTTAATACACCCGTTGTTAACACCTGACGTTTAAATCGGTGAACTTGTCCACAACATTTTGAACGATGACATGCCCCTGAACTAATATTACGCATATTCTCTCCTCCTCTCTTTATTTATTTCCCTAACACTACTAGTCTATTAATAATATTGGACAAGACTTAGGCAATCGAACATAGCGAAATATTCTATTTCTAAGACAGTGAGCCCATCTGACTCCCCGGTTTTCCGAATTACAAAAAATAAAACACCGTTCGATTATGAACGATGTCTATAACGCATGTATTTATTGTACTTTCAGCCTAATTTCTACTCGTTTCTCTGAAGATACTTCAGTTGGGTCTGGCTCATCTTCATCGACACCATTACAGCCAAACAAAAAGCCCGCTGACAAAACAACGAAAATAAGGACAAGAAAGTGCTTTTTATGGCTTCTTCTAATTCTTTCATTCCGCATCTTCTTCTGCTATTTTGTCCTGTTTCATCTAAAAACGAACTTAGAAAAAGCTCCAAGTTCGTTTCATTCAAGAGATTTCACGTTTTTTATCACCAATTAAAAATGTCAATACTACCATCATGATATATAACAACATCATAATGACAAAGGTATAATGATGATTATCCGTCCAATCAAAGACAAGTGCAATGAGCAGTGGCAATAATCCACCCATGATGAATCCACCTGTCTGCATCATCGCGGTCCATGCACTCGCTTCTTCAGCAGTCTCTGTTTCGTCTAATGGCAATAGTAACGCAACTGGAAACAAACCACCGAGTGGAATGCCCATGATGAATGCGCCAATCCACATAAGGGAATGAATACCTGTCCAGAAAAGAATAATCGATGTCATTCCTGCGATAAGCATGAGTAACAGCCAAAATTTCCGCGCAGAAAAACGTTGCATCAGCAACGGCAGTAAAATATTTAAAAAAATTTGGACAGTCGTCATCACACTAAGAAGCGTTCCAGCCTGCAACAGTGTCATGCCAGCAGACGTTGCAATTGGTGCAAGCCATGTAATGATCGAAAAGAATGCAGATGATTGTAGACCAAAAAATAATAAGAATAGCCAAGCTTTCCGTGATTTCCATGGAGACCTTACCTTTTTGCGTTCAGCTTTTACGACAATAGTATCAAGTTGACGGACCTTAACCTGGCCTGGCATCGCTAAAAACCATGCAACTAAGCCAACAAGTGCTAGCACAGACCAAATGCTTAACGCAAATAGGTAAGAGCCGGTCGTATCAAAAAATACAGCCGTAAGCCCAGCACTTGCAGCTGATCCAACACCCATGCCGAATGAATAAATACCAATGACGGATGCTGCCCGGTCTGGAAAATACTGTTTGATCATCGCAGAAAGAAGCGGACCCATTACAGCAATCGCAATTCCGACAATGAATGCAGTACCAATCAGTACTGGATAACCTGGTATGAAACCGCGAAGAGCGGTCATAGTCCCAACGAGTATAATCATCACGGTCATGGTCCATTTCAAACCAAATGACCGATTCAAAAATGGAGCCAACATAGCGAAAATACCCATGCAAATGACCGGAACAGATGTCAGTAGACTGACCTGTGCATTGGTTAATACTAATTGTTCTCGAATCGTTTCGAGCATCGGCCCGATAGATGTAATCGCTGGGCGCATATTAATGGAGATGACAAATATCGCTATAATTATAAATGCTGCATTTCTTCTGTTTATTTTTGTTGACATACATACTTTCCTTTCATTTCATTAAAATAATGATGTTTGATGAACAATAAGCATACCACTCGATTACCCTTTTTCTCCATTCAATCCACTTTCCCTCCCGTTTAGTTCCCAGCTCTTAGGTTTTATATTGTGCTTACAACTATCCGACACACTTCTTTTAATAATCAAAAATGGCTGCCCTACAATGGGGAAGCCATCTTTAATCTTGTAAACGTCTGGGATCCGTTATTTTCCTCCCCCAAATCTGCTACCTTTACCACCCGCGATTAAAGTTTCTGCGATTAGACTCTCTGCAACAACATCTCAACTCAACATCACGATTGTTAGCAAAACGATTTCGATTATCCCAATCACGATCAAACCTTACTTCGCGACACTCACAGATCAACTCTTCCCGATTTCTTCGTCTCCGATCTTCAAAACACATATTTTTCACCTTCTCCCTTTTCTAGAAAGTCGGCCGACCTTCAACATAGTATATGGACGAGCACATGTAATGATTGGACGACCTGTTTAGTAACAAGTATTTTTATTTCCAATGAATAGAACGCACTTTTCTATTTACCCGCGAGTTTACAACAAAAATTCAGCGAGCATAAATCCTTATATACAGAGCATATTAGGCTTTAGGAGGTGAACATCCATGAGTAAAAACAGCAAAAAGACCATGAATGAAAGAACTCATAACGGCTCCGAGATTTACAAAAACAATAAAAATAGCAATAGCAATAATAACAATCTCAATGAGGAATTTGCAGAAGCGTTTGATACGAAAACAAACAACAACGTTACCAGTCAAAACAATCGGCAACGAAACAAAAACAATAAATAATGGCTGTGTAAAGGAGTTTTACTATGCAAACAAGTGTAGTCAAAGAATTAAATACCTTCCTTGAAGGAAACTATATGGCCATCCACGCCTACGAAAGATACATTCATCACATTGATGATTTGGATATAAAGCATACCCTTCAAAAAATCCAGCAAAACCATAAAGAACATGCCATGTTAGTTGCGGAAAGAATACAGAACCTTGATGGTGTAGCTGTTGATGATGTAGGTATGATGGGAAACGTTGCTGAATTAATGAACAAAATAAAAGGTCCAACTACAGATCTTACTTCCATTTTGAAAGATGCTCTTGTTGGCGAACATAGAGGTATTGAAAAATCTAAAGAGCTTCTTGATGGAGACCTAGACCCCGTGAGCTTAGAGCTGGTAACAGCAATTTTGAATCATGATGAACAGCATATTGACATATTAGACGAACTTATTCTGCGAAAAGGATAGTGAGTGACACCCAACGCTACACTTCCTACCAAATAATCATTCGAACGAACATCTTTTGGTGTTCGTTTTTCTACTCCCTTACTACGTAGGTTCATTTTAAGAACTTGAAATCGAGTCTGTTCCCTGTTTAGTGAGAGTCTAAAAGCAATTCGGGATGCTTTTGGAGCTGATTAGGTAATTAACTAGCCTAGAACCCTATAGTCCACGCTTTCTTGCTTCTACGTTTTATAACGTGCTATAATAGGAGCATTGTGAATTTAGGAGGATTTTGAATGATAGCAGTCAGTAATGTAAGCCTTCAATTCGGCGATCGCAAGCTGTTTGAAGATGTGAATATACAGTTTAATCCAGGGCATTGTTATGGTCTAATTGGTGCGAACGGTGCGGGTAAATCGACGTTCCTTAAAATTTTGTCGGGTGAACTTGAAACGCAATCGGGAAATGTCATCATGAACAAAGACGAGCGTCTTGCTATCCTGAAACAGAATCACTTCGAATATGAAGATAGCGTCGTAATGGATACAGTTATTATGGGTCATAAACGTCTGTATGACATTATGATGGAGAAAAACGCTATCTATATGAAGGAAGATTTTTCAGATGAGGACGGTATGCGTGCTGCTGAACTTGAAGGTGAGTTTGGCGATTTGAATGGTTGGGAAGCTGAGTCTGAAGCTGCCATCCTGCTACAAGGTTTAGGTCTGAAAGAAGAGTTCCACCAAGTGAAGATGGCTGAGCTAGATGGTTCGGATAAAGTAAAAGTGCTTCTGGCACAAGCTCTATTCGGTAAACCGGACGTACTTCTTCTCGATGAGCCTACCAACCACTTGGACTTAAAAGCCATCCAATGGCTTGAAGAATTTCTTATCAACTTTGATAACACAGTTATCGTCGTATCTCATGACCGCCATTTCTTAAATAAAGTATGTACGCAAATTGCGGATCTCGATTTCTCAAAAATTCAAGTATACCCAGGTAACTATGATTTTTGGTATGAATCTAGCCAACTTGCGTTGAAAATGTCACAGGATCAAAACAAGAAAAAAGAAGAAAAAATTAAAGAGCTTCAAGCATTCGTGGCGCGTTTCAGTGCCAATGCTTCGAAATCTAAACAAGCGACTTCTCGTAAGAAAACACTTGAAAAAATTGAATTAGATGATATTAAACCATCTTCACGTCGTTACCCATTCGTCAACTTCCAAATCGGTCGTGAAATCGGTAATGACGTTCTGACAATCCAAGATGTTTCAAAAACGCAGGATGGAAGAGTTATGCTGAAAGATGCATCATTCACTATGAATAAAGAAGATAAAATTATTCTTCTTGGAAATCCGCTTGCGAAAACAGCTCTTCTTGAAATTCTTGCGGAAGAGACTGAACCAGACGCTGGTAGTGTCAAATGGGGTGTCACGACATCACGTGCATACTTCCCTCTCGACAATAATGAATACTTCCAAGGTTCTGAGCAATCACTTGTTGAATGGTTACGTCAATATTCACCTGACGATCAAACTGAAACATTCCTGCGTGGTTTCCTTGGACGCATGTTGTTCTCAGGCGAAGAAGTAAACAAGAAGCCGTCAGTGCTGTCAGGTGGAGAAAAAGTACGTTGTATGCTTTCGAAAATGATGCTGACAAGTGCCAACGTTCTACTCCTCGACGAACCAATGAACCACTTGGATCTTGAATCCATTCAAGCACTCAATAATGGTTTGATTGCATTCAAGGGTGCAATGCTCTTTACATCACATGACCAACAGTTTATTCAAACAGTTGCCAATCGTATCATTGAAATCCATGATGACGGTACAATTTTTGATAAAATGATGGGTTATGATGAATACCTAGAATGGAAAGAACAACAAGCAAAATAATAAATGAGTATAAGCTGCTTCCCCTTTTCATTCTAAGGGAAGCAGCTTATTTTTTGTTACGTATATGTAACTCGATTGCATAAATTTCGTCTAATAGGACAAACCATCTAAAAGGAGTGATTATTTATGCGAAAAACGAAGCTTATCCTCTGTCTTCTAGGTACTATCTTTTTAGTCATGGGTTGTTCGAAAAATACCGTAACATCTCTTGATAACTCTGGGTCTGGTAATACCGGAATTATCCCGAAAGATCCAGAAAGCAAAGAAGCAGTAAGCCCTTCTGATATCGTACTGCGCGATTTTTTCTTAGCGGATGGTTCAAAAGCGCATTATCAAGGGGAGGGTAATGAGTTTGCGGAGTTAGATATTGAGGTTGCGCAGCCATTCGAAAATTATGTCGTTATTTATGAAAATAATGGTGGTGCACTTGTACGATATATTTATAAAATTGAACAAAATCAAATCGTTGTTGTTGAAAAACAAATGGTCGAAACGAAGGAAGACTTCCCTACGTTAAAAGAACTAGATGCAATGACTCCAATGGGGATTTATCTAAAAACGCCGTTTGTCAAAGGAACAACTTTCGATAATTGGACGATTATTGACACCGACGTAACTTTAGTAACTCCTTATAAAACGTTTGACCATGTTTTTGTAACAGAAGAACGAGCACCGGATATCATCAATCGCAAATATTTTGTCGAGGGTTTCGGTGAAGTGAAGCGAGAATCGATTATGATAACCGATGATGGTAGTGAATATATCGTTACTTCTACATTGAAAGCAGTCGATCAGTAAATAGCGTACGATAAGAGGTGTTGCCATTACGGAACGCCTCTTCCCTAATTCATTCACAGCAAAAAAATGCGGTGTTTATTCATTTTTAATAATGGATTAATATTTATTTCATTGTCTCAATGCATCTGCTGCAAGATAAGGTGTCGGTTTCCCATCCTTCATGAAAATCACTCCATGATAAAGTTGTAAATCCTCATCGCAGGACTCACAAAAATCCTTTTCACATTCAGTCCAAAAGGCATAAAAGCAATCTTTTTTCATCGCTTCAAATGGATATTTATTGCGTAATTCCACTAATAGCTCTCCACAAAAGCGTAGAGCCTCTTGTTCGCTGTCGAAGACACGACGGGAACAAATGGTCTCTTCCCATCCCTCAAACATCCACCACGGTTCATAATCTGCTTTCATATAAATCACTTCAAACAATTTGAATCCCTCCCTATGTAACTCTCAGGTGAATGTCCTTCATTTTAACAAACTATCTTGCGATGTCCAACATATTGCTTTATAACGATAATGCTTCTGCTAGGTGTATATTGTGTTTATCGGGTATAATTGAACTAGTGACATGAAACTTTAACGGTTTTAAAACGTATACATGTTAAGAGGTAAAGGGGGCCAGAGAATATCATGAAAGAAATCCAACAGTTTATCATTCGACATTTCATCACTGCGCCCATTAGCTTTGGATCATGGCTCTATTTAGTGTTCGGTGCAAGTCTGAATGTTTTCGTAGCAACAGGTCTTTGGGTTGCGATTTATGCAGGTGGAACTTTTTCAATCAAACAGATTCAACTTGCCACCAACATTAAAAAATTGGGGATGTCTCGCTCTGAATATAGTCATATAAAAGGACAACTTACTGAAGCGAAAAAGAAAATTAAACGATTAAACGGCCTTTATGGACAAGTTCGATCTGTCCAAGCCTTTAAGCAAGTATATGAAATGAATGGTCTTGCTAGAAGAGTTCTCGGTATCGTTAAAACGAATCCAAAGAAATTTTATCATGTCGAAAAGTTTTTCTACGCCCATCTCGATTCCGCAGTCGAACTGACTTCGAAATATGCTCTACTGGTGAACCAGCCATTGAAGGACAAAGAACTTCGTATTGCCCTACAAAACACACGTGAGACGCTTGGTGATGTTAACAAACAATTGGAGCAAGATTTACGTAGTGCTCTTGCTCCGGATCTTCAACAACTTCAAATGGAAATTGATTTTGTGGATGTCACGATGAATCAAGACAAACCACTTCTCGAAATGAAAGGAGATTCCTTAAATGACCGAAAATAATGACGTAAAAACAATGGACGATTTACTTGATAATCCTTTTGATTTTCAAGAACCTCTTCTTCCAAAAGAGATGCAAACAGAAAATAATGAGACAAGTGTCAGCCCAAAGCTTATCGACAGGCTCTCTGTTGAGGAAAGAGAGAAAGCTCAACAGCTTGCTGCTCAAATTCCTGTCGGAAACTATGAGGCCATTCTTACATACGGTGCCAGTGCACAAGGTGAGCTATCCAAGTTTTCACACAAGATGCTCGATCATGTCCAAAGTAAGGATATCGGTCCCGTTGGTGATGTATTAAAGGATTTGATGAATCGACTTTCTGAAATTGACCCCGATGATTTATCGGAGAAAAAGAAGTCTGGTCTTAGCCGTTTGTTCAATAAGGCTACACGTTCCGTTCAAGAAATGATGAGCAAATATCAAAAATTAAGCACACAAATTGACCGAATTGGTATCCAGCTAGAGCATTCAAAACGCGGACTTATTGAAGATGTTCATATGCTCGATAATTTATATGAACAAAATAAAACCTATTTCCAAGCGCTGAATGTCTACATAGCTGCAGCGGAATTAAAGCGCGACGAAATTGCCAATGTAATTATCCCAGAAATGCGTAAGAAAGCTGAGTCATCAAACGATCAAATGGCCTTCCAAGAAGTAAATGATATGGCACAATTCCTAGATCGCTTGGAAAAACGGTTATATGATTTACAGCTATCTCGCCAAATTACGATTCAAAGCGCACCACAAATTCGAATGATCCAACAGACGAACCAGACGCTTGCAGAGAAAATCCAGTCATCCATTATGACATCCATTCCACTTTGGAAAAATCAAATTGCCATTGCGTTGACGCTAAATCGACAAATGAAAGCCGTCGAGTCCCAAAAACTGGTCACACGAACGACAAATGATTTACTGCTAAAAAACTCAGAAATGCTTAAAATTAATTCGATTGAAACTGCTAAAGAAAATGAACGCGGTATTATCGAAATTGATACACTCAAGCAGACACAGGAAAACTTAATTCAAACAATCGAAGAAACCCTTCTTATTCAAGCTGATGGTCGTGCCAAACGGAAATCAGCAGAAATTGAAATTGCACGTATGGAAGAAGAACTAAAACAACGCCTTCTTGGTGTCCATGAAAAAATCCAAAATCGCCCTTCATAAGTGAAGTGACCCCTAAAAGTTAGACACGGTTATTTCATTAGGCAGCTTGAGTGAAATGAGTTCGGTATTGCACGAGGCCACTGAAAAAGTCCTCTATCAAAATTGTGACTGAAAGTTTCCATTGAAACCGCTTCG
>NZ_JADHDX010000025.1 GCF_016820585.1 Arthrobacter beigongshangensis
AGCACCTTCGCTGTATTTCGTTGACGTTTTGCTGTTCAGTTTTCAAGGTTCATGTTGATATTGTTGGTCACTTCATTTTCGCAAGCAACTTTTATATCATACCAAGTTCAACTCCTCATGTCAACAACTAATTTCAATTTCTTTCGCTGTTTTCATTACGCTTGAGGAGCGACGTTCCCTACTATAACATCTCTTCCAGAACGAGTCAACAATTGTTTTAACTTCTTTTTTGTTGTATCTCGCTCCCAGAGGACATGTACTAATATACAATACAGTGATACAAAAAATCAAGCTTTTTTCGAAAAAAGTTTTTCGCGCAGTTTATTCCCATCAATGACAAATAGCAATATCCCTGCTATAACAACTACTCCGCCGATAATTTGAGATGTTGTCAAGGTTTCATTAAAGATATAAAATGCTAAAATTGCCGCTCCTACTGGTTCGAATAAGATTGCGATAGATATTACATTCGTACTGACCCACTTGATGGCCCAGTTGAACATTGTATGACCTAGTAGGTTCGGAATGAGTGCAAGCATAAAAAACCAAAACCAATCCGTGTTTGAATAAGGACCGAACGATTCTCCTTTAATGAGAACATAAAAAAATAATGTAAGAGTGCTTATCGAGTAAACGACAAACGTATAAGTAATAAGTGAAAGACGTTTTCGAACATCTTGGCCAAATAAAAGATAGGCAGTAATCAATGCACACCCCGCGAGCGCCAGCATATCTCCATAAAATGCAGTGCCACTCAACGCAAAGTCTCCCCAGCTAATAATCACGCTCCCAGCGATGGCAATGATTGCGGAAAGTATCGTTTTAAATGATAACTTCTCTTTAAAGAAGAAATAAGTTCCGATAAAAGCGAATATCGGCTGCAAAGTAACGAGTACAGTTGAACTGGCTACCGAGGTGTAATTTAAAGATTCAAACCATAAAATGAAATGGAAGGCTAAAAACACACCTGCGATTGTAGAAAAGATCCAATCTTTTTTACCGAGTGTCAAAATTTCCTTTCTATACTTAATGAGGAAGATCGGTAACATCAGCAAGACAGAGAATAGCATTCGATAAAAAGCAATCACACCGGCGTCAGCTGTTGCGAGTTTGACGAAGATTGCAGAAAGGGCTACGGATATTACGCCAATGATGATTGGAATATAAGGATGAATTGCGGGTTTTTCCATTTTAGAACACATCTCTTTCAAAAGGAATGATATATATAGGTTATATTTTCATTGTTTATGGCAATAAGAATAGTAGTTAGTATAACATGGTTAAATAGAAAGAACATTATGATGTTCGGGGAGGAAGAGTAATGGAATGGATTGCGAATGAGGCGATGTATCCCGAAGTATTGATTAAAATCCTTCTTGCACTCGCATTAAGTTTAGTTATCGGTGTAGAAAGGGAAATAAAGAAGAAGCCTATCGGATTGAAGACGAGTGCGGTAATCGCAACTTTCAGCTGTCTTCTAACAGTTGTCTCAATCGAAGCGGCCTATCTTGTGCCCGCACGTAATGATATTAACGTGACAATGGATCCTCTTCGTCTTGCCGCACAAATCGTAAGCGGGATTGGTTTTCTTGGGGCTGGCGCTATATTACGCAGGGATAACGACAATATTACCGGGTTAACTACAGCCGCAATGATTTGGGGTGCGGCGAGTATCGGGATTGCAGTCGGTGCTGGCTTTTATATCGAAGCAGCATTTGCAGTTCTGAGTGTGATGTTCGTTATTGAAGTAATTGCACCTGCACTTGGCAAATTCGGACCAAAAAGACTAAGAACGAAGGAGGCTGCATTCATTTTTGTTTTATCAGACAAATCAAAGATTGATGATCTCATTGCCTATTTAAAAACTGAAGGGATGATGATTGAGAATTTACGTATTCGACAAATCACGACCAGCAACAAACAGTTACACCATGAACTTGACTTCCGACTCTCTGCTCTACCAAAAAAATCCACGACAAAATTGTACATTGAACTCTCTACACTTCCTTATATCGAATCGGTTGAAATAGAAATCTTTGCATAACGGAGGAATATCATGAAAGAAATACTGACACTTATTAAAGAAGGCAATAAACCTTCTCTACTTGCAGCTATCGTCAATACCATTATCGCCATCCTGAAAGCTGTTGCATTCTTACTAACCGGAAATATTGCAATGTTCGCCGAAATGCTACATTCACTCGGTGATGCAGCCAACCAATTTTTCGTCTATATTGGTTCGGCTTTATCCAAAAAAGCGCCAACGCCTAATTTTCCCAACGGATTTGGTCGAGTCGTCAACTTAGTTTGTCTTGGTGCCGTCATTATTGTTGCCATTATGTCATACGAAGCGATTATCGGCGGATGGCATCATATTATAAACCCTGTTGAATCGGGTGGATTCGTTCTGAATCTTTCCGTTCTCGGAATCGCAATTGGTCTTGAATTTTTTGTCTTATATAAGGCTGGAAAGGAAATTCTTCATGAAGCCGGGATCCAAAAAGGGGGGCTCGCACCAATTACCTTAAGTTTTAGAAATCTCAATCGTGCTAAACCGGCAACCAAACTTGTATTCATGGAAGATTTGGTTGCAACATTGGGCGGCATCCTCGCATTTGTCGCTGTGCTATTAGCCCACTTTCTCGGATTACTTGTCGCCGAAGGAATCGCTTCTATCCTGATCGGACTCATGATGTTTTACGTGGTCGGCACAATATTTTTGGAAAATGCGCGTGGAGTGATTGGGGAAACCGATGAAGAAATGCTCAACCATATCGCCCACCTTGTCGCCGAGGATCCTGATGTGAAAGATATCCAACGGGTTGAAGTCGTTAAAGAAGGAGAATTTCTTCACGTTGAGGTGGTTGCGGAAGTAGATCCTTCCCACTCCGTTGCCTACGTCGATGATGTTCGTGATCGACTATTGGATCTTATCCTTCAGCAAAAAGGCGTACGAGACGTCCTCATTTCTTTTGACGAAGACGATGGTGTGTCGACCTGGCAAAAAGCCAACCCACCTAATACAATCCAACAATTCAGCTCTAAGCTACCTGAATAAAAAAACGTCACGTTGGAGATTTTTCTCTCACAACGTGACGTTTTTATTTTTATCTGCTTATAACGAAGCTTTCAAAATCGCGAGCACATCTTCTTTATCTAACTTAGCAAAATTGCCTAACGAGCCATTGACTGTTGCTTTTTCAGCCATGATGTCCAATTTCGAATCATCGATGTTGTAATCTCTAAGTGTTTCTGGTGCACCAATAGATGTCCAAAATTTTCTCAAGTTATCGATTCCCTCAAATGCGATTTCCTCCTCAGTCTTACCATCCGGCTTCACCCCAAAGACATTGACCGCCAATTGAGCAAATCGTGCGGGATTGACTTTAACATTATGTCGCATCCAATGAGGGAATAATATCGCGAGTCCACCCGCATGCGGGATATCATAGACCGCTGATACCGCATGCTCGATATCATGCGACGCCCAGTCACCGTTATAACCCATCTGAAGAAAACCATTCAACCCCCATGTCCCCGCGAATAAAATCGTTTCCCGTAAATCATAATCATCCAAGTTTTCAACAAGCTTTGGCCCTGCTTCAATAACTGCACGTAAAACGCCTTCACATAGCTCATCTTGAACAGGTGTATTGTTCGCGTTATTAAAATATTGTTCGAATACATGGGACATCATATCTACAATCCCATAGACGGTGTGATCTTTCGGAACAGAAAGGGTATAAGTCGGATCTAAAATAGAAAACTTAGGAGAACTAAACGGGCTACCCCAACCATACTTTTCTTGCGTTTCCTCGTTTGTAATGACCGAGCCTCTATTCATTTCAGAGCCTGTTGCAGCCAGTGTCAGAATCGTACCGAATGGTAACCCATCCTTAGGTGAAGCTTTTTTCGTAACGAAATCCCATGGATCCCCTTCGTATTTTGCTGCAACTGCAATCAGCTTTGTACAATCAATGACAGATCCGCCTCCAACTGCCAAGATGACTTCAATCCCATGCTCCTTACAAATCGCCGCACCTTTACGAGCCGTCGATACACGCGGATTAGGTTCCACTCCTGATAGTTCATACACTTCCATAGCGTTATCCTTTAATATCGTCATGACCTCATCATACAGACCATTGTGTTTAATGCTACCACCACCATAAACGACGAGCACTTTTTTTCCGTAACTCGCGAGTTCTCTTGGTAGTTTCTGCAATTGATCCTTTCCGAAAATAAGCTTTACTGGATTGTGAAATTCAAATTTATTCATTTGTTATATTCCTCCTTATAGTCCTTTCATTATCCGAAACAAGTAATCATAATGCAAAAATAAAGGAGCATGTATGAAAATAACACTAATGGGAATAGTATTTTTAGGAGGTGTGATATAGATGGGAGTAGTACAAAAAATAGCGCTAGCCATCACAATTATCGGTGCACTTAACTGGGGCGTTGCAGGTATATTTCGGTTCGATGTTGTCGCACAAATGGCTGGGGGCTCCGCCGAACCACTCGCACGCTTTATTTACGTACTCATTGGTATTGCTGGACTTATCAATCTTGGAATACTATTTGATTACCAACGAAATCATGATGAGATTCGCGTGCATACACCTAAAGAAGTATAAAAGGCATCTCCCGCGAAGAACGGGAGATGCCTTTTATTGACGCTGGTTTACTTACGCCCAACCACGGAAACGGGATGCTTCAGCTGTTTTGCGTACTCCAATCATATAAGCTGCAAGGCGCATATCAATATTACGCGTTTCAGCGACTGTGTAGACATTATCAAATGCCTCAACCATTTTTTTCGTCATTTTTTCACGAACTTCTTCTTCAGTCCAGTAATAACCCATGTTATTTTGAACCCACTCGAAGTAAGAAACCGTTACACCACCCGCACTAGCAAGAACATCGGGAACAAGAAGAATACCACGTTCAGTAAGAATTTTTGTTCCTTCTGTAGTCGTTGGTCCATTCGCTGCTTCAACTACAATTTTCGCTTTGATATTATGTGCGTTTTTCTCAGTAATTTGGTTTGCAATTGCTGCTGGCACAAGAATATCACAATCAAGCTCAAGTAATTCTTGATTCGTAATCGTGTTGTCGAAAAGTGTTGTTACTGTTCCGAAGCTATCACGACGATCTAGAAGATAATCGATATCTAGTCCATTCGGATCATGCAAAGCACCATAAGCATCGGAAATTCCGATTACTTTTGCACCTGCATCATTCAAAAACTTAGATAAGAAGCTTCCCGCATTACCAAATCCTTGAATTACGATGCGCGCACCTTTCATATCGATTCCACGACGTCTCGCCGCCTCTTCGATGATGATTGTGACACCTTCCGCAGTTGCACGGTCACGTCCTTGTGATCCACCGAGAACAATAGGCTTTCCTGTAATGAAGCCCGGTGAATTGAATTCATCAATCCGGCTATACTCGTCCATCATCCATGCCATAATTTGCGCATTTGTGAAGACGTCTGGAGCTGGAATATCTTTTGTTGGTCCCATTACTTGGCTCAGCGCACGGACATATCCGCGACTTAGACGCTCAAGTTCACCCATCGACATTTCACGTGGGTCGCAGATAATTGCACCTTTACCGCCACCATATGGCAAGTCAACAATTCCCGCCTTCAATGTCATCCACATTGAAAGTGCTTTCACTTCTTCCGCCGTAACTTCCGGGTGGTATCGAACTCCACCTTTTGTTGGTCCAACAGCATCATTATGCTGCCCACGATAACCTTTGAAAACTTTTACTTTGCCATCATCCATACGGATTGGAATACGGACCTCAACCATACGAAGTGGTTCTTTTAAAAGTTCGTACATTCCTTCATCATAGCCTAATTTCTCAAGTGCATCCTTAATGACATCTTGTGTAGACGTAAATAGATTCAGGTTTTCAGTCATTTTAACGGTTCGCCTCTTTGATTCATAATGTGTTTTCTGTGTATTCATTGTAACATATTAGACATAATATTTGCAGATATTATTTAATTTGTTTCAGCAGCGCTGAAGTAAATTAAAGCCTCCGGTGGATGTCACAAATTTTTAAGAGGAGCTAAAAAGGCAACCTAAGTTCGCCGAGTCCTGCGACATCAAGGAAAGATGCAATTCAATCCTTCTTCCGTTGCACGATCTACATCTCGTAGGCCCCAAGCTCGAAAAAATCTGGACGCAATTACGCAAAAACTTTTTTAATTCTTTCGAGTGCCCAATCTAACTCTTCTTTTGTAATGATGAGTGGTGGTGCAAAACGGATTACTGTATCATGTGTTTCTTTACAGAGTAGACCAAGTTCTTTAAACGCCTCGCAGTATGGGCGTGCTTCTTCTGTTAGTTCAACACCGATAAATAATCCACGTCCTCTTACTTCTTTAATCGACGGATGGTTAATTTTCTTTAGCTCTTCCATGAAATAGTTTCCTAGTTCTAATGAATTTTCCGCTAATTTCTCATCTTCTAGTACTTCTAGTGATGCGATAGAGACTGCACAAGCCATTGGATTCCCACCGAATGTCGAACCGTGTGACCCTGGATTGAAGACCCCAAGAATTTCTTTGTCTGCTACTACACAAGAAATAGGGAATACGCCACCGCCCAAAGCTTTTCCAAGAATATACATATCCGGTTCCATACCTTCCCATTCACAAGCAAACATTTTCCCAGTACGGCATAGGCCAGCTTGGATTTCGTCAGCAATGAATAGGACGTTATGTTGCTTACAAAGTTCACGTGCAGCTTTCATGAAGCCTGCTGGTGGAATAATAATTCCTGCTTCCCCTTGAATTGGTTCGATTAAGAATGCAGCCGTATTTGGCGTAATGGCTGCCTCGAGCGCTGCGATATCACCGTATGGAATCAAGTCAATACCCGGAAGCATCGGACCAAATCCACGCTTGTATTCTGCTTCTGATGATAATGAAACTGCCGTCATTGTACGACCGTGGAAGTTACCGATACAAGCAATGATTTCTGCTTGACCTTCTGCAACTCCCTTGACATCATAAGCCCAACGGCGTGCTGCTTTAATAGCTGTTTCAACAGCTTCTGCACCCGTGTTCATTGGTAGTGCCATTTCCTTACTAGATAGTTGACAAATTTTTTCATACCACGGACCGAGTTGGTCGTTGTGGAAAGCCCGAGATGTCAGTGTTACTTTATCCGCTTGATCTTTAAGTGCTTGAATAATTTTCGGGTGACGATGTCCTTGGTTAACAGCTGAATAAGCTGATAGCATATCCATGTACTTGTTACCCTCCGGATCTTTCACCCAAACCCCTTGTGCTTCTGAAATAACGATTGGAAGTGGATGATAGTTATTCGCCCCAAATTTCTCTGTCTGAACAATCACTGTTTCTGATACTGACATACATTTTCCTCCCCTTTGTGGTTATGTATTGGCCAGACCTACCTTATGGATAGGTCTGGTTTTTAATTTGATTCAAATAATTTGAATCAAAATGTTTCAGATGTTGTTTTACCTTGCATATGAAGCTGTAGGTAATCAGGACCGCCTGCTTTTGAATCTGTACCAGACATGTTGAAACCACCAAATGGTTGGTAACCAACGATTGCGCCTGTGCAATTACGGTTGAAGTATAGGTTTCCTACGTGGAAATCTTCACGCGCTTGTTCGATATGGAAACGATTATTTGTAATAACTGCTCCTGTTAAACCGTAGTCCGTGTTGTTGGCAATTTCAAGCGCTTCTGTAAAGTTTTTCGCTTTCGTTAAGCCGACAACTGGACCAAAGATTTCTTCTTGCATGACGCGTGCTTTTGGATCAAGATCCGCAATGACTGTTGGCGCTACGAAGAATCCTTTTGAGCTATCTCCTGTTCCTCCAGCGATTAAACGACCTTCTTGTTTACCAATTTCAATGTAGCTCATAACTTTATCGAAAGAAGCTTGGTCGATAACAGGACCAGTGAAGTTAGATTGATCTGTTGGGTCACCGTACGTCAATGCATTCGTCAATTCTTCAACACGAGCTACAACCCGATCGTAGACATCTTCGTGAATGACTGCGCGTGAACATGCAGAACATTTCTGTCCGCTGAAGCCGAATGCAGATTTAACGATAGATTGTGCCGCAAGCTCTAAATCTGCTTCGTTATCCACAACAATCGTATCTTTACCGCCCATTTCAGCAATAACACGTTTCAACCAAATTTGTCCTTCATTGACAACTGCTGCACGCTCATAAATGCGTGTACCGATTTCACGTGAACCCGTGAAGGAGATGAAACGCGTTCTTGGGTGATCGACTAGGTAGTCCCCAACTTCAGCGCCAGATCCTGGAATGTAGTTCACGACACCAGCAGGCATACCTGCTTCTTCAAGCACTTCAATGAACTTGTAAGCGACAACAGGTGTTGTCGATGCAGGTTTTAGAAGAACTGTATTACCTGTTACAAGTGCTGCCACTGCTGTTCCAGCCATGATAGCAAATGCAAAGTTCCAAGGTGAGATGACGACGCCCACACCAAGTGGAATATAGTCAAAACGGTTGTACTCGCCTGGGCGACTTTCAACAGGAATACCATCTTTCAATTTGAGCATTTGACGTGCATAGAACTCTAAGAAATCGATAGCTTCAGCCGTATCTGCATCGGCTTCGTTCCAAGGCTTTCCAGCTTCTTTTGTTAATAATGCTGAGAATTCGTGTTTACGGCGACGAATGATTGTTGCTGCTTTGAATAGGACATCCGCACGGAATTCAGGCTTTACTTTTTTCCATGTGTTAAATGTTTCATCTGCAACTGTCATTGCTTTTTCAGCTAACTCTCTGCTCGCTTTAGAAACAGATCCAATAATTTCCGCTTTGTTTGCAGGATTTGTTGACACTAATTTTTCTTCTGTCATAATGCGCTCTCCACCAATAATCAGCGGGTAGTCTTGGCCAAGGTAGCCTTCGACTGTTTTTAACGCCTCAAGGAATGCTTGCTTGTTCTCTTCTACAGTAAAATCTGTGAATGGTTCGTGTTTATAGGGAATCATGTTGTTCCTCCTTTTTTAGTAGAACGCAAAAATTATTTGCACTTAGTAATTGATTACATATATAATAATGCAAAAGATTGTTGCAGATTTCAAGTGTTATTCGTTATTTGTTCACAAAAAATTTATTGGACGGTGATTATATTGAATAATAGTGATGAATCACTCCTTCCCTTTTACTCGTTTGCAGTCGGTCATGCCGGTGTCGGCATTCATGCTATCGATCAAAATGGCTATACTGTCATTTACAATAATAAGATGAAAGAAATTGAAGGTCTTGCCCTCGAAGATGTAGGCGATCGCTCAATTTTAGAGCTTTTCAATTTTGAACAGCAGGAAAGCACACTGCTGAAAGTATTGCAAAGCGGCAAGGAACAATTGAATGTCAAACAAACCTATTGGAACAGAAATGGTACAGAAATTACAACTATCAATGATACATACCCCATTTACGATGGGACAAATCTCATTGGAGCTGTCGAACTCGTCCGTGATGTGACTGCCCTCGAGAAATTCGTTCTGCAGCCCTTTCGAAAAAATAGTGATCCCGTTACGTTCAATCAGGTCATCGCTGTCTCCCCTCCAATGAAAACTGTCATTTCGACAGCTAAAAAAGCTGTGCGTGCAAAGTTGCCCGTTTTGCTAATTGGAGAATCTGGAACGGGCAAGGATCTTATTGCAGAAAGCATTCATAATGAATTGTCGCCTTCCAACGGTCAGTTCTATACCCTTTTCTGTCATAGTTCAGATCCGACTTTAATCGAGCGCCTAAGCAAGGACTTGAATGACCCGGAGCCTTTCACACTATTTTGCGAGCGTATTGACCTACTGTCCACGGCATTGCAGCAAAAATTATTGGCGCTCTTGAAAAAAACACCTGCTGGCAACCGTCAATTTATCGCCAGTATTGGTGATGACCCAGTAGAATTGATTGCCTCAGGGGCTCTTTTGAAGAACTTATATTATTTTTTCTCCTCATTTACGATTCGAATTCCGCCCCTACGAAAGCGGAAAGAAGATATCATACCTTTCATTTCTGCTTATTTTACGCGGCGTAGTGAACGTTACGGATCAGCACTACAAGGGCTCGAACAGGAAGTCGAGCAGCTTTTTCTCGGCTATCATTGGCCAGGTAATATGCGTGAATTGGAGTTTCTTCTTGACGAAATTTCTTCACTTGCTACACTGGAAACAAGTGTCACAACTGAAATGCTCCCCCTTCATTTTCGAATGAAAAGTAATGAAATTACGGATGAGCCGATGCAGGCTGCAGACTTTATTGTCCAACCAAATAAAGATTTGCCACCATTGGATCAATTTTTGCGCGAAGCGGAAGTATATTACTTACACAAGGCGATGAAGCTCAATGAGGATAATATTACGAAAACGGCGAGTGCACTCGGTATGAGTAGGCAAAATTTGCAGTATCGTTTAAAGAAAATAAAAAAATGAGGAACTAGGCTTAGCTGCCTGTTCCTCATTTTTTAGTGTCTAATCTCCAGCGCCTAGGCGCTTCCGCTTTTCATTAGTGACCCGATTTTTCAATCCAGTCTTGCAGTTTGTCTTTCAGTGAGTTAAATCCATCCGCGTCACGCTCATTGACACGGGCTTGTAATGATTTACGTGGATTGTCATCTTTCCGTGTAGATGGCGGTGCTTCGAGTAACGCACGAATCGAAAGACTAATTTTCCCTGCATCTTCATCGACTTCAAGTACTTTCACATTGACCTCTTGACCAACCGTAAGAAATTCATTAATATCCTTCACGAAGCCGTATGTTATTTCTGAAATGTGGACAAGTCCCTGTGTTTCTTCATCAAGCGCAACAAATGCTCCATACGGTTGAATTCCTGTTACTTTGCCGGAAAGCTCTTCTCCAGCTTCATATTTTCTCGCCATTTGAAACAGCTCCCAATCTATTTTAATAGTATATCTGCCGCCACAAGGGCCATCAAAATTATACCATATTTAGAGGGGGTGGGCAAAATCGTTTGGCGATTCATAGGCTTCCTTCTTCGATAATGATTGATTCTACTTGCCATACTTCATCTTCCGCGTAAGTCATCCATACGTTATAATACATTTTTCCATTTCGTTCGAATTCAATCGGCGCAAGCACTTTGTGACCATCATCCATTTTCAATGACGGGTCAAATCGGATGGAGTCCGTGATATCTAAAAGAGCAATCTCTTTGGCAGTAGATTCTTCTAAACTTGAAACGCGAGATGCTGGGTCTGTTAAATGCCACATCATGACTGAATCGTCCTTATCATTTGCATAATAAAATAAACCTACAATAAATAATGGGTGGACATTTCTCAAGATAGTTCGATCATAAGCAATCGAAAATTCATCGTAGAGACCAGCAACTTCCCTATTTAGATGATTGTTTGGAAGTGCAAAGACCTTCTCACTATAGGCTACCTGGATAGGTTGCACTCCAAATTGCGCCAACTTCCCAATTGATGCATAAGAATACGCCTCATGAATTTTCCAATTATCCAATGAATCACGAAACTTCGAGTGTTTCCAACCGGACGCCTCCATCTCCCCAACAATCTTGGTCATAATCGCACCAACTCCTGAATCAGTACCCAGTAATGCAAGCCGCCTCCAAGCATTACGATGTACTTCGCTAATGGAACCATCATTATTTTTGAATTCCTCGATGGTCTTTCCTTGCAGGATGGCGTCAAGGAGGTTCAGCATGGTCCCTTCCATCGAGTACCCCATCAATTCATTTCTCATTGACGCAATAAGCGTTTCTTCCATTTCTTCAATAAATCCAGTCGTTTCATCAATCGAATACAAAAGTTTTTCGTTCATAATAAACGGTTCCCTTTCGTATTGCGCGAGACGAATGCCCGCTGATTCATGTAAGGCAGCACGAAGTTCTGTAACGAATTCGCTATGTCCTACTGCATGTTCCGGTAATAGACGCTCGATATTCTGACCGGTAAATGCTTGAACGACCTCAATTGTATTTTTCGAGTAGCCCTGTTGTTGCATTTCCGAAGTATCCGCATCGAAGGTTCCAGTTTCAAGCGCTTTACCGAGCCTATTATAGTCAGCATTGCTATATAATTCATAAAGCGAATAGCTCATCATATCCACACTCATAAGATAAGCTTCGACAAACAACCTACTTTGTTCTGCATCATTGACAAACGGGGTAGCAAATAATTCGTCGGCATACTCTGATGGCAATTTCACCACTTCAGTCAACTCAAGGAGCCAAGTTTCCGCAAGCTGACGATCGATTTTTTCACCTTGTTGATTTTTATCTTCAAGCTCCATCAGTAAAACGTTAAAGTGTTCTCGAGCACCCCTGAAAAAATTCATGCGATTGAAAAGCTCATCACTGACACCGAGAATTTTTTGCTTACCGGCAACTCGTTCTGCAAATTCTTTTTTAAGCCCTTCGATATACTTGCGATCTGACCGAAGTTCCCAGTCTTCACCTGTAAAAAACGTACTCCCCACTAGACTCATTAGTATTAAACCAAGGGCGGTTGCAATTAGCCATCCTGCCCAGCCACGTTTCTTACGATTTTTTTCAATTGGATCACTAACAGAAATCATCGACTTCCACACATTCTCCACATTAAAAAGAATAGGCAGACGGGCATATGATTTTCCAAGAAGTTCGAAGCGTTTTTCAAGACGTTCTGTCGATGACTCATTGATTGCTTTACCGAGCAACTCCCTTGCAGCTCGAATCCTCACTTCAACTTCTGATATTGGCAAATCAGTAAAGCCCGCAACTTGCTTATTATCCAGTCCATGAAACACTTGAAGCACAAGCGGCACACGGTATGTCTCTTCCAGGTCTATGATTGCTGAATGAAGTTCTGCATCTTCCCCGAAACTAAAAATATCATCTAATAAGGGAGCTCTCTGCTGGAGAGTTGCAATCTTTTCAAGCACCCTTTTGTAAATGTTACATTTCCGAAAATCCAAATTTTCTAGTTCATTATAAATTTCCTTACATACAGCTTCAGTTATCTGCGCAGCTTGTTCCTGCGTATAGCCATTTTGAAATGCGAAGCGTTCGATGTTGCGATGATGATTGTCCATCCATTCCTCGAATGCAATGAAATCACCACCCTTTACTTTTTGATTATCACCAGTTTCATCCATATGAAAACACTCCTTTTAACGCAATCAACAACTAACTTATTCATGTTCCAGCATATCTAAATTGATGGAACTAATTTTCCAACTAGCAGGTTCATCCGCTATCATGTCAACTGCATAATAACCATGGTTTCCCTTTTGGAGTACAATTGAACCGACTGATGATTCTCTTTCTTCGAATAGAAGTCCATCCAATTCATTGAGTTGAAAATCCTCTTGTTGCCAATCCACAAGATAATCTTCCAGCGATTGCGGATTATCCTCAGGTTTATAAAGATGCCACATCGTTACTGGATCCCCAATAGCATTTGCGAAATAATACATGGCGAAAATAACGAAGGGATGTGCATCTTTTAGCACAGCCGGATCATGGTTTGACGAGTAAAGATTGTACGTTTCCTCAACTAACTCTTCAAAGGATAGATCGGGGAAAGTAACAATATCAAAGCCTTGGTCAGTTTGTAAAATTCCTGTCATTACAAACGAATGAAGATTTCCCGCTTTAGCTAATCCCATTGCATAATTTAAATGATAGTAGGTAAAACGACTTTGCATTTCGGAATTTGCCCATCCACTCGCTTCCATTTCACGAATGATGTTTCTCATGACATGAGCAGACGGAGATCCCTTACCACCTGACGCAATTTTCTTCCAAGCAGACCTTATCTCTTCTTTTATTTTTCCGTCGGAGCCAAATATCCGATTCGTTTCAGAGTCGGTAATCAATACATAAAATAATCTTGAATAATAATCTCTTAGCGATAGATAAGGGATTTCAAGTTGAATATCCGGCCCCGCCAATAATGTCCTTTCTATTTCTAATAGATTCCCAATGCTTTCTTCATAAGTACTAACCAACTTCGGTTGAGAGATATAGGATGAAGATTCTAACAGCGCTAAATAACCAGCAAGATCCTCGTGGATTGAAGCTTTAATCCTGCCACTTAGCTCATTCCTTGCGAAAGAAGGAACCAATGCCGCCCATTCTGAAACAGAATCAATGTACAAATTTTGTTTCTCCATACTGTTTAGCGCATTTTGTAATTCTTCTGGATACGTTTCTTTCTTTTCAAGAAATTTTTCGATTTGAAATTGTCCTTCAGACATCGCCTCTTCAATAAGCTGTTGATGCTGATAAATAGATGCCACGTAGGATTGCTGAATGCTAAAAATCTGTTTTACATAATTACTAATAAATTCCATACTCTTATCTTTATCATCTGTTAATGGATGTTTAATGAGCTGTTCAACCATTTCAGATGGTAGCTCTATCGATTTTATAATTGCGGCATATTTGTTATTAATTGTTTTTTTGTTGATTTTTCCATTTTCCACAATATTTTTTTCTTCCTCTTGGAGCATTGTTTCGAAATCCTCTCGTGCTTGTTTTCCGTACTCGGTAAAGTAGTAATAGTTCTGCTGGTCTTCCTCAGTGCTTTCTTTCAATCCTAATTGTGCATAACGATTCCCTATTTCTTCTTCAAAAGATGTTTTTAATTGCTCGATATATTTTTCTGCAGCTATTTTTTGACGCTCTTCATCTGTAAAGACCGGGATGATTACAAGCGCAGCTAAAGTCAGTATCCCAGCAACCCAGGAAATCAGTGCCTTTTTCGAAATCGGTTGTTTCTTTATATCCCGTTCACTTACCTCTTCTTTCCGGGGCGCAAAGACTTGATCTTTTCGGAATGATGAACTGATTCTTTCATACGATTTTTGCAGAAACTCCAGCCTTTTATCCAAATGCGAGTTATCAATTTCAATAATAAGTTGTTGGATTGCTTGTCTGATAGCCTCTCTAACAGCCTCCTCAGAAATCTCCAAAATCGTTGCGATTTCCGCCTCACTCATATTATGAAATCGTGAAAGGATTAGAGACACCTTCGCTTTTTCTTCTAGTGCATTAATCTTTTCATGCAATTGCTGATCCTCTTCAAACGGCAAAATCGTTTCTTCCTCGGAATCGCTCTGTTGCGCATGCACAAGCTGATCTAGAGCAATTTTATAAATCGATAGCTTTCCTTCAACCATTTTCTCTTCATTATTATAAATTGCACGGAATGTTTCCACCGTCAATTGCGCGGCTTTTTCTGATGAATAACCGTATTGAAATGCAAAACGTTCGATTTGATGTGCATATAGGTCCATCCATTCCTCAAATAAAGCAATGTCTTCCTTCATCCCAGTTACCCCCTAACACAAAAGATTCCATCTCTTCCCAGTATATCAAACCGAACTGAAAAGGTTTGGTTTATAACAAAAAGGCTATCCCAACACACGAGGCCACTGAAAAAGTCCTCTATCAAAATTGTGACTGAAAGTTTCCATTGAAACCGCTTCG
>NZ_JADHDX010000026.1 GCF_016820585.1 Arthrobacter beigongshangensis
TGAATGGATGCCGTTTCTGACAACGACTTAACATTTTTGTGTCCAGGATATTGACATAGATCCATGTTTTCGTTTCACGAAGTGTAAACTCATATTCAGAAGCCCCAAATTCTTTTACAAGTTCCACAAAAGCATTGGCTGCAAAAGTATAATGCTGTGTTGAAATACAAAAATGTTGCTTAGCTGGTTTTTCACTCATGTATTTTTCTTCAAGCATGTTAAACTGCTGTAATACCTGCCTAGCATAGCCTAGAAACTCAGCTCCTTCATTAGAAACAGTCACGCCTCTATTCGTTCTAATGAATATGGTAATTTTTATTTCCTTTTCTAATTCCTTAATCGCATTCGACAAACTTGGCTGGGAGATGAACAAACTCTTTGCTGCCTCATTCATGGATCCCTTACTAGCTACTTCCAATGCATATTTTAATTGTTGTAAAGTCAAATTGAACGCCACCTTTTCCAAGACCCGAATACTTCTTATATATGTCTTCCTAAAGTTGTTATCGGGAGAGGAAGCTTATTGTTTAATTTATCTATCAAGGGCGTAGATTCCATGAACTTCAAAAAGTAGTCTTAGCTATTTCAGCAAGGTCTTTCCTTATACTAGCTACCTTACTATTGAAATTACAATCGTTGCGATAAGTTTCAAATTTAACGCTTTATTTATCTTTCCGTTTGACGTTATTATCCATCCCTTCTTTCAATATCGAATTTCTTTACAACTCATACTTTGAACGATGTGACGAACTATGATTTGATGTATAATTTTAATAATTACAACAAGTTAACGCCTGTTAATCTAAAGAGAATATAAATTATGGGAGGATAATAAAATGGACTTTAACCAAGCTTTAGAACAGCATATACAAGCCATCGTTGAAAAGGATATTGTAAGTTTTGCGGACACTATTCATAAGACCCGTATCACACTAATTTTACCGAATGGGAAGCTTATTCAAAACCGAGAGGAATTTATTCAATTTAATGAAGACTGGTTTTCGGATCAGGATTGGACAATCACTTATGATGTCGTGAAATTACAGGAATCTAAAGAAATGTCGTTTGCGGTAATGCTCATTCATTACGATGATTTAGACGAGGAAGGCAAGCCTTACCACCAAGACTATTATCTGCACCTTGTGTTTGAAAAAGACAATGGCGAATGGCTTCTGACCTATGATCAAAATACTTTTATAAAGTAATACAAAAGTGATCTGCTCTAATAACCAATCACTCAGGAGGAATAACGATGACAAAAACAAATCAAAACATCGTTCCACATTTATGGTATGACAAGGAGGCGAAGGAAGCGGCGGCATTCTATGCATCCATTTTCCCGAACTCAAGAATTACGAATGTAACAACACTCCACGACACGCCATCAGGCGACGCCGATTTAGTCTCCTTTGAGTTATGGGGACAGAAGTTCATGGCAATCAGTGCAGGACCTTATTTCAAATTCAATCCGTCGGTGTCTTTCATGGTTAATTTTGATCCATCGCGAGAAAAAGATGCGAGTGACAAAATAAATGAGGTTTGGGATAAATTGTCCGAAGGTGGCGAAGTATTAATGCCACTTGATAAGTATCCGTTTAGTGAGAAATTTGGCTGGGTTCAAGATAAGTATGGTTTGTCTTGGCAGTTAATCCTTACAAATCCAGAAGGTGAAGAGCGGCCTGAGATAGTGCCCTCGCTACTGTTTGTCGGTGATAAATGCGGCAAAGCAGAAGAAGCGATTAATTTTTATTTATCCGTATTTAAAAACGCAGAGCAGGGTCTACTTGCCCGATACCCTCAAGGCATGGAACCTGACAAAGAGGGAACAGTCATGTTTACTGACTTCATGCTTGAGAACGAGTGGTTTGCTGCGATGGACAGTGCTCATAAGCATGATTTCCGTTTTAACGAGGCAGTCTCATTTATGGTCTATTGCGATACACAAGAAGAGATTGATGACTATTGGGACAAGCTGTCTGCAGTTCCCGAAGCTGAGCAATGTGGCTGGCTGAAAGATCAGTATGGGGTGTCTTGGCAAGTTGTACCAAGAGAAATGGACGAGATGATGGCAAGTAGTACACCGGAACAAATGTCACGTGTTAATGAGGCAATTCTTAAAATGAAGAAACTTGATCTTGCGGAGTTACAGAGAGCATATAAGCTATCTTAACCGATTGCACAGGGCGGTTATTTTGTTATATTGATGCCAAAAGCAATCATCGCAATTATGGTATAAATGACAGACTGTCGAAGTAGGTATTATATAGTGATTATTCAAGTGACGATTCGAGAAATGAGGAATTCTCGGTGATAGTATCTTCTTTTGAACTGTAAGAATCTATAATTCGTTCAATTTAGTACTTGAGTGAATTGGAAGATAGGTAAACGAGAACAGAATATTTGGAGACAAACATTTGTTACGTTTTGAGTGTCTAAAAACACTTATGGAATCATCATTGATTCCATAAGTGTTTTTTTTCGCCTATTTTAACTTGAATCAGCAAATACATTTGCTGATTCAAGTTAAGCCTCCGGCGGATGTTAGGGATTTTGAGGGGAGTTAATTGTGCTGTGCACAATTCAAAATCCCAACGCAACTACGCCGAGGCGTAATTGATTTACTCACTTTGTTCCCCTTGGAAATAGATAACCTATTCCACATATTGATCTGATTGATGATTATAACTACATCTACATAGTCTTTTTCAGCGGCCTAACTTTAGCGGATTGCCATTTAATACTCATTTGAAAGTGCTTGCATTAGATAGAACTATGTGATATTTTAAACTTGTATAAAAAATAGACAAGTCCATCCGACTACAATTTAAAGGACTACTCATACAAGCAAGGCTACTAAAAAACACTTTATAGTAAACGAAATGGAGCCAAAATAGCCGACGTAGCTATCGTGTTATTCTCGCTTTCAGTTAGTCGTAAATCGGAAAGTAACACAAAGCACGAAATAAAAGGAGCAAGTAGCATGGAAAAATTTAAGCGCATACATTTAATTGTTATGGATTCAGTAGGTATTGGTGAAGCAAAGGATGCAGCTCAATTTGGTGATGTGGGCTCACATACCTTACAACATATTGCCGAACACATGAATGGTTTAAACGTACCCAACCTAGCAAAATTAGGTCTATCGAATATTGAAGAAATACTAGGAGTACCTGTGTCAGATAACCCTCTGGCCTATTACACAAAATTACAGGAAAAATCATTGGGGAAAGATACGATGACTGGCCACTGGGAAATCATGGGCTTACACATTGATAAACCATTTAATGTGTTTCCAAATGGATTTCCCGATCAATTAATTACACAAATTGAGGAAGTAACAGGGCGTAAAGTGGTAGCGAATAAGCCTGCAAGTGGAACCGATATTCTTGATGAATATGGGGAGCATCAAATGAACACAGGGGATTTGATTGTCTATACATCAGCAGATCCTGTTCTGCAAATTGCAGCTCATGAAGAAGTCATCCCGTTAGAAGAACTATATGATATTTGTCAAAAGGTTCGAGATATCACAAAAGATCCTGCCTATTTAATTGGTCGCATTATTGCGAGACCGTATATTGGTACGCCCGGGAACTTTACAAGAACGGCAAATCGTCATGACTATGCTTTAAAGCCTTTTGGGAAAACAGTAATGAATAGTCTACAGGATGGTGGATATGATGTAATTTCCATTGGGAAAATTAATGATATCTTTGATGGTGAGGGAGTTACAGAGGCCATTCGTACAAAAAGCAATATGGATGGTATGGACAAATTATTAGAAGTCATCAAAAAGGATTTTACAGGCTTAAGCTTCTTAAATTTAGTCGATTTTGATGCCTTATACGGACATCGTCGTGACCCAGAAGGTTATGGCAAAGCGTTAGAGGAATTTGATAAACGTTTAGATGAAGTATTGGATTCAATCCAGGAAGATGATTTATTAATTATTACGGCTGATCATGGCAATGATCCAACCTTTCCTGGTACAGACCATACACGCGAATTTATTCCCGTTTTGGCCTATTCAAAACAATTAAAGGGCTCTGGTAAATTACCTGAGAATGATACATTTGCTGATATTGGCGCAACCATAGCGGATAATTTCGCTGTGGAAATGCCTGAAAACGGTGATTCTTTCTTAAAACTACTAAAATAAAAGGTGACTGAATGAATAAAAATATATCAAATAAATTGAAAAGACCACTCTATGTAAATGTGTATGATGAGCTCCTTCTTCAATTTAAAAAAGGAAAATATCCCATAGGCAGTAGGCTTCCTTCAGAACCAGATTTAGCAAAAGAATTAGGGATTAGCCGGTCAACGTTAAGACAAGCTATGGCGCTTTTGCAGGATGATGGAATCGTAAGAAATGAACACGGGAAAGGGAACTTTTTGATCGATTCCTTTTTTAAACAACAAGAAACTGTTCCGTTGGACGGGTTAAGCAACCCGGTGCATAAATACCATATCAGTATATTTGATCAAGTAGAAATAAATTACGGACTGGAATCAGCAACTGAATATACGAACCAAGTTTTAAAAGAAGATGCGTCTGAAGTAGTCGCCTTAGAACGTTTGTATAGAAAAGGAAGCGATTTAATTGCCTACGCCTTTACCTTTATGTCGATGCAAACGGTGAAAAGTTTTTCCTTGAATTTAGATGATAAAGAACAGGTACTGGATTTTCTGGAGAACGCAGTGTATGTGAATGCGAATCATGGAGAAATTGAAATTAAACATACAAATACTGTTAATTTGTCCACCCAAAAAGAAAAGTTAATTGGGCGAAATGAATACTTTTTACTATTGGAAAGTATTTACGGCAATGCAGATTATCCATTAATGCACAATAAATTCTATATACCTCAACAGTTTGCAAAAATAAAATTAACTATTTCTAAATAGCTAATAGAAGACACAAAAAAACCATTTAATTTGAGAAAGAGGTCAAAGAGCTATGAGTCAACATCATTCTGATTTAATTCCAGAAAACGAAAGAATTGGACAACCTAAGCAGTTGTTTTGGATATGGTTTGCATTGAATATCGGTATAATGGGATTGGTTTACGGAGGGATTATTGTTAGTTATGGTCTCAACTTCGTTCAATCAGTCATAGCTGCATTCTTGGGAGCGGCATCGTTTGCATTGATCGGTTATCTTAGTTTGCCAGGGAAGTTAGGACATGCACCGACATTTGTGTTATCTCGAGCAGCTTTTGGATCAAAAGGTAACTTGATTCCTGCTGTACTTGCGTGGATCTGTTTGATTGGTTGGCTGAGTATCGGTAATGTTCCTACTGGTATTTTCTCCATTAATGCCATTGTTACTGCACTTGGATTTGAAGTAACAACGACGGTACAACTAATCGGGTTAATCGGTCTTGCGATTGCGATTATGGCATTGTCTCTTGTAAATCAAGAAACACTTGTAAAAGTACAAACAATATTTACCTATATTTTTGGTGCACTAACAGTAGTTGTCTTGGGTATTTTAGTTCCACAAACAGACTGGTCAGCACTTGTGAATATGCCAAATGGAGACTGGGTTGGAGGCGTATTACCTGCGATTTCTATCATTATCGCTGGTTCTGCACTTAGCTGGGCAATGGTTGCGAGTGATTACTCTAGCTACCAAAGTCCTCAATCTTCGAATAAATCGATTTTCGTGACAACAACACTTGCATCAGCTATACCACTATTTGTCATCATGTTCTTGGGTATTTTAATGAACGCGACGAATCCTGAACTAGTGAATGCAGCAGATCCAATTGCGGCATTAGCTTTACAAATGCCTAAATGGATGGTTATTCCATACTTTATTACAGCGTTGGGCGGAATCATTCCACCAGCAGTTATTTCACTTCGGTCCGGACGTAATGCGTTAGAAGCTACAAATATAAAAATTTCAGATCGTACATCGATTATTTTCCACGGCGCAATCATGGTATTGCTTCCGGCCTATGTGTTATTCATAAGCGGTGACTTCTTAGGTTCGTTCCAACTATTTTTAGGGATTGTAGGGATTGGTTTAGCCGCTTGGACAGCTGTATTCATAGCAGATTACGTTATTCTTCGCAAAAAGCAAGGGTATGATCCTGATATCATTTCAGGTAACAAAAATGTTTCTGTGAATAAAGGGAATGTAGCTATATGGTTTGTGAGTGTAATCATCGGGCTTCTTTTCACAACAAATGGAATCGTCCCTGCCCCGTTTGCGAAAGGAATTTTCGAAGGTAACAGCCTAGGAGTATTACTCACATTTGCAGTTGGTTTAGTTTTAAGCTGGATTTATTCATCAACACAATTGAAGAAGCATACAGACAATCAGTAGAAAATCAATGTAATCTATCAATTATTTGGAGGTAAGAAGTATCATGAGTATCCATTTAAATGCAAAAGAAGGTCAAATTTCTGAAAAAGTCTTGATGCCCGGAGATCCACTTCGTGCTAAATATATTGCTGATACTTTTTTAGAGAATGTTGAGTGTCATAACACAGTTCGCGGAATGTATGGGTATACTGGGACGTATAAAGGGGAAAAGATTTCTATCCAATCCTCTGGAATGGGTGTTCCTTCTATGAGTATTTATGCCACCGAACTCATTAAAGATTATGGTGTGAAAAATATTATTCGCGTTGGTACAATCGGAGCTATGAAGCGCGAAGTAAAAATCCGTGACATTGTCATGGCGATGGCAGCTACAAATGATTCCAAAATGCAAAACATCATTTTCCCACAAATGAATTATGCACCAAACGCAAGTTTTACTCTTCTAGAGAGAGCACATCGTTTATCTAAACAGAGCGACGATTTGACAGTTCATGTTGGGAACGTCTACACGGGCGATTCATTCTATGAAGACGACGATTCCATGATCCATAAGCTGGCTGATTACGGTGTGTTAGGTGTAGATATGGAGACATCAGCTCTTTATATACTTGGGGCTAAATACAACATCGACGTTTTAAGTATTATGACAGTGAGTGACCATGTGATTACAGGTGAAGAAACAACAGCAGAAGAACGCCAAACAACATTTAATGACATGATTACTGTAGCGTTAGAGACACTTATTAATGAATAATTGTCAGCGATAGAAAAAAGCCTTACCTATATTTAGAATGTACCCTATAAAGTAGCTACTTTATAGGGTATTTTAAATGTCAAAGCTAAACTAAACAAGTTTTATGTTAGAATATAGAGAGGATTATGAAAAAAGGGTAAAAAATAACGAATAGGGAAAAGGGGATTGAAAATGGAGGTAAAATTTCCAATCGGAAAGCTACAAGTTCCTGAAAAAAGTACAGTAGAAAATATTCAAGAATGGCTAAAGGAAATCGAAACATACACGATTCGATTAAGAGAAACGGTTGACGCATTAAGTGATGAGGAATTAAGCAGAACGTATCGTGAAGGTAGCTGGACAGTTCGTCAGCTTGTTCATCACATTGCCGATTCTCAGTTGAACATGTATCAACGTTTGAAGCTTGCTTTAACAGATGAGAATCCAACAGTACCAGCTTTTGATCAAGAAAAGTGGGCGATTCAACCGGATACAAAGCTTCCTGTAGAAAGTTCTATTAAAATGCTAGAGGGTATAAATGAGCGCATCGTATCTCTGGGAAATAGTTTAACTGAAGAGCAATTAGACCGAGCTTTTACCCACCAAGAAGCTGGTAAAATAACAGTTGCCACAAAAGTTGCAAAATTGGCTTGGCACGAAGAGCACCACTTGGCCCATATAAAAATTGCATTATCAAAATAAAGCAATAGAGAAAGTGCCACAGTCACTCAACCAATCGCGAAGGTTTGAACAAACACGTTTGTTTGAGTGACTGGCATTTTTAAATATCAATCCCAGAAATGATATAGGGAATGGCTGATTTGATAAATTCCTCTGGTGGTATCTGCTTACTATTTCTTTTCCATTCTACAGAAGCCCCGTAAATTCCCCAGCTTAATATAACAGCGGTAACTTTTAAAGCTGCGTCCTCTTCGATTTTATGTTGTTTTAACAGCATTTTATAAAAAATAATTTCGAGCTGTTCATGAATGATACGGGCAATGGTATCTTCGTATCCTCTATGACAACGATTGAATAATGATTTTTGGAAATTTGTGATGGCTAAGAAGATGCTAACTAATGCTTCTTCATTTAGTTCGTTATTTTGGTAGTAGTCACCATCCAAGCTATAACTAACAGTTATTTTATTACTGAATTCAGAGATTCCATAAACATGACTCCATTAGCATACAAAAGATATAAGATAAATAATCGATAGTGTGAATATAGTAGTGCGTTGATAGAACGAATCAAAAAATAAGCTGGATAGTTCGAGAATCCGAAAAAGATTCTTGAACTATCCAGCTTATTTAATTCACCCACAAGCTATTTTTATACCCGGACTATTTTTCATGTTCAGTATATAGTCGAATACGATCTAAGCTGTTTTTCCAGTTTGCTTTAATGGTATCGATTGCAAGATTTAAATCCTGCTTTTTAATGGCATCTATTATCTGCTGGTGTTCAGTATAGGATGTATACTTGGCATCCATCTGACTGAAATAATGTATCTCTATTCTTTGAATCCTTACTTTTAAACCTGAGAGTAACTTGAGTAACTCTACATTATTTGATAACTGAATAATTTTATCATGAAATTTGTTATCTGCCTCAAGTATTGCAAAAATTTCCCCTGTTTTAATGGCTTCATTAAAATTTTCATTGAGTTGCTCTAATTCTTCAATGTCATTTGAAGAAATAAGAGGAAGGGCCTGCTCCATAGCCAAACGTTCAAGTGTCCATACGATGGAATAGATACTTTTAGCCTCATTAGAATCAATTGGAGATACTAACGTCCACCTATTCGCTTTAGTCACCACAAGTCCATCATTTTCCAACCTAAGTAAAGCTTCTCGAATAGGAGTACGGCTAATTCCCAGCTGTTCAGACAAATCCTGATCTCGTAATTTTGTCCCAGGTTCGAGTTCTCCGATTATAATCCACTTTCGAAGTTTATTGTAAACCTCATCCTTCATAAATATTCGTTTTATTTTAGTTCCATTCTTCTCAGTAGTCAATTTTTAGCACCTCTCTACTAAAACGATTCTTTAATATGTAATATACCACAAATAGCTTTCAATTTATAAGCTTTAAGAAGAGTAGTGGAAAGGGAATACAGATCCTAGCAATAATTGATTAGTAGTGTTGGATGAAAAAATATATTGACTAGTATGTGTAGTGTGGTATATTACTAGTGAGAAGTCAGAATAAAGAATAAACAAAGAGTATACCAAGTTATCTTCACGATTGATGAAGTAGCGATTCGTTTGAAAGCGTATACATTCAAGTGTTGTCTTTATTTTCTTTTTTCAAATCAATATCTAAGCAATTCTAAAAAGGTAGAACCAGTTTTAGAATAGATAAAGTCAAGGAGGAATTTATTAATGGTAAAAGAAATAATCTCAACAGAAAATGCACCCGGAGCTATTGGGCCCTATTCCCAAGCAGTTAAAAAGGATACATTTATTTTTGTTTCAGGTCAACTCCCCGTAAATCCTCAAACTGATAAAATTTCAGAGGATATAAAAGAACAAACAACACAATCTTTAAATAATGTGAAAAAAGTATTGGAGGCTGCAGGAGCTTCTTTGAAGGATGTTGTAAAAACAACAGTATTTTTAACAGACCTATCTAACTTTTCCGTGGTTAATGAAATATATGGAGAGTTTTTTACAGGAGGTTATCCTGCAAGAAGTTGTGTAGAGGTATCTAAGTTGCCAAAAGATGCTGGTGTAGAAATAGAGGTCATCGCAATTTTAGAATAAAATATTTTATTAAGGGGATAAAAAAATGAGGAATTTAGCGGAAGTTGAATATATTACAAATGAAAATGCCAGGAAAATAGATACTGAGAAAGCATCTGTTGATTTTATGAATGGTGAAATAGCTAAAAAGGTAAGAAATTTTCATAAAAGCTTTCCAGAGTATCAAGTCACTCCACTTCACAGATTAGATAAATTGTCTAAACAATTGGGCGTTAGCGATATTTGGGTGAAAGATGAATCTTATAGATTTGGACTTAATGCTTTTAAAGTATTGGGTGGTTCATTTGCTATCGGTAAATATTTAGCAGAAAAATTAGGCGTTGATATTTCAGAGCTTTCTTTTGAAAAACTAAGAAGTAAAGAAGTAAAAGAGGAAATTGGAGAAATTACTTTTGTAACAGCCACTGATGGAAATCATGGTAGAGGAGTGGCTTGGGCTGCAAACCAACTAGGACAAAAATCAGTAGTCTACATGCCGAAAGGGTCTTCAGAAATAAGATTAAACAATATACGAAAAGAAGGATCAGAAGCTTCCATCACGGATCTTAACTATGACGATACAGTTCGGCTGGCAAGTCGGAAGGCTGAAGAGAATGGTTGGGTTTTGCTACAGGACACGGCTTGGGAGGGATATGAAGAGATTCCGGCTTGGATTATGCAGGGGTATGTAACTTTACTAGATGAAGCTATAGAACAGATTGCTGAATTTGGCGATGACAAACCGACGCATGTGTTTTTACAAGCGGGAGTTGGATCTTTTGCGGGTAGTATGCTTGGCTATCTAGCGGATAGATTCGGTGACGAACGTCCTCTTACAGTTATAGTCGAACCGGATAAAGCAGCATGCTTATACAAATCTATTTATGTAGGTGATGGAGAGCCGCATGCAGTAACGGGCGCTTTGGATACGATTATGGCAGGTTTAGCATGTGGGGAACCTAGTACATCCTCTTGGGGAATTTTAAAAGATTATGCTGAAGTCTTTGTTTCTTGTCCAGATTACATGGCTGCACGGGGGATGCGGATTCTGGCAAATCCATTAAGCAGTGACCCGCGTATTATTTCAGGCGAATCGGGTGCGGCAGTTGGTGTGGGACTAATTAGTCTATTGAGTGGAAATGAAGCACTTAATGATATGAAAAATGCATTGAATTTGAATCAAGATTCCAAAATCCTGGTCATCAGCACAGAAGGTGACACTGATCCGGAACATTATAGAGAAGTGGTATGGGACGGAGCGCATCCATCTGTATAAGTAAGAAGAGAAGTGCTTTGAATTTTTGAATTTAAGTAAATGATTATCATCAGAAACTCAAAAAAATATTTCACAAGGGAATGAAATGAATATGAGCAATGAAAATTTTAAAAAACAGCTTACTGAGTGGAGACGTTATCTCCATTCACACCCTGAAACAGCTTTTGAAGAAGAAAATACATCTCGATTTGTTGCAGAAAAATTGCTGGAGATGGGTTATGAAGTAGTTACTGGAATTGGAAAAACGGGAGTAGTTGGTTCGTTGAAGAACGGTGATGGTTTAGGAATTATTGGAATTCGTGCTGATATGGATGCCTTAAACATCCAGGAACAAACCAATCTACCATATGCTTCGAAATATCCAGGCAAGATGCACGCTTGCGGCCATGATGGACATGTTACTACCGCACTTGGTGCAGCGAAATTACTTGCTGATCGAAAAAGCTTTAACGGAACCGTTCGTTTCATTTTCCAACCTGCAGAGGAACATGGTGAAGGGGCACTTGCAATGCTAAAGGATGGGTTATTTGAGCGATTCCCAATCGATGAATTTTATGGACTACACAACATGCCAGGTTTACCAGAGGGGGAAATCCACTCCAAAGTTGGAGGGATTTGTGCAAGTGAGGATAACTTTGAAATTCGTATAAAAGGGAAGGGAGGACATGCCTCAGCTCCAAACATGGGGGTTGACGCATTGGTTACCGCTTCCCAAATCATACTGGCATTGCAAACCATTGTCTCAAGAAATATTGATCCGATTGACACCGCGGTAGTTTCTTGCACTGAAATCCATACTGACGGCATTGTGAATGTCATACCGACTAATGTCGTCATAACTGGTGACTGTAGAAGTTACAAACCAGAAGTCTCAGCTCTTATTAAAGAGAGAATGCAAGCCATTTGTGAAAATATTTGTGAAGCTAACGGGGCAACATGCGAATTTACCTATAGAAACTCCTTTTCACCAACGGTTAACTGGGAAGATTGCCATCAGACAGCCGTGCAAGCAGCTACAAATGTACTCGGGAAAGAAAATATTGTTGCTAATGCACAACCGATGATGGGTTCAGAGGATTTTGGGCATTTTATTGATAAAGTTCCGGGATGCTATGTCTTCCTAGGTGGTAAGCGTGAAGGAGAAGAAGTCTATCCTCTCCACCATGCTAAGTTTGATTATAAAGATGAAAACTTAGTTCGGGGTGCTGAATTTTTCGCTGAAATCATTCGCTTGAAATTACCAATTTGAGGTATTGGTATACAACGAATGAAAGGGGTTGCAAATCATTACTCTATCATGTAACCCTCCTGCATTCCTTGAAAATTTATCGTATTACTTATCCGGATTATGAAACGATAAGAAATAGACTTGGGGAAGGGTTCAAATATTAATCAATATATTGGGGAGTGTAGAACCTACACATCAAGATTCAGTATTATTTCAGTATCCCAAGTGTATGAGAGAAGTATTGTTACTAAACTTTATGATAATGACAAGTGATGCACCAAGTGTACAACGTTGCATCTTCATTTAATTCTGTGTCCTATAAGATAGCAAATAGAAGGGGTTGTAATTATGCAAATAATCTATACTATAACTGATTGGCTATGGGCAAATGTAATCGGATACACTTTACTAGGTGTTGGTTTATACTTCACTATTAAACTAGGGTTCCCTCAGATTAAACATTTTATTCGGGCTTTTAGTACCATGAAAAAGAGTTTAAAAGGTGACGAAGGAGGACTATCTGGATTTGGTACTTTAATGGCCGCTCTTGGTGGTCAATTAGGTACAGGAAGTCTTGTGGGTGTGAGTAGCGCATTGTTTATCGGCGGTCCGGGAGCTATTTTTTGGATGTGGATGACTGCGTTGTTTGGTATGATTGTAAGTTTTAATGAAACCGTTCTAGGGCAAGCCTTTCGGGTTAAAGATAAAGATGGAAATTACGAAGGTGGACCGGCTTATTACATTGAAAAAGGCTTGAGAAATAAGCCATTGGCTATTCTAATTTCACTTCTTTATGTGTTTGGTATTGGTATTGCAATCGCATCTATTCAGACGAATTCAATTGCAAACGCTTTTACGGGTGTCGTCGATATTAATCCAATTATACCAGGAATAATTGTTGTGATTTTGGCATTTTTAGTAACCATTGGGGGAATGAAGAGGTTAGTAAATGTATCGACTTTTATTGTCCCTTTCATGGTATTTGTTTACTTTTCGGTTGTACTTTATATAGTGATGATTAACTTTACTTATATCCCGACTATTTTTGGTGCTATCTTTGAAAGCGCATTTACAGGGAAGTCAGCAGTCGGTGGAGTAGTCGGGTGGACTGTTGCAGAGGCGTTTAGAAGCGGTGTTGCTAGGGGAATGTTTTCTAATGATGCAGGGAATGGTGCCGCTGCAATGATGCATGCTTCTGCTGATGTTAAACATCCAGTCGACCAAGGATTTTTAGCGATGATTGGTACTTTTATCACCACCATTATTATTTGTACAGCTACCGCATTGGCAATTTTGATGACGGGATCATTAGAATCAGGTCAGGATGGTATATTATTATTGCAAACTGCTTTTGGTTCCGTTTTAGGAAATTTAGGTAGTTGGATTGTATTTTTTGCGATGTTTTTATTCGGATTTACGACACTATTAGCAGATATGCGTTATGGCGAATCCAATTTAACTTATATTTTTAGAGATAAGAAGAAGTATCCTATTTTATCATACAGAGTCGTACTAGCTGTTATCCTTGTTATAGCAAGTACTGTAGAATTGAATGTCATCTGGGCGGCTGTAGATCTAATTATAGGAATCATTGTATTTGTTAACGTTATATCTTTAGTGCTTCTTTTTAAATATGTTAAATATATTTATCGACATTATTTTAGACAAATTGAAAAAGGCAACGATAATCCTAGGTGGAACTATGATTTAGATATCACCAAAATAAACTTATCAGATGTAGACGAGCCTCATTATAAAGAGGAAACCGAAAAAATTAGCTGAGATTTAACCTATTGATAAAGTAAGCATCAAATAGCTCATATATGGTATTTGATGCTTACTTTTATTTTCAATATTCATTCAGGTAATGCCTAAACGCTGGATCTATGTCAATATCCTGGACACAAAAATGTTAAGTCGTTGTCAGAAACGGCATCCATTCAT
>NZ_JADHDX010000027.1 GCF_016820585.1 Arthrobacter beigongshangensis
AGTTCCTACTGCCAAGCCTGTAGTGGACTTTCACCACCTAGCGATTACCCATGCCGGGCACACCAAAAAAAGGCCTTCCATACGTCAAACAAACGTATGAAAGGCCTCTCTTATTATTCTTTCGTAAATTCTTTAGTGCTTCTCACCGTATCAATCGGGCGCACCATTTTCTCAATTTGCTCGCGTTGTCCTTCTAAAAACGGCGGTAGCGATAGTTTTTCACCAAGTGTTTCGTATGGTTCATCGCCCATGAAGCCCGGTCCGTCTGTGGCGAATTCGAAAAGAATGCCTGGCGCTACTCGTGAATACAACGATCCGAAGAAGAAGCGATCGACGAAGCCAGATGTGCGTAAGCCAAAGCTTTCGATACGCTCCGTCCACTCGTCCAATACGGCACGGTCTTCGACACGGAATGCTGCGTGGTGCACCGTACCAAAGCCTTGTTGGCCTGGAGGAAGTACATCATTCTTTTCCACAATGACTTGCGCGCCATTTCCGCCTTCTCCAACTTCGAATAAATGTAGGTCTCCCTCTTGCTTAATTTCCTTGAATAACAGAACCTTCTCCAACACTTCTTTCATATAATCAAATTCAGCAATACGAATATGGATTGGGCCAAGTCCAGTGATGGCATATTCCAATGGAACAGGCCCTTTTTGCCATGGTGTACCAGATGCAATGCCTTTGTTGTGTTCATCTGAAATCATTTGGTATTGCTGGTCATCGAAATCGACGAATGACAGTACTTTGACGCCGAATTGCTCTTCAATGCCTGCATGCTTCACATCTAATCGATCAAAACGTTTCACCCAATAGTCTAATGCAGCATCCGTAGGCACACGGAAAGCCGTCTTATAGATTTCATTTGTACCATGCGTACCTTTTGGGATACCTGGAAAATCGAAGAATGTCATATCTGTCCCGGCGCCGCCTACATCATCTGCAAAGAACAGGTGGTACGTTTGAATATCATCTTGGTTCACCGTTTTCTTCACTAAACGCATGCCCAATACATAGGTGAAAAATTTGTAATTCTCTTCCGCGCTACTTGTGATGGCTGTTACGTGGTGCATTCCTTTTAAATGATTCATGAGTAGTCCTCCAATGTATGTTTTTTTCTAATCAACTAATTATCTTGAATTCAAGATAATATTATAATAAAAAGTCGACAATGTCAACGGCTTTGATTTGGAACGGCTTACACAATCTTTACATTACTTTTACATTAAACTTTTCCTTCCTGCTCTATAATTATAAATAGCTATATAACTTAGGAGGACTTTTGACATGCGAATCACTGTAGGGAGAAAATTATGGATTGGCTTTACATCCATATTGGTTATTTTAATTGTCGTCGGTGCATCCGGATTATGGGCATTGACGAAATTGAATGAGGAGTATCGTTATTTAATTGATGAAAAAATAAATAGTGTTTTGTTGTTTGAACAATTATTATCCAATCAAAATGAAGATGCTAAAAATGTTCATGGATTTATCATTTATAAAGAAGATTCTTATTTGGAACATCGCGAAGAAGTGGTGACTTCATTTAAAAATAAATTAAAAGAATTAGATAAACTCATACGAACTCCTTCCGAACGTGAATTACTCAAAGCAGTCAAGGAGGCAGCCTTAAGTTATCGGGAAATTAATGAAATTGCGATAAGAGATGTCCAAGAAGGCAGTTTAGAAACCGCTGCAAAAATAGCTGCCGAGGCTGAGATGTACGAGATCGTGATTAATGAAAATATAAGAAAGCTAATGGAAATCCAAACAAATCAGCAACTACAGACTGAAAAAGAGCTGCAAGATGCGTTGGCTTTGATTCGAATACTGATTGCTAGTCTAATTGGAATTGCGAGTATTGTTACCGTAACCATTGCACGCCTTATCAGTCGTAGCATTTCACGTCCTGTAGGAACGATGACAGTAGCGCTTAAACAACTCGCTACTGGCGATTTCGCTGTGGAACCCGTGAATGTTCGCAACAAGGATGAGCTCGGAGAAATGGCGGATGCTTTGAACGACATGGTAGGTGACCTTCGTGGAATCATCATAAATGCAAGACAGTCTGCTGCCCAGCTTGCAACGCATGCAGAAGAATTGTCTGCTAGCTCAGAAGAAAGCCTAGCTGCCTCTGAAATGGTTGCCGGCATTACAGAGCGCAGTTTGCTAACGAATGAACGACAGGCGTCCACAGTGAAGGAGTCCGTTATTTCCATAGGTGAAATGGTTACTGGCATCGATCGGATAACAGTAGACAATGAAGCACTACAAAGTTCTTCCACAGCTGTTTCACAGCTCGTCAATGATGGAGCGACTTTCATGAATGATTTCACCGATCAGATGCAGTCCATTCGTACAACAATGGAACAATCTACAACCATCATCAGCGAGATGGCTACGCACTCAGAACAAATTCGTTCTGTCACAGCACTTATAACAGGCATCGCAGACCAAACTAACTTATTGGCATTAAATGCGGCGATTGAAGCAGCTCGAGCAGGCGAACATGGAAAAGGGTTTTCCGTTGTAGCCGATGAGGTCCGCAAGCTTGCTGAACAATCCAAGCATTCTGCTGAAGAAATTGGTCGGATGATGGATGCCATGATTCACAACGTAGGACAAGCTGTTACAAGTACAGAGGACGGCAGTCAACGTGTTCAAGCAGGGCTTGCTGACACAGAAAAAACAGCCGCCATATTCAACAGCATTGAGGACGCAGCAGCTGATATGAGTCAGAAGCTCGCTACTGTCTCAATCACAATTGAACAGATTCGCACAATGACAGATAAAGTTGCCCATGAATCAGCTAGCATCGAGGAGCTTGCAGGACAATCAGCCAGTGAAGCGCAGTCCTCAAGCGCCGCGACTGAAGAACAGCTAGCAACGACTGAAGAAATTTCGTCCAGTGCACAAACACTAGCAAAACTAGCAGAGACCTTACAAGGTGACATGGCACGATTTACGGTCTAAAAAAAGTAGATATACTGTATTACCCGAGTGCCTCGCACTCGGGTAGTTCATCTCCATGCTATTCCCTCACAACCGGCATCGAGCAACATCTAAAGGAACCGCCGGATTTTATGATTTCGGAGAAGTCGACTTCGATAACCTCAAATCCGTGAGCTCGCATTTGCGCGTTGACGTTTTTGTTTTGTGGCAAGCTGAATACTTTTTTATCACCGATTGAAAGGACATTTGTGCCCATTGTGAATTGCTCTTCTTCGGATACTTCGATAAGTTTGTATGTTGTTGACAGCATGTCAATTGTTTCTGCATCGAGTGCTTTCGGGAAGATCAGTCCAACTTCCGGTGATAGGATATTGAATACACAGTCGAGGTGCAAGTATTTTTCATTGAATGGTACTTGGATAATATCGTGGTCGGGTAAGTCATGCCTTAACTTCCGAACGGCTTCTTCAGATGTACGGCTACTGATACCGACGTATACTGCACCACGGTCAACGATGACATCGCCGCCTTCCACACGATTTGTCGTTGTTTGGAAAGGAATATCCTCGTCGTCCAACCACTCTTCAAGTACTTCCTCCTCCCCCTTACGAATATCGCTAGCCATTTCCGCAACGAAAATCTCCTCTCCTACGGTGAAGCCAATATCACGTGTGAAAACCTGTTCAGGAAATTGTTCGGATGAAGGCAGTTTGATCACTTCAACTCCATTCTCCTTAAGTACAGCCTCAAAGTCTTCATGTTGCTTCATCGCAAGCTCTACATTTATATTTTCATCCTCATACTTCTTTTGTACATCATTGATTACCTCTTCGATTGCCATGAATTTTGGCTGGCATAGGATGACACGGCGCAGCGTATCATATTCTGTATCGCACTGGGTTATCGGTGTCTCTTCCATAGGGAAGCTCATTTTTTCATCCTCCAAATAATTGTAGTCGTCTTCATTGGTGTTCCCTTTGACAGTTGGTTTAAACATTTTTATTTCGAATCGTAAAAATGACTGGAATGGAGGAAATAGTATGATTCAGACAGAAGATGCTTTATTGACAAAAGATGATTTTGCGAAGCGTACTGATTTGCCAGATTGGTTGTTGAGGGAATATCAAACATTTCATACGACAGTGACGGATAAGACGTTTCCGTGTTATTTCGGGATGAACGGAGAGTTGAAGGGCGAATTGCGCTATGCCTATGTGATGCAAAATGATTGGTCTAATTTGACGGCAGCATTGAAGTCGTTTTTGACACTGTTCAAAGAGCCCACTTATAAGCGACATGGGTTATTTGTATTTGTAGAGCCATTTGAAATAGAAGGTTCGCTGGACGATTATCGAAAGCAGTTTTGGGAGATTCTACAATACTTGCATGAAGTAGACGAGATAGAATGGCCTGTTAAAAGTCCTATTGATCCGGAGCATTATTTGTGGGATTTTCATTTTCACGGTGAACCGATTTTCGTTTTTAGCAATGCCCCAGCCTACAAGCAACGAAAAACACGTAATCTTGGCAATGCTATGGTCATTGGGTTTCAGCCTAGAAGAATTTTCGAGGGGTTAAAAGGGACAGAACCTGGTGGGATGATGTCACGCGAAAAAGTACGTGAACGTGTCGCGGTGTGGGATCAGTTGCCAAAGCATCCTGATATTAGTCACTTTGGCGACCCATCACATCATGAATGGAAGCAATTCTTCATTGGCGATGATGCAGAGCCTATTCAAGGTGTATGTCCGTTTACGCATAAAGAGATGAAGTAAAAGCCGGCTGAGCTAGTCGACTTTTCACTTCATCTCCTTTGGTCTACTTGTATGTTTCCTCGGCTTCGTGCACAAGATCTTGCAAACCATCTGAATCACCATCCAGATATTTGACTGGAAACACTTTCCGAATAATCAAATCGTTTCCTGTCATTACTACTTGCACCTCTTCGCCTACTTCGACCTTCAAATGTGACAACATTTCTGGAGAAAAAGTAATGCCACAAGCATCCTCCATTTGAACAATCTGCCGAATTTGAATGGTCATGTTCTTCTGCGTCCAATCTCGTTCCACAACGATCGCCTCCAATAGGATATGGTTGTCCTTCGTGCTCCGTTTTGTATAACGCAGTGGTGGCAGGAACTCGGGGCATACTTTCCGGCCTTCCTCACTGTCGATTTCCCGGGAAATACTTTAAATTACTTCTCCGCTGTTGTGTAGTATGCAGCCATTTCTACTTCTGGCACCATACCACCTCCTGTTGCCCAAACGAGATGGGTTGCATTCGCTGCATCAGCACCCTCTATATTTCCACGAATGGTGTGCACGGGACCCGTCATGCCAGCAAGTGCGGATGGTTCGAGTCGGATATTTTCCGTGTCAGCAATCTGTTTTAACAGCTTGAACAGTGTACCGTCTGCGATGGTATAACAGCCTGCTAGAAGTGGTTCCATTGTTTTACCGACAAAGCCTGATGCCGTACCTACCGCAAGTCCGTCCGCTACGGTTTTATTGTCGAGACCAAAGTCTTGGACGGACATTTTGTCATGTAAGCCCGTCATCATCCCAAGCATCATACACGGGGAATGTGTTGGTTCCGCGAAAAAGCAGTGTACATGATCGCCAAACGTCAGCTTCAATCCAAATGCAACGCCACCCGGACCCCCACCAACTCCACATGGTAGATAGACAAACAAAGGATTGTCTGCGTCCACGGTGATTCCTTGCTGCTTTAATTGCATAGCTACTCTTTCCCCAGCAACTGCATAGCCTAAAAATAGATCGAGTGAATTTTCATCATCGATAAAGTGGCAGGCTGGGTCTGCATCTGCCTGACGACGACCTTCTTCGACAGCTTTACTATAATCATCTGCGTACTCGATGACGGTGACACCTTTTTCACGCAGCATGTCCTTTTTCCACTGCTTTGCGTCTGCCGACATATGGACAGTGACGTCGAAGCCGAGCTTAGCGCTCATGATGCCGATGCTCAAGCCCAGATTACCTGTCGATCCAACCGCAATTTTATGTTTGGCAAATAAATGACTGAATTCCTGCTCTGCAAACTTGGCATAATCATCTTCAGGTGAAAGTAAGCCATATTCAATCGCCAGCGTTTCCGCATGTTTAAGTACTTCGTAAATGCCACCACGCGCTTTAATAGAACCCGAAATTGGCAAGGCATTATCTTGTTTCACAAGCAATTCTCCAGCTATTTCTATGCTATAGTCATCTGCAAGTGCTTGTTTCATAGTTGGAATGGCCGTAAGAGGTGATTCGATGATGCCGTTTGAAGGCTTTGTTTCCGGAAAAACTCGCTCGATGTACGATGCAAAACGGGTGAGGCGAGCGGATGCATCTTGGACATCTGCCGCGGTTATGCCTGTTTTGGAAAGACCGGTTGCTGCCGATTCTACCAATGGATTAAGCCACAAAACTTCCTTGCGTTCCATCATCTGCTCGATAAGCGGTAAACGCTCTATCCAGTTATTTACTTCTGTTTGATCTAACACGGGCTTAGCCTCCTTTTTCCTCCCTCTATTATAGAATTCGCCTGTCTTTTATTCAAATATTCAAACACCATTTATAACCGAAATTTCACTTCATCACGTATTGCTCAATAAGCTCTTTTGTCAGTTCAAATCGTGGGTTGGTGGTATCATTTCCACCAGCTTCCACACCCATTACAACTGTAATAATACGTCGCCCCTCAAAGACACCTGTACTGACAAAACAAGAACCCGCCTGATCTGTATAGCCCGTCTTCAATCCATCGATGCCAGGGAAAGCCTGTGGCATACCTGGTAACATTAAGTTTGTGCTCCATAGCCGTGTGCCTTCACTTGTCGTAAAGTCCGTCATGCTTGCAATATCCAGTACCTCGGGATAGGTAGCTATCAATTGCTGTGCCAACACTGCGACATCTCGAGCGGATGATAGATTCGTTTCATCTTGTCCTTTGCCAATGTAGTCTCCATCCAGCCCACTTGCATTGTAAAAAGTCGTCTCCTTGAGCTTAAAACTATTGGCCTGCTTATTCATCACCGCAACAAAAGCTTCTTCCGTTCCGCTGACCATTTCGGCAAGTGCCATCGCCGCATCATTCGCCGAGCTGACAGTCATCGCAATGAAAAGCTCCTCTACTGTATAGGAGCTGCCCGTTACCATACCCAATTTAACTGCACCCGCTTGTTGGCTCATTTGCTGCACATAATCACTCGGCTCGTAAGTGCTTTCCCATGTTAATGTCCCGTTGTTTATGGCATTTAGCACGAGGTATTGTGTCATCAGCTTAGACATACTGGCAATTGGCAATGGTTGTTTACTATTGTTCTCATACAGTATTTCCCCTGTTTCCGCTTCCATTAAAATGCTTGCCTTCGCACTGCTATTCATATCAACTGCTTCCGAAATCAATTGCTTATCCTTCAACACAAAAGTGAGACTAAGCGCACAAATTACTACGATAACTACTAATTTCTTCATTTCGTTCACACCTTTTCAATTCTATCCTTTCATTATGAACATTAAAAATGAAGAATCTTGTAGAACATTTATGAAGAATTTCTTAAGTTTATCAGCGAGTGGCGTACACACCACTACCGGCTTTTCCGAATACAATAGATTAACGAAGTGGTGATGGGGGGCGTTTGAAGGTTGGGGCAATGGGCCACAGCGGTTCGAGGAGGCGTTCCTACAGTCGATGCGCAATCAGTTCGACAGGTTCATTGCTAGTACTTGTTTACAATCATTAGCTGGACCATTCAAAAAACCTCCGCTACTTGGAAAGGATTGGACTTTATCCTTTTTCGGCAGCGGAGGTTCCTTATTCAATCACGTCCCGGCGTGATTGCGTCCAGATTTTGAATTGAGCCTGAGGCCTACAGGATGTAGGTCATGCAGTCGTCGCGACAGGACGTCGCGAACTTAGACTGCCTTCCTTAACTCCCCTCAAAATCTGTGACATCCGCCGGAGGCTTAACTTCATTCAGCAAATGTATTTGCTGAATGAAGTTATAATTTCGTTCGTACATCCCATAATTCCGGGAAAAACCGGTGGTCGAGCACAGACTTCAAATAGTTCACACCAGACGAGCCACCCGTTCCCATTTTGAAGCCAATGATCCGTTCGACCGTTTTCATATGGCGGAAGCGCCATTGCTGATGGCTATCTTCAATATCGACCAATTTTTCAGCGAGCTGGTACAAATCCCAATAATCATCGACATTGCGGTACACTTTGAGCCAAGCATCCGCCACTGTCGAATCCCCTTGATACGTAACGGAAAAATCGCGAATTAGCAATTCGGGCGTAATCGCAAAGCCTGCTCTAGCCAGCGCACGTATCGCCACGTCGTAAATACCAGGTGCATGATAGGCCGTTTCAAGTTCACTTGCCAGCTCCTGATCCTTCTCATAAATCTTCAAAATATGTGACTGCTTATAGCCAAGTGCAAACTCGATGAGCCGATTTTGATACGACTGGAAGCCCGACGCCCTACCCAGGCTTCCACGAAACTCCATATATTCAGCAGGTGTCAAAGTCGCCAGCACATCCCATGCCTGAATAACCTGCGTCTGCGTTCTCGATACGCGTGCCAGCATTTTAAACGCTTCCGGCAGTTCATCGTGTTCAATCAATTCAATCGCTGTGCCCAGCTCATGCAAAATGAGCTTCATCCACAATTCGCTTACTTGGTGAATGACGATGAACAGCATTTCATCATGATGACCGGACAAGCGTTGCTGGCTCGACAATAACGTATCGAGATGCAAATACTCCCCATAGGTCATATTCTCCCGAAAATCCGTGTGAATCCCTTCCTCATTCATGAGCCCACCTCCGCAATACAGCACGCACCGGACTACCATCGCCATCCCGCAGCGGTAACGGCAGCGCAATGAGTTCATAATCCCCCGGCTCAACTGCACGAAGCACGATGTTCTCCAAAATCATCACATCGTTGTCATTGAGCGCATGATGCGCCTCCAATATCTTGCTATCTTCTGGATCGACGGATGGCGTATCGACTCCAATCAGCCGAACCCCTCTCTCTTTCAATAAAGGCCCAATATCCGCACGCAACACGGTGAACTTCTTCGGAAATACATTCGCATCCGGACGACTCCCCGTTTTCAATAAAATCCGTTCTGCCCCTCCGAAATCAATACCTTCCAACTCCGCGCGTCCAACACTTTCAGCTCCGGTCACATCAATCACTCGCGCTCGTCCGATGTACAAGTCAATCGGTAAATCGAGCACTTTCTTGCCGTCATCATCAAAGTGAAACGGCGCATCAATATGTGTTCCCATATGCATGCTCGTTGTCATCTTGCCAATATTTACGGAACCCGTTTCTGCTTTGGTAAGCGCAACTTCATACGTAAACGGCGTGTCACCTGGCCACTCTGCAATATCATTTTGAAGCGGCTGTGAAATATCAATCCATTTCTCTGTCATGCCACAACACCTCTTTGATTGGTGAATTTTTCATAACGCTTGTCGTCCATAATGACTTTCAATTTCTGCACCGCATGCCAAACATCCTCAAAGGAATTATAAAGTGCTACAGGTGCTAATCGAATGCCATTTGGTGCACGGAAATCTGGAATAACTCCCTCCGCTTTCAGTGCTTTACAGATGCGAGCAGCTTCCTCATGTTCAAGCAAAATATGCCCTCCGCGCGAATCATCAATTGGATTGCCAATGGTAAAATCATAAGCGGACAGCTCTTCTCGAATTAATTCCATCATATAAGCTGTTAGTTGAAGTGATTTGTCACGCACACGTTGCATACCGACTTCCTCATATAATTCAAGTGCACCAATAACCGGTGCTAAACTGAGGACATGCGGCGTTCCAATCTGATACGCCGCTGCATCTATTGCAGGGTCCATCGTGTGATCCATATCAAACTGCGATTCTTGTTTAGAACCAAACCAACCGGCTAATCCGGGTGCTGTACCAAAATGGCTGTCATGAACGAACAAGCCCGCAACAGAACCAGGGCCTCCATTCAAATGCTTATACGTGCACCAAAAAGCAAAATCCGTTCCCCAATCATGCAAGGCATGTTCAACTGCACCAACCGAGTGACATAAGTCGAAACCAATAGGAATGCCACGCGCATGCGCCGCCGTTGTTAGTCGCTCCATGTCAAGTACTTGCCCACTTCTATAGAGCACTGCCGGCAACACAATAAGCGCAATATCCTCCGTCATCGCTGCAATAATATCCGCCTCATCTAATAATCTGCCATCGCGACTTTTGACACGAACGAGATGTTCGGTAGGATCATAGCCCTTTAAGATGAGCTGACTTTTTAACGCATAAATGTCTGAAGGAAAATTGAGTTCATCGGCAAGAATCTTTGTTTTATTTCCCCAAGGCTTGTAAAACGTTGCCACAAGCTGATGCAAATTTGTAGTGGTCGACCCCGTCGCAATTACCTCGCCTACTAGTCCCCCGACGAGCGGCGCCATTTTCTCCCCAACTGACTCCGACAAGTAAAACCACGGATTATCGCCTTCTGTCCAACCATCGATGCCTAACGTTTTCCACGAATCTAACAAATCATGCAGCGTTCGCTCGGCCCTTTTGGATAATAAACCGAGCGAATTACCATCCATATATATCGTATCTTTCAGTAGGTAAAACTCGTCCTTGTACTTTGCAAGCTCATCTTTGGCGTCAAGCCCCTGTGCATAATCGACTCCAAACATCCCCTATTCCCCCTTGTGAGAACTTTCAGTTATTCCCTTTTAGCATACCATATTGTGAACGCAAGGATTTATGACCGGCATGGAGCGTGTTATGACCGGCACAGGTGAGTTTATGACCGGCACAGGTAAGTTTATGACCGCCATGCCCCTTTCGCCACAAAAAAACCGACATTTCTGTCGGCCTGTTCAAAAAATTATTTAAACCAGCCCTTCTCCTTAAAACGAGAAATGGCTTCAATCCGATTCCCTACGCCAAGCTTTTCAAGAATCGTAGAAATATAATTGCGCACCGTTCCCGGCGTCAAATACAACTCACCTGCAATTTCTTTTGTCGTTCTGCCATCTGCGATCAGCCCTAGCACTTGGCTTTCACGCTCCGTTAACGGATTTTCTGTTTCATCATCCCCGTAAGCAATATCGACAAGCTCCGGTGCATAAATCCTTCTGCCATCCATAATCGTGCGGATGGAACTAACAAGCTCCTCAATTGGACTATCTTTCAGCAAATAGCCGCGTACCCCTGCTTTTCGGGCACGTTCGAAATAACCCGTCCTCGCAAACGTCGTTAAAATAATAATTTTACAATCTTCGCCCCGCAAGGCCTCTGCCGCATCCAGCCCAGTCATCACCGGCATTTCAATGTCCATAATGCACACATCTGGTTGCTGCTCCTTCACTAAGGCAACCGCTTCTTCCCCGTTTTTCGCCATCCCGACAACTTCCATATCCTCTTCCAGATTGAGTAATGAACCTAGAGCTCCGAGCATCATCCCTTGGTCTTCTGCTATAACAATACGTATCATGTCAATCGTCCTCCACAATATGTTTTATAATGACAGGAACTCGAATCGATAGTTTTGTACCTTCGCCCCCCTCAATTTGGAGGCTACCATTTATGAATTCGAGTCGTTCTCGCATCCCTTTCAGCCCACTGCCTGGCAACGTTTCTCCGCCTCTCGTAATTCCAATCCCGTTATCTTCCACTTTAATAACAAATTCATCTGGCAACTGTTCAAATGCGATTGAGCAGGACGTCCCATAGCTATGCTTGACAACATTCGTCACCGCTTCTTTTAAGCACATGCTCAACACATTTTCGACGATTGCTGGAATATTCGTAAACGCCGGATCACCTACAACCGTGAAATCCATTTCAGCCGCCTTCAAAATTTGCTGAATACGCATCAGTTCGTCCTCCAGCTTCATCGCACGCATATCCTCTACCAACTCACGTACTTCCTTCAACGCTGTACTGGCCGTCTGTCGTATGTCATGCAACTCTTTTTCAGCTGCTTGTGGATCACGCGACACCAATTTACCTGCTAAATCACTCTTTAAGCCAATCAACGATAACTTTTGTCCAAGCGTATCGTGGAGATCACGAGCAATCCGTTGGCGTTCCTCCATAATAATTAATTCTGAAATACGTTCTTTCGCATCCTCCAATTGCCCCTCCAAGTTTTCACGCTTATTGCGGTTATACAAATTGAACGGTAATAGAACCGTCCCAATGACAGAAATAAGGATGAAATGGACTTGTGGCAAAAACAATTCAATTTCGATGAAGAAACCTGCAACAATTGCACCTACCGTGAACGCAATATGAAGTCCATAAATAATGAAAAACCCGACCGGATTACGGATATTCCCTATGAAAAACGCAGTAAATATAGATAAGTATACATAACCGAATAATAACGTCATCACAATATTAATGACCATCTCAAAGCTAAGCCACATATAGACAAGCCCAGTTTTTGATTTGAATGAAAAGCGAAATGACAAAAAGAATAAAAATAATAACGATATCCCTATAGAAATTTCAACGGGGGAGGATGACCTAAAAATGAAAAAGAACGGTAAAAAACAAAAAATCACCCACGCATAAATACTTAGCAATGGATTTTTCGGGAAAATACTATACCAGCTCCGCATATTGTGCACTCACCATCCTCTCTCACTTTCATTATAGCAAAATAAACCAGCCACCCCATAAAAGAGATGACTGGTTGGCAATTTATTTTACATCCAAACTCGTGCGTTTTGGTTTCAAATCAATCGAAGCTCTTGCCGACTTCACAAGATGCTTAACTTCTTTGAAAGCAACGAACCTTTTTCGTTCTGGATCATACAAGCGGAAGCGAATCGATTCCAAACTTGATTTGATTGTAATTGTTGTTGCTTGATGAAGAGGTGGCGTCGATTCATGTGCCAATTCTAAATTGTAGTTCGGTACACGCGGTGCCAAGTGATGCACGTGGTGGAAACCAATATTACCTGTCGCCCACTGCAACACACGCGGTAATTTATAATAAGAACTGCCGTCAACAGCAGCTTTTACGTAGTCCCAATCAGATTCCTCTTCAAAATACGAGTCCTCAAACGTATGTTGGATATAGAATAACCAAATACCGAGCGCACCTGCGACGAACATAATAGATCCTTGAACAATTAAGAATGCCTGCCAGCCAACAAGTAAAATCATACCTGTGTACAAAACAACCAAAATCAAGTTCGTTAAATACGTATTGTTACGCTCTTTCTTTCGTGCATCCTTGCGATTAAAACGACTTGAGATTAGCACAAGATACAGTGGTCCAAACCCAAACATTACAAGTGGATTACGGTACAAACGGTAAGCGAGACGCTGCCATTTTGATGCTGCGACATACTCTTCAATCGTCATAACCCAAATATCACCAACACCGCGCTTATCAAGATTCGAGCTTGTTGCGTGATGGATCGAGTGTTCACGTTTCCACTTTTCATAAGCAAATAGTGTCAACACACCTGTCGCCGTACCTACAAGATCATTCATCTTTTTATTCTTGAAAAATGAACCATGCGTGCAATCATGGAAAATGATGAACGTTCGGATAACAAATCCTGACGCAATAACGGAAATTCCTAGTGTCAACCAAATGGACACGGACAAGCTTTGATAGGCTAAAAACCATAATAGTAGGAATGGAGGTATCGTATTGACAATCTGCATTATACTTTTCTTTTGATCGGATTTTGCAAATGGGGCCACATCTTTGTGCAGCTGCTTCGTTTTTTCTTTACTCATAGTATCCTCCCTAGTTGGATGTTTTTCGCTCACATACTTCTTACTCTCATAGTAAAGAACTTTCAAACTTCACAGAAGACATAGATGTCATGAATTCTAATATGATAAGTGTCACTTATTGTGAATTTATTCACAATTAATTATCTGTTTCAATTAAAAAAGCCATTCCCTTTTTAAGAGGCCACTGAAAAAGTCCTCTATCAAAATTGTGACTGAAAGTTTCCATTGAAACCGCTTCGGC
>NZ_JADHDX010000028.1 GCF_016820585.1 Arthrobacter beigongshangensis
GGTCTGGGGTGGAAGCACGGCGACGTGTGGAGCTGACAGATACTAATCGAACGAGGACTTAACCTTCTAGTAAAAAGGGCAGGTTGGCCCTGATTTGTGAAACACATTGTCTGTTTTATTCAGTTTTGAGTGCACAAAATTAATTATTTTGGAAAAGCGCTTGTAATAATTCACAAGTTTTGATACAATAATTATTGTCTTGTGAAAACAGTCTAGTGATGATGGCGAAGAGGTCACACCCGTTCCCATCCCGAACACGGAAGTTAAGCTCTTCAGCGCCGATGGTAGTTGGGGGTTTCCCCCTGCAAGAGTAGGACATCGCTGGGCTGTTATTCTCAAAGAACATACTGAATGTATGATCTATAGTATTATTCCGCAGTAGCTCAGTGGTAGAGCAATCGGCTGTTAACCGATCGGTCGTAGGTTCGAGTCCTACCTGCGGAGCCATTTAGGAGAGCTGTCCGAGTGGCCGAAGGAGCACGATTGGAAATCGTGTAGGCGGCTAACGCTGTCTCAAGGGTTCAAATCCCTTGCTCTCCGCCAGTTAANAAAACTCCCGGTAAAAGTGGGAGAAGCGAATAGAACAAAGAAACGATTGAGAGAACGAAGGAGCGTACATAAGTACGTGACTTAGTAAGCGAATGAAGTTGACGCAGTAATGCGAAGCTTATCGCACTTTTACCCAGGAGGATTAGCTCAGCTGGGAGAGCACCTGCCTTACAAGCAGGGGGTCGGCGGTTCGAGCCCGTCATCCTCCACCATTATCTTTTAATAAATAGTATTGTCGCGGGGTGGAGCAAGTCGCATAACGAAGAATGCGATTTGTATAATTTCCTAAAAGGAAATTATAGTGAAGTCCTAGATCAAAAATGAATTGCGTGTACTTTTTATTATTACGAATAGTATTGTCGCGGGGTGGAGCAGTGGTAGCTCGTCGGGCTCATAACCCGAAGGTCGCAGGTTCAAATCCTGCCCCCGCAACCAAATGGTCCCGTGGTGTAGCGGTTAACATGCCTGCCTGTCACGCAGGAGATCGCCGGTTCGATCCCGGTCGGGACCGCCATTTTTTTTGAAAAATGAATATTTGTATGGCTCAGTAGCTCAGTCGGTAGAGCAAAGGACTGAAAATCCTTGTGTCGGCGGTTCGATTCCGTCCTGAGCCATCGTTTCAATTCTATGTGCCGGTGTAGCTCAATTGGTAGAGCAACTGACTTGTAATCAGTAGGTTGAGGGTTCAAGTCCTTTCGCCGGCACCATTACTTCATATTGGTGGGGTAGCGAAGTGGCTAAACGCGGCGGACTGTAAATCCGCTCCCTCCGGGTTCGGCGGTTCGAATCCGTCCCCCACCACCAATTTACAGGGGCATAGTTTAACGGTAGAATAGAGGTCTCCAAAACCTTTGATGTGGGTTCGATTCCTACTGCCCCTGCCATTTTTCTCACATATTGTGGCGGTTGTGGCGAAGTGGTTAACGCATCGGATTGTGATTCCGACATTCGGGGGTTCGATTCCCCTCGTCCGCCCGATTTTTTTGTGGTATAGCCAAGCGGTAAGGCAACGGACTTTGACTCCGTCATTCGTTGGTTCGAATCCAGCTCCCCCAGTAGTTTCGCGGAAGTAGTTCAGTGGTAGAATACGACCTTGCCAAGGTCGGGGTCGCGGGTTCGAATCCCGTCTTCCGCTCCATTAATCTACGGCGGCATAGCCAAGCGGTAAGGCATGGGTCTGCAACACCCTTATCACCGGTTCGATTCCGGTTGCCGCCTCCAATTTTATAAATGAATAGTAACATGCCCGAGTGGTGGAATGGCAGACACGTCGCACTCAAAATGCGATGCCGCGAGGCGTGCCGGTTCAAGTCCGGCCTCGGGTATATCCTGGTCTTTTCCAGTTAAGTTGAGAAGGCCTAAAGCATCTACAAACGTTGATAACACAGCGTTTGTAGATGCTTTTTCTTTTGGGTGAATACGATAGAAAACGATAGGTTTTGAAAACTTTATGCACAAATTGTGCACAAGGATTACACAAACATGTTCTCAAAGATTGAAATTGTTTCTTCTTCATCTTTTTCTCTCATCTCATCTAAGATGTGCGAATAGGTCTTCCAAGTTGTCTCTACATCCTTATGTCCAAGTCGTTCGCTCACATAGTTCATAGAAACCTTTTGATTGGATTCGCCACCATATAGAAGTACACTTGCATGCGTATGACGTAAGCCGTGCAAATTTAATTTTTTAATCTTTAATTCATCTAGTACTTTGTTTAATAATTTATTTACATTGGCATTGCTGATCACTTTATATTTTGAGGCTTGGCTATAGAAGACAAGATCAAAGTTATTTGTGGGAGTCGTGATAAATAGCTGTTCAAAAGTATCCATAGTAAATTTGTTAACTTTAATAACACGTATAGACTCATCATTTTTTGTTGGTCCAAATCCTTCAGGCGAGTTCTTTGCATAGCCCCAAGTCTTTTCAATGTTAATTGTACTGTCCTCGAAATTGAAATCCTTCCTTGTCAGTCCCACCATTTCACCAAAACGCATACCTGTTGATAGCGCAAGTAACAAAACATAATATCCCAAACCCTTATCTAACCGATTGACAACTTCTTTAAAAAGCGCCTTGCTTTCGTAATAGCTAAGGTGTTTTTCTTCTGATCGCTTTGCTTGAACTTTCCACGTCAATGTAACTTTCCTTGTAAAGTCAAAGGGAATAATCATATCTTCTACAGCATCACGTATACAAGCCCTGCAATGATAATTTAGTTTCTCTACAGTTTCTTTACTGCGTGTGCTGCCGTAGTCATTAATGAACCCTTGATAATCTTGCCGTGTGATTTTTTGTAAAGGGGTATCTTTAAAGTATGCTTCTACTATTTCTAGAGACCGATCATAATGATATTTGGTTTGACCTTTTATATTCTTCTTATATAAATCGATCCACTCTTTGAAGTACCAAGCAAAAGGTTCATCTTTTAAATTAGCTATAATGCCCCTAAGTAAACTTGCTTCGACTTCTCCAGCAGCCACTTGTGCTTCTTTTTTTGTTCGGAAACCACCTTTTCTAATTTGGTTTCCTTTATTACTAACTATATATTGCCAGGTTTTTCCTCGTTTTTGAAATGACGCCATTATTCTACTTTCCCTTCAATAATATTATTTTGTAATCTATCCAAATAAAGTACTTTCTGATTTAGTAACCATTTTTCTAATCGTACATCTGCAAAAGTATGTTCCACATTGAATAGAGTCGCAATAAGACCAACAGCTTCTTTTTTTAGTTGCGGTAACTCTAAATGGTTCAACATGAATGTTGGAACGCAGAAGTGGAATGCGAATTGTTCTGCCTGCCATTCCTGATACTCACGGAAGGGCTTGTTCATTGACCACTGATAACCTTCATGACGCAAGATATGAGCCAATTCGTGTGCGAAGTCTTGCCAAATGGCTTGTTTAGATTGGTTTTGATTTAAAAAGATTCGATAATCACCTCCTAAATTATTTGCTTCACTTGGTTCATCAAAGTAATAAATTTTTATTTTCAGCATTGTAGAGATATCTTCGATAAGATCGACATGATAAATTTGTGCAGGCTCTAAGATTTTTAAAGACTGATAAATCGAACAAACTTTTTCTTCTAATGAAGATAAATATAATGTTTTCAAATTTAATTCGACACCTTTTCGATAGTCTAGAATGTATGTTCGTATGATGTTTATAATAATACCCTATCTTGAATAAAAAGATAGGGTTAGTAACTCATATTTTAAAAGGTGTTTCATTTGTCCTCATTTTTAATAATATCCCACATTTTCCTTAACTTTTGTAAGTCTTCCTCATCAGAGTTGGGTAATTCTGAGTACCAACGTTTTAATTCAGGGTCGGAAATAGCCTTTTTGAATTCTTCTTCGTCCATGTTCATCGGTGAAGAGTTTTCCGTGCGGCCTAGAAGGAAGTCTGTTGAAACGTTATAAAGATCCGCTAACTTCTTTAATGTCTCTGTATCAGGATCTCGATAATCTCTTTCATAGTTCGATAATACAGCATTTGTAATACCGACTTTCTTCGCTACCTCTACTTGTGACCAATTTCTTTTTTCTCTTTCCTTTTTTAAGTGAAAGCCTAAACTCATATGATCACCATTTCCATTTTACTTTTCTATAAGTAATTATACCCTAACTCAACGTAAAGTTAAGTCTTTTAAACTAAAAGTTTAATAAACACTTGACAATAAACGTAAAGTTGAATAAGGTAAGAATATAAATTAAACTTTACGTTGAATAAAAGTTTGGGTGGTGAATAAATGACAAGGTCAGTAAATGAGAAACTCAGATTTATCCGAAAGGAATTAAATTTAAATCAATCAGTTATCGCAGATACACTTAGCATTACAGTACAATCTTACAGCATGAAGGAAAGAGGGCAGCGACCAATTACTACAGCTGAATTAGAAGTAATTGCAAAACAATTAAAAGTACCTGTTGCTATTTTTTTTGAAGGTTGATTCAACGTAAAGTTTACAATGTCGAACTTAAAATTAAAAGTGAGGTGAATCATTATGGTACAGCAACTCTCAGTCAATCTTACAATTCCAATTCCACAAGATTCTGTATTAATTAGAAAGGTGGAACTAGAAGAACTAAGAAAACTAGAACTAAGTGGTGTGTATTGGAACATGAAAGAACTAGAACATCGTACAGGCAAAAAACACGAATGGTTGAAAGAAAATATTCTATTTCGGCAGCAATTCCGAAAAGAGCTTGATAGCGAAAATGGCGGTTATGTTTATTATCCAAAAGGGAAAGGTCAAACTTGGTCTTTTCAAGCATCAAAGATGTCAGCTTTTCTTGATAAAAACTTTCATAGATTTTTCAAGTAATCGGTATAAGAGAAAAAATAAGTAGTTGACATGCAATTCACATTACAAACGCAGAAATTAAGAAAGGATGAAGAGACATGACTTACTTTGTAGTTCAGGTTCGTAGCGGAGCGGAGATTGAAGTGAAAGAGATGTTGAATACTGTTTTGAATAGAGCAGGGGATTCAATGGTTAAAGCTATCTATGCAATGGAAACATTCACAGAAATTATTCGTGATGACAATACTGCTGTAGATCTTTCCGAGTTAAACACAAATGATATTTCTGAACACTTGTATGTAAAGAGAATTCAAGCAGGTTTAAACAACCTTCGCATCGCTTGCGACAAACTGAAAGAATACAAAGATGCCAATTCTCTTGTCTTGCTTGAAACGTACAAAGACAGCATCCGTGAACTTTCTAAAGACTTGAGGGAAGTCCGAAAGAATACGAAGAAAATAAGTAGCGTAATTAGCGGATATATTTTAGTAGAATTAAATGTAGATTTTTATTACTTCCCGGATAATTTATGGCATTTAGTAAAATCGGTACCTAACGTAACAGGAATTCCAAGTAAGTACAATGTTCCGCAAGAAGAAATCGATGCTTTCTTCCAACAGATAGATATTACACCAGAAGTGGAAATGCAATTTGAAGAAATTCTATCAAGTGATGCGTTTGTTGAAGCAAGAAACGAAATCCTGCATGAAGCGAATAAAGTAGTTGGTACCGTAGAAGAAAAAGTTTTACTCGAAAAAATTGATATTATTGCAACTAAAGTTGTTGATTCTGTAAATGAAATGAAAAGTGACATTGATTCCTCTAACCCAATTATGAGAAACGTAGAACGATGTAAAGCGTTTATTCGTCGTAAACGTCAAACAGTTGTGATTCCTATGGATTTATTCTTGGCTCTTTATAATGAGATTGAAATACAAAACCTTATCCCAGCCCAAAGTTCTTTTGCATTTCTTAAACGCTTTAGATCCATATTGTATAAAGACGATAAGATGGTGAGTTTGGAATGAATGAATTCATTGGGAAAGTAGTAAAAGTTCTTTATAGAAATGAGGATTTCCTGATTGCTAAATTGCAAACGGATAATGAAGAACTCACAATTAAAGGAAGCATTTATGGGGTAAATAAAGGTGAAGAAGTAAAGGTTCGTGGGACATGGGAAAATCACACGCAGTTTGGGAAACAGTTTGTTGTAGAGTTTTGGGAAAGGCCGTTTCCGCAAACGAAAGATCAAGTGATTGCATTCCTAGCATCGCCTCTAATAAAGGGATGTGGGCCGAAACAGTCAGTGGTCATTGCTGAAAAGTTGGGTGAAGACGCTTTGATGATAATCAGCCAACAGGGTGAGGCGAGTTTACAAGGGATTAAAGGAATCGGAAAGAAACGCGCTAGTAACATAGTAGAAAGCGTTAGGTCTACGTTTGAGGTGCAGAAAATCATTTCGGAACTACTTGTATTCGGCATATCCGCTTGTATGGCGATGCGGCTGTATAAAGGATATGATTCTAATACGGTAGCAGTTGTTACAGAAAATCCATATAAGCTAACAGAATTAAACCTGATAGGGTTCTTAAAGGCTGATGAAATTGCTCAAAAGATTGGTATATCACCCTTATCAGGATACCGCATTGATGCTTGTGTGAACTATGTTCTAAAAGAAACATGCTTCAGTTCAGGCCATTGTTATGTGATGGAAGAAATTCTGCTTGCAGAAGCTGCACGTGCATTAAACCATAATACGATTGAAGAGAACAAAGTTTCGATGGATGAATTAGCACAAAGTATATACCGTTTAGAAGAGAAACATATCGTTATTGAAGACAATTGCGTTTACCCAAAGTTTTTATTCACATATGAAGACAGGTTAGCTCAGAAACTTTCAGAAATGAAGGGTTCTCGGGATGGCGTAGCATTGCCTTCGTTAGAAAAACAGATAACCAACTATCAAAAGAAGCAGGGAATCATCCTAGCTGAGAAGCAACGTGATGCGATTAGGCGGTTATTTGAAGAACAGATGTTAATACTCACTGGAGGTCCTGGAACAGGTAAGACAACCGTTATACGTGCCATGATTGACATGTATAAAGAGTTGCATCCAGAATTGATTATATGCTTAGCGGCCCCGACTGGAAAGGCGAGTAGACAATTGTCAGAAGTAGCTGGACATGACGCATCTACAATCCATAGGCTCATAGGGTATCAACAAGGTGAAATCCCTACCTACAATTGGCAAGATAAACTTTCTTGCGATTTGTTAGTCGTTGATGAAATGTCGATGGTGGATGTTCAGTTAGCCAGTTTACTAATGGATGCACTTGAAAATGATACGAAAATTCTCTTTGTAGGTGACACGGATCAATTGCCATCGGTTAATCCGGGAAACGTTCTAAGCGACATGATTCAGTCGGGATTACCAACAGTGGCTCTAACAGAAGTATTTAGACAAGCACAAGAAAGCCAAATCATAAGTAATGCCCATAGGGTTAATCAAGGAAAATCACTTCTTATCGATAGCGATAAAGGTGATTTTTATTTTATTCATCAAGAAGATCCAAAACGAATCGCAGACTATATTGTAAGAAGTGCTTTACGTTTTCAAGAATTAGGTTATTCCATATCGGACATTTTGATATTAAGTCCCATGAAAAAGGGCCCTGCTGGAACAATTATATTGAATGATCAGTTGAGAGACGCTTTAAACCCTGCTGACTCGACCAAAAATGAATGGAAGATAGGAAAAAATCTATTCAGACTCGGTGATAAAGTTATTCAAATTAAAAATAATCAATCTAAAGGCGTTTTTAATGGCGATATTGGTGTGATTACTAAAATTTCAAAAGAAGTAAATGAAAATAGTGAGACCGTTGAGAAAATGACATGTGATTTCATGGGAATAAAAGTATCATACGAAAAAAGCGAAACCAAAGAATTAGAATTGGGTTACGCAATCACGATTCACAAATCGCAAGGCGGTGAAGCACCTATTGTCATAATCCCTGCTACGACAAGCCACTACGTTATGTTGGCTCGGAATTTAATGTATACAGGCATGACTAGGGCAAAAGAAAGACTCGTTTTGATTGGTACAGAAAAAGCGATGGAGATTGCTATAAGAAATAATAAACTGACAGAAAGAAACAGCTGCTTATCAAATCGTATCACCTCGTATACCGAATATAACAACCGATTCAGTACGGGCAATGCAAGCGGTGAGAGGGGGTGATATAGAAATGGACATGCAGAACGCTTTAGAAGCAGCAGAGAAGCATGCTAGACTTCGTGATGGTGAGAAGTTAGTGGATGTAGCTGCTGTCGCAATAGAAGAACAGAAAGCGAATGGGCAAGGTTACGCCCTTTACAAGTTAACAAATAAAAACAAGGCATTATTTGTTCAAACAATTCAAGAAAACCTCGATGTGCTTATCAGGAAAGAATTCCTGACAAATGCAGAGTTAGGTTTTCTTTTTTCTTTGATGCCATTGGTCCAGCTACACTCAAATGGCATTACCGATAGAGAAACCGGACAATTTATGACAGTCTCAGAAATTGCAAAGTATTTAAATCGTGATCGAACAGGAATTAGTGCAACAATCCAAAGTCTTTTAGTAAAAGGAATATTATTTGAACTTGTAGATTCACAAGAGATTAAGGAACATAAAAGAAGCGTTACGCGAAGACCATTATTTATGAATCCCGAAATTATTTACGCTGGAGATCGGAATAGAATAAATGCTACATTATCAAAATTGGTTATCGAATTTGATAAACTGGAAAGAAAGAAGGCATTGCTTTCCTGGAAGTTATGGATAAAAAATGGAGAAGAGTTCGGAAGGTTATATAGCAGGAAAAGTTATTTGGAATTCAAAAAACTGAGATGAATTAGCGAGGTGTCGAGAAAATACGACACCCATTATTATTGATTTATATAGGTTTCCAACACTTCATTTTGAGGGTGTCGAAAAAAATCTACACCTTCTATGCGCATATTGAAGGGAATAATATGAAAAAGGGGTGTCGAAAAATATCGACACATGTGTAGATAAATCTCTACACGTAAAAGTCAGTGTAAACGTTGTTGTGAAAGCATTTTTGGGGAATTTCAGGAAGCCTCTCTATCTCACTCTTATATATACAACTGCGATACTAGAATTTTCACCTGTATTTTGAGCGAAAAGTGCGGAGGAAAGTAATTGTAATTTAAAGCGTATGATATGTCAGTATGTTTTATAAAAGATTGCAAGCCTTATTATTTTGCAGTAGTTTTGGAAATGGAAACTGGAACGAATTAAAACCTGGGCTGAAAAAAGTGAGGGATTGCGATGTCTGCTCTTATAGCTCTTCAATTATTCAGCCCATGTTTTAACGCATTCAACGCCATGATCCAAATTTATTATAGTGAATATTTATGTGAATCAAACCCGTTCAGTTGAGTGGTATAAAAGTTGAAGTAACGATTCAATTAGATCAAATTTAGAATACTTTTCCTTTTTCAAAAGGTTTTTTTGGGTATCTTTGCTATAATGGTATTGAGTATTAGGAAAGTTCTTGAAGTTCAACAATCGGGCCATTTTGCAGAAGAAGAGAAGGGGGGAGTAATACTATTAAGCGCTTAATTGTTATTTCACTTATGACGGGTTTATTGCTTTTATCTGCTTGCAGTCAAGATAATATAAACTATTTCCCTTCGAAAGAAGCGGCCTTGGAAGAGTTTATTCAAAGCGATGGAATTAAAGGAAGTATTGATTTGATTACAACGATGAACGATGAGGAATTGTTAGTAATTCAACAAGATAAGAATAGTTATTTTGTAGGTGAACTGTTGGAAGATAAAAAGGGCTTCGCTGCTAACAGAATATCAGCCAATGTTGTTATGGAGTTAGGTGGAAGTTGGGAGTTGAAAACAATTGCCAATCATAAATACACAATCTACTTTGAGAAAGAGCAGGAAGATCAGAATTACTTCCCTTTATCGAATAAAGATTATTATATCTCAATTATAGAAGGGCATCAGGTAAAAAAGGAAGATCCAGTCTTCACGAATTCAATAAAAGATATTAAAGCGATAAAAGATTAATTGGGTAATCGTTGAAGGTTATTCGATGACCTATATTCCGTAAAAGGGCGCTTTTACGGAACACAACCGTTCCGCAATAGGTCCATTTTATCGAAGGAAAGATATATACGCTAAAAAGCACAGAAATTATTCTGTACTTTTTAGCGTTCTTTTAATTGACTTTAAGAAAACGTGATGTAATATATATATTACATAAGCAATATATATATTGCGAGAAAGCAGAGGTATCTATGAAAAATAACGTGAAGATATCCCGAATAAAAGTTTCTATGAAACAGGATGAATTAGCGACAGTAACTGGAGTAACCCGACAGACGATTGGTTTAATTGAAAAGGGAGACTATAATCCAAGTCTGAATCTCTGTATTGCAATTGCAAAAGCATTAGATAAAACACTTGATGAATTATTTTGGGAGGTAGATTGAAATGGAAAAAACGTGGATTGCTAACTTATTATCAAAAGATGAATATAGGGAAAAACGATTTCTGTATTTTGTAGCTGAATCAGTATTAATTTTAAGTATATTGCTCTTTCTATATTTAATTGTTGATTCTTTTTTAATTGATTTAAATGTTCCTGGCGATATGATGGCACTTATTTCTTTAGGGTTTCTGAGTATTTATATACTTTTGAGATCTACCTTGACGGGTATTGAATACCCTGAAATTGCAACAAAAGCAAGATATAAAGAGGAAAAACGTTCTAAAGTTTATGGATCGATTCGTTTCGGAATCCTATTTATAATCGTTTATGGTGTATTTAAAGGTATTCCAGCTAACTTACAAGAAGTAGTAAATGTTATTGGACCAGCTATATTAGCTGCGATATTTTTCTTTCTTTTAAATTATATTTCTTTGAGAAAGTCATATAGTAAAAACCGAGAATTGTTAGATGACTAACATAATTTCGATTGTGACTTTGTAAGAATTTATTCTGGAATCGGACGCGATTGCGGAAGATCATAAGCCTAATTCCTCGTTCAATATATGGAGGAGTTAGGCTTTTTTATCTTTCAAAATCCTTAACGTTGTAAACTTGCACATTCTTGACGTTACCGCATTGTTAAGCTCATTGGCAGCGAGTGGTAAGCTTTGCGGCAATCGCTGGTAAAAGAGATGGCGGAAGTGGTACATTCTTAGTGCTGGTATCAATTTGGAAAAGGTTTGTAAGCGTCAAGTAGCGTTTACATGGTTCAATAAAAATTTGTGTTAAAGGATGATTCTTGATGAAAGATCATATGAAAATAGATGGTAAGCTTCTTCGAATAAACAAACGTTTTTCACAATTGAAAAATAATCAAAAGGATTGGATCGCAACGGAACTTTATAAACTTTATCACGATAAGATGAAAGAAAGATGTACAACAAGAAAGCTTCCTCCTGTTCACCAAGATATGGTGATATCATCTCTATATGAACAGATTCAGAATAAAGAAATATGGATACCTTATAGCGAAGTAAAAAAATATACAGTGAGTAAAACCACAAAAATAGTGAAAACTTTTAAAAAACAATTTCCTGAGTTGAGTGAGGAAATCGAAGCCAATCATGCTAACAAATAAAATGTAAGTCATTATTAAGTAATCGTTCCATTTGCAAGAAAGAAGTATGTCTGATTATTTGATTTAGAAACGGCCTTTTCTATTCATCATATACGTTTATGAAAGGTTCGAACTATCTTCCGATACATGAAAGCTGATATAATGGATATATCAATAAGCGAGGGGTGTTATTTATGAATGAAAAAAACATAAGTATAGAACGCCAAAAACAAGTAGAGTTTGCAGTTGGAATGGCTGCAATTGACGGTGGAAAACCGAGCGCATTTACACAAAATCTTTTAAATCAATATGAACAAGGTCAGGTTTCATCCAGCCAATTGAAACAAGCAATTGTTGAAAAATATATAAGGCCATCACAGTAATTTATGGATCCATATGTGTATTCAAATACAAATATTTTGATCAACAAATTAAATATTAAAGATGAAAAAGAATTAATTGACGTTGAAGCACAACTAATCATTGCAGGTATTCTGGATATTACTTCTATTTTTGCTGAGATTAATTTCCAAGAGTATCGAAGCTTACAAAAGATTCATCACTTTCTATTTCATGAACTATATTCATGGGCAGGAGAATTCCGCACAATCAATATTTATAAAACTGAACGTGTTTTAAATGGATTATCCGTTGATTATAGTAATGAAGACCAAATCACTTCTGATTTGAAAGCAATTTTCAGTTGGGCTAATTCTAAACTGTGGAATTACTCAAATCCTCAGCTTGCAGAAGATTTTTCAACGTTGATGACCAATCTTTGGCGAGTTCATCCTTATCGAGAAGGGAATACCCGAACCCTTTCGATTTTCATGAAACTATTTGCTGAAGCAAATAATTTAGGCTTTAACGCTCAATTGCTTTCACAACATGCAGGGTATTTACGAAATGCTCTGGTTCTTGCGGCGGTAGAAGAAGCTTCAGAACCTCAATATTTACTTAAAATGATTACAGATGCGTTAAACTTAGATACTCTTAACATGGTCCAATTAGGTGATGAAGAGTCCAGTAATTATCAAGTAATTGGGCAATACGATGTTTCCAAGTATGAAGAAAAACCTTTCAAAACAGATTTCGATACGAAATAATTTCATTTTACAAACCGATTGAATAGGCTCTAGTCATTCAAATAATTTTTATTTTGCAAGAGTGAAAAACTTCACTTTTACCATGCGTTCCTGTAGTAGCAATAATTAATAAAAGTTTCAGCTTAAAATACAATCTGGTTTTAAGTTGTCATTTTTGATGAAGTTGCGATTTACATTGGGTTTTGTTAAAGTGAAAGTATATTCTTTATGTTATTAAGTCACTGTTCTACTGGTGAAAGTCGTTATACTTTATGCATACGCAGAAAGAGATTCGGCACAAATTTTCAGCCTTTGTATTCCTTATTTAAAGGAGAGGTTAGGCAGACGAATTAGACGTCAATAAATTGCTTTTGCTTATCAAAAGAGATACTTACGCATTTTGCGTGAACTATATTAAAACCGATTATTTAGACTGACATAGCGATATGAGACACATATAAAACACCTTAATTAGGCTGCTTTGACACCATAT
>NZ_JADHDX010000029.1 GCF_016820585.1 Arthrobacter beigongshangensis
CTCTCTCGTCCGCAAATGATGGCTCAAAACTCCGCACAGCTGGCTCATTCTGTCGGCAATACTCACATAACTTGCTGGTCTACTATAGTGGTCATTCCTCTTTATTCTTTATATAGAGGGAAATGAGGAAATCGGATACACTTTTAATAATATACTTTTAAACAAAGAAAAATCCTTCTGTGGAAGCAAGGATTTTATCGAATATACGTTTACAGGTAGTACAGTAAAGGTCAATTCGCTTATTTCGCCTACCTATTAATCATAATTATAAATACTAGTACTACGATTAATAAGGCAATGATTACTGACAGCCATCCAATTTTCACCTTACCTAATAAACGATCAATAATAAAGAATAAGATAGCAGAACCAAGACCAGAAACTAGTAATACTGCCCCGCAGCAACAATGAATTAAGAAAGAGGTAATTTCACGGGTATAAGTTCTTTTAGAAATCTTCCTACTAAGCCAGTCACTAAAGAAGGAAGCAATAACACCGTACGTAATTACAATCATCAAGTTTAAATAATATAAATTTAGATATCGGTCCTCTTCAAAGCCGCCAGGTAATGAAAAAATCAATGCAAATAATAAACTACTAAGAACAGCAGCTACTATTTTTCTCCTTAAAATAATCGCAACATAAATATCCACATTTTCAGATGAGGTTGTTAAAGAATATTGCCATTTACAAAAATTCCACGCACACTGAATTATTGACTCTTTTATCAACGACTCCAAATCGATATGAAGCTCTATTGAATTAAGCATTTTGCGATTTATTGGAAACTTTCTCTTCATAAACCTTCCAATAAATTGCGTAGCCATGATAAGATAAATAATCATGGAGCTTGGATTTTTCGAATAGTAAGCTGCTTTCAAATCCAAACATTGATGCGTCAAAATCTATCATCGGGTTAGTGTCATTTACCCAAATACCTTCAGATTTTTTAAATAGAAACAATCTGACAAAGTCCTGAGGTACTTTCGTTTATAACGCTTCTTTGATAATCTTTTAGACTCCCTTCAAACTCCAATCGAAAGTCTGCCAAATGGGGCAAGTCACTCGGCTTTATCAAAGAAAGGTCTTGTTCACCGTCTATGATCATGCCTTCCTTTAGCACAGTAGCTACAAACTGAGAACAAAAGAAGGCCTTTTTTCTTTTGACAGGTTTTTTCATCATTACACCAAACAATCCTATAAAATTGTAGTTATATGTTTCCTTTTGCGCATCCATTCTTTGAATGTAACTACGCATCTTTTCGATTTGATAATCGGTTACCGTTATGGAATAAAGGATACAATCGGCATGTTGAAACAAAATAGAATGAATATCCTCTTTAACAAATCCCCCTATAAACGGGTTATAGACCGTTTTCCTTCCAAAGCTATAAACTTCTGCTAATTCGGAACTGAACCCAATCGAGGCATGGTTATAGGGCATTTTCGTGTAGGCCTTAATCACCCTAGTTAACATCGTATCTGTATCCGTTAATAGTAGAAAAATCTTTTTTACTTTCATCTATATCTTCCTTTCCATCATCCGCTACCTTATCTTGACTATAAATTAGAAATCTTAAGAAATGCTTGATAGAATTCTTAATAAATCCTTACTATTATCGAAGGAAACCTTTTGTTAAGGAAATCTTAAGAAATGCGTCGGGTGTTTGTTAAGGTTTGGTTGATATGATTTCTTTATGCGAATAACAAGAGGTGTGAAAGACATGTTAAACCGTACATATAGGAGTGGACCTGCATGAATATATTGGTTTGTGACGATGACAAAGCTATTGTTGATGCGATAGGTATTTACTTAGAGAACGAGGGCTATATCGTTTTCAAAGCCTTTAATGGGCTAGAGGCAATTGAAAGCATCAATGAACATGACATTCATCTCATTATTATGGACATTATGATGCCGAAGATGGATGGGATCCGTGCAACGATGGAAATTAGAAAAAGAAATAGTATTCCTTTAATTATGCTTTCTGCCAAATCAGAGGACTATGACAAAATTCTGGGTTTAAATATAGGTGCGGATGATTATATGGGTAAGCCGTTTAATCCGTTGGAGCTGATTGCCAGGGTGAAATCCCAGCTCCGAAGATATACCACATTTGGAGCACTTGAAACGAAGAGCAATCTCTTTCAATCGGGAGGACTAGTGATCGATGATGAAAGTAAAAAGGTCACCGTCGATGGCGAGGATGTTCATCTTACACCAGTTCAGTATAAAATCGTAAAGCTTCTAACGGCAAATGCCGGAAGAGTATTCACCATCGAGGAAATTTATGAAAAGGTATGGAAGGAACCGGCCTTTAATCCGGAAAACACTGTGACTGTTCATATTAGAAAAATCAGAGAGAAAATAGAAATCAATCCTTCAGAACCAAAATATTTGAAGGTAGTGTGGGGAGTTGGATATAAAGTTGAAAAGTACTAGTCATTCAATCATAACGAAAATTGTTGTTTTCATCATTGCCATTCTATCTATAACGGGAATTGTACAAGCTTTTTTTGAGGTAGAGATTGTGAATGATGGCAATTTTGGCAGCATCACTGAAGATCATTACTTCGAGAGCTCGGCTTACGTTCAGGAAAGTGAGGGTTTGATTCGTGATCTCACCTTACTGTTAGGAAAGTATAAGAGTGAGGAACATATTTTAAGTGGCAAAAGCATTCGTCAGGATGAATTGAAATCGGCTGAAAATGACTTGTTTTATTCGGAGTTTTATCATTCTAGAGAATTCCAGCATGAGCTAAGTGAAAAAAAGAACTTCGAAATTTTTAAAGAAGAATATAAAAACGAACTTACTCAAGTGAAAGAACAGATGATAAAGGATGATTTGAGACAGTATCATATACTTTCGCAAAATCTCGATGAATATGAGCCATTGTTTTATGCTAGTGATGGCATCCATGAGTTCACGAACAGTTCACAGACTAAAAAGGAACAGTTCGAAACTTACCCTGCATATATGCTGTTTGAGGAATACAAACGAGAATTTTACCCGAAAGTAACAGAGAAGAATCATGATCTGCATTGGGTTACAGAACAAATGGATGAATTAGCACTCGAAAACACCGTTGTTTTTATAGCATTTCCAGAACCATTTTTAAATCAAAAAATGGGAGAGTGGCAAGCAGAAAAGACCATTGCCACAACAAACTTATATCAAATAGTAGGATATTTAGCAGGATTCGTTCTTGCCTTTATTTATTTGGTGACTGTCGTTGGCAGAAGGTCATTTCATGATCAAGCGTTACACTTCCGTCCAGTAGATAACTTGTACAATGACGTCAATCTTGCATTATGTTTTCTTCTGTTTCCGCTATGGATCGTCTTGGTATATGATCTTTTTGGCAACATGGCTGTAACAAACATAATCATCACGTTTCTTATTGCTGCCTTTGAACTTACCCTAATTCTAATCCTAGTGAAGCAAATAAAAAATAGAACGTTTTTCAAACATACATTGCTGTATACGTTGATTTCTCGATTAGTGAAATTTATTGGAGAGGTATATAAAAGCGGTAACGTGGCCGTAAAGACAGTACTCATCGTCATCGGGTATCCAATATTTATCGCTTTAACATTTTTCATGTTCCCGATCACAATCGGAATCGCAGCTTGGTTTGCATTTAAAAAGGTAAAGGCATTTCAACACATTCAGGAAGGAATTGAAATTATTAAGGAAGGAAATCTACATCATCGGATTGAAGTCGGAGGGAATGGAGAATTTGCAAGGCTCTCTACGAATGTAAACAGCATCACGGATGGGTTGAAAAAGGCTGTCGATAGCGAGTTGAAAAGCGAGCGATTAAAAACGGAGCTGATTACCAATGTATCACATGATATACGAAATCCTTTGACCTCCATTATCACCTATGTGGATTTATTGAAAAATGAAAAGGACCGAACCAAAGTCGATAACTATATTGAGGTACTTGATCAAAAAGCACAAAGGCTCAAACTGTTAACCGACGATTTATTTGAGGCTTCTAAGGCCTCAAGTGGGAATATCCCCGTGTCTTTAGAGAAAATTGCGATCGTGTCTTTAATTACCCAAGGACTTGGCGAATTAAATGACAAAATTGAAGCAAATGGTTTAGACATCAAACTCAATTATCCGGAAGAAAAGGTGTACGTCACAGCGGATGGAAGATTATTGTGGAGAACGATCGAGAACCTATTATCGAATATCTTTAACTATACACTTACACAGTCCAGGGTATATATAGATATAGAGGATTTAGGGGCTGAGATACGTATTAGCTTTAAAAACATCTCGGCCAATGAATTGAATATCTCAGCAGATGAATTAATGGAGCGTTTTAAAAGAGGCGACGAATCCAGAAACAGTCAAGGAAGCGGATTAGGACTTTCCATTGCAAAAAATCTAGTTGAAATTCAAAAAGGAAAATTCGAAATCCATGTAGACGGCGATTTATTTAAAGCGATGATTTACTTACCAAAACATTTATCGAAATAAGAACTGTCTTTAAGCTGAAGTCATTCCTATCAATACTGGAATGGCTTCTTTTGCTTACATATATTATTTCATTAATACGGGAACGGCAAAACAAGCACGATTGATAAGTTCAATAACTTTCTATCGAACTAAATTCAACTTTTGACTATATTTCGTTGAAATCTAATGAAACCGTATGACGTTGTGACATAAAGGATTTAATTTCTTGAAAATAAATCATAAGCTTTCTATGTAGAGACATTCCATATTTTAACTCTAATTATTTTGAAAGGTTATTTGAATGTACTTCTATTTATATAGATTCGGAAACCATATGCTACTGTTTTAGAAAGGCTCTTAAAGGAGAACAGCACACGCTTTCACATTTGCTTTTGAAAATGTCGAGTACCAGGCCCTGAGAAATTAATACACTTCTCTAAATATGTAAGTATGAAAATAGGAATTATGAGGTCAACGTCGGACTATAAATATAATTCTGAGTACGAAGAGAACATGATGCACTTCATTTCATTTTCCCTAAAATAAACTTTTATCTCTTTAAATCTCCTGCAACCATTGTTTTAAAAGGTCCGATGCCTGCTACAACTATACTTACCTGATCGTTTTTAAATCGCAAAGTCTTTTGAACATAGATGAATAATCCATCCTGCTCGACTAATTGATATTGAGTTTTATCTTTTGGTTCTTTGTATGTAACTTCAATTTCTTCTAATACAGCACATCCTCTTAAAATAAAGCTTGCTAACGTAATTGTATGACCTTTTTTCTTCATAAGTTCTTTCACACTATCTTCTATTTCGATTGTTAAACCCAATATTATCACCTCCTAGTTTTAACACTTCCATCATACCACTTATTTCTAATTTCGAGCACTAGGTTATAATACAATTCAGAATTCAATTAGAACTTGATGCGTTTCCTAAATATGTAAGTAGCAGCCTTTTTAAAAAATATGTTAAACAAGTTTAATGAAACTAGATGACATAGACAAAAGAAAAAGCCCTTGTATACCAAGGGGTTTGACACTTTATGAAATCAGACGATTTCATAGTATGGAGACGGCGGGAGTCGAACCCGGTTTCTCAATAACGCTATAACATCAGTGTTTACCAGCGTTATTTACCAACATTTAATAACTTGAATACGGTTTTAACTACGGTTATAAAAAACTTACGGAGGCAAAAGGCTTTAATTGCAATATCCAATAATCTTCTCGGTTTCAAAAAAAGATTTTCTATCTTAATTTTATAACAGTTAAAGAGATATTCGCTGATAGCTTTTTAATGATTTCTAACAGTTTAACCACGTGTCCTTTTTTACAGACTACTCTTTGTCCAACTCGATAGGTTGTATCATTGGAGTTTTTCAGGTATCTTTCATCAACTATACCATTATTATGTTCTAGTATATGTCTCCTTTGGAACATTACGTTCATATAATCAATTTCATCAATTGTTAACCATTCTTCATAGCCTATACCATAGTATTTAGTGAATAAGCCACTTCCCTTATCAACAATTTGAAAGTCATTTGGTCTTACCTTTTTGGAACAGCCTTTATTAAAGCTCTCCATAGCAAATTTTTGATAAGCTGAGATAACATCTTTCAAACTTGTTTCTGTCAAGTTTTGAATCATGTTTGTTGCAATATCTTTATCATGGATTTTTTCGAGTAGTTCTTGCATTTCGTTTAATGAATTAAGTTGGTTTTTTACACGATTCATTGACACATTAAACACTCGGTCAACAGCATTATGACCACAGCAAGGACAAAAGTATGCAGTACCTATAACGCTTGTCTTAGTGCCACACTGATCACAAAGAATTTCTAGTTCCCACTCTTCTTGTTGACCAATTGGGTTATTGTGAAACGTAACCTTTTTACCAGGCTTATATGAAACTTTAAGATACTTATTTGAACTCCTGGACATTTCTCGAAAAGATTTTTGAATAGTTTTCTGAACTTCGCTAATAGCCCATTGCGTGGCTAATTCTCTCATATCATTAAGTTGTTGCTGAGTCCACCATTGATCAGAAGGTGCTATATGTCCACATCTTGGGCAATATACTTTCTCATCAGAAACTCTATTCTTCCAATCTTCAATATGGATCTTAAAAATAAACTCACATTCCTCATGTGGACATTCTCGATCTAAGTAGCCTTTTTCATCGGAAACGATTTCTATTGGAATTTCCATAGTCTCCCATAACTCCTTTCATATGAAAAGTTCTTTGATCGAGGAGGATATATCAATTATCCAAACTACTTATCCATCCCAGTATTGTTCAGTAGATTTTCAGCCATTGTCTATTAAGTCATTTATTAAATCAAGTATCTTCTCGTTGTTTGTTTGCCTTGTATAACTAACGCTGATTCCTTTTCTACGAAACACGTTGCCTATGTCTTCCAACTTTGTTTGTCCATATTCATCTTTGATTCCTGTTTCTTTAACCATGTCAAAGAGTTTATTAGCAGCATCTATTTTATGCTCCTCCGTACCTCTAAGATCTTGCTTCTTCTTTACTCCTTTACTCTCAACAACTAAATTGATTGTAGGCTTTCCTTCTTTATCCTTTATTACATACATAAAATCCGGACTATACGTGCTTCCATCAATGAAAGGTATTTGCATGGTACGTTTTGGTATTTTTCCAAACACCTCTACACTACTGATATTCTCGATTATATTGTTTTTCTCGATTTCAGAATCAAATAAAATGGTGTCATACAAGTAATTTTCCACCGGTGTTCCTTTGCTTGCATTCACACCTAAATAAGCGGAAGTCTTTACGAAATCCCTAGGGCCCCCATTTTCCTCAGTTAATTCTGTGGGATGGACTCTTGTATTCGGTAATCTTTTATACGAATATATCTTCAGGAGTTCATCATAAACCCGCTGTTTGAAATAAATAGAAAAACTTCTAACCGTATCTCTGGTGAAAAATACTGTTTCTATCTTTTTCAACTTCGAGGCTTTTACTATCCCTTGATGAATTAAGGGAATGGATATGTTTGTATTCTCTGCTATCTCCTTTAAAAAACTTCCATAATTTAAAGTATCATCAATTGAACTATCAATTGAATCCAGGGTTACGTTAAAAATCAGTTCTCCCTGTACCATTTCCGATGCTTCTCTTTTGGTTCGCCTAACCGTTTTGTTTATCAAGTCCTCTGTGATTACATCTGAGACAATACCAATAAGTACACTATCATCAATCGGGTCAAAATGTAAATAGTATTTTTCATTTAACTGTTCCCATAAATCCTGTAACTTCCAATAGTTTTCCTTGCGAATAGCAACCTTTTTATTTTTATCAACATTTCGATCACTGACTCTATTCTTATCTAGTTTATTGAATATTCCAGGGTATTCGTTAATGAATTCTTGTAGCTTGTCAGTTTTTATCTCTCTATCAAACGAAATAAAACCTTTACTCATAAGGTCGATAAGGACTTCCTCTTTACTCAAGCCTTTATTTGTAGCAATTTTTTCAATCTGCTCCGCTGTAAGAACTTTTTGCTCAAAGGATGTATCACCATAAATTTCTTTTTCTAGCTTTTTCACAAAGTCTTTTTCAGTAAAGTCTACGATATAATTTAGCGTAAATGTTTCATTTTCGATTCGATTTCCAGTTTCATCTACCGGCAGTCGTAACCCACGTCCAATTTCTTGCAGTTTACTGTTATCACTACCACTAGAACGTAACTTTGCAATCGTAAAGATGTTCGGATTGTCCCAGCCTTCTTTTAATGTCCATTTTGAGAAGATGAACCGTGTTGTATTTGCCTTGCCATTCTTATCTACTAAGCTCAAAAGCCTTTCCTTTTCGAAAAGAATTGTGTTCACTTGCTTTTCTATTTCTTCATCAGTTGATAAGTTGTCTTGAGCGAAATAGCCCGCATGTGTTTTAGTAATATTAGCAAGGGATTCTTCGAGATATTCTTGATATTCTGATTCAAAGATATTACATCTATCAATTTCTTCTTCTAGTTTTTTACTCAGTTCTTCTTCAAAGATGTTCTTTAAATAAGGTTCTTTTACTTTATTGTCTCGAAATGAATCAATATCATCGATAAAGAATAAAGCTAGGGTTTTAATCTTGAATTTTCGTTTGAAATTTTCCCGTTCTGTTTCAAAATGCCTTTTTAAAGCTAACCGTATGGATTCTCTGACGTAAGAAGTTGCAAACACATCCGCAAAAAATACATCCTCTGTAAATTTTTCTTCCCCATTACTTAAATTAATCTTAGTAGCCAAAATGCTATCTATTGTAATACCTGAAAGTTTCGGGGATAGAAGGCTCAGCGAATCATGTACTTTCAAATCTTTTGTTGTTTTGACTGTTTGATTTTGTTCATTTAGAGCTGTTTTTTGGAACCGAACAAACTCGCCTTTTTTCATTTTCAAGATTTTATATACTTCTTCTTCATTACCGGGACTTTCAACATGCTCTTTTGCCACACCTTTAATAAGGTTTTGCTCGAATGCTTTATGAATATTTAAGTCGTATATTAAGTTTTGGTAATCCTTTACTTCAACTCTATTTCTACCCCTACCAATGAATTTACTAGGAAAAGTGGCACCAAAGCGTATTATCATCTGTGGTTTTACTTGTTCCTCAATAAATTTGAACGTGGCGTTCTCACGGCTGAAACGGTGTGGTTCATCTATTATCATAATAGGTCTAGTGGCAGAAATTGCCTCAATTGGTCTATAATAGCCTTCTATCTGCGAATCATAATCATCACGTACCAGAACCCCGTTTTTGCTTTCTCTCAAGTGTTGCATATTCACTAACAATACTTCTATCGTATTTTTTTGGAAATTTGATGATGTTACGAAATCACGAATGCTGTTTGGTACATATTTCTTTGAACCCTTTTTTGTTTTAATACTCTCAACTGTTCTTAGCTTTATTTCTGTTTGGTAACCACAAACATTTTTGAAATGATTGATATTGCTTTGAATCTTCATGAAGTTTGCAGTCCCTGCCTTAATGGCCAAAGATGGAACTGCAATAATGAACTTATTGAAACCATACAATTTATTGAGTTCATAAATTGCCTTTGTATACACGTAAGTTTTACCTGTACCAGTTTCCATTTTTATATCAATATTCATATAATCCGATTTATCTTGACTGACTCCCTGCATATTAGAGGGGAGATCTTCCTGCAGTTGTTTTATGTTTTGATATAAATAGGGATTATTTATATCAATGATTGGATTTTCAATACTTTTCATTGGTTTTTGTATATTAACATTCGAGAAAATTGAACAAAGCCTCTCGATTGGAATCGCTTGATGCGGTAAGTTTCTTTTTAAAATCAAATCCAACTTTTTTCACCTCAATATCGTTTAATTAAAGATACTTCTATATTCTTTTCTTCAATTCTCAACTGTTTTAAATTTGTTTCTAGTTGAATCAAGATGTTAAAATCAACGAAATTGTAACCATATACGACAATATTTGTGGGATTGAAGTTTTTATCCTCAACTATTTTGGATAAAATGGTATCAATATTCTGTTGTGATAACCCTTTCTCCAATAAATAGAGATAGTCTTCGATATAATGACCAATATACCCACCAAGATTAACTTCCTCGACTGATGGGGTTAGACCATGGCCATCTTGATTCATCCAGGTCGTCAGTATTGTCTCTTTATCGAATTCAACTTCTAATTCGGATGCTAAAAAGGTCGGATCAAACTCCTTAATTTGATCAATAATACTTTCATTCAATGTTTTCGCATAGTAGTGTTTGAAGCCATAATCAATATCCGCATTTACCTGCTCCTTTATCAATTGAGCAGCACGATTAATCCTTTCTCTTCCTATTTCATCTATTGTTTTATAACCATGTTTTTCAGCTGCAGAGCCTTTTTTTACAGGTTCATCGATTTGCACCAAGATATATTTGAAATCACCTTCATTGTTAGCATTTAATTGCATAACTGATTGTGCTGTCGTCGCTGAGCCGGAGAAGAAATCCAGGACAATATTTTCCTCACTACTTTGGGTTGTAGCATTTATTAGCAATGCTGTTAAATCAACATCCTTGGGGTTAGTAAAAATGTCCTTTTCCCCTAACAATGTAGTTAGTTGCTTTGATGCAACCCTTCCATCTCTATATTTGATACTGGTCAAACTTTGGAACTCTGTATCCTTTAAATAGGTTTTATTATTAGGAATAGTTTTATGGCTTTTGCCAAAATGCACAAGATTTTCCTTAACTCTCTGATCCATCGTTGTTTGTGGGAAACGCCAACCACTTGCAGGCTCTTTACAAACTTCCCCGGTTACTGGATGTATTACATCATATCTATATTGACCATAATCAGGTCCGGAAATATCAGATGGGAAATAAACCCCTCTTTCATCCATCCAAGAATAATGTTTACTGGAGTATATTGGATTTGATTCAGGGAACTGCTGATACCACTCTAAAGCCTCATTATGAATTGTCTGCCAATCATCACCGTGTTTTTTCCTGAACCCCTCAAATGCTTTATAGATTTCCTCTATTCCTTCCTTTTTCTCCATCCAATTGCCTGGATTCTCTCTCTTGTCCTTTACATAGAACAAGATGTATTCGTGTTGCATTGAAATGTAATTCTGGTCATTTTTACTGCTGTTTTTCCAAATTATTTCACCCGCAAAACTCTCTTCTCCAAATATATCATCACATAGTAATTTCAATTGTGAATGTTCATTTTCGTCAATTGAAATGAAGATTACACCATTTTCTCTTAGCAAGTCCCTTGCCAGATAAAGACGTGGAAACATAAAAGTAAGCCAAGCACTGTGAGAAGACGAATTTGAAGAAGTCATACTTAAAATACGATCAGCTTCTTGTTCTTCAATACCTAAAACATCTTGGAGTTCTTTCTTTGTGAATTTGAAATTATCATTATAAGCAAAATCGTCGCCGCCAGTATTATAGGGCGGATCTATGTAACAACATGCTACTTGATTTGTATATGACTTCCTCAGATGCTTTAACGCTTCTAAATTATCACCAGTAATATATATGTTTTCTGATTTCTTATTTTTGGGCTTAGAATTATGCTCTACATTTGGTACCAAAACTGTTTCTGTATCAATAGAATCAGCAATGTACTTAGCATAATTTTTCCCTAGAAAGTTCATTTCATAGCCTTCAGAAGAAAAATCTATATCTTGATTAATCTCCTTTTTAAACTTCTCAATATCAAGAGCATCCCCGGAGAAACAATTGGGGAAGTTCTCTTTTAAAATTGCAATTTTCCTTTGATTCAATTTTCCATGTTCGTTATTATCAAGCGTTTCTTTAATCATTATTATTCCTCCGCTTTATGATTGGTTTCAGTAATTTCAAATTCCCGTTTGATAGAGTAAATAGTGTTTCTTGATAAACCTGTTTGACGATGAATGTCCATTACACTTACATTCTCACTTAAACATCTAACCACTTCATTAAAAATAACTCTATCCTTACCTTCTGCATCCTTATGGTACCTCTTTTTACCACCTCGAAATTTCCCGTGTTTCTTTGCGATTTCAATTCCTTCTCTTTGAGCGATTCTGATACGTGTTCTTTCCTCCTCTACCATCCACGACAATAGAGTAAGCACCAGATCAGACACTAACTGTCCTACACCCTCTAATTCTTTATATTTTCGTGTGTCCAAGATCGGCATATTTAGTACAACAATATCAATTTCTTCTTCAATAAGAGCTTCCCATTCGTCCATTATTTCCTGCTTATTTCTACCAAACCTGCTTAAATCATGTACGATCAATACATCACCAAATCGCATTTTCGAACGCATTTCTCTGTATACTGGTCGTTCAAAATCTTTTCCAGATTGCTTCTCCTGATATATTCGATCACAACCATACTCTTTTAACTCTTGTAATTGCCTTGATAGATTTTGGTTTTTGGAGCTAACCCTTGCATATCCAAAAATCAATTGTATCACCTCTATATAATGAACAAGTCTGTTTGAACATACATACCTATAATACTATATTATTGCTTGTTTGGACAGGGTGTACTTATAATGAACACAAAACATAAAAATAACTGCCGAGTTAATGCCGGCAATTATATACCAAACACTCTTACCCTATTAGCTATATCTCAGAATCGTATTTTGTTAATGCTGTTTCATAACGTCCATTTGCTGACGGTATTGCCTGTCCCATTTCTGACGGATATA
>NZ_JADHDX010000003.1 GCF_016820585.1 Arthrobacter beigongshangensis
GTGGTAGAGCAATCGGCTGTTAACCGATCGGTCGTAGGTTCGAGTCCTACCTGCGGAGCCATTTATATGGGGAAGTACTCAAGTGGCTCAAGAGGTGCCCCTGCTAAGGGTATAGATCGCGTAAGCGGTGCGAGGGTTCGAATCCCTCCTTCTCCGCCATATATTTGGCCCCTTGGTCAAGCGGTTAAGACACCGCCCTTTCACGGCGGTAACACGGGTTCGAATCCCGTAGGGGTCATAAGAAAAAGCGGCTTTACTAGTTCATTATGAACTAGTAAAGCCGCTTTTTAAATATTTTTTGAGAATACTATAAAGATAAAAATATTGAATTAGATAAGTGAACTGAGTGTAGGCGATTTATCAGCAGTAGCTGAAGTGTAGTTGAAGAAAAGCACTGACCCTATATAAGTAAGACCACAAGTCTAGAATGACTTGTGGTCTTACGTTACTATCTATTATCTTCGGTATAACCGTCACTTTCAAGATAAGGTATGTCGCCAATGGAAGACTCGATTCCTTCATTATCCAGTTCGGCCTCGTATTGTTCGGATGCATCAGATCTAACGAAACCGCGTGATTGTCCGCTTATGTCTGTGCCTGTGAACTCCTCAATCACTTCCGCTGCTCCGTCTTCGATATCATTGTCGTATAATGTGTTATAGCTATCATGGTCGCCCGTGAAGTCAGAAGGGGTTTCCGAGGTACCAAACTTTGCGATTTCTTGGAAGCTGTCTTCGCCATCGCGAGCTGCACCGTGCCTTCTATTGGCAAACGAATTCGAATTGGCCATAATCAGGATATCTGCTTCAACAGGTGGATCATTGGGTACTTCTCGATCAGTAGCATGATCGATGCAATGAGTTGTGTAAGGGACAGCCTCAAGCCGTTCAAATGGAATATCTTTTTTACATACTTCACACTCCCCATATGAGCCTACTTCCATCGCTTCTAAGGCGTCTTCCACTTTTTCTAACTCAGAGTTCGCGTGTACGTTTAAAGCCATGTCTTTTTCGCGTTCAAACAGTTCTGTGCCCATATCTCCAGGATGGTTATCGTATGTCGACAGTTCTCCAACAGCATCTTGTGCACTTTCTTTACTATCGGTTTCTTCAGCTGTTTCGGCCAAATGCTCCTTCATTTCCAGTAACTCTTTTTTTAGCGTTGCTAGCTGTTTTTCATTCAGCACGTTTTGTCACGTCCTTTTTGGTAATACCTACAGTATGTGCAAAATTTATTGAATTGATTAATAAAAAGCCTGAAACACCAAATAGAATTGATGTTTCAGGCTTTTGAGTTATAAAATATATCCGATAAGTATGCTGATGCCGAGCAATAGAGCAAATAGTGTGTTTGTCACAGCCGTATTTTTCATGGCAGGCATGACTTCAAGTGGTTGCGTATATTTTCGAAAGACGCTTATTGCTGTTGCAGGCTTTCGTATGCTTAGGAGTATAAGAAGTGCCCACGGTGTAAGATGACCGAAGAGAATGAGTGCAATAATCCAGCCATAAGATATGATGAAAAAGAACATTAAGATTGTGATGGCGTTGGGTCGGCCAACAAGGATAGCGAGTGTTTTCCTACCACCTTCAGTATCCCCTACAATATCACGAATGTTGTTCGCCATCATGATACCGCCGACAAGTAGCATACTTGGAATTGAAAGTAGCACTGCTTCAGCTGTGACGGTTCCCGTTTGGATATAAAAAGCAATGAGGATGAGCAACATGCCCATCACAATACCCGATACCAGCTCTCCAAAAGGTGTATAGGCAATTGGATAGGGCCCACCGGTATAAAAATAACCAATCATCATGGACAAAACACCAACAACTGCGAGTAGCCATGATGTCTCCATACAAATATAGATACCAATGAGAACGGAAATTCCATATAGTAGGAAGGCGAGATTTAATACAGTTTTTGGTTTGATACCATTGCGGACGATTGTGCCCCCGATACCGATGGAATGCTCTGTATCAAGACCACGTTTGAAATCATAGTATTCGTTGAACATATTTGTTGCCATTTGGATGAAAATACTGGCAATTAACATAGCGAAGAATAAAGGAAAATGGATGTTGTCGCCAGGTAACGCAATCATGGTACCAAGAAATACAGGAGCGAACGCTGCTGTTAGGGTATGTGGACGTGTCAGTTGCCACCAAATACGCCATCCTGTATCTGCTTTAATTGTCTGTTGCAAAATTTTTCTCTCCCTATCATTTTGTACTATAACCATTGTACTCTAAATTCGACAAAGTGGACATGCTGCCTGCTTATTATGTGCTGTAATGTCGAAAATTCGGTATGATAGAATAAAGGTATTAGTATATAACGAGTTGAATGAATGTACGGAGGGAAAATGATGAACCGGAAGTTGACTGCTACGCGCAAAAGCCAAGTGAAAATTGACAATCATGCAGTACGATTTTTTACGGAAACCATTGATGCGGGGCGAATTTCACCACTTGCATTTTTTGAAGCGGGGGATTCCTGCTATATAGAGAAACGTTTTTATTGGCAAAATGGAGATAAAACGATGACGCTCGTCGGAATAGGCCATGCGACTGTACTAACGAGTGATAGTGCCGAGGAACGCTTTCAACATATTTCGATGGCCTGGAATCGTTTGCGGGCTGCGCTTATTAAAGAAGAAAAGGATATGGATCCTGTGTTGTTTGGAGGTTTCTCCTATGATCCAAAAAGTATTAAGGAGACGGAGTGGGAAGCATTTCCGTCTGCTTATTTCGTAGTCCCTTCTTTCCAATTGACCATTAAAAACGGGAAGACGACGATTTCCATCAATCTAGTGACGGAAAGCAGTGAGGCGGCAGAGGAGTTCGATCGATTGCGAGATGAACGGGATCGCTTAATTCATATTGCGCAAGTGGAGGATTTTAATCTGTTAGCAAAGCCGGAAGTTGCATCTATTGAGGAAATTGCGAAAGATAACTACATGCAGGCTGTTGCAGATGTGACGGATAAAATCAAAAAAGGAATTGCTGAAAAAGTTGTTATCGCACGCTCGGTACAGCTTAATTTTGCTGAAGAAGTACCAGCTGTCACTGCATTACACCATATTTCAAATGAACAGCAGGAAAGTTATCATTTCGGTCTACAAAAAGAGGGGCAACTGTTTTTCGGTGCTACACCAGAGCGTTTGATTGAAATATCGAATGGACGGGCGTACTCGGCCTGTGTTGCGGGATCTATTAAACGTGGCAAGTCTGCAGCGGAGGACCGGGAATTTGGTGAAGAATTGCTCGAGGATCATAAAAATCGGGAAGAGCATCAATATGTTGTCAATATGATTTCGCAAGTATTTCAGGCTTTTTGTACAAATATTGCGATGCCTAAAGCACCAAAACTTATGAAAATTCGTGATATCCAGCATTTATTTACCCCGATTGAGGGGACAGTGGAGCAAGGAACTGACATTTTTAGTTTGGTTCAAGCCCTTCATCCGACACCTGCGCTTGGTGGAGTTCCGACAAACATATCGATGGACATCATTCGATCTGTGGAAAATATGGATCGGGGATATTATGCTGCGCCGATTGGCTGGACGGATACGGCAGGCAACGGTGAATTCGCAGTGGCAATCCGTTCCGCTTTACTGGACGGTAATCGTGCGTATTTATACGCTGGTGGTGGAATTGTTGCCGATTCTGAGCCGGATAAAGAATATGATGAAACATGGGTTAAATTTAGACCGGTTATGCGGGCGCTTGGAGGAAAATTGAATGGATAACCGTAGTGTACTGACGGATTATGTACGGCGAATGACAGGTGCGCTGATGAATGCAGGTGTGAAAGCAGCGGTCGTTAGTCCGGGTTCCCGTTCAACGCCACTTGCCTATGCACTTGCTTCGACAGACAATCTAGATGTTTATATGCAAGTTGACGAACGTTCGGCAGCCTATTTTGCACTTGGCTTGGCGAAGGCATCTGGACAACCGGTCGTATTACTTTGTACATCAGGTACGGCTGCATCAAACTATCATCCAGCCATTACAGAAGCTTATTATGCGCGCGTTCCACTCGTCGTTATAACAGCGGACCGTCCGCATGAATTAAGAGAAGTGGGAGCACCGCAGGCGATAGATCAGATTCGCATGTACGGTGAGCATGTAAAGTACAGTGTGGATATGCCTTTGCCAGAAGATAATTCGGACATTCATGATTTTATTGATCGGCATATTAGCAGGGCTTTGTCAGTTGCGACAGTAGCGCCTTCTGGACCGGTTCACTTGAATGTACCATTCCGGGAACCACTGTTGATCGATTTCGATCGAGCAACGCCGATCTCGACGTTTAGTCAGCGTATCACTGGGAGCACTGCTTTAGATCCAGCTACAGTGCAACTCATAATGGACATGCTTGCGAAATCGGACAGGGGGCTTATTGTCGCAGGTGAACTACCAATTGGTGTGGATAAACAAGCGTTTTGGCAATTTGCCAGTGCGTTACAATGGCCTGTGTTGTGCGATCCGTTATCCAATCTACGTTCAGAGATACCCGAGCAGTGTGTAGCACTATGTATCGATCATTATGATGCTCTATTGAAAAGTACTGTTTTTAGCGATAAAGTTACTCCAGATACCGTTATTCGATTTGGCGCACAGTCGGTGTCCAAGCCGCTAGCGCTCTATTTAAAAAAAGTAAGACCTTCGATCGTTATTGCTGTGGATGAATCACCAGAATTCCGGGATTCACTCGGTATTGTTACACATCATGTTCAAACAACACCGGAAGCGGTTTTCCAAATTATTGTGAGTAAACGAAAGACAGCTTATTCGGAGTTATGGGCTACAGCGAATGAACTAGCATCTGATGTGACGAGTCGTTATAAGGGAGTCACTGGTGATGAAGGGATCTTTGCAAAAATGCTAATTGAGCATTTGCCAACGGGGAGCGATTTGGTCAGCGGTAGCAGTATGCCGATTCGCGATATGGATACATTTTTCAGAGCAACAACGAAAGATGTTACTATTTTCGCTAACCGGGGAACGAATGGTATTGATGGAGTAGTGTCAACAGCGTTTGGAATTCAGACCGCACGCAAGCGACCGACATGGTTATATATAGGTGATTTGTCGTTTTTGCATGATGTCAATGGTTTGATTGTCAGTCGTTTTCATGACACGGACTTGACGATTGTCATTATGAATAACGATGGCGGTGGAATTTTCTCTTATCTTTCACAAGCTGGGGTTACGAATCACTTTGAAGAATTATTTGGTACGCCGACTGGTTTAACATTCAACCATATTGCAGCGATGTATGATGCACAATATGCCGCTGTCAAGTCTGTCGAAGAGTTTGAAGCAGAGCTTTTGCGTGTCAAAGACAAGTCTGTACGCATTATCGAAGTGTTTGCGGATCGCCAAGTGAATGTGCAAGCGCATCGTAATCTGTGGGCACAAATTACAGAGAGGCTTGAACGTGATGTCTGATAGAGTCGTGAACGTTCGGGGAATAGACATCCATGTCGTCATGCAAGGCGAAGACAGCTTGCCGACGATTGTCCTATTGCATGGCTTTACGGGGAGTACGACCACCTGGCAGGAAGTCACCGAGCTGTTTAAAGGGAAATTTCGTACAGTCGCGATTGATTTAACAGGTCATGGGAAAACGGCGGCACCAAAAGAGATTGCTCGTTATGCGATGGAACAGCAAGTAGAAGATCTTGAAGCGCTTTTTGACATACTGTCGCTCAATCTATTCACGTTGGTTGGCTACTCCATGGGAGGTCGCGTTGCACTTGCATATGCGGTTCAATATCCAAGACGAGTATCATCACTTATCCTTGAAAGTTCTTCACCAGGGCTCAAAACAGTTGAAGAGCGGACAGAGCGTGAGGTGGCAGATAATCGTTTGGCAGATAGAATCTTAGAGGACGGCTTACCGGCATTTGTGGATTTTTGGGAGAGTATTGCGTTGTTTGATTCACAACGAGTGTTGTCAGAGGAAAAGAAGTGGTCAATTAGAGAAGAGCGACTTAACCAGCGTGAAATGGGTCTTGCAAACAGTTTAAGAGGGATTGGAACAGGCAGTCAACCGTCGTATTGGCAGCAACTCCATACGCTCAATTTCGCCATTATGCTCATAACGGGAGAACTCGACACAAAGTTCGTAAATATTGCCCGGGAAATGATTTGCAAATTCCCGAATGCACGCAATGAAACAGTTGCAAATGTTGGACATGCAATACATGTGGAAAATCCCGCTGTATTTGCTACAATGGTAGAGAAGCATATTTTAATTTGAATCAGCAAAGCGGTTCCACCGATTCAACCTAAAAGCCTCCGACGGATGTCACAAATTTCGACGAGGCGAAATGGATAGCTTTAAAATCGAGGAGGGTCTATATGACACGTCAATGGGAAACACTTCGTACATACGAAGATATCAAATACGAAAAGTATAGTGGTATCGCAAAAATAACAATTAACCGTCCGGAAGTGCGCAACGCATTCCGTCCAAAAACCGTAATGGAACTAATCGATGCATTTTCGCGCGCACGTGATGACGCGAGCATTGGTGTGATTGTTTTAACAGGTGAAGGCGAGAAAGCATTCTGTTCAGGTGGCGATCAATCTGTACGTGGTCACGGTGGCTATGTGGGCGATGACGAAATTCCACGTTTGAACGTACTTGACCTACAACGTTTAATCCGTGTGATTCCGAAGCCAGTTGTGGCAATGGTTGCTGGTTATGCAATTGGTGGCGGACACGTTCTACACGTCGTTTGTGACTTGACGATTGCGGCAGATAATGCGCGATTTGGACAAACTGGACCAAAAGTAGGTTCTTTCGATGCCGGTTACGGTTCAGGCTACTTGGCACGTATTATCGGTCATAAGAAAGCACGTGAAATTTGGTTCTTATGCCGTCAATACGACGCACAGGAAGCGCTTGATATGGGACTTGTCAACACGGTTGTACCATATGCGCAACTGGAAGACGAAACCGTTCAATGGTGTGAGGAAATGCTTACAATGAGTCCGACTGCACTTCGTTTTGTTAAAGCAGCAATGAATGCAGATACGGATGGTCTTGCAGGCTTGCAACAAATGGCGGGTGACGCTACACTATTGTATTACACAACGGATGAAGCGAAAGAAGGCCGCGACGCGTTTAAAGAAAAACGTCAACCGGACTTCGGTCAATTCCCACGTTTTCCTTAATAAACGACACAATAAAAAGCCGCCTAATTCATCGGGCGGCTTTTTTTCTGACTGAACGGAGGATGAAAAATGATTCCAAATTGGCTTATGCAGCGAGCGTATTTGACGCCGGACAAAACAGCGTTATCCTTTGAGGACGAAACCTGGACATTTATCGAATTACAAGAGAGATCAATGCAACTTGCACGGAAACTGACAGCCAACGGTTTAACGGAAGGGCAGCGCATTGCATTACTTGGTCGATCCAATGCAGACATGGTATTCATCATCCACGCTTGTATGCTAGTTGGACTTGAAATAGTCATGTTAAATAGCCGACTGAAAACTAAAGAAATGGAGTGGCAACTGGAGGATTCAGGTGCTAGCGTAGTAATTGTTGCAGATGAAATGAGTGAAGCAGTCACTGACTTGGCTGTCCCTCAACTTCCGTATTCGACAATAGAACGGAGTGCAGAACAGCGGTTTGACGTTCAAGAACTCTGGACAGCAGACCGAACGATTACGATTATGTATACATCTGGCACGACAGGCTTCCCGAAAGGTGTCCGTCAAACTGCGGGGAACCATGTTTCCAGTGCGCTGTCCTCCGTTCTTAATCTTGGTCTACACGACAATGATGTGTGGCTTTGCGCGATGCCGTTATTCCATATTAGTGGGTTTTCAATTCTAGTTCGATCAGTTCTTTACGGAATGGAAGTCAGATTGTACGAGAAATTTGATGCCTGTCGAGCGGCGCAAGAAATTCGGGATGGTTCAGTGACGAGGATGTCTGCTGTGTCACTCATGTTGGGCAGAGTCCTTCAGGAATTTGAAAAGGACAATGCAATGGCTCATCCTTCCTTCCAAACAATACTTGCAGGGGGCGGATCGTTGCCAGTAAATTATTTAGAACGAGCGGCTCAGCGCAACATTCCCATTTCTCAAACATATGGCATGACGGAAACGAGTTCACAGACGGCGACGCTGGCGGCAGGCGATGCGATACGTAAGATGGGTTCCGCAGGTAAACCGTTGTTTTTTAATCAAATCAAGATAAAGGGTGCGGCAAATGCTCGGGATAAAGGGGAGGTACTGGTACGTGGCCCACATGTGACGCCAGGATATATCGGTCGGTTTGCAGATACCAATCCGCTGGAAGATGGCTGGCTACCTACGGGGGATATTGGTTATTTTGATGAAGAAGGCTATTTGTATATTGTCGATCGACGGTCTGATTTAATTATTTCAGGCGGTGAGAATATCTATCCTGCGGAAATTGAAAATGTCCTCGTGGCACATCCAAATGTTAGTGAAGTGGGCGTATGTGGACAAGAGCATTCTGAGTGGGGAAGTGTGCCAGTAGCATTTGTTGTAGCAACGGAAGATGTCACGGTGGAAGAATTGCTATTGTTTTGTGAGGAGCGATTAGCACATTATAAAGTACCGAAAGCGTTTCGCTTTGTCGAAAAACTACCGCGTAATGCATCGAATAAGTTGTTACGGCGGGAATTGAAGGAATGGTTGGACTGAATATGAGTATTTTTGAGCAGTAAGAGAAACTGTTAGAATTGTCTTGGCAAAACTCTAAACTGTCATGGCAAATTGTGAAACTGTAAGGACAACTGCCAAAACTGTAATGGTAGATCGTCAAACTGTAAGTACAACTACCCGAACTGTCATGGCAATAGCTAAGTTAATCCAAATTAAAAGACTGTGCTGCATACCGGAAGTCATCCCAATATGTAGCACAGTTTTTATTGTATTATTCGCCGCTCAATGCTTGCCTCAACGTTTCAATATTCCGTTCCATCAAGGAGAAATAGTCTTCGTTATGCTTCACATCATCGTCTGTCAACACGCCAAGATTATGCAGTGTAAGTGCTTCGGCTCCAATTTCCTTGCGTATAACCTCTGTTGGTTTGGATGAAACATTTTGTTCAAATAAGATATAGCGTACATTTTGTTCTTTGGCCAGTCCAACAAGCGTTGCCAATTGTTTTTGCGAAGGCTCACTTTGTGAGTTCAAGCCTGCAATGGCGACTTGCTCAAGGCCGTAGGGCTCAGCAATGTAACCGAATGCCGCATGGGAGACAAAGAATGTTTTAGAGGGTGCATTGGTTGCCATTTCTTTGAATTTGCCATCGAGATTGACTAAATCACTTTGCAACTGCTCGAAGTTTTTCTCGAACTCAGATGCCATTTCAGGTGCTTCTTCAACTAAAGAGTTTTTGATGGAAGCCGCGAGTTCGACACTCAGTTTTGGAGAAATCCAAACATGGGGATCAAGTTGGCCGTGATTGTGTCCCTCTTCATCATGACTTTCCTCTTCAGGGTCATGTCCTTCTTCATCATGGACCTCCTCTTCAGAATCATGTCCCTCTTCATCATGACCTTCTTCAAGCATTCCTTCAGAAATACCCTCTGCGGTCGCAATCATTTTGACATGTTCATTTTTTAATGTCTTTTCTGCATTTTCTACAAAACCCTCTAAACCGAAGCCGATATAGAAGAATAAATCGGAATCCGCGAGTGCGATCATATCTTTTTGGGTAGGATCAAAGGTATGTTCATCAGCTCCAGGTGGGTAGATGGATTTGACATCAACGTGCTCGCCGCCGATTCGTTCTGTAAAGTATTGCAAGGGGTAGACAGTTGTATAAACAGCAAGTTTTTCGCTGTCGTTTGTCAGTTGTTCTGTATCCGCACCTTTATTGCCACAAGCAGCAAGTAGCAGTATTGTCAGTAATGAAATGACGACAATCATTTTTTTGTTCATAAGAAAATCTCCTTCATTCAGTTAATAGTAATCATTACGATTTAGGTAACTCGCTTTATTATCATACAAGAGAGTTGTTCATTTGGCAACTGGAAAGAGAACTTTATTTTCATTCAGCAGAAGACTCCACCACTATAGGTGGCGAGGTGAATGCGATTTTGTTTCCCTGTTCAGTGGGTGTCCAAACGCCTGCTGAATGAAAATAGAGCCTCCGGCGGATGTCACAGATTTTGAAAGGAGTTAATTGCGCAAGCGCAATTCAAAATCTGGACGCAATCACGCCGAGGCGCGATTGATTTTTGGGCAAAGAAAAACGGCCGGCAATGATGCCGAACCGCGCTCTACTTTTCCACCGATTCTTTCTCCGGAACAGGGTCAAATCCACCTGCATGAAAAGGATGACATTTTGAAATGCGACGAACCGCTAGCCACGAACCCTTCAGCGCCCCATGTTTGTCGATGGCTTCAATCCCGTAATGTGAGCAGGTAGGATAGAAGCGGCATGATGGTGGTGTTAACGGTGAAATAGCTTTTTGATAAAATTTGATGATGCCCATTAAAATTGTTTTCAAGTTCATAACTCCCTATTCATGCTGTTATGTTTATTCTACTGGCTTAAGAGGTAAATTAACAGAGAGATGAATTATAAGGAGAGGTTTTGTTATGTCGAAAGAACTTATTCAGGAATTGAATATCCAAGTATCTTCATGGTCGGTGATGTATGCCAAATTGCATAATTATCATTGGTACGTCAAAGGCAATCAGTTTTTCACGCTGCATACAAAATTTGAGGAGTTATATAACGAGGCGACGCTGCATATGGACGAAATCGCTGAGCGGATTTTGACATTGGGCGGCGATCCTGTCGCTACGCTGAAAGAACATTTGGAGCAGTCTGTCGTGAAAGAAGCAACAGGGAAAGAGACCGCAGATGATATGGTAAAAAATATTGCGAATGATTTCGGGGAGATTATGAAATCACTGAAAAAAGGTATGGAATTTGCCGGACAAGATGGCGACGACATGACAGAGGATATATTGAATGCAACATACCAAAGTATCGAGAAACATCAATGGATGCTGAATGCATTCCTTGGTGAGGGTAATAAATAATCGACTACCCTTAAAAATATGCCTAATTTGCCGATATTAAGTTTGTGAAGGGAGTGATGGCAAATGGAAATGAATTCAATTATGGCGAGCCAACTTAGAAGTTTGCAATCGCTTGTACAAATGAGTGTTTTGAACAAAGCACTATCAATGGAGACGAGCGCGGTGACGGAAATGCTGGAGGTTTTACCTGATCAACCTGCAGCGGCTCATCCAACTAAAGGCACTGTAATTGACGTTACAGCGTAAATCTCTAAAAAACATGCATCTCCATTTATTGGAGATGCATGTTTTTGTGTGAGGAGGCCATCTTAAAAATAAAAAGGATGGATTTGCATGGAGAAATATAAAATGTACGTATCAATCGTTCATCAGCAAGTGTACCATCATCCGGATGATTCACCGTGGGAATATGAAGTCCATGTCACTGAAGAATATGTTCCGGTATTCCATCGATTGTTCCATCAGATGGACCGGTTAGAAATTCGTAACTTTCTTAGGGCGCATTTACCTTATATCCCGTACCACTATGATCAAGATAACCGCGATATTGATTTGCGGACGATGAAGGTGTATGCGCTGATTCATGAGTTTACGGATGACAAGTCGAAACGATTTATTGAGAAGCTACCGTATTTTCGTTAAACTATAACGAAAGGACGTGATGGCAATGTTGACATATAATGATGTGAACGGTGGACGTGTGGAGCTGACATTCGGGGACAATCACCTCGGCATGGAGGCTCGACATGTACTTGTTGTACTAAAATATAGTGAAAAATGGTTATTAACACGACATTCGATTCGGGGTATTGAATTTCCGGGCGGCAAGGCGGAAGACGGAGAGTCTATCGAGGAGGCTGCCATTCGTGAAACGATAGAAGAAACGGGTGTGACGATTACGGATCTTATCAAGGTAGCCGAATATGTTGTGCATAGTGATAGTACATTTTGCAAGGCTGTATTTACGGGAAAAGTTACATATATTGATGAACAACCGACACTTCATGAAACGGAAGGTGCGATATGGCTGTCCAGTGATGAATTGGATCGATGTGAGGAATTGAGTTTTCATATGAAGGGTACGGGAATGGACATCATAAGAGAGCGAGTAGAAGAGCATGAATCGTGATGGTATTATTGTTCATCGGCGTCCTTATCCTTCGCCAAACCCTCATGTACTGCTTGAGGAAATTACGTATTGGTCGGATGGCTTGCGAGTGAAGGGGCTGATGGCGGAGCCAATTGCCGACGGGAATTATGAAGGTATTCTCTATTTGAGGGGCGGCATGCAACATGTGGGCATGGTTCGTCCAGCGCGTATTGCCCAGTTCGCGTCGCAGGGCTTTGTGGTCTTTGCACCTTATTATCGCGGTAATCGTGGTGGCGAGGGACGCGACGAGTTTGCAGGTGCTGATCGACACGACGCGGTGAATGCGGTCGATGTACTAAAGCAACACCAAAAGATGAACCGGGAAAAAGTTCACTTATTTGCCTTTTCACGCGGTGGTATCATGGCTTTGTGGACCGCTATTTTACGCGAAGACATTGCATCTATCGTTACGTGGGCGGGCGTGTCTGATGTCGTTTTTACATATAAGGAACGCAAAGACATGCGGCGTATGATGAAGCGAGTGATTGGTGGAACACCAAACAATATGCCGGATGAATACCGAGAGCGCACTGCATTGCTCCGTGTTCATGACATTGAAGCACCCACCCTTATCATTCATGGGATGCTCGATACCAATGTATCCTTTCAACAGGCTATATTGCTTGAAGATGCCCTTCGACAACATGACAAAGCCTACGAAACCTGGTACTTTTCGGAGTATACGCATTTTATCCCACCTGCGATGAATGCACAGCTAGTTCGTGATTTATGTTTATGGATGAGGAGGCAGGGGACATGAAAAAGCATGTTTATATTGGGCCGCAAACGATTAGTACGAAGGAGAAGTCAGGTTTCCCACAAGATATTTCATTTTGGCAGCCACTGTGGGCAAAGTTCTCAAGGCAAGCTTCAACGATGGATATTCATTGTTGGGCAGTAGAAAGCGAAGCTCGAGTGCAGTTAGGTACGCGAATGAAGGAAGTTGGACAAGTTCAAGGAACAAAGACAATTGCATTTCAAGCAGAACTTACTGAAGAAATAATTGACTGGATGTCTACAGAGTCGTTTGACAAGCATGGTGGACTAAAATGGTTTTCGATTTTCCTTTATGATTCATTTGGGGAATTAGTGTTAATAGTAGGACACTATGGTGGTGAAGTAGTTTTTTATTTACAACAGAAAGCGGAAATTGATGAGGTAAAGTCCTTTTTTGAAGGAGATTTCACTATACATGTATATGACTAAAAATAAAAACAGGGTAGCACATGTAGTATGTGTTACCCTGTTTAAACTATTAAGCAATAGGTCCGCCCTTAAGAGAAATGTCTTCAGAAACTGTACCGAATTTCTTAAAGTTTTTACGGAATAAATCCGCCAATTCATTTGCTTTTACATCATAAGCAGTGCCGTCAGTCCATGCATTACGTGGGTTCAAGACCTCTGCTGGAACCCCTTCGATAGCGTTTGGCATTTCAAGACCGAATATATCGTTTGTCGTTGTGTCAACATCGTTCAATTGCCCTGCAAGTGCAGCACATACCATTGCGCGTGTGTGTTTCAGATCCATACGTTTTCCGACGCCGTATACGCCACCAGTCCAGCCTGTGTTGACAAGGAATACTTGTGCACCATGCTCGTCGATTTTCTTACCAAGCATTTCTGCGTAAACCGTTGCAGGGAGCGGTAAGAAGGGCGAGCCGAAGCATGTCGAGAAGGTAGCTTCAGGTGACGTAATGCCACGCTCCGTTCCCGCAAGCTTCGATGTGAAACCGCTTAGGAAGTGGTACATGGCCTGTTCTTTTGTCAATTTCGAAATCGGAGGCAACACGCCAAATGCGTCTGCAGTTAAGAAAACAATTGTTTTCGGATGACCTGCAACAGAAGGATCGACGATGTTATCGATTGCTTGAATTGGGTATGCCGCCCGTGTGTTTTCAGTTAATGAACCATCATTATAATCAGGAATACGTGTGTCTGGATCGACAACAACGTTTTCTAAAACGGAACCGAAACGAATGGCGCCAAAGATTTCAGGTTCTTTTTCTTGTGATAAATTAATGCATTTTGCATAACATCCGCCTTCCATATTGAATACACCATTGTCAGACCAGCCATGCTCATCATCACCGATTAGTTTGCGGTCTGCAGATGCGGAAAGCGTTGTTTTCCCTGTGCCAGACAGCCCAAAGAACAAGGCGACATCTCCATCTTGACCAACGTTAGCTGAACAGTGCATAGGGAGTATATCGTTTTCTGGAAGCAGGTGGTTCATAATAGAAAAGATTGATTTTTTCATTTCACCAGCGTATTCAGTTCCACCAATTAAGACGATTCGTTTTTCCATTGAAACAATGATGAATGTCTCTGAATTCGTCCCATCAACTGCAGGGTCTGCTTTAAAGGTAGGAGCAGAAAGAATCGTGAATTGCGCCTCATGATTGTTCAATTCCTCTTTTGTTGGACGAATGAATAGGTTATGAACGAACAGATTATGCCATGCAAACTCATTGACGACTTGAATAGCTAGGCGTGAGGCCGGGTCAGCACCTGCAAATCCTTTGAAAACGAATAGCTCATCATTGACTTTTAAGTGGTTAATGACTTTATTATATAGTGAATCAAAAATTTCAGAAGAAATCGGGCGGTTTACGTTGCCCCAATCAATTTTGTCTTTTGTAGATGCTTCTTCAACGATGTATTTATCTTTAGGGGAGCGACCCGTATACTTGCCAGTTTGTGCCGTGATCGCGCCATCGGCAGTTAATTGCGCTTCTCCACGTGCTGTTGCCTTTTCAACAAGCTGTGGAACAGAAAGCTGAATTTTTACATTTTTACCTGAAAGAAGATCTTTAAGCTTGTCGCTCATTTTCGCTGATATCATAGTCATCTACCATCCTTTTGATATAGACCCATGCAGTGGGTGACATCTTATTTTTAATTAGTATAACACATTAAGAATAATAGTCTATACTAATTCAAACTGCAACTAATTAACTTGATTCAGCAGAAGAACCCCTGCTGAATCAAGTTAATGCCTCCGGCGGATGCCACAGATTTTTTAAAGGAATTTCTCGAGCAAGCTCGAGAAAAATCTGGGCGCAAATACGTTTGCAACGTATTTATATGCAAAACATCAAAATTAATTGACAAAAATCGATAATTTACGTAGTATGGATAGTTGAACGGATACTCTTATCCCGAGCTGGTGGAGGGGTCAGGCCCTATGAAACCCGGCAACCTGCAAAGACCATGTTGTCTACGCGAAGGTGCCAAACCTGTAGCAAGGTATTTATCTGGGTACAGATAAATATTTTGGATGATAAGAGTGAAAGGTGCTTTAGAAATCATGCCCTTCACTCATGTAGTTAATACGTGAGTGAAGGGCTTTTATCTTTGTTCAGCAGGCATACAATACTTGTTAAACAAAGATAAAGCCTCCGGCGGATGTCACAAATTTTGAAGGGAGTTAATTGCGCGAGCGCAATTCAAAATTTGGACGCAATTACGCCGAGGCGTAATTGATTATATGATATCGCCCTTTATCCTCGTGTATAGAGCTCGCAATGGCTTGCAGTTCCTTTCCCTATAGGAATGGGACTCTACATGGGACATATGAGTACCGTATCAATCTCGTAGGATATAGGAGGAACTAACATGACAAATCGTCGACTATTTACATCAGAATCAGTAACAGAAGGACATCCGGACAAAATGTGTGACCAAATTTCGGATGCTATTTTAGATGCGATTTTACTAGAAGATCCAAATGCGCGTGTCGCATGTGAAACAACGATTACGACTGGGCTTGTCCTAGTGGCAGGAGAAATTACGACGACGACTTACGTAGATATTCCAAAAGTTGTTCGTGAAACAGTAAAAGAAATTGGCTATACACGTGCGAAATATGGTTTTGATTGGGAAACATCAGCAGTTTTGACTGCAATCGACGAACAATCAGCTGACATTGCTGCGGGCGTTGACCAAGCACTAGAAGCACGCGAAGGTTCTATGACGGAAGATGAACTTGAAGCAATCGGTGCAGGTGACCAAGGTTTGATGTTCGGTTATGCTTGCAATGAAACACCAGAATTGATGCCACTTCCAATTAGCCTTGCGCACAAACTTTCACGTCGTCTTGCACAAGTACGTAAAGAAGAGACGCTAGATTACTTACGCCCTGACGGGAAAACGCAAGTGACAGTTGAGTATGATGAACAGAATAATCCAGTTCGAATCGATACAATCGTCATTTCAACACAACATCATCCGGAAGTGACGCTTGAGCAAATTCAGCATGACATAAAAGAAGTTGTCATTGACGCTGTAGTACCAGTTGAATTGATTGACGACAATACGAAATACTTCATTAACCCAACGGGACGTTTTGTTATTGGTGGACCACAAGGAGATGCGGGTCTAACAGGTCGTAAAATCATCGTGGACACATACGGTGGCTATGCACGTCATGGTGGCGGTGCATTCTCTGGGAAAGATGCAACAAAAGTGGACCGTTCCGCTTCTTATGCGGCTCGTTATGTGGCGAAAAACATCGTGGCCGCGGGACTTGCAGATCGTTGTGAAGTCCAACTTGCCTATGCAATTGGTGTAGCGCAACCTGTATCGATTTCGATTGATACATTTGGAACAGGCACAGTAGCAGAAAGCAAATTGGTGGAGCTTGTACGTGGATTATTCGATCTTCGTCCAGCCGGCATCATCAAAATGCTTGACCTACGTCGTCCAATTTATAAACAAACAGCTGCTTACGGTCACTTCGGCCGTACAGACATCGAATTACCATGGGAGCAAACAGACAGAGCTGCTGCTTTGAAAGAACAAGCGGGACAGTAATTGTAAAGAAAAAAGGCACAGTGAGTGGGGGTGATTCCACTTGCTGTGCTTTTTTCGATAAGCAGATTTGTAAAAGGATAATAGGTGATTCAGAGGAAATAGCAAAAATCACTATTTTGAACGGAAATACAGGAGGATTTAAGGAAATCACAGATGCAGCTGAGATTAAAGAAATAATTTCGGACTTTGAAAATGTTGATTTTAAGATTTCGGGAGTAGCATTTGGTAGAATGGGTGCTGGATTTAGAGTGAAATTTTACGATAAGAAAGATAAGTTAATTTCAAAAACTATAGTAAATAGCGAAGATACTTTAAGAGATAATTTCTTTTTTTATAAACGATTAACAGGGGAAATTAATGTGAACAGGTTAAGGGAACTTGCGGAATGATTAGAGTCATTTATTACTGTTAGAAAAATAATGTTTGTACTGTTGATAAAACCGATGGATAGACATGTCGCAATCTTTATAAACGTTTTTCGTACGAGGACTTACCTATAAGTACAAAAATTGCGTTGAAGTCGCTGGGCACTAGGAATACCTTTCACATACGATAGATAGACTCGCTGTCAAGATTGAATAATACACGATATATTCGACCTGCTGTGATTTTTTATAGGCAGGGATAAAATGAAACTATTCCGAGAATATTTCGTATAGTAAGTATAACCTTGTCGAAAGACAATAAGGGGGCAGTCTACTGTGGATAAAATCATACGTGCTGTTTTGACTTTAATGGTAGCTATGGTTTTTGCTTCAATACTATTTACTACAACAGATAGTAAAATTATTATAAGTATTGGTATTTTCCTTGGCGTTTTCATTTCCACATTTGTCTTTTACTATAAAAAAACAAAGCTGACTACATTAAATAGTATAGGTTGGATTTTTGTTATTGTATTAGGATTAGGCTATGTCTATTATCCAGAACAATTTTCAAGTGTTACAAGTAGTTTAGGTGGTTTGATTTGTATCGTTATTGGTATGTCACTAATCATGTATAAACCTAAGACTATATCTGAATTATGAGTTGGCCACAGAAAGAGAGCTTAAAATAAGAAGGTGATTTAATGACGAGTATTGGCTTACTTGGGTTAATTTTATTACTAGGTGTCGTGGTATTCATTGTGCTAATAGCTCTAGTCGTTTTATTATTCATCAAAAAGTAAGAGCCATCCAATAGGACGGCTCTTTTGTCATTTCTGTAACCCTTTGTAATACTGACCTTTTTCAGCGTACTCGCGAACAATGCGTTCCATATCTTTACGATCTTCATCGTTTAGTTCGCGCACAACTTTGACAGGTGAACCGAACGCTAGTGAATTTGCAGGAATTTTCTTGCCGGGTGGAACTAAGCTGCCCGCCCCGATGAATGCACCTTCGCCGATTTCCGCTCCGTCTAAAACAATAGAACCCATGCCGATCAATGCACCTTTTTTGACAGTGCAGCTATGTAGCGCTACTTGGTGACCAATGGTGACTTCATCTTCTAGAATGAGTGGGAATTGTGGACTTTGATGAAGGCAGCATAGATCTTGAATGTTGACCTTGCGTCCGATAATTGTGGGTGAGACGTCACCGCGAATGACCGTATTGAACCAAATGGTCGATTCTGGACCAATTGTGACATCTCCTGTGATTGTTGTATAATCTGCGATGAAAACGGATGGATCGATTACGGGTGTTTTATCATGAAATGGGTAAATCATAGTGTTCTCCTCTTTTCTCTCTATCGTGTATAATTATCTTAACAAACATTATGTTTATCTTCATTCATCAGGTTTTCAAATGCCTGATGAATGAAGATAAAGCCTCCGGCGGATGTCACAAATTTTGAAAGGAGTTAATTGTGCCTTGCATAATTCAAAATTTGGACGTAATTACGCCAAGGCGTAATTTATTGAATAGATAAGGGGCTGATGTCCATGTGGAAATGGGAGGCGGAGGGGCAGCCGAAAGCTGTCGTAGCCATTGTCCATAATGCGTATGAACATCATAGTCGGTACGCATGGCTTATACAAAAATTTAGAAGTGCTGGTTTTCATGTTGTGACAGGCGATTTGCCTGGGCATGGGGCTGAAGGGAAAAGGATTCATGATGAGTCCTTTGATGCTTATGTCACTTATGTGAAGAAGTTAGTGGAAGTTGGGTTGGATGATAGTTTGCCTTTATTCGTCATGGGGCATGGACTTGGTGCTACGATTGTGATGCGCATGATTCAAGCAAAGAAAATTGAGTGTGCTGGATTTATATTCAGTTCTCCTTGGTTAGCGCTTAAGCATCAGCCACCGAAGTTTTCGACGGTGTTGTCAAAATTGACTTCATCTATGAAGATTAATCATGACATTAGCATTGAATTGTTGACGCGTAACTATGATCTATATGTAGAGGCTCATCAGGATCGACACTATAACTCCGTTGCGAGAGCTAGCTGGTATAAAGATTTGCAAACCTTCATGAAAGTTGTGGCACAGTATGAGGGGACGATTCATAATGTGCCGATACTTGTCCATATCGCCGGGAGCGATAAAATAGCTGATTCTTTACAGGCGAAGAAGTGGTTGATCCACCAAAATCTTTCCGAGTTTCAATATAAAGAATGGAAGCATCTCTATCATGATGTATTTCAGGAGCCTGAACGCGAGGAAGTCTATCTCTATACAGAGGCATTTATGAATAATGTGTTGAGATCACTTGGCTATATCGTCTAGGAAACGCCGAGGCAAGGCTTTTTTATTGATTAAATTAAGGAGTGTTTCATTTGACGACAATTGGATTTGTGCGACATGGTGTCACAGCTTGGAATAAAGAAGGACGAGCACAGGGGAGTTCAGATATTCCTCTTGATGAAGAAGGAATTGAAATGGCGGAGCATGTGGCGAAAAGAATTGCCGAGGAGCAATGGGATATCATTTATACGAGTCCATTAATCCGTGCGAAAAAGACGGCGGAAATTATTGCGAAGAGCAAGCCCGCTATTAAATTGTTGGAAGACAACCGACTGCGTGAATTCGGAGGCGGCCAAATTGAAGGAACGACAGAAGTGGAACGGCTCGAAAAATGGGGTTCAACATGGAGAGAGATGGAGCTAGGTGTTGAACCGAACGAGGATATTATTTCAAGAGGGATGGCATTTGTTGAAGATATGAAAGCAAATCATGCGGGCCAGCGTGTGCTCGTTGTTAGTCACGGAGGATTCATCAAACGATTGATGGGTGCACTTGTGCCAGATGAGGATCTTGGAGATAAGGTAGATAATACATCGCTCACGGTTGTTGAGCTGAGTGATGAAGAGAATATATGCAGCTTGTATAATTGTACAAAGCATTTGGATCTAACGAATAGAGTTTGATGTACAAAAGAGCGCCAGCTATTGGCGTTTTTATTTTGCCGTAAACACTGAAATAACTTTTTTGTTAGAAAATTAGCTACCTTCTACTAGACTTATAGACTATAATGAGGGAAATCATGTCGAATGGTGTAGAAAGAGGAGGGTATAACAATGAAATCTATTAAAACCAAAATTATTGTAAGCCTGTTTTTATTGTTTTTTGTTATTCTGACAGTGATAAATTTTGTTGTTAATAATCAAATGCAACAACAAACAGAACGGTTATTGCTGGCACAAAGTGAAGTGGCCGTCAAAGAGATGGGACACAGCATTGAAAACTTCATGCTGCAATACGAAAAGGCTTTATATTTACTGACGACCAATCCAGCAGTTACAGAATTTATAGAGACGCAGTATGGGAAAGAGGATGAAGTTGTACTCACTCGTGCTATCGAAACAGCATTTGCGGATTATATAGAACAATTGCCCGCAACCGATTTACTCTATTTTGGTTTTGCTAATAAATATACAAAGTTTGTTCCGCATCTTGAAATTCCTGATTTCGACCCGACGTCAAGAGTTTGGTATACAGAGGCGAGTGCGCAACCGGATAAGGTCGTTTGGTCTGATCCGTATGTCGATGCGGCATCTGGTGGCTATGTTATTACTGCGTCTAAAGCGATGCACCGCAACAATTCACTTGTTGGCGTAATTGGTGTGGATATTAGTTTAGAAAACATTACGGATAGTGTTTCTCAAAGTGATTTTGGATTTGAGGGGTACCCATTTTTATTCGACAGAAGCAATGGAGCGATTGTTCACCCGTTGCTTGTCCCTGAGGCTGAGGAAATGGCGGATTTGTCGCATTTGACGGCGACATTTAGTGATGGGGAATCAGCGGGGATTGAACGTTATACAGAAAATGGAGAAAAGATGATTGGCGTTTTCAATGAAATTTCACATCTTGGCTGGACAGTGGGTGCAGCATTCAAAGAAGATGCAATTATTGGCTCTGTCAGTCAGACACGTAATTTAATTAGTATTATTTTTGTTCTTGCAGAAGTATTAATTATTACAATTCTTTGGTTTATAATCTCTAAAATGATGCGTCCGCTTGGCATCATTCGTACTGCGATGGATGAGGTTGCGGAGGGTAATTTGAATGCTTATGCGGAAGTAAAGTCGAAGGATGAGTTTGGTCAGCTGGCTGACAATTTTAATGCGATGATATCCAAAGTACGGACAATTATTACAGTTGTGAACGAATCTGTTGAGGAAGTTCGTCTGTCGGCAGAAGGATTAAGTGCATCTGCAGAGGAGACAAATGCAGTGAGTGAACAGATGGCTGGGGCTATTGACGATATTGCGTCAGGGGCTTCGAAATCTGCTCATGATACAGAAGATGTTACACAAACAGTCGACCTTTTAGGTGAGCAAATCATGGGAATCCATGAAAAAGCCGGGGTGATGACGGGTATTGCGACGGAGGCAGAGGAAATCAATAAAGAAGGACATACCCAAGTCAATCAATTAGGGGCATCGTTCGATGGCTGGAAGTCGAATTTACAAACAATGGCGGATGCTGTAGGCGAATTGGAAACAAAGGTAGGTGCCATTGGTACTGTGATGGAGACGATTACCGAAATTTCAGCACAGACAAATTTGCTGGCGCTGAATGCGAGTATCGAAGCTGCGCGTGCTGGTGAACATGGTAAAGGTTTTGCAGTCGTTGCGGATGAAGTGCGGAAGCTTGCTGAACAGTCTACGCGTGCAACGGAAGAAGTGAAATTGACTGTTCAGGAGTTACAAAATGGTTCTCGCCAAGTATCGAGTCAAATGAGGGAAACAGGTGAAACCTTCCATGAGCAGGAGAAAGTCGTCCAAGATACACAACAGACATTTGGCGAAATTTCCGGGCTGATGAATAAACTCGAACAATCGATTAGTAGTGTGTATGAAGAAGTGAATCGCGTTGTTGCACATAAAGAAACAGTGATGCAAACGATTGAAACAATGGCGGCGACAGCTGAAGAAACAGCGGCGGCAAGTGAAGAAATCAGTGCATCGACAGACGAACAATTACGTGCTATTCGCGAAGTGGCACAAGCTGCAGACACATTATCAGGGCTCAGTGATAATTTGCATACAGCAATTAGTCAGTTCAAATTATAAAATTAACAAGGAGTTGCCTTCGAAAATTGGAGGCAACTTTCTTATTTTGGGAAACATTTTCAGATTAGCAGGAGTCATATGGATAGACATAGAATATAATGTGTATGGAAAAATTGTATATATGCAGTGAACGGAGGAAAACAATTGAAGGAAAAAAGCAAGCGTGAACTGATTTCATGGATACAATCGCTAGCTGTAGCGGTTATTATTGCCATTGTCATTCGCCAATTTCTATTTACCCCGGTAATTGTATCGGGACAATCCATGGAACCAACGTTTGAAAATGCAAATAAAATCGTCATTTCAAAAATTCATAAAATCAATCGTTTTGACATGATTGTTTTCCACGCGCCTAACTCTGAAGAAGATTTTATTAAAAGAGTTATTGGACTGCCAGGGGATGTCGTTGTCATGAAGGATGACAAGCTGTCTATTAATGGCGTGGAATATGAGGAAGATTATATTCAAGCGAATAAAGAGAAGGTATTCGAAGGACAGAAGCTAACACAAGATTTTATAGTTGAAGTGCCAGAAGGTCATTTATATGTCCTGGGGGATAATAGAAGGCATAGCACAGATAGTCGGGAGCTTGGTGTGATTGATGAGAAGTCTGTCGTTGGTGCTGTGACATTTAAGTTTTATCCGCTACGCGATATTGGGATACCGAAATGATGGAAAAACGTTCTTTACTAATTGGTATTGATGGTCTTGGTGGGTCTGGGAAAACGACATATGCGCTGAATTTACAACGCCAGCTGAAAGACGCAATTGTGATTCATTTGGATGATTTTATTCATACGCGCGATGTTCGGTATAATAAGCAGTTTGAAGAATGGTATTGCTATTATTATGTGCAATGGCGCTATGATTATTTGATTGAAAAACTGTTAGAGCCATTACATAGTGGATTGGCTGTACATGACACCATTGAGTTATACGATAAACCAGAGGATAGTTATCGCAAGCAGACATTTGATATTCCGATTGGCACAACGGTAATTGTTGAAGGGATTTTTCTGCAACGTCCTGAGTTAAGGGCGTACTTCGATAAGGTCATTTATCTTGAAACAGAGCAAGAGACGAGAATGGCGCGCGCTCTAGACAGGGATGGTTATATTGGAAGTAGCGAGGATATTATTCGTCATTATGAACAACGATATTTTCCAGCAGAGGATATGTATGTGAAGCAATGCAATCCGCTAGTATTGGCGGATGCAGTGGAGAAGTGAAGGGGAGAGCATTGTGACATTTCCAACGTTAACGACGTCACGACTTCGTTTGACCGAAGTACAAGTGGAGCATGCACCTGCAATTTTTGAGGTATTATCAAATCCCGAAGTGGTGAGGTATTATGGGATGGATCCATTCCAGGAGCTGGCACAGGCCGAAAATATTGTACAGCATTTTAAAAACAATTTTGATACAAAAAGAGGCATGCGCTGGGCAATTATCAATAATCAATCCAATCGATTTATTGGCACAATCGGATTGAATAATTTGGCTTTGGGAATGAAAAAGGCTGAAGTTGGTTTTGAAATTCATCCTGATTTCTGGAGAAGTGGCATAACGTCTGAAGCGTTGCAAGCAGTTTTGGACTATGCATTTGAGGAATTAGATCTTCATCGAATGGGAGCTGTCACATTTCCAGCAAATGATGCATCTATTGGACTTTTGAAGAAACAAGGATTTTTGGAAGAAGGAAAGTTGCGAAGTTATCTGTTTCAGAATGGACAATCCCATGATGCTTTGGTGTTTTCTTTGTTACGTGGGGAATGGAATATAAACTAGTCAAGCACCTCCACAAGCGTCAATGTGGAGGTTTTTTTATGCTTGAAATTGCCATGGCGGTGATAGAGGGACCAGAGTCGGTGATAAACTACTTGTCTAACTCTACAAATACGCGTTCGTATGGTAAATTAAGAGCAGTGCAATGTAGAAGGAGTTACAAAATGATGACCGATTTTTTTGAGCGAAAAAAGCAACAATTGAATATAGAGTTGAATGATGTACAAAAACAGGCGGTGCTGCAAACGGAAGGACCGTTGCTGTTGTTGGCATGCCCTGGTTCAGGGAAAACCACTACCATGATTATGCGCATTGGTTATTTAATTGAGGAGAAGCATGTGGATCCAAAGCGCATTAAGGCTATCACGTTTAGCCGGGCGTCTGCGCGTGATATGACGGAGCGTTTCAGTCGATTTTTTCCTGATTGTGAGCCTATTGATTTTTCGACTATTCATAGTTTGGCATTTACGATTGCACGTAGTCATTTGACGACTAGTGGTACGACGTTTGACTTGATTGAAGGTGGGGGCAAAGGGCGTCAGTCAGTGAATAAGGCTTTTTTATTGAGAGGAATTTATAAAGAAGTGCTGAAAGAGGATTGTACGGATGATGAGCTGGCGTCTCTTTCAACATTTATTAGTTCTATCAAAAACAGCATGATTCCGCTTGAACAATGGGAGGATTTAAAAGGACCTGTCGACAAGTCGGGTCGTATGGCACGTAAGTATGAGCAATACAAATCGCGTACTCCAGGGCATCTGATGCTGGATTTTGACGATATGCTGACGATTGCAGAGCAAGGGCTACGACAAGATGAGCAGTTAGGTGAACGCTTTCGTAATCTCTATGACTATTTATTGACAGATGAAAGCCAGGATACATCGCTTGTGCAACATAAGATTGTGGAACATTTGGTGGCGCATCATGGCAATCTTTGCGTTGTCGCGGATGATGATCAGTCCATTTATACATGGCGTGGGGCGGAACCGGATTATTTGTTGGAATTTAAGAAAGTTTATCCAGATGCACAAGTATTGATGATGGAACGCAATTATCGTTCCTCCAAAGAAATTGTTGAACTCACTTCGAAGTTCATCAAACGAAACAAGAAGCGTTATCCGAAGGACATGCATACGGAAAATGAGGCGAAGGAGCCCATTTATATTCGACGGCTGGATGATCCGAAACGACAGCTAGAATATGTGACGTATGAATTGCTGGGGGAAAGCAATTTGAATGAGGTCGCTATTCTATTTCGTAATAACTCCTCGTCGACGATGTATGTCAATGAATTGCACCGCCGCGGTATCCCATTTTATATGAAAGATGCGGATGATAAATTTTTTTCCCACTGGATTGTTGAAGATATATTGAACTTTATGCGACTGAGTTTTAATACGGAACGCAAAGATGTTTTTGCAAAAATTGTGATGAAAATGAATCTATTTATTTCCCGAAGTATGCTAACGATATTCGAAAATACTATGACAACTGGGAATGTTTTTGATGCTTTTATTCAATCGGTTGATTTGAAGGACAGCCAAGTGAAGAAGCTGATGGATTATAAAAAGGGCTATGCTGTTATTCCGGATATGCGGCCAGAGCGTGTCATTCAGCTCATTCGCAATGACTTGGGCTATGAGGCGGCTTTGAAAAGTAGGGCAGAGAAATTTGGTTTTCGAATTGATTATTTGTTGGGCATTCTTGATACACTTGAGGGAATTGCTTCTCAATTGAGGACGATGGTGGACTTTGCAGAACGCTTGAAGGAGCTTGAGCAAGCTGTTCAACAGGCGAAGTTTGAACCTGCGGAAAACGCAGTGACATTATCGACGTTTCACAGTGCAAAAGGACTCGAATTCAGGCGTGTTTTCATGATAGATTTAGTAAAAGGGATTATTCCTTCTGAGGAAGATGAGAGTGCTGTGGCGATGTTGGAGGAAGCACGCCGACTCTTCTATGTAGGCATGACACGTGCGAAGGACCGTTTAGAGTTACTGTCTTACAGTCAGGACGAAGGGAAAACGAGAGAGGATTCAAGGTTTTTGAATGAAGTGCGGGGGCTGCTTTTGAAGCCGGGCAAGACCGAGACATCTGCACCAGTTTCGAAGACATCGATTCCTATAAATCCTGAAGGCATTAACAACAGGGATGAACTAGTTGTTGGATCTACGGTCAAGCATCGTGTGTTTGGACTAGGTGAAATTGTTGTGCATGATGGTAATGAAGTTCATATACAATTTGGAGATACGGAAAAATGTCTTGATTTGGAAACGGTACTATCCCTTCGATTACTTGAAAAGGTGGCGCTATGAGGCATATCCTTTGGGTTGGGCTGGCAGGATCTTTAGGCGCAATCGCGCGAGTAGTGCTGGGGGAGCTTATCCACAGTGAATCAGGATTTCCGACAGCGACATTTATCATTAATCTTGTAGGGACTTTTGTGTTGTGCTTTATTGTCGCGGGGGCTTTGCGGAAGCTGAATGTCAATCAATCGTTATACGATGCCGTGACAACAGGATTTTTGGGTGCATTCACAACGTTTTCAGCTGTGAGCATGGAGACCGTATTACTGGTAGAAAGTGGCCAACTTGCTATGGCTATATTGTATGTTACTCTCAGTATTATCGGTGGACTTGCGGCTGGTACACTCGGCTTTTATTTCGGTGCAAGGAAGGTGCAGAAATGACTTTTCTTGATGTAGTTTTGGTTGGCATCGGTGGATTTTTAGGTGCTGTAATCCGTTATGTGACGACGAAAAAGATGAATCATACTGTCGGCATTCCTGTTGGGACATTGGTTGTCAATTGGTTCGGTGCGTTATTGATTGGACTCGTCTTTGGGCTGGAATTATCAAGCGGTTTGACGCTGTTGCTGGCATCAGGTTTTGCGGGTGCACTCACGACATTTTCCACATTACATAAAGAGCTGATTGAGCTGTGGAGAAATGGTAAGAAGAGATATGCTGTCTGTTATTTGTTGTTGACCTATGGCGGTGGGCTGATACTCGCAGCAATCGGTTATGCAATCGGTAGTATTTAACAGGGGAAATGAAGTTCAATTCAAAATCTGGACGCAATCACGCCGAGGCTTGATTGATTTAAAAAAGGATGAATAAAATGGCGAAAAAAGCTAAGAAAAATAATCTGCTAAAATCAGTGGCATTGGTAATAGTCATTGCGATTGTAGCTATCTATTTCCCGGAATTATTTACAGAAGAGGAAGAGACGCCAAGTCGATCTGGTTTAATTCCAGTGGAACTTGTAAAAACGATTGACGGCGATACGATTAAAATTAAGTACGAGGGCAAGGAGCAAAATGTTCGTTATTTACTTATCGACACACCTGAAACGAATCATGCACAGCTTGGCAAGCAACCTTTTGGTCAGCAAGCAAAAGAGCGAAATACGGAGCTGATGAATAGTGGTAAGCTCGAAATTGAATTTGATATCGGTGAACGAGTCGATAAATATGGAAGATTACTAGCGTATATTTATATAGACGGCGTGAGTATTCAAGAGAAGCTGTTGGAGGAAGGATTGGCGCGCGTCGGTTATGTCTATCCACCAAACACGCGTCATCTCGATGCCTTTGAAAAAGCACAGGAACGGGCGAAAAAAGCGGGCATTGGCATTTGGACGCTGGAGGATTATGTGACGGAGCGTGGCTTTGATAGTCAGACGTATCCGGAGGGGAAATAGAAATTGGCGCCACTTTTTTATTAAAAAGTTCATGTTTTCAGACTGAATAAAAAACTTGACTTCTTGAATGAGCATGGTAAGATTCAAATTAATTAGCTTTTACGTGCCGGCAGGATGCAGGTATGCAGTTGGGAAGGATTGAACTACATCCTTCCTTGTTGCGACAGGACGTCGCGCAGTTAGACTGCCTTCCAAAAAATCATATTTATCATGAGAGATGGTACAGTAGTTTGATTGTGAGCAGCAACAAGAGACTGAATGGCAGGTGTGAATTCAGGCAGCAATCATAACGAAGTACGCCATCCGTTTTTCTCAAACTGACATGAAGTGGATGACCGATCTAGAATTGGTCCATCAATTAGGGTGGTAACGCGGAGAACTCCTTCGTCCCTTTCCAAGGGATGGTAGGGGTTTTTTGTATTCATAAATTATTTTCAATCGCTGAGGGGGATCTCATTATTATGTTTCGAATAAAGGCAGTTATTTCGCCTACTTTTATAGAATCGATTACACTTGTCGCAGCAATTGTAACGATGATCAGTGTTAGTCTTGTTAAATTTGATGCGGTTCCGCATTTACCAATTTTGTTTTCAATTTTGTTATTAATTTGTTATGGTCTCATTAAAAAAGTTTCATATCGTAGGATAGAGAGCGGTCTAGTTGAAGGTGCCGGGGCTGGTATGAGTGCTGTTTTCCTGTTTTTCTTCATCGGCATGCTCGTGAGTAGTTGGATTATGGCTGGGACAATTCCGACGCTGATTTATGCAGGTTTTAATTTGATTACACCTTCCTTTTTCTTTGCCATTGTTTTTGTGGTAACGGCGGTTGTTGGGATTTCAATCGGTAGTTCGTTAACAACGGTGGCGACTGTAGGTGTTGCATTTATTGGAATGGCAACTGTGCTTGATTTGTCGCTAGCAATAACAGCTGGAGCCATTGTATCAGGTGCGTTTTTTGGAGATAAAATGTCGCCGTTGTCGGATACAACTAATCTGGCATCTTCGATTGTCGGTGTTGATTTATTTGAACATATTCGTAATATGGGTTGGACGACGGTTCCTGCATTTGTCTTGTCACTGATATTCTTCGGCATTTTGTCACCCAGTGTGACATTGGATGAAGTTGATAAGATTGACTTGTTCAAGGAGGGATTGTTAGCAACAGAAATGATTCATTGGTACACGATTGTGCCACTTGTTTTGCTATTCGTGTTAACGATTCTGAAAGTACCTGCACTACTGACATTGGCGCTAAGCTCCGCAAGTGCGGTTGCGATTTCTTATTTTCATCATAGCTTTAGCGCTTCGGAAGTGTTTAGTATTTTATTCAATGGGTTTAAGTCAACGACTGGCATTGAAGAGATTGATGCATTGCTGACACGTGGTGGAATGGAAAGTATGATGTTTACAATCGGCTTGGTGTTGCTGGCACTTAGTATGGGGGGCTTGCTATTTACACTCGGCATTGTGCAATGTTTATTGTCAACGATTGAGGGGTTGCTGAAGAAAGTATCCTCGGTCATCGCGGCATCTGCGTTAACGGCTATTAGTATTAATGTGCTGGTAGGCGAGCAATACTTGTCAATATTATTGACCGGACAAGCCTTTCAGGCACAGTATGAGAAAGTAGGACTGGCTGGGAAAAACTTGAGTCGGGTGATGGAAGATGCGGGGACGGTTGTGAATCCGTTGGTGCCGTGGAGCGTTTGTGGAATCTTTATTACGGGTATGCTAGGCGTCTCAACGGTCGAATATTTGCCGTTTGCATTCTTTTGCTTGCTGTCACCTGTTTTAACAGTGTTGTTCGGATTTTTAGGAAAAACCTTGACGTATACGGATAGAAAATTGTCTTGATATTGAAAAAGAAGAAGCTTCTCCGTCAGTTAGATTTGATGGAGAAGCTTTTTAAGTAGGTTGCGCTAACAGATTCAGCTTACCCTTACAGTTTTCCGACTTACTCCAATAGTTCGAGGTTTTACTCTTAGAGTTCCCGAGGTTACTCTTACAGTGTCGTCCTACTCTTATAGTTTCGGAGTTTACTCTGACAGTTCTAGAATTTACTCTGACAGTTCGGCAGTTTACTCTGACAGTATCAACTTACTCTTATAGTTTCACGAGTTACTCTTACAGTTCTCCATTTTCCTCTTAGAGTTCCCGAGTTTACTCTTACAGTTAAGCGGATAGCCATTAGAGTTAGCCAAATTGCCTTGCCGGTTTGTCGTTACCCTTAAAGTTAAGCAGATAGCCATTAGAGTTTCCAAAATTGCCCTGACAGTTCCGCATCTCACCCTGCTAGTTCACCGATTTCGCCATTCTGTCTCACTCACTTCAGCGAAAATGAATCACGATAATTCGTCGCATCCTTTAACGCCTTTTCCTCCACTGGAATACGAACCGACAACATCCAGACATTCAGTAATGAAAATAAAACGGCTGTAAAATACGCGCCAAACAATAGTGGTAGGACGAGTAATTCAATGGTGACAATCATATAATTTGGATGCCGCACCCAGCGATAGGGACCTCGACGCACTACATCAGCACCCGGCAATATAATAATTTTCGTATTCCAAAAATTTCCGAGTGACAGCAGACACCAGATTCTTGCTGCTTGGGCCAACAAAAATACCCCGAGTAACACAATCCAAATAGGGGAGAGAGCTCGCTCAAAAATCACAACCTCTAACAGGAAGGAGATAAAAAATGCAATATGCATCACAACCATAATCGGATAATGAGAGGCACCAATTTCGAATGCCCCTTGACTAAGCATCCACTTTTCATTGCGTTTCGCGATAAGAAGTTCAGTTAGTCGCTGCAAGACGACAATCGAAATGACAATCAAAAACGGCATCCTCGAACCACCTCATTCCCACCTCAATAATAGCAATTCGCCACAAAATCCTGGTCCGAGTGCGGCCATTAGTCCATAGTCACCAACAACAGTCTCTTGTTCCATGAATTGTTCCAATACGTATAGGATGGTTGGGGAAGACATATTTCCATTTTCACGTAAGACCTGTCGAGAAATCACCGTTTTAGTTGAATCAAACGCCAATGCTTGCTCATACGCCTCGAGTACTTTTTTACCGCCAGGGTGTGCGATGAAGTGCGTGATATCTTCCTTCGTTAAGCCCTGATTTTCAAGAAATTCATGTACAAATGGCCCGAGCCAATGCGTAATAATCGCGGGAATACTTTTCGAAAAGACAACGTACAGGCCGTTATTTTTCACATCCCAGCCCATGACGTTCTCAGAGTCCGGCAACAGTTTTGAAGCATTGGCAATAACAGTTGGCATTGCTTTTTTCACCTTCACCAAAGAACGATCTCCGACAATCAATGCACACGCAACACCATCAGAAAATAAAGAAACTCCAACTAAATTGCTCTTCGAATAGTCATCTTTTTGAAAGGTTAAGCTACATAATTCAACGGATAGCACGAGGACATTTGCATCTGGAAAAGCGAGGCAATATTCATGGGCTCTGCTTATTCCGGCAGCTCCGCCCGCACAACCAAGCCCCCAAATAGGAATCCGCTTCGTATCATTCCGAAAAGCGAGTCGGTTCATAATGCGTGCCTCAATACTGGGCGTTGCTATCCCACTACTTGAAATAAAGAAAATAGCATCAATCATAGACGGTTCAATTGAAACATTTAGCATCCCATCGCCTTGAAGACAAGACTTCACTGCTTGTACGCCAAAGTCAACAGCATGTTGAATATACAACTGATTGCGCTCTTCAAAATCATGTGAGCTCCCATACCATTCCAGCGGCATGCAGACATTACGTGTCTCTATATCTCCATTTTGAAAAACCTTTAATAATCGTTCAATATCCTGGTATTTTTCACTGAAAAGGGAGCGAGTTAATTCAGTTGCTTGCTCCTGATGGACTCGATGGGGTGGTTTGACTGTACTAACTGACAGGATTTTAGGCATGCGTATCCTCCATATTCTTTGTCGTAAAGAACAGCTACACATCAAGGTACGCATAACTTGTACAAAAGATGACAAAAGGCATTCCAGAAAGTCCTGAAATGCCTTTGCTTGAAAATACTTATAAAGTTAGATTTAGGACCGTCACTTTCTCGCGTGTCATGGATTCAATACTTTTGCGAATCCCTTGAGCACCCATGCCAGATCCTTTAGTACCGATAAACGGGAAATGGTCTGGGCCGCGCTCTGTTCGACCATTGATTTGGACAGCACCCGCCTCAATTTGATTGGCAATCGCAAATGCTTTGTCGATATCTTTAGTAAAAATACTAGCTTGTAAGCCAAATTCCGATGCATTGGCCAAAGCAATTACTTGCTCATCAGAAGTTACGCGAATGATTGGCAATGCTGGACCAAATGGCTCTTCCCATGCTAGGCGCATCTCTTCCGTAACATGATCCAACAGCGTCGGTTGAATTAAATTCCGTTCCCGCTTATTACCCGTTACAACAACCGCACCTTTGTCAACCGCGTCATCAATCAAACCTTGCACGAAGTTAGCCGATTTATCATCAATCAACGGAACGATTGTACTGCCGTTTTCTGGAGAACCGACGACTAATTGTTCAATTTCTCCTTTTAGCAGAACGACGAGCTCATCCGCAACACTTTCATGTACAAGTACGCGTTTAATGGCTGTGCAACGCTGACCTGAGTAAGAAAATGCGCCGCTAATAATTTGTTTAGCTGCTTCTTGTAAATCAGCATCCTGCCGCACAATACCTGGATCTTTGCCGCCGAGTTCAAGAACAAGTGGAACCATAGCCGACTTTTTAGCTAGATGGAGACCCGTGTCAGTACCACCTGTAAAGGAAATCATATTGATCCCTTTATGTTCGACTAAGTAGTCACCAATGACTGAACCTTTCCCTGTCACTAAGTTGACAAGCCCTTTTGGAAAACCGGACTGATGGAGCGCTTCAATCATTTTCGTTCCACTGAGAGCACCTTGTGTAGCAGGTTTAAAAATAACTGCATTTCCTGCGATCAACGCTGGTGCAAGCTTTGAGGCCGCTAAGTTCACTGGGTAATTGAAGGGAGAAATGGCTAACACAACGCCGAGTGGAACACGTTCGACAATGGCCACCTTAGACTTAGAGCCACCTGGAAAGCTATCACCTCTCATACTTTCTCCATGCATATGAAGTGCTTCTTCCACAGTATAGCGAATAAAATCTGCTGTTCGTGTCACTTCACTTTTAGCATCCTTTAAGCTTTTTCCAACTTCTTGCATAATAACAGTTGCAATCTCGTCTTGATTGGCCAATAAACTATCTGCCCATTTGTATAAATGGCTAGCACGTTGTTGAAGAGTGGTTTGTGCCCATTCCTTTTGTGCAGCTTGCGCAAAGCCAATCGCCTCGTCAACCTCTTGTTGTGTAATAGCTTGCACATTGCCGATAGGCTCATACAGATAAGGTGATGTAATCTCAATTGTTTGACCCGACTTACTTTTTTTCCATTCCCCGTTTATATAAAGCTCACTGGCTAGTAGCGTCGACGTAGTTGTTGTCATAGATAATTCCCCCTTTTTAATAGTTGGAGCCTAACAGAATGAATAGTATTCGTGGGACTTATTCTGTCCCTATAGTCTGCGATGAGTCCCATTATGATCAAAAAAAATCGCTGCATTCTGTTGATTTCATATTCTAGCACGCTTTATTTATTTTGACAACAAATATTTAGATAGTTTGTTCAATTCTATATATTCCGTTTAATTTGAGAGCGCTTCCATTGGGAGTGTAATGCGCATCAGTGTGAATGATTATTTTTTTGAAATATCTAACATTTTATGCTGTGATAGACAAAAAACATCGAAGGATTTAAAATCCCACGATGTTATTGTTAGTCACTTTTCTATTGGGTGAGTTGTGTACATAACTGCTTCAAGCTTTCTTCAAACTTCAAATCACTTTCTTTGGAACGCTTTTTAGGACCGCGGAGTCGTCCGCCAGCCATCCTTACTTTTTGTGCTGTATGACGAGCATATAGTAGCTGGTCAATATTATCATTGGTATATAACCGCCCGTTTTGATCAATCGGGTGCCCTTTTTTTGCAAGAACCATCGCCGCTAAACCGTAATCCTGTGTCACGACAATATCATCTTTTTGTACACGATTGACAAGTACAAAATCGACAGCGTCTGCTCCTTTTGAAACGATAATCGTTTCTGCACCCTCCCGATGCATTTCATGTGCTGTATCGCAAATGAGGATACAACGAAAACCGAAGTGCCCAGCGATTTTGATTGTTTCATTGACCACTGGACATGCATCCGCATCAATAAGAATTGTCGCCATCAAGCAACCCCCCTTTATACTTTTTATGTTAGGCGAAGACAGCCTAGAACTTATTCAGCAGGCAATGTCAATTCCAACGTTGATGTTGCTACTATTTTTGCCACCTGTAGCAGGCGATCCTTACTCAATTTATCGATCGTATCTTCAGGAAGATGGTACCATTCCTCTAATGGAGAATAAACAAACAAAGCTGCGTCGATTCCTGCATCATGGAACGGTACATGATCACTTCTGTCGCCAAAATCAGTCAAAAGAGCATCCCCATTTAATGCCTCGTAAGCTTGACTGGCAGGAGCAGTGACAGCATTATCCATCCCATCAACCGTTTGAATTGCCAGTTCTCCTGCATCGGCACTTCCAACCATATCTAGGTTGAACATCGCAACGGAGCGCTTGATTTCATCCTCGGTCATGGCACTAACATACTTTTTCGAGCCGTATAAGCCTTCTTCTTCAGCACCAAAAAACAGGAGGCGAAGCTCTTTCGTTGTTGTAACATCTTTAAACATGCGTGCTAATTCGAGGACAACAGATGTGCCACTGGCATTGTCACTCGCACCTGGGGCTAGATCGACTGAATCGTAATGTGCCCCAATGATGACAATATCAGCGGGGGTATCTTGTTCCGCTGTAGGCTGCTTTGTAGCCGTTACATTTTGGGATTCAGCTTGCTCTACTCGGGCACCTTCGATGGTTACGGTCGCTTTGCTGTTCATATTTTGTGTCAGGCGATTATAGTCATCGTGTGATATGGCGAGTGCTGGAATATAATCCTCAGAATGCTTGCCAAGTGTCCAGTTGTCTATGGAATACTCTTCAGGAAAGTGAATTAGAATCGCAATAGCACCTGCTCTAGATGCGTGTAATACGAGGTCATAGAAGTAAGTGCTTTCGACAGTAACAACTGCAATTTTCCCCTTCGCATCGATCTTATTATAATCCTGTTCCAATCCATACCCCGCGCTAATTAATTCTCCAGTGACGGTCCCTGAAATGGAATATTGGAAGGGAGCGGGCGAGAAGGTACCATTGAAACCAGCTACTTTCAAACCTATTTTCTCTGGCATGACATAGCGTTCGAAAGTAAAGGGTTGTATGTTAACTTCATAGCCGTAATTTTCCAACTGATCAGTTAGAAAAGAAGCAGCTCGTTTTTCTGATTCTGTTCCTGCAACACGTGGCTCCTTAGTGAGTTCTTCTACAGTAGCATAGATCTTATCCACATCTAGTTGATTGACGAAATCGTTTTTGATATCAGCCAATCCCGGCCCATCAACAACCTGGTTTTTTGGTGCACAAGCCGTCACCAGTATTGAAAGTACAAATAGGCATGACAATAGTAACCTTTTGCGAAGCACAGAATCCCTCCATTCGATATATGGGAATTATATCATAACAGTGTCTGGTTTTATGACAAACAGTGAAGGGTATAGTGTAAACAAATCATTTCTTGGAGAGGAGCATGTTAGATGTTTGAGAAACCGGAGGATGTTCGGATGACACGGAAGGAAATGGAGGAATACGGACGTAAAATTGATGCGAGAAATGTTGCGCATGAGCATGTTGAGGTACTGGAGGAAGAGCCTATTCAGGCGGTCAATCAAGCACCGCCACCGATGACTGAGGAAGAGGTGAAAAAGCGGGTTGGAGAACAGAACTATGCCAACGTACAGAAAGGAGAAACGATGTCTTCGATTAATAGTTGAAGGAAGGGGAAATCCTTGAAGTCGTCGAAGTAAGTAATGCAGGGAATTAAGGATATGGGGGATGTCGTTTTGTTCAAAACCATTGAAGAATTTTTCGGAAACTGGGGTCATGAAAGCGGCTCAACACAGAAAGTTTTAGATTTACTTACGAATTCGTCACTGACACAGGAAGTATCGCCACAGGATCGGACACTTGGGCGAATTGCTTGGCATGTTGTGACAACGCTTGACGAAATGGTATCACGTACTGGACTTCAGTTTGAGGCGGCAAGCCATGTGGCACCAGTTCCAACAACTGCTACTGAAATTGCAGATGCATACCGCTCATCAAGTGCCGCAATGGTTGCAGCTATGAAAGAGCATTGGACCGATGCAACATTGAATGACATGAAAGATATGTACGGAGAGCAATGGTCAGTTGCGACTATTCTCGAAATATTAGTCGCACATCAAACGCATCACCGTGGCCAAATGACTGTACTTATGCGACAAGCAGGATTACGCGTACCTGGTATTTACGGCCCGTCGCGTGAAGAATGGGCGGAGTTTGGTGGGGAAGCACCCGTGGTTTAATCATAAAACATGGCAGTACGTTAATTGGGTTACCGATTAACGTACTGCCTTTTAATTTGAAAACATACAAATCAGCTAACTGTAATCCGCCCATTATCCGACTTCAATCGAATTGTATGTTCACCGGCCCCAATAACTGTCCGAGAATTATGCTCACCCAATACATCGATTTTCCCGTGACCTGTTTTCGCATGGATGGAAACATTCGTAGCTACTTCTTTTGATTGGATAACGATGCTACCATTATCGGTCCGTAAATCGATATTACGGTCAAGATTATCCGTTTGCAGTGTGATCCGCCCATTGTCAGTCGTACCTACAATGGAGCCTGTGACATGCTCCATTTCGATGCGCCCGTTATCGGACTCAACACCAATACTTTCGGCATCGACATGACGCATTTCGATCCGTCCATTATCCGTTTTCATCCGCATATGGTCCGCTTGAACTTTATCCATCTCAATGCGCCCATTATCCGTTTCAGCAATTAACGTCGTTGAGGCAATTTCACGCAACTGAATCCGACCGTTATCCGTGTTGGCATCCATCTTTTTAGCAAGTAACTTCTCAGCATCAATCCGTCCATTATCCGTCTTCATGGCAAATGATTGGTAGAGCTTCTTGGGAATAAACACGTTAAGTGTCACCGCCTTTACATTAAAATTGAATAAGAATAACCAGCGGCTGATACTTTTTAGCCGGATAAACAACGTATCATTTACAACTTCCGCAGACAGCTTTAATTTGTCATTGGAACCAATTAGCTCAACTGTTGTCACGGAATTATGGGAAGGTCTTACGACAAGGGCGCCGTGTTGGACATTAATATTAACATTGGTAAATCGATCTTCTTGAATCGTAATGACTTCATTGGACGATGCAATGTCTATTTTATTTTCATTGAATGAATAGGATCCAAGTAACTCTTCAGCGATATTTGCCGGAGACCCAAGAGAGGCTGCAATGTCACTCTCTGATTTGCCATCCTCTCGTCCGTCGGTGAAATATTCCCGAATATCTTGAAGTATATCGTTGCGCTCCTCGGCAGGTAGTCGTTTCAAAGCCGCTTCTAGTTCACTTATAAATTGATTTTCAGTCATTTGTTACACCCTCCTCGATTAATGTATTAACGCCATCCGTGAAATTTTTCCACTCCGCTAACTGTTCGTGCAAATACGTACGACCAGCATCGGTCAGTTTGTAATATTTACGAGGAGGACCTTCCGTCGATTCCTGCAAATACGTCGTAAAATAGCCTTCCTTCGTTAATCGCCGAAGCAGGGGATAAACTGAGCCTTCAGAAATGGCAATCTGATCGGAAATCTTCTGCACAAGCTCGTATCCGTAGCGATCTTGCTTATCCAACAGAACAAGCACACATAAATTCAACACACCTTTTTTAAATTGCACGTTCATTTTACTCTCACTCCTTTCACTAGTGGTTAATGAATAGTACTGCCTCATGTAAAGTACTTACTAACAACAATATATCATATGGTATTATTCATTGCAAGGTACTGAAGTGACAAAATCTGAACTAATAAAAAAAGGTTGGAAGTCAGTATGTGTGCTATTATTAGGGAAAAGCTAGTGTGGGAAGACAACAATTTTATAGGAGGTTTTCAGATGAATAATAATGATATATTAATTCGATTAAGATATGCGTTTGATATAAAAGATGCAAGTATGGTAGAGATTTTTGAACTGGGCGGTATGGAAGTAACAAAAGAAGAAGTGCAAATGATGCTGAAAAAATCAGATGAGGATGAAGTGGGGATGGCATGCAGTAATGGTATGCTGGACTCATTTTTAAATGGTTTTATTATTTTTAAACGCGGCAAGCAAGCACCAAAGCCTGGACAAGCTGAAAAGCCAGCGGTAGCTATAAAAAGTAATGAAAATGTAAATAATATCGTTTTAAAGAAAGTGAAAATTGCACTGGCTTTAACGAGTGAGGACATCCTTGCAATCTTAGAAGAGGCAGGTATCACCATTACAAAAGGCGAATTGGGCGCTGTGCTACGAAAAGAAGGGCACAAGAATTATAAAGAGTGTGGGGACCGCTATGTTAGGAATTTCTTAAAAGGATTAGCTTTGAAATATCGGGATTAAGACCTGTATAAAAACCTCCTCCAATTAGTAATCGATTTTACTAATCGGAGGAGGTTTTATACAAGATGTTTTAAAGCCTCTCGCTTACTAAGCGGCTTTAACGAATGCTCCCCTACAAAATCTTTCACCATATCTGGATTGGTTTTGGCATACTCTCGCAGCGCCCAACCAATCGCTTTCTGGATGAAAAACTCCTTTGAATCAGTATGTTGCTTAATAATCGTAAATAACAGCTCCGTATCTGTCAGCTGCTTGAATTTTAATTGATGAAGAATCGCCGAACGGTTTATCCACATATTATCTGACTGTGACCATTTCAGCATGACTTTATCACCGTAGGCGCGATCCATTTTCACGAGTTGTCCTACAAAATGAGGTGCAATGGAGTCTACACTATCCCACCATGACTTTGTTTCAATCAACCGTTGTAAAGCGGGGAAATCATCCGGCGTTAGTTGTTTTTTCATTTTTTCTATTAGTGCAATTGCTGCATACTGATATTCGCGCTCCGGCAAGTTATACAATTTCCACACTTCATCAAAAAGTTGCTCGGGCTCAGGCAATGTATATTCGACGAAATGTTCTTTTAATAATTCCTTGCGAAGCGGGCTTTTGATGCCGAGAAAAGGGAAGTGCCCTTTCATATACGCCCCCATTGGCCCGGCCAATTCCTCATTGCGATTTGCTTCAAATTTCTCGATGATACCTTGGTGATTCCATGTTTTTTTCAATATAGTAGCCTCCCAGAAGGTCTTGAATATAGAAAGTGTATCATGAAAGCTAATAGCTTCCGGATAATTAAAAATGTTTTATTATTCAGAACGGGACACTTTACTTATTGAGAACAGACGTTTTATAATGAGGGAAAAGAAAAGGCGGTTATTATATTGGCGATGCTTGTTAAAGAACAACGTGAGGCTTACACTGGCGAACTTCTCGACTTGCGCAATGATTACGTCTTCAAATCTTTTTTCGGTGATAAACGGAATAAAAATTTATTATTGAAGTTCTTAAATGCGGTTTTAGATGTCGATATTCATGCAATTAAATTGACGGACCCCCATATCGAACGCAATCATCCAACAGACAAGAAGTCAATAATGGATGTACGTGTTCAAACAGCAAGTGGTGATCAAATCAACATTGAAATGCAAATGGCTGGTCATCGCGCATTTCCAGAACGCATGTACATGTATATGGCGAAAATGTATGTTAGTCAAGATGAAGCAGGAAAGAAATACAGTGATTATAGAAGGGCTGTTCAAATTATTATTACGAATTTCGAACTATTGGAAGAGGATGATTTTCATAATGTCTATAAAATCACGAATCAAAAATCAGGTTCAATCTTCACAACTCATTATGAAACCCATGTACTTGAGTTGCCAAAGTTAATAAAAGAAGATATAAAAGAAACAACCGAACTTGAAAAATGGCTGTTATTTTTGAAGAGTGATCAGCAAATAAAGGAGGCATTGGCGATGGAGAGTCCAACAATGAAGGAAGCGTTTGAGGAAATCGAAAGGCTGAGCCAAAACCCTGAAACACGCAGATTTGCAGCATTCAGAGAGCAGGAATTGAAAGATATCTTAGAGCGAGAAGAAGAGGCGAGGGAGCAGGGGATGGAACAAGAAAAACAAGAAACAGTAATTAGAATGTACAGTGATGGTATGTCTGTAGAGAGTATTACAAAATATGTGAATTTATCAAGGGATAAGGTTATAGAAATTATCAAGTTAATGGAACAATAAATTAGGCATCAATTTGAAGTGGAATGTTGCAAAAAAGCAGTACATTAGTCGAAAGTGGACTAAATGTACTGCTTTTTTGTGTCAGGTACTCAAAAAACGCATTAGTTTAAACTCCATGATTGAATGAGACTGGCATTATGTATTCATAGAATTGATAAACAAATTTGAAACTTTAAAGCCTTAGCAACGTAGAATTAGATGAGGAATTTCAAAGAAGGTGTGGTAAAAGTGGGGAAAATCATACTTATGGTTGTATTCATGGCAATAGTTTTGATTTCTTATCATTTAGTAACGAAAAATAACAAGAAACTCAAAAAGTTGCGAAAAGAATGGGAGACGGGGAATTTTCAGATACTCGATGAGCCTATCCAATCGGTTTCATCTTACTGGTCAAATAAGAAAAACAGCCAATCGAACTATGATGGCATCGATCAGTTAACATGGGATGACTTAGCGATGGATGAAGTTTTCGAAAAACTCAATTATACGCAATCCTCTGTAGGGGCAGAGTACTTATTTAATCAGCTGCGAGATATCAATCCATCTCTCGTACAGGCGCAAAACAATGAGGAATTATATAGCTTACTGGCAAGCAACCAAGAAGTAAGGGAAGAGCTTCTTCTTGTACTGTCAGGTCTAGGCAAGCGCAATTATACAAATTCGTCATCATCTTTCTTTGAAGAGCAAAGTGAAAAAATTAAACATGCAGCTATTTATTTCCTGCTTGCTCTATTGCCAATCCTATCGATTTTCCTGCTAATTTATAGTTTGAAGTATGGTGTTATAATTTTATTCGGCTCGTTCCTAGTAAACACCATCATTTATTATCGCAATAAATCGATGTTAGCAAATGATTTATTATCAGTGTCCTATGTAGCGGCAATCATCAAGGTGGCCAAAAGCTTAGGGTCCGTCAAACATAAGGAATTCACACCATATGCAAATGAATTCAAAGAAAAGGTACGACCTCTTAAAAAAATATTAACGTTGACAAATATCCTTGCATTTGGAAAAGATAGCGTTGGAGAATTCGATTTTTTATTTGAGTACATACGTATCCTGTTTTTATTAGATTTTATTTCCTATAATAAGATCATCAAAACAGTAGCGAATCATAAAGAGGAATACCGTCAAATATGGGAGTGTATTGGTGAACTTGACGCGGCAATTGCTGTCGCGTTTTATCGTAAATCATTGGATACCTATTGCACACCTATTTATTGTGATGAAGAAGAAATTTCATTCGAAAAAATGGCACACCCACTAATCGATAAACCCGTTACAAACACATCTATTCTCGGTAAAAGCACACTGATCACGGGCTCTAACGCTTCTGGAAAGTCCACGTACATTAAAGCAGTCGCTATTAATGCGATTTTGGCACAAACCATTAATACCGCGTTGGCGCAAAAGTGGACGATGAAACAGAGTTATATCGTGACATCTATGGCCATTCAGGACAATGTGCTAGATGGTGACAGCTATTTTATCGCAGAAATTAAATCGCTGAAACGAATTACGCAGTTAATTGAAGAAGGAAAGCCATGTCTTTCCTTTATTGATGAGATATTGAAAGGAACGAACACAATTGAGCGGATTGCTGCATCAGCAGCGATGATGGAATGGCTTTCTATGAATGAAGGGATGAATGTGATTGCGTCTCATGATATTGAATTGACCGATATTGCGAAACAGAGCTATTCAAATTATCATTTCAGGGAATCAATTGAAGACGGTGAAATCCGGTTTGATTATACGATTCATCCAGGGCCTTCAACAACAAGGAATGCGATTGGGCTTCTTGAAATACTTGGCTATCCGACAAGCATAACGGAAACAGCGAATGGGTTAGCGAGACATTTTACGAAACGGCGTGAGTGGGAAGAGATTAGGCGGGTATAAAAAGTGAATAAACAAATCGTACTATAGATTCAAATAAAGATTCCTATCAACAACGCTTGGCGCTAGGGGATGCCTCCCGTGATTAGCCAGACAGAAGATCACTGTCAGTCTAATCACTTCGGCTACCCCTGTTAGGCGCCTTCGCTGGAGATTAGGATAAGATCATAAGTTCAACTTATATAATAATTATTGGAGGAAGGAGTGATTCAAATGGATAGTAGCTATTTCGTTGGGTGGGGAACACTCGCATTAATTAATGCAGGACTAGCGCAAGGTAAAAATAGAAGTGGCTTTAACTGGTTTCTACTTTCTTTGATATTAGGACCTTTTGCAACGTTCTGTCTCCTTCTTGTAAGCAAAAGATAATTCACTTTACTGGTTTACATTATGGTAAACTATTTCTGAAGTCGAAATAAAAACGCCAAGGGGGAAATCATTTGTCTACTCAAGTAAAAATCATCTTTGCAAACGATCCAATCGTTACAAATAACGAGACAGTGAAGCAATTTGTTGCGAATCAAACACCGGGACATAGCTCTGTTTTAATTAAGGAAACGCATTATATCGTTGTGAAAGAATGCGCAGATGCGACACTTGAGAAAGTTCGTGCAACAGCAGGGAATATCGCCCGCGATGTCAGTGCACAAAAAGTTGACAAGGCAGTTATCGAAGATGGAATTTTAACGGCTGCGTTTGCTAATTTAGATAAAGGTGCTGTCATCACAGCGTTTGTGGAAGGTTGGCAGCTTGGTGCTTACCAGTTTGTTACATATAAATCGAATGTCACAGCTTTCCAAACTGTGCTTCAGGTAACAGGAAATGAAGTGCAAGCATTTGTGGATGCGGGGCAAATTCGTGCGGAAGCAACTTCTTTTTCACGTGATTTGATGAATGAACTATCCAATGTATTAAATCCAGAAACATTCCCAGAAGTATTGAAGAGCAACTTTGAAGGCACTGGTGTTGAAGTGAATGTGCTGGATAAAGATAAGCTCGTACAAATGGAAATGAACGGTGTTTTAACAGTTGGACGGGGTAGTATGTACAAGCCTGCTTTCGTTGAGCTTGTCTACAAAGGAGATACATCGAAGCCACTTGTTGCGCTTGTTGGAAAAGGCGTGACATTTGATACAGGCGGGATCAGTTTGAAGAGTGGTAAGGATTTGAGTGACATGCGTATGGATATGGGCGGTGCTGCTGCGGTTGCTGGAGCTTTTGACTTACTGGCGAAATCGAAAGCGGCCGTGAACGTCGTTGCACTCATTCCAATGGTGGAAAATAACATCGATCGTACATCCGTCCTACCAGGTGAAGTCATTACGTATAAAAACGGTTTGACTGTCCAAGTTGGTAATACGGACGCAGAGGGCCGTCTCATTTTAGCGGATGCACTTATTCGCGCAGGTGAGTGGAAAGCAGAGTATATCGTCAATATCGCCACACTAACTGGTGCAATCTGTAATGCGCTCGGTCTAGAATTGGCGGGCGTCTTTGGGGATGAACAACTTTCAGCAGATATGAAGAAAATCGGTGATTTCAACGGAGACTTCATCTGGCCAATGCCACTAGTTGAGGCTTACGACAAATCACTAGATAGCGATTATGCAGATATGAACAACATCAGTTCATTATCAGAGGCTGGTTCTATTACAGCCGCATTATTCCTTCGTCGCTTCGTTCCAAAAGACAGCAAATGGTTACATGTTGACATGGCCGGACCGATGGAAAAAAGCAGTGCAGCGGGCTACTACGCCAAATCTGCAACAGGCTATGGTGCACGTTTGCTAGCTGACTTTACAACATATGTTTCTAAGTAATAACGGGGTACTCAGTATAAAAACTGGGTACCTTTTTTATATTCAGTGTGTAAGTATTCGGATAACCGTTTATTCGGGACCTTTCTCATTTCAAAAGTAAGAAAAGAGTGGTATTCTTAATATAGTCGGAAACTCCTATATAAATCGCTATGCATTAACGGGTTATAAGGGGACAATAAAAACATATTTTAAATGAGGTAATATATATGGTTAGAACATTACGATTCTGGATCATGCTTTTGATATCATTCGCGATGATTGGTATACTCAGTATCACATTATTTTCTGGGTATTTTGTAGCAAAGGAAAACGTAATAAATAATACATTAGAGATCAATAAAGTCTATTCGATGAAATTGGCACGGCTCACGGAAGAGGTATTTAATGGGATGCGGAGCAATCTACAAGTTAAAGCCTCTGATATTGCTGCTAACATAAATGATGTAGAAGAACTATCGGAGAAACTGAGCGACTTAATAACAAGCAGTAAAAATTTTAATTCGCTCTCGGTTGTAGGGAGAGATGGTGTGGTACTTGCAACCTCGCCGGAATTAGGGATAATTGGAATGAAACTAGATACTGTAGGACCACGAGAAGCACTCCATGAAAGAAAACCCCTTATCTCTGTACCTTATAAAGCCTCAACGGGGAGGCTGCTCATTTTAGTCTCCACTCCACTATGGAATGAAAAAAATGAATACCTTGGCTTTTTGGCTGGAACAATTTATTTACAGGAGGATAATATCATCCAAGATATTCTCGACGAACATTTTTCGGAGGATGGTTCTTATGTTTGGGTAGTTGATAATCAAGGGATGTTGATCTATCATCCGAACATTGAACGAATTGGCAAATCAGTCGCACAAAATGAAGTTGCACAAAAAACAATGAAGCATGAGAGTGGAGTGCAAAAAGTTACAAACTCAGAAGGTAATGAATTTCTAGCTGGCTACACATTCATTAAGTCGAGCAAATGGGGAGTTGTTTCACAGACACCTTACGCGGTAAGTACCGCACCATTGGCAGGAATGGTTAACAAAATGTTACTGTATGCCTTGCCATTTGTTTTATTCTTATTCTTTTTGACCATTATTTTAACTAAAAAATTATCATCTCCGTTGCGTAAACTGGCAATGTATTCAGTAGAACTGAAAGAAAAAGGCGGTTTAAGTGAAGAAATCGACATTCCAACATGGTATTTCGAGGCAAAGCAACTGACTGAGACTATCCATGAGTATGCCAAAAAACAGGAGCAGACAGTTAAGGATTTCAAGGAACGCTCCTATACGGATCCGCTTACCGGCCTGAAGAATCGTAGATATGGAGAAGAAATGCTAGCCAAATGGGCCACGACAAAGAAAGAGTTTTCTATGATAATGATTGATATCGACCATTTTAAAAGAGTCAATGACACGTATGGCCATCATATTGGAGACGAAGTTCTAAAATTCCTTGCTGGAAAAATGAATGAGGTCGTTCGGGACGACGATGTCTGTGTCAGATTGGGTGGGGAAGAATTCATTATTTTACTCGCTAAAACAGACATTCAAGAAGCAATGATCGTTGCGGAAAGGTTACGAATCAATGTCTCTTCGGCGTTATGTCCAACGAATGAGTATTTGGCGATTTCATCAGGGGTTGCCACTTACGCAGACTTTAATGAATCAATAGAAGACTTATTCAACAGAGTAGATGTGGCTTTATATCGAGCTAAAACAGAAGGTAGAAATCGGGTCGTTCAATCGGAGAATGCTTAATAAAATCATAAAATAGGACCTCACTACTTTTCGTGAGGTCCTATTTTCGGTTATGTATGCTCTGCAAGGGTTTTCTGATTGATATAAGTAGAATATGTATGTATAAAAAAACGCCTTCCACACAAAGAAATCCTATGTGGAAAGCGATTTTTTATTCACAAATGAGTATTTGTCTGGAAAACGTACCTTTTCTAGCGACACAACGATCAACGATACGAAACCCAGCTTCTTCAATCATATGGTCAATGGTGTCAATCGTGACAATGATAACTTTCTTCGTGAAACCACGTGCTTCTTTAATAATTTCAAGCTGCTCATCAGCTGTAATATGGGTAAATAAATTATAGGGCATATCAATAATTGTTACATCGTAGTTGTCAGTAACCTCGGCAATTGGCCCGACAGCTACATCGCCTGTCAATCCAAAATGGGCAATGTTTTTTCGCGAACCTAACACGACACGTCGGTTAATATCCCGACCGACGATGTTGATGCCCATCGATAATGCCTCCACCAATACCGTTCCAATTCCACAACAAGGGTCAATAGCTCGAACGCCTTTAGGATGCGGCACCGCAATATTGGCAACTGCCCTCGCAACGCGCGTGCTTAAAGCCGTCGAATACATATGGGGTTTTTGCTGGTGATGAAACCAGATGTTTTCGCTAACCATCAGTTTGCCAAAATACCATTTGTCATCCAACGTGACGACGCCAAATACAGTGTCAGGTGAATCTAAATCAGGTTCACCGTTTATACATAAGCCTATCTGGCGTTCGAGCTTACGTCGCTCTGCGTGCTCAATCTTACCCGTAGCACCCAATTCCGTTGTATTCAAGCAAACCACTTTAAATGTAGATTCGCCCAAATCTACCTGTTCAACTTGTGTCGTAATCTGTTCAAAAAGATCTCCCACATAGAGAACTTCCAGCCGCTCGTTCATAAACGGACTGCGACTCGGATTAATCTCTATGGTACTTTTCAAAACGTTTGAAGGGGAATCGATGCCGAAAAATGCTCGCATTTCCATGCGACATAAATCATGCTCATCCCTATGTCGTATATAGGTGTAAATAAATTCCTTGTTCCTCAATCAATTCCCATCCTTCACTGCGCTGCCTCGATGACTTCCAGCATGTTGAAAACGAAACGATAAATCGTCATATAAATATCTTCAAATGACTGTGCATCGTTAAAACCTTCTATATAATCTAAAGCGAAATTGACGTCCCATAGCCCGTCTTCACCAGAAAACATCACGCTGTATTTTGCGCCGTCCCCTTGCAAGTGGTTATCCAGATAGGCTTTAATATCAGCCCCGAATTTTTTTTGAAGTTTCAATCCGAATAATGCGGTATACGTTTCAAAAACCTCGTCGAATTCTAGCGCAACAGCATCGACGCGAATAACTTCAAAAATATTTGATTCTGCATAGACAAATTGGCTGTGGTGTTTCTTTAAATAGGAAACAGTTTCGCTCAAAAAGCCACGTGCCTCTGTACCGACTAATTCCTCTGTCTCTTTATCACAGCGTTCAAGTACGTTTGCGTAAAATGTTTTCTCTGCCGCAGCTATACCTTTGGGAAGTAATTGATGCTTCTCGGCATAGTCTTTTTCAAAGTCGAATAACTCAATTTTGTTAGTACGTGTATTGTCTGTAATATATTGTTCCATCTGTTTTTTCAACAATTCAAATCAGCTCCTTCTCTTGGAGAGGATTGTATTTTCCTCTTCGTATAGTATAACTTACATTGTGCCATTAGGCTTTTATTTCATTACACAAAAATGGATTGGTTTATACATAAGACTATCCTTATTTTATCGTTAAAGGTATTATTAAAAGGCTAGGGATTGCTAAATAACAAACGACAACATGAGAAAAAATAAATAGTTAGATAAGATAGGTGGATGTAAGTATGAAAAGAAGTGAAAGAAAAAAATCGAAACGTAAAGGACTGAGAAACTTTTTCTTGGTCACTGCAATAATTTTAGTAACAGGGATTATTTATTGGGTGTATCAATACAATAGTGGGCAGTCTCTTGCGGGTGAAGGGATTGATAAGGAAGCTAACACAGAATTCGAGCCATTTGAGGCGGAGGATCCACAATTCGGTGAGATTAATGTTCTGCTTTTAGGAAGTGATGCCCGAGGGAATGATGAAGATGCACGTTCAGACTCCTTAATGATTGCCCATTATAATCAAACGACAAATGAAGTGAAGCTAGTTTCGGTTATGAGAGATACCTATGTCGAAATTCCAGAGTACGGCTATCAAAAAATAAATACTGCCTTTGCTTTAGGTGGTCCGGAGCTTGTGCGGAAAACAATTAAGCATAATTTTGACGTGGATGTTCACTATTACGCAATGGTCGATTTCACAGGGTTTCCTAAAATTATTGACGTAGTGGCTCCGGATGGCATTGAAGTTGACATTCAAAAGACGATGTCTCATGGAATTGGAATGACATTAAAGCCTGGGAAGCAAGTGTTACACGGCGAACAGCTACTCGGCTACGTGCGTTATCGCAATGATATTAAAAGTGATTATGGACGCGTAGAACGTCAGCAAGAAGTGTTGTCTAAAGTGAAAGACCAAGCGATTAGTGTGCATAGTTTGTTAAATTTGCCGAAAATATTAGGTGTTGTCAATCCTTATATTGATACGAATGTTGATAATCGTACAATTCTTGCAATCGGTAAAGGGATGCTTACTGGAAAAAAACAAGGTATGGAAACAATGCGGATACCTGTCGAAAATTCATTTAAAGAGGAACGCCTAAATCGAGTAGGGGAAGTGCTTACTATCGATTTTGAGCAAAATAAGCAAGCGCTGCAAGAGTTTTTGTCAGCGAAAGCTGAAGTAAATGATGATGAAGTGGATGAAGTAAATCCTTAATAAAAAATAGAGCTCTCCTAAAAAGTCATTGAACATGATTTTTTGGGATAGCTCTATTTTTATTCCACATCAAATGCACAATCACTAACACTTGGAATGAAAACAATTTGTGAATGATATATAGGTGGATTGAACTGTTGCTGTGGCCGCATTTTGCATGTCAGGCGAATGACCTTCCTTGAATAAACTATCACGAATTAGGAAATAGTGAGCCTAATTAGACATGAGAAAAAAGAAGGTGAAAGAGATGAGTTTTTGGGATAATAATAATAAGAAAGTAACTAATTCTAGATCTGCACAGAATGACAATGTTCTTATTACGATTGACATGATCAAGAAAGAACTAGATGGAATTAACGACGCTGTATGTAAAGATATTCAAACCCCGGAAGAGCTTGTGACAATTATATATTTTAGTTCACTTATCGAAAAACTTACGCTGCATAGAACGGTTGTTCATCCCTTGTTAACTAGAAATGAAGGCTTGGTAAAATTTGCTGATGTCCCCCCGAAAATCAATCTTGCAGACATTATATCTACCATCATTGAAGGAAATACGATTGTTTATTTTCATACTAAAAATCTTTTCGCAATTGTGAATACATATAGCCCACCTACGAGTTCAATTATTGGATCTGATACTGAATCGAGTGTCATTGGCCCGCAAGATGCTTTTACGGAATCGCTGCAAACAAACTTGTCATTAATAAAAAGACGGATTCAAAATTCGGGTTTGAAAAGTGAGAACTATATTGTAGGAACGGAAACAAATACGAAAATCTCTGTCGTTTATATGGAGCATATTGTGAATATGGATAATTTGAATCGAGTATATACAAAAATAGCTGCCATAAAACATCCAGGATTCAATGACATCTCCATTTTACAACAGCTAATGGATGACCATCCATTCTCCCCAATCCCGCAATATCTTGCGACGGTAAGACCCGACGCTGTTGCATCCTATTTAATAGATGGTCGCATCGCAATATTTATGAATAATAGTCAGGCAGTCATGATTTGCCCCATTTCATTTTTTGAACTGTTTACTTCACCTGAGGATTCCTATAATCGTTGGACGACGGCCTCGCTTCTTAGGATTCTTCGTTTTTTTGGGTTCTTTTTATCCGTCATATTAACACCTACTTATATCTCCGTGCTGACCCATCATCCAGAAATGCTTCCTTTTAATGCATTATTAAACTTACAAGAATCCAGAGGTAGGGTGCCTTTTCCACCTATTCTGGAAGTCCTATTTATGGAGCTTGTAATTGAAATACTAAGAGAGGCCGGTACACGAATGCCGACAAAGATTGGACAAACGATTGGTATTGTTGGCGGGATTGTTATTGGAACCGCCGCCGTTGAAGCAAGTCTGGTGAGTAATGTACTCATCGTTATCGTTGCAATTTCGGCTTTGCTTTCCTTTTTATCGCCCAATTTTATTATGAGTAACTCGAATCGTTCTATTCGCTATATTTTTATAGTAGCCGCTGGCATGTTCGGACTATATGGTCAGATGATTGCATTCGCATGGCTTTTTCATCATTTATTAACCTTAACTTCTTTAGGTACACCCTTTATGGCACCTGTTTTACCAAGAAAATGGTCTGACCTTCCTAACAGCGTCATCCGTGCCCCCTTCTTTTTTGATAAAGGAAAGTCGGGTATTTCTAATGTACAAAGTAAAAAAGCACCTCCTGTAGAAAAGGAGGGGTAAGCAATGGACAAAGACAAATTAAAAGTTTTGAATCATTACCATGTTGTATTTCTTATTCAGAATGTGATGGTGGGAACGACAGTCTTATCATTGCCGAATCGATTAAGTTCAATGGGGTATAGTCAGTGGTGGATGCCGCTATTGTTTGGCGTTATTGCAAACATTGTACTCATTCCGATGATATGGCTTGGTCTACAATATCGTGATGATAATTTATTTGTTATTCATGAAAAACTACTTGGTAAATGGCTTGGGAAAAGTATAAATGTTTTTCTACTCGTCTATTTCATCGTAGTGATAGCAGCGGTCTGTGCAAGTTATCTTCAATTAATACAAGTTGTAGCACTTATAGACAGAACAATCACAGGACCCTTGATTATATTTTTACTTATGCTCATTTACATTGTAAACGGCGGCATTAAATCAGTCGCGCGGTTTTGTATCATGGCTTTTTTTCTAACAATAGGAACTGTTTTTATTTTGAAATGGGGATTTGTTGAAGGGGAAATTAGTCATATGTTTCCTATTTTTAACTTCAATTCACAGGAGTTTTACACAGCAACTAAAAAAGGCTTAATGGCGGTCGGTGGTTTCGAATTAATATCGTTTTATTTTCCACATATCATCCATCAAAACAAAGCTTTGAGACATGCATCACTTGGCATTTGGTTATGTGTCTTGTTCACCTTCCTCTTTACATTCATAAGTGTGATGTATTTTTCAGAGTGGCAACTTAGAGAACTATTGTATCCTGTTTTAAATTTGTTTAAAGAAGTTGAGTTATCTTTTCTGGAGCGAATCGACGTGCTAGGCATCACGTTATGGGTATTTCTTATTTTATCTACGACTGCTGCTTATTTATGGGTTGCAAAGAAAGGAGTAGATTCGATTCTTTCAAAATCGAAGAGTGCTCATATTTACATGATTGTGGTTGTTGTCTATCTAATCGTCCAAATTCCATTTATGCAAGAGTTTCAAAAGCTACTATTTGAACGTGTTTTTTACATCATGTATGCCATGTTTGTATGGCCAATCCTTTTGTGTACCATTCACGTTATGAAACCAAAAAGAACGAGGGGTTAAGATGAAGAAAATCATTTTATTACTGTGCGTACTATCAACACTATATACAGTGGGATGCACGCGGGAAGGTCAGCGTTCTTCCGTGGAAGATTTAGCATTGGTAAGTAGTGTGGGTCTTGACTATGTGAATGAAAAAGAAATCAGGATGACTGTATCAATACCACAACCAAGAGGAGAATCTCCAGTACTTACAGAAGTCTATTCAGTCAACACAGAAATGATTCAAGAGGGGCTTGTCAATATATCATCTGAAGCTGATAAAATGATTATTTTAAACCAGTTACGAACAATCTTATTCAATGAGGAGTTTGCAAAGAGTGGCAAAGTAACGAAAGTAATTGAACATTTTTATAGGGATTCAACGATCGGCAACAAAGTTCGTCTCGTCATTGTAAAAGATAAAGCGGAGGAAGTATTGAGGGCTGATTATCCAGAGAATGAACATATGGATGCTTATTTGAATGATTTATTTCAACCCAAACTTCATAATTCTTTTAGTCCCTTTACTTCGATTAATGATTATATAAGCGATCAGGAAAGTCCGATTTATCATACGATGATTCCTTACTTAGAAAAAAAGGAGAAATCACTTAAAATTATTGGTATCGCTTTATTTAATGATGAAAAAATGATTCAAACAATTTCGAATCAGGAATCGCTACTTATTCAGGCGTTGAAAGGACTTGAAAAACTTTCGCCTATCGCCATTAAATTTAAGGAAACTGAACAGGATCAACAACTTCTTGTCGAACAAATTGAAAACGTTTTAAAAGTGAAAAGCAATAAAAATATTGACTCTCCGAAATTAGATATATCCCTCAAATTAGAAGGAGTAATAGTTGAATATAAAGGGAAACGAGATTTAAGTAAAAATGAAGAAAATAAAAAGCTTGAAAAAGAAATTAATAAACATATTGCAAAAGAGATAGAAGACTTGCTAAAAAAACTTCAGGAATCGGAAGTTGACCCAGTTGGTTTTAGTGAGTATTTTAGAATGTATCACAAAGGAAAATGGACAGATGATTTAACAATGAAAGTGATTCGATCAGCAGAATATAAGGTGAATGTGAAATTTAAAATTCTTAACACAGGTACCTTGAAGTAAATAAAAAAACTTGGAAAGAACAATGATTGTCCTTTCCAAGTACGATTATCCCATGATATTATAGCCAGCATCGACGTAAATAATTTCGCCAGTCACACCGCGAGACAGATTGCTTAAAACAGCAATCGTCATATCCGCGACCTCTTCCTGTGTAACATTACGTTTAAGAGGTGCTTTCTCCTCGATTTGAGTCAAAATTGTATTAAAGGAAGGTACTCCTTTTGCTGACAATGTTCGAATGGCTCCTGCCGATATTGCATTGACACGAATATTTTCTTTTCCTAAATCATAGGCCAAGTATTTGACCGAGGATTCCAATGCTGCTTTCGCAACTCCCATCACGTTATAGCCATCCAATACACGTTCAGCGCCTAAATAGCTCATTGTGACAATTGAGCCACCCTCTGTCATAAATGGACGAGCTTGTTTTGCTGTCGCAATTAATGAATAAGCACTAGTATCCTGTGCAAATGCAAAACCACTTCTTGTCGTTTCTACAAAATCATTTTTCAAATCCTCAGCATGTGCAAAGGCGAGTGAATGTACAACTCCATGAATGGTACCAACTTCTGCACCAATTTGTGAAAATGCTGCATGAATACTGTCGTCTTCATTGACATCGCATTGCACAATTAGTTTAGCGTCGTAGCCATCTGCACTGATTAGTTTCTCCAATTTGACGAGCGAACGCTCTTTACGGTATGTGAAAATGACATTTGCACCGACAGTAAAGAGGGCTTTTGCAACTCCCCACGCAAGACTCCGTTCATTCGCAACACCCATGACAACTATATTTTTACCTTTTAATTTCAATAAATCTTCCATAGTAACCTCCCCAATAAATAGCTGATACCTATTATTAGTACCAGATGCTAATTGGATTATAACATATTTATGAAGAAAATGTGAATGTCTGTTTTGGACCACATCCTTGTAAAGGAACTCAAAGGTAATGACTCTTGAAAACGTATACAATATTGAAATGTTTGCAATAAATAAAAATACAGTTGACTTTATAATTATGCATACATATAATAAGTCTAACTTGTAATGAGGGGTGACTGTAATGAAGGTAGGAATCATTGGTGCTTCGGGGTATGGTGGGCTTGAACTCATCCGGCTATTGCATAATCATCCCGAAATTGAACAACTTGACTTATTCACGTCTTCGGAAGAAGGAACCGTGTTTTCGCATAAGTATTCACATCTTATGAATATAGTAGATCGGCCGCTTCAGAAAATAGAGCAGGAAAAACTAGTCCAATTCGATGTTGTTTTTTCGAGTGCACCTGCTGGCGTGGCGAGTCACTTGTTGCCACCGTTAATTGGCAAAGGACCAAAACTGATTGACTTGTCCGGTGATTTTAGATTAAAAGATGTAGCACAATATGAACAATGGTATAACAAGCAAGCTGCTCCACAGGAGGCCGTTGCGCAAAGTGTTTATGGTTTAACAGAATGGAACCGTGATGCGATTCAGGAGTCGCAGTTAATCGCAAATCCGGGTTGTTATCCAACAGCTGTCTTGTTGTCATTACTGCCATTACTCAAAAATAATTTAATTGATGCGAGTGGTTTGATCATCGATGCAAAAAGTGGTGTATCTGGTGCTGGAAACCAACCAAGTCAAATGACCCATTTTAGTGAAACGAATGAAAATACAGCAATCTATAAAATACATCAACATCAGCATATTCCTGAAATTGAACAAGCGTTTGGATTGTTTGCACAACAAGCACCACCGATTACATTTACAACGCATCTTGTACCGATGACACGGGGAATTTTGGCGACAAGTTATGCGCCAGTCCAGGATGGGGTCACAGAAGCACAGCTTGTCGAGTGCTTACAGCAAACTTATGCAAACCATCCATTTGTCCGTGTGTTACAAGAAACAACGAAATTTGGGACCAATCAAGTATACGGCTCCAATTATTGTGATCTGCACGTCAAAGTAGACCCACGGACGAATCGAGCCACCATTGTTTCCGTTATCGATAATTTAGTAAAAGGGGCGGCGGGGCAAGCGATTCAAAATATGAATGTCCAATTGGGCTTTGAAGAAATGACTGGTTTGGCTTTTGTCCCGGCATTCATTTGACCAACAAGGCGCATTTGATTTTAAAGGAGGAGTACTATGACAACGACGACGACCTCCCCAACTGTGAAGCGCATTTCGCGTAAAAATATCGTTTCACCAATTGGGTTTAAAGCGGCTGGCATTCATTGCGGCATTAAACATAAAAAGAATGATTTGGCTTTACTCATTAGTGAGGTACCAGCGAGTGTCGCAGGAGTTTTTACAACAAATGCGATAAAGGCGGCACCGCTGCTAGTTACAAAAGAAGTGGTTCAGCAGGTCGGAAAGATGCAGGCGATTATTGTGAACTCTGGCAATGCCAATGCGTGTACAGGACAGCAAGGCATGAAGGATGCATTACTGATGCAGCAAACGACAGCAGAAAAGCTAGGTATTGCACCAGAATTAGTCGGTGTCGCATCAACAGGCGTTATCGGTGAAATGATGCAGATGGAGCCAATAGTCAAAGGCATTCACAAAATCCAACCGATTAGTGAGTTAGAAGGATCTATTCTTTTTTCTCAAGCGATATTGACGACAGATACTGTGACAAAAAATACAGCGTATAGCGCGATGATTGATGGCAAAGAAATCATTATGGCGGGAACAGCAAAAGGCTCGGGTATGATTGCACCGAATATGGCCACAATGTTGGGCTTTATCACAACAGATGCAAATATTGAATCGGTCTACTTACAAGAAGCATTAAAACAAGTGACAGACAAAACGTTTAACTCCATTACGGTTGATGGCGATACATCGACTAACGATATGGTCGTCGTTATGGCGAACGGGATGGCTGGGAATGAACCATTGACACCTGCGCATCCAGATTGGTCACTATTCGTGCAAACATTGCATGCCGTTTCACAAGACTTGGCGAAAATGATTGCTAAAGACGGGGAAGGTGCGACGAAGCTAATTGAAGTCGAAGTGATGGGAGCTATTACAGATGATGAAGCACGTATGATTGCAAAATCTGTGGTCGGTTCACCACTTGTCAAAACAGCGGTCTTTGGTTGTGATGCGAACTGGGGGCGCATTATTGCAGCGGTTGGCTACAGCGGAGCAACGCTGGATCCGAATGCCATTACGATTAAAATAGGTACAACTACGGTTGTTGAAAACGGCGAGCCTATCGTATTTTCAGAGCAGCAATTACTCGTTTATTTAAAACAGCCAGAAGTGAAGTTTACGGTCGAATTGCATCAAGGAAACGGTCAAGGAATTGCATGGGGGTGTGACTTAACATATGACTACGTTCAAATCAACGCAACCTATCGCTCATAAGCGTATAGTGATCAAATTAGGTGGAAGTATGCTGGAGGGGTTAGACGATAGTTTTTTCACCAAGTTTAAACAGTTACAAAACGCAGGCAATGATCTAATCATTGTGCATGGCGGAGGGATTGCCATCAATCAACAACTCGCAAAAAATGGTGTCACTTCGACTGTCGTAAGTGGGATTCGCGTAACATCGGAGGAAGCCGTGGATATTGTACAGTCCACATTGGTAGGGCAAGTGAATCCAGCTCTTGTTCACCAATTGAATAAGGGAGGCATCGATGCAATTGGCCTTAGTGGTTATGATGGCAATTTGCTGACGTGCACATTATTAGATGAAAAGCTGTATGGTTCGGTTGGCCATATCGAGCATGTCCGTGCTGACCTATTAGAAACGTTTCTTGCAGTAGGTATTGTTCCAGTGATTGCCTGTATAGGGGCAACTGGTGATGGTGCCCCATTGAATATTAATGCGGATACCGTCGCAAGTAAGATTGCACTTGCCCTTAAAGCGGATAGCCTGCTTCTTGTCACGGACACGCCGGGCATTAAAATACAAGAAGAAGTCCAACGAGTTGTGACACCTTATAAGATTGCACAATGGATTGGAACGGGGGAAATTTACGGCGGCATGTTACCGAAAGTGAAAGCCGCACTAGATAGTTTAAGTGCAGGTATTCCTACGGTGCAAATTGTTGGTCAGCAATTAGAAGGGACGTCCATTAAATCCGAGGGGGTTTTCGCTTGAGTACATTATTTCAGAATTACGCACGACGTTCCGTTCATCTTGTGAAAGGGCAGGGAACTATTGTGACGGATGATAAAGGAAAAGATTACCTCGATTTCACAAGCGGAATCGCGGTTGTCAGTCTCGGTCATGCACATCCTGCAATCGTCAAGGCTCTCAAGCAACAAAGCGAAAAATTGTGGCATATCTCGAATTTATTTGCCAGTCCTGAGCAAGAACAGCTAGCGGCGTCAATTGTAAAGGATACACCGTTCGGTCAGGCTTTCTTTTGTAATAGTGGCGCTGAAGCGAATGAAGCGGCTATTAAATTAGCCCGTAAACATACACAGAAAAACGTCATTATTACATTCGAACAATCATTCCATGGTAGAACTTTCGGCGCTATGTCTGCGACTGGCCAAGAAAAAGTTCGTCAAGGATTTGGACCGCTATTAGAAACGTTCAGAACAATAGCCTTCAATGATCTACAACAACTTGAAGCAGCCATTGACGATGATGTAGCAGCAATTATGCTGGAGGTCATACAAGGAGAGGGGGGCGTTCATCAACTCAATCCAGATGTTGCCCAAGCGATTACGGATATTTGTCAGGAGAAGGGTATTTTATTGATTATCGACGAAGTACAGACGGGTATTAGTCGAACGGGCACTCGTTATGCTTATGAGCAGACAAATCTCCAACCCGATATTATTACCCTTGCGAAGGGGCTAGGTGGGGGATTCCCGATAGGCGCCATGCTAGGAACGAAAGCTCTTGCCGACTCATTCGGGCCTGGCACGCACGGAACAACATTCGGTGGAAACCCACTCGCGGTAGCTGTAGCACAAGCGGTAATCAATGTCGTTTTTGAAGAAGAATTTCTGCAACAGGTAAAGAGTAAATCTGATTATTTAATCGACAAATTACAAGCTACGTTACCGCAAGACCAGTTTACAATTCGTGGTGAAGGCTTGTTGCTTGGGATTGTGTGCCAAGATGAGGTTGCGCCTTTCATCCAGCAAGCAGAAGTAGCGGGCTTGTTACTCGTGCAAGCAGGAACGCATGTCATTCGTTTGCTACCGCCATTAACCGTAACAACTGAAGAAATCGACAAGGCAATAGTCATTCTTGCAAATATTTTGCTTCCCGAAAAATCAGTGATTTCTTAAGCGGAATTTGAATTAAGGCGTTCAGTGAAACGCCATTCAATTGACCTCTGTCTGAAGGTTTGAACAAACGGATCTGCCACTCATGGTAGATCCGTTTGTTTGTGTCAAAAATCAAGCCAATTCGACAATGAAAAATAGAAGACGAAAAAAAGTGTAACTTCTTCCAATATGCTCCGTCAAATACATTGAGTAACGAAAAGTGAGGAGAGAAAAACATGAAAAAGATCAGTACAATGGCATTAGCAGCACTATTAGCGGGTAGTACAGTAGGTAGCTATTCAGCACTTGCGCAGGAGGATATCACACCTAGTATGGCTGAGCATGAGCAGCACGTACAAAACACAACCAATTATATGAAAGCGACGGGTACTATTCAAGAAATTGAAAAAGAGGCAGATGGCCATCGTTTAACAATCGAAAATGAAGACAAAATGGTAACAATTTTACGCATCAACAATGAATCTCTTCTATTTGACGCAGGAACGACAAACGGTCTGAAGCAAGATGAGTTGCAAAAAGGTGCTATAGTTGAAGCTTACTATGATAAAAATAAACCGATGATCATGATTTATCCTGCAACAGTGACACCTGAAATCGTCATTGTTAAAAATGAAAAGAATTTTGGTGAAGTCAAAATTGGTCAGTTTGATAAAAACTTCCTAAGTCTTGACGGCAAATTAAAATTGAACATTGGCGAAGAAACACCACTTTTCAATCAGCAAGGAAAAGCAATTGAAATGAAAGAGTTACAAGGCAAAGAATTGATGGTCTTTTACTCAATTACAACAAAGAGTTTACCACCACAAACTCCGCCGACTAAAGTGATTGCTTTGGATTATGTATCAGAAGAAACAACGGTTGTTCAAGAAATTATTATGAACGATCATTACATGAAAAATGGTGTCAAAATGATTCCACTTCGTAAAGTAGCTGAGCGATTAGGCTACCATGTTCAACACGAACCAAAAATTAATGGTGCAATTGTTACATTACAAAATAGTTCATTTACGATTACACGTGGTGAAAAAATGTATGGTTATAATAAAAGCCTTCGTCAGTTTGAAGTGGCACCAGAACTCAAGGATATGAAAACATATGTCTCAGAAGATTTCCTTGAGCTATTGATCCAAAACTAACAACCAAAAAGCGTATGGCTAAGCTTGAAACGATGGGACTGTCTTGTAATGAGGCAGACGTTTCAAGCTTTTTTTGTTGTTCACACATGATTTTGCACCTAGCCTCTTTGCGATACATACAATAAAGCAATGGTCGATTTTCCTTGAAAAGGATGTGTTTAGACGTGTATTCCAATAACTTTAAACGCAATAATAATTCAACGTACACGCTAAATGATCTTTTGAAGGGCAAGGATCTTGAAATTGTTGCTGCGACTCTTCTGCTACTAGGTAAATTGAAAGTGGAGTCTGTCGAATTATTTAGGAATGAACCTGTTATAGCAGTATCTTTGTTAGGTGAATTTAAGAAAATAAATGGTCGAAAAGTGGATGAAATGGCCGAATTTCTAGAGAGAAATGGGGATATGACGATAGATGAGATATTTGAAGGGATTAAAAAGCGGATGAATAGGGAGGGGGGAAAGTAGTGTGGGCGACCTAACCGAATTTGATGGCGTAAAATTTCTCAATACAGTTATCTTAATCGTATTCCTATTACTGCTTGTTTTTGGCTCAACAAATATCAGCAAGCTGACGGAAGTAGAGGACATTGTTTAATTCGAATCAGCAGGGGCTGGACTCCCTGCTGAATCTTTGTGTGGATATAGAGTAAAACCAAAGCTAGTATCCCCTTGGTAATATACCTTTAGATAACATAATAAGGCTAAAAAATTTACTAGTGGTATATGTTGAATGAACTATCAAGGTGAAAGTTTTTTGCCCTTGATGAATGTATATCACATCTTAGCAAGAATCTTATTCACTGTATTTTGATTACGTGCAGTCGAGTGCATAGCTAACTTCTTTTCAAAAAAATTATTTGTGTATTTTGTCTGATGGTAGTTTTTCGAAAGAGCAAGAATGATATTCTTCTTATCGATGACGACAAATTCATCATCGACTAGTTCATCTAGCAACGCTTGTTGCTCATCAGAAATGCCCTTTTCCAGAAACATAACGTATACTTGTTCCTTTGAAAAAACAGGGTGCTGCTGAATCTTCAGTAGCTCCTGTTTCGTTCGTACAACAACAGGAATATCAAACCCGTATGTATCCCGTAAGTTTGTTTCAATGTGTGGAATGTTATAGGATATACCATCAAAAAGAACATTCCCTGTTTGAATATAAGTACGAACATTTTCATAGGCCATTTGCTCGAATAGGGATTTAAGTGATTGCATCTCTACTTTGTTTTTCTTCCCCAAATTAATGCCCCTAAGTAAAGCAACTGATGTCATATTATTCACTCCAAACACGGTTATTTAAATTTTCAAACCTTCTAATTGCCCCTTTATCCCCATTATAAGGTATTCTAGTAGTGTTGATCATAATTTGAGGGGGAATTTTTTTATGAAATATAACAAAATTAAACACACTGACCTAAACGTCTCTAATATTATTATGGGCAATATGCGTTTGCCACAGCTTACCCTACCAGAAATTGAGCAGCTAATCCGAACAGCACTTGATGAGGGCATTAACTTCTTTGATCACGCAGATATTTATGGGCAAGGCCGCAGCGAAGAATTGTTTGCCGAAGCGATCCAAATGAATTCAAGTATCCGTGAAAAAATGATTATCCAAAGTAAATGTGGCATTAAAGGCCAAGAAAACTACTTCGATTTTTCGAAAGGGCATATCCTTGACTCAGTCGATGGTATTTTAAAGCGTTTACAAACGGATTACCTGGATCTGTTATTACTACATCGACCTGATCCATTAATGGAGCCTGAAGAGGTGGCAGAAGCATTTGAAGTATTGCATAGTAGTGGAAAGGTAAAGTATTTCGGGGTATCCAATCATAATCCAGCACAGATTGAGCTTTTGCAAAAATATACGCCGCATAAATTAGTCGTCAATCAAGTTCAATTCAGTATCGCTCACACGCCAATCATTGACTCAGGGATTGCATTGAACATGAATACTGACCAAGCCATCAATCGTGATAGTAGTGTGCTCGAATATTGCCGTTTGCATGATATACAGCTACAAGCGTGGTCACCATTCCAAAGTGGCTTCTTTGAAGGCCCATTTCTCGGCGATTTAGAGAAGTTTGCAGAGTTGAATAAAGTGATTGATGAAATTGCTGCTCATTACAATGTAACGAATACAGCAATTGCGACAGCTTGGATTACTCGTCATCCGGCTAACATCCAAGTCGTGTTAGGCACAACGAATCCACAGCGTTTAAAAGATGCATGTGCAGGTGCGGAAATTACGTTAACAAGAAAAGAATGGTATGACATTTATAAAGCTGCTGGGAATATGGTTCCTTGATTATTTGATTGCATATTACACGGTAAAGAGAAAAATGAGTTGTTTCGGCAGCTCATTTTTTTATATACGTTCAATAAAATGCAATAAAAATGGAGGCTAGTATGATAAAGATAAGAGAAATCACACCAAGTGATTCGGAAAAATTGGTACAACTCATTGAGGAAGTAGAAAAGACTTCAGATTTTATGTTGTTTGAAGCGGGTGAAAGAAAAATATCGGGGGAACAGTTCCGGAAAAGGATTGAATCATTTGGTCAGGATGCATCAACTATTTTGGTGGCAGAGTGGCAAGGGAGATTAGTCGGTTATTTAATTGTAGTAGCAGGAAGTGCAAATAGGGCAAAACATTCCGCTTATCTGGTGATAGGCATTTCTGCCGAACATCGTGGACAAGGAATAGGAAGCCAATTATTTAAACAACTCAATGCTTGGGCAAAAGACCATCAACTTCACCGCCTTGAACTGACTGTGATGGAAAGTAATGCAGCGGGGATTGCATTGTATCAGAAAAATGGTTTTGAAATCGAAGGTATTAAAAAAGATTCCTTATTCGTAAATGGACAATATGAGCATGAATATTATATGGCAAAGCTTATTGGTTAGTAGGATTGAATGGTATTATTTTTTTGAAGAAAAGAAAAGGTGAAATGAAAATGAAGCGAATTGCAATTGTAATCACGCATTTTAGCGCGAGTTGTCTAGAATTATTCAATAAAGAATTTAACGAGAATTATACAATAGAAGACTTACAAGGGAAATTGTTAGTAGAGTTAGATGTTAGATTTGCAGACAGAGTAGATTATTATTTAGCAAATGAATCATTTTTTCTAGATCTACAAGTAATCAAAGATAGTCAAGATGTAATCCGAAAGTTAAGTGCTCACTATGATATTTATATCGTAACGGCGGCAATGGAATTTCCAGCATCTTTAGCTCCAAAATATCAATGGTTAAAACAGCATTTTAGTTTTTTGGATGACAAGAACTTCGTTTTTTGTGGAGATAAAAGTATTATTCATGCAGATTATTTAATTGATGATACGCCGAGTCATTTAGACACATTTTCGGGACAGGGCATACTATTTACAGCACCGCATAATCGCGATCTAACGGGCTATACTCGCCTCGACAATTGGCAAGAGATTGCAGCTTATTTTATGAAAATATAAAAAACCACCCAAGTCGAGTGGTTTTTAGCATGTCTTATTCGCCAGTTTCAGGAGAAAATTGACGTTGACCAAGTTCTTTTTCATAAATGAATAATGCGTTTTTATCTTCACCGATACGTTTCAAATACTCGATATGTGTATCAAAGGATGCTTCTTCTTCGACTTGCTCGTCCAAGAACCATCTTAAAAATGAAATTGTCGCATGTTCTTTTTCTTCCCATGCAAGATCAGTAAGCTCGTAGAAGTTTTTAGTCACTGCTTTTTCCTGTAGCAATCCAGACTCGAATGTATCTAAAATTGAGCTGAAATCGATTTTAGGCTCAGATGTAGCCGAAAACTTTGCTTGTATGCCACGGTCATTTAAATAATTATAGATTTTCATGCCATGAAAGCGTTCTTCTTCTGCTTGTTGGAGATAATAATTGGCAAAGCCACTGTAGTTATTATGTTCACAATAGGCGGCCATCGCCATATAAGATTGAGCGGCGTCAAATTCATTATTCAATTGTTTGTTAAGTGCGTCTGCTAATCGTTGACTGATCATATTATTCTTCCTCCATTTCATGGTGTATAACCTACTTTTATTATAAGCGATAGGTCTATGACAATCACTTAATATGTTCATGATAGTTGTGCCTATTGCAAGTATGCAGATTTTTTCGGAAAGAATAACATTGAATATCTACCAGGGGGAAGTAGTCCAGAACTACGGAGCATGTTCGCACAATATAGAGATTTGCATCCAGAAGCTGAACTTACATATATGGGCACTACTCCTAGTTTATTTATTCAAGAGCCAGATGTCGGTATTCCAGATGGGTATGATCCAAGGAAAATACCATGGTATATAGATGCAATGGCAAAAAAATCGATTTTATTATTTCCGATCCTTATATCTCCGCTAGTACAAATGAAATGGTTATGACTATTTCCCAGGCAATAAAAGATGGTTCAGGTGTAGTGGCAATAGATATTAACTTGAACTTGATTTAGCAAATTCTTTTGTACTGAAAGCGAAGTGTCAGCTACAGAAGTCGCCCATTTTTCCTTAGTGGTGGAATGAATGCCAGAAAAGCATTTCAATCAGAGGGAGTTCAAACTCCCTGCTGATTAAGGAGGAATGAAGTTCAATTCCTCCCTGTTAAGCCTCCGACGTACAGGACGTCGCGTTTTTGTTGGCCGGCGGATGTTAGGGATTTTGAGGAGAGTGGGAAAGGAAACTTAAGTTTGCGACGTTCTGCGGATGCCTTAATTTCTACAAAGTACGCAAAAATACGGCAAATCGAACCCTTCTCTGTTCGATTCGCAATTACGCCGAGGCGCAATTGATTTATTTGCAGGCACTAACCAATCAAGTGGAAATTAGTATATCAGCTGAATCTTTATCCTTTATGGCGGAAGAGTTGAAGGGACTAATCTCTAAGTTTAACTATTGACAATCAATATGACAGACTAAGTAACCATCCATAATTATGGATGGTTATTTATATATGGTTCATACTACGAATACGTTATGCTGTATGAAAGGAGCCAAGCAAATGGATCCAGAAAAACTACTTCAAGGACAACAATTACAACAACAACTACGACAATTAGAATTACAATTAGAAATCCATCAACAGCAGCTAGAGGAGCATCGGAAACCAAAGTCAAATTCGCAGGAGATGGAACAAAAACCAGCACAACCAGTACTGCAACAACAGGAGCCGGCACAACCAGAATCGCAACAACAGGAGCCGGTACAACCAGAATCGCAACAACAGGAGCCGGCACAACCAGAATCGCAGCAACAGGAGCCAGCACAACCAGAATCGCAGCAACAGGAGCCAGCACAACCAGAATCACAGCAACAAAAAGCACAAAAACAGTTGCCCACGTACTATACAGCTCCTGAGATGATATCTACGCAGGACATAGGCTATTTACGTGACATGCTCAGTTCGAATTTACTTGCTGTGAAACAGTATCGCCAAGCAATCAAAGACTGTCAACTGCCCGATTTAAAACTTCAATTTAAGGAAGCCAGCCAAATGCATTTGCAGCATTATAATTCTCTGTTGAGTTTCTTGAGTGAAAATGGAGGAGTGACGAAATGAATTCTTCGAACAAGATTGAAAATCCTCAAACTTCACCACCTGCCAAAAATTCAAAGTTAGATGATCAGGAAATCTTGCGAGCTGCTCTTGTAATTGAAAAAAACTTATGTAACACCTATACAATGGCCATGCTTAGCGCAAGCCATGAGAAATTATACAAACTTATTTTCGATTTATTCAATAAGACATCCCAACAGCATCAGAAATTAGTAGACTTACAATTCCAGCATGGCTGGGTATCGCTGACGCCGGCCCCTGCGGCAGAAGTTAAAGCACTTGAACAAGAGTTCACTGCTGCTGGTCAACAGATACAATGATATTTCAATATAGTGATTTAAAAATCGTAAATTGAATTGTCTTATGATACAATAGTGAATGTATAATAACACTTCAATCGATTCACTCGATAATATTATTCTAATATATCAATCTAATTAATCGTAAATCAAATTTGGTTATGCTACAATTATGAAAGTTCAACTAAGCATCACAATCAGTTGATTTGGGGATTTCAATTATCTATTCGTTACACATCAATCACGGCTCGGTGTGATTATATCCGGATTTTTCTAGAAAGCTCAAAAAAGCTAGCTTGAAAAATCTGTGACATCCGCCGAAGGCATTATCTGGAACCAGATAAAAAACACCCACTCCTCCACGAGTAGGTGCTTCAAGTTTAAACTATTTGCAAATGATACTGGCAACGTATCATTAAGGTATTACTTTTATAACTCCAACAGCGCCTTTTGTAGCATGATTAAACTGGTGTGTAACGAATGGATATTCCCCTTCTTCTGTAACAATGAATTCAACAACGGCTCCTCCGCTTGCAGGAAGCATAACTGTTTGTAAGCCTTTCATGTGGTTGGCGGGATTTCCATCAATATAAACATCGTCTAGAATTGTTCCAATGACGTGGAAAGAGCTTACTTCGTTTGGTCCCACGTTATTGATATAAATACGAACTTTTTCTCCAACTTTCGCGACTAGTGGCTGTTCTTTTAAAGTGAATGTATCACCATTTGTACTGCGGTCCCCTTCGTTTAATGCTTTTGTTGAAAAAACGACTTGGCTTGGAACACCGTTTGTCATATCATCCATATCATTTTCTTTGTACCATTCATTTTGTACAATCACAAATTCCCGATCGACTTCATGGTCAGTCGGATAACCATTTTTGGGTTTGACGATGATTACTCCATGCATTCCGTTCGCGATATGTTCCAGAACTGGGGCAGTTGCACAATGGTACATGAAAACGCCAGGTCTGTTGGCAGGGTAAGTAAATATACCTTCTTCATTTGGCATAACATCCGCGAACCCTACATTTGGTGCTACATGCATTGAATGGAAATCCATACTATGCGGGACGGCTGGGTCAATGTTGACAAGCTTGAAGTTGACAAGATCCCCTTCATTGACAACGAGGAGTGGTCCAGGTGCTTCGCCATTAAAAGTCCACGCCTTATACATTTCACCTTTCGCGATTTCAATGTCAGTAATCTGTGAAGTCATCTCAATATTGACTTCATGTTCTCCCACACGTTCAAATTTGACTGGGACAGGCGGTTGATTTAGTCCTTCATGAGGTGCATACACTTTAACATCCGCTGTAGAATTTCCCGCTTCTGATTTAGCCTCCACTTTGACTTTCTCTACATCCTTGACAGCCGCATTCGATCCACAAGCCCCCAATATCATAGATACGGATAACATTGCTGCAGTTACTGCCATGCCTTTTTTCATAATAAGCCCTCCTTGATATTTTTACCAGATACTAGATACTATCTGATACTTACATCATAGGTGGGCGATACAAGTCAAAGTGTGATTTTAATCACACTATTTTGCTTGTCAAAAATTGTTCATACTTGAAGCGGTTTACTGGGGTAAATGATGAACGATTCGTGAATAAAGTGAGTTGTCACAAATTATTCAATATAGAAGCAGGATAAAAAAATAGGTATTTACGATTAGGAAAGGACGTGCAGTCATGTGTTTGATTAATATTCATTATGGGGGGCATTCAAACTATAAATTGATTATCGCGGCAAACCGGGATGAGTCTTACGATCGGCCAACTGCTCAGGCAAGCTTTTGGGTGGATAATCCGAACCTATTGGCAGGTCGAGACTTAGTGCATAATGGAACATGGCTTGGTGTCACTAAGTCGGGTCGATTTGCAGCGTTAACAAATTATCGCGATCCTGCGGAATTTGGCGTAGAAAAAAAGTCGCGTGGGGATATTGTGAAGGACTTTTTGATGGAAAATAGTTCACCCGTCGAGTTTTTGAAAACATTACAGAATCATAGCAATGAGTATGCAGGTTTTAATTTAATTGTTGGTAATTTAGATGGATTGTTCTATTTTTCTAATAAAAAAGAGGGGATTAAAGAGATTCCAATGGGAACACATAGCTTGAGCAACGAATTTCTTAATACACCTTGGCCGAAAGTGGTAAAAGGCAAGGAGAGACTTCGTAATTATGTACAGCAACATGAAGTGATTGAAACAGATGCGCTATTTGATATTTTACACGATACGGAAATTGCTTCAGACGAGCTGTTACCAGATACAGGTGTAGGAATGGATCTTGAACGGATGCTTTCGCCGCTTTTTATTAAGACCCCGAATTATGGAACACGTTGTTCGACTGTAGTTCTAGTTGGTTATGATAATAGTATTACTTTCGTGGAACGAAGTTTTTCAAAAGGTGTTGAAGTGGATGAAGTGAGATTTGATTTCTAATTATACATCCGGATTAAAATGATCGTTTATGTAGATAAGGCATATAAATAAAGGGGATATCTATGTTTAGTTTTCTTAGTTCAAAATGCTCGATATGCAAACGGAAAGCAGGACCATATCGTTTATTCAGAAATCCAGAGGGGAAGAAGGTTAAGCTTTGTGCGCCATGTTCTGAGTATGCGGAACGTAGAGCGTATCGCAGAATGCAGTGAATGAAAGGTATCGATTAATACAATGTGAAATTGTATTTGTCGATACTTTTCATTTTATTATAAGTATTAAAATGAAGAACTAAGCCATAGTAATAGGAAACAACATTGTTGGTAAGGGAGGTTTTATTGTGGGAAAAAGAGAGGAAAAACAAAGTGCGGCGGCTTCAAGGAAAAAAACGAGTAAGATGAAGGAAGAAATCTCCCTGGAGTTAGCTGAACTTGGTAATCTAAATCCAAAGCAAGAGCCGATGACTCAAAATGATCGACAAAAAAGTGAATCGGAGCGAACGTATAAATAGAGCTTCTAAAGATGAGCTGCAGTCTTCGGATAGCAGCTTATTTTTTGTGCAAAATCATAATAATCTCTATACTTACGTATATAACCTGTTCATGGGATAATGTACGGAGAATGTGAGGTAGATACAATGTCATTTCAAAATTATCGATTAAGTAGTGAGATTATACGAGCGTTAGACGGGCTCGGCTATTCATCTCCAACAGAGGTGCAGGAGAAGGTACTTCCTGCTGCGTTAGACCGTAGTGATTTAGTTGTAAAATCGCAGACGGGGAGTGGTAAGACGGCGGCATTCGGCATTCCGATTTGTGAAATGGTTAATTGGGATGAGAATAAACCGCAGGCGCTTATTTTAACACCGACAAGAGAGCTGGCTGATCAGGTTAAAGAAGATATTACGAATATTGGTCGTTTTAAGCGTGTGAAAGCGGCTGCTGTTTACGGTAAGCATCCCTTTGCTTATCAAAAGGAAGAGTTGAAGCAAAAATGCCATGTCGTTGTTGGCACACCAGGACGTGTATTGGATCATATTGAGCGCGGGACGCTAGCATTTGAGAAAATTGAATATCTTGTATTAGATGAAGCCGATGAAATGTTGAATATGGGGTTTATCGATCAGGTCGAGGCGATTATTAGTCAGTTGCCGAAAAATAGAACGACTATGTTATTTTCTGCGACACTTCCTGAGAAAATAGCGACATTGAGCAGTAAATATATGGACAATCCGAAAAGCATTGAGATTGCGTCAACGGTTACGTTAACGGATCAAATTGATCATTCGTTAATTATTGTCAAGGAGCAGCAGAAGTTTGATCTTTTACGCGATGTGACAGTTGTTGAGAATCCAGATAGCTGTATAATCTTTTGCAGAACGAAGGATCAGGTGGATACCGTTACAGAACAACTTGAGAAGTTCTTTTACACTTGTGATAAACTGCATGGTGGCATGATGCAGGAAGATCGCTTTGCAGTGATGGATGCATTTAAGCGTGGGGAGTTCCGTTATTTAGTAGCGACAGATGTAGCGGCACGTGGGATTGATATTGATAGTATTACGCATGTCATTAACTACGATATACCGCTGGAAAATGAAAGTTATGTGCACCGAGTAGGAAGAACGGGGCGTGCGGGTAAAAGAGGGAAGGCGATTTCATTCGTCACACCTTATGAAGATAAATTCTTAGCGGACATTGAAGCCTATATTGGTTTTGAGATTCCACAACGAAATGCGCCATCTAAGCAAGCTGTTGAGGCTATGAAGGATGCGTTCATTGAAAAAATGGATCAATTGCCTAAGTTAAAAAGAGATAAAAGTGAGCTTGTCAGTAAAGATATTATGAAGTTATATTTTAATGGTGGTAAAAAGAAGAAACTGCGGGCATTTGATTTCGTTGGTACTATTACGAATATTCCTGGTGTGACGGGCGAGGATATTGGTATCATTAAAATCCAGGATACGGAGTCGTATGTGGATATTCTAAATGGTAAGGGTAAGCTCGTTTTAGATGCGATGCGCACGACGACGGTGAAAGGGAAGTTATTGAAGGTGCATAAGGCGAATAAATGATTGCAAAGAGGAAAACCAGTCTCCCTCCATTTCAGGTTTGAAATGGGGGAAGGCTGGTTTTTCAATGTGAGTTTATGAAAGGATGAGCGCGTTCGTCTGAATTACTCGCGAGTTCATCAATTACTTCTGCAAAATAGCGTAGCGTTCGCGCATTTTATTCGTAGCAACGACCATATTTTTCAATGCGGCAATTGTTTCCTCATGCTTTCTTGTTTTCAAACCGCAATCGGGGTTAATCCAAAATTGGTTTGGTTCAAGTACACCTAGTCCTTGTTCGATAACGTCGACCATTTCTTGGACTTCAGGTACCCGTGGGCTATGGATATCATAGACGCCTAGGCCAATGCCTTTGTCGTAGGAGAAGTCATTGAAGGCAGAAACAAGATCACCGTGGCTTCGTGATGTTTCAATGGAGATAACATCTGCATCAAGTCCGCTAATGGAGTCGATGAAGTCGTTGAATTCACAGTAGCACATATGCGTATGAATTTGCGTTGTATCCTGTACGGATGCAGTTGCCAGTCTGAAGGCATTGATAGCCCATTCTAGGTAATTGCTCCACTCCGATTTTTTAAGTGGTAAGCCTTCGCGAAGAGCAGGTTCGTCTACTTGAATGATGTGGATACCGGCAGCTTCCAATGCTTCAACTTCTTTACGAAGTGCAAGTGCAATCTGATACGTAACTTCTTTACGTGAAATATCATCGCGCACAAATGACCAGTTCAAAATAGTGACAGGCCCTGTCAGCATTCCTTTCATCGGCTTGTCAGTTAAAGATTGAGCATAGACGGATTCTTCCACAGTCATTGGGTCGATGAATGTCACATCTCCGTAAATCACCGGTGGTTTGACACAGCGCGAGCCGTAGGAAACAACCCAAGCCTTTTCAGTGAAGACAAAGCCGCCTAATTTTTCCCCGAAATACTCAACCATATCTGTCCGTTCGAATTCACCGTGAACGAAGACATCCAGTCCGATTTCTTCTTGAATCGCAACCCACTGTTTGATTTCCTCTTGGACGAAGTCACGGTATTGTGTATCTGTTGACTCGCCTTTACGCCATTTTGTTCGTGCACGGCGAACTTCCGGTGTTTGTGGGAAGCTCCCGATTGTTGTTGTTGGTAATAGCGGCAAATTGAATGTTTCTTGCTGCTTATCACGACGTTCTTTAAATGGCGATTTTCGCTTGCTGTCTTGTTCGCTGATGTTTTGCACAGCTTGCTGTAAGTCAGAGTGATTTCTTGCAGGTAAGTCCGCCAGATTTTGACGTGCTGTTATACTTTCAGTCACTGCATCAGCAATAGCTTGTTTCCCTTCACGCACACCTTTTACTAGTGTTGTCACTTCTACAAGTTTTTCATCTGCAAAAGCAAGAGCAGCTTTAATCGTTGCGTCTAGCTTTACCTCAGACTGAATCGTAACAGGAACATGGAGTAGACTACTCGAGGGCTGTACACAAATGCGATCTGCTGGCACGAGCTGTGTTATTGTATCGAGTAATGCAGCTTTTTCTTGCAAATCCGCACGCCATATATTGCGTCCATCGATTAAACCGGCAGCGAGTATTTTGTCCGTTGGGAATCCGTGCGCTTGTAATTGTTCAAGGTTTTTCTCAGTACCTTGTGCAAAATCAAGACCAATTCCGGCAACAGGTAAAGCAACAACTTCTTTATAGTGCTCAACGGCATCAAAATACGTTTGTAATAAAATATTGGCATTTGGAGCGGCTACACTTAGCTGTTTGTAAATCTCGATGACAGTTTGAATGTCTTCTTTTGTTAATGATGTAGATAGAATTGGTTCTTCAAGCTGGATCCACTGAGCTCCGGCATCTGCCAATTCATTAAGAATCTGACTATATAAAGGAATCAATTGCAAAATGAACGCTGGAATATCCTTTTTCGCATAGCCTTTTGATAGTTTCAAAAATGTATATGGGCCAATTAAAACAGGCTTGCCATCAATCGACAACTTCTCTTTTGCTTCGAGATAGGCAGTAAGGGGTTTATTTTCTGTGAGTACTAGTTTTTTCTGACTATATTCTGGCACAATATAGTGGTAGTTCGCGTTGAACCATTTCGTCATTTCTGATGCAACGGCTTGGTCATTACCCCGTGCAATCGAGAAATAGGTTGCGAGCGATACATCGCCGCCAGACCAATTGAAGCGTTCAGGGATCATGCCGAACATGACAGCTGTATCGAGCATCCTATCGTACAAAGTAAAATCACCGACAGGAATAAGATCAATGCCCGCATCTTTTTGTTTTTGAAGGCGTTCTAACCGAAGTTTTTCAATTTCCTCTAGGAATAGGCTTTCCTCTAACTTCCCAGCCCAAAAGGCCTCAAGCGCTTTTTTCCATTCCCTGTTACCCCCGATATATGGGTATCCGATCGTACTGCTGACAATTGACAAATCGTTTCCTCTCCTCTTTTTATGAAGTAAAGAAGTGTTATTAAGGAATAAAAAAACACTTCTAACGAAAGTTAGAAATGTTTACGCGCAGAAATAAAATAGATGCGTTGTCATCCTAACACTCCCTATCGACCGTAGGGTAGAGCGTTGCAAAAAGAGGCAGTTATCTGGCTTCAGCAAAATTGCTGTTACAGTGGCGGGACCGCGCCGGATTATCGTTTCACCGGCTTCACTTTTAAGATCTGGCAAATGTACAAATTACCAGACCACCTATTTCTATTGCTTTACTATATGATTGTCGATGTGTTCAAAGCTATCATGTATCTATTGTTCTGTCAAACAGAATATAAAGAATCATCAGATGGTTCAAATGTATTAACATATTGACAGGTCAAGTAGCAGATTAGGAGCATCATTCTACAGTGAATTTATATTTGTGGTCTCTTCTGTTGGATAAATATATTAATTAATTTATTAAAAAATATCATGCCTTTCCATATTGATTTTAACTGTTTTATTAATAAAAAATTGTGGAAGTGAGTTTGCAATGACTTGGAAACTCCTGTATTATTAAAAACTATAAATTAGATAGGTAGATTTTTTGTGGTTTATCTATTCTATTTGAAGGAATAGGAACCAAAATAAATTGAACAATTAGGAGGGAAGTGTATTTACACCGTCTAATTTAAAAAAGATGAAAAGGGGTAACAATTTCTTATGAAAAAAATTACTATCTTTCTCTCGTTTTGTATGCTTTTAATTCTTTCTGCGTGTAGTGGAGAGGCAAGTAAAGACAGCATTAAAGTTATTAAGTTTGCTGATGCTGGTTGGGATAGCATTCGTGTCCACAATAGTATTGCGCAACTCATTATTGAGGAAGGCTATGGTTATGATACGGAAGTAACAAGTGGTACGACGGCTGCAACGGTTCAGTCATTGGAAAAAGGAGATATTAACGTCTATATGGAATTATGGACAGATAATATTAAAGAAGTTTATGAAGCTGCAATTGAAAAAGGAAACATTGTTAATGTCTCTACTAACTTCGCTGACAATTCACAGGGGTTATACGTACCAACATATGTAATTGAAGGAGATGCAGAAAGAGGGATTGAGGCAATCGCGCCAGATTTGGAAACGGTTGAAGATTTAGCGAAGTATCCCGGGATTTTCGAAGATCCGGAAGATAAGACTAAAGGTCGTATTATTGGTGCTCCTTCTAGCTGGGCGGTTAGTGAACATTTAGAAACCAAGCTACAAGCATATGGCTTGGACGAGCAATATAATTACCTAGCACCAGGATCAGATTCTGCAATTGTGGCATCACTAGCAGGCGCATACAAAAATGGTGAGCCCTGGGTAGGGTATTATTGGTCGCCAACCTGGGTGACTGCAAGTTATGACTTAACATTACTTGCTGATAATGCGTACGATGAAACGATTTGGGAAGAAACAAAGGGAACTGAATTCCCGCCAAATGATGTTGTCGTTGCGGTCCATAAAGATTTACCAACTCAGGCAAAGGATGTTGTTGACTTCCTAAGTAACTACCAAACAAGCAATGAATTGACTGAGAATGCTCTTGATTATATGAATGAAAATGAAGCTGAACCGGTAGAAGCGGCTAAATGGTGGATGAAAGAACATGAAGATCTTTGGACAACATGGGTGCCAGATGATGTGGCAGAAAAAGTGAAAAAAGCTTTACAGTAATGATATTTTACTCAACGTAAAAAGAAAGAGGTGAGGAAGCGGCTGTCTGTTGAACAGTCCCAACCTTATGATTGAATTTCCCGATATACGTATACCAATAGGTAATGGTGTGGAAAAGTTCATAGATTTTTTAGCACAAAACTTTAGTGCATTTTTTGATTTTATTTTTGTCATTGCTTCAACTACAATTAAGGGGCTTGAATCAGCGCTCCTTTCAATTCCGTGGTGGGTATTTATCATCATCATCTTTGTATTGGGATGGTATTTTACTTCTATATACGGGGGACTACTATTCTCCTTTTTTATTTTCCTTATTGGTACATTTGATCTGTGGCCGGAAACGATGACTACAATATCAATTGTGTTAATCTCCGTATTGCTCTCCCTTGCAATTGGTATACCACTGGGCATTTTGACTGCCTTCAGTAAAGTGATGTCTGCCTTTATGCGTCCGATATTAGATGCGATGCAGACTATGCCAAGTTTTGTTTATTTGATCCCTGTTATTTTCTTTTTTCCATTGGGAAATGTACCAGCAGTGATTGCAACAATTATTTATGCCCTTCCTCCTGTCATTCGATTGACAGAGTTGGGAATTCGTAATGTTGATGAGGAAGTAGTGGAATCCGCACAATCATTTGGCTCATCGACTATGCAGATGTTAGTCAAAGTACAGTTACCGCAAGCGCTTCCAACGATTATGGCAGGCATTAACCAAACGACAATGATGGCCTTAGCAATGGCGGTTGTTGGATCGATGGTTGGCGCACAAGGACTTGGTGAACGAGTACTTTATGCGATTAATCGAATTGATATTTCACTAGGCTTTGAGGCAGGAATTAGTATTGTTTTCCTAGCTATTATTATCGACCGAATTACTGCGGGAATTGCTGAACGCCTTCAGAGACATGGGAGGAATGTGGCATGACTGTGAAATTAAAAGTTGAAAACGTCTCAAAGATTTTTGGATTAAGACCTAAACGAGCGATTCCTTTAATAGAGGCAGGTGTCTCAAAGGAACAAATATTGGCAGATACAGGTCATACTGTTGGGGTTTATGATGCATCGATGGAAATTATGGAAGGTGAAACATTTGTCATTATGGGTCTGTCGGGAAGTGGGAAATCGACCTTGATTCGCTGCTTGAATTTATTAAACAAGCCGACATCTGGAGCCATTTATGTGGATGGTGAAAATGTTGTAGACTATAACAAACAACAATTGAAATATTACCGCCAGAAAAAAATCGCCATGGTGTTTCAGCACTTCGGGTTATTTAGTCATCGGACTGTTTTAGAAAATATCGAGTATGGTTTAGAAATAAGAGGAATTGACAAAACGGAACGTAGACAAATTGCGCAGAAACATTTAGAAACAGTAGGGCTTAAAGGGTATGAGCATCAATATCCAGAGGAGTTATCTGGAGGAATGCGCCAGCGTGTAGGCATTGCAAGAGCACTTGCAAATGATCCAGACATCTTATTGATGGACGAGCCGTTTAGCGCGCTTGACCCACTAATTCGCCGTGAAATGCAGTTGGAGCTGCTTGATATTCAAAATAGGCTACAAAAAACGATTATTTTCATCACTCACGATGTGAATGAAGCATTTAAAATTGGTGATCGTGTCGCTGTGATGAAGGATGGAAAAGTTGAACAAATTGGTACACCTGAAGAGATTTTAGAAAGTCCAGCAAATGACTATATTTCAGAGTTTATAAGAGATATCGATCGCTCAAAAATTTTACAAGCCAATCATATTATGGTGAAGCCTTATGGTTTGGTTTCATTAAAAGATGGGCTAAATATGGCGATAAAGGTGATGCGTGAAAATGGTATTTCCAGTGTTTTTGTAACGGATCGGAAACGCCATTTGCATGGCTTGTTGACAATTGACCAGGCAATCGACGGGCTAAAAGAAAAAAAGACATTGCAAGATGTAATGTTCAAAGAGGTAAAAATAGTTAGCCCAGATGATTATGTACAAGATATTATTCCATTTGTACTAGATTCAAAATATCCACTTGTTGTTGTTAATGAAGACAATCAGATAGCCGGAATCATTTTAAGGGTTCATGTTTTGGCGAGTTTGATTAGTGATAATGTGGATGATTTTGACGCAAGTGAATAAATAGGAGCAAAAAATCGGCTGAGGAATAATCACTATTCCCTAGCCGTTTTTTCTATTTTTGCATGTTTAAACATCATTGATAAGTGCAATAGAGTAAGAATGGGATACTATGTCTTCTATACTAATAACACCAACTTTAGTCATGGCAACAATGAAGGTGACAGAATAGGGTTTAGATTAGATTGATTATAGAATGAAAACGCTTTATTGTTGTTGTTAACACCAATTAATGGGGAGAAGGGAGTTAGTAACGATGACAAACGAACAACAAAATTCTGGTTTCAAAGTCAAGGTTCAGCGTTTCGGAAGTTTTTTAAGTGGCATGATTATGCCGAATATCGGTGCATTTATCGCTTGGGGTATCATTACGGCATTATTTATTCCAACAGGTTGGTTTCCAAGAGCAGATTTTGCAGAACTTGTAGGACCAATGATCAATTACTTATTACCAATTTTAATCGGGTTTACGGGCGGACGCCTTGTCCATGATATTCGCGGAGGGGTCGTTGGTGCAATTGTCACAATGGGGGTTATTGTTGGGGCAGAAATTCCAATGTTCCTCGGTGCAATGATTGTAGGACCTTTAGGTGGAGTTGCTATTAAGTGGTTCGATAAATTAGTAGAAGGAAAAATTAAGTCAGGCTTTGAAATGCTTGTCAATAACTTTTCATCAGGCATTATTGGTTTCATTTTAGCTTTAGTTGCTTTTAAAGGAATTGGCCCAGTTGTAGAGGCGTTGAATAAAGCGCTTGGATCAGGTGTGCAAGCGATTGTCGATGCTAATCTATTACCATTTGCAAGTATATTGGTTGAGCCAGCAAAAGTATTATTTTTAAATAATGCCATTAACCATGGTGTGTTAGGTCCGCTTGGGCTTGAGCAAGCTGCAGAAACAGGTAAATCGATTCTCTTTCTATTAGAGGCTAATCCGGGACCTGGTTTTGGGATATTGCTTGCCTATATGATTTTTGGTAAAGGTATGGCGAGGCAAACGGCATCAGGGGCGGGAGTCATCCATTTCCTTGGAGGGATTCATGAAATTTACTTCCCGTACATTTTAATGAGACCATTGCTGTTGGTAGCTGCAATTGCAGGGGGCGCTACGGGCGTATTTACACTTCAATTATTCGGAGGCGGCTTGGTTGCCACTGCATCGCCAGGTAGTATTTTTGCCATCCTTGCGATGACGCCAAAAGGTAGCTTTGGAGCTGTTATCGCAGGCGTGTTCTTTGCAACACTCGTATCATTTGTTGTCGCATCTGTTATATTGAAAACAGGAAAACAAACTGATGAGGATGATCTTGCAAAAGCAACTGAAAAAACATCTGCACTTAAAGGAAAAGAAAGCCATGCAGCTGGCCTTCTACACCAATCAGCTGAAGGAGCAGTTCAGGAAGCATCACTTGCAAATGTCAAAGGAATTATTTTTGCCTGTGACGCGGGGATGGGTTCTAGTGCCATGGGTGCAGGCATTTTACGTAATAAAGTCAAGAAAGCTGGTATTGATGTGGCCGTTACAAATATGGCGATTGCTAATTTACCGGCAGATGCGGAAGTCATAATAACGCATAAAGATTTAACAGATCGGGCGAAAGAAAAAGCACCAAACGCCTATCATGTTTCAGTGGAAAACTTTCTAAATAGCCCGAAATACGATGAGTTACTTGAAAAGTTAGGGCAATAATAAGGAACAGCAGAACTCGGCCTAATTATGGGCTGAGTTTTGCTAATGGTAAGAAAATGCAACATCAATGGGGTGTTTACGATGTATATTTCAGCTCGTGAAAAAGCAATCATTGAGATGTTGATCGACAGACAGCAAGAAGTAACTATTAAAGAGTTATCTGAGGATATCGACGTTAGCTCTCGAACGATTCATCGTGATTTAGATAGAATCGAAGAGCTTTTACAAAGTGCTCACCTGGAATTGTCGAGAAAAGCTGGGGTAGGCATTCTGATAATCGGCTCACAGCAAAATAAGGAAGACTTAAAAAAAGAGTTAAACACGTTTACTTTTCGTGAATATACAGTAGATGAAAGACAAACAATGATACTTTGTATATTGTTCGAATCGTCCGAACCCGTGAAGCTTTTTGCTCTTGCCAATGAATTGAGAGTGACGATTGCAACGATTAGTTCAGATTTACTCAAGTTAGAGGAGCTAGTGAAACCATTTGAACTGTCGATTGTGAAAAGAAGAGGCTATGGTATTGAAATAAGTGGATCAGAGAAAGCGAAACGAAGGGCCATGAGCTATCTGATTGCCAAAACCCTCAAGGAAGACGAATTTTTATCACTGATTAAAGAGCGCATTGAAAAAAATTCTGTCAGTCAGGAAAATTCCATTTCAGAACGATTATTGCACTTGGTCGATCGGGAAAAATTATTAATTATCGAAAATGTTATGCAGGACTTACAGCGGGTGCTTCCATTTCCCATTACGGACAGCGCATATGTTGGCCTGCTTGTTCACCTAGCATTGGCTATTGAGCGGATTCTAGTAGGTGAAAATATTGAGATGGATCAGATGTATTTGCAGCAGTTAAAAATGGAGCCAGAATTTAGTATTGCACAGGAAATTATCGAAAAAATGGCAGTACGTTTTCAAATTGACATACCGGAAGCTGAAATTGGTTATATAACGATGCATCTTCAAGGAGCTAAACTTCGTCATCATAAGGGGGAGCTACTTGAAGCGTCCAATTTGCAAACGGTTATGCAAGCGAATAAATTGATGCACTTCATTGAAGAAGCAACAGGTTTCGAATTGTTGAACGACGAGCCTCTTTTAGAAGGGCTTGTTGCACATTTGAAACCAGCAATTTATCGAATCCGACAAAACATGGGTATTGCGAACCCGTTATTGCCAAGTATTCGCAAAGATTATGAGGACTTGTTTCAGCTTGTTAAAGAGGCAGTAGAAAAAGTGTTTCCGGAGTTACAAATTCCAGATGAAGAGATCGGCTTCTTAGTCATGCATTTCGGATCTGCATTGCTTAGCTCGAAAGGCGAAAGGGATTTAAAAGCATATGTTGTTTGTTCGAGTGGTATCGGAACTTCAAAAATGCTGATATCTCGACTTCAACGTGAAATTCCTGAAATTGTCGAAACCAAAAACGTTTCTTTATTCGAATTGAAAGAACTTCAAATTGAGGAAAGGGATTTGGTTCTTTCAACGATTTATTTGCATGACTTCCCAAGAGAGTATATGATTATTAGTCCATTTATGACACCAGAAGAAATTAAGAAAGTACAGCTGTATGCGAGAAGACAGATGCTGATTAAAAAAGTAGCTCCCGCATCGATAGAAAGTGATTCAACGATTGAAGAAATCATGAAGAAAATGAGCAAGATTCACTTATATTCAGGGGCTGCGTCTGTGTTATTGTCGAATTTTTTTCTGTCATCTTATTCAGAAGCAATGACTGCAAAACAGTGCATCGGTGAAGCATGTATAGAATTGGAAAAGCAAGAAATCCTAACAGATGCTGAAATGATTGTAAATGCCGTATTTGAAAGGGAAGCAATCGGAGGGATTGGTATCCCAGGAACAAAACTGGCTTTGTTCCATACTCGTCATGAGCAAGTGTTGAAGCCTTCTTTCACAATGCATTCACTTCAAAAGCCAGTTACTTTAAAAGCAATGGACGGGACAGATATTGAAGTGGACCAATTATTACTTTTGCTATCCCCCTCGCCTTATCATGAACCTGGCTTGGAAGTACTTAGTTTAATTAGTACAATGATTATTGAAAATGAAAAGAGTATTGAGTTGTTTGAAGTTGGCGAAGAAGCTATAATTCATACGTATATAGCTAAGAAATTTGAACAATTTCTATATGAAAAAACAAACTAATCGAGGAGCGTTTACAATGACTTTACCTATTTTATCAACTGACAATATTGTGTTAAATAAAGGACTTGCAACAAAGGAGGAGGCGATTCGTTTTACAGGCGAACTCCTTGTTGAGAGAGGCTATGTAGAATCAAGTTATGTAGAAAAAATGTTGGAACGCGAAGCGATGACATCGACGTATATGGGCAATTTTGTAGCAATCCCTCACGGAACAGATGATGCAAAGGAGCAAGTAAAGACATCAGGCATTGCCATTATTCAAGTGCCAGAGGGCGTTGACTTTGGAGATGGCAATATCGTGAAATTGATTTTCGGCATTGCTGGAAAAGGTGATGAGCATTTGGATATACTTTCAAATATTGCCATCGTTGTTTCTGAAGAGGAGAATGTCGAAGCGATCGTTAAAGCAACTTCAAAAGAAGATATCCTGGCGTTCTTTGAAGGAGTGAACTAATTATGAAGGCAGTTCACTTTGGGGCGGGGAATATTGGAAGAGGATTTATCGGTAGTCTATTGTATCAATCCGGATTTGAAACTTGCTTTATCGATGTGAATAGCGAGCTCGTTGATTTGATTAATGAAAAACAGCAATATCGTGTGCAACTTGCGAATGAGTCGCAGGAGGAATACCTTGTTAAAAATGTGCGAGCTATTAACAGTGCAACGAATCCTGATCTTGTTGTCGAAGCGATTGCCGAAGCGGATTTTGTGTCGGCAGCAGTTGGACCGAATGTGTTGCCTCATATCGCAGTTTTATTGGCAAAAGGGCTGAAGGAACGCCTTGTTCAATCAGATAAGCCATTAACGATTATTGCTTGTGAAAATATGATTGGTGGTAGTGCTTTGCTCAAGGAGAAAGTCTATGAGCAGTTAGATGAGGCGGAAAAAGTTTCATTTGATGAACGTTTTAGCTTCCCAAATGCGGCGGTAGACCGTATTGTTCCGAATCAAACGAATGAAGATAAACTATTGGTCAAAGTCGAACCGTTTTATGAGTGGGTTGTGGATGAATCACAGATTAAGGGAGAAAATCCCCCAATTGAAGGGATACTTTTTGTAAAGGATCTACAGCCGTATATTGAAAGAAAGCTGTATACCGTCAATACAGGTCACACGATGGCTGCTTATTTGGGCTATTTAGCAGGGATTGAGACCATTCATGGGACGTTGGCGAATGAAGAAATTAGAAGTTTTACGAAGAGTGCTCTGCAAGAAACAGGGAAGTTACTCATTGCCAAATATGATTTTAATGAGCAAGCGCATGAGGAGTATATTCAAAAAATCATTGGCCGTTTCGCTAATCCGTTTATCGTAGATGATACAACGCGCGTGGGTCGTTCGCCTGTTCGAAAACTACAAGCAAATGACCGATTTGTCGGACCTGCTCAGCAATATGTAGATTTGTTTAAGGAAACTCCGAAGTATTTGGTCATCGGCATTGCCGCTGCATTGCGCTACGATTATATGGAGGATCCAGATGCGAAAGTTGTACAAGAGGTCATTCAACAACAAGGTCTTCACCAGGCGATTGAAAGGTTTACAGGATTGAAACCGGGATCAATGTTATTTGAAGCGATTGTTGAACAATATGAGCGTTTGAAGTGAATAAAGGGTAAATGAAAGCCGGGAGATTTTTCTTCCGGCTTTTTTGAGGAGCAGTAAAGTCATGAATTGCTAATAACTTTAAATTACAAGGAAAAGTTAAGACCTAATTACGTTTAAATCGACTTGTTCTTTTTGATTTTAATCGTTGCATACGATCTTCAATGTCTTGCGAAATAGTCTGTGTTTTGTCCACATCTATCTGTAAAGCAATGATGCTATTGTCTTGAATATCGACCAAAAACCAAGTTCCCACACGACTGTCAACTGGCAGTAAAGCAGCTGGAACATGGAATTGCTGTTGCAATGCGTCAACGAGTATAAGTGCATCATTCGAATCTGTAAATCGATCGAGATAACCTGAATACATGCTTTAACCTCCTACGCAGGCCAGTCCCTGCGATTTAATATCATGCAAGCGTCCGGGACCAATGCCTTTAATATTGGAGAGTTCATCGACGGTACGATAAGGTCTCAGCTTGATTAATGCATTTGCAAGGGCGGGTCCGATATGTGTGATTTCTTGAAGCTCTTCCGCATTGGCTGTGTTAATATCCAGACAGGATTTTCCTGCTGATGGAAAAGGAAGCGTACCTTGTTTTTGCGTCATAACCGTATAGGTTTCTCCATCTGTTTCCACGATAATCGTGCCATGTGTATCTGTCCCATAAAGCGGAATATTACTCACATTGAAGCGATCAATAACTTCAACATCGGGATGTCCATAAGAGTTATCTACGCCGGCAGAATAAATCGCGATTTCGGGATTAACTGCTTGTACAAATTCAGGTGTACTTGATGTATTCGAACCGTGATGTCCGAGATGTAAAATCTTTGCTTGGATGTTTGCCCCGCTACTGAGGATCGCGTTTTCAGCCAATTGCTCAGCATCCCCAGTGAAGAGGAACGAAACTTCTCCATATTGTAACCGCATCGCGAGTGAATTATTATTGGTATTGGCTGATAAAGCGTCGGGATGAAGAATTGTTATTTCGAGTGGTCCGATATCAAAGATTTCACCAATTTCAGGTTCATAATAATCGACATCGTGTTTTTCGATGGCCTCCAATGACTTCGCAAACACTTGTGAATTAGCAGTTTCCCCATTCATCCACACTTCAGTAACAGAAAAGTTTTCAATAATTTTATCCAATTGACCGATATGATCTGCATGAGGATGGGTCACGGCAACGATGTCAATGTCTTTGATCTGTTGTGAATGTAGATAAGTGACCACATCAGAGGCGTTCCAATCTCCTGTATCAATGAGCAAATTGATGGTTTCATCTTGATCAATGAGCTGGAGCAAGGTTGCGTCTGCTTGTCCAACGTCTATGTAATGTACTTTCATTGTATCAGTTGGTTGTGAGACCTCTGTCGTGTCGCCAGTGTCTATCTCTACGTTGTCTAATTTAGATGCAGGTTCGATGTTGTTAGTTGAACAGCCAGAAAAAATAAGCAAACCAATAACTAGCGTAAGATAGGCGACTATGTTTTTGCACATAATAATAGTCCCCCTAAGTCATGATGTATTTTCTTCATTGTAACAGATAGGGGATAGTACGTTCCATTAATGTTGTGTTAAAGTTAATAGACAATTGAAAAGTCTGGGATTGGAGGGAGATGCGTGAATAACAAGTTGTTTATCATAGGAATCTTAAGCATTATTATCTTATTAAGTGGCTGCTTCAACAATGAAAAAACAAACGCCATCTATTTAATTCCTGAAGGCTATACGGGGCATGCAATGGCATTTTATGATGTCAAGGGTGCGCCACAACTGACGTATGAAGGAGATTTTGCAGTTCATATCATCAATGAAGAAGGCTATTTTGCAACCTCGAAAAGTGATATGACATATGGCACTGTGACAGATCAGTATTATTTTGTTGATGAAAATGGGACAAGGACGCTTGCGGATAATCGTTGCATTCGGGTCCTTGGGACAGGTGGCTATGAGTCTTATGGCGAGGGTGATGAAGCGTTGGTAGATATTAAATACACGGGTATTGTTATTACTGAAGATTGTTCTGACGAATTTCCGTATGCGGTTGACAATTTTGAGGATGAGAAAAAACAAGCTACTTTGAATCGGGTATTGGACAAATATTATTCGATTCAGGATGAAAATAGTGGGAGTGAATAAATATGAAAACCTATCACATGATCATTAATGGCGAAGAAGTTGGCGATGAGCTACCGGCTATCGAAGTAAGTAACCCTGCGACAGGACAAGTATTTGCGACTGTTCCGAAAGGAAGTAGCCAAGAAGCGACTTTAGCTGTTGATGCTGCTTATGCAGCATTTGAGGAGTGGTCGTGTTTGTCGGCTTATGAGCGAAGTGAATTGATTCGCAACTGGTATGATTTGATTAAGGAACAGACAGAAGACTTGGCAAGAACGATGACACAAGAGCAAGGGAAGCCACTTTCTGAAGCGCGTGGTGAAATCAATTACGCCAATGGATTTATGGCCTGGTATGCAGAGGAAGGTAAACGAATTTACGGTGAGATTATACCTGCTACACAGCGCAATAAGCGTCTTTTTGTTCATAAACAGCCAGTTGGAGTGGCGGCAGTGATTACACCTTGGAACTTTCCAGCGGCGATGATTACGAGGAAAGTAGGGCCGGCATTGGCGGCGGGTTGCACGGTTGTCATTAAGCCGGCAGGGCAAACACCACTGACAGCCATCAAATTAGTCCAATTGGCTAAGCAAGCAGGTATACCGGATGGGGTCGTTAATATGGTGACGGGGGATTCCAAAGCAATTGGGGAAGCATGGTTGAAGGATTCGCGTGTCCGCAAACTAACATTTACAGGTTCAACGGAAGTCGGAAAGACATTAATGCAAGGTGCGGCGGAAACCGTGAAAAAAGTATCGCTGGAACTCGGTGGGCATGCGCCGGCGATTGTTATGGAAGATTGCGATATGGATAAGGCGGTTGCAGGTGTGTTGGCAGCGAAATTCCGCAATGCGGGTCAAACCTGCGTTTGTATTAATCGCGTTTATGTGCAGGAATCAATTGCCGCGCTGTTTATTGACAAGCTTGTGGAAGCGACGAAGAAGCTGAAGGTAGGCAATGGATTAGATGCAGGTGTGGATATTGGTCCACTCATTGATGCTTCTGCGGTTGAAAAAGTACAACAGCATGTCGATGATGCACAAGAAAAAGGGGCAGCCGTTGAACTAGGTGGCAGTGGGAAAGGTGGTCTGTTCTTTGAACCAACGATTTTGACAAACGTCACGGATGACATGGTTTGTATGCAGGAGGAAACATTCGGTCCCGTACTGCCCATTAGTACGTTTGCGACGGAAGAGGAAGCCATCAGTCGGGCTAATGATTCGATTTATGGGCTGGCAGCTTATGTCTTTACAGAAAATATTACGCGAGGTATCCGAATAACTGAGAAGTTGGAATACGGTATTATTGGTTTGAATGACGGATTGCCCTCGACACCACAAGCTCCATTTGGAGGTTTTAAACAAAGCGGCCTAGGTCGTGAAGGTGGTCATCATGGCATCGATGAGTATGTAGAAGTAAAGTATGTTTCGCTTGGTTTATAGGCAACAAGAAAACCGGTCCAGCTCAATGGATCGGTTTTTTTGTCGTTGAATACTGTTCGAGAGCAGGTTGAAAGTTAGCCATAAGTATGATTGAAAATGGTATAGGGGCTGTCTTGAATTTCAGTTGGAGGTATAGATTGTCTTTTTTAAGTCAATTTTAGAAACAAAGTTAGTGATGAGGTGAATAATGTGTTTCGCAAAAGATTCAATTCGACTTTTACAAGAAAACAGTCAGCAGTATCAGGTAAAGAAAATAAAGAAAGTGAAGAGAAAATGGGGAGCACAGCCCCCCTCTCAAAGAATGATTTCACTCAGATGGTGAGTAACGCTGTTCATCACACAGCTGATTTAAATATTAAATCAATACCTCCGAATGTAACGCTTATTTATATAGATACTTTAGTGGATGGTGAAGTGTTAAAAAATCACATTATTCAGGATTTAACTAAAAGTGAGGATCCCTCACCTGAAAGTATCCTATCAAGCTTAGCTATTGCTCAAGTTAAGTTATCTTCCGACTTTGATAAAATCATTTCTGCAATGATGGACGGGAATGTGCTTATTCATGTTGAAGGGAACTCGGAAGTCGTATTAGCAAGTATCCCTACCAATGAATCTCGGGCTTTATCAGCACCAGAAAATGAGTCACAGGTAATTGGTTCGCAAGTCGCATTCAATGAAAGTCTGTCCACGAATGTTTCCTTGATTCGAAGGTATATAAAAAATCCGAATCTTTGCAATGAAAAAGTAGAAATCGGCAAGCGATCGAAGACAACGATTTCCATGCTATACATTAAAGATATTGCTTCTGAGGAAATGGTTAATACACTACGTCAAAGGATTACAGATCTTAATGTCGATTCTGTAGTAGATAGTGCAATTCTAGAACAGTTGATAAACGACAACACTCTTTCAATTTTTCCGCAAATGCTACTAACAGAAAGACCGGATAAGCTTTGTGCTGAACTATTGAACGGTAAATTAGGCGTCATCGTAGATGGAAGTTCCTTTGCAATTGTTTGCCCGCACTCATTTGTTGAGTTCTTCCAAAGTCAGGAAGATCTGAATCTTCGATGGCAGAATGCTTCATTTGTCCGGTTATTAAGATTCAGTGCTGTCGTCCTATCTGTATTCTTAACCCCTTTATATGTGGCAGCTTTAACATTTCATTATGAAGTCATTCCAGAAACGCTTGTAGTTCCACTAAGTGAATCAAGGGCTTTGGTTCCCTTCCCACCTTTACTAGAGGCACTGCTTATAGAAATTATTATTGAGCTCCTTAGAGAAGCTGGAGTTAGATTGCCGACAAAGGTTGGCCAAACTATTGGTATTGTTGGCGGTATTGTCATTGGGACGGCGGCTGTACAGGCCGGGATAACGAGCAATATTTTAATTATTATTGTTGCATTAGGGGCATTGTCATCCTTCACAACACCCAGTTACATGATGGGAAATGTCATCAGAATTATTCGATTTCCGTTAATATTATTAGCAGGATTTTGGGGCTTTTATGGCATTATGCTGGGGCTTTCTTTTATTTTAATTCACCTTTTGCGGCAATCCAGTTTGGGCTCTCCGTATACAGCACCATTTTATCCACCCCGACTACTTGATTGGCGGGATAGTCTTGTCAGATTACCGTTACCATTTACATTTAAGAGACCTTCAAATACCAGACCGAAAAATGAGGATAAATATGAGCCCGAACCGGTAAATCCTGAAAAAATTGAACAGAAGGTGAAATAAGTGAAAAGCTCTATGCAAATTAGTCCAAATGATACGATTAACGCTTTTCTACTTTTTTTTATCATTCAAGCGATTCAAATTGGGGTTGGTCTACATGGTTTTCAGCGAATTATATACGAGGATGCCAAACAAGATGCATGGATTTCTGTACTTCTTGCAGGTCTTGCCACAAATGTTATTGCTTTTTTTATGATTAAAACGTTGCAAATATATGGCTCGAATGATCTATACGGCATTCATCAAGATATATTTGGTAAATGGATAGGGAGCTTTTTCAATATACTCTTCATTCTTTATTGTTCAGGTTCATTCTTTACCGTGTTAAGAAACTATATTGAAGTCATTCAGACATGGGTTTTTCCTGACTTGAGTACCTGGTTTCTTGCTAGTACATTGCTGTTAATCGTAATTTATACGTTTACGGGTGGCTTGCGAGTGATTGTGGGTATTTCTTTTTTTAGTGTTGTACTGGCTGTATGGCTTATCCCGTTATTGGCTTTTCCACTAAAGTTTATGGAACCCCGAAATCTCCTTCCTGTTTTAGAGGCAAACATGGGCGAAATATTGAAAGGTGTGAAATCCATGACGTTTACCGTTATAGGATTTGAAATGATATATGTGATTTATCCCTTTGTTAAGGATAAAGAAAATACAAAAAAACATATTCATCTGGGCTTGTTCGTGACGACTCTGATTTACCTCACCGTCATGTTAATTTCGTTGACGTACTTCAGCGGCGAACAATTAACTAAAACTATATGGGGGACTTTGTCTTTATTCAGTATTGTTAAATTACTGTTCGTAGAGCGAATTGAGTATTTAGTAGTTTGCTTTTGGATGTTGATTATTTTACCGAACCTTTGCTTGTTTGTGTGGGCTGCATTTCGCGGAACGAGGCGCCTGATAAAGATAAGTGCGAATAAATTCGTCTGGATATTCGCTTTCATCATCTTCATGATTAGCTTAACTTTTAAAACTCGCACGCAAATAAATACGTTTAACGATTACTTTAGCCGATTAGCATTTTACATTGTTTTTGTGTATCCGATCCTCTTGTATGTTATTGCGGCGATAAAAAAGAAATTTAAATCACATAAGGAGCAAAGTGAATGAAAAAAAGAAACTTTTTTATACTACTGCTCGTACTCTGCGTTAGCTTAGTCGGATGTACAGAAACAAAAATCCTTGAAAGGGTGAGCTTAGTTACTTTGATCGGTTATGACGTGGGAAAAGAGGAAAGCGTAGAAACGACAGCGGTTGTTCGCCAAGTGGGTACAGAATTACAAAGTAAAGTTGCAATTATAACTACTGAAAACTCAACAAGTCAAGGGACACGAGCTAAGATTAACCTCAGGGCAGCTGAAAAATTAATGTCCGGACAATTGAGGGGGACCTTATTCGGAGAAGAGTTTGCCAAAGTTGGTATAGGCCATTATATTGACACGCTTATGAAAAATCATACCATAAGTGAAGGGATGCTTTTGGCGGTAGTGGAGGGCGAGACGAGACCACTACTTGAATATCAATACCCAGAAATCGATGAAATTGGTGAACATGTCTACAAGCTGTTAGATCAGAACATTAAAAGTGAGCAGGTGGTTTCATCTACGCTTCACGAAATCGCGTTTGATTATTATTCCCGAGGCAGAGACATTGCCATGCCGATTATAAAAAGAGATGAAGAGCTTGTAGCCGTTTCTGGCATTGCTTTATTTAGGAAAGACAAAATGATAGGGAAACTTTCTGTTGAGGATAGTTTTTACGTAAAGCTAAGCCGAGATAACTATCAAAACGGGACACTTGAAATAAAAATTAAAGGGGATGATTTCCCCTCAAGCTTAGTAGATGGCACTCCAGAAGAAATTGTTTTAGTGTTTGATCCGATTAAAACGCAAAAAGATGTAAAGCTAGTCAATCCGACAACGCCCGAATTTGATTTGAATTTCGTAGTACAGGCGAGGTTACTAGAAATAAAGCCGAGCATTGATACAACGAAACCCGAAAATCTTAAAAACTTTGAACAGGCAATTGGAAAGAACTTGGCGAATGAAATAGCGAGGGTAATTGCCTATTGTCAAGAGGTTGATTCGGATGTTTTTGGATATGGGGAATTTTACAGAAGCGCAGTACGTGACTCAAAATTGACGGAAGAGAAATGGCATGAAATGTATAAGGAAATGAAAGTCAACGTCGATGTTGACTTTACTCTCCTTAGAAGTGGGGTCTTTGAATAACTACTGTACAGGGAAAGGCCACCTTTTACTATTCCGTACGAGGTTTTGCAGGATTGCTTGTAGGTCGTGGAGTACCGGCTGTTTCAGATAATTTCATTAAGTAGTAACTTTCCTCCCGAGCTATATGATCAGCCATAAGGGCAGTAAAGGTTCCTAGTGCTTCTTTATTAAGTTCCATTTCTCTTTAGTGGCGGGATGAATGCCCGAAAAGCATTTTAATCAGAGAGAGTTCAAACTGACTATAGCTGACGCTTCGGTTTCAGTACAAATAGATTTGCTGATTAAGGAGGAATGAAGTTCAATTCCTCCCTGTTAAGCCTCCGACGTACAGGACGTACTAGTGCCGACAATGCCACAGGACGTGGCGTTATTGTCGGCCGGCAGATGTTAGGGATTTTGAGGGGAGTGGGAAAGGAAACTTAAGTTTGCGACGTCTGCGGGTGTCTTAATTTCTTCAAAGTACGCAGAAATACGGCAAATCGAACCCTTCGCTGTTCGATTCACAATTACGCCGAGGCGCAATTTATTTGAATCAAATGGGCGGTGCTGTCATAAGATAGCGCAAGGAGTGATTAAATATGGAACGTCCATTGTTCCGGGGGAGTTATAGACCTTACGTTTCACCGCTCGATCCTTGCCCACCTATACTGGTAAAGACTTTCGTTTTGCCACCACAAATTTTCATGAATTTTCAACCACCAGGACTACCGCAAAATTCACCTGAAGAAACACTACGTCAAGGTACACTTTGGCCCTCATTGGCAGATGGATTTTTTCGGGAAGAGGGGATTTCGTGAATGCGTTTGAAGAAGAAAGAGAAATGATGCTACGCGTACAGCAAGCGGATTTTGTTGTTGTCGAGTTAACCTTGTATACGGATACGCATCCAGAGGACGCGGAGGCGCTTGGTCAGTGGCGTGAAGCGATTAAAGAAGCAGCCCATGTACGACGTCAATATGAAAAGAGGTATGGCCCCTTATCTCTACTCTCAGTTCCTACTGAACAAGCGATTGAACTTGGATGGCGCTGGAATTCAACACCGTGGCCATGGCAACGATGAGGAGGGAGATACGTAATGTGGGTTTATGAAAAAAAACTGTTGTATCCAGTTGAGGTGGGTACGTGCAATCCAAAGCTCGCGAAATATCTCATGGAACAATACGGGGGGGCAGACGGGGAACTGGCTGCCGCGCTCCGGTATATGAATCAGCGCTATACGGTCCCAAGTAAAGTTATCGGCGTACTAACAGACATTGCAACAGAAGAATTCTCTCATCTAGAAATGCTAGCGACAATGATTTATAAATTAACGAAAGATGCAACGCCCGAACAGCTGGAAGAAGCAGGTCTTGGCGCACATTTCGTCAACCACGGTCATTCTCTTTTTTATGAAAATGCAGGTGGCGTACCCTTCACCGCAACGTATATTCAGGCGAAAGGTGATCCGATTGCTGATTTGTATGAAGATATCGCAGCCGAAGAAAAAGCGAGAGCGACATACCAGTGGCTGATCGATATTTCAGACGATCCGTTAATCAATGATTCTCTAAGGTTTTTAAGAGAAAGGGAAAATATTCATTCACTGCGCTTTAGAGAATCAGTTGAACTATTAAAAGATGAGCGAGATCGAAAAAAGATATTTTAATAGGTTATTCTATTTGTTCTTTGTTCAAAATAACTTCATCAAATATCCCTCGAATTGAAAGCTAATCGAGGGATATTTGCTCGTCCGCAAATTTTATGAAAGAATCTTGACTTGTTTGCTAGTATTGCTATACCAATAAGCTGCTCCAATGAATAGGGCACCCCCTATGATATTGCCGATAGTGACGGGTACTAAGTTTGCCGCCAACCCCATCATCGACACTGTTTCAGGGTGGGGAACCATTAGTGAAATAGAGAGTAGCGTCATGTTGGCAATACTATGCTCAAAACCAGAAGTGATGAAAGCAAATAAGCACCAGAAAATCATAATTAGTTTCGCTGTTTCATCTTTTAATTTGACAGAGCACCAGGCAGCTAAACAGACAAGAATATTACAAAGAATCCCACGGACAAACAACTCCATAAATGGCGTATTCATCTTACTGCTAGCCGTTGATGTGATGAAATCTGCTGTCACACCAGAAGCTAGACCAGAATAAAAAAATAGCGCTGCAACGACAATGGAGCCCGCGAAGTTACCGATATAACTAAAGATCCATACTTTTACTGTGTCATATTTTGTTGTTTTTTTCATCAATGTTCCAATGGTCATGATCATGTTATTACTCGTAAAAAGATCTGCGCCCGCCATAAGAACAAGACTAAGCGCAACCCCGAAAGCCATTCCCATAATAAGCTTTGTACCTGCAAAACCGGAAGCCCCGAGCATTCCGCCAATCGTATAAATGAGAATAACCCCTAATCCAACGAAAAATCCTGCCATCATTGTCACAGTGAAATATCTAGCTTTACTCGAGTTCAATAAATTAATTTTTGAAACAGCCATATCACTAAAAGTCGCGATTGTTTCTTTCATCTCATTTCCCTCCGGCTTTTTATCTTCTAAGTTGTAATCAGGAATACTGGTGAATCGGCTAAAGCTGCCTTTGTTAGATCGCTTCATGTTATAAGGTGTGAAGAAGTCGTGAAAAGTTTGTGAAGACTTTCACATGAGTAACGAAAAAAAAGAGCTGCTCCTGTTGTATTCTCCAAAATTATAGCGCAATTATTAAATTGCGCTATCCCTAAATATTACAAATTAATGAACAGATTGCCGATAAAAAAGATACAAGGCATTCATTTACTAAAGAATCATCCTACTTCGCTGATTCTCCTTATGCATTCTATTTTCACTTCGTCATCATTAACTCTTTAGTATCATGACCTTTAAATGTTACTTTCAATTTCAATGTTTTATAATCTAGTACCTCGAATGCTTCCGCGGCTTGTTTGATCAAATCTTCGTCGTCTGTATCAGCGGTCATCTCCATTTCCTGAAAGATTTCATCAAGCTTGTCCATTGCTTGGTCACCGTGAAAATAGGCATCCTCAATTTTATTCTCATACATCGCTTCAGTCTTATCAGGCTTTTCCTCGTAGTTAGCAATTACTGCTTCTTTCTTATCCTTCGTATCAATCGCAATATCAAAAGAAGTAAAGCCATATTGTTCACCTAGGGCTTGTTTTTCGTCTTCATCGGGCTTGTCCTTAACGACATTCTCATCGCTACAAGCACCGATGATGAATTGGCAAGCTAGTAGGGTGATAAGCAGCTTCCTCCATTTTACTTTCAACTCGCTCATCCTTTCATCGAAACTTATTAGTAACCTAACCGATGAACGAGGAAGTTATACACAAAAGAAATAAAGCACTAAGGGCTCTTCATTACGATTTTGGAATTCATTTAGAAACCACTTAAAAACTTCATATATGCCACTTATAATTTGAGAGATTATTGGCAATGTTAAAAGTTGGATGCCGATTTTAAATTCTAGTAAAATGGGGGAATGAATTTGTCGATTAAACGCTTATCTTTTTGGGTGGCAATCATCACTTTCGGTTTAGTTGTATTCGGAGGATATGTGGCTTCATCGCAATCAGGGTTAGGCTGCGGACCAGAATGGCCTTTATGTAATGGAGAAGTGATTCCAACGTTGCAAGGGGAGACATTGATTGAATTTGCGCATCGAGTTATTGGTGCTTTTCTTGGTGTTCTGACTATTATTCTATTTGTAAAAGTTGTCCGTGAAAGGACAAGTCCTGCAATCCGAAAGGCAGCTAACGGGATGGTGGCTTTGCTTGTTTTTCAACTAATACTTGGTGCAATCATTGTATGGTTTCATCTTCCTACCTTTATTATTGCCAGTCATTTAATTATAGCGATGCTCTTTCTTGCTTGTGTGTTAGTCATATGGCGTCGGTCGGAAGGGGTGGTAGTTCATCGTGCGGTGCTTGGCAATGAGCAACAGAAGAAAATAAGTAGGCATATTAAAGTGTTAGTAGGGTTAGTCCTTGCTATTCTTTTTGTAGGTGCTTATGTGAAGCATGATTTTATCGGGACGAGCTGTGGCTGGGCGACATGTGGTGACTCCGTTATACCAAGTACTGGTCCTGAAATCGTTCAAACGACACATCGACTTTTAGGAATTATTTTAGCGGTTTATAGTGTGTTGTTAACGTATTGGTCCTTTGCAAAACGCTGGGGCGCACCATTACAGAAACGGTTTACAGCTGTATTAGTGATAGTTGCGCTTCAAGTTATATTGGGTGTTTTAACAATTGTGACAGCAATTGATATTGTCTGGGCAATGCTGCATGTCGCTGTAGGAACATTGTTGTTTGCGATTATAACGGAGGCGTCTATTTATATGGCTGCTTTGGTGAAGGAGAAGGGGAGACTGGTTCCTTTTTCGACAAGACAGTTGTCGGTGAGAAATGGTAAGTCGGGTAGCTATTCTGGGCAACGGTGATAGATCTGAGAAACGCTGGGCATGTTTATAAATCAAGTCCAGCGTCACTTATATTCCGCTCTAATTCTTCTTTCAGAATGACCGCGTGATTCTGAATAGGATCTTTGGCGGCGAATACAAGTGTTATGGGTGTTGTGCTGGCCAACTGTCGCAATTCTGATACTTTATTAGTTTTAACAGCATCTGTACGAAGCTCATTTACATACTTTTCTTGAAAGACTAGAAATTTGTCAGGATCATGATCAAACCATTTTCGCAGTTCGCTACTAGGTGCAACATCCTTTGCCCAATCTGCTAAATGTGCATGTTCCTTTGAAATCCCACGTGGCCATAGCCTATCTATCAACACCCGATGACCATCTTCCGGTTTAAACGGCTCATAAATTCTTTTCAGCTGAAACCTTTCCATATAATCTGCCTCCCCTAGTTTGTCTACTACTAGTTTACCTTTTTTCTAGTGAATTTAACACTTATTCATTGGGACGCAGCGACTTTTCATGTAGAATGTATAAGTCATCACTTTAAAGATGTAGGGTCTCAAAAAAAATATTGGAGTGGAATATTTCTATGAAAAGTAGCACAAATAAGCCGTTTAAAAAACGTAATTACAAACCATTTATCATTGCTCTATCGGTGATTTTAATTGGTGCAATTGGAGCATTATCAGGAATGCGGGGCGAGAAAAATTTCGAAGCATCCGATTTAGCGATTTTGCCGTTGATGAATGCTATTTTGAACAGCTTTACTTTTGTATTTTTACTATGTGCGTTAGTTGCGATTTTAAAGCGCAATGTAAAAGTGCATCAGGGCTTCATTTACGCAGCATTTACGACGACGTTTTTGTTCTTAATCACGTATGTTAGCTATCATTACTTGGCACCTTCGACGTCTTTTGGGGGAGAAGGCTTTCTGGCAGGATTCTATTATTTCATCCTCATTACTCATATTGTTTTGGCGGCAGCCATCGTACCACTTGCGCTAACGAGCGTAGCACGTGCGTGGAATCAAGAAAATGCGCGTCATAAGAAAATCGCACGATGGACGATGCCGATATGGCTGTATGTTAGCTTTACAGGTGTGTTGGTCTATATTTTGATATCTCCTTATTATTGATGAGATTATTATAGGAAAAGGTGTCCAGCTGGTCGGGAAATCGACTAGTTGGACACCTTTTTGAGTTAATTAGTGCATGGCGGTGATAAACAGGCCCAAGGCCGGTGATAACTCACCCCGTGCCGGTGATAAACCTGTTCAAGGCGGTGATAAAACCACTGTGACAGGGAAACAGCAATTAAGGATTTGTCGACCACAATCCAGCCGATTTCACTAGAATACGTGGGTGCAATTTCAGCTGCATGACCATCACTTCAGCTAAATCTTCTGGTTGCATCACTTTATCAGGATTGCCATCCGTAAGATTACTTTCGACTGCTAGGTCAGTAGCGACTGTACTTGGCGTTAATGCGCTGACGCGGATATTATGCTTTCTTACTTCGAGCATAAGGGATTCTGTCAGACCAAGAACACCGAATTTCGATGCGCTGTATGCACTTGTAACAGGTGCGCCTTTTTGTCCAGCTGTTGATGAAATATTAATGATATCACCGGCTTGTCGCTCAATCATTTCAGGAAGCACAGCTCTTGTGACATAGTACACGCCCATTAAGTTAACGTCGATAATATTTTTAAATTCCTCTGGAGATAGCTCAAGGAATTTACCGAACTTGCCGATTCCCGCATTGTTAATCAAAATATCAATCGGGCCTAGTTCGGCTTTGACATGTTCAACTGCTGAGATGACAGATTCGTTATCCGATACATCGGCAGTCGCCATTGTGACGTTTACCCCATATTGACTAAGTTCTTTTGCTACTTCCTCAAGATGGGCAGCTGTTCTGCCTACAAGTCCTACATGGATACCTTCTTTAGCGAAAGCAATAGCCGTCGCACGACCAATACCTCTACCAGCTCCAGTGATTAACGCCGTTTTACCTGTTAGATTTTGCATGTTTTTTGCTCCTTTGTCGATAAGTATTTACCTTGATAAGTATAGCAAATGGAATGACTGTGACCTATTGAAAGAACTTCGCAAAATGAACAAACTATTGCGGGATCTGGACTAGGCAGTGTACAATGTTTCCCTGATTTCAGGGAAATGTTGAAAAGCTTGATTGTTCAAATAACCCAAACAATGCTATTATCATAGTTATCTGATTATTCGAAGGGGATTTTAGCTATGGAAAGTATCGTTTCATTGAAAAATGTTTCATTACATAGAGGAAATAAGGAAATCGTTCGCGATATCAATTGGTCTATTCGACCAAATGAGCATTGGGGCATACTTGGTCTGAATGGTTCGGGGAAAACGTCTTTGCTCAATATTGTGTCGGGCTATCATTTTCCATCATTGGGTGAAGTGACTGTGCTAGGGAATCGATTTGGTCGAACGAGTTTACCAGAGTTACGAAAAAAAATCGGCTTTGTTAGTAGTTCATTGGAGCGTTTTGCTGAGTTTTTTAATCGTGAAACGGTGGAGCGAGTAGTAGTTAGCGGTAAATTTGCGAGTTTTGGGATTTATGAGCAAGTGGTCCAAGAGGAATGGGACAAGGCAGATGCATTACTGGAAAGTTTGCGTTTGGCATTTTTGAAGGGCAAGCAGTACCATCAGTTGTCCGAGGGAGAGAAAAGGAGAGTACTCATTGCACGTTCTTTAATGAGTGATCCGAAAATGCTTATTTTGGATGAACCGTGTTCGGGATTGGATGTTTTGTCGCGCGAACAATTTCTTGGAGTGATGGAAGAGGTCGTCAACAATGGCTGTCATATTATTTATGTCACACATCATATTGAAGAGTTGGTGGAAGCCATGACGCATGTACTTCTATTGAAAGATGGAGAGATTGTGGCGGCTGGGCCGAAGCAAGACGTGTTGACGAATGATTATCTTTCGATAACCTATCAAGTTCCCGTCACAATTCGTTGGGAAGATGGGCGCCCCTGGCTTGCGATACATAAAGAATAAGTTCACAGAAAAGTGCCGTCATTAGAAGCACTTTTTTGTGTGGCTGGTATACAATTAGTATATAAGTCGAACATAATAAGGCTGATGGCGGTCATAAAGTCATTCATGCCGAGCATAACGGGGCTCAAGGCGGTCATAATCTCCTCTATGCCGAGCATAACACGGTCCATGGCGGTCATAACACGTCGTATGCCGGTCACAAATAGAAAGGACTCGAGTCCATTGCAATTGATCATCACTTTTATTATTTTGGGGATTAGTATTATTTTGTTTATGAGCAATCGCGTACGCGCAGATCTTGTTGCTGTGCTGGCGTTATTGGCATTCGTTTTAACAGGAATATTAGATGCGACAGAAGCACTTGTCGGCTTCTCTAACTCTGTCGTCATTATGATTGCGGGTTTATTTATTGTTGGAGCAGGTATTTTACGAACGGGCTTGGCTCAGATGGCGGGTAATGTCTTGTTACGTTCGTCGGGAGACAGCGAGAAGAAATTATTCATTCTGTTGCTCGTTATTGTAGCAGCTGTCGGAGCTTTCATGAGCAATACGGGGACGGTTGCGTTAATGCTGCCGATCGTCGTCAGTGTAGCGATTAGTATGAAGAGCAGTCCGTCGAAATTTTTAATTCCCCTATCATATATGGCGAGTTTTTCGGGTTTGTTGACACTGATTGCCTCACCACCGAACTTAATTGTCAGTCAACAGTTAGTGGACAATGGTTTTGAAAAGTTAGGCTTTTTTGAGATTACACCGATTGGAATTATCGGTGTCGTTGTCGGTATCATTTATTTATATGCTGTGCGAAATATTTTATTGCCTAATGAAAAACGAAGAAATAATTCGAAGGACGAGCATCAGTTGTCGCCGAAACAGCTGGCATCTGATTATCAATTAGGCGGCAATTTATTTCGCGTAAGCGTGCCGGAGGATTCGGAAATGATTGGTAAGCGGTTGGCACAATTAAAGATTCCAGGAGCTTACCAATTATGCATTTTGACAATTGAACGTAAATCAACAGAAGGTATCAATTTGCTGCCGATGACGTATCAGGAAATGGCGGGTCCGACGAGTGTTATTCAAGCGAAGGATATATTACGGATTCAAGGTTCATGGAGCAGTATGGAAAAGTTTGTAGCGGATTTTTTACTTGTGATTGAAGAGGAAGATTCAGAAGCCGATGAGTTAGTGTCAAAGCAGTTTGGTATCGCGGAAGTGCTGTTGACACCTCATTCCAGTTTAATTGGTGAAACGGTTCGGGGCATTAGCTTTCGAGAAAAATATAACTTGAACATTTTAGGTATTAATCGTCGGGGAGAATATGTGTTAAAAGAAATGTCGAAGGAACGTTTGCGTTTTGGTGATGCGTTACTCGTGCAAGGTTCGTGGGATGAAATTGAATTATTGGCAAGAGAAACGAGAGATGTTGTCGTTGTTGGCCAACCGAAAGAACATGCTAGTATGGCAGCAGCAAATGGTAAAGCGCCGATTGCTGGCGGTATTATGCTGTTGATGGTGTTATTGATGATTTTTGAAGTATTCCCGGTTGTTATTTCGGTGCTAATCGGTGCTGTATTGATGATTGTGACAGGCTGCGTGCGCAATATGGATGATGCGTATAGTAAAATTAACTGGGAAAGTATAGTGCTCATTGCGGCGATGCTACCCATGGCGACGGCTTTGGAAAAAACGGGCGGTATGGTCATGCTGTCAGAAGGCATTATTACTATGCTCGGCGGCTTTGGTGCAATTGGTGTACTCGCGGGTATTTATTTCATCACGATGGTGTTCGGGCAATTTATTAGTAATACGGCAACGGCTGTGTTATTTGCTCCTATTGCTATGAATGCGGCAATTAGCCTAGATGCTAGCCCGTATACATTTTTAATCGCCGTGGCAGTTGCTTCGAGTATGGCATTTGCAACACCTGTTGCATCTCCTACTAATGCGCTTGTCATGACGGCAGGTGGCTATAAGTTTTTCGATTTCGTTAAGATCGGCGTTCCATTACAAATTGTGATGTTTATCGTTATGATGATTGCGATTCCGATTGTATTTCCGTTTTAGAGATTGCCTACGTGCGTGCTACTCATTTGTTAAGAGTAGTATGTACGTAGGCTTTTTTGCTGTTTGTATCATTGGATTATTCGTCAACAAATATCACTCGGCTTTGTCTATCAAATTCATCTCATCCGACATACCGTTCACTAATTGTCCACAATTATGAGGTGGAAATTGGAAAGTGAGTGATTTTTATCACAGTCTGGCTAGGTGGAAAATCGTTAACTAGAGGAAGTCGGGCTTAATTAGCCGTTCAGTATAGAATGTGTTTTTTATGTGAAAATGTGAAGGAGGATTTACAATGGTCCAAACAGTGGCGTGGGTAGTAAGTTTAGTGTTCATTTTAATCATTGCATTTGTTTTCGGTTTCGTTGCATTAAAGTCAACACAAAAACAAGACTATGATCCTATCGTAAAAAAATGGTACAAAATCCGTAAAGTGTATGGGACTTTTATTGTTGTTTTAATGATAGTCGTTATGGTTTATACGCTAAGAGAGTTGCCTTTTAATCAGCCTGTGTACAGCGAAGGCAATGAGCCAGTCATTGTAGATGTTGAAGCCTTTCAATTTGGCTGGGCAATCAGTGATAAAGAGTTTGATGTAGGTCAGTCTATTGAATTTCATGTGACGACTGCAGATGTAACACATGGCTTCGGTATTTATGATGAAGAGATGAATTTAATAGCTCAAACACAAGCGATGCCGGAATATACGAATGTTGTCTACATAACGTTTGATAAGCCCGGTACTTATAAGATTCTATGTTTGGAGTATTGCGGTTTGGCGCACCATATCATGATGGATCAAATTGTAGTGAACTAGAAAGGGAGTGTATTAGAAATGGCTACTATTCATAAATATATGCCGTTAAAATCAAGAGACGATAAAGTTGTGACACAAATGATTATTTCAGGTGTCGTTGTCATTGTAGGAATGATTTTTGGAGTCCTGATGTTGGCGTCTCAAGGTGGGCTTATTGAACTATCGGGGGCATCTTTTTATCAATTTTTAACGATACATGGTACAGCCATGATTGGTTCGGCGGCACTTGCGACATCTGCAATCATGTGGTATTTCCTCAGCCATTATGTAGAGTTATCGAAGAAAATATTCAATCTTAATCTTGTGTTATTTTTAATAGGTGTTGTTATGACGATTATCGGGATATTCTCATTTGAATATGCCAGCGCATGGACATTCTTGTATCCGCTTCCAGCACTATCAGCAGGAGCTTGGGGTACGACAGGTGCTTTGCTTTATCTTGGGGGTATGCTTATTTTAGGAGTTGGCTTCCTGCTACTTTATATTGATACAGGTCGAGCAATTATTAAAAAGTATGGTAGCCTTGGAAAAGGTCTTGGCTGGGATGTTATTTCGGGAAAGAAAGCTGAAAAGGATGCACCACCTGCAACAGTTGTGGCGAGCACCATGGTAACAATCGTGAATATTTCAGCACTGACTGCTGGCGCAACGGTGCTTATTGTTAACATGATTAGTGTCGTCAATCCTGCCTTTACATTTAACCCGTTACTAGCTAAAAACTTAACATACGCATTCGGACATATTTTCGCCAACGCTACGATTTATATGGCAGTAATTGCAGTCTATGAAATTTTGGCCCGTTATACAAATAGACCTTGGAAGGCGAATAAACCATTTTTAATCGCGTGGACAATGTCAACGGTATTTACAATGATTGTTTACCCTCACCATCTTCTTATGGACGGTGTAATGCCGAAATGGATATTAATTCTTGGGCAAATCTTATCGTATGCGAATGGTTTACCAGTACTAATCATTACAGCTTATGGTGCTTTGATGATTGTTTATAAATCAGGCATCAAGTGGGATATGGGTTCATCTTTAATCTTTTTATCAATGTTTGGCTGGACGGCTGGTGTTGTTCCAGCACTTGTTGACTCAGCAATTGTCGTCAATCATGTCATGCACAATACGAAATGGGTTCCTGGACATTTCCATATGTATATGGGACTTGGCGTAATCGCGATGATGTTTGGTTTCATGTATTTCTTAGCCAAAAATGATAGTCAACTGAAAACAAATGGCTTGGATAAGTTTGCATTCGTCCTCTATGCATTGTCGATGTTTGGCGTTTGTGTATCATTCCTCGTTTCAGGAGCTATTAGTACACCAAGACGCTTCGCGACACATATTCCTGAATGGATGGGACCAGCACAGGTCGGAGCAGTTACAGGCGTATTTGTTGTCATTGGTATTTTGATATTTGTCATTCATTTTGTTCGCTATATTGTCGGAAGAAATAAAACATCGGTTAGTAGTGTAGCACAGCAAACAGAAGTTATCTAAATGGAAATTAAAGAAACGAAGTGGGGGATAAAGTGATGAAACAAACAATCGGCGGCATTGTTTTGTATATACTATTACTGATTCCCCCTATCGTTTCTATCCTGGAATCTATTATGATTTTGCATATGCTCGTTCAAATACCTTTACTAATCATTACAGGCTGGTTAGTCGGTCAGTTTGTGGTGGACAAGTACCGTTCCTTTTTTACAAAGTGGAATGATGACGGTGTGCCAGGTGTTTTAATCTTCGTCTTTATTACAATGTATTGGATGCTTCCAAGAGCGATGGATGAAGCATTAGGAATTTGGTATATCGAGCTGTTTAAATTTGTGAGCCTACCCTTGGCGGGATTAGTTTTCCATGATAGCTGGAGAAAGCTACAAATACCCGGGAAAAGTTTTATCTTTTTGAATTATATTTCGATGTTTGGCTTAATGGGCTGGTTGTATGTAGATTCTCCGATTCAATTATGTAATAACTACTTGGCGTTGGAGCAAAAAATACTAGGATGGGGTTTTTTATTCATCACTGCAGGAATGATTATTTACATTGTTCAACTAACCTTTATGGATCATTCAGAAGAAGTCGTCTAACAAATGTATTCCTTCCATGCGCTAGAAAAGCGAGGGGAAGGAATATTTTTGTTTCCTTGGTCCCAGATACGGTAGGTTTACTAGATAGTTAATCTGCCATGGCTGTTGACTACCCATTTACTTGAATAAATCGTAGGTAGGCAAAGGCTCGAAAGTTACCTTTTTCACTAGATCATTTTCGGTTCGCTTTCGGCGAACTATTCAAGACGATTTGTACGGACCATTAAATAGGGCTTTTTCCGTGTTTTTATTATACTTTTTTGATAATTCGGGTAAATTTTAATCATTAGTTTTTTAAAATGCAACCTTGGTGATATAGTTGTAAGTAATTAGTTCTATTTAATGTAGTTAAGAATATTATGAGATGGAGTGAATTTCAAATGAAATTATTTGGAAAAATGCTACTTGCATTTGGTAGTGTTATTGTAGTGTTTGTTTCATTAAATATCTATAACTTAGTTCAAATAAAACAATTAAATGAAAATAGTGAAACGATGTACACGAATGGAATGGTTCCTTCTACATATCTTATTAAAATTGGTAAGGATGCAGAAAATATACGTACTCAAATGGTAACAACTCTAGCATTTAAAGATACTAACATGCTGGAAAGAGCAGTGACTAATTTGGAAAAAATGAAGACATGGATTCAGAAGTATGAAGAAACCAATATGAATTCGGAAGAATTGGAAGCGTTTGAAGGATTTAATCGTAATTGGTTGTTATTTGATGAACGCGCTTACAAAAATATTCAACTAATGAGAGATGGCAACTGGATAGAGGCTGAACAAGGCATTAAAGAAGAAAAAATTATTTTTGATGAGTCTATGAGGTATTTCAATGAATTAGTAGTGCTGAATGAGCAACTTGCGGAGAAAATAAAGGAAGAGAATCAGCAAGTGTATGCGAGCACTCTTCTTTTGAGTGGTATTTTAATTGCGGTGAGTATTATCATCGCAGTGCTCATTACTTATCTTTTCAGCAAATCAATTATTCGACGATTAACAGCTGTTGTTGACCGGATGAGGGAATTTGAAGATGGTGATTTGCGTAGTGAGCCACTTGTGAGCACTGGGCAAGATGAAATTACAACACTTTCTGTTGGATTAAATAATATGCACAAGACACTTCGTGAAGTTGTAGACGGTGCTCAAAATTCTGGTGAGCAAGTGTCAGCTAGCTCTGAGGAATTATCCGCTAGTGCCCAGCAAAGTATGGCAGCAGCTGAATCAGTAGCCAATCTCTCGCAGCAATCAGCAGATGGCGCAGAAGATCAGCTCCGCAGTGTCAATGAAATATCACTCTCTATTGAAGAGATGATGTCGAATATACAGGGCATTTCTAAGAGCAGTGAGCAGATGAATGTCCAATCGCAAGGTGCATTTGATAAAACACAAGTTGGCGCAACTGCGGTTATGTCAGTAACCAGCCAAATGCTTTCCATCGCCGATGCTGTAAAATTAACGGCAGATTCAGTGCATAACTTAGATGAAAAATCAAAAGAGATTGGTAACATTGTTCAGATGATTACGGGTATTGCTGACCAAACCAATTTGCTAGCATTGAATGCGGCTATTGAAGCAGCACGTGCAGGAGAAGCGGGTAAGGGGTTTGCCGTTGTAGCAGATGAAGTTCGTAAACTGGCAGAAGAATCGCGTGTTTCAGCAGAACAAATTTATACTATGGTCAATGAAATTCAACATGAAATTCAACAGGTAACCATTTCTATGCAACAAGGGACAGAGCGAGTTCAAGACGGGCTTGTTAAAACTGAAGAGGTTAGTCAACTATTTGAAGAAATTGAAACGATGGTTGGGCAAGTGACAGGGAATGCAACAGAAGTAAATCGTTCCGTAGAGGTAATATCGTCCATTAGCGAAGCGATTTCTAGTGCTGCAGTCAATGTACATGGAGTTGCTGAATCTAGTGTATTGGCGTCACAGGAAAACAGTGCAGCCTCAGAGGAGCAACTGGCGACGATAGAAGAGATTTCAGCTGCCAGTGAATCTCTTGCACATCTAGCGGAGGATTTGCAAAGAATTATTCAGCAATTTAAGTTGTAAATAGCTAAAAGACTATAAAGGTCATGCCTGTTGATTAACCAAAAAATAACTTAATCAAACACTAGGTACTTTGTGTAAAGTTTTCTTTTGTTTCGCTCTGGATTGAACGATTTCTATACAATAGCCGTGATAGTTTATGTATAGGGATGCGACGAAGTCGCATCCCTATACATTCTGTTCGGTAATCGTATGGTGGTCGTTCATTCGTCACTCTACAAAAACGCAGATACACAAAGTGCTAATGCTTTTGGGGACGAGGAAATAGAGGGCTTCTTAACTGGAGAGGGCCGCCAAAGATACAATTTTGGCGGCTGAAGCTTCTACCATGGTCTTTTCCACTGTTATTTTAGGTAGTGTCACTTTCTGATAAAACTTGCTAAAAAGTAAAGTGAGAATACCTTGTTCAACGTGTAAGAGTGCCCGAAATTTCATCTTCGGGCACTTACAGCCTCTATAGAAAGTCATCTATTCTTATCTCCCCATACAACTGCATTTTTTACTTAAACATTGTAGGTACGCGACAGGCAACTATTAACAACAAAATGACCGAAAATAATGTATCTAGAAATGACTTCGTCATTTCTAGATACATTAACCTCCGCGGGGGAGGAATGAACTGCAATTCCTCCTTGGTAATGATGTCGAGAATAGTTAGCCGAGAGCGAACCGGAAACGACTTAGTGAAAAAAGTGGTTTTCAAGCCTTTATTTACTTTCGATTTATGCAAGTAAATGGTTAATCAACAGACGTGATAAAACGTCTATATATCTAAGTCTCTTAAACGAGCTAGGATATGTAGACGTTTATTTGTTTGTTGCTGATAGTAAATACTAAATCTGAAAACGCTTACAGAAAAAGTGGAAATGATATTGACTTTGAATGTGCAAACGTATATTATGCTAATAACGACTATATAGCGACACTCTGCAATAGTATTTCTATTCAGACTTGGGGGGGATATAAATGGAACAACAACAAGAGAAGAAAATTGGTTTTTTAATGGCTTTATTGCCGTTAGCTGTGATGATTTTCGTCATGATTTTTACAGTTGTTAAATTAGAGCAAGGACCACACATCCCATTGATTATTGGGACTTCAACTGCGGCATTAGTCGCTTGGAAATCGGGTTATACGTGGAAAGATATTGAGGAGATGATGTATAAGGGGATTCGGTTGGCGCTTCCAGCAGTCGTTATTATCATTTTGGTTGGTTTAACGATTGGCGCTTGGATGGGTGGCGGAATTGTTGCAACGATGATTTATTATGGCTTACAAATTATTACGCCAGCTTGGTTCCTTGTGACCATTTGTATCATTTGCTCCATTGTTTCGTTAGCGATTGGTAGTTCATGGTCGACGATGGGAACGATTGGTGTTGCAGGGATGGGTATTGGTTTAAGTATGGGTATTCCAGCAGGCATGATTGCAGGAGCAATTATTTCTGGTGCCTACTTTGGCGACAAAATGTCACCGCTTTCAGATACAACGAACTTAGCAGCGGGATTGACGGGGACGGATTTATTTGATCATATTAAGCATATGTTATACACGACGATTCCAGGGTTAACGATTGCGCTGGTGGCATATGGCTATTTAGGCAATAAGTTTGCAACCAATCAAATTGAAGCAGTTGAAATTGCTCAAACAGCAAAAGTATTACAGGAAAGCTTTCTCATTACACCATGGTTATTACTTGTACCACTTGCGGTAATCATGATGGTCGCTTTTAAAGTGCCAGCGATTCCTGCTTTGGTTATTGGAATTGTGCTTGGCTTCTTGTCACAAATTTTCATACAAGGCGGTTCGTTAATTGGGGGGCTTGAGGCATTACAAAGTGGATTTACTATTGCAACAGGTAACGAGATGGTGGATGCTCTCTTTAATGGCGGTGGACTGGATTCCATGATGTATACGGTTTCCATGACAATTGTTGCGATGACTTTTGGAGGGATTTTAGAATTCTCAGGGATGCTGAGAGCGATTATGAACCAGTTACTAAAAGTTGTTAAAACGACAGGTTCATTGGTTGCGTCGACGATTGCAGCTTGCTTTATGACCAATGCATCTTGTTCAGAGCAGTATATTTCAATAGTAGTACCTTCTCGGATGTTTAGTAAGGCGTACAAGGATATGGGATTGCATTCGAAGAACTTATCGCGTGCATTAGAAGATGGAGGAACATTAACGTCTGTTTTCATCCCATGGAATACATGTGGTGTGTTTATTTTGGGGACACTTGGCGTTGGGGTCGTTGAATATGGTCCATATGCAATTTTAAACTTGGTCATTCCGTTTATTTCAATTTTGTACGCGGTTACAGGATTTTCAATTGTGAAGCTAACAGAGCAGGAAAAGCTGGCACATGCTAAAGAAGAGTTAAAGAAAGAAGAGTTAAGTGTAGGGTAATAAAAAGGAAAGCTCATGCTAGAAATATGAGCTTTTCTTTTTGTAGAATTAGTAAATGGTAGGGAAGTTGAACTCGTAAAGGGCTCGTGGCCTACCTTGCCGATAAGTCATTTCTTCACCGACGATTGTTATATAATTAAATTCCACCATCTTTTTGAGTGTGCGCTCGGCTGTTCTTCTTGTCACATTTAGATGAAGTGCTAAGTCGGTTGCTGTAAATTGTTTGGCGTGTCGAGACTGGCTAAATTGAAGTAGCTTTGAAATATTTGCAGGACTCAATTTTGTTTTATCAGCCATTTCTACAAGAACCGGCTCATTAATTTTCATCGAAATTGCAGTGTTCGTTTGCGGAAATGGGCCATGTAACTTTTTGTTTGCATCTAATATATAAAATGAATGGGCATCACTTTCATGAATAAGATTAAGTGCAAAGCGTGCATTTTCAGTAGCATCTACAATCGTTTCACCACAACCAAATGCCATTTTAGCTTCCTTATCGAAACTTTGAAACAGTTTTAGGAATTCATTATTTTTTAATGAAAACTCGATGTTGCCCATCGTTGTGAATAATTTATATTCCCCATTATGTTCATTCAATTGTGCCTTCATGATGGTAGCCATCTTTTCGATGGATGTTTTAAGGTTATGGGGACGAGGAATTACCTTAATAAGTCCAACTGCAATTTGTGAGGCATTACTTTTTTGTAAAATAGCCTGTTGCCTTGCGGTTTCGATTGTACGTAAAATTGTACTTTCTGAGTCCATCATTTTATAGGCAACGATTTGCTGTTGCTGAAGCTGTTCGTAGACAGCATGAACGCTTGTAATCGCAATATCAGTCTTTCCTTCCATGGATAGCAGCTTATGATAGGTGACGATATCCTGAAGCTTATCATCGTCATTTAACGTATGAATAAATGGCAATTCGAGTACTTCGTTCAAATCATTTAAAACATTATCAATAAGTGATTTTTCACGTACATCAATGGAAATACGATGCAAGTCTACATGTTCCTTTGCAATTATATGAAGTAATGTAATGGCGATAGCTGTTTCGTCTTGTTTTAAGTAAAGTACTGGAATTGAAAAATCTACAAGTCGCTCTTTTGCATACAAATAAGGTAATGAGCCAGAAAACAGAATAGCATCGCATGGTTTGAGCGATTGTAAAAGACTAGGGGCGGCTTTTGGTTCGGAATACTCGTACCAATGGAACTCGATATCTTGTCGATTAGCAACAAGTAATTCGATTTTTTTGCAAAAATCATGTGAGCCGATGATAGCGATTTTAATTTTCATAATCTGGAGTCTCCTTAATAGCGACTATTTAACGACAATGATACAATGAATAAAAGTATTTGCCAATCGAAAGGACTTGATAACAATGAAAATTACTGAAATTGAGATTTATGCAATCCACTTACCTTTACACGAACCGTTTGTGATTAGCTATGCTAGTTACGATTATATGCCGTCTATCATTGTCAAAATGACGATGGATACTGGTCATGTAGGCTTTGGAGAAAGTGTTGCGGATGATCATGTGACAGGTGAAAGCTGGGCAGGAACTTTTGCCGTGCTGAAAAATACATTAGCACCTAAGCTCATTGGAGAAAATCCAAAAAATATGGAACGTATTCACGAATTGATGGACTCGGAAATTTATGGGGTGCCAACTGCTAAGGCAGCAATCGACATTGCTTGCTATGATGCGGTGGGAAAAGCGTTAGGCGTTCCAGTCTATGACCTTCTTGGGGGGAGATACCACGAGGAATTCCCAATTACACATGTGTTAAGCATTGGATCACCGGAAAAGATGGCGCAAGAGGCAGAAGACCGAGTAGCGGCTGGTTATCGTTCGTTGAAAATGAAAGTCGGCACGCAGGTGAGTGAGGACGTTAAACGCATCGAGGCAGTTCGTGCACGTGTAGGAGAAGATATTGCGATTCGGGTCGACGTCAACCAAGGATGGAAAAATAGTGCGAATACATTGCAAGGGCTTCAAAAGCTTGAGCATTGTTCCCTTGACTGGCTCGAGCAACCGGTGTTGGCAGATGATTTTGACGGAATGGTGGAAGTGAAATCTAAGTCCTCTGTTCCAATGATGATTGACGAAGGTTTGCGCGGTGTGCGTGATATGAGAGAGATTATTGCTAAGCGAGCAGCTGATAAAGTGAATATTAAGCTGATGAAGTGTGGCGGTATTTATCCGGCAACAAAGCTTGCACATATGGCGGAAATGGCAGGCATTGAGTGTCAGGTTGGTTCGATGGTGGAATCGTCAATTGGTTCGGCGGCGGGATTCCACGTGTCATTTTCCAAAAAAGTAATCACAAGTGTTGAATTGACAGGGCCGCTGAAGTTCAGCAAGGATGTCGGAAATTTACACTATGATGTGCCGTACATTCGCTTGACGGACAAGCCTGGATTAGGCATTGACATTGATGAACAGGTACTTCAAGAACTAACGGTGTTTTCAGAGAAGGTTAGCGGATGAATCCACGACAAATAGTGTTGAAAAATGGTGAAGCAATTGACGTTATTCAACTAGCGGTGAGCCATCTCAATGAAATTTTAGTACTGCAACAAAAAGTAATTGCATCATTGAAAACAGGCGCTTTTTTACAGCCATTGACGGAGGAAGAATTTCTTTATATTTTAAACGGTAAAGGAATGATGATTGGTGCTTATTATGAAGGCCAACTAATTGCATTTCGTGCGATGTTAGAACCTGAAGTGAATGAGGAAGGTCATTTAGGCATTGATGCAGGTGTACCAATAACCGAGTTATCTACCGTTATCTATTCAGAAATTTCGAATGTGGATCCTCATTTTCGAGGAAATAATTTGCAGGTATTGTTAGGGGAAATACTTATGCAAGAAGTCGATCGACAGCGATTTCGCTATGTATGTACAACCGTTGCTCCATTTAATATTGCTAGTTTGAAGGATAAATTTGCCCATGGTATGGAAATTGTTGCGCTCAAAGTGAAATATGGCGACTTACTAAGATATATTTTAATGAAAGATTTAACACAGAATCCACAAGAGAAATCCACACAAAGTTATGAAATCTTAATGGCTGATACAGCCCTGCAACAGCGTTATCTTCAAAATGGCTGGCGTGGGACAGCGATGAAACAAGTAGATGATCAGTGGATAGTCCACTTTGAAAAGAAATGATTTTATTTTCAGATAATAGTCTCAGCTTGCAGAAATATGCATGGTGGGATTATTTTTTTGTCGAAACAATCGTCTAAAACCACTCTATATACATGTTTTAGATATTAATGCCTATATGCGAAGAGCTATTTTTAAGAGAATATGACTATGATAGATATTGGATTTAAGTTATACTGATAAATGGATTTATTTTCATTCAGCGGAAGACGCTCACTTCTATAGGTGGTAAGAAGAATGCGATTTTGTTTTCCTGTTCAGCGTGTGTTCAAACGCCCACTGAACGAAGATAAAGCCTCCGGCGGATGTCACAGATTTTGAATTGAGTTTTGCTCAATTCAAAATCTGGACGCAATTATGTCGGGTCGTAATTGATTATGTAGGAGGTAAAATAATGAAGTTTACAGTAGGCAGAAAGTTATGGAGCGGTTATGCTGCCGTTCTACTTTTATTGGTCATTGTTGGGGCGGTTGGTTTTTGGTCACAAACTAAAATGAGTAATGAGTACCGATCTATGATAGATAATCAGCTTGCAAAGACGGTCCTGCTTGAGAAGATGGGTTCTATACAGTATAGGATGTCAAACGATGTTCGAGGATTATTGTTATTTGAATCTATTTCCTATCAGAAAAATCTAGAAAAACTAGGTGAGGATTTTGGGGAGCAATGGGGAATAATTGACCAAATGTCTAGTACGCCAGCTGAAAGAGAGTTACTAAATGAATTAAATTCATCACGAGATATTTATGTTCAAAGTATTAATACAATCATTCAGGAATTTAATAGTGCCAATGATGAAAGAGCGTTTAATATTGCAATTGACGCGGCAATCTTTCAAGAACAAATGGAAAAAAGTATACATAAATTGATTGAATATCAAACGGAAGAAACGAAGCGAGTGGAAGCTGCAATTACTAATTTAAAACAAAGTTCAAACATGTTAACGTTTGTTCTAATTGCTGCAGCTATTTTGATAAGTATCGCTGTAGCTGTAGTCATTAGCCGAAGTATTGCACGTCCAGTTAGAAAAGTGACGGATGCACTTGAAGAAATCGCGGAGGGCAATTTTTCAATTGAACCAGTAGTAATTGGCAATAAAGATGAGATTGGGGATATGGCAGCTGCATTCAATGTGATGACGAAAGACCTTCGTGTGATTATTTCAAATGCGCATGAATCTGCGCTGCAGCTTGCTGCTCAAGCAGAAGAATTGTCTGCGAGCTCTGAGGAAAGTCTCGCTGCATCCGAGATGGTTGCGGAAACGACGGAAAAGAATCTACTGGGAAGTGAGTCTCAAGCGGCAATTGTTAGTGAGACAAATCGTGCCATTGGGGAAGTGGTTTCGGGTATTAACCAGATTACGGAAGATAATGAAGCGATGCTGTTATCCTCAGAGGACGTTGCACGCCTTGTTAAAGAGGGTGCCTCTCTTATGGAGGATGTTAACGGTCAAATGACAGTGATTAGTTCTGCGATTGGGCAATCAGCTGGCATTATGAGTGGCATGGCGAATTATTCAGAAGAAATCCGAAAAGTTACGTCATTGATTACGGATATTGCTGAACAGACGAACTTATTGGCATTGAACGCGGCGATTGAAGCAGCTCGTGCTGGAGAGCATGGTAAAGGCTTTGCGGTCGTAGCAGAAGAAGTGAGACATCTTGCAGAACAATCAAAACGTTCGGCAGGAGAAATTGGTAATATGATTGACACGATGATTAGTAATGTTGCGCAGGCTGTGACCAGCACAGAAGATGGCAGTCAGCGTGTAGAAGAAGGGCTTGTCGTGACAGAGCGTACTCGCGATGTTTTCAATCGTATTGAGCAAGCGGCGGGTGATGTCAGTGATAAAGTGACCACCGTTTCTGCTGCGATTGAGCAGATCCGGACAATGACGGACGAAGTATTAGCAGGTGCTGGAAAAGTACAAGACCTAGCTGTAGAATCATCAGAAGCCGCTCAGTCAACAAGTGCGGCGACAGAGCAACAGTTGGCTGCCAACCAAGAAATTTCTTCTAGCGCACAATTGCTAGCAGAGCTTTCTGAAAAACTACAAAGTGATATGGGACGATTTAACGTGTAATAATCAAGTGAACGAAGACATCCTTTAGCTCTAGTTTTAGTGGCGAAAGGGTGTCTTTTTACTGACTGTATTTTGTTGAATCAGTATAATAGTTATAGTTATTTACAAAGTATTTACGTGAACATTACATACTCTTCACATAGATGTTGCATTTATCCTATAAAATGAATGTAATGATCTATTTATTGAATGGAGAGAACTTTTTGATTATGTTGGAAGAAAATCATTTGGAAACATTACTTTTTACGATTCTGCGAAATAAAGATATTCAAACAGTCTTTCAACCGATTCTTTCCTTGGAAACGGGGAAGGTGTTTGGGTACGAAGCGCTAAGTCGAGGTCCGATCAATACGCCATTACAAAATCCGGAAAAGTTATTTACATATGCAATGGAAAGTGGCCAGCTTTGGGAGTTAGAATCTCTTTGTCGCACAAAGGCTTTAGAGTCAGCTCATAGACTTCATATAGAAGCTAAATTATTTTTAAACGTAAATCCAAATATCATGAGTGACGCGAAATTCAGACAAGGGTTTACAAAAGACTATTTAAGTCGGTTTAATATAGATGCCGAAACAATCGTTTTCGAAATTACTGAGAAAGAGGCAATTGGAAACTTAGCACATTTTAAGCAGACGGTCACTCATTATAAAGAGCAGCTTTATCAAATTGCAATTGATGATGTAGGGTCGGGCTACTCAGGCTTGAATATTTTAACAGATATTCATCCTCATTTTATGAAGCTGGATATGCAATTAATTCGAAATATTGATCGTGATCAAACGAAGCAATCGCTAGTGAAAAGCTTATGTGAATTTGCCGCGCATTCTCATATTCATATCATTGCAGAAGGGATTGAGACTGACAAGGAATTGGGAAAGCTCATTGAATTAGGCGTTCGTTTTGGACAAGGCTACTATATTCAAAAACCGAATTCGAACCTGCTACCGATTAAGGAAGAGGTCATTGCATTGATTGTAAATGAAAACAAGCATAAACAAAACCATATTTCCAATCGAAACACGGATAAGCTGGTAAAAAAAATGTCGACTGCTTTACAAACAATTGATGGTACGACGTTAGTCGACGAAGTAAAACTAATGATGAACCAAGACCATAATATACCAGGGTTTTGTATTGTTCAGCAAAATCAAGTGATTGGCGTCATTACCCGCAACCAGTTACATGTGAAAATTAGTGGTCTTTATGGATACAGTTTGCTCAGTAAAAAAGTGATAACAGAAATTATGGATACGGACTTTTTACAGGTAGACGTAAGTACGCCGATCCACACGGTGGCGAAACTTGCGATGATGAGAGATTCAAATCACTTGTATGACTTTATTACGGTGACGGAAGATGGCCGTTATTACGGGATTGTGACTGTAAAGGAACTGTTGGAGAAGACAATGGAAATTGAGGTTAATTTTGCGAAGCATATGAACCCGTTGACAGAGTTACCGGGTAATGTTCTGATTGAACAACAATTGCAACATTGTGTGGAGACGCATGGAGGATACGGTGTGCTCTATTTGGATTTGGATAATTTCAAGCCCTACAATGATGTATATGGTTTTGAAAAAGGGGATCAAGTATTAATGCATCTCGCAGAGCTGTTAAAAGAAATAGTGTCTCCGAATGATTTTATCGGTCATATTGGTGGGGATGATTTTATCATCGTAGCCACATCAGCACAAAGTGTTTTGTATTGTAAACAGATCATAGAACGGTTTGATGCATCCATCGAGCAATTTTATAAGAAACAGGACGTGGAGAACGGTTGGATTGCATCGAAAAATAGACATGGAAAAGATGAGTTGTTTCCGTTATTGACGATTTCCATCGCGGGTATTATGAATAATCATTTTCAGTCTACCTATGATTTGACGAGGAAAGCGACTGAAGTGAAGAAGCAATGTAAGCAGTTGGTTGGCAGCAATTATATATTCCTCGAAAGCTGAGCGGCGTTTAAAGAAGTCTTTGGATTCGGTAAATAAAAACGGTTAAGAATAAAGCTGTTTGCCTTTGGGCATTCGGCTTTTTATGGTTTAACGAAATAATTGGGGGAAACTGAATTATTCTACTATTATAGTTGCTACTATTCAGACTGAATGGTAAAATTCAATTCTGTCTAATTTGATTCAACAGGGGAAGCCCCCTGTTGAATCAAATTAGACCTCCGGTGGATGTCACAAATTTTGAAGGGAGTTAATTGCGCAAGCGCAATTCAAAATTTGGACGCAATTACGCCGAAGCGTAATTGATAAAAACCCCAACATCTCCTTGTCTAGTCATGCAGGACGCAAAATACGATAAATGGAGGATCTGTCTCATGCAGCAACATCCTGATTTTGAGTTTGAATTAGAGCGCCTTGACTACACCAAACACTACATGCAGCAATTATTAGTAGAATCACGACGTGACGTAAAATCCTCACAAGATGAAATTCGTAAATCGATGGCGGACTTGGAGTATTTGGACTCGAGTTTAAGCTACATCAATATTTTAACCAATGCCCGCTTTTTTGAAATGGCTCGTTCTCAAAAAGAAGGGCTAGAAGCGATTCAGATGAAACCTTATTTTGCCCGGATTCATTTCCAAAAGGAGGATGAGGAGGCGGAATTGCTCTATATCGGCAAGACGTCTTTATTCCACAGGGAAACGCAAGAACCGATCATTGTTGATTGGCGTTCGCCTGTGGCAAATGTCTATTACGATGGAAGGCTTGGTGACCTAACCTATCAAGTGCGGGAAGAAGAGTTTGAGGGTCATCTTTACTCCAAGCGGCAGTACCGAATTGAAGAGGGAGAGCTTCTGGATATTCGCGATATTGACCTGACAACGAATGACGAGTTACTTCAGGAAGCATTAGCTGGTAAAGCAGACACTCGTTTAACTGAAATTGTATCGACCATTCAAGCTGAACAGAATGCTATTATTCGGGCTAATTTGAAGCAACCGATTATTGTGCAAGGAGCGGCGGGCAGTGGGAAGACAACGATTGCACTGCATCGTATTTCCTATTTTTTATATACGATGGGTGAACATTTCCCGGCCAATAAATTGATGATTTTAGCACCAAGTAAATTGTTTATGGACTATATTGCAGACGTACTGCCCGAGCTTGGAGTGGGGCAAATTTGTCAGACGACGTATGCGGAATATGTTCTGGGTGCGACAGGTTTGAAGCTGAAGCTGACAGATCCCGATGCAAAGCTGGCGCAATTGGCACAATCCGCGACTTTGGACGTGGACAAGCTTTTTGTGACACGGGTCAAGGGGACACTCGACTATCGTGAAATTATGCAGCGTTATGTGTCGAAATTGGAACAAGATATGGCGGAGCTGTTTGAAGATGTCTTCATTGAAAAGTATCGGATTATAAAAGCTTCCCAACTGAAGAAGCTATTTCTTCAGGAGTTTGCCTATATGCCAGTTGAAAAAAGGTTGGAGCGTATTAAAATAGTTGTACAAAGTGATGTGAAGCGTAAGCATAAAAAATTGCTTGCTACTTTAACGACCAAATATGAGGAAGCGCTTGATAAAGCCTTATATGGTATCCGAGATGATGAACGACGGAAAGCTAAGCTGACGAGAATTTTAGACGAACGTGACGAGAGAATGCCAGCCATAGAAAAAGAAGGCAAGTCGACGACTTCTGTCTATATGCGTAGGTTTAAAAAATTCAATGTCAAGAAAGTGTATCGAGAATGGTTGACGAATGAACAGCTGCAAACAGCAATTGCCAGTCACTGGTCTGATCAGGAGAGAACTACTTTTTGGGAGTCGCATCAAAAGGAAACGTGGGAAATAGAGGATTTAGCAGCCATTTATTTTTTACAGGCCAAGTTAAAGGGTATTGCAGATGCCTGGAAAATGCGCGTGGTTTTCATTGATGAAGTACAGGATTACAGTGAATTTCAGCTGGCTGCATTGCAGGACGGACTGGAGACGGATATGTTTACGATGGTTGGTGATTTGGCGCAGGGAATTCATAGTTATCGCGCGTTAACGTCTTGGGAGCCAATCAAAGAAATGTTTCCAAGAGCAACCTATACAACCCTTCAAAAAAGCTATCGAACGACAATTGAAATAATGGATTTAGCCAATCAGGTGCTTGCCCAAATGGACGAGAATCTGCCTTTAGTAGAGCCGGTTGTTCGTCATGGGAGAGAGCCAAACTTTTACGACATGCCGACGTTTGATGCACATACAATTGCCCAGATTTATAATAAAATTACTGGACGTGGTCATAAGTCGGTAGCGTTGATTTGTAAAACGACAGCGGAGGCTACAAGAATTCATAAGAAACTGCGAGATTTCAATGTGCCTGTGCAATTATTAGGGGAGCAAACGGATATGAATGGGGCGTGCCTACTAATTGTTCCAAGTCATTTAGCAAAAGGACTGGAATTCGATGCAGTACTAGTTGTTGCGGTGGACGAGCCATTCCGGGACCATCCAATTGATCGGAAGTTGCTATACGTTGCCATGACAAGGCCGATGCATGAGCTACATATGGTTGGTGTGAATGTGTAAATTTAAGGGGGATTGGATGCGATGTTAACCTATAAGTCCTTTTGGGGAATACCTGATGGGGAAGTAGTGGTTGGCATTTTGAAGCTGCATGAAAGTGTCTTTGAAGAATCGGCTACGCTAGTCGATAAAATAAAGTCAAAACCGAAAGTCTTGATGAATATAGCCTTCGATCAATCGGTAGTAGTGGGCTATAAAATTGGGTATGAGATGGATGCGCATAAGTATTATAGTTGGTATGGGGCCGTTCATGAGGCGTATCGAGGGCAAGGAATTGCGGCAGAGCTAATGAAACAGCAACATTGTTTAATAGAGGAAGCCGGCTATACAATTGTTCAAACAAAGACTAGAAATAAGTGGCGTAGCATGCTGATTCTCAATATAAAAAACGGTTTCGATGTGATGGAAGTATTCACAGACGATGATGGCATTCATAGAATTGTGTTGGAGAAAAAACTAGTATAAGCGATGAAAAGCTTATACTAGTTTTTCTATACTATAAAATATAATTCAAGTACACCAACATAATTCCTAAATCAGCAAGGATATGACTAAGGATAGGGGCGGTGATGGAATTTAATTTGTATCTGAAATAGCCCCATAAGAGACCTGCTATAAACACGGGAATAACTGCGATGAAATTGAATGGAAATATGAAAATGAAAATGAGTGACACTAAGTGATAAAGACTATAAAAAAAGGAAGTAATGACAACAGTTTTTGCGATACTTACTTTATTTTCAAGGTGCTTGTACATAAAGTTTCTCCAGTATAGCTCTTCTAAAAAAGGATTGATGAAAATAAGAACTAAGACTAGCCAAATAACATTATCTCCAGTGAAATTCCAATCCATTAATAATTGACGCAGTGCAGTCAGATCGAATACCGTATCTTTCAGTACAGTCACCGCACCAAAAATAGCTAGTAAAGAAATAACTCCACTAATTAGGCCAACTACAATAGATTGACGACTGAATTGGTATTTTAGATTAAATTTGTGTTGTTTATTTCTAATCGAGCTGAACAGTGGAATAAAAAACAGCCAGCCATAAAAGAGCGCAAAAGTAATGAGGACACTTTTGAAGATGATTAAACCTATGTAAATCATAATTGTGGGTCCTACTAATAAGAGTGAGAGTTTCTTCATAATTCCTCCATTTACTTGATTCGCAAAAATGATGTTAGAAATAACTTCCTATTGTTAGTTATAATAGTAGTGGAAAATTGTGAGGAAAACAAGCCGACTGCTAAATGCAATCGGCTTGTTGTTAACCTGTGTGAACTTGGTCGTATGGAAAACGAAAGGACTCTTTTCTTTTTTTCAATAATAAAAAGAACAAGGTCAAAGGGCCAATTCTTCCGATAAACATAACGATGCACAGAAGTATTTTTCCGACATCACTCAGTTCAGCAGTGATGCCAACCGATAATCCAACAGTTCCGAAAGCGGAAAACACTTCAACGGCTAAGGCCAAGAGTGGAAGATTTTCAGAAATAGTCAATAGGAATAGTGAGCCCATCACCACAAAAATACTTAAAGTTGTGATAGCTAATGATCGAGTGAGCACATCGGTTTTAACAGACCTTCCAAATAGATGAGGCTCGGGTATACCTCTTACATATTGAATCGTAGCAAAAATAACGACTATAAATGTTGTCAGCTTAATGCCAGAGGCTGTCGAAGCACTTCCTCCCCCAATGAACATTAAAAGCATATTAAAGAGTAAAGAAGAATCTTCCATTTCACCGATCGAAACGGCATTAAACCCAGCAGTTCGCGGTGAAACAGCTTGAAAATAAGAAACAAGAAGCTTTTTAGCTAATGAAAAATCTCCAATCGTATGTGGGTTATGATATTCAAGAATGAACAACACAAGAGTCGCAACGGCATTGATGAGTAATGTCCCACTTATCATTATCTTCGTGTGTAACGTCCACTTACGAAAGGATTTCTTTGTGAAAATATCTGTAATAACGACAAAACCAATACCCCCTACGATAAATAAGGATGATAAAGTAAGGAGCACAACCGGGTCTCCAGAGAACTGGATTAGATTATCTGGAAATAGTGAAAACCCAGCATTGTTAAAAGCGGAAATAACATGAAAAACACTGTAATAAATTCCTTTGCCCCAGCCAAAATCAGCCGACCAGTAGACGGATAATAGACTGATCGCTACCCCCTCAGCAATAGCTACGAAAAGTAAGATCTGCTTAACGAGCTTTACCATGCCACCAATTGATTGTTCGTTGAACGATTCTTGAATGTAAATTCGGTTTTGCATGCCCACTTTTCTTCCGAACATGATGAGAATAGCAACTGCAAAGGTCATCAGACCAACGCCACCAAATTGAATAAGGATAAGCATAACGATTTGTCCAAACGATGTTAATGTAGTACCGATATCAAAAACGCTAAGTCCAGTCACGGTCGTCGCCGATGTAGCGGTAAATAAAGCGTCCGTCCATGTAATGGACTCAGTCGTTGCAAACGGTAATTTTAATAATAAAGTCCCCATGATAATAAGCAGAAGAAAACTCCCTGCAATCACAATAGGTGGAGATAATCGACGTCTTGAATGTTCTCTTGAATGCATCACGTATCTCCCCCATCTTTTTTATCCTATAAAATTCCCTTTTTACTAAAGAGTAAACATTGATTATCCAGAAGTTACATAACTAGACTAGGCGAAGGGGCTTTAACAAGGGGAGCGAATCATAAAAGTGATAGGATAGTATATGACGGTTACCAGCTTAGATGATTAGTATCACACAAAGGAACGTTTATTCGATATAATAGAATGTACAAAACCTAATTTATTTCACTTCAAATAGAAAGGAGGTTGAACGGATTGATAACCCAAAAGCAAATCCTAGACATGTGTGGAAACAGTTCGTTTAAAAGGGGAGAAGCTTTTCATCGTTCGGGAAAAGTGAAGATTAAACAATATAACGGCTCACACTGTCAAGCGGTCGTGATGGGAACGGAAAACTTTAATGTCACGATAGATGACGATGGAGAAGGGGGGATTCAGACGGAATGCAGTTGTCCTTCGCTACCTTACTATCCGTATAAATGCCAGCATGTGGCCGCAGCCATGCATGCCATCTCTAGGCTTGAGGAACCAACGGTGACTGACGGTCTGCTATCCCTTTTCAATGATAAACCTAAAAGGTCAACTGGACATCAACTTCATTTCGAGGACCGGGAAGTGCTTGACCTGCAGTTCACATGGATGCCTGTTGCCGTCAAGGGCGGGCATATGCTCGGTATCGAAATTCAAATCGCTTCAGTTCCAGTGGAGCATATTCGAAGCTTTTTGGGTCAGATAAATGAAGGAAAACCTATTCGCCTTTCGCCAACTTATACGTTTGATTCGAACCTCCATTGTTTTCCGAATGAAGCGGATGCTGTTCTTCAACAGCTCATTCTTATGAATCATGAGGAAAAGATGTACATAGTTGACGACTCAATCAGTCCGCAAACTTTACTCATCTCGCCAACGGCATGGGAAGGTCTACTGCCATTTTTAAATAACGCACCGTTAGTCAGATTAGGATATAACGGCAAATATATTGTAGGTATGCCTCTATCGCATGAAAGATTACCCGTAAAATTCCGTTTTGACAGGCTGGAAGGCAAGGGGCATTATTTAGAAATCAACGGATTGGCCAATATTCTTATCCTCCGGGATTATCAGTCTGTCCTATGCAATGGTCAATTGTTTCAGCTAGACCATGAGGATTGCAAACGTCTCGCTAATCTTAGGCAGATGGTCGAAGCTTCGGGGACTCGTCAACTACCAATTTCCAATGAACAAATTGGTTTTTTCCTAGAAAAGGTCGTCCCGGGGCTGCGGAGGATTGGTGAAGTTCAACTTGCCGAAACCATTTTGGACCAACTAGTGAAATCCCCGTTGCAAGCAATGCTTTACGTCGATCGTGTCAATAATCGCCTTTTAGCAAGCTTGGAGTTCCATTATGAACATATCGTTATTAATCCATTAACAGAAGACGACTTGCCGACGGGCTCTGTACTGGTTCGTGATTTAGAACAAGAAGAAAACATCCTTGCGTTAATGAAAGAAAGCTCATTTACGGAATACGATGAAGGTTATTTATTGCACAATGAACAATTGGAATATGAATTTCTACAGCATGTCCTGCCTAAATTGCAAAAGATTGTGAAGGTATATGCGACAACAGCGATCAAGAATCGGATTTTTAGAGGGAATGCCCGTCCGCGGATTCGCGTAAAGTCGCCGGAAGAGCGCACAAACTGGCTTGAGTTCAAATTTGAGCTGGACGGTATACCGGACAAGCAAATACGTGAAGTCCTTGAGGCATTGGAGGAGAAAAAAAAGTATTATCGTTTGCGCAATGGAGCACTTCTTTCATTAGAAACAAAGGAATTTGAAGAAATTCAACGTTTTTTGAATGAAATTCCTGCTGGGCTGGATGATTTGGAGAAAGGTTTGTCCGTTCCGATAGGGCGTGGAATCCGCATTCTCGCTGGTGCTGATGAGGAGGGAATGTTTTCTGTTGAAGCATCAGCACGTCAGTTCTTTGAACACCTCCTGAATCCAAGCAGCACAGGAATTGAGGTGCCACAGCAATTGGCAACGGTTCTACGTGATTATCAGAAACAAGGCTACCAGTGGATGAAAACCCTGGCATCCCATAGCTTAGGGGGTGTGCTGGCGGATGATATGGGGCTTGGCAAAACACTGCAGAGCATTGCGTTTATCTTGTCCATGCTGCCTGAAATTCGTGAGAAAAAGCGGCGGGTGTTAATTGTTTGTCCCTCTTCTTTAACATATAACTGGCTGAGTGAGTTTCAGACATTCACACCTGATATTTCTGCAGTAGTCATGGACGGACCAAAAAAGGTGAGGACAAAGCGGCGAACTGAATTAGAAGGCGTAGATGTTTTGATTACTTCTTATCCATTGATTCGCCAGGATATTCAGTGGTTTGAGAAACTAGACTTCCTGACAATCTTTTTTGACGAGGCACAGGCGTTCAAAAATCCATTTACGCAGACAGCACGAGCAATGAAAAAATTGCAGGCTGACAATCGATTTGCACTGACGGGGACACCTGTTGAAAATTCAGTGGAAGAACTGTGGTCCATCTTTCATGTCGTATTTCCTGAGTTGTTCATGGGCTTACGGGAATATAGTGAACTTACACCAAAAGCAATAGCCCGCCGGATTCGGCCGTTTTTGCTACGGCGGCTAAAAGAAGATGTTCTCGCGGAGCTACCGGGAAAAATCGAGTCAATAGAGACGACGGAATTGCTGCCAGAACAGAAGGAGCTCTACGCCGCCTATTTAGCAAAGCTGCGCCACGATACATTAAGACACTTGGATAAAAACACACTCCAGAAGAATAAAATCCAAATACTTGCTGGATTGACCCGATTACGACAAATTTGTTGTCACCCTGCATTGTTCGTGGACGGTTATCAAGGGAGTTCTGCGAAGTTTGAGCAGTTGAAACAGCTAATTGAGGAATCCAGGCTCGCCGGAAGAAGGGTATTGATCTTTTCCCAATTCACAAAAATGCTTGGCATTATTGGCAAGGAGTTAGCGGTGAGCGGGACTCCATTTTTCTATTTGGATGGAAAAACACCTTCAGAGGATCGGTTGGAAATATGCAATCGATTTAATGAGGGGGAGCGTGACTTGTTTTTAATTTCATTGAAAGCGGGCGGAGCCGGTCTCAATTTGACAGGAGCTGATACGGTTATTTTGTACGATCTTTGGTGGAATCCGGCAGTGGAGGAACAAGCTGCGGACCGTGCTCATCGCATGGGGCAGAAACGGGTTGTCCATGTCGTCAAACTAGTTGCCCGAGGGACGATTGAGGATAAAATGAATGAATTGCAGGAGAAGAAAAGAGATTTGATTGAAGAAATCATTGAGCCAAAAAATACGACCAGTACATTGCTAACTGAGGATGATATTCGGGAGCTGTTGGAAATATAAAGGCCGCTGTAGTCAATACGACTGCAGCGGTTTTGTGATTTACGAGTTATCAATCATTTCTATTCATATTTCACAAAATTGAAAGATGTAATTTCATAAATGAACGTGCTGTGTGATAAGATAGATATATAATGTATATTAGAAATTCTAAGGAGTGAATTCCTTTGGAGCAGTTAAAAGAGACGATTAGACAGTTTAGGATTTTTAAAGACTTATGTGATAAAGAAATTGCACCGTTCCTTGAAATCATCAAAAAGAAAAAACTCGACGATAAAAGCATGGTTTTCATGCATGATAATCCCATCACGCATGTCTATTTTGTTAGCACTGGAAAAGTGAAAGTATTCCGAAATGACATGTCGGGTAAAGAACAGATTGTTTGTGTCAAGCAGCCAGGTGATATGTTTCCGCATGTTGGTTTTTTCCGTAAAGGCGACTATCCTGCACATGCGCAAGTCATTGAGGATACTGAACTGTATTTTATTTCGATTCAAGATTTTGAAGAAGTGCTAATGGCGAATCCCCATTTGGCGATTAAATTATTTAGTGTTTTGGGCGATCAGATTGTGGATGTTCAGCAAAGGCTTGAAGAAATGGCGTTGCGTAGTACGAATGAAAGGATTTTATTGCTTCTTTTACGTCTTAGTGAGACACATAGAGAAGAGCAGGCGGATGGCTGGATTAAGTTAAATACAAAATTTACGAATTCAGACCTTGCCAATATGATTGGAACGACGCGGGAGTCCGTCAATCGGATGATTTCACATTTACGAAAAGAACAAGCGATTAAGTTAGTAGAAGGTAGTTACTTCATTTATCCTGAAAAGGTACAAGAGGAATTATCGATATAATTGTGTTCGAATTTTGAGGAGAGGAAAACATAGCTCTCTATTGAATGAAGTTTAAAAGCTATCTCCATTTTGTTTGCATGATTTAGATGCAAATCGAATGGAGATAGCTTTTTCTAATTGAGAATTGAAATAGGAGATTTAGCCGGAAAATGACTATGTTCGATAAGTTGTCACTATTTCAAAAGACCAAGTAATCCGCTTACTTTATATATGGAAAAATAATATAAAATGCGATACCTATGGGCTTTAAGGGGGTTAAATAATTAGTGCAAACATGTTTGATTAGTAACGAAAATATGAGCCTTTTACGAGATTTATCTGGGTGTGTGATTTTAATCACAAATGTGAGAAGCATTATCAACTAGAGTGAAGTTAAGGAAAAACACAGGAGGTGAAGTTGGATGGGAGCTCAAAAAGTGAACATCGAAGATAAGGAGAAGTTTGAACAAGAACATTCACTAAAAGGAACAGTATTTTCCGTAGGTGTTGTAGGGGCAGTTATTCTCGCAATGTGGGTTTTACTATTCGTATTATACATGGGAAGAGTATAGGGAGGGAAAAGACATGAAAATGCACCGTTATGAAGAATTATGGCTCATCATAAGTGGCGGCATGTTGGTTATCTTCATGTTGATCACGGGATATCAAACATTCGCACTAGGCATGGGACCACCAAGTCATAAAGAAACACTAGATCCACAAAAGGTTGATCAAACAGCGCCGTTCGATAACCCAGGTGTTTACGATCGGGGGAACAATGAATACGAAGTGATTATGACGTTACAAACATTCGGCTTTACACCAAGTAATATTGAAGTACCTGTGGGTGCAAATGTGACATTCACAATGACTTCTAAAGATGTGGTTCATGGATTCCAAGTAGTAGGTACTAACTTGAACGCGATGGTTATGCCAGGCTATATTCAAAAAATTACACAGAAGTTTGATGAACCTGGTGAATATTTAGTGTTATGTAATGAATACTGCGGAATCGGTCACCAGATGATGAGTACGACAATTACGGTTAAATAAAGGAGGGAAGGAAAATGGCAACAGCACAGTCACTAAGTCAAAAAACGAATAAAATATTAGGCGTTAACTCTCAAGATGCGAAGCTATCGAAATCATATATGTTTGTAGCATTTACAGCGTTATTAATTGGTGGATTTCTAGGATTAGCACAAGGTCTGGAACGCGCAGGACTAATCCAATTACCATCATGGTTTACCTATTACCAAGTGCTCACAGCACACGGAGTATTACTCGTTCTCGTATTAACAGCGTTCTTCACAATTGGTTACTTTTATGCAGGGCTTTCCCACACTTTAGGGGGACTTCTCCCGAAAGTAAGAACCATGGGCTGGATTGGCTTCTGGATGAAAATCGTGGGATTTGTTATTGCAGTTATACCTATCTTGTTGAATAAAGCAACAGTGCTCTATACATTTTACCCACCAATGGCAGCTTCTCCATTCTTCTATATTGGTTTAGCGTTCATTGTATTAGGAGTCTGGGTTTGTGCGTTTGGAGCATTTATCAACGTAGCAACTTGGAGAAAGCAGAATCCAGGACAAAGTATTCCAATTCTAGCCTTCTTCGCAACAGGTGTATTTGTACTTTTATTCTTCGGAAGTATCGGCGTTACAATTGAAGTCGTTATGCTGATTTTCTGGTCTGCAGGCTTCCTTGAAACAATCAACGTCATGGTCAGCCGAACACTATTTTGGGCTTTTGGCCATACACTGGTAAATATTTGGTATCTAACAGCCGTATCTGCTTGGTACGTCATTGTACCAAAAGTTATTGGTGGCAGACGCTTTAGTGATACGCTAACACGTATCGTTGTCATCATGCTGGTCATTACAAATATTCCTGGTGGGTTCCACCACCAAATTGTTGACCCAGGAATGGCGGAAACATTGAAATTCTTGCATGTCTTTATGAGTTTATCAATCGGTTTACCATCTCTTATGACAGCGTTCGCGATGTTCTCAGTATTTGAACGCACAGGTAGAAGAAAAGGCGGTAAAGGGCTACTTGGTTGGTATAAAAAATTGCCATGGGGAGATGTTCGCTTCCTCGCACCGATGATTGCGATGATTGCATTCATCCCAGCAGGAGCAGGTGGTATTGCACAAACAACAAACCAATTGAACCAAGTTGTTCACAATACATTATGGGTTGTTGGACACTTCCACTTAACAGTAGGTACATCCGTTATTCTAACATTCTTTGGAATTAGTTATTGGTTAGTGCCTTACTTATCCAAACGGGTATTAACACCGGCGATGAATAAATTAGGGGTTATCCAAACGATTATTTGGACAGCAGGTATGCTGTTCATGTCGGGTTCGATGCACTGGGTTGGCTTACTCGGCTCACCACGTCGAACATCTTATACAACATACGGCGATAACGCAACCGCGCTTGGTTGGGATCCATACATGATCCTACTCGCTATTGGTGGAACACTACTAATCATCGGTGTTGTAATCCAAGTATACGCAGTTTTCAATATGATGTTCCTAGCACCAAAAGGCGTAACAGAATTCCCAATTGCTGAGCCAGAGGAAAACGAAACAAAAACACCGCTTTGGACAGATCGCTGGGGACTATGGATTATCATTATGCTGTTAGTCGTATCAATGGGCTATGTCGTTCCGTTAGTAGACTTAATTGTAAATGCACCACCAGGTTCGCCGCCAATTAAAACTTGGTAACGGACTAAACGGAGAGATAGCCAGTACCAAAGGGGCTATCTCTTTTCGTTTATCTAAATTCAGATAAAGCCTCCGGCGGATGTCACAGATTAAACCATGAGGGAGTGATCGATTATGATCCACAAGCGACATAATGTACTAGCGACAATCATCGTTCTACTCTTTGGCTTTGTTCTATTTTATGTAGGAACTGATCAGTTCAGTGCATTTACTGCGGAAACGGCGCGGGTGAATAAGTTAGTGGAGGAAAAACCGCAATTTCCTGATGTTACATTTGAAGATAGTAAGGGGCGCACTTATTCAATTGATGAATTTAAAGGAAAATATGTTTTCATTACATTTATTTATTCGATGTGCACAACAGTTTGTATTGATTTGGAAATGAATATGGACCAGGTATATGATTTAATTCCAAAAGAGTATATCGGAAAAGACATACAGTTTTTAAGTATTAGCTTTGACCCTGAACGCGATGATCCCGAAAGATTAGATATTTATAAAAATCTATTTACGAATAGTGATGGAGAACTATGGCGAATGGCAAGGATTAAGGATCAGAAGGAACTACAATTCTTGTTGGATGAGTTTGGGGTTATTGTAATTCCCGATGAATATGGAAACTTCGCGCATAATTCAGCATTCTATTTAGTTGACAGGCAAGGTACTTTAGCGGAGGTCTTAGATTATAAGAAGATTGAGGAAGCAGCGAATGCAGTCATCAAAATCCTTGATGAAGAAGCAGGTGTGTAGGCTATGAAACAATTTAAGTACGGTTTGGTACTCTATCTATTTTTAGTCCTTCCTCCGGTCGCAAATGTGTTGGAGTCAATTATGATTATGCATATGCATATGCAAATGCCGTTATTTGTTATGGCAGGTTTTTTAATGGCGAAGCTATTCCAACAAAAGTTTCCACGCTTCTTTGACAAATGGAATGGTAATGGGATACCTGGTATTTTGCTATTTTCTATCATTATGATGTATTGGATGATTCCCCGAACAATGGACGAAGCATTGACTATGCAAAGTATAGAGTTATTTAAGTTCATCAGTTTACCTTTTTTAGCGGGGATTCCCCTGCGCGATAGCTGGGGAAAAGTGAGCTTACTCATAAAAAAGATTGTCTTTACTAGTTTTACAATTGTCTTTTTAGCGATGGGGATATTGTATATTATGGCACCTGTTCAATTATGTAATAATTATTTACTAATTGAGCAAATCATACTTGGGTGGGGCTTTTTAACGACCTCCTTCGTAATGATTATTTACTTATTCTATTTCCGATTTACTGATCGATCACCAGGGGAAGTATAATGTCGATGAAAAGCTGATTGCATAAAGCGGTCAGCTTTTTGCATTCTAATTATCTATTGAATAGGTCGTTCTACTCGTATATAATGATAAATAACTATCTGGAAGATTCAGATAATTTAAATTGATAGTAGCAAAAAAATTATGCAGGGGGGAATTATTATGAAGAAGACAGGTCGTTTCTTGTTATTCGGAGTTCTTTTAGTTAGTTTAAGTGTTGTATTGTTTGGATGTGGGACAAAGGATTCAGGTTCATCAACGAATGTTGGGGGGGGAGAAGTTGAGGAAGATGCTGAAGGCGTTCGCAAGCTGACTGTTGGAACTGATGCAACGTATGCGCCGATGGAATCGATGGACGAAAAAGGGAATATTGTTGGGATTGACATTGATATTGTGAAAGCGATTGCAGAGGCGGCAGGCTTTGAAGTGGAATTTAAAAATATAGGATGGGAACCACTATTTCCAGCAGTAGATAACGGTGAAGTAGATTTTGCTGTTTCTTCCATAACGATTACAGAAGACCGTCAGAAAACATATGACTTCACAGATCCATATTTTAGCGCCAACCAACTTATTCTAGTTCCTGAAGATTCTTCAGTAGAAAATTTTGAAGACTTGAAGGATAAGCGTGTAGCTGTTCAAATTAATACAACTGGCCATATTGTTACAAAGGGCTTGTTAGGGGACACAAGCTCTAAAATTGTGGCAGCAGAAACTATGCCATTGGCGATTAGTGAAATGATCAACGGTAATGCTGATGCTGCTGTAGGGGATAATGCTGTTATTATCGATTACAAAGCTAATAATCCGAAAGTACAATTGAAAACAATTGAGGATGCTAGTTTTGAAAAAGAATTTTACGGATTAATGGTTAAAAAAGGGAATACAGAAATTGTAGAATTGTTGAATGAAGGAATTCAAATCATCAAAGACAACGGGAAATTGAAAGAAATCACAGGTTTTGATTTAGAGTAAAGAGCTCTCTACATCAAGCTGTGATAGGGGAGTGGTAGATTTGGATTTCTTAGATATACGTTGGGATATGTGGGGGATTATTTGGAATTATCGTGAATTATTTATTCGCGGGATCGGAATTACAGTATCACTCACGCTAATTAGTTACGTATTAGGGCTTATCTTAGGGTTATTCGTCGGTATGGGGAAGCTGTCAAAAAAGAAATGGCTGTACTATCCATGTAAGTTCTATGTAGACTTTTTCCGTGGGACGCCGTTGTTAGTACAAATTTTATTAATTCATACAGCGGTGATCCCGGGGATTTTCGGTCATTCCTTAGGCTATTTCACATCAGGGGTCATTGCGTTAACCTTGAATAGTGCCGCTTATAATGCGGAAATTATTCGTGCAGGTATTCAGTCGATTGAAAAAGGGCAGATGGAAGCGGCAAGATCCCTCGGTATGACAACAGTGATTGCGATGAAGAATATTATTTTACCGCAAGCTTTTCGCCGCATGGTCCCACCACTGGGGAATGAATTGATTGCCTTGTTAAAAGATTCATCATTATTGATGGTCATCGCAGCAAATGATATATTGTTTGCAGGTAAAGTTGTTGCTGGAGCTACGCTAAGATTTTGGGAGCCATATATTATGGTTGCGATTCTTTACTTATGCTTAACCTTTGTACTAGGGAAATTGATTTCGTATGTGGAAAAACGCTTTAGTAATAGTTATATCCCGATGCGAAGAAAAAGCTCTTTTTTATCACGGCGTTCTTGAAAGTAGGAAGGTGAATAAGATGATCAAGGTCCAAGGGTTAGTGAAATCATTTGGGAAGTTGGAAGTGTTAAAGGGCATTGATTATGAAGTGAGAGAAAAAGAAATTATTTGTGTCATTGGCCCAAGTGGTTCAGGAAAAAGTACTTTTTTGCGATGCATTAATTTGCTGGAGGATATTACGGCTGGGGAAGTTTTTATTGACGGTGTGAAGGTCAATGATCCCAAAACGGATATTAATGAGATTCGCAAAGAAGTGGGGATGGTGTTTCAGCAGTTTAACCTGTTTCCGCATATGCGCGTCATAGATAACATTACAATTGCTCCGAAAAAAATTAAAAAAATGAATGCGGCGGATGCTGAGACGCTCGCTCATCAATTGCTAAAAAAGGTCGGACTTGCGGATAAGGCGAATGTTTATCCCGAGCAATTATCAGGTGGTCAAATGCAGCGTGTTGCGATTGCTAGGGCTTTGGCTATGCAACCGAAAATCATGCTATTCGACGAACCAACTTCGGCACTTGATCCAGAGATGGTCAATGAAGTGTTAGATGTGATGAAGCAGTTGGCGCAGGAAGGCATGACAATGGTTGTTGTTACGCATGAAATGGGCTTTGCGAAAGAAATGGGCGACCGTGTGTTATTCATGGATGGCGGTTATCTAGTAGAAGAGGGAACGCCTGACCAGGTGTTCAATGCGCCGAAAAATGAACGGACGAAAGCATTTCTGAGCAAAGTACTGTAAGGGAAAGCCGTACTATTTCAAAATGATTTGAGATAGTATGGCTTTTTGGCGTCGTTGTTTCTATTAGGTGTAGCATTAAATGATTGATGAATAGGACAAGGTGGTTGTTAGGATGAAAAAATGGACGAGCGAAGTTGAGATTAATGCATCGATTGAGAAGGTGTGGCAGTTATTTGACGGTTCTTTAGAAAATATGCAAAAAATTATGCCGAAAGTTGTTGAAAACAAGCCAGTAACGATAACGGAGGAAAAGGTTGGAAGTATCTATTTGCAACAATATCAAGAAGGTAAGCGTGTGATGGAATACGAGGTAAAAACGTTAGAGTATAGCGATTCTGCGGACGCAAAAAAGATGAAAGCCGGTTTTACACTCGCTAACATGTTTGATATAACAGCACGCTACGAATTGACCAAAATTGATAATACTACAACCTTGTTTACCTATACAACGACAAATCGCCCATTAAAATGGTTTGTGAAATTATTTTTACTATTTGGCAATGATAAAGTGGTTGTTGAATTTGTACAACGCGTAAAAAAAGTCGCTGAATCGGAAAACTAAAGTGTGGTTGACGTAAACGAGCCATTCCATCATTGAGATAGAATGGCTTTTACATATCTACTTATTTGGGAATATAGCGCTATAGCGGGGACTATATATATGACTCGCACTGGATCAGTGATATAAGTAAATCTTCAAATCATCATGGTCATCAAGTGTAGCAAGTAAAATATCCTGTGCATTCACGTTAAAGATTGAAAATTTATTGTCCAACCATACATTATCTTTACCCGATTGATGTAATGCGTTGAAGTCGATTTTTCCTTCTTTAATGATTATGTTTGGAAATGAAAATGGCTTTTTGACCAATTGCATATCCTCTGGGGTCAGTGCTTGTAGCTGAGGCGACAGGAAAAATGAAATGGTACCATCCGGTTCCCATTGTGCTAGAGTAACCTGACTGACAGCCTCGATTTTTTCCTTGCGTAATTCTGATAATAAATGATCGATTGTGATTCTTGCTTTTGCTAAGCTTGCATAAATTATTTCACCATTTTTGATCAAGGGATAAGGGGGAGGCTCAAACCACTTTCTGAAAGTATTCCATTTTAAACTCAAAAACACGAAAAAAATATATAAAATAATTAATACTGTCGTTGTGATCAAGGATCCTTTCATTCCTAATTTTTCGTCTGATAACGGGTGCGCAAGAATATTTCCGAGTATTAAAGCAATGGTAAAATCAATGAGTCGTAACTGTGAAATCGATCGTGCACCCATCATTTTCGTTGCGATTAGCAGGAAGAAGAATGAAATAATTGCTCGCAAAATCCATTGGATGGACGTCAGTGTCTCTTGTCCATAAAAAAATCCATAGATCCTCACATCCCTAATGATTGTTAGATTTCAGTCATTAGTCTTTCCGATAATCCGAAAATTATGTGATGAAATGTGAGATGATTTCAAATGACAGGTTATTGTTATGAAAAATCTCTCACTACGTATGGCATCATGTACAATCGAGAAGAACTATTGCATGAAGAGAAGTCGATGCTATACATAAAGGTGATCAATTGGACAAATAGGATTTGAAGTTATCGAGGTATCGTGACAATAGTGGAAAAGAGAGAAGGTGGAACAATGATTCGGACGATAGGACTTACACATAACGATGAATTTATTTTTGATTTTCCATTGGCCGAAATATCGACCCATTCATTGAAGTGGTACTGGGTGGATTTTGATCAGCCAGATACCGATGAGGAATTGATGCTTCATTCGGTCTTCAATTTTCATCCGCTTGCTATCGAAGATTGCCTACATCGTTTACAACGGCCGAAGCTAGATTACTATGATGAGTATGCATTCTTTGTACTGCATTCCCTACGTCATGACGATTTAGCAGCTGAAGAGTTAAATCTGTTTCTTGGTAAAAATTTTGTTGTGACGTTTCATTACGAGGATATACAAGAATTGACGCAAGTACGCGAAAAGATTGTGCACAATACGAAAAAGTGGGATCGGGATCATGTGTTTACTGCCTATCAAATCATTGATCAAGTCGTCGATCACTATTTCCCCATCCTTTATAAAATTGAAGACCATTTGAATGAAATCGAAGATCAGCTGTCGCCAACAACCGTTCATTTGTCAATGGATTATGTCTTTGAAGTTCGTAGTGACTTGTTGCGTTTACGGCGTACGATTTTTCCGATGCAGGAGCTTTTATATCGAATGCTCTATTCAGAGCGATTAGGCTTAACTTCAAATGAGCGAGCTTATTTCACAGATATTTACGATCATTTGCTGCGGTTAGGAGAAATCATAGAAGCGAATCGTGAACTAACGGCTGATATAAGGGATAGCCAGCTATCCATCAATTCGAATCGGATGAACAGTATTATGATGACCTTGACAATTATTTCGTCCATCTTTATCCCGTTAACATTCATAGCTGGTGTGTATGGGATGAATTTCGATTACATGCCGGAATTGCATTGGCGTTATGGCTATGGAATTGTCCTTGGAGTTATGCTCATGATAGGAGTAGCTATGGGGATGTTCTTTAGAAGCAAGGGATGGTTGCGCATATTTAAGTCTTAATCATCATTCCGGTTGTAAAAATAAATGCCATTGCATCCGTTTGAGATGTAATGGCATTTTTACTAGTATGGGAACATCTTTATTCGTCACTCACCATTTTTTATACGGCAAAAACTTACCGTCTAATGTGACAACGACACGATCGCCAGCAGGGTCTTCTTTTTTATCGATATCCATTGTGAAGTCGATTGCGCTCATAATGCCATCGCCAAACTTTTCGTGAATGACACCTTTGATAGTAGTACCATACACTTGCAAAATTTCATGGAAGCGATAGAGCAACGGGTCGACTGGAACACTTTCATCCAATGAACCTTTTAATGGGATTTGTTGCAGTGAAGCTGAAATGGATGCATCTAATTCTAGTAAGTTTACTAATTTATCGGCTTCTTCAGCACTCATCGTTGCCTGTCCCATAATTGCGGAGGCTGTCCAAACAGGGTGGCGTCCAACAGCTGCTGCAATCGCGTCGAACGTTAATCCTTTATCCCTTTTTGCTAATAAAATCGCTTCTGTTGCCATTTCTTTAGAAATATTCGTCATGGAAATTAGCTCCTTTGCTAGTAGAGGATTTGTTACTACTAGTTTACCATTTTGATAATTGTGGAAGCCATTCATTCGAGTGAAATGTGCATTTTAAATATAGATTTAGGGCGGAATTGTGACTTAGACCTTATTAGCTAAGTTCAAACGTTTGTATTGCCTCATATTTTGGTGATTGATTAGGATGTACAGCAAAAAGTGAAAATGACTCGACCGGCACTTCAATCGGGTGGATCTTCTTCTTTTGAATCGAAGAAGCCTCTGTCGTTTTACGTTTTTTGGCAATGGTGATATGGGGAGTGAAACGCTCTGAAATCGATTTCTCCAATTGTTGGGCAACGCTGTGCTCAATCTCATGCTGTAGAGAGGATAGAGTGATTGATTGTTCAACTGATAAATAGACTACGCGTGGGCCAGATGCAGCACCGAAATACGATAATCCGTTTACGGTGATAGGAAATGCACGATGTTGTACAGCAATTTTAGCAAGTCTACTCTTTAGCGAGGGTAGATGCTCATCCGACACCGCACCTAAATAAAGCAATGTCACATGTAAATCCTCCACATGTGGGATTACTTTATAAGCTGTCTCAAGTTGATATTTCATTTTAAACAATTCAACAGTGTCTTTAAAGGTTGATGGAATGGGAATCCCAATGAAATAATGTTGTTGCAAAAAAATACCTCCCAAGTTTAGAATTTTTTTTTTGGATAGGATAGCATATTGTTCGATATGTTGATATAATCTATATTATTAGAAAAATGAATTCCGCAAATCGCAATTAGGAAGGAATATCATTTAAGCTATCTAATTGAGCTTATCTTGGTATTCCTTTTTAGTACCAATTGATTGGAATGAAAAATAGGAAAAGGGAGATGCAACATCATGGGAAAACACATAATCGACATTACATTAAGTGAAACAAAAAAGCAAAAACCGTTATCCGATCAATTGGAATTTGGAAGAGTATTTACAGACCATATGTTTATTGCGGATTACACGGAAGGGCAAGGCTGGGGTGGGCATCGAATCGTTCCCTATGCACCGATTGCATTAGATCCAGCGGCTACTGTTTTTCACTACGGTCAATCTGTATTTGAAGGCATGAAAGCCTATGTAGGTAAGGATGGTAAGGTTCTCTTATTCCGTCCAGAGGAAAATATGCGTCGTATGAATCTGTCATGTGATCGCTTATGTATGCCTCAATTTACGGAGCAAAGTGCAATTGAAGCATTGGAGGAACTGTTAGTCATTGATAAAGAATGGATTCCTACAGCCGAGGGTACATCATTATACATACGCCCATACATGATCGCAACTGAGCCTTATTTAGGTGTAGCACCAGCGAGAAAATATCAATTCGTTATTATTCTTTCCCCAGTTGGATCGTATTATAAGGAAGGTATTCACCCGGTTAAAATTTTGGTTGAAGATGATTATGTGCGTGCGGTTGCAGGCGGAACTGGGATGGCGAAAACGGCTGGTAACTACGCATCTGGTTTAAGAGCGCAGGAAATTGCTGATCGAAAAGGCTATTCTCAGGTGCTATGGTTGGACGGAGTGGAACGAAAATATATTGAAGAAGTGGGTAGTATGAACGTCTTCTTTAAGATTAACGGCGAAGTAATAACACCTGCTTTGAATGGTAGTATTTTAGAGGGAATAACGAGAAAATCGATTATCCAGCTATTAAAGCATTGGGATATTCCGGTCATTGAGCGTAAAATTTCGGTTGAAGAAATTTACGAAGCAAACCGTGCAGGCACTTTAGAGGAAGCATTCGGAACTGGGACGGCAGCTGTCGTATCTCCGATTGGTGAGCTGAATTGGCGTGATGAAAAGCTAGTCGTTAATAACGGCGATATTGGCAGTTTATCGGAAAAACTATATAACGAGTTAACGGGTATTCAGTACGGTAAAATAGCAGATCCATTTGATTGGGTTGTTGAAGTTGTAGAACCGGCTAAGGCGTGATGAATATTGGACGAAAAGGGTAGCTCCATAGGGGGCTACCCTTTTGTTGTGCCAGTCGTTGGGTGAATTGCATATAGTAATGATGCATCTATAGGCAAAATGGAAGGGGATTACGTGGACAAATCATCTGAAAATGACAGGCAGATTGTCGCTGGAAATAGCAAGGATCGGCAGTTGGAACAGTATCGTGTGGATAACTTTGGCAAGAAGATGACGACCAATCAAGCGATGAAAGTTTCGAATGACGAGGAGTCGTTAAAAGCAGGGGTGCGCGGTCCGACGTTAATGGAGGATTTTCATTTCCGGGAAAAAGTGACGCATTTTGACCATGAACGAATTCCGGAGCGAGTTGTTCATGCGCGAGGATATGCGGCGCATGGGGAATTTGAATTGTATAAGTCGATGAAGGAATTTACAACAGCGGGATTTCTACAGGAACCTGGAACGATTACGCCTGTATTTACTCGTTTTTCGAATGTTGTAGGTAGCTCAGGATCGGCAGACACCGTACGGGATGTTAAGGGGTTCGCTGTAAAGTTTTATACGGAACAAGGGAATTATGATCTTGTTGGTAATAATATTCCGGTGTTTTTCATTCAGGATGGATTGAAGTTTCCAGATTTGATTCATGCAATTAAGCCTGAGCCCCATAATGAAATACCGCAAGCTTCCTCCGCACATGATACATTTTGGGATTTCGTTGCTAACAATCAAGAATCAGCACATATGATTATGTGGCTAATGTCAGACCGAACAATTGCAAAAAACTTTCGCATGATGGAAGGATTCGGCGTTCATACTTTTCGATTTGTCAATGCACAGGGAATATCTAGATTTGTGAAGTTTCACTGGAAGCCTTTGCTTGGCGTCCATTCACTTGTGTGGGATGAAGCACAAAAAATATCTGGTAAAGATCCTGACTTCCAACGACGTGATTTATGGGAGTCCATTGAACATGGCAATTTTGCTGAGTATGAGCTTGGCGTCCAAATGATCAATGAAGAAGACGAATTCATGTTTGATTTTGATATTTTGGATGCGACGAAACTATGGCCAGAAGAGATTGTCCCTGTTCAGATATTCGGCAAGATGACGCTAAATCGCAATGTAGATAATGTTTTTGCGGAAACAGAGCAAGTGGCTTTTCATCCTGGCAATGTAATCCCGGGCATTGATTTTACGAATGATCCGCTCCTGCAAGGAAGGCTGTTCTCTTATTTGGATACGCAGCTGATTCGACTTGGGGGACCAAACTTCACGGAAATTCCGATTAACCGCCCTGTTTGTCCATTTCATAACAATCAACGCAATGGGTACAGCCGGCAAACGATTAATGTTGGGCAAATCAGCTATCATAAAAATTCGCTTGCGGATAACACACCGTCGACATCTACGGCACAAGAAGGCGGATTTGTTCATTATGCAGAAAAAGTAGAGGGGCGTGTCATTCAAGCACGCAGTGAGTCGTTTAAGGATTTCTTTTCACAGGCGAGGCTTTTCTGGAACAGTATGTCGCCTTGGGAGAAGCAGCATATTATTGATGCGTTCACCTTCGAAGTTGGCAAAGTGAAAAGCAGGAGTGTCCGTCAGCAGGTAGTCGATATGTTTGCACATGTGGATAGGGAGATGGCAACGCTGATTGCAGAAGGCGTTGGCGTAAACCCACCAACTGCCGAACAGTCTACTGTCACAGCGTCATCACCAGCGCTGAGTCAGGCTAATACGCTACACGTGCCGCAGACGCTGAGGGTTGGTGTGCTAATCGGTAATGATTTTAATGGTGCGGAAGTGAAGGCAGCTGTGCGGACGTTTAGGGATTATGGAGTCACGGTTGATATTGTTGGTGAAAAGTTAGGGACTGTGCAAGGGGCAGATGGGCTAAAAGTAATGGTAAATGAGACGTTTTTGACGACGGATCCTGTGTTGTTTGATGCATTGTATGTTGTGGGCGGAACTGCGACTAATCAAGCAAAGTTTAACTATGATATTGAGTATTTTATTGATGAGGCATTTAAGCATTTCAAGCCGATTGGTTTTGCAACAACAGGTTTGCCATTTTTTGAAGCATCGGATGCAAAAGCAGGGCCGGGCATTGTCTTTGCGAGCGATAATCCAAATTTTGATCAAGAATTTGTGAAGGCAATTGCGCAGCAGCGGTTTTGGGATAGGCAGGTTTATTAGGGAGGAATGCAGTTCAATTCCTCCCTAATAAAGTCTCCGGCGGATGTCACGGATTAAAAGAAATGCCGCCCTAAGTAGGTATTTGGGGCGGTGTTTCTTTATCTCGCTAAAGAGTCTGAAAATGATGTATACTGGATTGTATATGAAAAAAAGGAGATGATTCAATATGATAACAACACTAATTTTCGATTTAGACGATACATTACTATGGGATAAAAAAAGTGTGGCGACGGCGTTTCGGAAGACGTGTGAACGGGCGGCGCAGGTGCATGCTGCTGTTGATCCGGTAGAGCTTGAAGAAGCGGTTCGGGCAGTGGCAAAGGATTTATATGCTGCATATGATACATATGAGTTTACAAAAATGATTGGCATTAATCCATTCGAAGGGCTTTGGGGTACGTTTGACGACGCTGCGGAATCCTTTCAGAAGATGAAGGAGATTGTGCCAGGGTATCGCCGCGAAGCATGGACAAAAGGATTGCAAAGGCTTGGAATTAAGGATATTGAGTTAGGTAGTGAGTTGGCGGAATTATTCCCTGCGGAGCGGAAAAAGTATCCTTTCTTATACGAAGAAACGTTTAGTGTGTTAGATAAGTTAAAGGGTGCCTATCAACTTGCATTATTAACGAATGGCTCGCCGAGCTTACAGCAGACAAAGCTAGAAATTACGCCTGAAATTGCTCCTTATTTTGACCATATCGTCATTTCGGGTGCATTCGGTAAAGGGAAGCCGGACGTGTCAATTTTTCATCATGTACTAGAAACTTGCGGTGTCACAGAAGGTGAAGCGTTGATGATTGGTGATAATTTGATGACGGATATTTTAGGTGCGTCACACGTAGGGATGCGCTCGGTTTGGATTAACCGAGAAGGTATGGAGCTGGCAGAGGGCAGCACGCCGACGTATGAGATTGATAATTTGGAGAAGCTGTTCCCAATTTTAGAGACGTTAACGAAGGAGGAGGCCATCCGATAAGGAGGCTTCTTTTTTTATGAGGGTATTCGCGGACTGTCAGAGTAATTTGGTGAACTGTAAGGGTAATTCGGTGAACTGTAAGAGAAAACGGTAAAACTGTAAGAGAAAGTACTGAAACTGTAAGAGTATTCGCGGACTGTCAGAGTAATTCAGTGAACTGTAAGAGAAAACGATAAAACTGTATGAGCAGGTATTGAAACTGCAAGAGTATTCGCGGGCTGTCAGAGTAATTTGGTGAACTGTAAGAGAAAGTGATAAAACTGTATGAGAAAGTACTGAAACTGCAAGAGTATAGACGGACTGTCATGGAAATCTATGATTCTACGCCAATACCTAATTCAACCCCATAAAACCCCACTTCATCGCCCAAAAGCATTCTTGGGGATGAAGTGGGGTTTTTCGATCAACACAAATTAAAGATCAATTGCAATTACATCATAAATATCTTCAAGCTCTTTTAATCGTTCGACGTTTGTTTTTTCTACATGATGATCGACAGTTAGCATCATGATTGCATTGCCGCCAACTGTTGACCGGCCAACTTGCATTGTTGCGATATTGATATTCTCGACGGCGAGCAATGTGCCAACGCGTCCTATTGCACCTGGTTGGTCCTTATGCTTGATGAACAGTAGGTGACCCTCAGGACTAATATCTACCAGATTATCGTCGACTTTGACGATACGAGCGCCTAGTCCGTTTAGTAGCGTTCCAGAAACGCGCCGCACGCCGCTTGCTGTTGTCACTTCAACAGTTACCAGGTTAGAGAAGCCTTTTGTCGTAGATGTCTTGTGTTCATTCACCTTGATACCAAAACGCTCTGTCAAAAACTTAGCATTGACGTCGTTAACATGGTTGCCTAGGTTACGTGTTAGCAAACCTTTCAAAGTGTTGCGTGTCAATGGACGAACGTCCGACTCAGCAAGATCACCAGAGTAGTAAATGTTCACTTCTTCAATTACTTTATTAGATAGACGAGATAAGAAAATCCCAAGTTTTTCTGCCAAGTCAAAGAAGGGCTCAATTTTAGCCAATACTTCCTTCGATACGGACGGTAGATTCACGGGATTGCGAACCGTACCTCCACTGAAGAAATTGACAACGTCGCGGCTGACATCGATTGCGACGCTTTCCTGTGCTTCGATTGTGCTTGCGCCTAAATGTGGTGTCGCAATGACTTCTGGCAATGTCAGTAGCTTGTGACCGACAAACGGCTCTGTTTCAAAGACGTCGAGTGCAGCTCCTGCTACTTTCTTCGCAACAATTGCATCGTACAATGCGTCTTCGTCGATAATACCACCGCGTGCACAGTTCACAATTTGCACGCCGTCCTTCATAATTTCAAATGCTTCTTTATTAATCATATGCTTTGTTTCTTTCAATAAAGGTGTATGGACGGTAATGAAATCAGCTGCTCTAAGCACTTCTTCGACTGTACCTAACGTGATACCCATTTTCTTCGCTTTTTCCTCTGTTAAAAATGGATCGTAAGCAATGACGCTCATTCGTTGTCCTTTCGCCCTTGCAGCTACTTCTGCACCGATTCGTCCAAGGCCAACAACACCGAGTGTTTTATTTTTTAATTCCACGCCGATGAATGATTTACGATCCCATTGCCCATTTTTTAATGAATTAAAGGCTTGTGGGATTTTACGAGCGAGTGACATAAGCATAGCGATTGTATGTTCAGCTGCTGAGTTTGTATTGCCATCAGGAGCGTTGACAACGATAATTCCTCGCTCCGTTGCGGCATCTAAGTCGATATTATCAACGCCAACACCTGCACGTCCAATGATTTTTAGATTAGTTGCTTTTTCGATGATTCCGCGTGTGACCTGTGTTTGGCTTCGGACGATTAATGCATCAAACTTTTCGATTTTTTCAGCGAGTTGTTCTGGTGTATTTGTTGTATCTATGACAATATTAAAACCTTCTGCTTGTCGTAATGGAAAAATACCGTCTTCACTTAGTGGGTCACTGATGAGTATATTAAAAGCCATTTAAACCAACACTCCTTCATTTACATAGATTTGTTGTGCCGCCGCAACGCCTGTGCCTAATGTAATTTGTTTGCCGACTTTGAGTAAGCCGATTTCAATCATACTAATCGTCTGAAGAACGTCTGCTGGCGAGCAATAGCCCATATGACCAACACGGAATATTTTGCCGCTTAAATGCTGTTGTCCGCCTGCTACTGTGAGCCCGAACTCTTGTTTAACTACTTTTCTGAATGCCTCAGCGTCAAAGTCCTCTGGTTGAACAGCCGTTACAGTAGGAGCAGCGTCGGCGTCAGTTGTTAATAAAGGAATACCGAGTGCTTTGAAAGCTGCACGTGTCATGTTCATCATTAATGTATGTCGCGCATACACTTGCTCCAAGCCTTCTGCCGCAATCAATTCAAGCACTTGCTGTAAGCCGAATAATAAAGAAACGGCCGGTGTAAAAGGTGTTGCATCATTTTGAAGATTATCACGGTATTTTGTGAGATCTAAGTAAAAGCCTCGTTTTGTATTTGATTCGATAACAGTCCATGCACGTTCACTTGCTGCGACGAACGTCAGACCAGCCGGTAGCATAAATGCTTTCTGAGAGCCCGTTACCATAATGTCGATTCCCCAAGCATCCATTTCTGTTTGCACACCGCCGACACAAGATACGCCATCGACGACGATGAGCGCATCTGATACTTCGCGGACTGCCGTTGCTAGCTCGTGGACAGGATTCAAAATACCTGTAGAAGTTTCGCAATATGTAGAGAAGACAGCTTTAATCGTTGGATTCGTCTGTACATATTGTTTAACGTCTTCTGCCTGGAGTGCTTGACCCCATTTCACATCTAAGCGATGGACTTTAATGCTATACGCGTTACAAATTTTCGTGAAACGATCACCAAATGCCCCTGTGACAACAACGAGTACTTCATCGCCTGGCTGAACGATATTGACAACAGCTGCTTCTAAGCCTGCTGTTCCACTGCCTGTAATGACTGCAACATCTTGTGTTGTACCAAAGATTTGTTGAAGGCCAGGTTTGACAGACTTCACTATAGCTGACACTTCTTTCCCACGGTGCCCAAGCATTGGTTGGCTCATCGCTCGTTGCACACTTGGCGGAATCGGACTTGGTCCTGGAATTCTTAGAAACTGTTGATCTTGTAACATACTGTTCTCCTCCTAATGAATGGTTTTATTAATAAAAATCAATTACGCCTCGGCGTAATTGCGTCTGGATTTTGAATTGAGCAAGCTCGATTAATTCCTTTCAAAATCCGTGACATCCGCCGGAGGCTTTATTTTTATTCAGCAGGAACTTGAACTTCTGCTGAATAAAAATAAAAAAAGCCTTCCGTCCCTTACAAATAATTGTAAGGGGCGAAAAGCTAGATTAGCTCACGCGGTACCACCCTGATTTACTGTCAGCAACTATATACACAATCTGACAGTCTTCGTTAGCATGCTTAACGGGCATGTGGCGGATTGGCTTACTGCAAATTTCAGCCTCTCAATTCCGAAGTGCTACTTTACGTTGAAATCACTGATTCACACCATCCATCAGCTCTCTTAAGATTTCATCACTTAAAGCCTGTCTTCATCATTACATTTTGAATTGTTATTGAATTTAGAACTTATCATAACAAATGAAAAACAAATGTCAAGCATCTATTTCACTTTAATGCGCTAAAACATTAAAAAAGTTTTTTGTAAGCGCTTTAAACGGAAAATATTCGAAAAAACGAATGTTAGAGTCGGATTGGTAGAGGAATTTTGTTAGGAGCGGTATCATTTTATATGACAATGAATTAAGGAGTGAATTCAAATAAAGACATTCAATTCGATTCCATTATCTGTGTTGGATCTTGCACCTATCAATGTGGGAAGCAATGCCACGCAGTCGTTTAAAAATAGTGTTGAACTTGCGCAACATGTAGAGAGCTGGGGATTTAATCGCTACTGGCTAGCTGAGCATCATAATATGCCGGGCATCGGCAGTTCCGCCACATCTGTACTGATTGGACATATTGCTGGTGCAACGAAAAAAATTCGTGTTGGCTCTGGAGGCATCATGTTGCCAAATCATGCACCGCTTGTCATAGCAGAGCAATTCGGTACGCTTGAATCAATGTATCCAGGGAGGATTGACTTAGGATTAGGACGTGCTCCTGGCTCAGATCAAGCTACAGCCTATGCGTTACGCCGTACTTTACAAAGTACTGGTGATGATTTTCCGGAACAGTTGGCTGAGCTACAAGCGTATTTTGAGCCGAATCGCGTCGCCCGTGTTCGCGCATTCCCTGGCGAAGGACTCGATATACCAATTTGGTTACTCGGTTCAAGTGGTTTCAGTGCACAGCTTGCCGCGCAGGAAGGCTTGCCATTTTCCTTTGCCAGCCATTTTGCACCGGCCTATGTATTACAGGCTTTGCAGCTGTATCATCAAAACTTTAAACCATCGAAATTTTTGCAAATACCTTACGCGATGCTTGGCATAAATGTCATTGCTGCAGAGACGGATGAAAAAGCTCACTGGCTGGCAACTTCACAACAGCAGCAATTCCTGAGTTTAACAAGAGGTATGCCAACACAATTACAACCACCAATCGATAACATTAACGAGGTATGGTCAGCGCAAGAGCGAGCCTCTGTTGAGCAAACCCTCGATCCACGTTCAACAATTGTCGGTAGTCCCGAAACGGTTAAGCGGAAATTGGAGAGCTTTATTCAAGAAACGAAGACCAATGAGTTAATTATTAATTCGCAAATTTTTGATCAGCAAGCTCGTTTACGCTCCTATGAAATTATTGCAGAGATGATGGACTGAAATATCAAATACAAAGCCCACAAGTCGTCATGGCCTGTGGGCTTTGTACTATTTTCCATTGTCTTGTCGTTCCCAAATCCGAAGCGAAGGATATGGATCGAAAGCCCACTCGGTTCGACCATTATTTTTGTACATGCCATAATGGAGGTGGGGAGGGAATCGACCAGATGTGCCTTCCTTGCCATAACCGGAACTACCGACAAACCCGATGATGGTCCTTGGCTCAACGATATCACCCACTTTGATGTCCTTATTGAAATAAGCTAAGTGGGCAAAGTAGTGGTACGTATTATGATTATCACGAATACCGACGCGCCAACCGCCAAATTCATTCCACCCCATTATTTCAATAACACCGTAGGATGTAGCTCGAACGGGAGTCCCATATCCTGCAAAAATATCGGTCCCTTCATGAATTCTTCTGCCGCCCCATCCTCTACTCGCACCCCATGTTCCCCTATAGCTATAATCGTAATTCGTGGGGACGGGAAAGGCATGCTCGTCCAATTCTAAGGTTTCAAAATGCTGGTACAATTTGGCGATCGTCATAATTTGGGTAACAGTTTCTTCTCGTTTATAATAATCCCATAATGCCAATTTGAAATCTTCTTCCTCTTGACCATATCCACTTAAAAAGGTTGTCATTGCAGAAAGCACGTCTTGGGGGTTATCTGAATCAGCAATGCCATCACCGTCTCCGTCCTGCCCTCTACCGTTAAAGAAAGCGATAGATGCGGGAGAAGTATCTGTTTTGTTAGGATTCAGTTCCCCAGCCCAAAACTCGTCAGCGTATTGAATAGCAATAGGTCCATCTCTGCTAGGAATATCATTGCGTACTTGTTGGATATTGCGCTCAAATTGATCAATAGCGGCTAAGTAGAACCAAGGAACAGTGATGCTGTCAAATTGTAAATACAGCTGCATGCGTTGTTCGTTTGTCGTTACTTCTTTGGCTACAACAACTGTATAAAACAGAAAGGATAACATGATGATATACGTTGGTAACAACAACCAGTGGCGCACGAAAAACCCTCCTTTAATACGTCTATATAGAATTCCCTAAACGGAATTTTTTATGACTACAAATTTTTCGAAGTGAAATTCACTGAAAATATGAACGAATCGTTCGGGTAATGATACAATTAAAATGCGTTAAATAATTAACTAACAGGAGTGATGACAAATGGAAAAACTACAGTCGATAGAACAATTTGAACAGCTGAAAAATGAGGAGCGCATAATTTTTATGTTTTCTGCGAATTGGTGCTCGGATTGCCGCGTGATTGAGCCGATTTTACCTGGTATTGAAGCGGATTACCCAGAGTATACTTTTATCGAAGTGGATCGCGATGAGTTTATTGACTTATGTGGAGAGCTCGATATTTTTGGTATTCCAAGTTTTCTAGGATTCCATAGTGGTGTAGAAGTCGGACGGTTTGTCAGCAAGGATCGCAAAACACAGGCAGAGATTGAGGAATTTATTAATAGTCTTACAGCATAATATAAGGAAATAGGTTTTGAAATTGTACGATCCATTAGTGTACAAGGGGATTTGTGGATGAAGCCGATAATTGGAGTTACACCAGATGTGGAGAAAGATGATAAGCACTTTCTAAGAAATGATTATATGCAGGCAATAATCCGAGCAGGGGGATTGCCTTTCATTATCCCGATAGGTCATCGTGAAGACATTGCTCAAGTGGTTAGTCTATTGGACGGTCTTCTTTTGACCGGCGGAAATGATATTAATCCAATATTGTTCAATGAAGAACCTCACGCACATCTGGGAGAAGTTTCACCAAGCAGAGATTTGTTTGAACTCGAGCTGGCGCGACAAATGCTTACTGTGGATAAACCGATTTTAGGTATTTGTAGGGGTCTTCAATTGTTGAATGTTGCAGCAGGAGGAACGTTATATCAGGACATTCATCAACAAAACACGGGACCTATTCTTCAACATATACAAAAAGCACCTGATGCTTATACTTCCCATTTTATTCAATTGGAAAAGGGCAGTTTACTGGAGGGAATTGCGGGGAGTGAACGCATTCAAGTGAACTCATTTCACCATCAAGCATTGAAGGACGTATCCACGGTGTTCAATGTTTCTGGTAGTGCGAGCGATGGCATTATCGAAGCAGTTGAAAGTATAGATAAAAAATTTGTCCTTGGTGTTCAGTGGCACCCTGAATTATTAGCTACAAAAGGGGATGCGGTTTCTCTGCGGATTTTTGATAGGTTTGTAGGTGCATGCGTAAATAAGAACAGCTGATTTACTCAGCTGTTCTTATTTAGATAGTTCAACATTTTTTCTGGAAAGTCAGTAAAAATAGCCGAGATACCGATATTTTGTAATGCCTTGGCGTATTGTTCTTCATTGACGGTGAAAGCACGTACTGCAGTACCGACTTCTAATGCTTGTTGAATAGATGGGCGAAGTGCTGTTGGAAAAAATAAATGCAGTGCATCCGCAGGAATGGCGCGAATATAATCGAGTGGTTCCACCAAAACTTCCATGAATAAAGCAGCCGTTTCTAAACGTGGTGCCAATTGTTTTGCAGTTCGGATAGCTCCATGATCAAAAGAAGACAAGACGACCCGTGTCTCGATTTTCATCTCTTCAAGCATTTCAATTACTTTCTCCACCATGCCCTCATATGGAAAAATATCCGATTTTAGTTCAATATTCAAATGATGTGTTGTATGGGCAAACAGTTGAAGTACTTCGTATAAGGTTGGAATCGTTTGTCCATTGAAATTTGGAGAAAACCAGCTACCAAAATCAAAGGACTTCAGTTCTGCAAGTGTCATGTCTTTGACGAATCCCGTTCCGTTTGACGTCCGATCAATTGTTTCATCATGGATGACGACAAGTTCGGTATCTTTTGTTAGATGGACATCAAATTCAACGCCGTGTACGGGAAGACGCGCAGCTTCAGTGAAAGCGGCGATTGTATTTTCAGGGTGTGTGCCAGATGAACCGCGGTGTGCGTAAATATCCATAGGTGAACCACCTTTTCTTTTTCGTTTATTGTAATACGTGTTAAAAAGCGAAGCAAATAACCATTGGAAAAGGGATGCTCTCAATTTGAGAACACCCCTTTATTTGGTCGGTAACATTTAAGTTTTGAATGTAATTTTTCATCCCGAATGTTCGGGGAATAATTTCCATAGAAAGGATAAGCTTTCAGTGCCGCGGTCATTGTTCCACTGGGTGTTCTCTAACCTAAGCAACGCAAACCCTACCTACTTTTGCGTCCTTGCGACCCTATAGTCGCGCCAGTGTGAATAAGTATTCTCAAAAACATTTGTAGAATGCCAGATATTCAAGTCTTGACAGTTACCTATTTGTTAACTGATTGACTATAGCACGAAGAGTTCAGTTTGTCAAATGAAATCGAGAAATCAATACCATTCACTCAGCTGTTCTTCTTCTGCTATGGCTTGCAAATCATCGGCAGTAATTGTGAATACTTGATAATCGGAACGTTCAGCATAGCTTTCAGCTGCTTTCTTGATAAATTTTGGTGAGCCATCGTTCTCTTCATCATAAATAATCAATATTCCATCGGAATTACGCATGAAAAACTTATCTTTTTCGATAAATTGCCATGGGGCTTCATAGGGTCTTTTCGTGAGACTTGTATGGTAATCGGCAAGGGCAACAATCCGGTGATACGTTTCTTTTTTCATGTCATTCCAATTTTTCTCTTGTTCAAGGAAAGGAGTGATAACAGCATATTTCAATTCGGTGTATTCTTTTTTTAAGTCGATAACCACTTCTGCAGCCCATAATTCAGTGCCTAACTGTCCACTGATAATAACCCACTCTAATCCTTCATCGATTAAGGCGACAAGTCGTTTTTCTAATGCTTTTTTAATAAAACGAATACCGGGGTGTTTATCATCAAATATGCCAAGCTCATGCTGTTTATACCCTGTGACAACTAAGCGTTTTACGATATTGTTTCACCTCCGACAATTATATAAAGTTAGAAAAATCAGCTTCCAATAGGAAACCGATTTTGATTGTTGAATGAACCTTTATGTTACCAGAAATAGAATGCTATCAGATAGTACTTCTACTTTATTATTCAACTTTCGAAATCTGTCCACTGACGCCAAAAATTTTTACCTCATCAATTTCTAAAGTGAGCTGTTCTATTTTCTGTTCCAATGAATGAAGGGCGAGAAGTTTGGTAGCCAATTTTTCTTCGTATTCCAACGATTGACTAAGTAATTTTTTAATTTGTGCATCGACTTGCAAAAATGTTTCAGTGTTAATCGGAGGTTCGCTATTCTGGGCTATTAGCTTGTCGTTTTCTTTTTGTAACAGCGATAATTCAAATTGAAGTTTAGCAATTATATTATTTTTAGCTTCTATCTCTTGTAGTACATACTGTTTATCTTGAGTAGACTCAGAATGTTCTTTATTTGCTTGCGCTAATTGATTGATTAGTGGTAGAAGTGGTTTCGTTGCATTTTGAATATGGTTCATCAGTCTATATTCAAGCTGTTTAAGCATCATTGAGGTGCTTTCGGTTTGTTGTAAAGCATCGATAGTTTCTAACTGCTTTTTACTTTGTATTTCATGCAAGTGTATACGTTCCTTATAATCACTCGTCCGTTTGACCAACTCTTTATTGAGTCTAAATAAATTCTCGGTAAGCTCATTTTTTTCTGCTGTTAATTGTTCATTGTCATAGGTTAATTTTTCTGCAAGGGAGTAATAATAATCGCTTTGAACTTTGTTCACTTCATTTTTATATTTAGCCAATTCCGCCCTTAAATAGATAATTGTTTGCTCAAGCTGATGTAAGCTGTTTCGTCTAGTGTTCTCACTAATCATGTTTATACCTCCAATCTTAGATGTTACCGAGGCAAATGCTGGATTAGGATCTTTCTTTAAGAAACGTGATAATCGCTTCAAACTCCTTTTGATTATCTGTGATAATTTGTTCTAGTACTTCTATCATTTTTACTTGTGAATCATCTGATGCTCTTTGTTTTGTATTGTTCAGTAGATGGTTCATCAACATATCCAACGTTTCTTTTTCCAAAAAAATAAAGCTGTTATCAGTTTCCGGGTTATCTTTTTTTCGGTCATGCAGTTGGTCTTTCATAAACTGCCGAATAACTTGCTCATCTTCAGTTAGATTACTCATTCTCCCGCCTCCTGCATAGGAATGGTGCCGTTGAGATTGATGGGATTAATGACAGCAATGCCTTCCTTCATCTGATCGCTATACGTAACCCCCATAATACTTCCGGCATAGGATTTTGTAGGAGTCCATTTAATCTGGAAATTTGAGAACGAAATGGTTTCATAGGGTTCAATAGAAGCATTCCCCATAGGTCTCAGCCAAAATTCCTCTGTATTTGTTTGTTCATTTATGCGCTCCCATTCGCTCGCATTTTTCAAAGATTGCTTGAAATTTTCATGAACATAGCGTCCAGAGAATGAGAAAGGGGACTCCGTGGGGACTTTTATGCAAATATAGGGATTTGTAATTGGTTGACTACCTAAATTATGTACGTGGTAAGAGCCGAGGCATAGGCTCTCTTGTTCTAGGTTATGGGAAATATTTAAAGAATAAGTAAAGTAGCTTATGATATTTAATTTGCTGGAATCATTTGGTCCATCTATTAATTTTTTAATTTCAATTAAGTAGGATTTTGTTTGTTGATGGAGTTCGGCAATCTTTTGTTCGACTTCATTATTCATGATGACTTCCTCCTATTCAAAAAAAATAAAGAGAGGGATATCCTCTCTTTATAATATGTTTGGTACTTCCTCATTATCACCATCAGTCGATATCATCCGCAGCAGTTGCCGCCGGCGTCGGGGAAAACGACAGAGCATTGCTGTGGACGTGTTGGTGCGGCACAGCCTGATACTATATCTGCCCTTGGGTCGCAGAAATCAGCTAAAAATTCAACAGTAACTGGGAATGTCGATTGAATGCTTTGACAAGTAGCTACTGAGATAGTTAGTGCAGAGAAGGTAATGGTGCCTTCGCCTGCGACAAGTGTACCAGTAGTACATACAAAACAATCTAGATTCGTGTATGTCACTTCAACATCAGTTCCTTCAGGAGCACATAAAGTGACTTGTTCACAACGAGAAACAGGGATATCCGCGCTTGTTAGCATTGTTCCATTTGGAAAAGTAAGAATAATTGTGACAACAAAATTCTTTTGGATATTAAGCTGTTGAAGGCATACGTTTGTTCCGTCAATGCAGAACGTGCGATCTTCTCGATGTAGGATAACGACCGGGTTCATTGCTGCCGGCGTTACTTCACATGTAACAGTTGCACCTACTAAACTTGTCGTTGCAGTAACGCCTGGGAAGGAAATTGGTCCTGTTGGAGTAATATCAAATGAGTTTTCTTTAACAATCCAGTCATATACCTTATCGACATTAATACAAATTAGTTCTTTGCCATCAAACGGCTTATTTTCTTGCATTTTTGCAGACACCTCCAAATTTTTTATCTTTCACCCGTAGCATATGATGGGGAAAAATGAGTGTCTGGGCAGGAAATAACTTATCGAGATATTTTTTAACTTTATTAACTAGAAAAGATATTTGTACAAACAATAGTTAGGAAGGGGTATTGATGGTTAAGAATCTGGCACATTATCCTATTAGTATTCAGCATTAAAGGTGATAATATGTCACGTAATGAAAGCATGAGCAATAGAATAGGTATGTACTGTAAAGGAGGAATAGTGATGGCTGATGCTCAGTTATACTCTGCTCAAGACATCGAAAAACTAAAACAGAAAATCGCGACCTATAGAGATACCTTAACAACATTGAAATCGGGAAATACAATTGATGACTATCTCTTCATGAAAAGTGAATTGACAGGCTTTAAAATGCAAGTCTCGCATTTAGAAGAGGTAATGGAACGACTGAATGACAAACGGAGTACGCAGTTAGAGGAGTATGAGCAACAAATTGACACATTTGCACAACAGATAGGCTCACTTAACAAAACTGTCGAGGAGTTAAACAAGGATTTTTCCGTAGTTATGAATCAATTAACAAATGATCGCAAAGAAAAAGTGAATACTTCTAGCGATATGCAAGATCCAGTGAATAGTCATCATAATACGGACGTATTGGAAGCCACGGAGGCATCTCGCCAATTGGAAGGGAAAACGTCCATTTCTTCGATTCAACAGTCGAATCGTCCACCCTCATATAAGTATTTGCAAAGCCTTGTAGCGGGGGCTAATGATATCCAAGACGCTTCAAGTACTGTTACGCCAACAGTAAGTAAGCATCAAGTGCATGTTAAACAAAGTTTCCCGGCAATTGGTAATCAGCCAAATCAAATCTATAATGGTTTGAATAGAAATTTAAATAGGGAACCAATGATTCATTTCAATAATGCTACAACAAAGAAGGCCATGCCAACAAATGGTGTTAATCTTGTCCCCGCCATATCCCAACCGATTTTAGAGGTTGAGAAAAACGAAGAAGCAGAAGTAGCATCTGAGGAAGTGTTTTATAAAGTAGCACTTGAGGAGATTGCGCCTCATATTGAGGAATTTGAAAGAGAAATAAGTCCAGAGGCTTCGATAGAAATCACTAGTGAAATGAAACGTCAGCAACATAAAAATAAAGAAGCATCATCATTGTTTAATTTTTTTCGAAGGAAGTCTTAAGATTAACTTCCGGGAATTATCAAAAGTAAAAATCATTTTATACCATTACGACAACCATTTTGACTTTCTTGTCAGGATGGTTGTTTTTTCTTGGAGATTCCCAGTCTTCGTTAGAAAGTATATTTTTAAAAATGCATGTCATGCTGTTTAAAAAACCGCTAAACGCAAGTGGTTGATAGCCCGTCCGCCCTGCTACTGGCTTGAATAGGATAGTGGAGAAAGGAGGTGTTAATATGAGTTTTAATCATGGATGTTGTGGTCGCCAGGCTCCTAGCAATGGAAGTGTCAATTGTACTGCGCTTGGACCATTCAGAGCGATTGACGCAGCCTGTATAGTTCCACCGGCATTAACGGGTTCAATCATCCCATTTGCCTCTGGTGCGACAGCTGTCGCTTTGACTTCTCTTGCAGGCGGATTAGTAGGTACGCCTAGTTTAATTGGATTTGGCACAGCGGTTCCCGGTGTGTTTCTTGCGGGTAATGCAATAGACTTGACAGGTTTAATAAACGAAGCCTTTTCGGTTCCAAGACCTGGTCTTCTAACAGCTATTTCAGCATCGTTTACGTTAACGGCAGCATTGACTTTAGCTGAATCTGCAACGGTTTCTGCAGAAATCTATCGCGCACCAGCAGGAAGTAATACTTTCACTCCGACGGGCGTAAGGGTAGATCTAGCCCCAACCTTAACACCGCTAATAACTGTAGGTACTACACTAAGTGGAGCATCATCGAATTTTGCACCCGTGCCGGTAGCGGTAGGGGACCGTTTGCTAATGGTGTTTACACTAGGCGGATCTGTTTTGGCTGGTGCGGTTACAGGTACTGCTAGTGCAGGTGTTACGATTGCGTAATTGGTAGATACAAAGATCAAAATAAAGTATACGAAACGATTGTTCTTTTGTGCAAGCCAGCCCTTTTCATGTAAACGATGAAAAGGGTTTTATGTATTTCTACCGGGTACGGCAGTTAAGTCGATTCCTCTAGATGTCAATATGAAAGTGGCTAACAAATCGTAATAAATAGCATTAGTTACGAAGAATTTTAACGCCAGTTTAACAACAAGAGGATTTAATAAAAAAACACCACCCTCTAGAGGATGATGTTTACTGATAAACCTTATAGGTATAATGTTTAAAAGAAAAGCCGCCTTTGCCGTACGGTCTTAGAAAGTTTTAAACCACCACTTCTCAAAGTGGGTGTTCGCAGAAACAATCCTGTTTGTCCTCGTTATCGAAAGAACGAGGTATGCCATTCCCGTTTCTAGAAAAAACTCCCGTTTACAGCTTAAAGGTTAAAACTTAATGTTGATACGCACAACGCAGCTTCTAGAACAAAGTCTACACCAATTGAAGTGAATTATCAAATGAAATAGTTGGAAATAGGACATTAAGTATGACTATGAATTAAAGTTTTTCACTATAATTCATAGTCTCTTAGCTGTTTTTTGCGATTTCCTCCAACACAATTTGCGCGCCTTTGGGGCTTAAATACATACCATTCGAGTACATTTTATTCTCAGGCGTAATTTCGCCTGTTACGATACAAGCTTCATTGACTGTATACTTTCGTAGAATAATTTTATCTTCTTCTACGAATATTTCCATAGGTGAATTAGTGCTTAGATGCAGTGTTTTTCTAAGTTCTTTTGGGATGACAATTCTTCCAAGCTGGTCAACCTTTCTTACGATACCTAAACTTCGCATAGAATCCTCCTTTAAATAATATTTTTAATATAACTTATGCCTATTATACTATAAAAAACTAATAAATCCAAAAGTAAGTTCGCGCTCTTATGTATGCTAATCTAGCTTTTGTTTTTTGAAAAAAGATGATGATTGGATGATTTTTTGTTAAAATGGAAAGGTTGAAGGTGAGGGTATTGAATAATGGCGATACAACAATTTAGAAAAACAGTTATTTTTGAATATATTCAAGTTATTTTTGGGGCAGCCCTCGTTGGTTTGGCATTTAATATTTTCTTCTTACCGGCGAGGCTGGCAGCAGGCGGAGTTTCAGGAATTAGTACGATTCTTTATGAACTTTTTCTATTCAATCCGGCTTACGTGCAGTGGCTTATTAATATCCCACTTTTACTACTCGGAGTTGTCCTTGTGGGAAAAGAGTTTAGCTTGAAAACATTAATCGGTACTTTTTTTGTGCCGTTCGTTATTTGGATAACCGCGGATATCAAGCTCTCTGTCGATAATCCCTTGCTGAGTGCAATTTACGGGGGAATTATGCTTGGTGTCGGGCTAGGGATTGTTTATCGAGGAAATGGTTCGACAGGTGGAACGGCTTTAATTGCTCAATTGGTGAAGAAATTCACCGGACTTTCGAGTGGTTTTTCACAGCTACTCGTTGATGGGCTCGTCGTCCTGACATCTGCGTTTGTTTTTAATTTTGAGCTTGCGCTATATGCGATGATTGCTATTTATGTGACAAGTAAAGTGATTGACTTTGTCCAACTGCAAACGTCTCCAACAAAATTGGTAATGATTATTACGGATAAAGAAGAGGAAGTACAAGCCATCATCAAAGATGAAATTAACCGTGGCTTAACGAAGATTAAATCAGTTGGCGGCTACTCGAATCAAGAAAAGACGATGATCCTCTGTGTCGTGGAGCAATCAGAGGCTGTTTATTTTAAAAAAGTACTTCAAAAGCTTGAACCAACTTCGTTTGTTATTTTCTTGAATGCGTCGGAAATTCTCGGTCGTGGTTTTTCAAGGGCACAAGTGGACGGAGATGTAGAGAAATAGTAATCGCAAAATAACTCACTACGTGATAAACGTATGTGGGTTATTTTTGTTTGTTGCGATAAAGGGAGGTTTTTTTAATGAAGTTGTTGAAAGGTACTAGTAGGAAAAATCACTTTATCTGAACTCAGATAAAGCCTTCGGCGGATGTCATGGATTTTTACGGGGTGCTTAAGAAGGCAGCCTAAGTGCGCGACGTCCTGTCGCAGTAAGGAAGGATCAGTTCAATCCTTCCCCCCTGTAGGCCTAAAGCTCGAAAAAATCCGGACGCAATTATGCCGGGCCATAATTGATTAAAGGGAGGAAAAAGCAATGACATTTTCAGTAGAACGGGTTGAGGATTTACAGGCAATTACGATTTCTCATTTAGTAAAAGAAAGTGAAACGGAAGGCTATCGTTTTTTATCACGCCTCGTTAATGATTTTCAAGATGGTACCAATCGGTTTAACAAACCTGGAGAGGCCTTATTCGCTGTTCAAAATGAAGCTGGCAATGTTGTTGCGATTGGTGGTGTCAATCAATCACCTTTTTCCGACGATACACAAGTTGCACGTTTGCAAAGGTTTTACGTGTTAGACGATGCGAGGCGGCAAGGTGTAGGCTCGCTTTTGCTTAAACAAATTATTGACCATTCTCGTGGTACATTCAATGAAATGACTGTTCGAACAGAATCCTCGAAGGCAGATGCTTTTTATCGGTCGAATGGGTTTGAATTAGATGATTCTGCTTCCGAGACAACGCATGTGATGCAGTTGAGGGGTTTTATCAATAAAGAAATGGAAAATGATTAAGTCAACCTATCCTTATAAAACTCCGTTTGGCAACTTAAAACAAGATACATGCCAGTTGCCAAACGGAGTCATGTCTTCAAAGAAGGGGTGAGTGCATGGAAAGTAATGGTCATGCGCTAGTGATTGGCGGAACGGGTATGCTTGCTGGGGTTTGTATCGATCTTGCACGTGATGGCTATTCCGTTTCTGTCATTGGTCGTGCAGTACCGAAATTTAAACGGTTACAAGTAGAAAGTCCACCGAATTCTATATTTCCACTTATAACTGATTATGATACAGACGCTGTCTTTGACGAAATTAATAAAGCGATTAGGAAACGCGGTCCGTTTAACCTTATTATCAGCTGGACACCCAATTACAGTGTGCTTGAGCATATTTGTGAGTTGAATCATGGGGCTAAATCTTTTCGGTTATTTCATGTAAAGGGTAGTCGGCGATATTTCGAAGATGAGCCCATTCAAATTCCTAGTCAGTGTAACTATCGAAAAGTCTTTTTAGGATTTGTAATGGAAGATAGGGGTTCACGTTGGCTCACACACGATGAGATTGCGCATGGAGTCATTCAACAAATCACCGCCGATGAAAAAGAGGGAATAATAGGTCAAATACATCCTTATGAAGCACGGCCGGGTTAAGTTTTCAATCGAAAGATATATCTGCGGAATAGGAGAATACGGAAATAATAAGAAATGAGGATATTGATGTTGAAGCGGAAATTTGGAAATAGGTATGATTGGAAACGGGTGAAAAAGAGGGCGTATACCGAGCTCTTCATTGAAACGGAAGCATTTAAGGGGTATGTTAGTCTGCTTCATATGAAGGAAGTTATGGAGCCCCTTTACATGAGCTACGAAGGTAGGACGGTTTGCATTGGAAATGACGGCTATTATTGGATGCAACATTTTCCGGAAGGGCAGCAATATTCGGTTACTACAGTATTTGATCCTTCTGGCAGCATTGTGCAATGGTATATCGATATCTGTAAAGAGATAGGGTACTGCACGAAAAATGGTCCGTGGATGGATGATTTGTATTTGGACCTCATTGTATTGCCAACTGGGGAAGTGATTGAAAAGGATATTGATGAGTTGGAAATCGCCTTTAAGAACAATGAGATTTCCGTTAGTGAATATGAAACTGCCTGGGCGGAGTTTAAAAGGCTGAAAATCTTATTGGCAGAGGGACGTTTGAAATTAAAGGAATTGACGATACCCCATTTCAAACTGTTAGCTCAAACGGTGAACGATAAGGAAAGGGACGGTTGACGTGTTAATTCGCAAGGCGGAATTAGAAGATGCGGTAGGTATTGCGAAAGTCCATGTGGATAGCTGGCGGACGACGTATAAGGGAATTGTGCCGGATACGTATTTAGCTAGTCTGTCGTACGAAAGCCGTGAGAAGATATGGATGAATGGCATAGAGCAAAATAATGTATACATAGTAGAAGATGATAATGGCCAGATTGTGGGATTTGCTTCAGGTGGCAAAGAGCGTACTGGTAAATATGAAGCCTATGTTGGTGAACTTTATGCTATTTACTTATTAGAAGCGCAGCAAGGGAATGGGCTTGGACGAAAGTTAGTCCAGACGGTAGTGGATGATTTAAAAGAGAAAAAGCTGAACTCGATGCTCATTTGGGCACTCAAAGAAAACCCTGCATGCCGTTTTTATGAAACGCTTGGAGGAAAGGAAGTCGACACTGCAGAAATCGAAATTGAAGGCAAGAAGTTGAGTGAAATCGCCTATGGATGGGATGATCTTACTAATTTGAAAGGGCGAGAATAATGGATGAACGTTTTTTAATTACGGATGAAGAAAGAGAAAAAGTGTTGGGGAATTATTTCAAGCAAGGTACAAATGGTCCGCTTGATGTATTTCCAAGTAAGGAAAAAAGAAAATACATTATTGCACAGGAAATTATTAAGCGTTTTGACGTTGGAAAAGTCTATTTGGAAAAAGAGGTAAATGAATTATTAATAACAATCCATGATGACTTTGCTACGATTAGACGATTTTTGATTGATTATCGTTTTATGAATCGCAGTGATGATGGTAGGGAGTATTGGATTGATGATGTTGATTCAAAATGAAGAAGATATTATTAACCTTATTCAAGAAGACGAATGGATGATGGACCTATTAAGTTGTGCTAAATCATTGAATTTACCTGATTGGTGGATTTGTGCGATCTAAAATTTGGGACGTGATGCATGTTTTCGATGAAAGAACTCCGCTTCCAGACATTGATGTAATCTATTACGATCAATTGAATGTTGAAGAGAGTGTAGAGAAGAATCACGAGGAAGCATTGAATAAACTACTTCCTACTGTCCACTGGTCAGTCAAAAATCAGGCAAGAATGCATATGACAAATCATATTCCTCCCTATTCATCATCCGCTGATGCAATTGCAAAATTTCCCGAAACGGCAACAGCTTTAGGTGTGAAGCTAGTTGAGAGAAACAATGTCATTTTGACGGCGCCTCATGGTATACAGGATGTTGTCAATTTGATAGTGAAGCCGACTCCTTATTTCTTGGAATCGCAGGACAGGTTGATGATTTATGAAAAAAGGGTTAGGAAAAAGAATTGGCAAGCTAGATGGAGTAATATTGAAGTGATGAACTTGGGGCTACTTAAATAGGGGGATCTGTATGGATTTTAAAGTAAATTGTTCTTTATTTATAAATGCGATGTCTGATATTAATAAAGTTATTTCATCAAGAAATGTTATTCCGATACTTGCTGGAATAAAAATAGAGGCCAACAAAAATGGCTTAACCTTAACGGGAAGCAATTCGGATGTAGTTATAGAAAGAACAATTCCTTCTTTCATTAATGAAGAAAAAGTTGTGGAAATAAGTGAATTTGGTAGTGTTGTTGTACTATCAAAATATTTAAATGAACTCATAAAAAAATTACCTGATGATATTCATATGAAAGCAGATTTCAATGGTTCAGTCACAATTAAATCAGGGACTATTGAAACGAGGCTAAATGGATTTGATTCGAATGAATATCCAAAACTCCCGGAGATGGACCGTGAGAATAACGTGAAGGTCCCGTTTGGAAAATTAACAGAGGCTATAAAACAAACTGTGTTTGCTGTTGCTAAAAGTGAGTCTAGACCCGTACTAACGGGTGTGAAAATGGAGTTTGAACAAAATAAGCTGATTTGTACCGCAACTGACTCACATAGATTAGCGCGGAGGGAAGTACATATACAATCGGACATACAAGAATCATTTATCGTTCCAAGTACGAGTCTGTCTGAATTGATGCATCTGAAAGAGTCTGAGTCTTCAACCTTAGATATCTATTATACAAATAGCTTCATCGTATTTAAGACTGCTAATAGTTCACTTTATTCGAGGTTAATAGAAGGAAGCTTTCCAAACGTCCAAGCCCTAGTACCTTCAGAATCAAAATCTACGGTAACAATTAACACGAAAGCACTAATGGAGGGGATTGACCGAGCTTGTGTTTTCTCGACTGAATGGAAAAATAACAACGTCAATTTAGAAATTGTAAATGATGCAAGGATTAAAATAGCATCAAATGCTACAGAAGTTGGAATGATTGAGGAATATCAAAAAATTATAGAAATGGATGGTCAGGACGACATCCAAATGACTTTTGATGGTCGCTTTATGCTGGATGCGCTGAAAGGGATACAAGAAGAAAATGTAACAATAAGTTTTGGTGGCATGATGAAGCCGATTGTCATTAAACCACAACATAGCGGGGCTTGTTTACACCTGATCTCGCCATTGCGGACTTATTAAAATAAGAATAAAAAAATTAAGAGAAATAGGCGGTAGTGAGCAATGAATAACGCAGCACAAAAATATTGGGATGAATTTTGGAAGGCGGAGGGGAAACCAACATCTGTTACTGCATGGATGTTTGGTGGTTTGCCTGATGAGCTTGCACAGCTTGTCATAGATGGGAAAAAGACAGCGACGTGTTCAGGACATGTACTCTATGAGCTGGAGAATGAGGCATTGCCTCGGGTAAATGACTACAGCATTATTTTAAATAGTGAGGAACAGCCGGTTGCCATTATTAAAACGGTTGAAGTGTCATTTGTGCCGATGAATCAAGTGTCGGAGGAATTCGCGGTAGCTGAAGGTGAAGGACCTTATGAAGCCTGGAAATCAGCGCACGTAACATTTTTCACTGGTGAATTAGAGAATCATGGACTTGAATTTTCAGAGGATATGCTTCTTGTTTGCGAACGATTTACGCTGATTGACGTAAAGAATAAGTAAGATGGAGAAAGTGCTTGTATGTAGCACTATTTAATAGGAGTGGAAATAGTAATGTTGACCACAACACTAGAAAGTTATCTCGATGATAGAATACCACAGTTAACGCCGGAAATTAGGCAAGAAATGTTGAGTGAGATTGGCAATCCAGATAGTTATTTGCGTGACAATCTAATTTATATAAGCTTCGGAAAATTGATTTTTTCGGATCAATTAACCTCGGAAGAAATCGAGGCGTTACTTGAAGTTGTAGTAGGGGAAGATTACCTGTGCTACAGTCTTGGAGAGTTTGGAACCGATTCCGTTTTCACAAGATCCTTTTCTGCACTTGTCATAGCAGCGATTATCGAATACGACATAGAGAAGAAAGTTGTGAAATCAGAACTTGTGCAACACACTGTAAATAAGGTCATTCACTATATGGTGGAAGAACAAGATACACGAGGGTTTATTGAAGGAAAAGGATGGGCGCATGCCGTTGCACATGGTGCGGACGTGTTGGATGCCTTAGCAAAACATCCTTTCCTTAATAAAGAAGACATCGGTCGAATTCTTCACGCGATTCAACATTGCCTATGTATGCAAGTGGATTATTTGGATGAAGAGGAGGAACGGCTGGCGAACATAATCGCTTCCTTACTGGAGCACCAAAATGCTGAACGGGATATCCAAGCCTGGATGGCAGGGTTGACTGGAATGGTCGAAACACACTTGGATGAAAATAAAGGGTCAATTGACGCCTATCATACTAAACGGACAGTAAAGAATTTCTTGAAAGCTGTGTATATTATGTTGAACTCAAAAGAGATTGGTGTAGAGAGTAACAAGAAGATTTTTCAAGTTCTAGAAAAATGGATGTACCTTCGTTAGAGACCATCGCAATTATCTTTTCCTGACATTGTGCATAGTATCTAATGAAACTAAATCCAGGTCAGGGAAGGTGAAAGCGCATGTATTACCCATATGTACAACAATATACACATCAGCAACGCCGAGTTATGACCGTTACAGGAATCGGCAATTTGCCAGTTGCACCGGATACTGTGCAAATTCAGTTGGAAGTACATACAGAAAGTCAACAACTGAGTCAGGCACAGCAGGAAATTGCTGCTGTGATGAACCAAGTGATTGAGTCATTATTGCAATTAGGAATTGGCAGAGAGAATATCCAAACTGTGTCTTACAATGTTTTTCCGCAGTACGATTATGTCGAAGGAAAGCAAGTGTTCAGGGGCTATGAGGTTACAAATGCAATTTCTATTAAAACGACTAACATCCAACAGGTCGGAAATGTGATAGATGTTGCCGTTCAAAACGGTGTGAATAATGTATCAAACATTCAATTCACGGTTGGGGATGAACAATTATACTATCAACGAGCATTGAGTTTAGCTTTAAAGAATGCTTTAGCAAAAGCGCAAACAATAGCTGATACGATGCAACTTCAGATTGACCCTACGCCGATTAAAATTGTCGAAGGGCATAGGGCTGAATCTGTGGCAACTCGAATGTTTGCGGCAAAAGAAATGAGAGGATCTACACCGATTGAACAAGGGGAAATCGTGATTAACGCTACAGTAGAGGTGCAATTTCAGTATTGAAGAAAAGGTAGTGAATGGAATGGAAGAATATTATTTCAAACGAATCAAATCCTATTTGGAAACGCATCGTCATGAATAATTTCTCTTGGGTTGGAAGTGAAAAAGCATTTGTTGATGAGCGTGATGTTCGGTGGATGAATCGTGTGGCAGTCGGACGTTTTGGTGGTAATTCATCAGCGGGTCAAACAAAGAATGAGGACGCTTGTATGGTCTGGCAAACTGATGATTGGGAATTCGCAGCTATTCTCGATGCACATAAAAGTGCTGAAAGCGCGGAACTTGTCATTCATACATTTGAACAGCATAGAGAAGGCTTGTCAGCGATTTTATCATTGGACGGTCCTCCAAATTTTAAGAAATTGGAAGACAAGCTGCTTGAAATTTTTCAATCCGATGAACTTTTGGCTGCATGTAGAAATGTCACAGGAGAAACGGCTTGTCTTGTCGTCGTACGGAAAGATAACTATATATGGTGGTTTTCCGTCGGAGATTGCTTGGTCTATCTATTGCATCCAGAATTAATGGCCCTCAACCAATTTCAACTGAATCAAAGGCAGTTCTTCGAGTGGATCGGGCAAGTGAATACATTTGAAAAAACCGTTCCATGCTATACATCTGGGACAAGGGAATTGAGAAAAGGGACAAATCACATTTTCATGACAACAGATGGCTTGGTAGAATGTCCAGGTGAACCTTATGCCAATCCGCAAAACTTGGTCGAAGCGTTGAATGTAGAAGCACTTGATGAAAGTATTTCACTGATGTTGAAGGAGATTGAAAAGCATAATGTCCGCGATAGCACGACAATCATTTCTTGGACTGTAGATGTAGAAAAGGAAGGTAGCATTCCAAGCGATTATGAGGGGGAAGTCCAATGATGGAAATACGACCTATTTCGGATTTAAGAAATAATATTGATGAAATATATATATAGTTAGCTGAAAGCGAAAGTACAAATCTGACGACCCTGAAAAAGACCCATCAAGAAGTAATGAATTGCTTGCGAGGAAGAATAAAAGAATTTAGAAATTAGGTGGAGAAAAACATGGAATCACCACAAGTAAATGAAATCAAAGCCCTTTATCAAAGCTTAATACAAGCATGGAACAATCGTCAGGCACAAGAAATGGCAGATCAATTTACAATGCAAGGAGAGCTAATTGGATTTGACGGGAGCCAAGTAATTGGTCGTGACAATATTTTTGCACATGTGTACCCGATATTTGCGGATCATCCAACTCCTCCATTCATTAGTGTTGTTAAAGATGTAAGACTTTTTACTACTGAAGTTGTACGATTACGTGCAATCGTCGGAATGATACCGCCTGGAACAACGGAACTAAACCCACAACTGAATGCGCATCAAACACTAATTGCGGTGAAAGAAAACGATGTATGGCGTATAGAGCTTTTTCAAAATACACCTGCCCAATTTCATGGAAGGCCTGATTTGGTTGAACAAATGACGAAAGAATTAAGCGAAGCCGTCATATAAGCTGACAATAAAGAATACCCCGCACGAGCATCATTGCTGCGCGGGGTACCGTCTTTTTCATGGTAAGTTAGGTGCTATCCTCGCAAAAAAATGTGTCACTTTCTTTTCCGTTCGTTTGGATTCATGCGTTCCCGCTTTGGAACGAGATTGCTCAATTCTTCAAACTCACGTGCCATTTCTTCTTTCATATCGCCCGGTTGAATTTTTTGCCTTTTCGGCGTTTGGGGTAATGAACGCGAATTGTTGGTGCTACCTTGTTTGTTATCTCTTCCCATGAAAAATCTCCTTTCAAACATGTAGTACGAAGTTAATATGGCTCGAAGCGATGATTTTATTCTGTGAAATTGGACGGAAGCTGCTACTTACAATTATCAAGAAAAGTAAAAAGACTGTTTACAATATAAAGTTAAAGCGTATAATAGAAACAAACTGAATACTCTTATCAAGAGAAGCTGAGGGATATGGCCCATTGAAGCTTCAGCAACCTCTGACGTTGTCAGAAAGGTGCTACCTCCAACAGGACTTTTTGTCTTGAGAGATAAGAACTGAGAGCCTAAAGCAAACCCTCTTTTCTTGTCATATAGAAAAGAAGGTTTTTCTTTTTACCCATTTAACATACATAGTAAATCCAAAAAGGAGAGATGAGTTATGCCAATTAACATACCTAAACAATTGCCAGCCGGAGAATTATTGAAAAAGGAAAAAATATTTATCATGGATGAGGAGCGTGCAACTTCCCAAGATATTCGACCGATAAATATTATTATTTTGAATTTAATGCCAGAAAAAGAACGTACAGAGTTACAACTTCTTCGCTTATTAGGTAATACACCGTTGCAAGTAGATGTGACATTTATGAATATGGCTACTCATGAATCGAAAAATGTTAGCAAGTCGCACTTAGATAAATTTTATACAACTTTTGGGCATGTTAAGCATCGTCGTTTTGACGGCATGATTATTACAGGTGCGCCAATCGAACATCTACAATTTGAAGATGTGAATTATTGGGACGAAATGAAGGAGATTATGGACTGGACAAAATCTCATGTGACGTCAGTACTGCATATTTGTTGGGGTGCACAAGCGGCATTGTATCACCATTACGGTATTGATAAGTTTGATTTGTCGAAGAAATGCTCAGGTGTATTTACGCATCGTCTATCTGATCCGACAATCAATTTAGCACGCGGATTTAACGATGAATTTAGAGTGCCGCATTCACGTTATACAGCTGTTTCAGTGGAGGAAATTGAAAATGATCCCCGTTTACACCTACTTGCAAAGTCTGATGAAGCGGGTGCATTCATTATCATTTCTAACGATAATAAACATATTATGATTACGGGTCATTTTGAATACGATGCAACGACGCTTGCTGAAGAGTATGCGCGTGATCTACAAAAAGGTATCGACATTGATCTGCCAGTGAACTATTTCCCGAACGATGATCCGAGCGAAGAGCCACTAAATACATGGCGTTCACATACTCATCTGCTCTTCTCAAACTGGTTGAATTACTATGTCTATCAAGAAACACCTTTTGTCTGGGAGTAACAACATGATAACCGCCTTGCCGACATTTGCATAAGATAGTACGACAAGGGGGCTTAGGTAAATGGGGTTATTTATTAACATTCAAAGTCATTCGGATGTTTTCAACAATGAAGCAAATCTTGTGGAGATAAACCAAAGTTATTCAAGAATAGATTCGTTAACGCAATGGATGCAAGAGCAGCATGAAGAAAACGCTTCGCTTCATCGTCATATAGGCGATCTTGAGATGCTTTTACAACAACAAAAAAAGGTACAGTCCAATCAATTAACTACAATCCGTAATCGTTTAAATGAACTACAAAAAATTGATTTTCAGCATGAGCAATTTAAAAATAATGTCATGAAATCGTTGAGGCAACTCGATGATCAACAGCAAGAACTGCATCAAATGTTAGTGGATGAACAGGTGCTGGAACAAGTATTCAGGATGCAAATCAGCGAGTCATCGAAAGAGATGGCCACTAAAATGAATGAACATATGGACCACCAACAACAATTATCCAAACAAATTTTACAGCAAGGGGATGCCCAAAAAGTCGTCATTAGTAGACTGGACAATCAAGAAGGTTTGACAGATAAAATGGCTAGGCAATTGGATCATCTTCGCGGAGTTCTTTATGAGCGAACTAATTTTCTGACAGAAAAAATAGAAAACAGCTATACGGTGACGGCTTCATATTTAGCAAAATTATTGACGAACCCAGAACAGCCAATGACGCGTTTTTTGATGAATCCAAAGTCTGAGGAGAAACAAAGAAGTTCTGATTGAAGTGGAAATCGACTACAAGAAAATGGACTTTATTATTGGAAAGCACTAGGTACAATTCATGTACTTTGTGCTTCTTTGTTTAAATATAAAAGAAAGGAATGGTGTACATGGATAAACAGCAATCAAAAAATAGGGTTCAATTGAGGGAATTAGTGAAAGACGATTGGCCTAGTGTACATAGATATGCATCTATGGAAATAGTCTCCCGATACCAACCGTGGGGACCAAACACCAAAGAGGAAACCTTGCTTTTTTTGGAAGCAGTACAAGAGGATGCAAAGAAAAAGCCCCGCAGTCGTTTTGTCTTTGCAGTTTTTGAAAAGAATACAGCTGTAATGATAGGTTCGGGAGAAATAAATATCAGAGATATTGTTAACCGCGAAGGAGAAATTGGCTACATCTTTCACCCTGATTATTGGGGGCAAGGATATGCAACTGAGGTAGCTCATTTACTCATAAATTTTGGTTTTCAAGAATTAAACCTGCACCGAATCTATGCAACCTGTGACCCACGTAATAGTGCTTCTGTAAAAGTGCTGGAGAAAGTCGGGATGGTGAAAGAGGGATGCCTTCGTGAAAACCTACTTAATAAAGATAGCTGGCGAGATTCATTCCTTTACGGCATATTAGAGCATGAGTGGAATGCATAACTTATATTTTTAAATACCCACGTCTGTTGATTAACCAAAAAATAACTTAATCAAACACTAGGTACTCTGTGTAAAGTTTTCTTTTGTCTCGCTCTGGATTGAATGACTTCTATAACAATAGCCGAGATATTTTATGTGTAGGATACGACTTCGTCGCATCCTACACATTCTGTTCGGTAATCGTATTGTGGTCGTTCATCCGTTACTCTACAAAAACATAGATACACAAAGTGCTAATGCTTTTGGAGACAAGGGAATAGAGGGCTTTTTAACTGGAGAGGGCCGCCAAAGATACAATTTTGGTGGCTGAATCTTCTACTATGGTCTTTTCCACTGTTATTTTAGGTAGTGTCACCTTCTGATAAAACTTGCTAAAAGTAAAGTGAGAATACCTTGTTCAACGTGTAAGAGTGCCCGAAATTTCATCTTCGGGCACTTACAGCCTCAATAGAAAGTCATCTATTCTTTTCTTCTCAAACAACTGCATTTTTCACTTAAACAGTGTAGGTACGCGACAGGCAACTATTCACAACAAAATGACCGAAAATAATGTATCTAGAAATGACAAAGTCATTTCTAGATACATTAACCACCGCGGGGGAGGAATGAACTGCAATTCCTCCTTGGTAATGATGTCGTGAATAGTTTGCCGAGAGCGAACCAGAAACGATTTAGTGAAAAAAATGATTTTCAAGCCTTTATTTACCGGCGATTTATGCAAGTAAATGGTTAATCAACAGACGTGTTAAATACCATTCATTATCATGATTAACAACAGAGCCAAGTCACATCTTTCCCCAGCCTGAATAGAATGTAAAAGACTGCATGAACTTTGAATAGGAGGGGAATAGGTGACGCATCAAAACCATGAGCGCCAAGATCAATACTGGGCAAACCATTGGCAAAACCCACAATACCGCAGGATTACGATGGATCAGGCGATGGCGATTGCCTTACAACGTGTGCCAGGTCAGGTTGTAAAAGCGGAATTAGACTACGATGATGGAATGTTAATCTATGAAATTGATATTAGAACAGCAGAGGGACAGAAGTACGAAGTGAAAATTGATGCAAATACAGGAGTCATTCTTAGAGTGAAATTGGATTGACTAGGAGAGCTACAGCGGTAAGCGATACCGTTGTGGCTTTTCTGTCGGGACCTGCAGTACCAATCTCCCTATTATCTCCATGTATAGCCACCAAGCAATAGTGGAACACTTTCTAAATGACGGGAGTGTGGCTACTTATGGTTATGGATGAATTATCGAAGATCCATTTTTGGGAAACGTTACTGAGGACAACACTTGCATTTATCGTTTTACTTATTATGGCAAGGGTAATGGGGAAAAAACAGATTTCCCAGCTAACATTTTTCCATTATGTAACGGGCATTACAATTGGTTCAATAGCAGCAGAAATTGCAGGACAAAACGAAACACCGTTTGTGGATGGGATTATTGCAATGATTTGGTGGGCGCTATTAACGTTACTCATGAGCTATATCGCGCTTAAGTCAAGGAAAGCCCGCATACTACTAGATGACAAGCCGACGATTGTTATGTTTGAGGGGAAACTCATTGAGGATGCAATGAAAAAGTCACGACTCCATTTGAGTGACTTAAACATGATGTTGCGGGAACAAAACATTTTCTCTATTAAGGATGTTCAATATGCAATACTGGAAACGAACGGGAATTTGAGTGTTTTGAAGAAAGCTGGTCAGGAGCCTGCGACAAAAAAAGATGTCAATGCCCCGGCACCTGAGCCCAAATATATTCCATCTGAAATCATATCTGATGGGAAAATTGTTAAAAAGAATTTGGCCGAGCTCAATTTAACGGAAGAGTGGGTGTATGAACAGCTGAAAAAACAAGGTATCGGTAAAGTTGAACATGTATTTTATGCTGAAATACAAACAGATGGAAGTCTTCATGTCGATTTGGGAGCCAAAGAGAATAAGTAGAGAAAAAGCGTCATCAATGCGGTCTGAATCGTATTGATGACGCTTTTCTAATTTGGAGTTATAAGATAGCATACTCTTTAATGGTGGAAGCGCCTGACTCAATCGCAGCTTTACTAACTGCCTCTGCCACAACTTTTACAACCCGCTCATCGAAAGGGTCGGGAATGATGTAATCGTCCCGTAGGTCAGATTCGTCAATCAATGAAGCAATGGCATAGGTTGCGGCCAATTTCATGCTTTCATTTATCTCCCTTGCACGGACATTGAGAGCACCGCGAAAGATACCCGGAAAGGCAAGAACATTATTCACTTGATTTGGATGATCAGATCGTCCTGTTGCGATAATGCGAACTCCGTAATCCTGCGCTTTGTCAGGAGACAGTTCTGGATTTGGATTAGCAAGACCAAAGATAATAGGGTTATCATTCATACAAGCAATGAGCTCCTTCGTCAATAAATTAGCAACTGAAACCCCTATGAACACATCTGCACCAGCCATAGCATCTTGCAGAGAGCCTGTAAGGCCATCAGGATTTGTTAGAGCAGCAATTTCATGTTTGGTGGAATTCATGCCATTTGGTCGTTCTTTATAAATGACGCCCTGTGAATCACAAACGGTAATTTGTTCAAATCCAATTGTAAGTAGAAGTTTTGTAATTGCAATCCCAGCTGCCCCAGCGCCGTTGACTACAATTTTAGCCAATTGTATGTCTTTATTGACGACTTTTAAAGCATTTAATAAACCTGCACCAACGACAATTGCGGTGCCGTGTTGATCGTCATGAAAAACTGGAATATCGCACTCTTCACGTAGTCTCTGCTCAATTTCGAAACATCGTGGCGCAGAAATATCCTCTAAATTGATAGCGCCAAATGTAGGGCTAATTGCCTTTACGGTCTGGACAATCTCCTCAACATCCGTCGTTGCTAAACAGATTGGAAAAGCATCGATGTTCGCATATCTTTTTAACAGCAACGCTTTTCCTTCCATGACCGGTAGAGCTGCCTCAGGCCCGATATCCCCTAATCCTAATACAGCTGTTCCATCTGTCACCACCGCAACTAAATTTCCCTTGATGGTATACTCGTATACTGCTGCGGGATTTTCGGCAATTTCTAAACAAGGTTCGGCCACTCCTGGAGAGTAAGCTAAACTTAAGTCCACTCTATTTTCTAGCGGAACTTTAGACACGGTTTCCATTTTTCCCGTATGAAGCCGATGCATTTCTAATGAAGACTGATAATGATTCGTCAATGAATATCCCCCATTCCCTACAGTATTTTATTGAGTATTAAATTTTTACCATGAAAGCAGAAAAAATACAAGTCAGAAAATTTAGTTGAGTTTGAAAATTCTTTGAAATAAAGCGCTTTCATTGCTTTTGTTATAATGTTTTCAATGAATATAATTTTTTGAAAAATAAATTGTTATTAGTTTGATTTATGTTACGTTATTGGAAGCATTGAGGTTATACTACTGATGAAAAAAGCGGTTATGTGATGGGGGAAATAATCATTATTAGCCTAATGTGATGGATTTTGAGGATGAATTTGTTATTCGATAACGTATTTCTGGAAAAAGAATACGTTATCGAATTTAGAAATAACCGCTAGGAGCGTTCTTTTAAAGCTGAAGACAAATTGTATGAAAAACGAGTTGTACTTTTAGATGATTTCCCACATACGTTGTGTAGCAATAGCCTGTAATCGGGGTTCGGGTCGCACAGCCACAGGATGGCCAACTAGTTCCAAGACCGAAAGGTCTGAAAGACTATCTCCATAAGCAAAGCTATTCTGCCAGTCGATATTTTTCCCTTTCAGGGCCCGTTCAATTTTCTCGTTTTTTCTTAGACCGTGAACATGATGAATCGGTGCTCGGAAATCAATATTTTTCCCATTTACAGGGACTTCTGTGCCAATGATTGTATCGAATTGCAATTCTTTTGTAACGGATTGTAATAATGGAATATAGGCACCGGAAACGAGCATTACATGGACGCCGTCGACAATATGCTGTTGTAATCGTGACAATACGTCTGGATTGAAGCCCTGTTGTACTTTATCGGTCAATTCCTCGAAATACTGATCTAACTCGATTTTCGATTGTTGTCCGAGTGCATCTAAATAGATTTGCATGGACTGTTCTTTCATTTTAGCTTCAGGAACGAGTTTCATTTTATACCCAATGTAAGGCTTAAGGATCGCCCGGTAAAACTTTTTGAATTTTGGATGGTGAACGGGATGATGTTTTAAATGGTCCATTAACAGCTGAAAGGTTTCTTCCGCATAGAGCGTTCCGTCAAAATCAAATATGGCAACTCGCATAACAATCCCCTTTTTTTCGTCATATTCATCACGCCCAGCGTGATTGTGTCGGATTTTTTCGAGTGAGCTCGAAAGGCTTCCTTAGAAATCCGTGACATCCGCTAAAGGCTTTTCTGAATGTAAATAAATAATTCTCTTGTTCAATCATACAGTGTTTGTATTATGGAGGCAATTTGAGGATAATGAAGGTGAGAGTGAGGCGTTTTTAATATGCAAAAAGATCGTAAGAATTCAGTAAACAAAAAAGCAGATACATCGGTTTACACAGTAAAAGAATCGTCGGAGCTATTACCTTTTTTATTGAAAATGATGGTGGGTAGCGGGCGTAATGCAGTGAAATCCATATTGACACGTGGACAAGTGAATGTGGATGGGAAAATGGTGAAACAACATAATCATTCACTTCAGCCCGGCCAAAGGATTGAAATTATTAAGAATCAAGCAGCTTTAAAGGGAGACACATTAGTAGGTGTCAGTATTTTGCATGAAGACGAAGATATTATTGTCATCAATAAAGATGCGGGACTGCTATCTGTTGCCTCAAAAAATGAAACAGAGATGACAGCATATCGTCAAGTACGTGACTATGTGAGCAATGGCAATCCGAATAAGCGAATTTTTATTGTACACCGACTTGATAAGGATACGTCTGGTGTTATGTTATTTGCCAAAAGTGAAGAAGTGAAGGAATCCTTACAGGCGAATTGGAGTAAAGTGGTGAAAGAACGTGTCTATATTGCACTTGTAGAAGGTACTGTTCGCAAAAAGACAGGTAAGATTGCATCGTGGTTGAAGGAAAGTAAAACATTTAAAGTGTATTCAAATCCGACAGACAACGGTGGACAACATGCCGTGACGCATTACACAACACTGCAAGCGAATAAACAATTTTCACTGCTAGAAGTGCAGCTTGAAACGGGACGGAAAAACCAAATCCGAGTCCATATGGAAGAACTAGGCCACCCAGTTGTGGGTGACAAGCGATACGGAGCAACAGGAAATCCCATTAAACGATTGGGCCTTCATGCAACTCGACTAGTGCTGACACATCCACGAACAGGAGAGCTTGTTCGGTTTGAGGCGGATGCACCGAAGTCATTTTATGCAAAATCAAAATGACTAGTTCAAATGGGAATGTAAATCAAATCGAATAAAGAAGAGGTGCTCGCTTTTTGCTAAGTGAGCACCTTTTTGTATAGAAATTATTGAACTGTGTGATTTGGCATCGCCGGTTGACCTACAGTGGCGAATGAATTCAGCAATTGTTGCATATCTTGCTGGGCAAGCTGTGGCACTTGGTAATAATGATGCTTATTTTGATAAATCGCCATTTCGTAGGCCATTTCGATACAGTTGGGTACAGAGTCGGCGAGTACGCGGCGGACGACAGGGTTACATGTTTCGAGTGCAGCTACCGTTTTCATGGATGCTCCAGCTTTGGCGGAACTAAGTAAAAAGCCTGAAATGATTTGGTCTGATATTTCTGAATCAGATTGTATTGGCTTTGTCGGTTGAGATTGCTTCATGCCATAAACGAAGTCATTCCCTTGTTTCATTTCATAGCTACCCGTTGGATGCGATGGGTCTTGCCCGGTTTTAAAGCATTCGACAGTAATATTGTATTCATCTAAAGTAAAGCGGTATTGGCGATCCAAAATATCCAGTAACTCAGGATCTTTGACATGTGGGCGTAACAAAATAGCTTGGTTGAGCGCTCCGACAGTCCCTGATAATGCTTCGTGGATATCGAATAGCTCATGCCCACCGTGATTCATCTGTTGCGAAACAGGTCCGGTATGCATATTTTCATGTGTTTGACCGAATGGATTTTGCGTCACTACATATCCTCCTAAAGATTGATTATTTTTATCGTCAGTAGTATGGATGTTGAAATGAAATCTATACATTAGAAATGATGCATAATTATCACTGCGCAAAAATAGGCTTAGATAAAGCCTCTGGCAGATGTCGCGGATTTTTAAGTGAGCTTAAGAAGGCAGTCTAAGTGTGCCACTTCCTAAATATGTGCCTTAATTTCTGCAAAAGGCACAGAAATACGGCAAATCGAACCCTCTGCAGTTCGATAGGCTTGAAAAAATCCGGACGCCATTACGCCAGGGCGTAATTGATTGATGAAAGGCAGATGATAAACATGCAAATTCATGTAGTTCAAAAGGGGCAAAGTTTGTACGGCATCGCTCAGGCTTATGGTATTAGTTATCAAGATATTGCAACAGCCAATGAAATCCCGAATCCTGCTCAAATTGTAGTTGGTCAAGCGTTGGTCATCCCGATTACAGGCAGCTATCACTGGGTGCAGCCGGGTCAATCGCTGTATCTCATTGCTCAATTATATGGCTTGACCGTCAATGAACTGGCTACGATTAATCGTATCTCTCCGTCTAGCACGCTACAAGTGGGGCAGCGGCTTTACATCCCACCAAGACCTAAAAAATTGGCAGAGGCTTTGCTGTATGTCGAACCAAGAACACCGGTGGCACAATCGATGATTGATGAAGTGAGGAGGCGTGTCGATTCAATAACCTATTTAGCAATGTTTAGCTACGAGGTTATACGCGATGGCTCATTAAAAGCCCCGTCGATTGATGATATTCCGAATATCGCACAATCGGCTGGGGCGGCAAATGCACTTGTTGTTAGTAATTTAGAGGATTTTGCATTTAATGCAGATTTAGCACATGCAATCTTTACAGACCAAGCAGTCCAAGATCGCTTATTCAGTAATCTTATTCAAATCGCCAATGAAATCGGCTATAAAGACATTCATTTTGATTTTGAACTTTTACACCCAGAGGATCGTGAGCTCTATAATAGCTTCCTTCGAAGGGCTAGAGACCGTTTCCATCCAGAAGGGCTGACGCTATCGACTGCGCTTGCTCCTATGACAAGTGATATACGAACAGGGATTTATGGAGCGCATGACTATAGGGCGCATGGAGAAATTGTCGATTTTGTTTCCCTTATGACATATGAATGGGGTTATACGTATAGCGATCCGCAAGCTGTAAGCCCGATTGGTCCTGTGCGGAATGTTGTGGAGTATGCTGTCAGTCAAATCCCAAGGGAGAAAATTTTCTTAGGCCAAAATTTATATGGCTATGACTGGTCTTCCCCTTATCCAAGCCAAGGTGGATCACCCGCTAAGGCACTTAGTCCTCAGCAGGCGTTGGCAATCGCAGTTAGCCAAGAGGTTGACATCGACTATGATTATGTTGCACAGGCTCCGCATTTTAAGTATACGGACGATACAGGTGTACATCATGAAGTATGGTTTGAGGATGCGCGTAGTATCCAAGCTAAATTTGATTTGGTCAAAGAATTTGGTTTGCGGGGCATGATGTATTGGAAGCTCGGCTTGGCCTTCCCACAAAACTGGCTGTTGTTAACAGATAATTTTACGATACGGAAAATCAAATGAAAAAAATGAACCGCTGTGATGTACACAAGCGGTTCATTTTTTAATTGAAAAGGCTTACTCTTTATTAATATAATTGATGAAGCTTTGAAGGACTTCAATATCAGGGTTCAGCGCAAGGACAGGTAAAAACGCAAAGGTCATAAGTAACATGACAACCCCACCTATAGATACTCGAAAAATTTTGCTGATCTTCATAATGCTCTCCCTCTTTCTGTGAGCTACCAATTTTCAAACAACTGTCTAATCCATTGAATTGTTTGACTACTTAAATAATAACTCCTGACCAAAGAAAAGTAAATATTTTTTTAATTCTTTATACATAAATAGGACACAATATAGTATAATTATTGATTATCCACAAAAAATATGTTGTATCTCTTCCTTTTTTCAGCGATAATATTTAAAAACGATTCAATTTTTTGAAATATCAATATACGATTGATATTGGAGATTCACTAAGATTCTCTATTAACTTCATTCACTAGAAGTCTCCGACTTTTGCTGAATGAAGTTAAGTCTCCGGCGGAAGTCACAGATTTTCAAATGAATTTTTCAATCGGGCTCGATGAAAATCTGGACGTAATTACGCCTAGGCGTAATTGATTATATAGCATTTTTACGAAAGGGATGAGCGAGAATGACTAAATTGGATTCAATTCATACAGATAATAAAAAAAGGGCTAATGATTACGTTCATGAAGTATATGAATTAGTGAAGAAGCGTAATCCAGATGAAAAGGAATTTCTACAAGCGACAAGAGAAATCTTCGACTCCCTTCGCCCCGTTTTTGCCCAGCATCCCGAGTATATTACGAATGGAATACTTGAGCGTATTACAGAACCGGAGCGTATTATTACATTTCGTGTTGCATGGGAAGATGATCAAGGAAAAGTTCATGTGAACCGTGGTTTCCGGGTTCAATTTAATAGCGATCTAGGACCTTATAAGGGCGGTATTCGTTTCCATCCATCAGTAAACGCCAGTATTATGAAGTTCCTTGCTTTTGAACAAATCTTTAAAAATTCTTTGACAGGCCAACCAATAGGAGCCGGTAAAGGAGGCTCCGATTTTGATCCGAAGGGGAAATCGGATCGTGAAATTATGCGCTTCACACAAAGCTTTATTACAGAATTAAGTAAGTATATTGGTCCGGATCGAGACGTTCCGGCGGGGGATATCGGTGTTGGCAAAAGAGAGATTGGGTATATGTTTGGGCAATACAACCGCTTGAAGGGCGGATACGAGGCTGGTGTTTTCACCGGAAAAGATCCGAATCACGGTGGAAGTCTTGGTCGTAAAGAAGCAACGGGTTATGGTACTGTCTATTTTGTAGAGGAAATGCTCAAGGTGAAAAATGAGAGTTTCGATGGGCAAACGGTTATTGTTTCTGGCTCGGGGAATGTCTCAATTTATGCAATGGAAAAGGCCATGCAATTAGGTGCAAAAGTAGTCGCCTGTAGTGATTCAGGTGGTTATATTTATGATGAAAATGGCATCAACTTAGATACGGTGAAACGTTTGAAAGAAGTTGAGAACAAACGAATTTCCGAATATACGAAAGAGCATCTGCAAGCAGAGTATCATGACGACTGTTCAGCAATTTGGTCTATTCCTTGTGATATCGCTCTTCCATGTGCAACGCAAAATGAAATTGATGAGATTGCTGCCCGGATGCTTGTAGCCAATTCGGTGAAGGCGATTGGTGAAGGTGCCAATATGCCTTGTACGCTAGAGGCGATGGCATTGTTCCAGGAGAATGGTGTATTATTTGGTCCGGCAAAAGCTGCCAATGCAGGCGGCGTGGCTGTTTCAGCAATGGAAATGTCGCAAAATAGTATGCGTCTGTCATGGACAGCTGAAGAAGTTGATGAAAAACTTCATCTTGTCATGAAAAATATTTATACAAGTTGCGTGGATGCTGCAGATCGCTTTGGTCATCCCGGCAATTTAGTCATGGGTGCCAACATCGCAGGCTTTTTGAAAGTTGCAGATGCCATGGTCGCACACGGTCTTAGTTAAGATATGTTGGGGCAAATAAAACGTCTACACAAGTTACTTATTGTGTGGACGTTTTTTGTTGGTTTTACGGACATGGTCATTCGAAGGTCTGACGTTCTCTTGTAAGATAAACCGGGCTTTCCACTTGATTAGTGTGTGGTGTTCTTTTCAGATGAATCTATTGGTATAATTTCCTCAATAGTGATTACTAGTCATTTAGTAGGTTTAGGTGAATTCTCCCATATTTATTTTGAGTAAAGGTATTATTTATGATAATATGAAAAAATGTGAATAAGGGGAAATTTTGACCAAGTTCACGATGGGATTGTGAGGGGGAAGAAGCTGATGGAAGAAACAGTGGTTAAGAAAAAATCGTTTAAGACTTTAATTGTTCTGATTGTTACGGCTTTAGTCGTGGTAGGCGGAAGTGCATCAGCATTTTTCCTATTGAATAAGTCATCAAAAGTCCAGTACTTTTTGGCTGAAGTGGAGACGTACAAACAAATGAGTACACTCGCAGAGGAACGCTATAAAAATGAAGTGAATTGGATGAAGGTTCAACAAGAGAAACCAGTGGAAACTAGGTATGATTTATCTGGTGAATGGAATGATTCATCTGTTGACTATATGATGCAGGAAATTCAAAGTATCGTCAATAGTGTTACATTGTCTATGAATCAAGTATACGATCCAACGAACAAAGAGCTTGAAGTAGCATTGAGTGGAGAGCTTGGCAATCTATCTGTCGATTTCGGCTCCATTTTTGCGACGACTGAAAAGCTAGTGGCAGAATTGCCGTTTGTGGATGAACTTATCCGATTTGACGATAAGGATTTCGGGAAAGTAATGAGAGAGTTTGACGAGAATTTTGAAGGTAATGAAAATCTGGGATTGCCTCAGTTATTTGAAAGTAGTTCTTCGTCAATGGAAGAAATGAATATGTATATCGAAAAAGAGTATATTGAATTCTTAATAAAAGAGCTTCCAGAAGATGCCTTTACGACTGACAAAGAAGAAATACTTGTAGCAGATCAAAAGGTGAAAGCGAAAAAAATAACAATGAACCTCTCTGAAGAACAAGTGAAAACACTGTTGAAGGATCTATTGGCGAAAGCAAAAACGGATGAAAAGTTGAAAGAAATCGTCAAGAATCAATTGGGTGTTTCCGCATTTGCTGGGGATTTATCTGCAAGTGATCTTGCAATTGTTGTTGAGGAGTTTGACAAAGGCATTGACGCTGCTATTGAAGGTGTGGATACATTAAGCATTCCAAACGGTCTTCAATCAACTATTTGGCACCAGTCTAACCATATTGTGAAGCGGGACTTTGCGTTGACAATTGGTTCTAATGAAGTTGATATAGTAGCAATTAATGTTACGGGTACACAATTACTGGAAAAAACGGCTCAGCAATTAGATTATAAGCTTGCTTTCACAGATTCCTTTGGTGACGAGAATGCTGTGAATATTAAAGGGAATTTATCATGGAAAGATCAAAAAGCTGACGACTCTATTGCTATTTCTGTAGAGGATTTGAAGTTTAGTTATGATGGGCAAGAGGAATTGAAAGATAACAAAAGGACATTTACCCGTACTTTCAAATTTACAGATGGTTTCAGCGAACCAGCACTTATTTGGAAAGGTAGTGCAACGCATGATAGCGATGCAATGAAGGCCAACCATGAATTTACAGTGAGTGAACGAGGCTTAGATGGAGATATGTTCAATTTACTGATAAAGCAACAAGGGAAAGTCGTGAAAAAGGTAGATATGCCGGAAGAAACGGCTAATACGGTAAACGTTGGTCAGATGGACAGAGAACAGATTGAAAGTTTTATAGAATTAGAAGTAGTACCGAAAGTGGAAGACTGGTTTTACGATTTAATGGGTGATGTTGAAGGAGAACTTTATTAACTTGATTCAAGTTAAGCCTCCGACGTACAGGATGTGGCGTTATTGTCGGCCGGCGGATGTTAAGGATTTTGACTGAATAGGATGGAAGTGAGCTGTATGCTGTCTGTTAGAAGATTATTATTTTTTATGCAGCAATATACGAAACAATTGAGGAAGAAGTGGGCGACCCTTCTTCTTCTTTTTCTATTTCCTATTCTTTTAATAGGGCTGTTATTGGGGCTTGTCGCTGGCTTGTTAGTGCCTGATGAACATTCTTCTATTCGGGTTGCCTTGGTGGATGAGGACGACACAAAGGAGTCGCGGTTATTTGCAAGCTTGCTAGAGGAGACGGCAGCGGGCGGAGCCTATATTCAAATCATTGCCTTATCGAAGGAGCAAGCACAGCAACTAATACTGCAAAATGAAATCAGTACATATTTTTCATTCCCAGAAGGGTTCACGGCGGATTTGTATGAAGGAGAATCTGTAACGATTCCGATTGTTGGGAATCCTTCCAAACCTACGGATAGCTATTTGGTGAAAGAGTTAGTAGAAAGTATGATGCGCTATATTGGTGCGGCACAGGCTAATATATTGACCGTTCATGACTATGCTAAAAAAACAGATATGTCGCAAGAACAGCGACAACAATTGATGTTGCAGCAATTTATAGATTTTACATTGTATACACTTGGTAAGGATAAATTGCTGGATGAAGAGGTGCTGACGAATGTCGCCACGTCCACTCCGCTTCATTATTATGTATTAGCGGGCTGGTTTATAAGCTTGTCGATTTGGGTGTTCGCTTTATATAGTATGCTAGGAAAAGAGCAACACCAGGCTATGCATATTCGTCTAACTTTAGCAGGCGTAACACTGGGGCAACGTGTTTTTGCGCGTATGCTCGTTGCTCTAGGTGGAAGTGTTGTCTATGCAGCCATTTTATTTTTCATCGCTAGTCAGTTTGTTCATTATGACTTGTACTTGTTAGACTATTTGCGCTTTGCATTGTTTACCGTTTTATATACCTGGTTACTAGTAGTAGGAATTGCTGTGCTAGATATATGGGTTACGTCGCAGAAACTGGCTCTGCTCTTGCAAGGCTTGTGGACTTTTGTACTGATTTTCACAAGTGGTGCTGTGATTCCAACAATCTATTTTCCACTAGTCGTGCAACAGCTTGTGCCATATATCTTTTCTTATGATAGCTTGAGCTGGATGATTGATATTGTGCTGGAAGAACGTAATTATGCTGATTTCACGTTCCTGATGATTATAGCTGGTGCTGGAATGCTAGTAGTTTGGCTGTCAACAGCTACCAAAGAGAGGTGGACCCGATGAAGACGATTCTGGTTACTCGGTGGATGCGTTGGCAGAAGGAATGGAAAAGCCTCGTATGCTGGTTGCTTTTGCCGATTGTCTTGACTGTTCTGCTCGTGATGAGTATCGGTCTGTGGCAAGAAGAAATGACGGTACCAATTGGACTGATCGTAGAGGAACAGACGGAATTGGTGCAACAGCTTGTTGCAGACATTGAGGGCGTAGAATTGTTGCATATCCATTATATAGAGCTAGAAGATGCACTTGGCAAGCTACAGCAGCATGAATTAGATAGCGTGTTTGTTATTCGAGAAGGTTATACAGACACAATCCTTGCAGGAGGACGCACTCAACTGATTGAAGCTTACTCATCGAATCGTTCTTATGCCTATCAGACTGTTGTTGAAGCGATTACGTCTTTCGCGCAACAAGATGCAGCTCGTTCCAAGGCGGCATTTGTTGTCAAACAATTGTTCAAAGATGCACATATCGAGGATGAATGGAACTACACAGAAATCATTGAAAGTAGTCGCGCACGTCAGCAAAAGGAAGCATTGCTGAAGTCCAGTTTTTCGTATGCCAATAAAGAAAGTGAAGTGCTAGATCAAAAATTACGCATCATACCTGTATGGGGTGTCTGGGCATTCAGTGCGATGATTACCGTGTTTTTCTTATTTGATTGGCTATTGAAGGAAAATCGAACGGCTATGCAAGCTCGCTGGCATTTTACGACGTTGTCATTTTGGCAATATGCAGCAGGTACGTTTATGATTTATACATTTTTGTTAGTTGCTGTGGACATCTTTGCGCTACTGATTTTTGCAGGTTTATGGGATGAAAAAGTAACAGTCCAAGTGATCATATCTCTTGTCACTTTTCGACTCACCATCAATTTGCTCGCCTTTTTAACGGCTAGTGTATTCAGGCAATTGTTCATGTATTATGTGAGCGGCATAGCCATTGCATTAATACTCACTGTAACCGGAGGGGCAATTATACCTCTAGATGGGCTTATACGAAAGTGGCCATGGATGGAAGTACTTAGTCCGGTTCATGCCTTATTGGACGAGGCGATTCCTGTTGTTTGGCTCATGACGTTAGTAGTCTTATGGCTTGTATGGCTTTGGAAAGGGAGGTATTCATATGCTTGAAGTATCTGGACTTCAAAAAAAGTATAAGAATAAGGTGGTCATTGAAAACCTATCATTTCAAATGAAACCAGGGGAGATTGTCGGACTGGTTGGAGAAAATGGTGCGGGTAAATCGACATTGCTGCAACTATTGGCGACGGTGATGCAACCGACACGAGGCGATATTCAATTGGACGGGCTTTGCTATCGACAAGATGTTAAGGGAATTCGACGGAAGATTGGCTATGTGCCGCAAGATATTTCAATTTGGGATGAATTCACCGTAGAGGAAAATATGCTTTTTTTTGAAAAGCTATCGTGGAAAAGACGGTCCAAAGAACAATGTCGCCAGCTGTGCTTAGATATGCAATTAACACAGTGGAAGGAAAGTATTGCGTCATTGTCGGGTGGTATGAAAAGGAAATTGAATTTGGCGATTAGCCTGTTGAATGACCCCATATTGCTACTATTGGATGAGCCAACGGTTGGCATTGATCTTAAATCGAAAACGGAAATTGGAACGTATTTGCATAACTTGGCGAAAAGTGAAGGGAAAATGATTATGTATACATCGCATGATATGGACGAAATTACGAACGTCTGTGACCGCGTTTATGCAATCGGTAAAGATCCATTTTATGCGGATTTATTGCAGAAGAAAATGGCGAAAGTTGAGGTGATGGCATGACAATATCGCAAAGGAAAATTGTACTAGCCTGCCTGGTAGTTGTTGCTATTGGCATTTTCTGCTGGTGGAGAACAGGGAAATGGATAACGGCAGGCATGGAGCCAGTAGCAGATGGCACAAATGACTATGCGATTGTGCTGGGGGCGAAGGTAAAACAAGATAGCCTATCGTTATCATTACGCTATCGTTTGGATGCTGCACTAGATTACGCCAATGAACATCCTCATGTGACACTGATTTTATCGGGTGGGCAGGGCCCGGATGAACCGATGAGTGAAGCCGAAGCGATGCGGCAGTTTTTGACAGACAATGGCATTGAGGAAAGCCGGCTATTGCTAGAGGATGCATCGACTTCAACGTATGAAAATATTCTTTTTTCGAAAAAACTACTGCCAGCCGATGTCGATTCCATCACAATTATTTCAAGTGATTTTCATTTAGCGAGAGCTCAAAAGATTGCGGGGAGTCTGGACTTGCAATCCGATGTAGTAGCGGCACAAACGCCGAAAGTAGTAGAAGCAAAATCGAACTTTCGTGAGCGTCTTGCGCTGGTGAAAACGTTTATTTTGGGGAAGTAAGTGATAAGTCCTCTCTATTTTTACAGGAGAGGATTACTACATATCAATTACGTCTTGGCGTAATTGCGTCCTGATTTTTTCGAGCTCGAAAAGCTCCACTTAAACTTTTCTATTGCAAAAGAAAGCGTAATCATTTATAGTGAAAGTAATCAGAGGATTGTTACTGTTTGGCAGGCAAAACCTGAATTGATTTAATTTATGGAAATGTTTATTTTCTATGAATTACATTAGTTCAGGTTTTTAATTTTTAAAAGGAAAAGTGGTGCCTATGAAAATAAAAAAAGTATTCAATAACAATGTCGTTTTAACAGAAGATGTTAATCAAGTCGAAATGGTTGTTATGGGAAGAGGTCTGTCATTCCAGAAAAAAGTAGGAGACAGTATTGATACCGAACGAATAGAAAAGACATTCGTTATGCCTTCAGAGAGCTTTGCCAATAAGTTATCTGAGCTACTTGACGAGATCCCATATGAAATCATGTCACTTTCAAAAGACATTATCGACCTAGCAACGAAGGAATTACAGACAGAGTTAAATGAATCTCTTTATTTATCATTAGCAGATCATATCCACTTTGCCTTAACAAGGTTACATGAAGGGCTGTCTATTAAAAATGCACTGATGTGGGAAGTACAAAAGTTTTATAAAGAGGAATATCGAGTCGCACGCAAGGCATTAGATTTGATCGAAGCTAGAACTAAAGTAAGATTACCAGAAGATGAAACGGCTTCAATTGCGCTTCATTTGTTTAATGCAAGGCAAGATAGTGCTGGAATGGAAGAGACAATGGAAATGACGAACATTGTTAATGATGTCACGACGATTGTAAAGTATCATTATGGCATTGATTTTGAGGAAGAGTCTATGAACTATAGTCGGTTTATTACTCATCTTCGTTATTTTGCTTATCGAATGCTACGGGGTGAGTTAAATGATGATCACCAGGATGCATTATATGAGCAAGTGAAGAGTCAATATCCAAAAGCTTATGCGTGCACGGAAAAAGTTCAAGCTTATTTAAACAAGCAATACAAGATGGAAATGACAAAAGAAGAATTAACTTATTTTATGATTCATATCCATCGGGTTTCATATCGGGAAAAAAGTGAATAGATAAGTACAGGATTGTTACTGGTAGGCAGGCAAAACCTGAGGAGAAGCATAAATAGACAGCAGTCTGTTTGTATTCTCTTCGGGTTTTTTTCTTTCATTAAAATAGTTAGAACAGGAGGAAGAAGGATGAATAATAAAGAGTTAGGGAATAAAATTATTGACTTGGTTGGTGGAGAAGACAATGTTCAATCACTTGTCCATTGTGCAACACGATTAAGATTTAAGTTAGGGGACCATAGTAAGGCGGATAAAGAGGCATTGGGCAATATCCCAGATGTCCTGACAGTGGTAGAAAATGGCGGACAATTCCAAGTCGTTATTGGAAATAAAGTAGGGAAAGTCTATGCGGAAATTATGAAGGATCACAATATAAGTGCTGGAGATTCAGCTGACAAAGGAGACAATAAAAAGAAAGTCGGTACAATGGGGAAAGTTTTTGAATACATCTCCGGTACATTTTCACCTTTAATTCCTGCGTTGGCAGGGGCAGGGATGATCAAAGCATTACTGGCGATTCTATCAATTTTAAATTGGATAGACGTGGAAGGCTCGACCTATTCCGTATTAAATGCAGCATCGGGTGGAGTATTCTATTTTCTTCCAATATTTATAGGGATTTCGGCCGCTAAGAAATTAAATGTAAATTCATTTGTTGGTGGAGCGATAGCGGCAGGATTGTTGGAACCGAATTTTACAGCATTACTTAGTGCTACTGGTGATATTAGTTTTCTAAGTATCCCATTGATTGCAACGGATTACGCATCAACGGTCTTTCCATTGTTAATTGCAATGGCGATTTATGCTCCTGTTGAACGTTTTTTGAAAAAATATACACCAGATACAATTCAGTTATTCTTTGTGCCAATGGTAGGTTTACTAGTAATGGTTCCATTAACGGCGCTCGTCTTTGGTCCATTTGCGGAGTATATTAGTTTAGCAATTGCGTCTGCAATTACATTTTTGTTTGGCGTATCAAGAATTCTTACTGGGATTTTAATTGCAAGTGCTTGGCCAATCCTCGTTATATTAGGCGTGCATTGGGGTGTAGTACCCATTATGATCGATAATTTCACACGCGGTGGGGATATGATTGGTCCGATTACTGGAGCAGCTGTATTTGCACAGATAGGTATTGCATTTGGTATTTATTTAAGAGTTAAAGATAAAGATTTACGTTCCTTATCCTTTGCAGCGACATTATCAGGTCTATTTGCAGGAGTGACGGAGCCAATTCTTTACGGAATAATCTTAAGGTATAGAAAACTACTACCCTTATTGTTTATTTCGGGTGCAGTTGGTGGCGCAATTATTGCGACGTTTGATGTAAGAGTATTTGCATTTGCATTTCCTGGTTTCTTTACTATTCCAGCGTTTTCACCATTAGTAGGGTATAGTATCGGAATTGGTGCAGCCTTTATTTTGGCAACAATTTTGGCGTTTATCTTTGGAACGACAGGTAAGAAAAAACAAAATGAGGTAGTAAAAGAAAGCCCAACTATAGAAGTAACTAACAATGATTCAAAAGAAACATACGATTTAGCAACACCATTAGTAGGTAAAATGATTCCGTTAGAAGATGTGGATGATCCAGTGTTTTCAAGTGGTGTAATGGGCAAAGGTGTTGCTGTTGAACCAACAGAAGGCGTTGTTGTTGCCCCATTTGACGGAATGGTAGCCACATTATTTCCGACTAAACATGCGATTGGATTAGTTAGTGAAGATGGGGTTGAGGTGTTAATTCATATCGGGCTGGATACGGTTCAGCTGGAAGGACAACATTTCAATGCACATGTTGAACAAGGTGCTATTGTTAAAAAAGGCGATAAGCTCGTCACATTTGATATTCAGGGTATTCAAGAATCGGGTTATAGGGTAACAACGCCTGTGATAATTACGAATACGGCAAATTATTTAGATGTCATCCCCGTACAATCACAGCATGTTACGTTAAATCATAAGGTGCTAACCATTGTAAAATAAAAATTGAGGAGAGATAAGTATGGGACATTTTAAAGCGCAATTTCCAGAGAACTTTTATTGGGGCGGAGCAACAGCTGCCAATCAAATTGAGGGTGGATTTGATGAAGGTGGAAAGGGATTATCTGCAGCTGACTTTGTAGAATATATTCCAAAAGATCAACGAACAAAAGATAATGCAATGGAAATTACAACGGAACAAATACGAAAAACACTAAGTGGCGAATCAACTGCCCGTCATCCGAAGCGTGAAGGCATTGACTTTTACCATCGTTATAAAGAAGATATCGCATTGCTGGCTGAAATGGGCTTTACTGCTTTTCGTCTATCCATTCACTGGGCAAGGATTTTCCCGAACGGTTATGATGAAACGCCAAATGAAGCGGGATTACAATTTTACGATAACGTGTTTGATGAGCTAGCCAAATATAATATCGAGCCAGTTGTGACACTTTCTCATTATGAGACACCTTATGGCTTAACAGAAAAATACAATGGCTGGGTGGGTCGTGAGACGGTTGACCACTTTGTTCGTTATGCTGAAACGGTATTCACGCGCTATAAAGACAAAGTGAAATTATGGATGACGTTTAATGAAATTAATATGATTACGATTAGTCCCTATACAGGTGGTGGTATTTTATCGGACCAAGAAAAAGACCCTGTACAAGCGAAATATCAAGGGTTACACCACCAATTTCTTGCGAGTTCACTTGCAACTAAGAAGTTACATGAGATTATTCCCGGTGGACAAATGGGTTGTATGCTTGCGAGAATGAGTCACTATCCAAACACACCAAATCCTGTGGATGTATTAAAAGCACAACAAGATAATCAAAATAATCTATTCTATACAGATGTACATGCTCGTGGTGTTTATCCAGAATATTTGAACCGTTACTTTGCTGAAAACAATATTCAGATTATCAAAGAAGCTGGCGATGATGACATCATTAAACAATATCCAGTAGATTATATTTCAATGAGCTATTATATGTCTATGTTATCTTCTGCTTCACCAGAGGGAGAAGTAACAGAAGGAAATCTAATGAATAGTTTGAAAAACCCTTACTTAGAAGCTTCAGACTGGGGATGGCAAATCGATCCAATTGGTTTGCGGATTGCATTAAATGAGATGTATGACCGTTATCAATTACCGATCTTTATTGTAGAAAATGGTTTAGGTGCTTATGATAAAGTGGAGGAAGACGGTTCAATTCATGATGATTACCGAATTGATTATTTAAGAAAGCATGTTGAACAGATGAAGGAAGCAGTTGGTGATGGCGTTGATTTAATGGGGTACTTATCTTGGGCGCCAATCGATTTAGTATCCATGTCAACGAGTGAAATGTCAAAACGCTACGGCTTTGTTTATGTAGACAAAGATGATGAAGGCAATGGTACGTTAGAAAGAACTCGTAAGGATTCCTTCGACTGGTATAAAAAAGTGATTGAAAGTAACGGAGAAGAATTATAATTTTAAATAAAAACACATCGACGCCCAATGTCGATGTGTTTTTTTATGTATATAAAATTTATGAAGGAAAACTATTAATCTATGTCGAATAAGTGTGAATAGTCATATTAATCTCGCTGCAGAGGAGGGATGTCGAAAACCAGGTCAATGAGTAAGAAGGAAGATTCACAAAATCGGAAATAGGAGGTAAACAATGTGATGAAAAAGTTCAAATTTCGATTTCTTTTTGTAGTTGCACTCATGTTCCAAATGATGGTAGTACCGTATCATTTTTCAGCGGATGAATTAGATACGAGCTCACCTACTTGGGCAGCACCAATCGATTATCTAGCTATAGGCGATTCATTGGCAGCTGGTGTTACCCCGAATAAGGAGTTAGGAAAAGGCTATGCGGATTATCTTGCGGAACTTCTTCATAGCAATGGGGTATTGAAGTCCTTTAACAAAGGTTTCTCGGCACCGGGATATAAAACGACAGATGTGTTGAACGATATTCAAAAGAATGTGACAAAGGACATTTATGGGGTTGGTTACGCAGAAAAGACAGCACAGCTTCAACAATCTATTAAAGATGCTGAACTAATTACGATAAGTGTCGGGGCGAATGATATTATACCTTTACTACAAAAAGATCCCGCTACTGGAATGGCTTCAGTAGATCAGCATGCGTTATTACAAGCACTTCAGCAAGTCGGTATAAACTACAAAATGCTGATGGCACAAATTAACCAATTGAATCCTAAGGCGCAGGTCTATGTCATGGGTTATTACAACTCGTTCCCTTATATGCCAGCGGTAATGCAACCAGAACTTAAGAAAATGCAAGATGCGTTGAATCAAGCCATTGCAACTGGGATAGTAGGCACACAAGCTGTTTTAGTAGCAACGGGCGATCAAATTGCGGCAGATTATAAGACATACCTTCCAAATCCAGAAGATATTCATTTGAGTGAAGCAGGTTATAAGAAGGTAACGGAGCAATTTTGGTCAAGTATGGAGAAGACTTATCCTTGGGTTTCGGCGAATGCACTATCAGCCACAGCTATTGAAGGGAACTCAGTAAATCTAAACTGGCAAGCAGCTGTTGATAATGTAGGGATTGTAAGTTATGAATTGTTTAATGGGAAAGAAAAACTGGCGACAGTTAATGGGGATGCCACTTCTTTTAAAGTTGAAAAACTTGCGGAAGGTACAGCATATACTTTTTCCGTGATAGCAATTGATAAAGCAGGAAATAAGAGTATTTTTAATCCTACTACCACTGTGAAGACGAAAGGTTCAGCGGGAACACCAACTCCGAAGCCGACGCCAGCACTGTTCTCGGATATTGCAGGGACAAATTTGAAAGCTTATATTGAGCAAGCAGCGGCAGCGGGAATCGTTAGTGGATACAAGGATGGCACATTTAAGCCAAATGAAAACTTAACTCGATCACAAGCGGCTTCAATCATTGTACGTGCGCTAGGCATGAAAACAGATCAAGCAGCTCCATTTGGCGATATTGCTAACTTCTCTAATCAAACGAAAGCTGAGATCAATGCAGCATATAAATACGGTATCATACTCGGAAGTGGGGGTAATTTTAGACCGAATGCAGCAGTGACACGGGTAGAACTAGCGATGATGCTTGAACGTTCATATGTGTTTGCGACAGAATCATCTTATAAGGCTTCTGGACATCCACCGTTTTCTGATATAGGAAATTATAGTGCAGGTACAATTAACGCAATCGCAATGGTTTATGAATTGAAAATCGCGAGTGGATCTGCAGGCAAATTTATGCCGAATAATCCAACTACACGCGGACAAGCTGCAAAAATGTTTGTTAACTTCATGGCTTTGAGCCAAGCGAATTAATAGCATGTGAAAAATGGTCTCGACCTTCAGTCAATAGAAGGTGAGACCATTTTTTTATCTGGATGCAATTACGCCGAGGCTTAATTGATATCATAATAAACGCGAAATCGCATGAAATTCCGGTTGTTGCTCGTCAAATGTTGTAATATAGTCGAATCCAATCGATTGTAGCAATTGTAACGACTCGCGGAATTGGAAGGCGATATCGTCTGGTTTATGCGCATCTGAACCGAGTGTAATAATTTCACCACCACTTTGCTTGTAAAGCTTTAAAATATCGTCACTTGGCATTCCGTTCGTTAATCCATAACGAACACCTGACGTATTCAACTCAATGCCTTTCCCCTCGGGAATGATGACGTTGAAAATCTCACGTAGTTCATCGTGAAAAGGATTATCGCAATGTTGTTTCGTATAACGTTTGACAAGGTCAGCATGTCCGAGAATGTTAAATTGTTTGTAGTTTTGTACGCAGTACAATAACTCGCCATAATAAATCCCATATGATTTTTCAAGGGTTTTATTTTCAAAAAACTCACCAAAATGTAAACCTTTTTTCTCGACGGTATGCATGGAGCAGATGATGAAATCGAATGTCTCATTGTCCATTAATTCTTTGTACTGGTCTAAAACATGGGGCTGTACACCGACTTCAACGCCTTTTTTAATGCGGATACGGCCTTCGAATTGTTGTTGCATGTCATTGATTTTATTGGCGTATTGCTGTTTATCGAAATCAAAAATGAAATCTTCGTATGGATAGTCATAGTCGATATGCTCCGTGAAACAAATTTCTGTAAGTCCTTTTTTGATGGCGCCTTTAATCATTTCTTCCATTGGAATGGGGCAATCAGCAGAAAAAGAACTGTGTAGATGATAATCAAACATAAAAAACTCATCTCCTCTTGTTGACATTTTGTCTGTATACCCTTATAGTACTAAATAACTTTAGTGTAGTAAAGTGATAAAGTAGAGGTGTTGGAATTGGTTAGAAATGAAGTGTATCCCGAACGTATATTAGTAGACAATGAAAAAGTAGAACGAATCATTAAGACCATTAATAAACGTTTTACAACGTATGGCTATAAACGAATTAAAACATCGGCCTTCGAGCAATATGATTTATATTCTAAAGTGAAAAGTTCAATTAATCAAAATGAAATGATTAAGGTTATTGATTATACGGGGCAAGTGTTGGTATTGCGGCCAGATGTGACGATTCCAATTACGCGAGAATTGGCGGAGAATTATCCTAATCTAGCAGATGAGCTGCGTTACTTCTATGTTCAAGAAGTGTTTCGTCAGCCTGGGGATCGTAATGATAGTATTGAAAGTACACAGGCTGGTGTTGAATACTTTTGCCAAAGCTCAGCAGAGGCGGATGCAGAGGTCATTGCACTTGCTTGTCATACGATGAAGGATTTAGGCTTCATGGATATTAAAATCGAGATTGGTCATGCGGCATTTTTCAATGAGCTGGTGCAGGATCTGCCCTTGACAGCACAACAAATTAAGCAGTTGAAAATACTCATTCAAGCGAAAAATGTTGTGGAAATTGGTCCATTCCTTCAACGACTAAACATTGATGAGGGAGTGCGGGATGCCATTGAGCGAATTCCATTCCTCTATGGTAACCCAGAGGAAGTGAGTGAACGCGCACAAGGGATTGCTTTGACACCGAAAATGCAAGATACACTCGATTACTTAATGGATGTTTATCACATATTGAAAATGTATGGGTTGGAGCAGTATATCGTCAGTGATTTAGGGTTAATCAACCATATGGGCTATTACTCAGGTGTTATTTTTCAAGGCTATGTTGAGAAGTTCGGTAAGCCAGTGTTAATGGGTGGGCGTTATGACCAACTAGGTGACGAGTTTGGTGCAACATTGCCGGCAATTGGCTTTGCATGTGAAATTGAATCATTGGTGAAGGCGAAGGAAAGTAGAGAAGTTAGTTCCCGTTTTCCAATTGATGTCAACATCATTTATGACGATACGCGGTTAGAGCAGGCTATTGGGATTGCGAATGAATTGCGAGAGAGAAACTATAGCGTGTTATCATTTCCGATGCAAAAGAAACAAGTGAATCGTCAGCAAAGTGTGTATACCATTCAACTTGAAAAAGAGGGCAATCGACTGAATTATAAAGAAAAAACCATTCCATTTTTAGATTTGAAAGAGGTTTTGGGTTTACTTGTAGGGGTAAAGGGGGCTACACAATGACACATCTTACCGTTGCGATGGCGAAAGGTCGCACTGCTGATCAGGCATTCGGATTTTTGGACAAGGCAGGTATCCGATTTTCTGAATTTCATGATGCCAGTAGAAAACTAGTCATCTATGATGATGCTGACAAAGTGAAGCTTATTTTTGTAAAGGCTGTAGATGTACCCATTTACGTAGAAAAAGGGGCAGCGGATATTGGCATTGTAGGGAAGGATACGATTATGGAAGATCCTGTAGATGTCTATGAGCTTTTGGATCTAGGCATTGGTAAATGCCAGCTGGCAGTCGCTGGATTTCCAGATAAAGAGTTTTCAAGTAGTACTTCATTGACGGTCGCGTCGAAATATCCATCTGTCGCCAAAGAGTATTTTGAAGGTAAGGGTATTCGTGTTGAAACGATTAAATTGAATGGTTCCGTTGAATTGGCTCCTCTCATAGGTATGTCGGACGTCATCGTTGATATTGTAGAATCGGGTGCAACATTAAAGGAAAATGGTTTAGTCGTTTTAGAGGAAATTGCCGATGTCAGTGCACGATTGATTGTCAATAAGGCGAGTTACGCAACGAAAACGACTCAGATTCAGCAGTTCATCTCAGACTTAAAAGTGGCATTGGAGTGATGGGTTCATGCGAATTGTAACTGTGGCGCAATATAATGATGAAAACAGCCAGGCGAATGCTGTGCAACATAACGACCTCGATTTTGATAAAACTGTGCTTGAAATAATCGGAACAGTTCGTGAAAGTGGAGATGAGGCATTGCTAAGCTATACCGAGCAATTCGACGGTGTGCGATTGGAGCGGCTTATTGTGACGGACGAAGAGTTTGAGGAAGCACAGACGCTTATTACGGAAGAGTTTCTGCGTGCATTACGGAAAGCGAAGAACAATATTTCAGTATTTCATGAAGAGCAGAAAGAAAAATCCTGGTTTATTAATCAAGACAAAGGGATTGTGCTTGGGCAGAAAGTGACACCTCTTGAGAGTGTAGGCATTTACGTGCCAGGCGGAAAAGCGGCGTATCCATCTACAGTTCTGATGAATGCTCTACCAGCGAAAATTGCAGGTGTTGGAAAAATTGCGATGGTGACGCCACCGCAGCGAGACGGAAAAGTGAATCCACATGTTCTCGTGGCAGCACGGGAAGCAGGTGTCGATGTTGTCTATAAAATAGGCGGTGCACAAGCAATTGCGGCGTTAGCCTATGGTACGGAAACGGTAGAAAAAGTAGTGAAGATTACAGGACCGGGAAATGCCTATGTGGCACGTGCGAAAAAATGGGTGTTTGGGGATGTCGCGATTGATATGATTGCGGGTCCAAGCGAAATTTGTGTTGTAGCGGATGATACAGCGGTAGCAGAGTATGTCGCTGCTGATTTACTATCACAAGCGGAGCATGACGAGCGTGCGACAGCGATTTGTGTGACGACGAGCGCAGCGTTTGCTGAAGCCCTACAACAACAAGTGGCCGAGCAAATGGCGTGTGCGGATCGTAAGGACATCATTGAAGCGTCAATCATGGATAACGGCCGTATCGTGCTCGTCGATTCGCTGGATGAAGCATATAACTTCGTCAATGAGCTGGCGCCGGAGCATTTACAGCTCATGGTGGAAAATCCGATGGAGCAATTGACCTTCATTCATAATGCGGGAGCCATCTTTTTAGGAAACTATTCACCAGAGGCATTAGGCGATTATATGGCAGGACCTAATCACACGTTGCCAACAAGTGGCACATCGGCATTTTCTTCGCCACTAGGCGTGTATGATTTTATGAAAAAATCAAGTATTATCCATTATACAGCGCAAGCGTTGCAAGACGTTGCGGATGATATTATCACGATTGCGAATGCAGAGGGCTTAACGGCTCATGCAAATTCGATTCAAGTAAGAAAGGCGGAATACAATGCGTAGTAAATCGATTTCAAGGCAAACGGCAGAAACGAAGATTAAGCTAGACTTCGCCATTGACGGTAGTGGGGAAACAGATATTCAGACAGGTGTAGGGTTTTTCGATCATATGCTGACATTATTCACAAAGCATGGACGATTTGATTTAAAAGTAGATTGTGATGGGGATACAGAAGTGGATCAGCACCACTCGGTTGAAGACATCGGCATCGTATTAGGACAAGCGTTTTATGACAGCATTGGTACGAAAGAAGGCATTGAGCGCTATGCGACAGTGTCAACACCAATGGATGAAGCACTTTCTACAGTGTCTCTCGATATTAGTGGCCGTTCGTTTCTCGTCTTCAATGTTGAAGGCATGAAGGACAAAGTCGGTGATTTCGATACGGAACTCGTGGAAGAATTCTTCTTAGCTTTTACCAATAATGCAAAAATCAACTTACACATCAATTTACAATATGGCAAAAACACACACCATATTATCGAATCGATTTTCAAAGGCTTCGGCAGAGCGTTGCGGGTAGCGAGTACGATTAATCCGGATGTAAAAGGTGTACCATCTACAAAGGGAATGCTTTAAGGTTTATCTTTTGCTTGTGCTGCTTGAATGTAGTAGGAAACTAAGCGCAGGTGCCTTAACGGGGGCAGCCAACCGAACAACGGAGAGTTCGGTTTGTATAATTTCTGTGCTCTTTGCAGAAATTATACAGAAAATGCAAAGGAGCAACTGGCTTATGGCGGGAGGGCATCCCCCAGCACCGTAGCGGATTTGAAGGAAATATTTATATAAGCACTATAAAAGGGGGTACCAACATGATTTTATTTCCAGCCATCGATATTCGAGATGGGAAATGTGTTCGATTAATTCAAGGGGATTACGATCAAGAAATTATTTACAACGATTCACCAACTGCGATGGCGAAAGAGTGGGAACAGCAAGGCGCTGCTTACATTCATGTTGTGGATTTGGACGGAGCAAAAACGGGTAATTCATCGAACAAAGAAGCGATTCGAGCGATTGCTGCGAGTGTATCTGTCCCTGTGCAAGTCGGTGGAGGCATTCGGAATATGGAAATCGTCGATGCACATATTGCATCAGGCGTCAGTCGAGTGATTATCGGAACAGCCGCCATCCAAAATCAGCAATTTCTAAAAGAAGCCGTTGACAAGTACGGTGACAAAATTGCGGTGTCTATCGATGCAAGGGGCGGCTTTGTGGCGACAGATGGTTGGACAGAGTTGAGTGATGTCAAAGCGGTTGACCTGCTGCAACAGCTAGTAGAAATTGGCGTGAAAACGGTTGTCTATACCGATATTTTGAAAGACGGCATGCTACAAGGTCCTAATTTAGTTGAACTAGACATGATGAATAATGCATCGAGCATTGATATTATCGCATCAGGTGGCGTTTCTACAGAGCAAGATATCGCAAAATTACGCGAATTAAATATGTACGGCGCAATTATCGGCAAAGCGTTATATGAAGGGAAATTATCCTTAGTTAAACTATTGGAGGACGACAACGATGGCAAGTAATCGAATTATTCCATGCTTAGATTTTGATAACGGCAAGGTTGTAAAAGGGAAGAAGTTTCTTGAGGTGAAAGAAGTTGCAGATCCACTCACATTGGCTAGAAAATATGTGGCTGATGGTGCAGACGAACTGGTATTTTACGATATTGCTGCCTCAACGAATAACCGTGCCATGTTTCTTGATTTGATTGCCGAAATTGCGAATGAAGTGCCGATTCCATTTATCGTCGGTGGTGGTATCCGGACGATTGAAGATATCCAAAAGGTTTTTGATGCAGGTGGCGATAAAGTGTCTATCAACAGCGCGGCGCTGACGAATCCATCTTTAATTGAAGAGGCGGCGAAAAAGTTTGGCTCTGGACGCATTATCTTGTCGATGGATGTCAACGAAGTGGGGCCTGGTAAATGGTCGGTATTTGCCAAGGGTGGCATGGAAGATACGGGGATGGACGCCATAGAATGGGCGATTGAAGGCGAAAGACTAGGTGCCGGCGAATTAGTCGTCAACAGTATTGGAGAGGACGGCGTTAAAGATGGTTATAACCTCGAATTGACACGCACAATTGCAGAGGCCGTCACGATTCCTGTCATTGCCAGCGGTGGTGCAGGTAAGCCTGAGCACTTCCGTACCGTATTAACAGAAGGAAAAGCTGACGCAGCGCTTGCAGCATCGGTTTTCCATTTTGAAGACATTCACATTGGTGAATTAAAAAACTACTTAGCTGAACAAAATACATCTGTTGGGAATGACTAACTATGACAATCGAAATCGACAAATTGACATTTGATAATAACGGCCTAATTCCTGCCATCGTGCAAGATGATCGGACAGGAAAGGTTCTGATGCTTGCTTATATGAACGAAGAAGCATTGCAAAAAACGATTGATACGAAAGAAACATGGTTTTACAGCCGCTCTAGACAAGAGTTGTGGAATAAAGGAGCAACGTCTGGCAATCGCCAGCAAGTCCAACGTTTACTATTCGATTGTGACCAGGATGCGATTTTAGTACAAGTTACACCGCAAGGTCCAGCTTGTCATACAGGTGAAGAGACTTGCTTCCATAAGAAAGCGTTTGAACAAACAATCTCTCACCGAGAAGTCGTGCAGGAAGTAGTCGATGAAATTAAAGAACGTCATCAAAATCCAGTAGAAGGCTCGTACACGACGTATCTATTCCGCGAAGGGTTAGATAAAATCCTGAAAAAAGTCGGGGAAGAAACAACTGAGGTTGTCATTGGCGCGAAAAATCGTGATAAAGCAGAGGTGACGAGTGAACTAGCGGATTTGACATATCACTCGCTTGTGCTAATGGAAGAACTCGGTGTAACGGTGGAAGATGTCAAAAATGAATTGCGAAAAAGACGACCGAATCGTGAAGTGCTGCGCGATGAGTAAATTTTGGAGTAGCATGGTGAAACGGGCGGAGCCATATGTACCAGGTGAACAAGTAAATCAACAGGAGATTGTGAAGCTCAATACGAATGAAAACCCATATCCGCCAAGTCCGAAAGTGCTGGAGGCCATTCATGGAGAGATGGAGCGTAATCTTCAATTGTATCCATCTCCGACTGCAGATGATTTGCGTGCAACGGTTGGTCAGCGGTATGGACTCACTGCTGACGAAGTGTTCGTTGGCAATGGATCAGACGAAGTATTGGCATTTTCCTTTATGGCGTTTTTTGAACCTGGTCAACCTATCCGTTTTCCAGAAGTTACATACAGTTTTTATCCGGTGTATGCAAAGCTATTTGATATTCCTTACGAGGAAGTTGCGTTAAATAAGGATTTTACATTGCAAATCGATAAGTTCTTTCAGTCGGAAGGTGGCGTCATTTTACCAAATCCGAACGCACCGACGAGTCTTTACGCGGAACTGGATTCGATTGAAGAGATTGTGAAAAATAATCCTCATCAAGTTGTCATCATTGATGAGGCTTATATTGATTTTGCAACGAAGTCTGCGGCTGAACTGATCCAGAAGTATGATAATTTACTGGTCGTTCAGACGACATCGAAATCACGTTCATTGGCGGGATTACGTGTTGGTTTTGCAATGGGTAATGCTTCGTTGATAGATGCGTTAATTCGTATTAAAGATTCATTTAACTCCTATACATTGGATCGGTTGGCATTGGTCGGAGCCAAAGCGGCATTTGAGGATGAAGCCTATTTTAAGGGGAGTACAGCAAAAATCATTGCAACGCGCGAGAATACAACTACAGAATTAGCACAACTTGGATTCATTGTCCTCCCTTCGCAAGCAAACTTTGTATTTGCTCGTCATGAAAAATTTTCGGCGGAGTTATTATACAATGAATTAAAACAAGAAGGTATCCTCGTCAGATATTTTAACAAGCCGGGCATTGACAATTATTTACGGATGACCATTGGGACAGATGAGCAAATGGAACGGTTGGTTGTAGCGTTGGAAAAGATTGTGAACAAATAAAAATGGTAAGCCACTTCATGGGTTGAAGGGCTTACCATTTTTTTATACTTTTATAAGTAACTGCTCATTAATTTCATGAATAGTGCGTGCACCAGCAAGTGCCATAGATACTTCCAACTCATGAAGAATCTCTTCGATTACTTGCTGTACACCTGCTTCTCCGTCTACAGCTAATCCATAAATATAGGGGCGACCAAGTAAGATTGCATCAGCACCAAGCGCTAGTGCTTTAAAAACATCGACCCCACTACGGATGCCACTATCTAGTAAGACCGGAATGCGTCCCTTTACAACGTGGCAAATGTCAGGAAGTGCATCCAATGATGAGATGCAGTGATCCAATTGTCGTCCGCCATGATTGGAAACGATAATTCCGTCGATTCCATGTTCAAGGGCAAGCTGTGCATCATCTGGATGTAAAATACCTTTTAGTAAAATCGGCAATTTTGTATAAGAACGTATTTTTTGTAATTCATCCCAATGGAGTCCTGGTCTATCGATGATATCAATTTGTTTCTGGAAAGCTGCTTTTTGATCTTCAGAAGGTGACTTTTCTAGCAACTGACAAAATGCAGGATCAGAAATATAGTTGCCGCAGCCATTACCTTCGAAAAGAGGCGAGTAATTATTGTGTTGATCCGCTTTGCGAACACCGAGTACAGGGGTGTCGACTGTAACGACGATGGCACTGTAACCGCTCGCTTCCGCACGTTTAATAAGACTTTCTGTAACGGAGTCCTCAAGAGAGCAGTAAAGCTGAAACCACCGCGTGTTGTTGTCGAGTACCTGTGCAATTTCTTCCATGGAATACGATGCTGCACTACTTACGACGTAGGGGATTGCAAAAGTCCCAGCAACTTTTGCTGTGGCAAGTTCACCATCGGGATGGACAATACGTTGCACACCAATTGGAGCAAGAAGCAGCGGCGTTTGTATTAATTGATCAAAAAGGGAAACGGAAAAATCGATCTTGGATACATCACGTAATACGCGTGGACGAATTTTCCACTTGTCGAAAGCATGGAGGTTTTCTTGCATGGTTGCCTCCACACCAGCTCCTCTAGCAATGTAGTCGAAGGCTTCTTTTCTTAGTTTTTCAGATGCTTGTGATTCCAGGTGGCTTTCAAAACGTGGAATCAGATCGGTTTTTTTTCTCATTGTGTGCCCACCATTCTAAGTAGTTACGTGAACTTTTAGGTACTATTGATAGTTGAGTAAACTTTACATGATTGAATAATGAAAAAGCAAGTACATAATTGAATTTGTATTTGCTTTAGTATGAATAAACTTTTTCATTACGATATATGTTGAAAGTAAGAACCCTACTCACAACGCTTACCCAGGTAAGGCGCTTTGGCTGGAAAATATAGAATCATTAAGATCAATATATAATAGAATGATAAATTGTAGGAAGCTGTTATACTTGTATAAACAAAGACAAGCGGAAGGGGGACTTGATGATGTTGAAATCAAAATATATCGATCTTGCACTTATATTATTCATGGCTTATTTCGCATTTACTAGGTTTGAAAAAGGTCAAATTGGTTTTGGAATCTTTTTCACTGTATTGTGTTTTTTAAATATCGTAACAGTTGCGGTAAAGATCAAGCAGGAAAAAGAAACAAAAAATAGTGTCAATTGATGGTGCAAGCAAGTAGTAAAGTAAATAAGGATAACCTAAGAAATAACGGGTTATTCTTATTTTTTTATGGCCATTTGAGAAATAAATAAACAGCTTAACTTTGTGGCTAGAGGAACGCGGATAATAGGACGTTATTTTGTATGAATGAAATTAGTTGTTCCAATTCGCCATTTCCTGTAGTATAATATGAGAATTGCATTTTTTGAAAAGAGGAGTATTTATGAAAAATTCTATATATGGATTAACGATGGAACAACTGACAGAATGGTTATTAGAGCGAGGACATAAAAAATTCCGGGCATCTCAAGTTTGGGATTGGTTGTACAAAAAGCGTGTCACAAGTTTTGAGGAAATGACAAACGTTAATAAAGAATGTATTCAATTGTTGGAAGACAATTTTGCAATTCAAACATTGGAGCTATCAGTGAAGCAAGAGTCGGCGGATGGAACGATTAAGTTCCTATTTAAAATGCAGGATGGCAATCTCATTGAGACGGTACTGATGAGATTCCCTTATGGTCACTCTGTTTGTGTGACAACACAAGTCGGCTGTAATATTGGCTGTAGCTTCTGTGCTAGTGGATTATTGAAAAAGAGCCGCGATTTAAATGCGGGCGAAATCGTGGAACAAATTATGAAAGTACAGTTCCATCTTGATGCAAAAGAGCAAGAGGATCGCGTCAGTCATATTGTGGTCATGGGCATTGGCGAACCATTCGACAATTACAAGAACTTGATGGATTTCCTTCGTGTCGTTAATGACCAAAAAGGACTAGCAATCGGTGCGCGCCATATTACGGTATCGACAAGTGGAAATCCACATAAAATTAGAGAATTTGCTAATGAAAATATCCAAGTTAACTTGGCCGTTTCTTTGCATGCGCCAAATAATGATTTGCGTACACGTATTATGAAAATTAACAAAGCATTCCCGATCGAATCATTGATGGATTCCATCGATTATTACTTGGAAACGACAAACCGTCGAATTACGTTTGAATATATCATGCTACAAGACGTTAATGACCATGTGGTAGAGGCGCAGCAATTAGGAAAACTACTTGAAAATAAACGCCATCTATCTTACGTCAACTTGATTCCGTACAATCCAGTTGACGAACATGACCAATATCGCCGTAGTACACCAGAAGCGATTGATGCATTTTACAAAGCACTTCGTAAAAAAGGCATAAATGGCGGTGTCCGCCTCGAACAAGGGACAGACATTGACGCAGCATGTGGACAGTTACGCAGTAAGCAGATTAAGAAAGAAAAAGTGGTTTGATTCGATGAATAACAAAAACGCATCCAAAGGTTCATACGGATGCGTTTTTTGTTATTTATTTTTTCGCGTGAGAATCACAACAGCTTGGACCATGAAGGCGATGCCTAATCCGAATGAAGTGATGATGAATAAAGACAAAATGCCTGCCAGGTCACCAAAGCCATCTTTATTCATCAAGAAATTACGGAAAAGCTCTACGAATCCAATTGCGACAGCAATGATGAAAATTCGAAAAGCAATGTTCAATTTGTAGAATAGCAAAAGGGTAGAAAAAACGCCTACAATTAATCCGAATATAGCGAACGCTAAATAATTTCTCCATTCAAGCTCTTGTCCCAAAACAGTACGTACGCCAAGTATGAGAAGAACGAAAGACGTTAGTCCTGTAAAAAAACCAATCTTCCATAATTTGTTATCCATAAACTGCACCTTCTTTCAATACTATCATACCGAAAGAAGGGTAGATTGCGCCACTGAATGCATTGTATTGCCAAAAAGACGAAACAATGAAAATCCCATTCGCCGGGGGGAGACGAATGGGATTGGTTATTTTTTAGCAATAATGATGAGTTTACCTTGATCGAGCTCTTCTTCAGCAGCTGCAGCTTCTTCCTTCGATAGACCTGCGGCTTCCATTTTACTCCGCAATTCATCACCGCGAGAAGTGAACATGTTTTTCATGCTTTTGAGGAACCCCTGGTCTTTCATGCTAACTGTTTCTGTGTCGAGGGCATCGTTAATATGATTGCCTCTTTTTTTATCATGTGCAAACACGTAGATATCATCATGCGTATACCCTTTCGTGACTAAATCATCAATTTCTTTCTTTGCTTGTAGCCCATTTTCTACAGTTCGTTTGATTGGCAATGAAAATTCCCTCCCGTTTATTTGTCCATGTTATCATTGCCAATAAAGACTCGATTTTAAACACATTGAAAAAGGAAATCATTGCCGTAACTTTCTATATGCTTGAATGAAAGAAGTCGGGTCGGTATCTATCTCAAACATAAATACACCTTGGTTTGTATGCAAATAAAACAATCCAGCCCCGCCAGAAAAAGGCTTATAGGACATATCCAATACATGCTCTAATTTGAAGCTGTTTTTGGTGGTTGAAATTGAATCGGCATATAGATGAATGTAGTGAGCGGTACGATTTGTTGTTTGATCATACCAACCAGCAATACGTTCGACTAGATGATATGTAATTGTGCAAATGGCTTGATGTTTTGATGTATGCATGCGATCCCTCCACTAGTAAGATGCCCGTGACGGAAAATATATAAGCATATCATAACAGTTTTAATCGAATGGCAGAAAGTTTTTTATCTTGTTCTAATTTCAATAGCATTGCCAGAAGGGTCTACAACAGAAAGTGTTCCATTGCTGGTATCGAAGGGGATATCCAGATGTTTGAGTTGAGCTTCCGCTTCATCCATCTCTTGCTGGGTGAAAAAGATTATAAACTTCTTCAAGCCTCTTGCGTTTTCTGGTGGTGAAGGTATGCCAATGCCCGACCATATATTCAACGCGATATGATGATGATAATTGTCTTTTGAGATAAACAAGCTGCCATTGTCATTACTCGTAATAGTAAATCCTAAACCGTCTACGTAAAATTGCTCGACCTGTTCAAGTTCAGCAACTTGCAAATGCATATGCCCAATCCGTGTGCGGTCCGGTAGGCCTGTCCAAGGAGGGTTCGCCTCATTAACCAATCCCTCAATATCAATTGGATATGATCCACCTACATAGCCGCCGTCGGCATCACGTTCCCACTTTTCAGATGGATAGTCCACATAAAGTTCAATCCCGTTATTATCCGGGTCTGCAAGATAGAGGGCATCGCTATATTGATGGTTGGCTGCACCTTGGACAGGATATTCGTTTTCGGCTAAATGGAGGAGTGCATTGGCTAAACTTGGCCGATCCGGAAACAGAATTGCAAAATGATAGAGACCCGTTGTTCCAGGGGGCCTTTCCACGGAATTATTCACTTCTTCTAATAGGAGTAGAGGAGTGAATCCATCAGCCGTTAATGTCACTTTGTTCGCCTCTTGCGTTAAAATATCAAACCCAATCATATGCTGATAAAATTTAACAGAACGCTCAAGATCAGAGACGACTAGATATACTTCTCCTACTCGAGGTAGGGTGTCCGTATCATATGTTTCATAAGCTGAGTTTTTATTAGTCAGCAGGGCAATAAGTGAAATGACTAAAACCACTGAAACGACAATGCCAATAATGATTCGTTTGTTTTTCATTGTATAGTTCTCCTTTTTAAATAGACTACTTGACGTAGTGTAACAGTCTTTCAGTTAAACTTCAGCTAGAAGATGTTACAAATTTGTTAATTGAACTATTTGTAATTAACAATTCTTGACGAGATAACACTATCAAACTACAATGAGTAGTGTGAGGTGAGCAAGTCATGAAAATCCGTAAATTCAAAATGAATGAAAGTGGGCTGAATCGTTTTTTCGGACCGCTTGAAGCGAAAATTATGGACGTTTTATGGAACGATGTAGAAATGACCATTAAAAATGTCCAACAAGTGCTTGAACAGGAAAAATTAACGAATTTCAACACAGTCATGACGGTTATGAATCGATTAGTCGATAAGGGCATTCTTCAAAAGAGGGCAGCGGGGAGATCATCTATGTATAGACCGATTCTTTCGCGAGATGAGTTTTTGAATACGCAATCAAAGGAAATGACCAATGAGCTGATGGACGAGTTCGGAAGTGTTGTCGTCAGTCATATGTTAGATGCTCTGGAAGATGTAGATGATGATCTTGTCGCTAAACTTGAGGCGAAAATTAAAGAATTGAAAAAGGACATGTAGCCTATGTTCAAACGTCAATCATCTATCATGCTCATCGTGTCACTTATCATTTCGGGAACTATTTTTCTGCAAATGGGTTTGTACTTCATCGCAATGATAGCTGGCTGGAACGTACGGTATAACCTTGTTGCCGTCTGTCATAGTTGGCTGAAAGCGATAGGGTTGTCCTCGCTTGATTATGTACTTGATGTACTCGTCATTTATACCTTGTTTTTTACACTGTGGAAAATAGCATCACAATTCTATCATGCTGTTCGTATGCAAAAACGATTTGAGCAATACAGAGAAAATAGGCTTACAATCGATATGAATCGAACGTATGGAGAAGGGCAAGATGCATTTATGGTCATCTCGCATCCTACACCACTGGCAATTACGATGGGATTTATACGGCCTCAAATTGTCTTATCGACAGGTTTGATGAGTCTATTAACAGCGGATGAATTAAAGGCTGTCATTTCACATGAGATGTATCATAAAGAACATCGTGATCCACTTAACATCTTTTTGATGACTCTTTGTTCGTCCACAATGTGGTATATTCCGATTCTAAAGTGGTGTAATCAAAAATATAGAATTGTGAAGGAATTGCTGGCGGATGAATATGCAATCGAAAAACAACAGACTTCTGTCAACTTAGGTAGTGCACTGTTAAAGATGCTAAAAGTGAGCAAACAAGAAAAAATGCCGTTTGCTTATGCATCATTTGCAGATACGTCTGTCAATTATCGGATTGACTATATTTTGGATCCATTACAAGAAATTGATTGGAAGCTTCCGATGAAGACCACGATCCTATCGTTAACGATTTTTAGCGTCATTTGTACATTATTTATTTACGCCTTAGCATTGGCGTAAATTTTTCGGCCCATTACACTACGTTATGTAGTTTGAATTAGGAGTGTTCTACTATGAACAAGAGGATATTTTGGATTATAGGTCTAGTTGCTGTTTGTATCATTGGAATTGTTATGTTAACGAATGTGAATGAAAAGTCAGTCGTTATTGACTATGAAGGGCAGCCATTTTTAGGGGAAGCCTCGGCTCCGGTAGAAATTGTTGAGTTCGGTGACTACAAATGCCCAAGCTGTAAAGATTTTAATGATAGACTTTTTCCGATTATTTATGAGGAGTTAGTTAAAACAGGAAAAGCGAAGTTTTACTTTATGAATTTCTCCTTTATTGCCCCGGATTCAACGACAGCGGCACAGTTTGCGGAAACGGTCTACAAAGAACTGGGCAATGATAAGTTTTGGGAATTCCATAACTTATTGTTTGCCAATCAAACAACAGAATCAGGACAACCGACTTTATTTAACGATGCTACCTTGGAAGAAATGCTGGCGAAAGTTGCAAGTGAAGAGGAAACGAGTAAAGTGATGGTAGCTTTCGGGGAAAGTAAGGGCAAAGAAGCTTGGGAGAAGGATATGAGGACGGCTAATGGCTTGGGTGTATCATCAACACCGACAATCTTTATAGGCGGCAAGCAATTTAATGGCAGTACGATAAATGATTTTATAAAAATGGCGGAAGAGTCAGCTGCTAGTGGTCAGTAAGTCGTTGCTATTTGCCTGGTTGACGTCGATTATTGCGATGGTAGGAAGTTTGTTCTTTAGTGAGCGAATGGGCTTTGTGCCATGCACATTATGCTGGTATCAGCGTATTTTAATGTACCCTCTGGTTCTTTTCTTAGGTCTCGCATTTTATCGCAATGACCGAGAAATTTATAAGTACGTTCTTCCAATGTCAATCATCGGCATGGTTGTTTCCAGCTATCATTATGCATTGCAAAAGTTGCCTTCCTTGCATGAATTCGGCACCTGTACGAGTGGAGTACCGTGTTCAGGACAATATATTAACTGGTTTGGTTTAGTGACGATTCCATTTTTAGCGTTTATTGCATTTACATTGATAACAATCCTCATGTTAATATTACGGAAACATAAGTAAGATGAATTGAACATAGGATAGCCTCCCCAAGTGAACAGGGGAGGCTATGTTAATTCCACAAATAATAATCTTGTGCTTGAACACTCACGAATCCAATATTTTCATATAACCGAAGGGCATGGCTATTTTTTGCCTCGACATCAAGTCCGATATTATACCCTGCATCATGTTGTTGCTTGACGATATTGCGGAGCGCTTTCCCACCATAGCCTTTGCCTTGGAATTCTGGTGAAATAGCAAAACCATAGATATACGCTTCTCCATCTATTTTGCTAACACGGATTTTGCCGACGTCGTTGCCTTCAGCTACGATGATAAAACGGTATTCCTCTGTCCTATTCTTGACATCTTCATAATGATGCCATGCATCTTCCTCACTCATTTGGAAGGCAAGTACATCAAGTTGTATCTCAAAGGCAGAATCGGAAGATATTGCTTGACGTAGCTCAATATCTTCACTTGCTTCAAGTGATCGTTGCACCCACTGCATCTGAAACTCTGAAAATTCATACGTGCATGGTTGGGCTGCAAGCCACTCCTTAGCGGGTATCGAAGAGGCTGGTGCATTCAATAAAATCTTCTGAAAGCCTTTATCTTCAATCACTTGAAGTGCTTGTTTCCAAAGGCTCGAAAAGTGATGCTTTCTTCTTTCACTTGGCTTGACCATCCCGCAAACTTCTACTGATGAGCCGAAACCATATAAAGCTAAATAAGCAATGAGTTGTCCATTTTCTTCGTAGAAAAAATCCATACTTAAATCATCTCTTTGCCGTAGCATATCCCAGTTTAGTTTTAATTGAATAGTATCGGCGTGCTCGCATTCTTTTTGAAGAACTTCAATAGCATGTAATTGTTCACTAGTTAGCATGTTTTTTCCCCTTTATCATAAGATACTATTACTATATATGAAAAAATGGGGGAGTGGCTAGGTTAATCTGTTTCGTGACAATTTTCATAGAAAGAAGTATGATGAATAAGGCTGTTTTAACTTCATTTAACTTGAATCAGCAAATGTGTTTGTACTGAAAGCGAAGCGTCAGCTAGAGAAGTTCGCCACTCCTATAAGTCCAATTACGCAGAGGCGTAATTGATTAACTATTTTTGTAATGAAAGCGAAACGTCTGCTGAAAAGGGGAACTCACACTAAGTTCTTGTCGTCCTTTATTGATGGTAGTCTAGTTGAGCGCGATTCAAAGTCTAGACGCAATTGCGCTGAGAAACAACAGACTTAACAAATAATTGTGAAAGTGAGTACGTATATGACAATCATTCAGAACTTAATTAGCTTTATTTTGCATATCGATCAGCATTTGGTTGAAATCATTCAACAATTTGGCTCATGGTCGTATGTGATTTTATTTTTAATCGTTTTTGTGGAGACAGGCATTGTTATTTTCCCTTTTTTACCGGGTGATTCCTTATTATTTGCGAGTGGGGCACTAGCGGCGATGGATGCTTTTAACATTGTTTTGCTCATCATTGTATTTTTTGTGGCAGCTGTCATTGGTGATACAGTAAACTATCAAATTGGTAAAAAAGTAGGAATGTCAATCCCGCCGAATAGCTTTATGGGCAGAATGATCAATCAAGAGAAAATGACCAAGGCTCAAAATTTCTTTAATCGACATGGTGGTAAAACAATCGTAATCGCACGCTTTATGCCTTTTATCCGCACATTTATCCCATTTGTTGCAGGGGCTAGTCGCATGAATTATGGCTATTTCCTTTTATATAATGTTTTGGGTGCAGCTCTTTGGGTAGGGATTTGTACGATAGCAGGCTATTTCTTTGGCAATTATCCCCTAATTAAAGAGAATTTTTCAACAGTCATTTTACTCATTATTTTTGTATCTGTTTTACCTGTTCTGATAAGCGTTGTGAAATCACGTTTGCAAAATAAATAATAAAACAGCTCTCGGATTCGAAATCCGAGAGCTGTTTTTAATAAGTTTGAATTTTTTTAATGTCTTTCATTAATTGTTCTGCGTAAGAGGAATCAACGTAATTATATTCTTTGATGATAACACCTTGCTCATCGACCAGATAGAAGTTAGTGCCGTGAAGAACTTGATTAGATGTTTCAGGTTTGAGAATAATTGTTTTGAACTCATTCATCGCAAATTCTTCAATATCTTTTTGGGAATAGCCAGTGAGCATATGCCAGTTGGACTCGTCGTCCGAATATTGACTGATGTATTCCTTTAATACTTCTGGTGAATCAACTAAAGGATCCACCGTAAAGGTGACAAATTCGACTTGTAGACCTTGTTCCTCGAACTGTTTCTGTAAGGTAGCAGCTTCAAACATCATGGGTAGGCAAACAGTCTGACATTCGGTGAATATAAAATCGGCAATCCAAACTTTACCGGCTAACTCTTCGGTTCCAAAGGCTTGTCCATCTTGATCTGTAAAAGAGAAAGCTGACACAGGTTTACTCATTAAAGGTTTTGCACCACAAGCTGAAAGCAGTAGCAGGAAGACAATAGAAAACAGTAGACCGTTTATTTTTTTCATGTTAGATATCTTCTTTCTCATCGATTGGTAAACCAGGTAATTGAATTGTGACGGTTGTTCCTAAATTAGCATCGCTAGTTATTGTAAACTGACCATTATGAAGGCGAATAATCTCTTTGACGATAGTGATGCCTAAGCCGGTTCCACCTGTTGTCCGGGTGCGTGCTTTGTCTGTTCGGAAAAAGCGCTCGCCAATCCGTTTAAGATCCTCGTCATTGATATGTGTTCCTTTGTTCACTAATCTAAATTGAACAAAGTTGTCCTCGTCCTTCAGTGTAATAGCAATCGTCCCATTGGCAACGGAATACTTAATGGCATTGTCGATTGTATTGTAAAAAACTTGCTGAATTCTTTTTGAATCACCCATAATAATAAGGTCTTCCCCAATGTTTAAATCCAAACGTAAATTTTTCTCGGTGAAATGAATAGTGAAAAGATCAATCGTATCGACAAGTAATTGCGCGATAGCGATCGGTTGGCTATCAATGGAATACATATCTTCTTGTAAATGATTCAGTTCGATTAAATCGTTGATCAGCTTATTGAGTCGGATTGTTTCTTTTTCGATTGTACTTAAATAATTTTCCGCTTCTTCTGGAGATGAGTAGATTTTTTCCTTTAGCACATGCGTATAGCCGCCGATATACGTTAATGGTGTTCGCAGCTCATGGACAATATTGGAGATGAACTCCTTCTTACGAATCTCTTGCTGCTCAAGCGATTGACTCATGGAGTTGAATGCTTGCGTCAATTGACCGAGCTCATCTTGGCTAACGGTTTCAATACGGTTTGAGTAATTGCCCTTCGACACTTCAACAGAAAGTCGCTGTAGCTCTTGAATAGGCTTGAATAAAGATTGCCATACGCGATTGACGACAAGAAAAAGTATGAAGAAAAATAAGACACCTACAATAATTAGAAGAGGAATACTTTCTTGGAATACGTCTTGAATGGCTGCAAGAGGTACATAAATATAGATGAAGCCAAGAAGTCCACCTTCTCCTTTAATTGGGAAAATTGCTCCAATTATTTCACGATCAAGCTCTTCGACAAATCCTTCTTTCATCACAAATGACCCTTGTTCTAGAATGGGTAGGTCGTCAGCGTCAACAAGCGATTCATAATTGATTTTGTAAGGAAATGAAGTCGTAAGCTCCTCCAAATTATCGACAACAATAATTTCGTATTCTGAAATGACGTTGTACCATTGGATTTTATTGATGATATCCTCACTTAATTCCCCAAAATGATAATGAGCTGCCGTTTTTTGTCCTTGATAGACGATAGATTCCTCAATACTTGTTAAATATAATTTTGAATACAAATAGTAAATGAAGAAAAAGGAAAATAAAATTGAAAAACCGATACTAGCGCCGAGCACGACGAGGATTTTCTTACTTAAAGTTATGTTTTTCATGTTACACCTCAAACTTATAGCCAAGACCCCAGACGGTTTCAATTAGATCTCCTTCACTGCCCATTTTGAGTCGTAATGTCTTTATATGTGTATCAACGGTTCTTGCGCTACTTTGATGATCTTCTCCCCAAATAAGCTGCAATAGTTGTTCGCGTGTATAGACGCGACCTTTATTTTTCACAAGTAAATGGAGCATGCCAAATTCCTTCGGTGTTAAAGATAATGGTGTCCCATTGAGTGTTACAGTATGCGCCTCGGTGTCAATCACAATCGGCCCGATTTTCAAAATATCGCTAAGCGGCTTATGTTGGTAGGAGCGCCTTAAGACAGATTCCACCCTTGCCAGAAGTTCATCGGGTAAAAATGGTTTGACGATATAATCATCACCGCCTAGCTTTAGGCCTTGTACTTTGTCCCATTCCTCACCTTTGGCGGATAAAAAAATGAGTGGAACGTTAGAGCTACGCTTCACTTCACGTGCAAAGGTAAAGCCGTCCATATAGGGCATCATCACGTCTACAATTAAAAGCTGCGGAGCAGTTTTGTCGATTAAAAACAACGCGTGCACACCATCAGTCGCTTCAACGACTGTGTATCCTTCTTTTTCTAATAATGTTCGAATCAATTGCCTCATTTGTTCTTCATCGTCTATAATCATAATCGTTGATTTATTCATAAAATAACCTCACTTTGATAAGAGATTTATCCATCCATTATTTTCTCAAAAAGATGTGAAGACTATGTGAAACTTCGGACTTCACAATTACTTCTTACTTTCCTTATATAATCATACTGAATTTACTGTGGTACGTTAAGTAATACGATAGCGGAGGGAACTTGAATGAGACGAAAATTATGGTTGTTAATGGTGGGGCTAGTGCTGGCGACGATGGCGGCATGTGGTAATGAGAAATCAAAGGAAGTTGTTGCTGATGCAGTACCTCAACCGATTATTGTAGATTTGACCGTGACTGAAGAAGTTGAAGTGAATGGACCTGTGAGCATGGCGGCAGTCGTGACACATGGGGATGAAAAAGTAGAAGATGCAGACGAAGTTCTATTTGAAATTTGGGAAGAAGGCAAGAAAGAGGATAGTGTGAAGATGGAATCCGTCAATGAAAAAGACGGTTTGTATACAGCTGAAACAACCTTCGATCATGATGGTGTTTTCCATGTTCAAGTGCATGTAACGGCAAGAGGTTTGCATACGATGCCGATGAAAAAAGTGATTGTTGGTAGCGGTGCACAGGATGTAGAAGAGCATGACGATGAAGAAGGGCATCAAAGTGAAGACCATCATGGGCAGTCAGAAGGATTCTCGATGCATTTCACAGAGCCTGAAAATGTGAAGTCAGCGAGTGAAATTGGACTTGTCGTTCATTTACAGGTCGATGGGAAACCGCTTGAACAAGCACGAGTTCGGTATGAAATATGGGACGAAGCGAATCCTGATAAACATGATTGGATTGACGCTACAGAATCAGAAGCAGGTGAATACGCTTCTGATTATACATTTGCACAAGCTGGAGCGTTCAGCGTACAAATTCACGTTGAAGACGACAAAGACTTGCACGAGCATGAAGTGTATACAATTGAAGTTGAATAAACATGTGTGACCTCCTTGACGAATATGTCAGGAGGTTTTTTAATTCTGAATAAAGTGAGTTGGCATTCAAATTAGAATTATGGTATAACTAGATTATTAAGTAGAGTAATTAAGTCGGAATAGTAAATTTAGTGACTCTATACATTGAAATAAAGAATCTTACCTATAATGCTTGGCGCTTGGGGATGCCTCCCGCAATAAGCCTGATAGAAAACCACTATCAGTCTTATCGCTTCGGCTACCCCAGTCGACGCCTTCGCTGGAGATTACATAGAATCATTAGTTCAACATATAGAGGATCTGACAAACCAATAGGGGGAATGATGATGATGAAAATGAATGTGGAAAGTTTTAATCTAGATCATACGAAGGTTGCTGCGCCGTTTGTTCGTTTGGCAGGTACGAAACAAGGGAATCATGGAGATGTCGTCTATAAATATGATGTTCGTTTTAAACAGCCGAACAAAGAACATATGGAAATGCCTGCTTTGCATTCGATTGAACATTTAATGGCAGAAAATATTCGTAATCATTCAGATCAAGTGGTTGACTTGAGTCCAATGGGCTGTCAAACAGGTTTTTATTTATCTGTCATTAACCATGAGGATTACGAGGATATTTTGGTTATTTTAGAAAAGACGTTAGAAGATGTAGTCGTTGCAACAGAAGTGCCAGCGTGCAATGAAGTGCAGTGTGGATGGGCAGCGAGCCATAGCTTAGAAGGTGCACAACAATTAGCGAGAGAGATGCTAGCGAAGAAAGAGGAGTGGCGTCAAATTTTTGCGGATTAATAGAGAAGAGAAGCCATTCACGATGTTGTGAATGGTTTTTTTTACTTGACTCAGCAAATGTGTTTGTACTGAAAGCGAAGCGTCAGCTACAGAAGTCCCCCGCTAAGGAGAAATTTAGTTCCACTTCTCCTTAGCGGGGGATGGATGCTAGAAAAGCATTTCAATCAGAGGAAGTTTGAGGAAATATCAGTGATTCATTGTATAATGGGAGTCATTATACAAACTTTTGTTGGAGGGATTTATAATGGCAGAGCATTACTTTCATTTAACAGCGAACTGGCCTGGCTTGCGGAATGATGTGGGGACAATAGAAACGGGGAATTTAGTAACAGAGGTGTCGATTCCGCCAGAGATGGATGGACCGGGGATTGGTACCAATCCAGATGAAATGCTATTAGGAGCGGCGGCCACTTGTTATATCATTACACTCGCAGCTATGATGGAGAGAAGTAAGCTAGAGAAGGAGGCTTTGACGATGAAGTCCGTCGGTGTTGTAGATGTGACGAATGGTGTCATTACTTACAAGAAAATTATCCATAAACCGCATATTGTGTTGAAAGCGGATGCAACGGAAAAAGATGAAGCACTCGCGCAAAGATTAGCTGAAAAAGCGGAAACCACATGTATGATTAGTCGAGCTATCAAGGGAAATGTCGACATCGGGTTGGAATTAGTAGTGAGCAAATAAAATAGAGAATGAAAGGAAAACCGTGCACAATAGAGTACGGTTTTTTATTTCGTCCAAAAAGAAGTTGATAAAAACATAGATGAAATATATAATTATCTATGATTATATAGATTTAAACGAAAGGTGTTTATGTTAATTGTGAATAACTTAGAAGGTGTTTCTGTGGGAGTGATGGAAAAAGGCTATACGGAAGAGAAGCACGATTACTGCTGTCTCCTTTGTGATAAAAGGGTTGCTAAGGGAGTCATTTACCCTGTCGGAGAGGTACTTTATGAAGATTGGCGTTATATGGAGCATCATATCGAAGAAGCGCATGGTTCAATTTTTGAACATCTATTGTCAGGAGGAAGGGAAAATACGGGTCTGTCCGATCAGCAAACGAAACTACTGTTACTGATTTACGCAGGGAAGTCAGATAAAGATATTCAGCAGGAACTACAAATCGGTAGTCTGTCAACCATTCGTAATCATCGTTTTGCGTTAAGGAAAAAGGAAAAACAGGCAAAAACACTTGTGGCTGTCATGAATTTATTGAGACAGCAAGAATTGCAGTCGATTGAACCGGTAAATAATAAGCCGATTGGCAAATCTTTTGAACCTCCTGCAGAATTGACGCGCTATTTTTCTGAAGAGGATGGTCGTTTGGTATCGTATCAACTAAAAGAGTATGAAAAAGAGCAGTTGGTAGCAGAAGTAGCGCTGCTATTTAATCCAAAGAAAGTTTATACAGAAAAGGAAGTCAATAAAGTATTAGTGGAGGTTTACGAGGATTATATGCTGTTACGGCGGGAGCTCATCGATCGGGGCCTGTTGACGCGTAATAGTGAAGGAAGTGAATATCGCCTTGTGTCTAATTTAGAAGATGGAGAGGATAGCGAAATGGATTTTAAGAAAGAAATGAAATTGAAGGCGAAAGAAGAGAAACCGAGTTATGGAGTCTTTCAAATCAAGAATTTGACCAACGGAAAAATATTTGTCGGCTCTACGCCGAATTTTAAAACGTTAAACGGATTGAAATTCAGCTTAAATAATGGTGTCAGTACGCATAAAGATCTTCAAGCGGATTGGAATGCCTGTGGAAAAGAACAGTTTGAATTTATAGAACTAGAAACCGTAGATGAAAAAGATTGGAAGGGGAAAAGTAAAAAGGAAATCCTTGAGAAGCTGTTGGATAAATGGCTAGAGGAATTACAGCCATTTGGAGATAGTGGGTATAATGGAGTGAAAAAAGAGTTGTAAAAAAGACGGTGCTCAGGTTTAACCCTGGCGCCGTCTTTTTGCATGATCACTTTTCTAAAGTGCCTGGCTGTGGTTTTTTAATCGGTACGAGATTAAAAATATCATGATCCTCAAAGGCATCGACAAGTCGGTCGAGCCATTCGTAGTAATCACGCATATACTGTAACTTTTCAATATCTATATGGGCCAACTCTTTTACTTCATCACTAATAGATGGGTCCACCACTAATTCTTCTAGTTCTACTAACGACCTTCTAATTGCGACTGAATGCTGGTTAACCGATTTTCTCCATTTAATTGAAAATAAATCAATAAAGCTTTGGTACCAATCATCGGTTACCTGATAAAGATCTTTTCGGACGCCTTTTTTCCAAGCGCGCTCGACTAATTTTAAATCGGATAATGCCCGTACAGAAGTACTCATGCTCGTTTTGCTCATCCCGAGTTCTTCCGTCATATCATCTAATGTCAACGGCTCATTATGAAAAAACATAGTGGCAAACTGCCTTCCAGAAGAAGGTGTCAGGCCATAAAGATGTATATTTTGTGCGATGGATTCAATAATCCGTTCACGCGTTTTTTCAAGTCTTTCTTTACCGTTCATGCTAGTTTTCCCTCCACTGTCATCGGCATTCGTTAACCAACCCAGTTATTTTCTTCTAGCGTATTATATTGACTCCAAAAAAGCAATTTATAATTATTATAACTAAAACAGTTTTTACTGTACAAACGATTAATTTGGTCTTAACGGTTGAATTTATTTTTTTATAGGTCTATACTAGTAAACATTCATAAGCTTTAATTTGAATCAGAGGTAGTTCAAACTCTTTGCTGATTCAAGTTGAGCCTCCGGCGGATGTCGTAAATTTTGAAGGGAGTTAAGGAAGGCAACCAAAGAGCGCCGCGTCCTAAAAGTGCCTTAGTTTCTGCAAAGTACGCAGAAATACGGCCAATCAAACCGTTCGCTGTTCGATTGATGATGGTTGAATACCTGCATCCTGTAAGCCACAAGCACAATTCAAAATTTGGACGCAATTAAGCCACGGAGTAATTGATAATTGTAAGGAGTGTACGCATGAGTGATCAAATTGCCATAAAAAAAATCGAAGTGCACAACACGACGAAGATTTTCGGCAAAAACAGTAAACGAGCGGCACAGCTGCTCAACGAAGGAAAGACGAAAAGTGAAATATTGAAAGCGACTGGAGCGACAGTCGGTGTGAAAAAGGCATCCTTTGATGTCTATGAAGGTGAAATATTTGTCATTATGGGCTTGTCCGGCAGTGGGAAATCGACGCTTGTCAGATTGCTAAACCGCTTGATTGACCCGACGATGGGTACGATTTTGCTAGATGGCGAGGACATCGTCAAGATGAATAAAGAACAGCTTCGTGAAGTGAGACGTAAAAAAATTGGTATGGTCTTTCAAAATTTTGCGCTCTTCCCTCATAAGACGATTCTTGAAAATACGGAATATGGGCTAGAAATTCAAGGCGTAGCGAAAGTAGAACGTCAGGAAAAGGCTAAAGAATCCTTGAAACTAGTTGGTCTTGCTGGATATGAAGACCAGTATCCGAACCAATTAAGTGGTGGGATGCAGCAGCGTGTTGGTCTTGCTAGAGCATTAGCGAATGGACCCGATATATTATTAATGGATGAAGCGTTTAGCGCACTTGATCCACTCATTCGAAAAGATATGCAAGATGAGTTGCTACAGCTTCATAATGATATGGGAAAAACGATTATCTTCATTACCCATGATTTGGATGAGGCCTTACGCATTGGCGATCGAATTGCACTGATGAAAGATGGAGAAATCGTTCAAATTGGGACGCCCGAAGAAATATTAATGAGCCCATCAAATGAATATGTTGAACGTTTTGTTGAGGATGTAGATTTATCGAAGGTGTTGACAGCAGGTCACATTATGATAAAAGCTGACACAGTCCAAATCGACCGCGGACCTAGGGTTGCGCTTCGACTGATGAAACGTCTTGGGATTTCTTCTATTTATGTAGTGGATAAAGGAAATCGTCTACTCGGTGCGGTAACAGCGCAGGATGCGGTAGATGCAGTTGAATCAGGTAAAACGTTGGATGCGGTTCTCATCTCCGATCTTCCAATGATATCTGCGGATACATTGCTGATTGACCTATTTGACATTGTTTCAACAGCGACGATACCTGTGGCTGTGGTAAATGAAGATAATAAGCTACAAGGGATTATTATTCGCGGTGCACTGATTGGGGCATTAGCTGGCGACAATCAGTTTATTAATAATGATGGTGTTGTTGATTCCGTCGAGCAAAACGATTCGGAGGTGAAATCAAATGAATAACTTACCTCGTCTACCGTTTGCGGACTGGATCGATAATGGTGTCGACTGGCTTGTGACCACGTTTGGTACTGTGTTTGATGGTATTGCGGATTTACTTGCGGGGATTGTTGAAGGGTCAGTTGAAGGACTTAATATGGTACCATCGATTCTGCTTGCCGTTCTATTCTCCTTGCTTGCGTGGCTAATTTCCACGCGGCGGATTGCTCTGATGTCACTGGTTGGTTTGCTGTTCATCGATTATTTAGGCTATTGGTATCCGATGTTACAGATGCTAGCACTTGTCGTTACATCTGTAGCGATAGCTATTGTGATAGGCATTCCACTTGGTATTTGGGGTTCACAGCAAGCACGTGCGCGTAAGATCATTAATCCTATTTTGGATCTGATGCAGACGATGCCTGCGTTTGTTTACTTGTTACCCGCAATTTTCTTTTTCAATATTGGTGTTGTTCCAGGAGTGGTTGCATCGGTTATATTTTCGATGCCACCAACGATTCGTCTGACAATGCTAGGTATCGAGCAAGTGCCAAAAGATTTGATCGAGGCAACAGAAGCATTTGGTTCTACAACGTGGCAGCGGTTAATAAAGACACAAATACCACTAGCTAAACCGACGATTATGGCCGGCGTCAATCAAAGCATTATGCTGAGTTTATCTATGGTCGTCATCGCATCAATGGTTGGTGCACCGGGTCTCGGTGAGGAAGTGTACCGGGCTGTTACACAATTAAAAACAGGCGTTGGGTTTGAAGCGGGTCTAGCAATTGTTATTGTGGCCATTATTTTGGACCGAGTTACACAATACGCAGGAAAGAAAAAACAAGGGGGAACTACATTATGAAATTGACAAAAAAGGTATTAGGACTTGGAGCGGTTGCTCTACTGGCGGTTGGACTTGCAGCATGTGGGAACGATGATGAGAAAGCAGGGACGGATTCAACAAAATCTGTCGGCGAATCACTGAACTATAAAATTACTGGGATTGACCCAGGTGCAGGTATTATGGAAGCTACAGAGAAGGCTATTGAAGAGTATGGCTTAGATGAATATGACCTGGTAACAGGCTCAGGTGCGGCGATGACGGCAGCGTTGAAAAAAGCTTATGATAAAGAAGAGCCAATCGTCGTAACGGGTTGGACACCGCATTGGAAGTTCGCCGAATATGATTTGAAATACCTTGAAGATCCAAAAGGTGTATACGGTGAAGAGGAACAAATTCGTTCGATCGGTAGACTCGGTCTGGCAGAAGATTTACCAGAAGCACATAAAATTTTGTCGCAGTTCAACTGGACAGAAGCTGATATGGGTGAAGTGATGATTGCTATCCAAGAAGGCGAAAAAGAAGAAGCTGCTGCACAAAATTGGGTTGATGCGAACGCGGATAAAGTAGCGGAATGGACAGCAGGCGTAGAAAAAGTAGATGGCGATAAAATTAAACTAGCTTATGTGGCATGGGATAGCGAAATTGCTAGCCATAATGTGATTAAATTAGTGTTAGAAGATATGGGGTATACTGTAACGTTGGTTCAAGTTGAAGCAGGTCCTTTATGGACGGCGGTAGCAGATGGTAGTGCAGATGCATCGCTTGCAGCATGGTTACCATTGACACATAAAACGTATGCAGAAAAATTTGATGGCAAGTTTGAAGAGCTTGGTGTTAACATGGAAGGCGTTAAAACAGGACTTGTTGTGCCGGCGTATATGGACATTACATCAATTGAAGATTTGAAGAAATAAGTAACATGAAAAGACTCAGTTCCAGTTAAATGGAGTTGAGTCTTTTTGATTATATGAGGGTAATATGTTATCTTATCATCAGTACGTTTTAGAAAAACTCTTCGGGGCAAGGTGAAATTCCTTACCGGCGGTGATCGAGCGATTGCTCGTTAGTCCGTGACCCGCCCTTCCTATTTGGAAGGCGGTGGAGCTGGTGAAATTCCGGCACCGACAGTTAAAGTCTGGATGGGAGAAGCTGTTTGACTATATGTACTATGCTTATTTAACTTGCTTGAGTAGGATTAAATCCTACTCAAGCAAGTTAAAGCCTCCGGCGGATGTCACAGATTTTGAAAGGAGTTAATCGAGCAAGCTCGATTCAAAATCTGGACGCAATTACGCCGAGGCGCAATTGATCTCTGCCCTTTCATAACAGTGAAAGGGGGAATGCTGATGGACCATAGATATTGTATGGGAATTACTCTTGGACTTGCGTACAGTGCAAGAGGACAGAATTCACCGAATCCTTTCGCCAATGGAACAGGAATCGGGCTTCTTAAAGTTGCCGAAATGGAAGCTATCACCGGCATTTTACAGGAAGAGGCAGAGCAGATGAATCGAGCATTTTTTCACCTTATTAATTACTACGGGAAGCCGTATGTCACCTTGAAAGCCGCCGCAACTCTCGACGGTTGTCTTTCAACGCAGACTGGGGACAGCAAATGGATTACTTCGGATGCAGCAAGAACCGATGTCCATCACCTCCGCCATACCCATGATGCTATTTTGGTCGGCATACAAACCGTACTTCATGATAACCCTTTCCTCACCACCCGTTTGCCCCATGGTGGAAAGAATCCAATTCGAATTATCTTTAGACAGGCATCCTAGGATGCCAACAACAGCAATATTACGACGAGACGCAATTGATCAGAGTCGGAAATTAATTAGCCATGGTGCTTCTTTATTCATGGACAATACAAGGAACCGGATGACGAATCACTCCGTTTTTTAGATGTGCCACAAATCGGGGATGATATTCGATTGAGTGCCAGGTTCGTGAAGGAGGATTGACAGTAATTGTTTACTGGAATTATTGAAGAAATCGGAACAGTTTCAGCGGTAAGGCCAGCGACGAATTCATTGCAACTATCGATCCGTTGTAGCAAAGTGCTAAGCGATGTTAAAAAAGGAGATAGTATTGCAGTGAATGGTGTTTGTTTGACGGTCTCACACTTCTCAAGCAACCAATTTACAGCGGATGTCATGCCGGAAACAGTTAAGGCGACAACACTCCAAGCATTGCGTGCGGGAAGTCCCGTCAACTTAGAGAGAGCGATGGCGGCGGATGGTCGCTTCGGTGGTCATCTAGTCAGTGGACATGTTGATGGCACGGGCGAAATTATATCGATTAGACAGAAAGAAAATGCGGTGTATGTGGAAATCAACGTGGATGCTAATCTGTTAAAGTATTTTATCCCAAAGGGTTCTGTAACAGTGGATGGCACTTCACTGACTGTCTTTGGTGTGACGGATAAAGGATTTATCATCTCACTCATCCCAGTCACACAAGATGACTCAATCATAAGCAGGAAAAGGACTGGGGATCGAGTGAACGTTGAATGTGACATGCTCGCAAAATATATTGAACGGCTAATGACTACAAACAAAGAGAATTCGGCTGGTGGTTTAACTATGGATACACTCATCACCAGTGGTTTCCTCGGTTAAGGGAGGACGACAGATGTATACTACTGTTGAAATAGCAGTCGAGGAACTGAAAAAAGGGAAAGCGATTATCGTCGTTGATGACGAGGACCGAGAAAATGAAGGGGACTTTGTTGCACTCGGGGAATTTGCTACACCTGAAATGATTAACTTTATGGCAACGGAGGGTCGTGGACTAATCTGCGTGCCAATAGATGAGGAGAAATCACGGCAGCTCGAACTTGGGCTCATGACAGAAAATAATAGTGATGTGCACGGAACTGCATTTACCATCAGCATTGATCATTCGGAAAGTCACACCGGAATCTCCGCGTTTGAACGTTCAGAGACCGTATTGAAAATGCTTGGGAGTGATGCAGGATCAACCGATTTTAGAAGACCGGGACATATTTTTCCGTTGATTGCAAAAGAGGGCGGAGTCCTGAAACGGGCCGGCCATACGGAGGCTGCTGTTGACTTAGCTAGGCTGGCTGGAGCAGAACCAGTCGGTGTTATTTGTGAAATTATGAATGTCGATGGAACGATGGCAAGTGGGCCGCAGCTGAAAGAGATTGCGGAACGATTGAATCTTGTTATTTTGACGATCCAGGAACTGATTACCTATTGCGAAGAAAATGAAAAACGTATCAAGCATATCGCTGATATTGAATTTTAAGGGGGATTTATGATGAGAACAATTTACGAAGGACATTTAGTTGGAACAGGATTGAAAATTGGAATCGTTGTTGCGAGATTTAATGAATTTATTACTGGAAAATTATTAGATGGCGCGGAAGATGCATTGCGTCGTCATGGTGTTGCTGAAAGTGATACGGCAGTTGCGTGGGTGCCGGGTGCTTATGAAATTCCTCTTGTGGCTAAGAAAATGGCGGCTTCGGGGAAATATGATGCTGTCATTACGCTTGGTACAGTAATTCGTGGCGCAACACCACATTTCGATTTTGTGTGTAATGAAGTGGCAAAAGGTGTGGCCGCCATCAATATGCAAGAAGGCGTTCCGGTTATCTTCGGTGTCTTAACGACAGATACAATCGAGCAGGCAATTGAACGCGCAGGGACGAAAGCCGGTAATAAAGGCTGGGATGCAGGGGCGTCTGCTATTGAAATGGCGAATTTATTGAAACAAATATAAAGAATAGGACGGGCTCAGCTGCAATTAATGGGTTGAGCCTTTCTATTGATCTTATGTTCTTTCCAGAAATCAGAAGCTGGTGAGAGTGAACTTTATGTGGAATAAATGTGAACGATACGTGTCTGAAAATATTTTTTTCGCTATGTCGATGTGATTACAGCCTTTGAATTGTCGCAAAAACGAATGAAAATCGTTATGATAAAGATAGAAGTTATTGTAAAAGAAGGAGCGATTTAAGATGACTGCTTTTCCAGAAAAGACATGCTCAATTGAAAAACTAGTTACAATCCCAGAGGATGTTCAAAAAGTATTGAATGGTCAAAAGACGGCTACGCGCCGCAATGGTGTGTACGCTTATCCGGGAGAGATTATGGTACTGGATGGTCAAGAGTTTAAGGTGGATGCACTTTATTCACAAACACTTGGTGAAATGACGGACGAACACGCAAAGCAAGAGGGCTATACGAACATGGAGGAGTACAAACAAGCGATTTTGTCTATGCATGCAAAAATGCCATGGATTCCGACGATGAGCGTGTGGGTCCATGAATTTAGCCCGATAGCGAAGTAATCGTGAGATGAAATCGGAAATCTACGGAATAATTGTTTTTCTCCATGTGCTGAGTGCAGTTCTGTCCATTGGTCCGTTAACAATTTTGATGCCGGTTATCAAGCGTCTACATGGTGTTGAAGCTGGCATAGAACAAGCATACTTATCCGTAATTAAGGTTGTCATTCGAATCGTTATGCACGCAGGGCATGTCCTTGTAGTTAGTGGTGTCTTGCTACTGATTTTTGGACCTTATCCATGGACTACATCATGGGTGATTCTAACGCTTGCTGTTTTACTTGTATCAGGTGTTTTCTTATCAAAAGGCTTTACAATTGTGTTGCGCCGGTTTCATAAGCCTGATGCCGATAAAACCGATATTCTTAAAAGGTTGATGACCACGTCATGGGTTTATCTTGGGCTAATGCTCCTCATGCTTTGGCTGATGGTACAAAAGCCGATGATTTGGTGAATAAATATTTGTGATACATAGAAAGAGATGTGCGCCTTTGCAGGTGCATATCTTTTTTATATTCTTTATCGATTCCTTTTATGGTGTTGTTCGTCTAGATAGGAAAGGGGGTGGGACAGTGGAGCAAAGTGAGGAGTCAATTTACCTTGAACATAGTGATCGCATTTATCGATATATTTTTTTACAAGTCCGTCAGAAGGAGTTGGCGGAAGATTTGACGCAGGAGACATTTTATCGGGCATTTAAAAATCTGCATACCTTTCAGAAGCAAGCAAGTCTATCGACATGGTTACTTAAAATAGCAAAAAATGCAACTTATGATCATTTTAGGCGTAAGAGAATCATTCAGTTTTTTAGTATGGGGAAAGAGGAAGTCACAGATGCGATTAGTTTTTCTCCAGAGGATGAATACTTGAAAAAGGATAGCACTCAAAGACTTTACAATGCGTTGGCGAGCCTAAAGAAGGACTATCGTGAAGTACTTCTTTTACGAAAAATTAACGAAAGTTCGATTAAAGAAACGGCATATATATTGGGTTGGACGGAGACCAAAGTGAAGTCGACAATGGCGCGGGCATTTGCTGCACTGAAAAAAGAAATGCTAGAACGGGAGGGAAGAATCGATGAGTGATTTCGACGAATATGATGTGGAATTTGACAAGTTGAAGGATCTTGAGAGAACCGATATTGCACGGGTGGCTAGTTTTAATAAATTGGAGGATCGTAGCAGGAAGAAGAAATTGCGCATACTCCCGATGATTGCTTCTAGTGTAGTGGTTTCTGTAGTTGCCTTGTTTTTAGTTTTGACGCTGTTTGAGTATGTACCTAATTTAGGTAGTGGGAAATCCATTATTGACGATCAAACCGAACTGGAAATTCCTATTGTTGAAGTAACGGCGAATATGTTCACAGTTGAGTATGGAATCGATAATATGGACCGAGGAAATCATGATTATGAAACCACCGGTACTGATAAACGAATTGTAATAGACCTTGGAGTATCAAACTTCAAGCGAGGAGATATCGTCTATTTTAAAATGCCTGTCTATTCGAACGAAAATTCTGGATTAAATTTGAAAGAACATCAACTATCACGAATTGTTGGCCTACCTGGGGAGAAAATTGAAATTAAAAAGGGGCAAGTCTTTATTAATAATCAGAAACTCGAAGCCTTTTACTCAATTCCAACTGTGAGAGGAATGGCAATGGAAGAGTATTTTGAAAAAGTTAGTTCTCAAAACACCATGATGAACGAAGAAGATTTTCAAGAAAATATGGAGTCTATTTTAGTTCCTGAAGGCTCGGTGTTTGTTTTAGGGGATCAATGGTGGAGGAGTGTTGACAGTCGTCATTTTGGACCAATATCTTTAAGTGACGTCGAGGGAAAAGTGCTAGGATATGATCGTTGATACTAAGTATGGAGGGGTAGCAGAAGCCGCTATAGCGGCTTCCGTGAAATCATTCCATTTGCTTTACTAGGCCCATACACATTTTTTATGGAACACGAAATCCACTAAAGCGTTAAACTACGAAATCGCTCCGCAACAAACGCTAAATCCTCTAAAAATAAAGCCCTCAAATTAGGTCGTCGTCGAACGGCAAGGGGATGATAAGCCACAGCAGTGGGGTAGCCTTGAATGTTATGCCATTGTCCGCGTAATGATTTCACGTCAGCCTTTGGATTTCGAAAAAAGGATTGGACTGCGACATTGCCTAGACAAAGAATAAGCTCTGGCTTTTTCATTTGTATTTGTTGCTCTAAATGTTGCATACATATTTGGCGTGTTTGGTCTTTATCATAAGCACGCACAGGTTTTCTTTTTAGGATGAAGGTCACATACATATCTTCCGTTTTCAATCCAGCTTCATTGACTGTTTGCTGTAAGGTTTGCCGTGTTCCGCAAATAAAAGCATTGCCTTCACGGTCTTCTCGCGCTCCCGGATTATCGAGAATAACTAGAATGGGAGCATCTGGATTCCCTTCTCCCCAAACCATACGCGTTCCATGTTTATCAAGCCCGCATTCACAACAGTCTTTTGCGTTATCAGGTACTGGTTCTTCTGGCCATATTGTCGGGCAAAAATCAGACATCTATATCAGCTCCTTCCACTATGTTTTATTATCTCCATTTTGGGGAACAATTATGTGTGGTCTATTTGAATCTATTCAGATAAATGATAAAGTAGGCTTAGTGATGAAAAACGAAGGAGTGAAGGGAAATGGCAGTTGATGTCTATTTTAATTTTAATGGGAATTGTCGCGAGGCAGTGATGTTTTATGCAGAGGTTTTTGAAACAGAAGCCCCAAAAATTATGACGTTTGGAGAAGGACCACCTAATCCGGAGTATCCTTTGCCAGAAGAAGCGAAGAATTTAGTGATGCACACACGACTTAATATCAGTGGTAGCAATGTGATGTTTTCGGATATTTTTCCAGGATCACCTTTTACGCTAGGAAATAACATTACACTTGCAGTTGTCAGTAAAGACGAGAATGAAATTAAATCTGTGTTCAGTAAGCTGAAAGAAGGCGGCAAAGTAAACTTGGAGCTGCAAGAAACATTTTTCAGCAAATGTTATGGGCAAATAACGGACAAATTTGGTATTGAGTGGCAATTAAGTCTGGACAGTGGCGAAACATTCGGGTAATTTGAAGGATATGGTACCTTTCTTTTTTGGAGAAAGGTGTCATATCCTTTTTTTAATAGTGTTTGAGGAGGAATGGCAATGGAATTTAAACAGTATGCTGATGTGCATGATTTTGCGCTACAAGCTGAGCCGATTTTGACAGAAAAAGAAGATGTCTACAGTCTGTTTTTCGGTGTGTTACAGGCCATCAAAGCAGGTCGCTATGACAATCCTTTTATGGCGGCGATTGAAAAGGATGGGGAAGTGCTGGCATTAATGCAAATGACACCGCCCCATCCGTTAAATCTCATTCTTGTGGATGACACACGATTAGAGGAAATCATGGATTTGGTAATTAAAAAATTAGTGGAACTAAAGATTGAAATGAGTTCTGTCATTAGTCTTAAGCCGATGGCATACCTTTTTGCAGAGAAATGGGAAGCGCAAACAGGGACGGCTCATCAATTGTTGATGGATCAAGGGTTGTATCGGTTAGAAGAAGTAAATATAGAATTACAACAAAGTCCTGGTAGCTGGCGTTTGGCGGGTGAGGAGGATTGTCCTTTGATTGAGAGATGGTTTACGATATTTGAGGAGGATACTGGACTTCCAATTACACCCAAAGAAGATGTGGAAACGCGTGTGGCCTTATTTGTTAGTGAACGAGAAGTGTTTTTATGGGAGCATGAAGGGAAAGTTGTGTCGATGATGAAAAAGTCGCGTCCTACCGAGCACGGTGTCACGGTATCCCTGGTTTTTACACCCCATGAGGAGCGAAAAAAAGGCTATGCCCGAACGATGGTGGCGGCTTGCTCAACAGAACTGCTAAAAAGCTATGATTTTTGTGTGCTCTATACAGATTTGATGAACCCGACGTCCAATAAAATCTACCAAGAAATTGGTTACAAACGCATTGCCGATTCCGTGCAGTTAGGATTTGCCATGCCCATAACAGATTAATTGAACAGCATCAGTAAGTTCCTCAACCATAATCAATAACATATAATAGCTGGAGAGCTGAAAGAATCATTCGGTAAAATGGTTAGAGGGGCGATGATTTTGCGACGAAATGATCCGGTCATTCACGATAAAATAATGTCTAATGATAACTCCTTAAATAAGGGGGCTAAAATTTCGCTGTTAGGGTCAGTCATTTCAACATTAGGTGATGCCTTACAAACAGTTGGTGGAGCGATTTCAATAGAAGAGGGCTTGATTGCTGATGCACAGCAACAGCAAGGACTTGACAAGCTCCAAAGTCAAATCGACGAATTGAAAAAAGAGCAGTCACGGAATGATACGATGAATGCAGATGTTAAAACGCTAGGTAAATTACTAGAGAGACTTGTAGATCGATTGGACGGAGAAGTGGATGAAAGAACGAAAAGTTAGTTCTGCAATGAACGTAGGGGCATTATTTGAATGAAAAACTGACGAACGAGTTGTGGTTCGTCAGTTTTTTATCAATTAATTTCGACTCAGTGTATTTCGTTTATGAAAATAATCCAAGTTTTTCAATACGTGCAACGGCTTCTCTCAAGCGCTCTTCCGTTTCCAATAATCCAACACGTACATAGCCTTCACCATAAGTACCAAAGGCGTGACCTGGTGAAACGGCTACATCGGCTTTATTGAGCAGGACATTTGTAAACGATTCACTTGTATAGCCCGTAGGAACGGGCAACCATGCGAAAAATGATGCGGTCGGCGCGATGACGTTCCAGCCAATTCGGTTGCACTCTGCAATTAAAACATTACGCCGACTTTCATACAGAGCGACGAGCTCATCGACACATTCTTGACTACTTGTTAACGCAACAGCGGCGGCACGTTGAATGGCTGGGAAGATGTCGATGAATAAATAATCTTGCAAGGTGCCAATGGCTTGAATCATATCGGCATTGCCAACAGCAAAACCGACACGCCAGCCGGCCATATTATACGTTTTTGACATGGTGTACATTTCAATTCCAACCTCTTTAGCACCTGTTGCCTGTAGGAAGCTGATAGGTTTTTGACCGTCGAAACCGATACCGCCGTATGCAAAGTCGTGCATAATAGCGATGTTATTTGCTTTTGCCAAGGCAACTGTTTCCTCGAAAAATGGAATGGATGCAGTAGCACTCGTAGGGTTGTTTGGATAGTTTAAATACATTAACTTAGCTTTTTTTTGTTCGTCGGATAATGTGCTGTAATCTGGTAAAAAATTATTTTCCGCCAGCAAAGGAATAGTATCGTAGCTGATATTTGCTAAGCTGACACTAGACAAATAATCTGGATAACCTGGGTCTGGTAGTAATAGCAATTCCCCTTCATTCATAAGGGCAAGAGGCAACTCGACTAAACCAGGCTTTGTGCCAAATAGGACAGCAACCTCGTTTTTTGGGTCAATATTGACATTGTACTCACGTTTGTAAAAGTCAGCAGCAGCCTGCTTGAATTCCGCGATTCCTCTGAATGGTGAGTATCCATGCGTTGCGGGGTCTTCAACAGCCTCCTGCAATGCTTTGACAATATGAGGCGGTGTTGGTTGGTCGGGATTGCCTCGACCTAAGTTAATCACATCTCGCCCCTCAGCAAGTGCTTGTTCAACATTTCGAACGAGAGAAGAAAAGAAGTGTGGCGGTAAATTTTTTAATCGATTTGACAGTGTCATAGATTAACCTCTTTCTCTTAAGTAGTCCCTATTTATACGTTAGTATACATTAATTGTCCCATTAGTAGTACTAGTCTGTTATTTTGTTCGCGCGAAAAAAGTGACCCCACTCAAGGAGTCACTTTACAATGTGAGGAAAATTAGTTGCTTGCCTCGATTTCTTCTGTTAATACAACTAATTGATCAATTAGCTCACCAATATAAGCGATTGTGTCACGTAACGGTTGCTCGGTTGTAATGTCAACGCCGGCCATTTTGGCAAGGTCGGCAGGTGATTTTGTACCACCAGTCTTCAACACTTCCAACCATTCATCGACGGCTGGCTGACCTTCTGCTAAGACACGCTTAGATACTTGTGTTGAAATCGTCAGTCCAGCACTGTATGTGTATGGATACAAGCCCATGTAGTAGTGTGGCTGACGCATCCATGTCAATTCAGCGCCTTCTGTAATGTCAACGTCGTCTCCCCAGAATTCTTCTAGTACGCCACGTTTTAAGTTATTCAACACGCCTGCATTGACACTGCCACCTGCATCGATACGCTCATAGACTTTACGCTGATAAGCGGCTTCTAGCAAATGTGTTACAAAGTTATGGTAGTACGTGCGTGCCACGATAGAAGAAATAACCCAACGTTTAAACTTCGGATCATCCGAGTTTTTTAACAGATGATTGGCGACTAGCATTTCATTCATCGTTGAAGGTGCCTCAATGAAGTATAAAGATGGACGCGCATTGAAAATATTTTGCTTGCGATTGGCATTATAGAAATGTCCAGCATGCCCAAGCTCATGTGCTAGGACGAAGACGTCTTCCATGCTACCTGTCCATGAAATCAGGATATACGGGTGATTGCCGTAAGGGCTTGAACAGAAAGCACCTGTGGATTTGCCTTTATTTTGCGCAAAATCTATCCAGCGTTCGTCGTAAGAACGTTGCACCATGTTCAAGTAATCATCACCCATAATCGCAAGAGCATCGTCAATATACTTTTTCGATTCCTCCACAGTGATTGTCGGCTCATACGTAGGATCAAGCGGGATTTTCAAGTCAGCGAACGTCATTTTATCCAAGCCATGCACTTTTTGAAGCAGTTTCGCATATTTACGCATATGCGGTGCGAGTTCTGTCGTGATCAAATCGATCTGACGGTCATACATAGATTTATCGACTTCCTGATTAAACAATAAATAATCAAAAATCGTGTTGTAACCACGTAAATCAGAGGTTGTCTTTTCAATTTGCAGGTGCATATCGTACGTTTTTGCAGTTGTATGTTGATAATCCTTCAATTTAGTAGAGAAGGCTTCAAATGCTGCACGGCGCTTGGCAGTATTTGCTTCAGACTCCCAGTCACCTTCGAATGATACATAGCTTAGCGGATACTTTTGCCCCTCTGCTTCAAAATCATCGAATGACATATCGACCATTTTTGTTGTGTTATACAAGCCATATGGTCCATTGAATGTTGAAGAAAATGCGGCAAGTGTTTTCTCGACTTCAGGATGCAGCTGATAATCTTTTTGGCGAATTAATTTTTCTAAGTAATTCTGGTAATCAGCGGATTGTTGCATTGCTTCTTTTAGAATGTCAACAGGCAATTCAGCCAGTTCGCTGTCGACAAAAGACAGTTTGCTATTAATTTTTGCAGCAATCGAACCGAATTTACTGGAACGCATTTGTGCTGTATCATCCGTTTGGTCTGTACTGGATGATAGGCTTGTATACGTGCCGATAGGAACTATTTTTTCGTAAAGTGTCGCATAGCCTTTTAATGCTTCAATGACTGTTATTGGATTAGATATGTTGCCAGCGAATTTCTCGACAAATACATCTACGGCAGTTTCGAGCTCTGCGATGGCTGCATTGTAGTCTTCCTCAGTTTTGAAAAGATCTTGTAAATTCCACGTTTCTTCTAGATTAACTTCCGAACGCAGTGGTAAACTTTTAACCAAATCTCATCTCTCCCTTTTATTACGGATTTCGAACTAATTAATAGTATATAGTAAAATAGAGGGAAAGTAAAAAGAATATAAATATTCAGTTATTGGTGTTTTTTTGCAAGCAGTTCAATTTCATTGGCAACGATAAAAGCCAGCTCTTCATTACCGAAGAGCTGGAGCACATCGAGCATTGTTTCGTTATCGATGTTGATGTCATCTTCGGCATCAGCTTGTTCGATGATGTTCTTCATGGCTGCATTTTCCTGTTGGTTTGGATAGGCACGTTTGTATAACTCGTGGGGGTCCAACTGATGATTAGCACACCATTGCACGAATAGACGAATCATTAACTGTTCATCTTCCTGATATTTTTGAATGACTTGTTCTTCGATATTTTTAAAATCCATAATTATGCGCTCCTTTTTTTAACGCTTATGACTAGTATATAGGATGAAGCACATTTTGGAGGAAATCAAAGTTTATTGCTAATAAAAAAATGAACCAACCACTCCGCATCAAGTGGACCATCAACAACTTCGTAGTAGAGTAAAGAGTTTTGGATAATTAGATTTTCATTGATGATGATGCTTAAAGTATTTCCGTCCTCGTCTTGCAACTGAATACTGAATTGCATGGTTTCGTCACTCGTATTTATTTCTTCGGGCTTTAATTTCCGGATATGGTAATCTTGAAGGAAGTCCAGTAAGCTGTTAATTTCGGAATGCTCATCGACATGCCATGTTTCACTGGTGTTTCCCGAAGTGGATGGTTTTGTAAAGAGTGCTGTGATGAATGATGGATTCATGGTATTAAGAAGGTCTGTGAACTGTTTTTCGTTGTAGTCGTTGAACGACTGTATCATCGTATAGCAACCGCCAATGAGAATGACAATGAGTAGGAATGCTCTCATTTTCATATTGAATACCCCCTGCATTTCGTTTCTGTAGTATACGCAGACGACGGTGGTTAGTATCGTACTTGTGACCATAAAGGTGTAAGACTGGAGGGATGAACGATTGGTTTTGAGAAGAATAACGCTGCTTCATGAGGAAACTGCAGGGAATGAGGAGTATCCTTTCTCGATTCCTTCTATTCAATCCATGACGGAATTGGATTTAACAAAGAGAGTAACATTTTTTGTAGGGGAAAATGGTTCTGGGAAGTCAACATTGCTAGAGGGAATTGCAGATCTATGTGGGTTTAATCCAGCGGGTGGGGGTAGGAATAATACGTATGACGTCGATGCGTCGGAAAGCGCATTGAGTGAACATCTACGATTGTCATGGATGCCGAAAGTGACTAATGGCTTCTTTTTACGTGCCGAATCCTTTTATCATTTTGCGTCCCATGTCGATGATATGGCGAGACAACCTTACGGCTCTTATCAAGCTTACGGCGGAAAATCACTACACGAGCAATCTCACGGTGAATCATTTTTGTCTTTATTTTTAAATCGATTTGGAGGAAAAGCCATCTACTTACTCGATGAGCCGGAAGCTGCATTATCACCCCAAAGACAATTAGCATTTTTACGCGTTATGCATGATCTTGTTCAGGAGGAAGATTGTCAATTCATCATCGCCACACATTCACCAATTATTTTAGGTTATCCAGATGCGACAATCCTAAGTTTTGATGATGGGGAAATTAAAGAAACGGACTATGAATCAACAGAACACTATCAGATTACAAAATATTTTTTGGATCACCGAGAAAAGTTTTTGAAAGATATTTTGGGTAATTAATTTAATGTTATAATTGTTTTGATAGACTGTAGAATGGGAGGATGATGACGATGCCGAAAGAAGTTTTGCATGCCATTCAAGACGAATACCCAGATGATTTTGCCTGGTGCTTTGGCTGTGGACGATTGAATGAGGATGGCTATCATTTTCGGACAGGCTGGCAAGGTGAAGAAACGGTGACGTTTTACGAGCCATCATCGAAGCATATTGCCATTCCAGGTTTTGTTTATGGGGGACTAATTGCTTCACTTGTTGACTGCCATGGAACAGGTTCTTGTGCACTGGCACTTCATCGGAAAAATGGACACGAGCCCGGGAATGGCGAGGAAGTACCGCGTTTTGTGACAGCATCATTGAATGTTAATTATTTGAAACCAACACCCCATGGTACTTTGTTAAAAGCGGTTGGGAAAGTGGAAGAAATTCATCCGAAGAAATTTAAAGTGCAGGTGGAAGTATTTGCAGATGATTTGCTTTGTGCAACTGGTGAAGTCGTAGGAGTCGTAATGCCAGCATCATTTGCAAGTAAATAATAATTGAGTTTAAAAGCTGATTGCTAGATGCAATTGGCTTTTTTCATGAATAAAAAATTGACATACAACCATTTGGTTATATATAATTTAATGTGAAACCAAATGGTTGTATTTATCAGGGGTTTTAAAGGAGAGCTTTTCAAGCGAACTCGAAAAATTTCGGATGCAATTACGCGAGGCATAATGGATTGTTTAGGAGGAATTTATATGTCAATTAATGAAAGTTTTGCAGAAGTTAGAAAAAATATTGTTATCAATGCGCCAATCGAAAAAGTATGGGGATATGTTGCAACAGCGGAAGGGATTTCTGCATGGTTCATGCCGAATGATATGCAACCGATTGAAGGAAAAGAATTCATCCTGCAAGCAGGACCATGGGGGAATTCAGCATGTAAAGTGACGGAAGTGAATCCGCCAAATCGTCTATCATTTGAGTGGGGGTCGGATTGGCTTATCACGTTTGAATTGAAGGAACGAGACGGTCAAACTGAATTGACATTGATTCATGCAGGATGGGACGAAGGAAAACAGACGGAGTTCGGTGAGTCACATACAGAGGTACGTTCACGTATGGCGGGCGGATGGGATGGACTTGTTCTAAAAATGAAAACTGTTGTTGAAGCCTAAATGACTGAAGAGTCGCAGAGATACGATGTTTTTCAAGCCATTGCTGATCCGACACGGCGCAAATTACTTGAACTACTCGCGGGCAAAGAATTACCGATTTCGACGATTAGTAGCCATTTTACAATGAGCCGAACAGCTGTAACAAAACATTTACATGTTTTAGAATCAGCGGGCCTCGTCACTACACAAAAAGTAGGACGGGAAAAGCGATATCGGTTGGAGGCTAAGCCGTTGCAAACATTACAAACCTGGCTGGACTTCTACGAACAGTATTGGGACAACAAGCTTTCTAAACTTAAGAAAATTGTTGAAGATGATCTACATGCAGAATGATAACAGTTGAGAGTCGGCTTACCACCGGCTCATTTTTGATAATCAAAATTAAAAGACGCGGCAAACTTGCAAAGCAAGTATGAACAGAATCGAAAAGAATTGATTGCAAATATTTCACATGATTTGAAGACACTTATCACATCCATCAAAGGATATGTCGAGGGGATCAGGGATGGAGTTGCAAGTACCCAAAGAAAATGGAGTGTTATCGTAAAACCATTTACGTCAAGGCAACCGACAGTGTAATGTTTGAATTCGTAAAAGGAGGTTAATTTTAATGAATATATTAATTTTAGGTGGAACTGGACGAGTTGGGAGTCAAATAGTTACTCATGCTCTTCATGACAAACATCATATTACTGTACTAGTTCGCACCCCGGAGAAGATTCAAATAATTCATGAAAACTTAACTATTATTCAAGGTAATGTTTTGAATAAAGATGATATCGTACGTGCAATGCATGGAATTGATGTCGTTATTAGTGCACTCAATACTGATGGGGCAACCACTCTATCAGAAAGTATGCCGTTTATTATCGGAGCAATGGAAATTGAAGGTGTTCAAAGAATTATCACTGTAGGAACTGCTGGAATCCTGCAAAGTAGAATTACCCCAAATTTATTACGTTATCAGTCAAGCGAATCAAAGCAAAAGTCAGTCCGTGCAGCCGAAGAACATAATAAAGTCTACGGTATGCTTAAACAATCAAAACTCGAATGGACGATTGTCTGTCCTACATATTTGCCAGATGGAGAAAGGTTAGGTAAATATCGAATAGACCGTAATTTTTTGCCTGAGGGTGGTATTAAAATTTCAGTGTCAGATACAGCGGAATTTACATTTAGCCAAATAAACAGTAGCGATTATATAAAAACGCGTGTAGGTATCGCCTACTAATAATGTCCTCTTATACTATTTACTAATCGAACTACAGAGGGCTTTATTTTATATTTTGTACCACTCAACTGAACAGGTTATCAATTGTATCTACTGTGTTTTTTTTATAAGGTTAGAAAGTATATTTTTTCAACCTTAAACAGTGTCTAGCTTCAGCACCTAGGGACTCGGGTCATAAGTTAGCCTAGCTATGCGGCAAAAGAACGCCACGTCGCTGGTCCGCCTTATGCCTGTCGTCCCTGATCAAGGCACTCGCGCTTTTCTTATTTAAGAAATTACTAATATGAAGTTTAGAATCTCAATGTATTTTATAGATAAGGTTAATGATTAGGAGTGGAATTGCATTTTCAAAGGAGTCAGAACAACTCTACAAAAACAACAGACATGATGGATAACTCCAATCATGTCTGTTGTTTTCAATATAACTTGATTCAGCAAATTCTTTTGTACTGAAAGCGAAGCGTCAGCTACAGAAGTCCCCCACTTCTATAAGTGGTGGGGGGAATGCCAGAAAAGCATTTCAATCAGAGGGAGTTCAAACTGCATGCTGATTCAAGTTAAGCCTCCGGCGGATGTTAGGGATTTTGAGGGGAGTTAATTGTGCTGTGCACAATTCAAAATCCCAACGCAATTACGCCGAGGCGTAATTGATTTACATCACATTCCGTTCGTCATTTCTTGCACAGTAATTGGTTCCACTGCATTTGTCTGATCAATAAATATAAAAGCATCGTAGCGATTGCCAATTTGGGTTGGCACGTAATTCCCATAGGCCTCAAATTCAGGATTGTACACGACCCCAATTGCTCGGTGACCAATCCACGGAGTAAAATATTTTCGGTTATCTTCATTGAAAATAAATAATTTATCGACAGCACCCGAGTTATGCAAGAGGTCTTCCCATGAATGTTCTCGGGCGGGAGGCACTACAATATTTTCGAAAGGCACACCCCATTTTTCAGCTGCGATAACAGTGCCGCGGTGTGTGCCAAATCCAACAGCATAAACCTCTTCCTGCTGAAACTGTTCGCGAAGCAGTTGACCGACATTTAGCATGCCGTCCTCTGGCATCGTCGTTGCCCGGGCATCGCCAATATGTGTATTATGCTCCCAAACGATGATTTTTGAATCTTCTCCGTAATGATTTCGTACTTCATGAATTGCCTCTACCATATGTTCGTCCCGAATATTCCAGGAACCCGCATTATCCTGAAGCATAATACGGTAGTATTGTTCAGCATTTTTAGCAACTAATGCATTCATTTTTAAATTTAGATCGGATTCCTGATCGTCTGTATAAAGATCTTTATGGGATCGGATGGATGATAATAAATGGCTAACCTCATCAATGCATACTTCTGAAAAATGTGCAGTTGAAATTGCGTAATGTTCTGGTAGGCCGTTGAAAGGCTCGAAACAGGAAAATGCTTTGCGTGCTAGTTCAAGATCTGCACCTGTCGGATTGGTTTCGGTTAAGTATTTAATAATCTCATCAATGGATTCCCATAGACTATACATATCAATCCCGTAAAATCCTACTTGCTCATTGGGGGTTTTATAATTATTGCGCATTTTCAACCAGTCGATGAATTGAGCTATTTCTTCATTAGCCCACATCCATGTAGGCCATCGATTAAAGGCTTTCAAGACTTCTGGGGCAGTTTTTGTTTCTTCACCATACCTTTTTATATACCGATTTACATGCTGGGCGGAGGGCCAATCGCCTTCAACTGCAATAGCGGAGAAACCTTTTTGCTCAATTAACATCTGAGACAGCTTTGCCCGAATGGTATAAAATTCTGAAGTTCCATGACTAGCTTCGCCTAGCAGGACAACTTTTGCATCCCCGATAGCTTCGAGTAAAGGCAGAAGATCGGCTTCTGATTCAAAAGGAAGTGCATATTTTTTTACAGCTTCTTTGAGTGTATCATTCATTAGAAAACCCCATTTCCTTCAGGTTATTGTGACAGTATGCCCAGCTATTCATTTAGTAGCCCTACGATGTGATTGAAATTCCTATGACAGACAATTGCAATAATGTACAATTGATTAGACTATAGAAATAAGGGGAGATAACTATGTTGACTGCCGTATTAATCGTTGGAATGGTCATGGCTGTGCCGATTACCGCAATTATTACAGATCATAATCGTCGAGTTGTGAAACTGAAAGCGGAATTTATTCGTGATGAAATTGAGTTGGAAAAATTAAAACAGCAGAACTTTATCGTAGAAACGGAGAAAATGAAGCTCGAATTGGAAAGAATGAAGCTAGATTATTCTGCAGAGCAAAAGCATATTTTAGAACTTAAAAAATAAGGGGGAAAAGTGATGAAGGATGATCATTTCGCTCCACCATACAATGACCTTATGGGAGATATTCTAAAAAAGCATACGGCTGAGGGCGGTATGGATAACTTGAAAGGACAAGGGAAACCGCTTCCGCAAGAGTATTTCTCTGGTGATACTTTTCAGCATTTTCAACGAATCGCCAAAGATGCGGGATATAAGCCGCAGTGGTTGAGACTGCAGCATGACATTCGTGATGAAGTGATGGCCATTGCAGAAGGTTATGTAGCTAATCCGGTGGCAGATTGGGATAATCGGATAGACGAATTAAACAGTAAGATATTCGCATACAATCAATCATGCCCACCACCACTGCAGAAAGGCTCTGTGTCGCTTACGACGATTCAATCCGCAATTGAACGGTGGAAATAAAATCGAGGGGGAGTGAGGATGAAACGTCATGGACTATTCATATTTGGGGTTATCTGTTGCTTATTGTTATTATCAGGATGTTTTCAATCAGCGCCGAAAGACAGCAGCCCAGATGAAAGTAAAACAACTCCTCCGACGGTAGGGCCTTCTGAACAAGAGCCGATTATCGTCGAGCTACCGGAAATTATTGTCTCGCCGATAGATGAGATGATTGATCAAATGACATTGGCAGAAAAGATTGGACAGCTTCTGGTGATAGGAATAGATGGAACGTCGTTTTCGGACGAAATGGACAATTTAATCCGAAATTATCATGTCGGTGGCGTAATTGTAATGGGTAAAAATGTCTCGACGACAGCCGAAATGTTACAACTCATTAATGATAGCAAACAAGCGAATGAACCGAATAAAATCCCTTTATTCATATCTGTTGACGAAGAGGGTGGAAGAGTTTCAAGGTTGCCAGCAGGGATTCCTAAACTGCCCGCAAGTGCACAAATAGGTAAAAGAAATGATAAAACAATTAGTTATCGCGCTGGTAATTATGTAGCTGAAGTTCTTCATGAATTTGGCTACAATATGAACTTCGCGCCTGTGTTAGACATCAACAACAATCCGAAAAATCCGGTGATTGGAGATCGTTCACTTGGTGCAAATCCCGAATTAGTTGGAAGGTTAGGCGTCGCCACAATGCATGGCATGATGGACGATGGCATCATTTCAGTTGTGAAGCATTTTCCTGGACATGGGGATACGGTCGTTGATTCGCATAAGGCATTGCCGAAGGTGGAAGCGACACTGGAAAAGCTACGAAACGTGGAGCTTGTCCCTTTTCAACAAGCCGTTGATGAAGGTGCTGATGCTGTTATGGTTGCTCATATTTTATTTCCAGCGCTTGACCCAAACTATCCGTCGTCTATGTCCGAGTCTATTATCACGGGCTTGCTGCGTGACGACATGCAATTTGACGGTGTTGTTATTACCGATGATTTAACAATGGGCGCCATCGTGAATGACTATACGGTACCTGAAGCGGCCGTTCAATCCTTCATTGCAGGAAGTGATTTGTTACTCATTGTCAATGGCTATGATAATCAAATCAATACGATCAATGCGCTTGTAACAGCTATTGAAGCCGGAGAAATTACAGAAGAACGGCTGAATGAAAGTGTTAAACGAATTTTGACTCTTAAAGAGAAATATGATGTGTCGGATGAGGTCAAGGAGTCCGTAGATGTAGAAAAACTGAATAAGCTTTATCAGGAATTCATCATCCGTTTGAAATAAATGAAACTTCCTTTTCACTCATCCGTATAATAAGATACTAGAAAGAGTAGGAGGTTTTTTATATGGAAAGTAAGAATGATTCTTTGGATAATAAAGGATTAAAAATATTGGTACATGCTAGTGCATTTTTCATGCCCTTTTTAGTACCATTTATTATTTACCTAGTCGTTGCGGATGCAGCGGTGAAAAGAGTGGCGATCCAAGCGATTTTGTTTCAAGTTGTAATGGGGATATTGATTACGATTTCAATTGTGTTGAGTTTCATCCTCATAGGTATTCCGTTCCTCATTATCTTTGGTTTGATGACGATTATCATTCCAATCTTGGGGATTATCAAGACACTTAGTGGCGAAACGTATAATTACCCGATTGTCGGAAGATGGATTTAATTGAATAAATAGACGCCCACCGCGAAGTGTGATTCATGCGGGGGGCGTTTTTTGTTTAGGCATGTTCCAGCTCTGATTTGTATAGGATGAATGAAGTAGAAAAAAGAAGGGAGAGGAACATGAAGGTAAAGCTCAATCTTGTGACGCAAATTTTTATTGCATTTGTCTTAGCTATTATTTTAGGGAGTCTTTTCGGTAGTTCGATTGATTTTTTGAAACCGTTTGGGGATTTGTTTTTAAGATTAATTAAATTTATTATTGCACCACTTATTTTATCGACATTGGTCGTTGGAGTTGCGGGAACTTCTGATGCAAAACAGCTAGGAAGAATCGGAATTAAAACCGTTGCTTACTATTTGGCGACAACCGCAGTAGCAATTGTCATTGGTCTTGTGGTTGCATTTATGATCTCCCCAGGTAAGGGTGTCACGGTTTCGACGGAGGGATTGGCTATTCCGGAAGCAGCCGCACAAGAACCACAAAGTGCGATTACAACAATCTTGAACATAATTCCAGAAAACCCGTTTACGGCATTAGCAGCAGGAAATGTATTGCAAATTATTTTTTTCGCGTTATTCATCGGCTTGGCTATCACCTTAGTTGGAGAAAAAGCACAGCCGGTCTATCGGTTTTTTGAAGGTTTTGCAGAGGTCATGTACAAAATTACCGGCATCGTCATGAAAGTGGCACCCATCGGTGTTTTAGGCTTACTTGCGCCAGTTGTAGGTCAGTATGGTCTTTCCGTATTATTACCTCTCGTAAAAGTGATACTAGCAGTTTACATTGCGTGTATCCTACATGCTACTATTGTGTACTCGGCAGCTGTGAAAACATGGGGGAAAATGAGTCCTCTTAAATTCTTCAAAGGAATTTCACCTGCAGCCCTTGTCGCTTTTAGTACAGCAAGCAGTTCAGGTACATTGCCTGTAACGATTAAAAATACGAATGAAAATCTTGGTGTTCCTAATAAGATTTCAAGTTTTGTTCTCCCACTTGGGGCAACGGTTAACATGGACGGAACGGCTATTTATCAAGGAGTAGCAGTTATTTTTATTGCACAATTTTATAACTTGAATTTGTCTTTTGCTCAACTGTTAACGGTGGTCTTAATCACGATTTTGGCATCAATTGGAACAGCTGGCGTTCCTGGAGCCGGAATGATTATGTTGGCAATGGTGTTAACCTCTGTCAATATGCCACTCGAAGGAATCGCGCTAATTGCCGGAATTGACCGGGTTTTGGATATGATGCGTACATGTGTCAACGTTGTAGGTGATGCATCTGCCGCAGTCGTTGTGGCAGGTACGGAGAAAAAACGAAATGAAATTGAAGTAGTGCCTACAGATTAACTTACTTGCGGCATTTTCCACGCCTGTTGATTAACGAAAAAATAGCTTAATCAAATACTAGGCGCTCTATGTTCAATTGCTCTTGGGTTGCTTTGGATTGAACGACTTCTATACAATATCCGTGTTATTTTATGTCTAGGGATGCGACTTCGCCGCATCCCTAGACATTTTTTCGGTAACCGTATGGCGGCCGTTCATCCGTCGCTCACCAAAAACGCTTGTACACGGAATGTTACTGCTTTTGGTGACGAGGGAATAGAGGGCTTCTTAACTGGAGAGGGCCGCCAAAGATACAATTTTGGCGGCTGAATCCTTCGTCATAGTCTTTTCTTGATACATCCCCTCCCAAAGGAGGAATGAACGCCAATTCCTCCCCGATCATCATGTCCTAACTAGTTAGCCGAAAGCAAATCGAACATAATCAAGTAAAAAAGGTAGTTTTTCAACCTGTGTTTACCTGTTTTTTTTAGTAAATGGTTAATCAACAGGTGCGGTAATATGTATTGATAATGATTTGAAGTAATTGACACTTACCTATTAGTAAGTTAGTATGGAAATATGGAAAATAGAAAATCACAAATTATTGAGCTAGCACTCAGAAATATTCGAGAAAAGGGCTATTTATCTTTTAGTTATGATGATTTAGCGAAAGAACTTGGTGTAACGAAAGCAAGCATTCATTATCACTTCATGAAGAAAGAGGATTTAGGTTTTGCTTTGTGTACAAGAATAAAAGAAGGACTAGAAAAATCTTATTTATACATTGATCAAGCTCAAATAAATCTTGAGGATAAACCGTGGGAATTTATTTCAAGAAGAGTTAAACAAATAGGAAATAATGAGGTATGTCCTTTATCGTCTTTACAGGCTGACTTTAATTTTTTACCAGTTTCTATGCAAGAGAGTATACAACAAATAAGTCAGATGGAAATAGACTATCTCAAAAAACTACTTGAAGATATTAAAAAAGAGGGGAAGCTTCTACCGACTATTGATACAGCAGCATTAGCTACAGTGCTTATATCTAGCGTAAAAGGTGCACTACAATATAGACGTGTAGTGGAAGAAGATTTAGTTTCTACGGTATTTGATCAATTAAAACAGCTTGTTTATGGAAATAGTAAATCATGACGAATTTATTGGAGGTATATATGAAACGTCGAGTGGTTGTAACGGGTTATGGAGTCGTATCGCCATTAGGAAATGATGTTGATACGCTTTGGAATCATATTAAAGAAGGTAAATCTGGCATTAAGAAAATTGAGTCCGATGAATTCAAAGAAATTAACACGCAAATTGCTGGGATTGTAAATGATTTTGATGCAGAAAGCTACTTTGATAAAAAAGAATTAGGGAAATATGATTTGTTTGCGCAGTATGCCTATGCAGCGGCAAAACAAGCGATCGATCAATCTGGAATTGACCTTGATACTGTGAATAGGGAGCGCATCGGAGTTTATGTCGGATCAGGTATCGGTGGAATTGATACTGTAATGGACAACCATAAACTTTTATTAGAAAAAGGAGTAAGGAGAGTTTCTCCATTTATGGTACCCATGATGATCAGTAATATGGCGGCGGGTATTATCGCGATTAAAAATGGTTTTAAAGGTCCGAGCTTTGCGCCAGTTTCTGCTTGTGCAACAGGGAACCACGCTATCGGTGAAGCTTACTTAAATATTTTGCACGGCTATTCTGATGCCATTGTAGCAGGAGGGGCGGAAGCTTCAATCAATCCGTTATCTTTTGCCGGATTCTCAAGAATGAGAGCCATGTCTACGTTAAATGATGCACCCGAAAAGGCGAGTCGTCCTTTTGATGGTGAGCGCGATGGCTTCGTCATGTCAGAGGGGGCAGGTATTTTAGTACTTGAGGAATATGAACATGCTAAAAAACGAGGTGCAACCATCCTAGGTGAAATCGTAGGCTACGGTTCAACAACGGATGCCTTTCATATTACGTCTCCTGATTTTGATGGCGCGGCACGAGCCATGAAGTTAGCCTTAGAAATGGCGCAAATTGACCCTACTGCTATTGATTATATAAATGCGCATGGAACGAGCACACCTGAAGGAGATAAATCAGAAACGAAAGCCATTAAAGCTACATTTGGTGCCCATGCTTATCAATTAAAGGTCAGCTCTACTAAATCAATGACAGGACATTTATTCGGAGCAGCAGGTGGAATTGAGGCGATAATTACGCTTAATAGTATAATGGAAGATATTGCACCTGCCACGATTAATTATGAAAATCCAGATGAAGAATGTGACTTGAATTACGTTCCAAACGAAGCTATTAACTTAGAGATAAACTATGCACTTTCAAATGGTTTCGGTTTCGGTGGCCATAATGCAGTACTTGCTTTCAAGAAGTTCAAAAGTTAACTTGGAACGACGTCTATTTTACGGAGAGGCTTCACCAATGTAGTGAAAAGGTGATTGAATGGATGTGAAGTGATATTAATGTGCGATACATCCCAAATCTTTTTCAAATGTATAAAAACGAGATTCCGCTGACATGGGATCTCGTTTTTATGTAGATAAGTTTTTGTATATGGTATTACATTGAGCTGCTATTCATTTGCCTATGGAGTGTTCTTCTCTGCCTTCAGTTGGCGAACAATGGAAGTTACTAAAGGAGTCAGTGGATTCATAATAGTTGTAGCTGTCTCAGATTCAACTTGCCGAGCTGCATCCACCATTGAGAGTTGCGCCACGGACATAGCGATCATATTGTCTTGAATAATGTGCGTTAAAAATTTGACGATTTCTTGATCATATTCTTCTTTTAGCCCCTGCATGATCAAGTCAAATGTATCATCAATTACAACAATCTCTAGATCTAACGATTTTTGGAGACGATATGCATGACGATGAAGCCGCTCCATTGTGCCTTCGACAGTGGCCGGATTCGTAAAGAAGATTTTCTGGGGTTGCTGAATATGACAAATAGCATCAAAGTAAGGCTCGTCAATTTTTATAATCGGTACTGTTATCGACAGTTGGTCTTCACGTAAAAGGGCAATATAGTTTGTACACGTAATCAGGATAGCCTCCACATTCGCTTGGGCAATCCATTCAAGTTGTTCTTTGACTTTATGTTGAGCATCGGATTCCTTGAAATTGGGATCGGAAGTGACTCGATGCATGAGTCCTGGATCAACAAAGTGGATGCATTCAATATCAAATGGAGCAAGTGCCTGTTCGATATAGTCTATATTTGAATAATGGGCGTGTAAACATCCTAATCTTTTGCTCAAAGCCATCCCTCCTTTACGCCGTTATTTTATCTTTGCTTTACGAAAACCTGTATAGCAGTCTAGTAAACTCGTCACAATGACAGAAGCGACAATGATTCCGTAAATCCAGCTAAGCGCTGAAGACAAATTATCTTGTGAGTTGTCTAGTAGCTCGGAGAAGTAAGTGACGAATGCAGGATTTACTAAATTGGGATTGCTGACGATGATGATGAATCCAATGACGCCGACTAATTGGACGACTGTATTAGTTATCGCAAGTTTGAACGTCCATTGACCTAGCTTGGCTTTGTAGGCAAGTAACAGTAGCTCCAGTACGATGAGCAATGATACAAGTGGCCAATAGGAGAGAAGGATATCATGTTGGAAAACAGGCGTGACAAATTCTAACCCACTTTGACCTTCTCTTGATTCATAAATGCCTATGAGATGTGTAGCTCTGAAATAAACAACAGCCCAAATGACTGTCCAGAGGAGCCCAGCACCAATTTCACTTGTTTTAATGGCCTTTTTCAACGGGACGTTAGGAATATTTTTCAAATCATCCGGTTTCCAAGGAGTACCTGATAGCGTTAACGGAACGTGAACGGTAGGTGATATGGTGCGTTCTAAGATGATAAAAGTGATGGTTACCCAAAAGAAGGTTTGGGCAGCAGCTCCTAACAGAATTGCTATTGCTTCAACGATAAAACCAGAGACAGTGAGTAAGGATAGCGTGTCAACATTTGAAAGTGACGCGACTTTCTCGATAATAAATACCGATAAAACAACGATGGATACAATGGTCAGTGTCAGTTTTAGTATTGAAATGTAGATGTCATAAAATTTAGGTCCTATCAGATGCATCGGCCGGTCTCGATATTGGGCGGCAAGTGTTGCGGGATTGCCAAGCTTCTCAAGCGCTTGTGTCACATTGTCCTCCGTATAATCGTCTGGAAGCATGTCTTCGATTGTCGAGCGCAATTCCAATGCGATATCATTACGCATTTTTTCGGGCAACCTACGCGTCACCTCTCGTACATAGACCTCAATCAGTTCCATTTGTGTCAGCTCCTTTTAACACGATTGTCAGTTCCTTCGTCATTTTTTCCCATTCTGCTTGTAGCTGTTCAAAAACCTCAATGCCAACATCGCTAATCAAGTAATATTTTCGCGGTCTGCTTTCCGTCGTATCCCAGCTACTCGATAATAGTTCTTGTTTTTCAAGGCGTCGTAGTAAGGGATATAAGGTGCTTTGGTCAATTTCGATTCCGGATTTCTCAAGAAGCTGAACGAGTGAATAACCGTATTGTGGTGTTTTTAGCTGACTGAGTACAGCTAATGTTAGTGTTCCTCTCCGCAATTCTGTCGTTAAGGAATTCAATAGATCACTCATTAGATCACCTCACTCTTTATAGTGTATATCATACACTACTGTTTGATGCATATCAATTGAAAATATAAATATTGATTTTAGTGGGGGATGCCGGTCCGTACCATATGAAAAAGGAATAATGTCAGAAAGTAAAACAAAAAACCAGCTCACTCCAATGGATTTTCTCCATGGAATGAGCTGGTTTGTTAATAAGGTTCTGCGTTATGACCTTTGTCAACGGCTTCTTCAGGTGCTTTGTCGCCATCTCGATTGCCAAGTGGCTTCCGACTAGATCCACCTGTTGTTGCATGTGCCAATCCGTCACGTAAACGGCGTCCATATTCCGCGTCAGCTTCATCAGCAAGGGCCATTATTTTATCTTGAATGCGAGGATCACAATTTGAAAGGTCTGCTACCAAATTTGAAATTAAATCTTCACGTTCCCACTCCTCAAACATGCGGTAGGTTTCTCCAGCTTGTTTCGTATTACTTTGGCGATCAATCGACTCGCGTACGAGATGTCCTTCTATAAAAGGCGTGTATTCTTTACCATCTTGTGTGGCTTCTTTTAAACCACCTAACATCGATGGCTCATAGTTAATATGCGGATTCTGACCAGGAGCTCTATCTAGTTTATATTGCATCTGCCCGCCACTCTGATTTGTCGCAACACGCTTTTTGGGTGAGTTGATAGGGAGCTGTAAATAGTTGGCACCTACACGATGGCGCTGTGTATCGGAATAGGAGAAGGTCCGCCCCTGCAGCATTTTATCATCGGAAAAATCGAGACCGTCCACAAGAACCCCGGTACCAAATGCCACCTGCTCTACTTCAGTAAAATAATCGTCAGGGTTTTTGTGTAACACCATTCTACCAACAGGCAGCCAAGGAAATTGATCCTCCGGCCATAATTTTGTATCATCGAGCGGATCAAAATCGAGCTCTGGATGGTCATCGTCGCTCATTACTTGAACGAGTAGCTCCCATTCAGGATAATCACCGTCTTTGATAGCGTCATACAAGTCTTGTGTCGCATGATTGAAACTCGACGCCTGAATATCACTAGCTTCTTGCTGCGTTAAGTTTTTAATCCCTTGTTTCGGCTCCCAATGATATTTCACCAGCACTGCAACACCCTCTTCATTGACCCATTTGTACGTATTGACGCCAGAGCCTTGCATCATACGGTAGTTGGCAGGGATACCCCAAGGTGAATAGACAAAAGTCACCATATGGAATGATTCGGGTGAGCTAGCGCAAAAATCGAAAAAGCGCTCGCTATCTTGAATATTCGTAATGGGATCCGGTTTAAAGGCGTGAATCATATCGGGAAATTTAATGGCATCGCGGATAAAGAAAATTTTTAAATTGTTGCCGACTAGATCCCAGTTACCGTCTTCTGTATAAAACTTAACTGCAAAGCCGCGGGGATCGCGCAACGTTTCCGGGGAGTGACCGCCATGGATAACCGACGAAAAGCGTACAAAGACGGGTGTCTGTTTACCTTTATTCTGAAAGAGTTTGGCACGCGTATACTTGGAAACGGGATCATTACCTGCTGTTCCATAAGCTTCAAAATAACCATGAGCTCCAGCCCCACGTGCATGGACAACGCGCTCTGGAACACGCTCCCTATCGAAATGGCTGATTTTTTCTAGAAAATCATAATTTTCGAGTACGGCCGGGCCTCGATTACCGACCGTTCGTATATTTTGATTATTGGTGACGGGGTGTCCCTGTCGGTTGGTTAGTGTGTCTTCCCGCTCCTCGTCGGACTGAGTAGTGGATGGATCTTGCCTCAAATGATTTCCTCCTTAAGAAAAATATTTAGCTCTATGCGTAGCACTTGTACTCACTCTGTGTCATTCCGATAGAATTCATTCCAATTGATAATTTTTATTTGAAATGAATTGTTCATGCCCATCATATAGTTCTAGAAAGTATTTGAAGTAGGTGGGGAACTATGTACTTTTTTAAAAGAGCGTTAGTGATAGTAATTGGTAGTACATTTATTGCAATTGGTTTAAATGGATTTCTCATCCCTTTTGGGTTGTTAGAAGGCGGTGCACTTGGGATTAGCTTGATATTTCATTATTTAATCGGTATTAAAGTTGGGTTCACATTTTTATTAGTGAGCATTCCGATTTTTATAGTAGCCTGGATATTTTATCGTCCGTTCTTTTTTAACGGTATTCATGGCATGCTGTTGTCATCTCTTATCATTGACGTGCTATCTCCATTGCAAAGCATTGGTAGGGAATTTGTCATTTCTACGTTAGCGGGTGCCATTTGCGGTGGAATCATCATTGGAATAGGAATCGGTATCATGCTTTGTTTAGATATTAGTATTGGTGGAACGGACTTGTTGGCGCAAATGCTTGCAAGGAAGCTTACTGTTAATCCCGGAATAATGATTTTTTGCTTAGATGTGTTAATTGTAATTTTGGGGAGCTATATTATACCTGCAGTTCAGCTAAGTACATCATTAGTCACGGTATGTTGTGTTGGAATTACAACTAGTCTACTTATTACGACAGTAAGCAAAGCGCGAAAAAGAAGGTTTTTTGATTGTGACTAGTGAAAAGGTACTACCTAATTAAAAGTGCGAATAATGTCGAACTCTATACTGCGTTTTATATTCTTCCGTGGTATGATAAAAAGAATAAGTTGGTAATTTTTTGAGGGGGGAGGGGAAATGGAAGTGAAAACAATTGCTGAATTCATTGCTGAAACAAATGAATTTTGTCGACAAGCAGGAATGAATCCAGAAGAGTTACCTTCTGTAGCAATTCCTTTTTCTGACACAAATAACTCGGCGAAATTAGGTTTATATGAAGAAATCATTTCGGTCACTCGCCTTTTTAGCGGAAAGATTACAGAGTTGTTGGAGGGCATTCCGTTACTAATAGCAGTCTCAGACGAGCATGGCGTTATATTAGACATGGTCGGGGATGATACTATACAACAATATGTGGATAAATTTGGTGTCAAACAAGGTGTTCAGTTTTCGGTTAATACGATGGGAACAAACATCATTAACTTATCATTGGCTCATCACTGGGAGCCTGTTGAACTCATAGGTGCTGAACATTATTACCATTACCTGCAGTCGACGGCTTGCTATGGTGTAGCATTTAAAAATACGGATACAGAAGAAATACTTGGTTCACTGGTCATCCTAACGGACTTGTCACACCAAAATCCGATGATAACGATGTTGCTGGCAACAATGGTCGACTCAATTGAAAGAGAATTGGTATTGCGAAAGCAAAATAGGCAGTTGAATATGCTGCACCAAGTGATGATGGATAATAGTCAATATGGCGTTATCACGACAGATTTAGAGGGAAACGTATTAGAATTTAATATTAGAGCAGAAATCCTTCTTGGCAATAAAATTCGTGACGTCATCGGAAACCATGCAAGGCACTTGACTGGTATTGGACAGTATATGGAAGCTGTGTTGAGTGAAAAAAAACGGTTTGACGATGTGTATATTACGATTGGCAATGAAGGGGACCCCGCGCAACGATATTGTCTGTTTGATGCATTTCCTATCTACGATGATAGCTACCAAACGATTGGTGTGTTTGCGCAGTTACGTGATATTACAGAGGTTTACAATGTACAACAGCGTTTTAACTTTTTGGCAAATCATGATGAACAGACCGGTTTACCAAACCGCAGATTTTTACTGGCTAATTTAACAAATATGATTGAAGAACGTGACAAGAACAAAGCGAATGGTCAACTTGCTGTAATCCATTTAGATTTGGATCGCTTTAAGATCGTCAATGATACATTAGGACAAAAAGATGGCGATTTTATATTAAAAAGAATTGCAAATCGTTTAGCCAACTATTCTGGAGAAAATAATTTCATAGCAAGAGTGGGTGGGGATGATTTTGTCTTAATTTTTCGCTTGCAGGAGCAAGATGATGTGCAGCAAATTGGTCAGCAGCTTCTTACTCTATTTAACAATCCTTTTGCGATGAAAGGCTATGATTTTCACATTACAGCTAGTATTGGTGTTGCTGTTTATCCAAATAATGGACGAACAACGGAAGAACTGCTGGTCAAGGCGGATACAGCTATGTTCCAAGCTAAAAAACAAGGGAAAAATCAATTTGTTCTCTATTCAGATGAGCTGGATCCGAAAACACATGACAAAATTCTACTGGAAGCTTCCTTGCGAAAAGCGATAGATTCAGATGAACTTGTTCTTTACTATCAACCACAAATTGATATTAAAACAAATACAATGATTGGCGTAGAAGCCCTCATTAGATGGGAGCACCCGACATTGGGGACGTTGCTACCGAGTGAATTTGTACCTTTGGCGGAAGAAACAGGCCTAATTAATCAAATGGATGAATGGGTGTTACGGACCGCGTGTAAGCAAAATAAGAAGTGGCAGGACATGGGAATCCGACCCTTTAGTGTAGCGATTAATTTATCTTCCAATCAGTTTGCAAGTAATAAGTTGCCGGAGTTAGTTCAAAGGGTTTTATGCGATACGGGGTTAAAGCCTGAGTACATAGAGCTTGAAATTACTGAAACCATGACAATGGATGTAGAACATGCAATTCCAACTTTGAGGGAATTAAATGAGCTAGGAGTTAAAATTAGCATTGACGATTTTGGTACAGGTTATAGCTCGATGAATTACTTGACGAAGTTTCCAATTGATCGATTAAAGATTGATCGGTCATTTATTTGGAATATCGATAATAATGATAGTGATTCAAACATTGTCATTACGATTATCCGGATGGCCCATAATCTTGGACTAAAAGTCATTGCTGAGGGAGTTGAGAATGATAAACAGCTTCAGTTTTTATATGAGCATGACTGTGATGAAGTGCAAGGGTTCTTCTTTAGCAAACCATTGTCAGTAGAAATGATTGAATCGAGTTTTGTCGAGATTCAGGGAGCACTAAGAGGAAATAAATAAGAAGATTTTTGTATACATTGAAAACAAGACCGAGTCAGTACTGATTCAGTCTTGTTTTTCTATTAGTTATTTTTTTCGTAAATCCTTAGCTTTGTATAGATTGTTTCGAGTATCGGAACTGCCATGCCATTTGCATGTTGTAGCAGGTATCCTTGTAGATGATCTGCTTCCAACGGTAGGGATTTTTCCAAGTCACGTTGCATTGATGATTTCATGTTATAAGGCAGCGAGCTTATTTTATTGGCCAGGTCAGTTGTAATCGTTTCTTGAATAGGTGCACCCATTTTACGCATGATCGCTGCAAGTTCCTCCAAAAAGGATTCGACCGTATGTCGTCCCGTATCTAGCTCCATAATGGGTCCGATTGGTGATTCCATAAGCGAAGTGATTCCAGAAAGTGTTGTGATGAAGAGATATTTATGCCACATTTCTTGAGTGATTTGCGTGCTCAATTCGAATGAAGCGTTTGCTCCATTGAAAACATCCCTTACTTTTTCAATCCGAGGTGTGCGTTCACCGGATCTTTCGCCATAAATCAGTTGGTGACTCGGGCTTTTTTGAAGGATCTTTCCCTGATCGTCAAGTGTCGTTTCAATAAAGCAAAGTCCTCCAATAACAGCATCTTCCCCAAAAGCCTCTATTAATTGATCGAGATGGGCTATACCATTCAATAGAGGTAAAATAGTTGTTTCGTTATTTACAAATGGACGGATATCCTCGATTGCCTGTGCCAGGTGATAAGACTTCGTTGATAGGAGAATCAAATCAAAGGTTTCTCCACTATCGTTTATTGTAATGAGACGAGGCACTAGCTTGGCATTCCCGTTGATACTTTCGATTTGTAGGCCGGTTTTCTCGAGCGCTTGTTTCCTACCCTCCCTTACTAGGAAGGTAACATCCTGTCCCTTTTCCAACAACCTACCACCAAAGTAACCTCCAATTGCACCTGCTCCGACAACTAGGATTTTCATGCTTTGTTCCCCCTTATATACGTTTTGTCCATTCTAGTATACACGAGTTAGATTAATAAGAATATTCGTAGGAGAAACAATGGCAAGCTGGAATGTGTTGATCCAACTTGCCATCAATTAGTTAACCAATCATCGTAATATACTGTTCGCCAAGTATTTCTTTCATTTCGTAATCAGCCGTGGACAATTGATTATTTATAAACGCTTTGACATCATTTTGTTCGATTGAATAAAACTCTTCAATTTCACGTGAGAATAATAATTTTTCCTGTTTGAGCAATGTTTGTAAATTTGGTTGTTGCTTTGGAGTGATATTTTCACTAGGAAGCATTTGTTGGAGAGCTGAAATATAGTGTTCTAGTGCACGAGCACCAACGATTTTGACACCTTTTTTCTCCTCGTTTAACAGAACGATTGTTGGGAATCCGCGAGCACCTAATTGACGAACAAGCTGAAAATCCTCATGCAACGAAGTATCTGCTTCAGGAAGTTTGGATTGTTTAATGATTTCTTCTCCGTTGAGTCCGACCTGATTGACAAGATCAATCATCGTGTCATCTTGTGCAATATTTTGATTGAAAGCGAAAAGGGCTTCGCGTGCACGGCGTAAAAATGCATTCGCGAGATCTGGATTTTGTTTGTGAATTACTTTGAAAACGCGGGAAGGGATGAATGATGATTCAATAGGATTCGTGAGCCATACAGTCCCGTCAATTGGCATACGAGAATGTTCACCGACTTCTCTCCAGTGATCGGCTACATCTGCTGGTCCGTTGATGCCGTTGGCGACATCCGCAAAGCCGTCCCATTTTTCTAGTAAGCCACCCATCAATGTATGTGTATTAAAGTATTGTCCATACTGCTCTGTGAACTTACGGAAAACGGGTTCCAATGCCCAACAATGTGAACAAATTGGATCCGTTATATAGTATAAATCGATCGTTTTTTTCGGTGCTGAGAGGTCGATGAATTGCATTACTTCGTCATCACCACCAGGTCCACATACGCCTGTTTCCAAATCACACATCATATTGTTTTTCATATCCATTCTATTACCTCTTTTCATTAGTATTGTCAAAAACGATATTTTTTAGTGCCCATTTATGGACAGGCTGCAAGGCGATTGCTAGTTGCTGACCTTTTTCAGATAGGTGATAGGAAATCGTGACGGGAGACTCAGCTGTCACTTTTTTAATAATTAAATCATGCTCAGCAAGTTCCGTTAGCTTTAATGAGAGAGAACGGGGAGTAATATCATTCAAATCTCGCTTCATATCGGAAAAGTGTGCAGTGAAATCCGGGCAATTCGATAAGTAATGGATGATAAGTCCGTTCCAACGTCTACCTAAAATTTCAAAGCATGATTCTAAATATGGGCAAACTTCCAATTCAGTCACCTCTTCTATCGACTATACTTTTTATATCTAGTATATAAAGTATATCGAATGTAAAAGTATAGTCAATAAAAAAGCCCTTATCAAATTTGATAAGGACATTTGGTCAATCAATCCAAGTTGTTAATTCTTTGAAATGAGTTCTTGTATAAGGTTTTGGTTCGAAATCTGAATAGCCTAGGTAAATAAAGGCGGCAATCTCACCTTTTTCGGACAGACCGAAGAAGTCGCGCACATCTGGATGGTAACAAATCGCACCTGTTCGCCAAACTGCACCGAGACCAAGAGCGTGTGCGGTTAACAGCATGTTTTGGACAGCGCTACTGACAGCGGCAAATTCCTCTTTTAAAATGATGTTATCTTTGGTTCCAGGTTCAACACCCACTGCAATGATGACGGGAGAGCGAAGGGGATTGCGTTCACTTCTTTCGATTTTCGTCTGGCTCTCTTCTGACTGGGGATCTTCTTGTTGCGCTGTTGTAATTTTTTTAAATACTTTCCCTAATTTCTCTCTACCTTCGCCGCGTAGAACGAAAAAGCGCCACGGTTCTGATTTATGGTGATTGGGTGCAAATGTACCTGCCTCAATAATTTGTTCAATCAATTCTTTCGAAACGGGTTGTTCATTAACTAATGAGATACTTCTCCGCGTTTGAATCGCCTCATGTATGTTCAAATTAAATCTCCTCTTTCTCTAAGTGATTATGATTCTATTTGTTAGTATAGCAGGTATAAAAGGAAAGTCATTGTTTTCAACTTTGCGAAAATTGAGCTATACTAATTCAAGTACTCGATGAAGGAAAGGAAGATTAAATGACAACGATAAAAGAACCAACGACACTCGGTAATCCTGTCTATCCAGTTATGTTTGCCATCGCTGGTTGTCATTTACTGAACGATACGCTTCAAGCGGTGATTCCAGCCATTTTTCCAGTGCTGGCAGAGGAGAAGGGACTCACCTTTACCCAACTTGGTTTTATCGCCTTTGCACTAAATATGGTCGCCTCTGTTTTACAACCTGTCGTCGGCTATATTAGTGATAAAAAGCCGATGCCTTATGCACTACCGACGGGGATGTTATTTTCGCTTATCGGAATTGGGGGGCTTGCTTTTGCTCCAGACTATTGGATGATTGTTGTTTCGGTTATGCTACTAGGGTTTGGTTCTGCAGTATTTCATCCAGAAGGATCGCGTGTGTCGTTTATGGCGGCGGGTTCGAAACGAGGACTATCGCAGTCCATTTACCAAGTGGGTGGAAATTCGGGGCAGGCACTTGCTCCATTGATAGGTGCATACATATTGGTTCCTTACGGACAAAAAAGTGCGGCTTTATTTATGATGGTTGCGGCGCTTGGTATTTTTATATTGATGAAGATTTCAGTATGGTATAAAAAACAGTTGGATCAGGAGAAATTGAATAATCGTAAAAAAGTACTCTTATCAACTATTGGAGATTTAACGAAAAAGCAAGTTGGAATCGCATTATCACTACTTCTTGTACTTATTTTTGCTCGTTCGTTTTATGTGACTAGTATCACTAGTTTTTTCCTCTTTCATTTGATGGAGAAGTATAATTTACAAAGTGAGGAAGGGCTACTCTATATCTTTCTCTTTTTAGCACTTGGAGCAGTCGGTACATTTTTCGGTGGACCTATTGCGGATAAAATTGGGCGGAAGAATGTTATTGTCTTGTCTCTAGCTGTCCCAATTCCCCTTTGTATTCTTTTGCCGTATTCTCCATTATGGGCGGTTATTGTATTGCTTATGATTATTGGTTTCTTTATTATGCTTAGTTTTTCAGTAACGGTCGTGTATGCTCAGGAGCTTGTGCCAAGTAAAATTGGTACAATGGCAGGGCTGACAGTTGGCCTTGCATTTGGCATGGGGGCTATTGGGGCTGTGGTCATTGGGATATTAATGGATCAGCTTGGCATTTATACGACGATGATTATTGTGTCATTCCTGCCAATCATAGGGCTTGTTGGACTGGCGCTACCGCGTGATGGGAAAATTACTGCCGCTAGTTGATCAAGGAAAAAAGATAGTATACGTGAAATAAATAAGTAGCTTATTCTTTCAAATCTCATTATAATGGGGAGTCGGCGTAAATAGGCTGATTAGAAAGAAGGTTAACTAATTTGACTCGAGATCAACGTAAGAAAATGCTTATATTAATGATTAATATGTTTATTGCGATTGGAAGTTTCGGCATTATTATTCCTATTTTACCTGCGTATCTATTATCGATTGGACAAGCAGGAACCGCAGCTGGTCTGATGATAGCTATATTCGCTGGTGCGCAGCTTATCATGTCTCCGATTGCAGGAAAGTGGGCAGATAAGTACGGACGAAGAGTTATGATTATTTCAGGGCTTAGCGGATTAGCTTTGTCGATGTTTGTTTTTTATTTTTCTGATTCCATTTGGATTCTCTATCTGTCGCGTGTCATCGGTGGAGTTGGAGCGGCGCTATTAGTCCCTGCAATTTTTGCTTATGTTGCTGACATTACAACGTTGGATCAGCGTGCGAAAGGGAATAGTTTTATTTCTGCATCGATGTCGCTAGGTATTGTGATTGGACCGGGGATAGGTGGATTTTTAGCCGATTTCGGTTTGAAAATGCCACTCCTTATTTCAGCAATTGTTGGAGTAGGAGCTGTACTCTTTTCAGCAGTGATGTTGAAGGAAAGTAAAGATACGACGGTTGAAGCGTCAGATAAGAAGCCTGAACCGATGGTGAAAGAAATTGCACAGTCATTTAGCAAACCGTACTTTATTCCATTAGTAATCACACTTGTAATGAGTTTTGGATTAATGGCGTATGAATCGGTGTTAGGTCTTTTTGTTGATAATGTATTCGGAGCATCTCCAAAGGATATTGCGATTATGGTGACGTCTACGGGTATTATTAGCGTAATTATCCAATTGTTTGCGGTCGATTGGGTTGTCCGTCGATTTGGAGAAGCAGCGGTACTCAGTATTTTTCTAGGTGTTGCCGCAGTTGGATTTTTCCTGTCCATACTTGCACCAAGCTACATCATGTTTTTCGGTGTAACGATGATTATTTTCCTAGCAACTTCTATTTTGAGACCTGTTTTGACGACGCTTATATCTAAATTGGCGGGGAATGAACAGGGATTTGCGATGGGTATGAACAATGCTTATATGAGCATTGGGAATGTACTTGGACCGCTCTTGGCAGGATTGCTATTTGACGTTCACATTCTGTATCCGTTCATCCTTGGGTTGATCGTACTTGTTGTGACAACCTTCGTGTCGATAAAGTGGAAAGGGCCAGGGAAGATGTTAGCTAAGTAATAAAGTAGTAGAGAGGCAGGCCATGCAAATTTGCGGGCCTGTTTTTTTGAATTCAAATCCTTTACAAGTTTCGATTACCGAAGTATAATTATATAGTTACCTAGCTAAATAAAAGGAGTTGGCAGCGTGAATCCGTTATTCCATGATATTTTCCAAAAAACACGACTGTTGAGTAAAGAATTAAACTTAGTATTGAAAAAGTATGATTTGTTCGCGGCCCAATGGACAGTCTTATTTTGTATACATCAACATGGTGAAATGACGTTAACACAAATATGGAAGTATTTGAACGTTGAAGCGCCCACTATTACTCGGACGGTCAATCGGTTAGAAAAATTGGGATGGTTGACGATGCATGAAGGAAAAGATCGTCGGGAGAAAATTGTACGACTTTCGGAAGATACAAATACTAAATTTCCGGAAATCAAGTCGGCAATTATCCGTTTTGAAAATGAATTTCTAGAAGGCTTGTCTGATGAAGAGCAAGTGCAATTGTCAGCATTGCTGAACAAGATGGATAAGGAAGGGCGTGTGTAATTCAATGAATAAAGAACCGATTTGGACAAAATCTTTTATCAGTTTGTTTATTACGAATATAGCTGTTTTCATTGTTTTTTATGGTTTAGTTACTGCATTGCCTCTTTATGCGGTAGGTGTGTTGGGTCGGACAGATCAAGATGCAGGTTTATTGATGACGGTCTTTTTACTTTCGGCTATTGTCGTTAGACCGTTTACTGGGAAGATACTAGATGTGGCAGGAAAGCGTAAAATGCTATGGATTAGCCTCGTCCTCTATTTGTTTTGTACAATCCTCTATTATTTTATACAGCCATTTGCAGCATTGTTAGTCTTGCGTTTTGCGCAAGGCATCTGGTTCAGCATTATAACGACAGCAGCCGTCTCGCTTGCTGCAGATATCGTCCCGGTTGCAAGAAGGGGAGCGGGACTTGGTTATTTTACAATGTCGACAAACTTATCTGTTGTCCTCGGTCCACTCATTGCATTATCCATCATTCAAACGTTTTCTTTTGATGTATTATTTATCGTGTTGAGTGCTTTAATGGTAATCGGAGTCCTGATTTCAGCTATGGCGCCGGTGGGTACATTACCAGAAAAGACTGTTGGGAAAAAGAGATTGTCAATTGGCGATCTCTTTGAAAAAGGTGCAATGCCAGTTGCGCTATTTGGTAGTATGATTGGGCTATCCTATGCGAGTGTTTTATCGTACTTATCCATTTATGCACAGGAAAAAGGGCTATTGGCATTGGCGAGTACTTTCTTTCTTGTGTTTGCTGCAATTATGCTAATGACACGTCCCTTTACAGGAAAGCTTTTTGATGAAAAAGGACCACATTATGTGATTATACCTGGCTTTATCAGTTTCGCCATCGGACTTGTCCTTTTGGTCAATATGGATTCCGCTTTTTCATTTCTAATCGCGGGAGTATTTGTAGGATTTGGATATGGGGCACTTGTTCCGAGTTTCCAAACTCTTGCGGTGCAGTCGACAAAACATGAAAGAAGCGGTTATGCAACGGCTACATTTTTCACGTTATTTGATTCGGGACTGGCACTTGGTTCGTATGTATTGGGGCTAATTGCAATCCATTTTGGTTATCAAAATGTCTATTTAATAGCAGCGGCACTCATCATCCTCGTTTTCTTTAGTTATTTGTTTATCAAACGAAAACAGAAGGGGCAGGAAGCAATCCAAAGTAGTTAACTAAAAAAGCCAGTCTCCGCTCACGTTCGGAGGCTGGCATTTTTTAGTTGTCGTATAGTCGTTTTAGGGCTTCTTTGAATTGTGGTTTTACATTGATTGTTGGACGGATTGACATCGCTTGTTGTTCGGCTTCATCTACGGAATTGGCTAGGCCCAATTCTAACAATGCGGCAGTTGCGACAGTGCCAGCACGTCCACGTCCAGTATTACAGTGGAAGTAGACATTTTTGCCAGCTTTATAGGCATTGACGACCTCTGATACAGCCGTTTGTATTGATTGATCTTGATGTTCAGCATCATCAACGATAGGTTGGTGAATACTAAATTCACTTGAAAGTGGACCTTTTACTTCTGCACGTAAGTCATAGATGACATCGATTTTTTCGTTAGCAAGAAGATCGTCAATTGCATCTACCCCTCCAATGAAAATGCGATTGGGAACTAGTTCTTCATAGTTTTTATGAGCTGTCATAGCTTATCGCCTCCTAACAAAGTTTAGATTAAATGTACATGAACGGCGAATTAAAGTACATGGATTTGGCCCGTTATTTCCCGGAAAATAAATAGCTCGGAGTTTTGAAACTTCATTAGGTGTGAAACGAACTAATAGGAAAGGAAAGAAGGGGGTATGTTATTGTGGAACGAAAAAGATTTTTGTTATCGCTTTGCCTAATTGTATTTTTTGTGTTGTTGCAAAATCCTATGCCTACAGCGGCTTGTTCTTGCGCGATGATGCCGTCTCCCGAGCAAGGATTTTCAGAGGCTCAAGCAGTATTCAGTGGCGAAGTAATTAGTATTAAAGATAATAGCAGCTTGTTAGGGGGATATGGCAAGACCGTCCTTTTTGCTGTGAAGGAAACATGGAAAGGGACAGATGGGATGGAAGTTGCAATAACGACAGGTAGTGGTGGTGGAGATTGTGGCATAGCATTTGTTACAGGGCAAGACTATTTGGTATATGCCCATCTTTCCGATATGTATGAGAAGCAATCATTATCTACTAACATTTGCAGTCCAACAAAAATACTTGCGGATGCTACTAAAGATTTATCGGTTTTCGGCGAAGGACAAATACCGTCAAATAACGAAGTCCCTATAAAGAGTGGGAAAACAACTTACTTAATTATCGGTGGAGTTGTATTTATTGCAGGATTATTTACGATTATCGGATGGATGAGATATAAGAAAGTTAAATCGTAAGGAAATAGCCTGTTGCCGATGTTTCAGCAACAGGCCTTTATCATGTAAATGCCATCATTCGATCAAGTGGACCATCTGGTTGAATAATATCCTTAAGGTCCAAAATCGGAATCGGGAAATAGGGGAATCCCCATACATAGGCTGTAATTTCATACAACTGAAAGTAAATAACGAGTGTTGTATCCCCGATATAAAAATCCTGATCACTACGAATTTCTTTGAATGGCGGATCTAACAGTTCGATATCCCAGTCTTTGATGCGTTGTCGAATAATATCCGATAGCTGTTTTACATAGTCACTACCTGGTTTGAATAAATCATTCAACTCATATTGTTTTCCAGTTTTTATATCGAATGTTAGTGATTTAATGACAGTCATGCCATGTGCACCACCAGTGAATGAATAGACAATCAGATTCAAACTGAGGAGGCCACGCTGATTAGTCTTGAGTTCAAAGTAGGCAAGTAATTCTACAAGACTGGGTTCATAGTAACTTTGTTCAACGAGTAATTTATTCAAAGCTGTGACGATGGCATGGTTGATTTTACTTTGCACGTGGGCATTTGGTAAATGGACGACAACGGGGTAATAGACAGTTACATTTGGTGATGCATGAGGTAATTTCTTCGATACAATTGACACAGGAAGTTCCATAATAAATATCCTCTCTTTTCACTAGAATAGTTCATCGTATGAAGGATGGAGTTAAAAAAGAAGAGGAATCGTTCTAGGCTAACAAATGACTTTATGGTTTATTCCATGTAGAATTAATGTACTAAGTGCACATCAGGGAGGTTACACGATGCTTAATAAACAGCAGAGTCATGAAGAAAAATTGAAGAACTTTGATCCGGAATCCCAACTTGCAGCAACGGACAACCATTATTCCGATAAAAAGTTTTGGGACAAGGTCAAGAGCTACGGTAAACAGGCCGGTAAGCAGACGATCTATTATAGTTTGCTGTTGTTCTACACCGCGAAAAGTCCTACAGTGCCGAAATCGTCTAAAATGATTGTCGTGGGTGCACTCAGCTATCTGATTTTTCCTGTGGATCTTATCCCCGATTTCATTCCTGCAGTTGGTCTTGTAGATGATGCCAGTGTGATTGCAGCAGCTGTCATGAAAATCATTCAGCATATTGATGATGATGTGAAAAATAAGGCGAAGCAGCAATTGATCAAGCTTTTTGGTGATGATGGAGATTATGGAGAGATTGATAAGCAATTGCTAGGGTGAAAAAGGTGAGTGTCTGCTTTCAAATGCAGACACTCACCTTTTAAAATTTCTTATAGGCTATAAGAAAGGGTTATAAAATCGCCCTTGATTGACAAACATAAAGGCGATCATGAGCAAGAAAATAACAAGTGAAATCACAATGGCAATGATGTCCCTTTTAGCGATCGGTTGAAAACTGTACCAAGTCCGTTTTTTATGTTTCCCAAATCCGCGCAATTCCATTACGTTGCTAATGGTTTCTATTCTATCCAGACTTGAAAGAATAAGAGGCAATAAAATTGAGCCAGCATTTTTAATGCGCGCTGTTATTTTTGCTTTTTTAGACATATCAATGCCGCGAGCTTGTTGTGACAGTGCAATCGTCTTGAAGTCTCGCTGAATATCAGGAATATAACGAAGCGCGATTGAAACGGAATAGGACAATCGATAACTAACACCAATTCGATTTAAGGATGCTGCAAACTCACTAGGTTGTGTTGTGACGATAAATAATAGGGCGGGTGGAATAACCGCTATATACTTGAGTGAAATATTGAATTGGTAAAACAATTGTTCTAGTGTAAGCGAATAGCGTCCAATCGAGCCAGTAATGGGATGCGAAGTTCCGTAAATAAGTGTTCCTTGCTGGGGTGAAAAAAGAAATATGGCGATATTGTTCAGTATGAGAAAGAACAGTATAAACGCAAGAATAAACCCGATTTCTCCGATGTTCACTTTGGATATGATGAAAATAATGATACTCATTACGACAATGCTCAGGAGGACACGCGTATCGTACGTAAGCATGGCGGCACTGGACAATAACAGAAAACAAATTAGTTTTGCTGAACCAGTCAACTGATGGATGATCGAATCACGTTCGATATAGCTTAAAAGCTCACCGCTCATTGAAACGCACCTCCCGGTCATACTGAATGAATTTTTCGATGAATAGTGCTTGATCTGTTATATCGAGTCTATTCGCTAACGTATAGAGTGACGATTGCTTTAAATTTGCTTGGTCAATTAAATCGTGATTAGCAAGAATACGAGCAGGGGAGCTGTCCGCAATAATTGAACCCTTTGACAGAACGATTGCTCGTTTTGTATATTCCATCATAATATGCATGTCATGGGTGATTAAAATAATCGTAACTCCACGTTGCTGTAAACTTTCTAGAAACATCATTAATTCGGTCGTATGTTTAAAATCCTGACCAGCTGTTGGTTCATCCAACAAAATAACAGAAGGTTCCAATACAAGAATGGATGCGATAGAGAGTCGTTTCTTTTGTCCATAGCTAAGAGCAGAAATCGGCCAGTTTCTAAATGGATAGAGCCCACAAATCTTCAAAGTCTCCTCCACACGTTCTTTTATTTCAGATGTAGGTAAGTTTTTTTGTTGTAAACCAAATGCTACTTCGTCGTAAATCAGCTGTTTGGAGAACATATGATTAGGATTTTGTAAAACAAAACCAATTCGTTGCCCGCGTTCTTTGATCGAGTCATTTGCACTGTTCAACCCATTGAATTCAATCGAGCCAGTTGTCGGTTTTACAAAACCACATAATAGTTTACCAAATGTAGATTTCCCTGTTCCATTTGCACCAACAATACTAATCATTTCTCCTTGATGAATGTCCAAGTTAATATTTTGGAGAATCGGATTATTTTCCTGGTAGTGAAATGATAGATCTTTCAGTTGGAGTAGTGGTGGAGACTGTTCGTTATCTTTTTCTACGATTTGAATACTCTCTGTCCATTCCCGTATTTTCGGAGCGACCGATTTTACGTTCAACTGATCGATGTTTGTGACGTCTATTGTTTCGTCCAGCATATAGCCGGCGTATTTCAATGCTTTTATGTACAGTGGTTCTCGTATGGAATGTTTAGGGAGTAATGAGTTGGTTAAAATCTCATTAGGTGTTGTGTTGGCAATGATTCTACCCTGATCCATCAAAATAATGCGGTCAACCGATTGGGATAGAACATCTTCTAAGCGATGCTCGACAATAATAACGGTTTTCTGTTCTTTCTTTTGGAGTTCATCTATTAATGCGATGGCGGATAAACCAGAGGCTGGGTCAAGATTTGCTAACGGCTCATCAAACAATACGATATCAATATCATTGACGAGTACACCTGCTAACGCAACACGCTGCTTTTGCCCACCTGATAATTCATGGATTCGGGCGTGTAAGAACGATGACATGTCCACAATGGTAGCTGCATGAGTAACTCTTTCTCGCATTTCTTCCAGTGGAATCGTATTATTTTCGAGTGCAAATGCAATGTCCTCTCCGACGGTTATGCCTATAAACTGGCCGTCTGTATCCTGTAATACGGTTCCGACGAGAAGTGAAATGGAAAAAATATCGAGCTCTTTCGTTTCTTTTCCCCGAATCTTCAAGCTCCCTGTAAGCTCGCCTTCATAAGCAAAAGGAGCAAGCCCGTTCAATAAATGAACGAGCGTACTCTTTCCTGAACCAGAAGGCCCAACTATACAAACCTTTTCGCCTTCGTAAATAGTTAAATTGATATCTAGTAAAGTAGCTTCAGCCTGACTATTATATTTGAAATGGACATTTTTAAATTCGATTAATGGTTGTTTTATCATGTTTGTCATCCTTTTTTTATTCCTCGTAATTCAAGCTCCCTTTTTTAGTTCTTGTTTTAGCATAAGCGATTAATAAAAATGTTCCAAGTACCCCAACCGTTATTATATTGCTGGCCCCTGCGACGAATCCCTGTGTAAACACTTTGTTAGCTGGTTCCGCATAAATGATAATGTCGAGTATGGGTGCAATAACAAACCATCCGATAGCCTGTACAGAGGCCTGCACAATATTAAATGTTATGATTTTCTTGCGACTAAACTCACCGTTCTGAATGCTAAAAGTGTTTTTGAATAACCCAATTCCAAATCCTATGAATGCGGAAACGATGACCCAACTCCACCAAACAGAACCATATGAAATGGCATCTTTGAGTGCGTGACCAATTAAGCCGATAAAGAGTCCTGCTATTGGTCCGAAAATCGCTGAAATAAGTGCAAGAAATGCATAATTTGTTTCAATAGATGTGTTTGGAATACCAGTAGGGATAGAAGCAAACCGGCCTAAAATAACGAATAAGGCCGTTCCAATCCCGATAGCAACAATTGTTTTTGTCGTGAAAATTGATTTGCTCATTTATGAACACTCCTAATTAGTTTTTTGTAATGCTACCTATTCGTAAACAATCCGAGGAGCTTTGCGAATCGTAACTTGCCAATTCGTGCCTGTTCCAACGCGATAAGCATCAGCAAATGATCCTTGGTTGATGGCGATACCGATATTGTCGAGAGAATTGACGTAGACGAGTGGTTCACCAATGTGTAAGTCTGCAAATGATCGACCGAAAGTCATGATGTTGTTGTAAATGGTACGTCCGTCTGTTGTGATAGCGACTTCAAATGAGTCACCATGCTGTTTTGCGATTTCTTTGAATTGTTGCCTGCTAATATTGGTCCACAGATTTCCGAAAGGTCTATCAATGATATCGACATTACCTGTGATGACTTCATTGCTGATTTTAGAGATTTGTAGTGGTAAAGCAATCACTTTTTTTGTATCAAGAATTGGACCAATATCTTCAAATTGAATCACGCCGGAAGCGAGTCGTGCACCAGTATAAGCGAAAATGTCACGTCCGTGGAATGTATGGGATTCACCAGAGTTTGGAAGGCGGTTGACGGTTTCGTCAATTTCTCGAACTTCGCTAATGCCGATGAATTGTGCTACATGCGTTAACGTACCATTATCGGGTGTCACGATATAGTGATTGTTGACTGTTTTAGCGACAATCCCACGCCGTTCCGAACCTACACCTGGGTCAACGATGGATACAAAAACAGTGTTGTCTGGCCAATAACCTATTGCTTGCAATAGACGATATGAGGCCTCCCAAATATTATATTGAGGAATCTGATGTGTAATTTCATAAATAGGAATTCCACGTTGAACGGAGTTTGCCACACCATGCATCGCACTAACCGCCCCATCACTTTTGCCGAAATCTGATTGAAAAACTAATAAACCTGTTGTCATACTAAACACTCTCCTCATTTTTATAATGTATGAAACTAAAAAACAAAAAATCTCGCCCATCCAATCATTAAGTATTAAATGATTGAAAAGGACGAGATGAACATTCGTGTTACCACCTTTTTTCGTTGTCTACTCACATAGACAACCTCAACAAGTACAAAATCCGAACGTAATGGATTTTAGACTGTGGTATAGATAACGGGTACCAATTCCCGCTGCTCATCTACTGATGCAATCAGCTTGCACGTTCAACGCAGAGCTCAGAGGCCATTGTTCAAGTGGAGTCTTTCTGCTTCTTTTCAGCTACCGAAGCTTTCTGTGAGAAATCCTATGCACTTTACTTTTCTCTTCAACGCTTATAAGTTATTAGAGAGTACTTTACATGAAGATAAAAGAAAGGTCAATCTTTTTAGAGTATTCTTTTTAAAAGAATTTATAAAATGGTTTATTCAACAACCTTCCTCTTGTTAAAAATCGGGTGATATCCGATAATTAAGTGAAGAGTGATGTGGTATGGATGAAGGAAGAGGATTCAAGTATCAAGCAAGAAATGAAACAAATGAGTGGGAAAATTGAGGCGATTCATGACTTAGCGATACGAATCGACGATAAAGTAACGACTCTAAATGGTGAATTTTTAGGTATTCGTGCTGATGTACTAGCACTGCAACGTGCAAGATAATAGCAAGTGCCTTCTACCCAGCTTCGCTTTTCAAGTGGTTTTGTGGTACTATTTATGCTTAGATTAGAAGAGGACGTGAAGTTGAAATGATTACAATTACAGTACCGAATGCAGATGTAACTATTGTACAACGTAAACAAGAAATGGCTCCGGGTGTTGCACCAATAAAACCTATTTATGGCTTTATTGATTTACATGAAATCCCACGCGACAAAGGCGGTATCATTTTATTTTATAATAATAAAGATGAATTGCTGTTTGCTGGGAAAGCGCGTAAACTTCGCCAACGTGTCAAGAAGCATTTTGAAGACACAGTGTCACCGATTAAAGATCACCGTAATGAGGTTAAGCAAATTTCCGTTATTTTTGTGGAAGATCCAATGGAACGTGAAATTTACGAAACGTATATTATTAATACGCAACGTGCGAAATATAACGTCGACAAAGTGTTTTTCGAATGAACTTGAATCAGCGTTGACCCTGCTGATCCAAGTTCAGCCTCCGGCGGATGTCACAAATTTTGAAGGGAGTCAGAAGGCAACCAAAGAGCGCCGCGTCCTGCGGCAATGGTTGCATACCTGCATCCTTCAGGCACAAGTGCAATTCAAAATTTGGACGTAATTACGCCGAGGCGTAATTGATTAAGATTCAGAGCTGACTGCCATGTGCAATCGGCTTTTTCTTTTTGACTACATACATTAGAAAAGGGTGGAAGCATGGACGAAAGATTACAACAAATTGTTGAAGAGGCGCAAGTGAAGTTTGGATTGGATGCGTATAAGTTGGAAAGACACTCGATTGCTAAACAAAGAGATGCAAAAGGGGCAGCGTATTATGTTGTGAATATGGAATGGTTTCCGAAAGAATTGAATGAACCCGTAGAGGAAGATATGAATCCAGAAGGTACCGCATGTCTTGAATATAATATTCAAGAACAGTGTTTTGAAAGTGTTATTTTCACCCAAGGGCAATCATTTTCAACGCTAGCGCTATTTGTAAGGAAAACAGCTGAAGAAGTGTCAGCTTGGGTTGAAAAGGAAACAGGGTTAACATACGGGCTGGATTTTAAACTAACGCAAGCGAGTAGTGATGAGTTCCAATTTGAAATGGATATAGAAGGAGTTAGAATGTCTCCAGGTTTTATGATAAATGTAAAATTTGATGAAATAGGTAAACTTACTTCATATTCTAGGTATGGTACATCGCCTCGACAGTGGGAGGTTGAAAAATCTAAATTCACACTTACGCTAGAAGAAATCGAACCACTTGTAAAAAAACAGTTACAGCTAGTGGAGTTTCCATCTGAATTAGAAAATCGATTTGTTCCGGCCTATGCGATGGAGGAAGTATTTGTGACAGTGGATGGAAAGCGGATCATTCCATTTTTTGTACATGAGCGTACAATCGTTAAAGTGAGCGAAGTATTGGAATGGAATCAGTCGCTAACGCAACCATTTAAGCGAGAAGAACTAACTTTCGTTTCTGAATCAACTGTCGAAGAGGCGTTTGGTGAAGTAGATATTGATGATAAACTACTCTTGACTGATGATCAAATTGAACGCAGTAAAGAGATTGTACGTGATGTCTTACGATTAGAATATCCAGATGAATCGGGAAAATGGCAGCTTGCGGAACTTCGACGCCAAGAGAATTTCATTGAAGCGCACTGTAGATTTATGACAGCAAACTCGACGGTATTTAAACGCAAATTGGTTGTATTCATCAAACCAGACAATATGTCTGTCTTGAATTTCGTAGATAATGGAGCAATGATGGAGATATTTGAGACATTTGCCCCAGCAGAACAAGCTGTTGTTACACATGACGAAGCGTTTGAGAAAATGGTGCCGTATATCACACTCGATCCGACTTATGTCTATGATGAGCTGACAGGGAAATATATTTTATGTGGATTGCTGGATGCTGCGGAGGCAGTGGATGCAGTAACAGGGGAAGTTATTTCGTTGAGTGATTTATAAGGTGAATCGTATAGGGGAAATGAGGACGCCGCGACAATGGTGTCCTCATTTTTTTAGTTGAGTTTCTCATTGGGTAGTCGAGTTTCTCTTTCGTAGTCCAGTTAGCCGAATACGTAGCCTAGTTCCGTTAGAAAGTAGTTGAGTTTACCACTTGTCAACCAGCTCTCCGTAGAAACAAAAGTAATCTCAAAACTTTTACTTTACATTTCATCTAGAATCTTTTAAGATGAAGACAGAAAGTTGCCCGCGGGAAAGAATAGGTGAAATTATTTTTTTTTGCTCATTAAGTTGCCCTAGGGCAAAAAAATTTACATTGCAAGTTTCCTTAAGGAAACTTATTGCATATTAATATCTATATGGAGGTGCTGTGAAATGAAAAACGCAATGACTGTGTCAAATTTACATGTGTCGTATTACGGAAAAGAAGTATTACATGATATTGGATTTACAATTCCTACGGGGAGGTCTATTGGAATTATCGGTCCAAATGGAGCAGGAAAGTCGACTTTGTTGAAAGCGATTTTGAATTTGATTCCAAAAGATTCGGGTGAAATAGATATTATGGGTTCTACGCTGAAAGAAGTTCGTAAACGGATGGCTTATGTTCCGCAGCGAAGTGCAATTGACTGGGATTTTCCAATTCGGGTGAAAGAAACGGTTCTGATTGGTACGTTTCCGTCCGTTAGCCTATTGAAAAGACCAGGTAGGAAAGAAAAGGAATTAGCTTTGAAATGTCTGGAAAAGGTAGAAATGTTAGCATTCCAAGATAGACAGATTGGTGAATTATCAGGGGGACAACAGCAAAGAGTTTTCTTGGCACGAGCGCTCGCTCAGCAAGCTGATCTATTTCTTCTTGATGAACCGTTCGTGGGGATTGACGTAGCAAGTGAGGAAGTAATTGTGAGGATTTTAAAAGAGCTAAGGGACGAAGGGAAAACGATTATTGTTGTGCACCATGATTTAAGCAAGGCAGAAAAATATTTTGATGAGCTTCTGTTGTTGAATAAGGAGCTGATAGCAAGTGGGGATGTGAAAGAAGTGTTTACTCCGCGCAATATTGCAAAAGCATATGGTGGACAGTTATCCTTTTTGGAAGAAATGGTGATGGCAAAATGATGAATTTTATGAACTCATTAATCGAATATGGATTTTTACAAAAGGCTTTACTGACATCAGTGATGGTCGGCGTGATTTGTGGAGTTATTGGCTGTTTTATCATATTACGTGGAATGGCATTGATGGGCGATGCTATATCTCATGCTGTATTACCTGGCGTGGCTATATCTTATATGTTAGGCATCAATTTCTTTATAGGAGCAGTGGCGACAGGTATTTTAACTGCTGTCGGGATTGGTTTCATCAGCCAAAATAGTCGGGTGAAAAACGATTCCTCAATCGGGATTGTTTTTACGGCAGCGTTTGCCTTAGGTATTCTGCTTATCACAGCTCTGAAGAGTAGCTCAGATTTATATCATATTCTGTTCGGTAATGTATTAGCGGTAAGGCCTTCAGATATGTGGATTACGCTCATCATTGGAATTCTCGTCTTGGGAAGCGTTTATCTTTTCTATAAAGAATTACTAGTCAGTTCTTTCGATCCGGTTATGGCACAGGCTTATGGTTTACCGACGAAGGTGATTCATTATTTTCTCATGACGCTGCTGACACTTGTGACAGTTGCCTCGTTACAGACGGTTGGCATTATCCTCGTTGTTGCGATGCTTATCACGCCAGCTTCAACGGCATATCTATTGACGGATCGCTTATCGGTCATGATTGGTTTGTCGGCACTTTTCGGCGCAGTTTCTGCAGTAGGTGGGTTGTATTTAAGCTTTACTTATAATCTTGCATCAGGTGCAACAATCGTTCTCGTAGCGACAACGCTGTTTATCTTATCCTTATTATTTTCACCGAAACAAGGGATTCTATTGCGAGCGCTTCAAATGAAAAAAACAATCACTGATTAAATGAGAGGGAGATTATTAATGAAGAAATTGATTTTACTGTTGGCGACAATGGCTATTGCGGCTTTGGTATCCGCATGTAGCCAAGGGGAGACTCCACCAAAAGAACAAAATGAAAAGTTGGAAATTGTTACGACCTATTCAATTATCTATGATATGGTGAAAAATGTTGGAGGAGATTATGTAGAGGTGCATAGTTTAGCACCCATAGGCTCAGATCCACATAATTATGACCCACTCCCTGAGGATCTTGTATTGACAACGGATGCGGATGTTATATTTTATAATGGTTTGAACTTGGAAGAAGGAAATGCTTGGTTTAATGAAATGATTGAAACTGCCGGCAAATCAGTTACAGATGATAATGTTGTCCGTGTCAGTGAAGGTGTCGAGCCGATGCTGCTTAGTTCGGATGAACATAAGAATGAAGAGGATCCACATGCTTGGCTCGATGTTCGGAATGGTATCCAATATGTTGAAAATATTCGTGAGGCATTGAAGAAGAACGATCCTGCTCACGCGGATGATTATGATGAAAATGCAGACAAATATATTGCTGAACTGAAGGAACTTCATGAAGAAATTCTTGGAATGATGCATGCGATTCCTGAAGACAAACGCATACTTGTAACGAGTGAAGGGGCATTCAAATATTTCTCGGCTGCCTACGACTTCCAAGCAGCTTATATTTGGGAAATCAATTCACATAGTGAAGGGACTCCAGAGCAGCTGAAAAGCATCATTCGTATAGTGAAGGAGGGTGGTGTTCCATCGCTTTTCTTGGAATCTAGTGTTGATCCGCGAAGTATGGAGATGGTATCGAGAGAAACAGGAGTACCAATCCACGGTAAAATATTTACGGATTCATTAGGGAAAGCTGGTAGTGATGGAGACACATACATCAAGATGATAAAATGGAATGCTGATATGATTGCCGATGGATTAGGAAAATAAAAAACAAAAGAGTCATGCATCATCTTCTGATAGACGCATGACTCTTTTGTTAGTGTCTTGCATACTTATAGCGAGTTCTGTTCTTATTTCATATTGACATAGATACCTTCTAGGTTTGCTTCTTTTTCCAATAAACCCGTTGCCTTCATCCATTCGGCAGTTACTTTCCATATCTCTTCGTCTTGTTCGCCAAATGCACTAGGCGACTTCATTTTTGGAAGCAGTACGGACAGGGATTTTCTTTCTACCTCTTCGACGAGTGGGAAGTTGGCTTCATCTTGATGTTTTAGCAAGATAGATAACGCTTCTTCCGGATCATTTTCCATATCGATGAAAGCTTTGCCAACTGCGCGCCAAAATGCTTCAATGTTCTGTTGTTCTTTCTTCCATGTGTCGTCACTTGTCACGATGACAAGCTCGTAAAATGATGGCACGCCGAAGTCTGTCGGGTCGATATAGCCTGTAGGGAATCCTTCATATTCGAGCAAGGGTACTTCATGATTTATATACGCACCGATGACGGCGTCCGCTTTCTTTGCAATCAATGAAGAATTCAGTTCGAAACCAACGTCGACCATATTCACTTTGCTATAGTCAGCACCGTCAACATTCATCATCGTTTGTAGCATTGCTTCATTTAAGGGAATACCTGTATAGCCGACGTTTTTACCTTCCAAGTCCTTTGGTGATTCGATACCGCTTTCTTTTAAGAATGCGACATGATTCAGTGGAGAACGAACAAGGACCCCGATCGATTTGACACCAATGTCTTGTTCGGACCGCGCAATAATGACATCAGGCTGATAGGTAATCCCAAGCGTCACTTTTCCTGCAGCAGCAAGATTGATAGGATCAGTTGGGTTTGCAGGGAACTGAATATCAAGCTCAATTCCTTCGTCTTCAAAATAGCCTTTTTCCTCAGCAACATAGAGGAAACTATGCACAGCATTTGGGTACCAATCGAGCATAATGCTCACTTTTTTCGTTTCATTTTGATTGCATGCGCAAAGTAGTAGAATTAATGCGATGCTCGTTAATGATAATGTAATCTTCTTCAACTTTTTGACCTCCATTTTAACAGACGATTTTCCATATATGTCACGCTACTAAATAAAACAATTCCGACGACAGTTAGTACTACAATGGGTGCAAACACGGCGGCACCATCAAATTGCGTCATCATTCGACGGCTAAAGTATCCGAGCCCCGCTTGTGCACCAAGCCATTCTCCGATAGCTGCACCAATTACGCTGAGTGTTACAGCGACTTTCAAGCCTGAAAAGAAGTGCGGCAGTGCGGTTGGTACGGAATATTTCAAGAAAATATCTTTTTTCGTAGCACCCATCGTTAAAAAAAGTTCGTGCATGTCTTTTGTTCCGGAAGATAGTCCGTCAAATGTATTGACGGTAATCGGGAAAAAAGTGATTAGCACGGTGACGGCAACTTTACTCCAAATGGTATAACCGAACCATAAGACAAAAATAGGTGCCAACGCAATAATGGGAATCATTTGGGATGCTATCAAAATTGGATAGAGTGCCTTACGAACATTCGAATTGGCAGACATCCAGACAGCAATAGCAACGCCTAAACTAATCGACATAATGAGTCCAATGACAATCGTTAGCAAGGTGATAGGCAAATGTTTCAGTAAAAGAACGTCCTTCAGCTCCCAAAATCGAACAGCAATTTGACTAGGTGAAGGTAGGATGAACGGTTTATTGAATAGCCGTGCACCAAGCTCCCAAACACCGGCGAACAAGACAATAATGAGAAGGGAAGAGGTGTTTCTCATGCGCGGACCTCGCTTCGTAGCTGACAAAGCAACTGCTCTTTCAACGCAATCATTTCCGGGTGATGACTATCACTTCTCATTCGCCGTCTTACAAGCGGGATGTCGATTTCTTCGATTGAAGTGACCGGTTTATTTTTTAATAAAAAAATACGATCAGATAGAAATAAGGCTTCTTCGACATCATGGGTAATGAATAACACGGTAGCTTGTCTTTTTTTCCATTGGCCAATTAACCATTCCTGCATGGATAGCCGTGTAATCGCATCGAGTGCTGAAAACGGCTCATCCAACAATAGAAGGGGGCTACCGGAAAGGACGGCACGTAGAAAAGCAACGCGCTGTTTCATGCCACCTGAAAGTTCAGCAGGAAAGCTGTTCTCTGTTCCAGCAAGACCGAATTCTTCTAATAAAGGCAGTACTTGTTCACGTGCCGTGTGCTTAGTCATCCCTGTTATTTCAAGAGGCAGACAGGCGTTATCTGCAATCGTCCGCCATGGTAGAAGCAAATCTTGCTGTGGCATATAGCCTACCTTGCCGAGTCGATTTCCGTTTGTCTCTCCAGCAAGTGAAATGGAGCCAGTGGACGGTTCTTCTAATCCGGTAACGAGGCGGAAAATTGTGCTTTTTCCGGAACCACTAACTCCAACAATCGAAATAAATTCCCCAGGATGAATCGTAAGGCTCAGCCCATCGAGAATCATGCTACCGGATGGATAGCCGAATGAAACCTTGTTAAACGCCAGCATGTAAGGTTTCCGACCCTGGCCACATCTGTTTGTCATTGGCCATATCCCAAAACATGTATTCAAAGCGCGTCGTATTAAGGAAGATTTCTTCCAGCTTCAGTAATTCATGTTCTGGTTTTCCAGCCACCGCTTTATCCATCAAATCGATACACCAACTAGCCAATTCTCCGAATTCCTCTGATGCATACATACGCACCCAATCCCCGTATAAAGGATGATCAGCAGCGCCTGGAATGGCGTTTAGTTCCTTACCAATTTCCCAGTAACTCCATGCACAAGGCAACAATGCCGCAATCACTTCAGCAGTTGTCCCATTTTGACAAACATGCAGCATGTAGTGCGTATAAGCAAGAACAATTGGCGAGGGCTTAGCTGTTTCAAGTTCTTGTTCAGAGATCCCAAAGCGTTCTGCATAGCCCCGATGTAATGCCATTTCGGTGTTGAGTGTACCATCGAGGAGTGCTGCAAACTTACCCATCGTTTCCAAGTCATCCGCTTTCACAGCCCCAATAGCAAATACTTTTGCATAATCAATTAAATACAAGTAATCTTGCACCATGTAAAATCTGAATTTATCCGGATCGAGTGTCCCATCGCCTATTCCTTGGACAAATGGGTGACTATGATTCTGTCTCCAAATTGGTAATGTCTTTTCAAGCAAGCGGTCAGTGAATTTCATAACTAAAACACTCCCTAAAATTTTAATCTAAACACTCAAATTCGCCTTGGCGTATTTGAGCCCAAATTTTTATCGAGCTTTCTCGATAAATTCCTCTGAAAATCTGTGGCATCCGCCGGAGGCTTTCACTTTATTCGGAAGAATAAAGTGAAAAACCCACTCCTTGAAGAAGTGGGTTGTAGACAGTCAAAGCTATCCGGAAAACAGACCGGCAGAATTATGTCAGCACCTCTTCCTTACGCTGGTATTAACCAGTTCAAGTTATAAGGGTTAAGGCACATGCCTCTCTCAGCTCTGTTCGAGCACCCCTAGCGGTGAATCTTATGCAATTGGATTTGCCCTATTATAAGCATACCTAGACTATAAGGTCAACTACTAGTTTGGAAATAGGAGGAAAGGGGGAAGGAATTCATTTTTACGTCTCAGTCCTGTAAAGTAGTAGAAAAGAGCATTGAAAGGGGACATGAAATTGAAATTTTTTCATACAGCAGACTGGCATTTGGGCAAGCTTGTTCAAGGAGTCTATATGACGGGCGGTCAGCGCTATGTGCTTGATCAATTTATTGAGGCAATAAAGGAAGAGCAACCGGACGCTATCGTGATTGCGGGTGATTTGTATGATCGCGCGGTACCCCCAACAGAAGCGGTTGCACTATTGGATGAAGTACTGGAAAAAATTATTATGGAACTGAAGATACCTGTTTTGGCCATTGGTGGAAACCATGATAGTCCAGGCCGCCTCAATTTTGGAAGTGGATTGATGCGGGCCAACGGATATCATATTGCTGGTCAAATGACGAAGCACATTGAGCCAGTCATTTTATCAGATGAACACGGCGAAGTTCATTTCCATCTAGTGCCGTTTGCAGACCCGTCTGTTGTGAAGCATCTTCACGGTGATGAAGAGATTTCGAATCATAACGATGCGATGAAAAAAGTAATAGAAGGAATTCAAGAAAACTTGCAAAAAGATACACGTCATGTTTTTGTAGGACATGCATTTGTCACTTCACACGGAGAAAGTGAAGCGAATACGAGCGATTCGGAACGGCCATTAGCCATTGGTGGTGCAGAATATGTTTCAGCGCAGTTATTCGAGCTGTTTCATTATACAGCACTAGGTCACTTGCATCAGGCGCATTTTGTGCTGAATGAAACGATTCGTTATGCGGGCTCACCTATGAAATATTCAATTTCTGAGGAACATCACAACAAAGGTTTTTTCATTGTTGAACTTGATGCACAAGGTCAAGTGACGGTTGAAAAACGGGAGCTAATACCTCAGCATGATATGAGGACAGTCGAAGGCACGATGGGGGATATTTTATTGCATCCAATCAGTGATGATTTTGTCTTTGTTAAATTGTTAGATGACACGCCGGTTTTATTCCCAATGGAAAAAATACGGTCGGTTTATCCAAATGCTATGCATATAGAAAGAAAAATTCATATCCCAAGAAGAAAGACAGAGGATGAATCCCGAATTGAACATGAGAAACAGGATGACGTTGCTCTATTTAAAGCATTTTACGAGGAAATGAAGGGCGAAGCCGCAGATACAGAGACGGAGACCTTGTTTGCGCAAGTGCTTCACGAAGTTATGCATAAGGAGGGGCTTGAGAAATGAGACCTATCCAATTAACGATGACGGCATTTGGACCGTATAAAGGGACGGAAATCGTCGATTTTAGGGAGTTAGAAGATAATCGATTGTTCGTAATTTCAGGTGCAACGGGTGCTGGGAAAACGACGATTTTTGATGGGATTTGCTTTGCTTTATATGGACAAGCGAGTGGTGAAGACAGGACGGATAGTGGAGCGATGCGTAGTGACTTTGCGGACGATGCTGTACCGACAACAGTTGAGTTGTTGTTTGATATTCAGAACCGAACGTATCGCATACTGCGTCAAATTCCGTATGTCAAACAAGGTAATAAAACGAAAACGGCTGCCCGTTATGAGTTTTATGAAGTGACAGCTGACGGAGAAGTCCCGATTGTCGATCGGCAAATTGTGTCTGAAATCGATAAGAAAGCTGAAGAACTAATTGGTTTTACACAGGCTCAATTTAGCCAGATTGTCATGTTGCCACAAGGGGAGTTTCGAAAATTTTTAACATCAGATACAGAAAATAAAGAAACAATTATGCGGAAAATATTTAGAACAGAACCCTATCGTGAAGTTGTAGACAAGTTGAAGGGTAAGAAAGATGAGGCACAAGCTAAACTAATCAGCGAAAAGCAACAAAAAGATGGACTGATTAAGCAAATCCCATCATTATTACCACAGCGCGATTCTGCTATTTTTAATGTATTGGCCAATGATAACTTTAATGATCATCAAGTGATGAGCGCATTGAGGACGGAGCAATTATTTTATGATGAAAAAATAGTAGTCGATAAACATCATTATGACACGGCTGTCCAACAACATGCAGAGATGCTTGAAAAGTACCATGCAGCCAAAGGAGTAAATGAGCGATTCGAGGAGTTGGCCAAAAGACAAGCGCTCTACACAGATCTATCGAATAAGGTCCCATTTTTGGAAAAAGAAGCGAAGCGACTTGGGGATGCGGAGCGGGCAGTGGCGGTTGAACAATTAGAAAGGCAATTTGTAGAGCTTCAGAAGGAGGTTGGCACTAAAACAGGGCAACTTGAAAAAGCTGTTCACAGTGTTCAACTGATTGCAAAAGAAGTAGAAGAGATTGAAACCCGCTATATAATAGAAGAAGGAAAAAAAACTGAGCGGGAAAAATTGGCGGAGAGCTTGATTCGGTTACAGGATGCATTGCCGAAAGTTGCAGAGCTGGCATCTAAAAAAGAGGCGCTTGTTCTTCTAAAAAAAGAATGGCAGACACGCCAGGCAAGCTTGCAGACAACAAATGAAAAATCAGCCACTGAAATAGAAAAAGTAAATGCCTTCAAAAATCAGATAGAGCAATTAGAAAAGAAGCTAATTGTATTTGATGATCAAGTTGAATTACTAGCAGTTACAATCGAAAAATGCCGGATTGTCGATGAATTTATTGGATTGGCAGCACAAACGTCTACATTTGCCAACGAGCGAAATAAACAGGAAGCCTTTTATCAGGACAGTAAAAAAGAATACGAAACACTAGCGCAAGATTGGCTTATGAACGAAGCGGCAACATTAGCAGCGACGCTTCATGACGGAGAAGCTTGCCCTGTATGTGGAAGTGGAGATCATCCACAGAAAGCGCATCGTGGTGAGGTTGAGGTTACGAAGGAAGAACTTGAAAAGGCAAACGACAATTTGGCGCGCATCGAGAGTAAGTACCGGACAGCGGTAGCGAATTATGATAGTTCTTTCAAGCAAGTAATCGTGAAAAAGAGTGAGCTTGTCAAAATTGATGTTGATGTGGAGCAGGTTGAAGCTGAAAACAGCAAATTGCATACACTTAAAAAGCAGTTGGAAGAGGAAGTTATGTTACTTCGTACGACGCGACAGGAACTAAGCCAATTGAAGGACAAGCTAGCACAGCAGAGCAAAATAGCAGAGGAATTGATGCAAAATAAGGCAATTATCGAACGTGCAGTGTTTGAATGCCAAGCTACCTATGAAAAAGAACATGCCCTTTTTGAGCAGATATTGAATGCGATTCCAGAAGAAATTCGAGAACTAGACATACTTGAGCAACGTATTGCCGCCTTAACGCAACAAAAAAGAACATTAGATAATGCATGGGAAACGATTCAGAAACGTCGTGAAGAAGGAAGAGAACGTCTAACAACTAGTAAATCTGCTGAAGTTCATGCGAAACAGGCACTTGATGAAGTGGAAGAAAAACTGCATACTGCAGAGCAACGATTTGTAGAGGCTCTACAAAAATCAGAATTTCCAACGGTGCAAGCTTATCAAGAAGCGAAAATGGATGAAGTGTCAATTGCAATGTTAAAATCTGAGATTGAGGACTTTAAGCAACAATTTTATGCTGTACGTGAGGCTGTAAAAGAGCTTTCGGCATTACTAGATGGGAAAGAAAAGATTGATATTAGCGGGATAGATCAAGCCCTCGTTTCATTAAAAACAACATATGAAACGGCTTTAACCGCGTATAATAGCTCAGTGGAATTCGTGAAAATAGCTACCCAATTGCAAGTGAAAATGGGCGAGTCCATGACAATCGTTACAACGCTTGAAAAAGAATTTGGAAAAGTGACTGATTTATATGATGTTGTCAGAGGGCATAATGGATTACGCCTATCATTTGAACGCTTTATTCAAATCGAATATTTAGAGCGAATTATTCAGTCTGCGAACATACGACTAAAAGAAATGTCGGCTGGTCAGTTTGAATTGATCCGCAGTGATCGTCAGGAAGTTCGAGGTAGACAAAGTGGGTTAGGACTCGATGTTTATGATGCCTATACGGGACAAATGCGCGATGTAAAAACATTGTCGGGCGGTGAAAAGTTTAATGCGTCTCTTTGCCTAGCACTTGGTATGGCTGATGTTATTCAGAGCTTCCAAGGTTCGGTATCTATTGATACGATGTTTATCGACGAAGGCTTTGGTTCGCTCGATGAAGAGTCACTGAACAAAGCAATTGATATACTGATTGATCTACAGAAGTCGGGTAGAATGATTGGCGTCATTTCACATGTAGAAGAACTAAAAGCAGCATTCCCAGCTATTCTCGAAGTGAAAAAGTCGAGGGAAGGTCATAGTCAAACGAAGTTTATCCTTAAATGAATAGCCAGTAAGTCCGTCTGCATATTGTTCGATGCAGACGGACTTTTTTTGCGGTCTAGCAGTCCACACTTACATAGTGTTTGATGGCATTAATAAGCACATAAGGTTGTGAAGTGAATCACTAGATTTCGAAAACTATTTAAATTTCAAAAGATTCATAAATTACAAACGTTTTATTGGTTATTTAATAATGCGTAAATAGATAATAATCAGAATAAAACGGCGTATTCAAAGGGGGAATGAGGATATTCTTTGTTGCGGGAAAAAATAAAGTTATCAGAAATATATTGCTTTTTTCAGAAAAAAAGAGTATCATTATTCTCGGCAATATATTGCATAAACGTAATCGGATTTGACATCGAAGGGGGAACTGAAAGTATGCAGAAGAAATTAGCATTTTCATCATATCTGATTATTGGTGTTATGTTATTCGCATTGTTTTTTGGAGCAGGAAATTTAATTTTCCCTGCACAGCTTGGACAGTATGCTGGGACAAATCTTTGGCCCGCAATCATCGGATTTTTAATTACGGGCGTCGGGTTACCATTCCTTGGTATTTTGGCTATGGGCTTCTCAGGGAGTCGTAATTTACAGGACTTGGCAAGTAGAATTCATCCTGCCTATGCTGTGGTTTTTACGTCGCTCCTTTATTTAACAATCGGGCCGTTTTTCGCAGCACCTCGTACGGGTGCAGTTGCATTTAATATTGGGATTTCTCCTTTCATCAGTGAAGAAAATATGCAGATTGCATCGATTATTTTCACATTATTGTTCTTTGGACTGACATTATGGTTATCTCTGAACCCAGCGAAAATTGTTGATCGAATCGGTAAAATTTTATCGCCAGGCATTATAATCCTTCTTCTTGCCCTGCTTTCGATGGTTGTTTTGAAGCCGATGGGAGCTATTGAAGCACCTCAGGAAGCTTACGCAAGTGGAGCATTTATGAAAGGATTTACAGAGGGATATAACACGATGGATGCTCTTGCATCACTCGTTTTTGGGATTATCGTCATTAATGTTCTTCATTCGATGGGTGTGACATCCAAGCGTGGAATATTAGCAGCTACAGCAAAAACCGGTGCAGTTGCAACAGCATTTCTTGCGATTATTTATGTTGGGATTGCTTACTTAGGAGCTACAAGTACAGAGAAATTAGGTCTGTTTAAAACAGGCGGACCTGTTTTAAGTGAAGCGTCCTCACATTATTTCGGATCACTTGGTCTTGTATTGTTAGCAGTCGTCATCATTCTTGCTTGTTTGACAACAGCTATTGGTTTGATTACAGCATGTGGGGAATACTTCCATACAATCATGCCTAAAATTAGCTACAAACTATTCGTTGTGATTTTTACGACATTCTGTTTTGTTATTGCGAATTTCGGATTGGCAAACATCATTACGTATTCAATTCCAGTGTTGATGTTCCTTTATCCACTGGCGGTTGTATTAATGCTTCTAACGTTTACATCACCGTTGTTTAACCATTCCCGCATTGTCTATGTGGCGGCGACAGCAGTTGCATTCTTGATTAGTATCATTGATGGATTGAAAACACTGTGTCAATTACTTGAAATTGATTATTTCGGCTGGTTGGCTCCTATCGTTTCGTTCTATGAACGTGCACTACCGTTCTACAATGAAGGACTAGGCTGGCTATTGCCTGTACTAGTAATTATGGTCATCACAGGTGTATTTGCCCGTTTTGTGTTCAGAACATCAACTGTAGATGCATAATTAAAAGCCGGTTTCCTTATGAAAAGGAGCCGGCTTTTAATTTTAATCTTTAAGGGAGCGAATGGAATTCATCAATGGCTCGTAGCCAATTATTTCGCATCGTAGTAGAAACAGTTAGGGCATCTCGTTCTTTTAGTAATTGAATAATTTTACGGTGCTCTTCAATCGATTGTTCCGTTAAGACAATCGAGTTGTGGAAAAAAAGTCTCCTAACATGTGCTTGAAGGGAGGCGACCATTGAAAGAATATAGGAGTTGTCGGCGATATCAACAACAATTTGATGGAATTCTTCATCGATTTTCAAGGCGGAAAAATAATCTTTTATATACACTGCTTTTGCAAATTTTTCATTCGTGCTTTCAAGCAATGAAATCGCCTCGTTGGTCAAATGTGGGATTGCCAGTTCGGCTGATAATGCTTGTAATGCAGCTAATGGGGGGAGGAGTTCTGTAATTGAATTCCTATCCACTTCTGTTACTTGTGTCGCTTTTCCAGGGAACATTTTGACGAAACCTTGTACTTCAAGCAATTGCAAAGATTCGCGGATTGGCGTCCTGCTTACGCCTAGCGCCTCGGCGAGTTCGGTATCATTAAGTTTTTCACCTGCTTGCAGCGTGCCGTCAATAATCCATTGCTGCAGCTGGTTGAATGCATTTTCCTTCGCAGTAACACGAATCGGCTTTGCATGATCTGTAGGTATCGGCATTGTGAATCACCATCCTGTATAAGTTATTATGTAAGTAGTATACAGTAAAGTGAATGATATTGATATATGCAATATATCGCTTAGAAAGATTTGATTTTTGTTAGCCTACCAACCAATAGTGGATAAAGTCTTCTACTAAGAAGGTACATGGCGTAACCAATCATACTTCCTAATGTATTCAACCACAAATCGTCTACATCTGTGCTTCTTGCCTGTGTCAATTGCATTGTTTCAATAAACAGAGAGATACCGAATCCAATAAGTGCGACCTTCCAAAGTCGATTGAATCTTTTCCATAATAACGGAATCATAAAACCAATCGGTATAAAGATGCAAATATTGCCTAGAAAGTTAATGATAAAAGGTTGCCAATAATTTAATTCAGTTATCGCATAATAGTTATCTTGAAAAACTCTAAAGGGGATGACATTGATATTCGCAAATGTACGTGTAACAGTGGGACCGGTATATAAGAATGTCAGTATCGTTTGTGAAAATAAAGCAGTCATAAATAGTAGAAAGCCGATAACTCCGATTTCACGAGATAGGCAAAGCTTGTCGAATCCGCGTAGTCTATTATAAATGAAGCGAAAGATAAGAATGACAGGTAAAACCATAATCATATATGGGATCATTTCACTAATATAACCAATGATTGCAGTCATGATATGCTCCTTTCAAGGTTGGTCACCTTAAATTTCACGTCTATATTTTAAGGATATGTCTTGATCTTCTTCCATTGTACCGTATGCCAATTCCTCATGGTGGAAGATAAATCCACGGGCCTCGTAGAAAGGGATGCCATAGTTGTTTCCCTTTGCAACTGATACCCATTGTTCTTTAGCGCCGTATGTGTGTTTTTGGATTTTTGTAAAGAAGTCAAGCAGTCGCGTACCAATACCCTGTCCTAGTAGAGTAGGATCTAAATAGAGTACATACACTTCACCTGCTGTTTCATCGTTCATCCCACCTCCAATTGCTCCAACAATTCTACCGTTCTTTTCTGCAATAAAGTAACCATGCCACTCTTCGCTAATAAAGACGATTTCCTGCTCAATACGTTGCGCATTGTAATATTGTTCAATAAGTCTTTGAATATAATCGTTACTGTAAAGTTTCTCATATGTAAACCACTGGCTCTTTGTAAGTACGTCTGATAGGGCTTTTGCATCACGCTTGTATGCCTGGCGAATGGAAACGATTGTCATACTGGTACATTCCCCTCATGTAATATTCTGACCATTTTTGTAACGGGAAAGGTGGAAGATTGTAATATTGTTGTAATATAAGCCTGCTAAGATAAGTATAGACTAAAAAGCAGGGAGTAGAGTACTTGAGAAAAATTCTTGGAACACTCATTATTACGATTGCATTATTGGTCAGCGGGTCGAATGAAAGCTGGGCAGCACCTTCAACTTATACAGTGAAGAGTGGGGATACGTTATTCGGAATTGCAAAGAAGCATCATATATCCATAACTAATTTAAAAGCATGGAACAACTTGAAGTCAACTACCATTCATCCGAACCAGAAGCTAGCAGTTGTTTCTAAAGGGAATGCAGCAAAACAGGCAACTACATCGAAAGCAGTGGCAAAAACACCGTCACGTTCTACTACAGACAAAGTGGTTAAAGAATTCACAGTGTCGGCTAGTGCATTTACAGCAAATTGCAATGGTTGCTCGGGTCTCACAGCAACAGGCATTAATCTAAAAAGCAATCCTGATATGAAAGTGATTGCTGTCGATCCAAACATTATTAAACTTGGGACAAAGGTTTATGTCGAAGGCTATGGCTATGCCGTCGCAGGAGATACAGGAGGTTCTATCAAAGGCAATAAGATAGATGTCTTTTTTCCAACAAAAGCAGAGGCTTATAAATGGGGCCGCAAAAATGTGAAGATTAAAATACTAAAATAAATGGACAACCAACTTTCCTTCGGGGAGGTTGGTTTTTTTATTGAGCATTTTTTATTACACCAAACAAAGTACTTTGACAGGCATAGTACTTTGCTGTATATTGTGAATTGAGGTGAAAATAATGAATGACAACGGGATAAGTGCAGATTTAATCCGTGGGAATATCGATACAATTATCTTACGTGTGTTAAGGGACGGGGATAATTACGGCTATGAAATTATGAAAGCTATTTCTGAAGATAGTTCAGGTGAGTACATTTTAAAAGAGCCGACATTGTACAGTAGTTTGAAACGATTAGAAAAAGCGGGTTACATAATGGCTTATTGGGGTGACCAATCGCAAGGGGGGCGTAGGAAGTACTACACGCTTACTGATGAAGGCACTTCGGCATATATGGAAAATTTGGAAGCATGGAATCGAGCAAAAGAATTAATCGATCGGTTAGTACAAGAGAGGGGGAAAGGGGATGAATAATGTTAGAAAGCATATGGATAAATTGTTTGCTAACTATCCTAAAACGAATGAGACACTTGAGTTGAAAGAAGAAGTGATCGGAAATATAGAAGCGGAAATTGAAGATTTACAAAGTCACGGTTTGTCGTTTGAAGAAGCATTTCGTAAAAGTATAGGGAAGATGGAAAAGTTAGATGGACTTATCGACGGAGTAAAGTCTGTACGGATTAGCAAAGTATTGATGGAAATGATGCAGTGGACGTTGATCTACACACTAATTGCGTGGATAATAACAATCCCACTGAGTGTATTCTATATGTTTAGAAGAGCTTCTTGGGCTTTGTTTTTGATTATTATCGTGATAGGGCTTAGTTATTTGATCAATTATACAATCGGTAAATTGCTGTCGAGAGATTATGTACAAGTGAATCTTTATAAAATCTCGGCAGTGAGAAAATATGTATGGATTATCTGGTCGCTATATATCGTTGCTACATGGGGGATTGTTACGGCGATGCTATTCGGAAGCAATATCTGGTTTGGACGTCCGATTACAATTGATGGGCCGTATGAGTTTGCAACTAGTTGCGTGATGTACGTTTCTCCAATCATAACGATTATTGTTCCGCTCCTTATGAACAAATATCAAAAAATCATTATGAAACAAGGGGAGGGTAGTCCAGATGAAGAATAAGATTATAGTTGGGTTGCTCGCGGTAGGACTTGTTCTATTCACTTGGATGCAAATAGTTTATTTACCTGGTCAAGAAAGAATGCAGGAAGAAGAGGAGCTTGAGCAGCTTAATCCGGAAACACATCATTTTGATAAAGTACTGCAGTATGAAAATTTATATATGGGAAATGCCGGGAATAATATGAACTTGGTCAACCATTTACCGATGAGTGATGTCCCACGATCATTCCGACAGAACCCTGATGAATTTAGATTTACGGTGCACTACCAAATGACTGTTGAGGGCGTTGGTAAGGAACGGGTAGAAAAGGCTGTTCTATATAATGCAACAGCTATTTTTGTACTTATAAAGAACATGGAAATAGTAGAATTTATGTTTGTTGACCGTACATATACCGTGACCCGTGAGCATGTGAATAATTGGTTTGGTGAAGATATCGCTTCATATAAAAATGAAGAAGTATTTATGGAAAAAGTACAACAGCCGATTATTGAAAAGAGTCAACTTGACGAATGGTTTTCTGCATATACGAAAGGAGAAATTTGAATGGATGTTTTTATCATTACAGGTGCTTCAAAAGGAATTGGATTGGAACTTTCAAGGCAGCTTCGAGCGAAAGGGAATAAGGTAATTGGAGTTGCGAGGACGGTGCCTGCAGACGTAGAGGATTTTGTTTCTGCCGATTTAGCGCAAACAGCAGGTCTAGTTGAGCTGATGGATGCACTAATTGACGAAAATCGTGAGGCGGCGACTAGTTTTACGCTTGTTAATAACGCTGGTATGGTTGACCCGATTGGAATGATAGGGTCTGTGAGTGCTAAGGAAATGACAACAGCGATGGCTGTCAATTTAACTGCGCCGATGATTTTATCGAATGCTTTTATTGCAAAACTGAAGAATTTTACAGGCCCTAAACGAATCGTTAACATATCTTCTGGAGCAGGGCGCAATGCGTACGAAGGATGGGGAACCTACTGTACAACGAAGGCGGGGCTCGATCATTTTTCGCGAGTTGTTGCACTTGAACAGGCAAATGCTGAGTATCCCGTTGCGATTGTCTCGATTGCACCGGGCATCATTGACACGGGGATGCAGGAAACGATTCGGGCGAGTCAGGAAGAGGCATTTCCATTACTGGAGCGGTTTATTGATTATAAAGAGCAGGGATTGTTAAGTAGTGCGGAGCAAACAGCGGAGAAATTGATTTTATTTATGGAACATGAAGATTTCAAAGTAGTTGGTCCGATTATGGATATACATAACTATTGATTGAAAAAAGGTTTCCATTGTTAAATAAATCCTTTCAATTGAGCAGTACAAAATACACCATGTGACAAACAAATTGGATCTATGTCAATATCCTGGACACAAAAATGTTAAGTCGTTGTCAGAAACGGCATCCATTCATGGATGGTCCTGTATCCAGCGAAACCAGTCAAGTGGAAGCCCGCACTTGACAGCTTTCGCTGGATACAGGAAGTACAGCCCATGGATGTCGTTCCTGAAAAATGTGTAGGTAGAATCGAAGTCCTAATGTCTTCCTCCGATCAAGCAGCTGCCTGTCTGCACTGATCCTCTAATTGTTGCGGCGTTAAGTAGTCAATTGCCCCATGAATCCGTTTCCGGTTATACCATGATTCAATGTACTGAAAGAGGGCAATTTGTGCTGCTTCAAAGTCTATATAGGTCGTTTGATAGACTTCTTCCTTTTTTAATGTGGCATGAAAAGACTCGATGCAGGCTTTGTCATAAGGGCAGCCTTTTCGACTGAAAGAGTGTTCAATTTCCACTGCTTTTACGGCTTTTTCAAAGTCTTCGCTTGTAAATTGGCTGCCTAAATCGGTGTGAAGTATCAGCCCCTCTTCAGGCTTCTGGACCTCGATTGCGTTCGTTAATGCTTGTAAGACAAGTTCGGTTGTCATGGACTTGGAAAAAGAATAACCGACTATTTTTTTCGTATGTAAGTCAAGGACAGAAGCTAGGTAGCACCAACCATTTTTCAGCGTGTGGATATACGTAATATCGGCAACCCATTTCTCGTTAATTGTCGTTGTTTCAAAATCCTGTTCCAATAAATTGTCGCGTTCTTCTATTTGGCTTGCCGATGAAGCTGGGCGGTATTTCTTCGTGATGATAGATCGGATTCCTTCTGCTTTCATGATGCGCTGGACGCGTTTTAAGCTGACATTGAAGCCTTCCTTTTTGAGAATCTGATGAATTTTAGGCGCACCATAGCGACCTTTACTCTCCGCATGAATGATTTTTATGCGCTCTAAAATCGCTTCGTTTTCAATTTCATACGAAGATTTCACTTTATGGAACGATTGATAATACGTACTTCTGGGCACTTCGAGTACTTCACACAAGACTTGAATCGGATGGTTCTCCTTCTCCTGTTCGATATGGTCGATAATCTCTTGGTCGGTCACTTTTTCGCGAATATGGTCATAGCCTTTTTTAGGATTTCTACCTCCTGTTGAAGGCGAAGGTTTTCCTTTTGGATCTCCGCAATTTCAGCGGAAGTCAAACCCCCTCCATTTTCAATTGGGTAATGGGCTTTGATCCATTTATAGATTGTTACTTCAGATACACCATATTCACGGCTGAGATCACTCACAGATGTGCCAGACCTGTAGAGTTCGACGATTGTTTGTTTGAATTCCTGGTTATAACGTTTTTGCTTCATTCCGGACACGTCCTCTCTATTTATTAGGATAGAGACTTAACTAACTTGTGTCCATACATCTATACTAGCTCCAAATCAACCCAATCTTTAGGAGGTTCTTAACCCCATTTAAAGTTAGTAATTAGCATCGTATAAGACTAAGACTAAGACTAAGACTAAGACTAAGACTAAGACTAAGACTAAGACTAAGACTAAGACTAAGACATTAATTTTTATTGTGGCAAAAGGTGCTAGCTAGAGACAAGTAATCACGTTTTGTAGCTTACCCTATTTTATTTTATATTCATATGGACGTTAGACGGTTCTGGGTCGAAAAAAACCTTTTTATACAGTCAGAAAAGGAGTAAGCGTCAAATTTGACGCTTATTTTTATTCGGATCCGATAGATGGGGTGTTTAAGGCTTTTGGTGTTGTTTGAACTGATTCCCTTATATTAAATTTAAAATATCAATCGATGTACTGATGTTAGAAAGGGTGCTTGTGCATCGCGAAATCCGTAAACTATCATGGATTTCGTTGAATTTGTGTCTTGCACAGCCCCCTCATTCAAGTTCCAAACCCTGCCTATCGGTAAAACCCCCAATACACTTAGTGCCGCGTACCTGCGCAAGAAACTATCATGATTGTTTGTCGCACAGGTACCCTTCAATTACGCGTAAATAACTGAAAGTTCATGGTAATCAATATTCATGGTAGCCCATTTAAGATTGTAGATTTCCGTTCTAGGGTTGACTACATTCTTGCCGCGGCAAGCCCCGAACCCACCACTTCAATCTACAAATATATAGGTCTCGTTGTGGACAGACACTTATTCTAATACAGTTCATTAAAGTAGATGTAAGTAAATGCGATTTTGAGAAGAATAATTGTATTAAGTGAATCTAAATTGACATTTAGAAGTGATGAAATCGATTTTAATCGGTATCTAACAGTGTTCTTATGGATGAATAGCCTTTCTCCTGTCATTTCTACATTGAGATTACATTCAAAATAGAAATGTAATGTATTAAGTAGTTCAGTTTTGTGGTATTTATCATATTCAATAACTTTATGTAAGGTTTCTTTATATATATTTTGGGCTTCTTCAGTGGTTGATTCTGAAAACATGATTCTTTCAATATTTAAATGCTCAAAGTTTGAAAAAGTAATATGATTTTCTTGTAATCGATTTTCTTTTGAAATCCTCAGTGCTATCTTGGCCTCCCTTTGAGCCTTGGGAAGTTCTGGTAATGCATAAGGACGGCTAGCACCACAATTTATATTTATAGTCGGAAACTTTTTATCCAAGAAATTTAATAATTCTCTTTTTGTCAACTCGAAAATATCTTCTGGGATAATGATAATTAAGTTATTATCATAATTCTGCCCTATTAAAACCTTGTTTAAAACGAGATTCTGAATGGATTTAACTTGATTGATTAAACTCTTTTTGGAAATACCTTCATTATGTTCAATATTAATCAATAGCAGTCGATAATTATTTGCGATTTCGAAATCAAAGTAATTCATTTTGTTTTGGACATAGTGTTTAGTTTCAAACGAATTATTAATTAGTTCCAAAATGAAATCGTTTAGATGCCTTTGCTCAATAGTTTTAATTATATTTTGATTCTCGACCTCTAGATTTGCTATAATCGCAGCTTGTTCAACGGCTATTTTAATTTTCGGTGTTAGTTCAGCAGAGTCCGACCAAACAAATATACCACCTTCAAGACTATTTTTTTCATTAATCCATTTAATTGTAAATAGGGTTTGTTCGTATTTTACTATTTGAATTTGATTGCTTATTCCGTAAAAAGCAGTACTAATCAAATAGTCCAAGTTGATAGTGTGATTTGGTTGTTCGGGATAATCGATTCTCACATTCATTTTTTTGAAGTATATAGTTAACGGTATTTTAATGATGCTGTAGAGAACCTTTGCTAATTGATGAATATCACCTTTTTCTTTCATGTGGTTATGGAACTTCTCGTAAATAGTATTTAATTGGTGTATCTCATCATCTTTTGCTTTCGAAAGTGCATGGGTAATTTCCCATAAAAAATCTGACCAGGCTATCCCATTATTCAATTTAAGGATTGGGAAGTTATTCTTAATTGCATATAGTTGGACTTCTTTCGGCAAATAAGGAATATGTCTACCTATTTTAACCCCTAGCCCGAAACCCTTCCTATCAATCACCCCTTTTATAAACATATAAAATCTTTCTTCCCAATCATTCGTTCCTGAAGCGAAATAACCAGTTGTTAAAACGAAGTCTCCTTTTTTTATCCATTGATTTCCATCGGGCGAGTCTATAAATGTAATATTATTCATTCGATTTTTTAAAGGACAGGTAGTGAGTACTTCGGATTCCTTAAGAAAATTCAACTCCATTAGTTCTTTAAATAGCATCATTCTTACCTCCTTAGATAAAAGTATAATTAAACGATTATTATTTTGTATACAAGTCTAATTGTAAATGATTTATAGTCATCTTAACAGATAAATAAACTTAATAGTTAGTTTTGTCTGAAGGTTCAGGAGGTAGGACTAGTGTGAGTACTCAAAGAATGGTTGAACTTTTACAAAGGATGGTGAAGGTTAACACTGTTAATCCTCCAGGTGATGAACATAAGTTAGCCAAATTAATTTACGATACTCTTTCGGTTAGTGGTCTGGAATGTCAGTTGCATCAGGTAGATGAAAATCGATCAAACATTGTTGTAACATTAAAAGGAAAAGATTCAACACTAAAAAAAATATATTTTAACGGCCATTTAGATACCGTACCAATCGGTGAACAGCCTTGGACTTTTAATCCATTCGAGGCTGAAATAAAGGATGGACGAATGTATGGAAGAGGAACGACAGACATGAAAGGCGGAGTTGCTGCCATCCTTGAAACGATGCTGATTCTACAAGAAAATAAATTTTCTTTAGAACAGGATGTCGTTTTTGTCGGAACAGTCGGGGAAGAAGTGGATTGTCTTGGGGCTCGAGCAGCGATTGAAACAGGATTAATCGAAAATCCTGGAGCAATTCTGATTGCTGAACCAAGTAGTATGGATCTATATATTGCCCATAAAGGTGCTTTATGGCTTGAAATTAGAACCTTCGGCAAAACGGCACACGGTTCGATGCCGGATGAAGGAACTAATGCGATTGATTCAATGATGTATATTCTGGAAGAACTTAAAAATTTTAAGTTAGATGAAGTTGATGATTTGTTAGGAGTTATGAGCCAAAGTACTAATACAATTCAAGGAGGTGTTGCTACAAATGTAGTTCCCGATTATTGCACATTAAATCTAGATTTTCGTACAATCTCAGCATCTCAAAACTCCAAAATTTTAAATGAACTTGACATTATTATAGCTAAACTTACAGATACCAAAGTTGAATTTCAAGCTAATTATGTTGTTCTTCAAAATCTTGAGCCCTTAAAAAATAATAATGAAAGCGCTTTAATAAAAAAACTTCAACTTACGAATCAAGAGATGAATCAAAAAGGTGCACATAGTCAAAGTGCTAACTATTACACCGATGGCTCAGTATTTAGAAAGCATTTTGATTGTCCAATATTGATTTGCGGAGCGGGTGACCCGACCCAAGCTCATCAGCCAGATGAATCGATTTTAATCAGTAAGCTAGAAAAATCAGTCGAGTTTTATCTTCGTGTAGTAGAAACATATCAAGAGTTTAATAAAATAAATGATTGGGAGATGAAAATCAATAAGTGAACAGAACGTTAAGGAATTTATGAAAAAGACGACACTTTATACTGGATCAGGAAGTCTAAAGTTTTTGAAAGATGCTATCGCTAAGTATGGGATAGTCTTCTGGGAATTCAAGAAAAATCAAAGACATTCAATGAGATAAAACCGAACCCAAGCGTAAACGCCATGAACGCTATTTATGAAAAGCATAAGGATGATGGGATTCAAAATATTATTGCTGTGAGTGGCGGTAGAGTTGTTGAATCAGCCAAATCTTTGTCCATCCTTTTTCAAATGGTGGTCTTGGACTAGTCTACGGAATTGGAGCACAATATGATGCTTCGCATTAAATTGTAAACGCTATTTTGCTTCCATAGGTCTTGGAATATAATTGGATTTCAAATTCTGAAAAGCTCTCAGATATCGCTCAGGCACTCTGAGTGAACACTCGGGGAATGTCTGTCGAAGATGTGGCGAAAGCTGGTGTGAAAAGGGTGAAGGAATTAACGAAAGAAGTAGGGAGACCAGAATATTTGAGCGAGATCGGTGTGAAAGAGGAAGGTATTGGAGTATTGACGGATATAGCATTTAACGATGACTTATATTTGGAAGCAAATCCACGATGTGCATCAAGAAGGGACATTGAAATAATATTGACGAAAGCGATATGATTTGAATATCACAACAACCAATAAACAATTTCTACTGTCCTGTGGAAAGAGAAAATAGTGGGTAACTTGAATTGATAAAAAAAGGAGAGGTTCTAATGAACACTGTGCAAAACATAGAAACAATACAACTTTCTAAGGTCGTATCGGATTTTTTGAACGAAGAAAAAAAGTTGTTTATAGGTGGGGAGTTTGTTTCTTCATCCTCAAATAATACATTTCAAACATTAAACCCTGCAAATAATGAAGTATTGGCGGAAATCCATGAGGCTTCAGAGGAAGATGTAAACAGTGCCGTTCAAGCAGCAAAAGACGCATTTGAAAATGGTCAATGGTCTACAATGACACCGCTTGAACGTGGCGATTTGATTTATAAACTTGCAATCCTTATCGATGAACATAAACAATACATTGCGGAGATTGATAGTTTGGATAATGGGAAACCGCTTGCAGAACTTTTGGAAAATGATTTGCCAAATGCCATCGGCCAATTTAAATACTTTAGTGGATGGGCAAGTAAGTTAATGGGTCAACATATTCCGGTTAATGGGGATTTTTTAAATTATACTCGTCATGAACCTATTGGTGTTGTAGGCCAAATCATACCTTGGAATTTTCCTTTTATGATGGCTGCTTGGAAAATTGCACCGGCTCTTGCAGCTGGTTGTACAATTATCCTAAAATCAGCGGAGCAGACTCCATTATCGGCACTTTATTTGGCGAAATTAGTTCAAGAAGCTGGATTTCCTAAAGGAGTCATTAATATTGTCAGTGGTCACGGAGAAACAACTGGTGCAGCTCTTGTGAAACATCCCTTAGTTAACAAAATTGCGTTTACAGGCTCTACAGAGGTAGGAAAGATTATTATGAAAGAAGCGGCAAATACGATGAAACGAGTTACTCTTGAACTTGGAGGGAAATCACCGAATATTATATTGAAAGATGCGGACTTAGATAAGGCTGCGGAAGGAGTATTTGCCGGTATTATGTACAACCAAGGGGAGGTCTGTAGTGCGGGATCTAGAGCTTATGTACATTCAAGCATTTATGAAGAGTTTGTGGATAGATTAGTCAATCTCGCAAAGAAGGTGAAATTAGGTACAGGATTACAATCAGGTATTACTATGGGGCCACTTGTTTCAGAAGAACAAAAGGAACGGGTGATAAATTACATTGAGATTGGAAAATCGGAAGGTGCTAAACTGGTCTATGGAGGAGGAGCATCAGAACAAGGATGCTTTGTAGAACCCACAATTTTCGGGGATGTCGAAGACGATATGCGAATTTCTAGGGAAGAAATTTTTGGACCAGTACTAGTTGTCTCGAAATTTGAAAATGAACTTGAAGTTGTTGAAAGGGCAAATGATTCCGAATATGGACTGGGGGCAGGGGTTTGGACAGAAAATATTACAAAGGCCCATAAGATTGCGAATAAGTTGAAATCGGGTTCTATTTGGATTAACTGCTACAATGCTACTGATCCGGCATCCCCTTTTGGCGGATTCAAAAATTCAGGTTTTGGTAGGGAAATGGGATCCTATGCTTTGGAGAATTATACAGAAGTTAAAAGTATATGGGTCAACTTAAATTGAAAAACATGTAGATAGTATTTTTGTGAACTATTTTTGAAGGTGAGTGAAACATCTATTTACTATGTATTCGGAGTAAAGTAATTGATATTGCAAATACAATTGGTTTATGATGATCTTCTTTGTTTCGTTGATATGCTAAATGAAACTTTGTATACCATGCCTATAAAGATTAGTAAATAAACTAACATATATGGAGTGATAATGTTGGAGGAAAAGTATGTAATGAAGAAATTTATTAATGACCCTTACAAAGTCGTCGATGAAATGTTAGAAGGCTTATTACTAGCTCATTCCGATAAATTAAAAAGTGTTCGTGAGGATAATCGTTCATTAACAAGAAAAAGTTCTCCTACTAAAAACAAAGTAGGGATTGTCACAGGTGGAGGTACAGGACATTTACCATTATTTCTTGGATATGTTGGTGAAGGAATGTTAGATGGGGTAGCTGTAGGCGATGTTTTTCAATCTCCAAGTGCCCAGCAAATATTAGATACAATTAAGGCAGTAGATGGTGGAGTCGGTGTATTGGCGTTATATGGTAATTACGGTGGAGATGTGATGAATTTCGGTATGGCTACGGACTTAGCTGATATGGAAGAAATTAAAGTGGAGAATGTTGTCGCAACTGATGATGTAGCATCTTATCCAAAAGGGGGAGAAGACAAGCGGCGTGGTGTAGCGGGGATGTTTTTCATATATAAAGTTGCTGCAGCGAAAGCAGAAAGATTTTCTACTTTGGAAGAGGTTAAGGATATTGCTATAAAGGCAAATAATAATGTACGTACAATGGGAATAGCGTTAACTCCGTGCATACTTCCAGCGGTCGGTAAACCAACGTTTAGAATAAGGGATGGCGAAATGGAGCTTGGAATTGGTATACATGGGGAGCCAGGTATACAAACAGGTAAAATTGAAACAGCAGATATTGTTGCTGAAAAAATTATAACTTCTATCTTGGAGGATTTGGATATACCTGCTGGAAGTGAAGTTGCAGTTCTAATTAACGGCTTGGGTTCTACTCCGCTAGAAGAGCAGTATATTATTTATCGTAAAGTATATAAGGTATTGGAAGAAAAAGATGTGAAAATTTATCGGAACTATATAGGCGAGTATGCCACTTCCTTCGAAATGGTCGGTTTATCAATTTCTGTATTTAAGCTAAATGAAGAATTTAAAGAACTAATGGATGATCCATTTGAAACACCATTTTTCATTCAAAAGTAAATGGAAAGGGTTGAAGTGATGGAACGTGAATTGACGATTAAAGATATAATTGGTATTTTCGGTGACGTCAGCCTAATAATGGATGAAAATAAGGATTATTTATGTGAATTAGATGGAGCAATTGGCGATGGAGATATTGGTTTGACCATGTCTCGAGGGTTCCGATCTATAAAGGAATATGCAGATAATGAAGAGTTTGTTGATGTAGGTAGTCTATTATTACGAAGCGGAATGACATTAGCAGACAGTGCGCCATCAACAATGGGGACACTTTTTGCCTCAGGGTTTATAAAAGCAGGGAAGGCATTAAAAGGTAAAACAGAATTAAATTTAGAGGGCTTCCGGGATATGTTAAAGGAAATCGAGGTAGGAATAATGGATAGAGGAAAGGCGAAAGTAGGCGATAAGACAATATTGGATTCGCTTTCACCCGCCACAATATCGTTGGAACAATCTATTAACAATAAAGAAAGAATGAATGAAGCAATTGAAAAAGCTTATAATGCAGCGGTAAAAGGAATGAACGATACAGTAAATATGCAATCCCAACATGGTAGGGCAGGTAGATATTTGGAACAATCAATTGGGAAAATCGATCCCGGTGCAACAGTCGGTGCATTATTTTATAAAGGAATATATGAATATATCAGTAAGTGATTCTAAGAGAAAACAAAACATGAAAAAAGTATTGAAATTATAAGTTAATCTAGCGTCAACCAAATTAATTGAAAGCGATTACAATACATTGAAGTAGTTTAGAGTTTTGGAATATAAGAATTAATAAGAGGTGAGTTAAATGGCTTATGTACTGGGGATTGATATAGGTACATATGAATCAAAAGGTGTACTTGTAGATAGTGAAGGGAAAATTATTGTCACAAAGTCAGTTCCTCATAAGTTAGAAGTACCTCGTCCAGGCTGGGCTGAACATGATGCTGAAAATGTATGGTGGAATGATTTTAAACTATTAAGTAATTCCATTATAAAAGAAGCAAAACTAAGCTATAGCATTGATTCAATGGAAATTCAGGCTGTTGGTGTCAGTGCTATTGCCCCGGCAGTTGTGCCAATAGATAAAAAAGGTATTCCACTTAGAAAGGCAATTCTATATGGTGTAGATACACGAGCCGATAAAGAAATAGAACTGCTTAATGATGAGATTGGTGAAGATGTAATTTTTGAAAAAGGTGGCCAATATCTTTCTTCTCAATCATCTGGTCCAAAAATTCTTTGGATTCAAAGAAATGAACCAGAAGTTTATGAGAAAACTTATAAATTTTTATGTGGATCGGGTTATGTGGCATATAAACTTACGAATGAGTTCATTATCGACCGTTACACTGCTGCATCTTATTCACCCCTATTTAATATAAATAATTTATCTTGGGATGATGAAATAGTACCGAAAATAACAGAGGCAGATAAACTGCCAAACTTGGCATGGAGCCATGAAATTATTGGGGAAGTTACTAAGGAAGCAGCACTGGAAACAGGATTAACGCAAGGAACCAAGGTAATCGCTGGAACGGCTGATGCGTTATCGGAATCAATTAGTGTTGGAGCCATTCACCCGGGTGATTTAATGTTAATGTATGGTAGTTCTACTTTCTTTATTAATATTGTGGATTCTCTTCAAAACACACGTAGCTTCTGGCCAAATATACATGCGGTAGAAGGGTTATATACAATAACAGGCGGTACATCTACAGCAGGCTCTTTAACAAGATGGTATTTAGACAAATTAATGCTTCCATTTATGGATCAAAGTGAAATGAAAAAGATGGATACGTCTGACCTATATACTTATATAACAAAAGAAGCTTTAAAGAGTCCAGTAGGTTCTAATGGACTAATAACACTTCCTTATTTTAGTGGAGAAAGAACCCCGATACATCATGCAAATGCTAAAGGGATGATATTTGGACTAACCTTGCAACATACGAAGGAAGATATATATAGATCTATTATTGAAGGGATTGCCTTTTCTATACGTCACAATATTGATGAAATGAAAAAGTTAAATACATCAATAAAAAGAGCGGTAATAGTTGGTGGGGGTGTAAAAAGCGATTTATGGGTACAAAGCGTTAGTGATATATGTAATATGAGTCAAAACGTACCAAATGTAACGATAGGTGCAGCTTATGGAAATGCATTTTTATGTGCGATGGCATTAGGTTGGCATTTCGAACTGAAAGATGTTGATACATGGGTTGAACTGGATTACAAAGTAGAACCAAAGAAAGAAAATTGTGAAGTGTTGGAACGTAATTATAATATATATAGAAAACTTTATGAAAATAATAAAATGTTGATGAATGAAATTAACTGAATATAAACAAATGTACAGTAATTAAAGAGACTAATATCAAGACTGTTTCTATAACAAAGGGAATTAGTATTGAACACTGTAATTAACGATAATTTGGCTTTGATAGACAAAATATATATTTTACTTTTTTAGTTTAATAATTGGAGAGGGTGATCATTATGTAAAGCATGACAGTTTAATATAAAGTCACTAAAAAATAATTAATAATAAGGGGAGATATTTGTGAAAAAGAATAAGTTACTTTTTATCGGTTTTATACTGGCGGTATTGTCTGCTTTACTTATTGGATGTAGTCCGGATGAATCACCTCCAACAAAAGAAGGTGCAGATGATGGTACAGCTAAAGATACTGCTGAGAAATACAAGATTGCTACAGTTGTAAAGTTAACAGGTGTTGGTTGGTTTGACCGTATGGGAGTAGGTGTTGAAAGATTTGCTGAAGACACTGGTCATGATGCATTTCAGCAAGGGCCACAAGAAGCAGATGCTGCATTGCAGGTTCAAATTATAGAAGATTTAATTGCACAACAGGTAGACGCAATTACAGTTGTTCCGTTTTCAGCTGAGTCTTTGGAACCGGTATTAAAGAAAGCAAGAGATGCTGGCATTGTCGTTATTACTCATGAAGCAGATGGAATGGAAAACGTCGATTATAATATTGAAGCATTTAATAATTCAGACTACGGGGTATTCTTAATGGATAGCCTTGCCGAAGCTATGGGTGAAGAAGGCGAATACATGACTGCTGTAGGTAGTTTAACATCTAATTCGCATATGGCGTGGGAGGAAGCGGCTTATAACAGACAACAGGAAGCTTATCCAAACATGATTGCAATTGAAAGACAAGTTGAAACAAATGATGACTTACAAACAGCAAGCGCAAGATTTAGAGAAGTATTAAAGACACATCCAAACTTAAAAGGATATCAAGGTTCATCATCCAATGATGCACCTGGGGCATCATTGGCTATTGAAGAACTTGGACTTGAAGGTCAAATTCATGTTGTTGGAACGAGTGTACCATCTGTAAGTGGGCAATATATTGAAAATGGTTCTATGCATGCAATTACCTTCTGGGATCCGGCGGATGCTGGTTACGTGATGAATAAATTGGCTGTTATGATTCTTGATGGAAAAAAAGATGAAATTAAAGAGGGACTGGATCTTGGTATTCCAGGATATGAAAATCTAATTGTAGATGGAAAGTATTTATATGGTAATGCACCAGTAAAAGTTGATAAAAACAATCTTGATAAATATGATTTTTAACAATAGAAGTTAAATCGATTTAGGCTAATTAAAAGAATTCGACATGTTTAATGATTTGTTTGGGAGGAGAGGTGATTGTAAATACTTTTCCTCTTTATGAAGTCTTAACAAGTCAAGAAATATGAATCAAATTAGACCCAAGTATAGGCATTGATTACAGTAAATATTTTATTTGAGAGGAAGGTGTTATTCTCTTGGACCCATTAATTCAGATGAGAGATATAAGCAAGAACTTTGGTGGTGTCAAAGCACTTAAAAATGTGGATTTAACTATATATCCTGGGGAAATTCATTGTCTAGCCGGAGAAAATGGGTGTGGGAAATCAACATTAATTAAAGTATTGTCGGGAGTACATATACCTGATGATGGTGAAATGCATATAAATCAGAAGCAATATAATAAATTAAACACGAAGGAATCAATACTTGAAGGAATTCAAGTAATATATCAAGACTTTTCAATATTTCCAAATTTAACCGTGACAGAAAACCTTGCTTTAGGCTATGAGATGTCGAACAACAAAAAAATAGTAAATTGGAAAAGGTTTCGCAAAATAGCGAAGCAAGCTTTAGAAACTATAAACGTAGAGATTGATATTAATGAAAAAGTGGAAAATCTATCTGTAGCGGATAAACAGCTAATCGCAATCGCAAGATCTCTCCTTTATAATGCGAAATTGATTGTAATGGATGAGCCAACTACTGCATTAACGAGTAAAGAGGTTCAATCACTTTTTCGTGTGATAACAAACTTAAAAAATGAAGGGATTTCAGTACTATTCGTTAGTCATAAATTAGAAGAAATATTTGAAATTGCTGAACGTGTAACCATTTTAAGAAACGGTGAAAATGTTACTGAAAAATTGGTGAAAGATTTAGATACAAACAAAATGATCTATTATATGACTGGTAGAGAGATTAAAGAAACAATATACAAATCATCATTTAATAAGGACAGTAAACCACTTCTTAAACTACACGATTTTGGGTTGAAGCAAATGTTTGCTGGTATTAATTTAGAGGTCTATCCTGGAGACATTATTGGGATTACAGGAACATTAGGATCTGGAAGAACTGAATTAGCAGAGGCTCTTTTCGGAATTACTCCTTCAGACTCTGGAAGTATGAAAATTAATGGTGAAGAGGTAACTATTGGAAATCCTAGGCAAGCCATAAAAAGGAGAATTGTCTATGTTCCAGAGGATCGTTTGACAAAAGGTTTGTTTTTGGAACAATCGATTGAACGAAATATTGTTGTTTCAACAATTGGAAATTTGTTAAAGGGTTTTAAAGTTATTGATGATAAAAAAGTAAAAGAATCTGTAAATCATTGGATTGAAAATTTGGGAATTGTTGCAAAGTATCCAAAAAGAAATGTTAGTGTATTATCTGGAGGTAATCAGCAAAAGGTTGTCTTATCAAAATGGTTGGCGAGTGAGCCGCAAATATTAATATTAAATAGTCCTACTGTAGGTGTTGATATTGGTTCAAAAGAAGAAATACATGATGTTATTAAAGAGCAAGCGATAAAAGGTATGGGCGTAATTGTAATTTCAGATGATATCCCTGAACTTAAACAAAATTGTAATAAAATAATAACGATGGACAAAGGAAGAATAATTTCAATAGATAATACAAATGACTTTTCCATAAGTAGATAGTTTATTAATATATTTTTACTGAAAGTTGGTGGAGTATGAAACAGCTATTAAAAAGCAATGAATTTTATATAACTATCGTAGTTATACTACTTATTCTTTTTATTGGAAGCCAAAACAGTACTTTCTTTTCAATGAATAATTGGTTTGACTTAATTCGTGGAGGTATTGTGCCAGGAATCTTCGTGATTGGTACATTAATCGTCTTAATTTCTGGGGGGATAGATATCTCCTTTCCAGCGATTGCAGCATTTAGTATGTATACAACATCTTCTATACTAACTGATATGGATTATGAAGGACCTGTTATATTAGCATTTGTTATGGGAGCGCTGATCGGATTATTGCTAGGGTTTATTAACTCTATATTCATTGCATTTTTTAATTTACCCACACTTATTGTTACTTTGGGAACCGCATCTCTTTATAGCGGATTTTTACTGACATTTATAAATAAAGGTCAAATTACAAGATTGCCACAATCGATGATTGATCTTTCAAAGTCTAGAATTATTGAAGTATCTACCGATTTTGGGCTTATCGGTATTCCGACTGTTTTCTTAATTACAGTGGCGGTAGTTATTTTGGGATGGTATTTACTAAAATATACGATGATAGGAAGATCTATTTATGCATTAGGAGGAGATGAGGTTTCTGCTGAACGAATGGGGATTTCACCGAGAAGGATAAAAATATTTGTATATTCTTTTGTTGGTATGTTGGCTGGAGTAGCTGGTATCATTCACACAATTATGAGTCGAACCGCTAATGGTACGGATCTTCTTGGTGGAGAATTATTAATTATTGCAGCAGTCGTATTGGGCGGAGCTAGAATTACGGGTGGACATGGGACTGTTTTTGGTTCATTTGTGGCGTTATTATTAATTTTAATTATCGAAAATAGCCTTATTTTATTAGGAATACCTTCTTATTGGCAACGATTTGTTATCGGTGCACTTATTTTGATGGGAACTGGAATTACAGCAATTCAGGTGAAAAAGTCACTTGTAAAGAGAAATCCAATTATGGCGGATTGATGCAAAGGGGTGTAAAGATTGCCAGACTTAATAAAAACGAATAAAAATAAAAAAGTATTAAATATTAATAAAGATTTTATTGATAGGTACGGAGATTTAACCTTATTGTTTTTTATTATGCTAGGTGTTTTTATTGTTATGACCATTATGAATCCTAGTGTGTTTTTGTCTAAAGGAATGATGCTTTCGATATCCTATCAATTTCCTATTTTAGGATTGTTTACACTAGCTATGATGTTTTCCATGGTTTCTGGTGGAATTGATTTATCCATCGTTAGTACGGCTAACTTATCAGCCATTATAGCGTCGATGGTGATGGTTCATTTAGTACCTGTAGGTGCGACTATGGCTACATCTATACCTTATATTCTATTAGGTATTATTTGTGCATTATTGATAGGTATACTCGCCGGGCTTATTAATGGATTACTGGTCGCAGTTGTTGGTATTCCAGCTATAATTGTTACCTTAGGAACGATGCAGCTGTTTATGGGAATAGCTTTAGTTCTTACAAAAGGGAAATCGATTGTAGGCTTACCAGATACCTTTTCGCTTGTCGGTGGTGGAACTGTCTTTGGGCTTCCATTTCCTTTGATTGTCTTTATTGTATTTGTTGTGTTTTCATATTTTATTTTAAACTTAAGGGACTACGGTTTAAAACTTCAGATGGCTGGTTCTAACTCAATCGCTTCAAAGTTTTCTGGATTAAACGTTACATCTACTACAATAAAGGCATACATAATAAGTGCTTCACTTGCCTCTATTGCAGGTCTTTTGATGGCATCAGCTGCTAACTCTGCAAAAGCTGATTTCGGAACGAGTTATATTCTACAAGCTATCTTGGTTGCTGTAATGGGTGGGGTTAACCCTTATGGTGGAAAAGGAAAAGTAGCTGGTGTTGTAATGGCAGTCATTACAATGCAAGTTTTATCGAGTGGACTAGGAATGCTAAAAGTAAGTAACTTTTTCAAAGACTTTATGTGGGGAGCAATATTAATAATCGTGTTACTAGCAAACTATTTTTATAACAAAAAAATAACGAGTTAATCTGTCTTGTACGTTTAAATGAAAATGATATTGGAGATTCAGGTGATAATGGTCAGCATAGTAGGAAAACATTGCTGTTAGTGTCACTTAAATTCAAGAGGAGTGTGAAGGAATGTTAGTGACATCTAAGGAATTATTTAAAATTGCACAGCGGAAGAAGTTTGCAATCCCTGCTGTTAACTTTGTAGATCAGTACACATTACGTTCTTATATTGCTGTGGCAGAAAAGCTCAATGTTCCGCTAATTGTTTCATTTGCGCAAGCGCATCATGAGTTGATGGATATAGAGGAAGCGGCAATGCTTGGGAAATATTATGCGAAGCAAGCGAAAGTCCCGGTAGTCCTCCATTTGGATCACGGCGAGGATGTAGAATTTGTCAAAAGGGCAGTAGATTTAGGTTTCGCATCCGTAATGATAGATGCTTCTCAGGATTCATTTGAAGAGAATGTAAGAAAAACAAAGGAAGTCATTTCCTATGCACATGCCAAAGGTGTTGTTGTTGAAGCTGAGATTGGACATGTCGGATCAGGTGATAATTATGAAAACCATGAACGCAGTGATTCTACATATACAACAGTTGAAGAGGCGAAGAGTTTTTATCAGGAAACAAACGTAGATTCCCTAGCGATTTCTATAGGTACTGCTCATGGCACCTACGTGGGCTTGCCAGAAATAAATTTTGAAAGATTACATGACATATCGGAGGTTGTACAGGTACCGCTGGTATTGCATGGTGGTTCTTCCACTGGAGATGCTAATCTTGCGCGTTGTGCGTCAAGTGGAATTGTGAAGATTAATATTTTTACAGATATTATAAACAATTCAATTAAGGATCTATCGACTGATGGAAAGAGTTATTTTGATATCCATCAGCAAATGCGCAATGGTATGGAGGAGTGTTTAACTCATTACTTTCATATATTTAAGACAATGACAGTTACATTATAATCTGAAGGGACTGACCTAGCTTTGCGAGAAAAAAAAATAACGAATCCATTTTTTGTGGTTAATCCGAAGAGCTTTCTATATGGCGAATCCTTGATGGAATTAGCACTTCACGCCAATGAATTGGCAAAGTCCAATCCGATTGATATTTTGTTTACTGCACCGCAAACAGAATTAGCTAATATCGTACGGAAATGTCCAGATTTAATTGTCACCGCACAGCATATGGATGATATTCAACCAGGCGATACGATGGGGAAAGTGTTAATAGAGTCTCTTGTACACATCGGTGTTCAAGCAGTTGTGTTGAATCATGCTGACCATCCACTAGCGATTTCTACACTTTCTAATACCATTCTTCGAGCAAAGGATGTGGGAATACAAACCATTGTCTGCGTGGACTCCATTCAGGAGGGGCAGGCTGTAGCGATGCTTCATCCTGACATCATATTGGCAGAGCCTACAGAGTTAATTGGTCAAGCGCAAATCAGTAGCCGTGACTATGTCACTTCTACAATTGAAAGTATTAAAAAAGTTAACCCAGATGTCCTGGTAGAACAGGGAGCTGGAATTCGATCGGAAAACGATGTAGTGGAATTGCTGCAATTGGGAGCAGATGGTGTAGGCGTAACGAGTGGAATTGTGAAGGCCGAGGATCCAGTAGGTATGATGAGAAAGATGATTCAGGCTGTTGCAACATTTAAAAAGGAGAGGAAGTAGAAGATGGCGGTTTATTCTGCAAAACTAAATCTTACCTCACATGGAAACCGGGTAACTTATCATGAAATTACAGAGCAGGTGAGACAACACGTAAAAGAAAGTGGTATTAAGGAAGGAATTTGCGTTGTGGCATCGCCGCATACAACATGCTCGGTGATTTTTGAAGAGCTATCCTATGATAATGACTATTATGGCTATGAATATTTACAGCTTGATTTAAATAAGATTCTGGATGGTCTTATACCAGAATGCAAAACGGAAGGCCAGTACCATCATCCAGGTCCGGAACATATACGAGTTGGACTGGAGGATTTTAAAGGGGAAATCAGTCCAGAAGCATATACTATGCTAAATACTGACGCACATTTGAAAAGCACCTTGCTAGGTACAAGTGAAACCTTTGTCATTGATAACGGAGAAATGCAAATTGGTTTGGTGGGATATATTTATTTCATTGACTTTGATCGGCTACGTGTTCGAAACCGTACGTGCCATATTAAAATAATTGGTGAATAAACAGGAGAGCAGGTGCTATATATGTTCATATCTCCCTCCATTTTGAACGCGGATTATTTAAATTTAGAAAGTGATATCAAACAGTTGGAAAATGCCGGAGCGGATGCTATCCATATCGACATCATGGATGGCAGATTTGTTGAACCTACAACATGGGGGGCTACAACAGTCTCTGCTATTCGTAAAATAACAGCCTTGCCATTGGAGATTCATCTGATGATTGATGAACCTGAGCGCAGCATAAATGAATATGTAGAGACGGGTGCAGATGTTATTATGATTCATCCGGAAAGTACAGTATTCTTAAGGAAAACCTTACTAGCTATCAAGCAGGCAAACAGGAAGGCAGGGATTGCTTTGAAGCTGGAAACGCGGGTCGATGTCATCCTTCATTGTTTAGATTTGCTGGATGTTGTACTCTTGTTGACATGTGATGAAGGATTTGGAGGACAGCCCTTTCATACTATGGCCCTAAATAAAATATCTCAAGTAGCCAAGCTGCGCGAAGTTCATCAATTGGATTATTCCATTGAAGTGGATGGGGGAATTGGTTTGGAAACTGGAAAACTATGTAAGACCGCCGGCGCAGACATCCTTGTTTCTGGATCATATATATTTAATCAAGATAAGACCAAAGCGATTCATTCATTAAAAAACATATAACTAATTTGTACCAAGGATTCAGGAGCAATTTAAACTACTTCACTTATCAGAAATGTAAGCGTCAAATAGGTTCTTTCCACCGTTGGTTGAATTGGTGATGTATTCTGTTATAACGGGGTGAAAAGAATGTAGGAGCTTTTTGGAAGAACTTATCACATTACTTGACGAAAACTTGATTTGTACAGGCACGATATATCTCCAGATTTCATTTATTTCTTTGTGAAATCTACTCGAAAAGAATGTGCGTGCCCTTCCTGTCAAAGTGTATCTTCTCAAGTCCACTCCTCTCTATAGCCGAAACTTCCGAGATTTACCTATTCGAGATAAAAAGGTAGTTATTACGCTATCTAATCGAAAAATGTTTTGTGATAATCCGTCATGCCCTCGGACGACATTTGCCGAATCTTTTTCTTTTATAGACAATATAGCGAAGAAAACCAACCGATTGAAAGAAACAATTTTGGAAGTATCACTGACAAAAAGTTCTGTCTCTGCTGCAGTTTATCTATTGAAACACGTAGTCGACGTTAAAAAGAGTACAATCAGTAATTATCAAAAAAAGCATGCTCGTAATAAATAAAGAGGATATTGAAGCTATTTGTATAGATGATTTTGCAATGAAAAAAAAGAAAGGGTTACGGTACCATCATGATGAACCTAGCTGATGGTCGGGTCATTGATCTCATAGAATCAAGGGTGAAAGAAGACGTAGTTAGCTGGCTTTCTCTTTTTCCCAATATAAAATATGTCTCAAGAGATGGCTCTCTTACCTATGCCGCTGCGATTCGTGAAGCCCATCCCGAAGCCCACCATATCAGTGATCGATTTCACTTAGTGAAAAATTTGACGTAAGCACTCTCTGTATGTATAGTATTTTAGCTGGGTGAATTGTCATTCCATTAACCAAGGAACAGAATGCGATGAACGAACTGTTACGAGTAAACTTTCACGACGTACTAAAATCCTTTGGGTCAAGTCCTTAGCGTCCCAGGGCCTCACTAAGCAAGATATCCGAACACAAACGGAATGCAGCCTCCAAACTATTCAAAAATACATTAGAATGCGAGAAGGGGAAATCCCAGAAGATTCAGAGGATCAACGTGGTCGTGAACATAATGAAGAAATCCAGAGGATTATGGATAAAGTCAAAGAAGTGAAAGCTTTACACGAAAAAGGTTATAGTATTAGAAAAATAACTAATGAAACAGGCTATACAAAACGCACAATAAAAAATTATTTATCGCCCAATTTCAATCCTATCCATGGTCAATATGGTGTACGGCGCCCCGGAAAATTGTCCCCTTTTAGAAATGAAGTAATTGCCTTGCGCTCGAAAGGAACAACTTATAAAGAGATCCATACTTCCATCTGTAAAAAAGGATATACAGGATTAGAAGCTGCGATTAGGCAATTCATAGCGAAAGAAAAAAGGTTATAAGGTGATCCGGAAGACGACGTCACCGCTGGTTCCACGGAGATTGTGGAAAGAAAATGGCTTGTAAAGTTACTCTACAAGCCAATAGATAAAGTGAAAGCAATTTCCCTTGAACAAGTAAAAAACGTTGTTCAGAAGTATCCATTAGTCGGCACATAACTTTGCTTGGTTTGGCGCTTTAAGGAGATTCTTCATTCGGGAGATAAAGAGTTGTTACATACATGGATTTCAGAGGCCGCAGCCCTCGAATTAAATGAATTGACTAGTTTTCTCGATGGTATTAAAAAGGATTTAGATACGGTTGAAAATGCATGTACTCTACCCTATAACAACGGATTAGCTGAGGGTAGCATAAATAAGTTGAAAACCATCAAACGCATCATATATGGCAGAAACAGTTTTGAACTTCTACGGAATAAACTATTATTGCTTGAATCTCGTAAATTCAACTAACTGTGGAAAGAACCGTTAAATAGCGCCCCCCTGAAAGATAGGTGGGCGCTATTTAACGACGCTTACGATAATGTAGTGATGATCTCGCATAGCCCTATACAATACATTCAATGGGGAATAGGCATGTGAAGATTTAAGGTAAGTAGGAATTTCTACAATATCATGAAAAAAATATAAATGTGAAAAGACATCAACTTTGTTAATCTATTGTTAAGGAAATGTTGATTCCCACTAGTGTATTTGCGGGGGGGGGGGGGGGGGGTTTTATTTTTTTNTTTCATTTTATATACCCTCTCCAACCAGTCAAATACCACACAAATCAGTTGGATTGGTGCTAAGACAACCGAATAAAAGGAGGTTAGCCAATGAAATACTGGATTCTAGTCGTTTAATCAATCCGAAATTGAATCCATTCAAGAAACAGTCCTAGTGATCATTGAATCGATCTTCAATATTAAATAGGATAATACCAAGTTGAGAAAAGAAAATTGTAAAATAGCGTTCAAAACTGATCTATATCAAACTACCTTCCCAGAAGAAGACGTTAAAGATGTTAACTAAATGTACGATGTAGCACATGTGGACTCATATGTAGACCACAATGAAGACAAATCGAATGCCTATGTTACTTTTGAACAAATCATTACCAATACAAAAAATGATCATGATGAGCGCAGCTATATCACCCTTCAAGTCTACTTACAAAAGGAAGGTGGAAAGTGGATTGTTAATGATTTTAAACAAGTTCATGTGGAGCCCACATGACCACACTTATAGATTCAAATTACAACATTATACGACGCCCCCCTTATCCACTAATATCTATAAATGAATGAGCGTTTACTCTTAGACAATCTTGCCCTAATTGAAGAACAGACTTTTTTATCCTATTCTAGTTCCTTTGATAAGTAACCAAAGTGGAACAAGGGGAGAGAGGAAATGTTTTTAGTACTCTCATCACACAGTTATCCGTTGTATCGAATTCAACTATGATAGCCTCCAAGTCATAATTAATGAAAGACTTTATATACTGAAGTATTACAAGTGGAATTATTCTCTGGTATTGACTACTAGAACAACCGCACCATCCCGTAATCGCAGGATTTTCCCGTCATCGTCGGTGTTTGTTGGAACTGTACAGACAGCCTTGGTACTTTTCTATGTGGAATGTTATAAGCTCAAGAACTTTGTTAGTGGTAAAGGTGAATTGAAGATTAAAACCAATCTTATATGTAAGGCTGGTTTTTTACTAGAATGAAAATATAATGATGATCTCGCATCGCCTTATACCATACATTAAAAGGGGAATGGCATGTGGAAATTTGAGGTAAGTAGGAATTTCTACAATATCATAAAAAAAATATAAATGCGAATGAGCATCAACTTTGTAAAACTATTGTAAAGGAAATGTTGAATCCCACTTGCTTATTTGCGGGTGGCCTTCATTTTAAGTACCCTATCCAACCAGTCAAATACCACACAAATCAGTTGGATTGGTGTTAAGACAACTGAATGAAAGGAGGTTAGCCAATGAAATACCGGATCCTAGTCGCATGTGGTACAGGAGGAGTTACATCAACACATGTCGCAACACGATTAAAAGAAGAACTCGCCCGTCGTGGTATAGTCGTAACTACAACCCAGTGTCGAATCCAAGACATAGCAGTTAATCTTACGGGTATCGACCTTATTGTCACAACGAGTAAAGTTGAGAAAACCTATGAAGTTCCACTATTTAAGGGAATTCCCTTTCTTACAGGAATAGGTGCAGATCAACTTCTGACCGAAATTGTGAAAGCGCTTGAAAACAAAAAAGAGATCAAGGGGGAAACCAACTGATGCAGGAAATCATCGTATTTTTTCGAGATACCTTGGGAAACACTGTCACCTTGCCTATAGTGGTCGCCGTTTTAGGTATGATATTGGGTATGCGTTGGACAAAGGCTTTAAGATCGGGTGTGATAGTTGGGGTTGGATTTATTGCAATAAACTTGGTAGTCGGTCTTCTGCTTGACTCACTTGGACCAGCAGCTTTTGCGATGACTGAGCGCCTTGGTCTTCAGCTAAATACCATTGATTTGGGCTTTGCTCCAGCAGCTGCCATAGCTTTGGGAACAGCGGTAGGAGCAGGCATCGTACCATTTGTGTTTTTACTCAACGTTGTAATGTTACTTACACGAATGACTAAGACTCTTAACGTTGATATCTGGAATTACTGGCATTATGCATTGAGTGGTTCGTTGGTATATTTCATTACTGGAAATAATTTTTGGGCAGGCGTTCTTGCAGCAATGATTCACGCGATGTTCTCACTACTTATTGCTGATGCGGCAGCACCGAAAATCCAAGAATTTTTTGATCTACCGGGTGTTTCGGTACCACATGGATGGGCGACAACATCTATTCCTATAATTTGGGGAATGAATTGGCTCTTTGATAGAATCCCTGTCATCAAAAAGATTGACATTGATATGAAGAAGATGCAAGACCGTATCGGGGTGTTTGGTGAGCCGATCGTTTTGGGTTTAATGATTGGAGCAATAATGGGAATTATTGCTGGGCAGGACGTTGGAGGAATTCTAAAATTGGCAATGTCCCTTGCCGCCGCAATGTTCCTCTTTCCCCGGATGGTAGCGATTCTTATTGAGGGACTTCTACCTCTCACCGAGGGAGCTCATAAGTTCTTCAACAAAAGACTTAAAGGCCGCGAAGCGTATGTTGGTCTTGATTCCGCCCTACTGTTGGGCTACCCAGGAACTATCCTTTTAGGCGTGCTTTTAATACCAATCACGCTCATCCTGGCTATCATATTACCTGGAAATAAAACTTTACCCTTTGCGGATCTTGCCGCGACTGCGTTCTTTATACCTATGTGTGCGCCCTTAATGAGAGGAAATCTATTCCGTAGCTTGATTACAGGTACTGGCATTATTGCAATGGTTTTATTGATTTCTTCTACTTTTGGACCGGCCATTACTATGTTTGCTACAGAGGCAGGCTATGTTCTTCCGGCAGAGGCAGCAAGTTCTCAATATATCACGGGTCTCTCAGCAGGAAATCCAGTTGCATTAATACTCTACTGGGTTGGTGAGCTAGGTTCAGTCGTTTCTTTAGGTATCCTATTTGTGATTACCCTTGTAGGTGCTGCTACTGTTGGGATTAGGCGCAATCGTAAAGAACGACAGGCAAATCTAGCGGCTTAAGAAGTTAAGAGATCAAGTCTGTGCACAGCGGACTATCCGTTTGTAGTATTCTGGGTATTTGCATAATAGGTGTTTTGAACACGATATATTCGCAACTTTGATATAGTGATTCTTATATTTATGCGGGGGTAAAAAACTCCGAAACCTGAAGGTCATTAGTGGTTTGCTACAAATGGTCTCCCGAGTGACCTTCCCCCGTAATAATTGCTTGGCGGAGTTCATTCAGCAAATGAACACAAGTAGCACTGGTAAACTGATTGCCCCATCGATTCTTATAGTTAAGATTTTCACCAGATATTTTGTGCCACTTTAGCCTGTGAAGGGGTTCATTTTTATGTAAGCACAATTTCGTTCTGATATAGAAAGGAGATAAAAGAATGGGGAAATTAAAAGTTGGTATCGTTGGAACAGGATGGGTATCTGCGGAATACATTAAGGCATTTGGTCAAAATCCAAACGCAATAATCACAGCCATCTGCGGTACATCACATGTCAAAGTACAAACAATAGCAGAAGAATATGGATTGAGTGATATACAATCCTTCGACGACTATAATACATTTCTTTCGGAAAGCGACGTGGACATTGTCGCAATTCTGACTCCAAATCATCTCCACGCCGAGCAGGCGATTAAAGCAGCCAACGCAAAGAAACATATCGTGATTGAAAAACCATTGGCTACAAATTGGTTAGACATGAAACGAATGCAGGAAGCTGTTCATAATAATGGAGTGAAGACGGTGGTGGGCTTTGTCCTTCGATTCCATCCTCTATTTGAAACCGCGAAAGAGTTGGTTCGTAATGGGACTGTAGGCGATCCGTTTTATGCTGAATTTGACTATATGCATGCCATTACACCATCTTATAACTGCTATGAATGGTCCCGACGTACTAAGACGGGTGGTTCGATTCTCCAAGTAGGGGGATGCCATGCGGTGGACGGTCTACGCTGGTTTATGCAGAAGGAAGCAAAGAAAGTTGTTGCGCTTTCTGGAAGGTATAGGGATGACTTCGAACAGGATACGACCATCGTGTTTTTAGTGACGTACGAAGATGGTTCAATAGCCAAAGTATGCGGATCTTACGACAACGTCTCACCTTATATTTTCAATATGAAGCTTTTTGGGGATAAGGGCACAATGATTAACGATAAGCTTTGGTCTACCAACACTTTCCCAGGTCAAGAGGATTGGATGCACATACCGACAACAACACCGGACTCGGGAGATGTAGTCACACATCCGTTTCCGCAACTAGTAGATCATTTTATTGATTCGATCTTAAATGGTACCCCTTGCATTATTGATATTGATGAAGCAATGAAGACTTTCGAGATTATCGAAGCCGCTGATCGAAGTGCGGCTGCCGGTGGTGAGCCTATCAGCTTGCCTTTGACGAGAGGTGTTAGTGATGAAGTTTAGTCACATAGGTATTACAACTCATGAGAAACATCCTGATGAAGTATATGTTGCAGAAACAAAGGTATGGGTAACGAACGCGGATGAACATAGATTCCGTATAGAGTGGTTGCGGTATGAAGAGGATAGTCCCGTTCCAGATATCATAAAAGAAACGCCCCACATTGGATATGAGGTTGAATCCATTGATGAAGTGGGATCCAACTTTAAGTGCATACTCGGTCCTTTCAAAGTCTATGAGGGAAAAACTGTGGCTTTTTTTGAACTACCCGATGGCGCTGTTGTCGAGCTTATGGAGATTAAAAATGAGTAGTATAATTTTTTGGTTTTCTAGAATGAAACTCTTGAATAGAAGAGGAGGTTTTTTTTATGAAGCTTTTGAGTAGGGAGTCTTTGGAGGTTTTGGATGCTATAGAGTCTCTAAAGCTCATTGCTATGGACGTGGATGGTACCTTAGTACCCCACGGGGGAACAGTGAGTGAGCACACACGACAGATGCTGGAGTATGCTCGCAATAAAGGTATCGAGGTGATATTAGTGACTGCGCGACCACCTCGATGGTTAGGACCAGTAGTTGAGGCGCTTGGCTTCCCACCAGTTGCCATTTGCGGAAATGGTGCAATGAGTGTTCATACTAAGGATTTTTCAGTTTTGAATATGGTGGAGATAGCCAAAGATCTTGCCTTAACCGTGGTGAAAGAGATTAAGAAAATTGCGCCAGATGCAGTTTTTGCTGCAGAAGCAATGGATGTGCTTAGGGCTGGACCAGGTTATCAAGATCTTCCACCAGGAGTGCGTCAAGCCGAAGGGTTGGTACCTGAAAATCGTTATGAGACGATTTTGCCTATGAACTCTTTGGACGAGATGCTAAAGTCAGATATATACAAAATCGTTTCAGAGACCTTTATTCTGGATGCTGATGATTTTCTGGGTAAAGCACAAGATGCCGTTGGAGAGCTAGTAGCAGTTACAAGATCTGTCACGGGACGCGCCTACATCGAGTTTGGTCCATTCGGGCTTTCGAAAGCAGAAACGTTGGCGAATTACTGTGATAGTTTAGGGATTGATGCCTCAGAGGTTATTGCTTTTGGTGATATGCCTAACGATATTGAAATGCTGCAATGGGCTGGTACTGGAGTCGCGATGGGTAACTCCCATACAGATGTAATACAGATTGCAGATTTAGTCGCCCCCGATGCATTGGATGGTGGTATCGCAATAGTCTTAGAGCACATCTTTTCTAGGTAGATTATGCGAGTAAGACGGTTCAACACACTATTTGTGACAGCCACTGATTATTTAATTCACAGGGGGGAAAATAGATGGGTAAGACTCGCGCTGTTGAGATAACTGCACAAGATTTATTTAGTGTTAAGGCTGCTATCGAAGGAGGTGCTGATCGTGTTGAGTTGTGTACGGCTCTGGGGACTGCAGGACTTACCCCTTCCATAGGTCTTATTGAGGGAGCTGTAGAGCTAGCTTCTAAAAATGGGCTCAAGGGGTTTGTTGATGTTTTGGTAAGACCTAGAGAAGGTGACTTTGTCTATGATTTGGACGAGGTAGAGACTGCCATCCGTGATATTCGCTTGGCCGTTGCGGCAGGAGTTGATGGGGTTGTCATTGGAGCACTTCGAACTGATGGGAGTATTGATTGCGTTGCTATGTCAAGGATGATGGAGGCGGCGGGGGATACACCTGTTGTTTTCCATCGTGCTTTTGATGTTCTTGCTGACCAATTTGTTGCCTTGGAGGAGCTTATTGAAATGGGGGTTGTAAGGATACTTACATCTGGGGCGGCCCCGAAGACGGGAGATGGTATTAGTCGTCTTCAAGAGTTGGTGAAGCGTGCAAATGGTCGTGTAGAGATAATGGCAGGTGGTGGTGTGCAGATTACTGAAATACGCCAGCTTTTTGATATAGGGGTTGATGCAGTCCACCTGTCAGCAAAACGTGCGATAACTGGTGGTCCGAACCGTCCAGGAGAAAAAGCAAGTTATTTTCAGGCTGACGTTGGATTGGTTCGTGCCGCGGTTGAATCCACCTGTTAGTTTATTACCGAATTAGATTATTGCCCTGCAACGACAGGTATACGGTTTTGCCGAGAGCGCTAGGGAGGGCAAAGCAAAAGACCATTGCTGTTGCATCTCTATTTTATTGACTGGGACCAGAACAGAAAAGAAAAGGAACTAGAAGCTGTAACGTGCAAATATTAGGTAAGTAACTTAACTCCGTGTGGTTCACTCCCTGTGTTGTTATCCCAACAAGCTATTCGTCTTTACCGAATGTATCAGAAGCATTCAATGCTTTTTTATGAAAGAAACTTGTAGTTTTCAAAGCCAAATATATCTTTGGAAGAACGATTGTTGGTTTCAATATTCCAGCGTATGTTGTAGTAGCGTAGGAGGATAACGATATCCAAGCTGCAATAAGTATAAAGGATACGAAAGGGAATATTCTCTGAAATGAATTCTTTCCTTGAACAACAGAACCTTAGTAGTTCAAATGTCTATATTCCCTGGGTAAACTTTTCGATTAATCCTCAATCCGACAATCAAATGATAAGCTTATTAGTGAAGTGTCATTCCTATTCGTAACTAGAATACAAAACTAGTCTTAAATTAGCAAGAGTTGACGACAAATAGTTTAGTAAGGGGTGGTTGGGTTGAAAATAAAAAGACGGCAATACCAGTTGACAAAAATGCTTTGCCGTACTAAAGATTATAAGCCCACGTCTTATTATGCCCAAAACTTGAACGTTTCAACTAGAACAGTAGCTAACGATCTAAAAAGTCTAAATGAGGTCTATCGAAAATATCATGTAGTTCTAGAAAGACGCCCTAGTTATGGAGTTGTATTGAAGGGGAAAGAGACTGATCTAGAACGTTTGATGAAGGATTTTGATCCGAATATTGATGTGGACTCCATCTTCGAAAGATATGCTAGACAAGCAGAAATTATAAGGATAGTTGTTCTAGGTGAAGAGATAGTGACGTATGAAAAGCTGGCATTTATTCTTTGCACTAATACATCCATTGTATCCAAAGATATGGCAAGTCTAAGAAGCTTTGAGAATGACTATTGTCAAATAGTATCCGATGCATATGGCACACGAATTAGAGGCACAGAATACGGAAAACAAAAACTATTGAAGGATTTTTTTAATAGCTATATGAATGCCTGTTTCCAAAATGTTTCAAATGAAAAGCTCGCTAGCATTTTATCAGATTATTATCCTAAAACGGTGATCATGGTTGTTAAGGACATACTAGACTCCCTCCAGGCCATTTTCAAAAGAACATTGGAGGATTATTATTTAAATTCACTATTTATTTTCTTAGCCACTATCGCCACCAGGAAGAAAAGTGGGAAAGAATTCATTTTGGATTACGAGTTGCCGGGACGAGAAAGCATCGAACTATTAAGCAACTATTACTTGGCAGTTGAAATCAATGAGCAATTCGGAGAGAAATTAGGGATCCAGTTTACTAAAAAAGAAATCGGTTATATTAGTTATCAACTCTTTATGCATAGGATAGAATTGAACATTAACAATAAGTACCTGGAAAATATTCTTTACGAGCATATCACAGACTTTATCAGGAGAATCGGCAAATCTCTTGGCTTTGATCTATCCCAAGATCAGAATTCGTATGACACTTTGATTTGTCATATGATTCCGATGGTCTATAGAATAAAATCTAATATCGTTATTGGGAACCCTATATTAAATGAAGTTAAAAGTAACTACCCAGTCTTATTTAATCTAACGTGGTTTCATTTGAATGATTTCGCAAAGACGTTGGATATTACTTTTTCGGAAGATGAAGTGTCTTTTATTGCCATTTATTTGCAGGTGGCTATTGAGAGAGCATCTTCTAAAGGGTACGTGATTATTGTGTGCGAAACAGGTTTAATAACATCTGAGTTGTTAGTCAGCAGAATTAGGAAGAACCTTCCTGCATCAGTGGAATTGAATGTGATTCCTCTAAATAAAATTAGCCAAGAAGATGTGACATCTGCTGATTTTGTCATATCTACCATTTCCGTGAGGAACCTAGGAAAGCCATATATTAAAGTAAGTCCCTTTGTTACTGACGAAGAGTTAAAAGAGATTTATTATTACTACTTAAAGTATTCCGAAAGCGAAATTGTCCGATTTAACCACAGCAAACGCAATAGCATGGAGTATATAACGGGATTAATTAGTCTGGATCAGATCCATATTAAAACAGACCTTAAAACTAAGAAAGAGTGTATAGAATTTTTAGTGGACAGTCTTTACGCAGCGAATTATGTGTACGAAGATTTCAAATCTGATATCTATGATCGGGAAGCACTAGGAAGCACTTATTTAGCTTCAGGTGTGAGTTTTCCTCACGCCTTGTCGGAAAATGTAAGAGAGGGAGCGCTATGCATATTATCACTGCCAGAAGGTGTGTTTTGGGATGGCAAACTAGTGTATCTGGTTATGATGTTAGCCATAAAGGAAGAAGATGCAGAACAGATTATTGAAGACTTACCAGTTCTTTATAAAAAAGTGTTAAATGATCAATTTGTTGGTGAAGTAGTAAAGTTAAAAAAGAAGAGTGATGTGCAAAATATGTTACGAAGTTAGATGGGGTCCACTCGGGAGTGTCAATAGTATAGTAGAAATGCAGTAATTACTCCTTATCAGTAGCCTGAAAATGAAGAATTCGCACATAGAAAACACATTGGAAGGAATTAAAAAATTTTTTTAGGGGTTACCCTACTATGATAATTATTTGCAATAGGGAAAGTACTTTACTTGTCTTATGCTAGTGATAAACGTGGGAGGTCAGATTAGAAACAATTGCGGAGGTGTACAATATGCAGAACTGTAATTCACACAGCGGAATTATCTTCGATGAAGACTTAGTAATTTTAGATTTACGTGCTATCGATAGAGAAGATGTTTTGATGAAAGTAGGCGGCAGATTAACTGACCGTGGATTTGTAAATGGGGACTTCATAAATGCTATTATAAAGAGAGAACGTGATTTTCCAACAGGGATAAAAATACAAAGTATTGGTATTGCAATTCCACATGCAGATACAGAATATGTCAATCAGGCTAGTATAATCGTTGGAGTGCTAAGCGAGCCGGTTGTTTTTCAACAGATGGTTTCTGATGAAGATATAGCAGTAAATATAGTTTTTATGCTTGCTATTAAGAAACCCGAACAGCAATTAACCATGCTGCAAAAGTTAGTGGATATTATTCAAGACGATGCTACTTTAAAAAGTATTTGTGGTGCCACTAGTGAATTAGAGATAGCAACCATAATGAGGGGAAAATTAGGAGATGAAGTTCGCGGCGAATATAGATAACTTTGTCCTGAATTATTCACCCGTAAGTGTAAAATAATGGATTCAACTAGAATTCATTATTGCTTGCTTCCATTTAGTAAGTCCATAGTCTTTTGTTCTCTATAAATACATTTTTTTATTTTACTACTACAAAAACTACATTTTAGGGCAGGCTACTCCCTTGGTCGTATAGCGACTAACTTAAACTGGAATTAAAGTTCTGTTACTCCAGTTTTAATTGTTGGATACGGGTAAGTACTTTCCAATAGAATTCTGAATATACGGAGCTAGAAGATAGTTTGTAGTAAAGGGATGAATATTGCGGATGAATTGAGCCGCTTGTGCGGAGTTTTGAGCCACCGATTGCGGAGAATAGA
>NZ_JADHDX010000030.1 GCF_016820585.1 Arthrobacter beigongshangensis
TATATCCGTCAGAAATGGGACAGGCAATACCGTCAGCAAATGGACGTTATGAAACAGCATTAACAGAAATCCCAGCTTTTCATCGATTTACAACTTTAATGTATCTTGTGACAGGTTTATCTCTGCCGTTAGCAAAACAAATGCTTTTGAAATAGGAGGATGGGGAGTAGCCATACTTTTTTACGAGGTAAGAACAAGCACTTAGCCTTGCTTGCTGCAACCCCCATTTTGCATCGGGGGGAATAGGGTCAAGAGAAGCATCAATACCTTCTATTTCGACGTTGTATCCGCGGGTATCTCGACCATCAGTAATAATTGGATATCTGTCTGCAGCAGTTTTGAAATCCGGCGGAACCTGTTTTGCAGAGTAATCCTCAATACTATGGGTTTCAATATTAAACAAATTCCTTGCCTCCTTTTTTTATTATAAGGGAGAGGGGGAAAAACGGCACCTGAACGTAGGAATAAACTAGCGTTATTATTTTATGTCTTTCTTTTAATTGGATATCTGTGATGTAAATATGCACCAAAACAACCAATAAAGTAGACGATTAATACAATGGCGGCGGTTCTGAGGTTTAATATTTCGTAACCGAGGATTAATTGATTGATGATAATGAATAAAACGGCGCTTATTCCCCCGATGTCTAGTGAATTTTTGATGTAGTAATAGTTTGCAACATATCCGCCAATTATTGCTATAAGTAAAATGTTGGAAAATGAAAAAATGAACATTATTGATTGAGGGAAAATCCTTAGTTCCACGTATTCTAGTATCAGTCCTATTAAAAGTTGAAAAAGCATTGAAATAAATAGAACTGGTAACCAACTAAACTTTCTCCCATTCATGAAAACCCCTCCATTTACAATAATAGTATTCATAGAAGAGGATAATTAGAATGGTTTATAGGAGGACTAGAGGGGATTAGGGTAGTTATCTCGGCGTTCTTTACGATTTATAGGAAATCCTCCTAAGTAGGTCTTTTTGTATATATTATCCTGCCAGAATGCTATTGTTACGATGATTAACATAAGCGCTGCACAAAGATCGTAAATTGGTGCCTAGCAATAAGCAATTAGTATCTCATTGTCAGTCACTCGTATAATTAGGTAATCATTTCCCGGCACCGATGGTCATTCAATTATATCCTGGTATAACACTACAGAACACAGCCCTTCAGCCAAGAAATCGGTTGAAGGGCTTTCTCATTTCTTTAATGGACAAGCCCATATTATTAGACAAGAAAAAATATTTTTTCTTCACCCTATGAATTCAAATCCGGAATTTGGTTCGCGTTTAAGGGGCAAATTCCAAAATTGAGGTGTTATTGATTTTTCAAAATGGCATTATCGAAATGTGTATTCATTTATGACAATTTCCTTTTATTTCCTTCCGGTATATGGTGTTGAAAAAGGAAAGAAGGGTCGATAATCGCTATACTTACGGTGGTTAGGAAAAACGAAAGAATATCTAAATCGTGGTATATTAAAACTATAAAGGATTCAAAGAAGTTAGATCCGTGGAATGATATTCTCGCCAGATGGCTACTGTTGCTTGGGATGGTGGATGGACGGAAAAAGAAAGTGTACAACGAAATCTATCAGGAATTGGAGGAACTCGCGATGAAAGATGAAAAGTTGGATGATGCACTGGGGGTCTGGCGAGATCTTAGTCGATCCAGGGAAGAGATAAATGCCTACGAGGCACGATTAAAGTATATTTTGGATGAAGAAGCGAGACTGGATGATGCCCGGTATTTGGCGGAAAAAGAAGGGCTAAAAAAAGGTCTGAAACAGGGCATAGAGCAGGGTTTAGAACAAGGACTAGAAAAGGGTAAACTGTTAGAAAAAGAAGAAACGGTCAAGCGACTTTTCAAACTATCCTTAACGATGGATCAAATTGTAGAAGCTACATCTTTAGATCAAGCAGTAGTGGAGTCTATTATCCGANTCTTTAGATCAAGCAGTAGTGGAGTCTATTATCCGAAAATTAATAAGCAATAAATAGTCCAAGTGCCAGTTCTTTATGGAGGTACACGTCACTCATTCACTCACACAATTCGACACCAATGAAAGTAGCTCTTCGATTAAGCATCGAAGGGCTTTTTCTCTGTATCTCGGTGCCGGAATTTCGCAGACACAGTCAGTCATAAAAAGCCAACCTATGACATTAACTCGATTAAACCTCTACATTTTCTAACCATTTAAAATATTCTTTCTATTATAAGACTTATAGACTATACTATAAAGATAACCGGTAAATGGTGTTCAGAATAATGGGAGCGGGGGAAGGATAAAAATGAAATCGATTCGTATAAAAATTGTATTTGGAGCTTTCATCGTATTTTTTATTTCTGTCTGTTTGATTTATTCACTTGTTAGCATTCAAATGGAGAAAAATGCAACCCAAAACGTTTTGAATAGCAGCCAAGTGACAGTGAAGGAAATGAACTATTCAATACATAATTTTCTTATGCAGTACGAATATGGCCTGGAAATGGTGACTGAAAATATTGGCGTTACCAATTATATTGGTACGCAAACTGGGGAAACAGCAATGACAGCAGCTTTGGATAAGGGCATCGTGGATGCTTTTTCAACCTACAAAGGAAAATTGAAGGAGACAGAGGCTATTTATTTTGGATTTGAAAATAAACATACAAAGCTTGTCGGGGATACACCTCCACCTGATGGCTACGACCCAACTTCACGTCCCTGGTACCATATGGCAAAGGAAAATCAAAATGAAATTATATGGACAGACCCGTATATCGATGCATTTACAGGCGGTTATGTCATTACGGTTACAAAAGCAATGGTAGTAAATGGAGAGTTTGTTGGTGCGATTGGTGTTGATATGCTGCTAACGTCCATAGCGGATCGTATTGGCGAAATAGATCCAGGATTTAAAGGCTATCAATTTATTTACGACGCGACTGGCGTAGCGGTTGTCCATCCGATGACACAAGGGGAAAGCAGTATAGAGGAAAAGCATATAGCCGCTATGTATGCAGACGGCATTACGGAAGGGAAATTAGAGTTCAAAGAAAATGGTGGAAATAAAGTTGGTATTTTTCAAACATTAGATAGTCTTGGGTGGAAAATAGGGACGGTCTATGATGTGAGCGCGATTAAAGGCTCAGTAACAGCGGCACGCAATCTTATACTCGTAATTGCTCTTGCTACTGAAGTTGCGGTTATCATTATTTTATGGCTACTAATTACGAGAATCATTCAACCACTTTTCGTCGTTCAGAATGCGATGACCGAAGTTGCAGATGGTAATTTGAATGCTTATGCAGATGTAAAATCGAAAGATGAATTCGGGCAACTCGCTTTCAATTTCAATTTTATGGTGGAAAAGGTGCGGGATATTATTACAATCGTTAATCGGTCCGTCGATGAAGTACGGTTATCGGCAGAGGGGCTAAGTGCTTCTGCTGAAGAAACGAATGCCGTCAGTGAACAGATGGTAGGGGCCATTAATGATATCGCGTCAGGTGCAACAAAATCTGCCCATGATACCGAAGATGTAACGAGTACAGTTGACCATTTAGGCAATCAAATCATCGGAATTCAGGAAAAAGCTAGTGTCATGACTGGCATTGCGAGGGAAGCAGAAGAGATAAATAAAAGTGGACTTGTCCAAGTTAATCAACTTCAAAGTTCATTTGAAGGCTGGAAAACGAATCTACAATCGATGGCTGATGTTATTGGGGATCTGGAAACAAAAGTAGGCGCAATTGGTATTGTAATGGAGACGATTACTCAAATTTCTACGCAAACGAATTTGCTGGCGCTCAATGCAAGCATTGAAGCAGCGCGTGCAGGCGAACACGGGAAAGGCTTCGCCGTTGTCGCGGATGAAGTACGGAAGCTTGCCGAGCAATCCGCCCATGCAACGGAAGAGGTTAAAGCAACCGTACAGGAATTACAGAATGGTTCCCGCCAAGTTTCGGTTCAAATGAGAGAAACCGGTGAGACATTCGAGGAGCAAGGAAAAGTCGTACACGCAACGCAGGAAACGTTTGGCAATATCTCAGGACTCATGCACAACCTAGAACAATCAATCAATAGCGTATATGACGAAGTAAATAAAGTCGTCGAACATAAAGAGATGGTCATGCAAACAATCGAAACAATGGCGGCAACCGCTGAAGAAACAGCGGCTGCTAGTGAAGAAATCAGTGCTTCAACAGATGAGCAGCTACGTGCAATCCGAGAAGTGGCACAAGCCGCAGACACACTGGCTGGCTTGAGCGATGATCTGCATTCGGCTATCGGTCATTTCAAAATTTAAATCACGGTGCCAAAGTCACGCGTGTAATTCAGACACGCTTCTGACAACTAAGTGCAACACCATAAAACACAGCCCTTCAATCGAGCGATCGGTGGAGGGCAATTATGTTGTGCCCATGAAATAAGGCAATAGATAAAGGAATACAATAGTTCCGAATCAAATAAAATGATAACAGGAAGAAATGGGGTGATTGTATGTTAGAAAAACTTAGAAATGTGAATATGAAAACCGCTGTATATTTGGGAATCTGTTTTTATGCTTTGACATTCTTAATACAAGTTTTTATTATGAGTGGAATTATTCCATTTACATGGGTTAATGGGGGACGATCAGAATCCTTAGCAACCCAGCTACCCATATCAATTATCAATATCATTATTTCGATTATAGGCGGGGTTTTTACACTACTTGTCGGCGGAAATAGGTTATACAAATACAAAAGAGCAATAACCGGTATATGTTGGTTTTTTGTAATACTTTGGACTTTTGGGTTTATACAACAATTGTTAGGAACGCCTTTTGAAAAAATCGTTATGTCGTTAGTATTGCTTCTCGGTGTCATCTCGAATTTACGTATGGCGATTGAAAACAGATTAGCAGTAAACACGATTACTAAAACATGAATCAAGGGACCAGTTTTGAGTTCCTTTATAGGGGCGATTCAATCGATCGAGGTTTTTTCTATATCCTGGAAAATATCTATACTATTCATTACCAGCGTACTCCTGAGAATACGTGAGTTATTTCTAACAGTGCCGTATGCGATGCAAAAAAATCCCTTCGATCGAGCCAACGACTCGAACGAAGGAATGGGTAGAAGTGCGATAGTCCCTTATACAATTGAAGGATGCCTGATTGAAACTTAATAGAAAATAGGACTGATCATGGATGGATTTATTTCATTGTTAATTTGTTCAGTGCGGGAATTAGGTTATCAAAGAATGGCTTGACAATGAAATCACTTGCTCCATTTTGCAAAGCAGCGATAATCAAATCTTGAGTACCAAGAGAAGAGCACATAATTACATGAACGTTTGGGTTGATTTTCTTAATCTCTTTTAATGTAGCTATACCATCTAAACCGGGTAAAGTAATATCTGATAAGACAATAGCAGACAAGTGGATTTTGTATAGCTCAATAGCTTCTTCTCCACTCCCGGCCTCGGCAATAACATCATACCCATTTTCTACAATTCTTCCTTTGATTAGATTTCTCATAAATTGTGAGTCATCAATAATCATTACCGTTTTATTCATTTCTTCACCTCTCTTTTATTTAACGAGTATTAAAGTGAGGAGCACTCGGTAGCTGGCTGCCATAACGAGTAATCGAATTAGGCCCGTGGCTTTGCGTCTCTTACTTTCGTAAGGTTTGCCCTACCATGATACTAGCATATTTATGCCTACTGAAGAAACAAAGTAATCTCAGGTCTTAAGAATGTTCAGAATATATGTTGATGGTTACCGTGTGGGGAGTGACCAACAAAGTCAATTGTAGGATTCACAGTAATGAGAGCCGTCCAACCTCACCCCGGGTTGACCGTAACACTGTATGTCCCCGATTCCACATCATACTTCATCTCAAACGTATCTGGCGTGTTGTCATTCAGGTCAGCAACGCGGATTGTATAGTACGTTCGATAATGGTCAGTGTAATAGAACATAATTACAGGATTTTCGTAAAGATCCCCTTCAATAACTGATTGGATCCAGCTTCTGACCTCTGGATTTTCTTCCTTTGTTAATAAAGTTAGTTCAGAGAGTACGCCTTTTCCAATCGTTGCGTCATGATCCAGCCTGTCATAATCAACACTGACGAAGCTGCCTATTTGAAAACCCTCCTTGTTCAGCTGCTACTAAAAACACAGAAAAACATGTAAGTTCTTCTACGCTAGACGGTTTCCTGCTTCTTCGTACCCCGCCTCGTCAATGGCTCACTACTACGGTTGGTTTAGCACTCCACAGGCGTAAATTCGGATGTAGCCCACCCTACATATACACGTTATCGTTGTGTGATAATCGTGTATTCTTTTGCGTATTTCAAATTTAAACTGGCATTCACATCTCGGTCAAGAACCGTATCGCAATTGTCACAGGCAAATGTCCGTTCAGAAAGACTTAGTGTTGTCTTTTTGAACCCACAAGTTGAACAAAGCTTAGAAGAGGGATACCACCTATCCACTAGTCGCAGTTCGATACCCTTCTCGAGACATTTATCCGTCAGTACTTCTCGAAAAGCCGAAAAACACTGCTGTGCAACGGCTTTAGATAAATGTCGGTTTTTCTGCATGCCTTTGACGTTTAAATCCTCAATCGTAAGATACGTTGGTTTGGTTTTCACCAACACACTCACCACATACCGAATATATTCCTGTCGGACGTTCGCTAGTCTAGCGTGCAATTTTTGAACAACTAACAGTTGTTTCTGCCTGTTTTTAGCGCAGAATTCACCTCTCTTTCGATGTTTATTTTGTTCGTAACTGCGACTCAGTTTCCGCTGTTGTCGCTTCAGGCTTTTTTCCAATTTAATAACTGGCTGAGTCTTATTGATGTTGTCGAACTGCACATGATGACTGCAAAATGCAAAAGTGCTAATTCCTAAGTCAATGCCAATTCCATCATGTTTTGGGACATAAGCCTCTCGTACTTCTTCAACCTCACATAACACAGAAATAAAATACCGACCCGCTTTTTGCGATACTGTACAATTTATGACGGTTGCATCCGTTGGAATATAACCAAATTCCTTCAAACGAACCCAGCCAATTGTCGGTACTTTGATACGATGACGTTCTACTGTCAAATCAGTTGCATTATTTTTCGGAAAATAAGCTTTCACATCTTGATTTCTCTTCTTTTTGAACTGGGGAAATTTAGCTAACCCTTTAAAAAAGTTCCGAAAAGCCTTATCACCATTCATAATGGCTTGCTTCACAGCTTTACTAGAGACATCTTTAATCCAATGATCGGTTTGTTGTGTATGGACATTGTTCAGCCATTTTGAAAAGTCATAACCCGACAGATGTTTTTTTGTTTCCTTGTAATGCTTCTGTGCAGTATCCAAGTAAAGGTTGTAGACGTATCGACAAACCCCGATTGTTTGATTCACTTTTTGTTGTTGGGCAGCGGTGAGGAGAACTTCCGTTTTATATGCTTTTTTCAAAACAAGCATCCCCTTTACTTTTTTAGCTTCCAATCGCAGTTTCCACTTCATTAACAATCTTTACCCGATTGAACGCACAGATAACCGTTAAAAAACTTCGAAGATAATAGATTTTTTTACTACGTTTTTATATAATCTTCAATGTTTTTGATAGCAGTAGTCAGCTCCTCACCTAAATCATTATTAAACTGAATGTCATCCGAGAATGTATAGTCAGCCATATTAATTCTAAACCCATTTTTAAAGATTTCGGTTATATGGCCTGCTGTGCTTCCTTCAGGATGTGCCTCGGCCATTTCTTTATTTCTCCGCTCCTGCTCAATGGCTTCCTCGTTTTCAATTTCTTTAACAGTAAATGAATTGGTTGCCCGGTCAATGATTGCCTCGTACTTCTTCCCATGTATTTCCCATTCATTAAAATGAAGTGTAATGGCTTCCGATGTTAACTCTTTAATACGTGTAGAAATGGTATCTCCTGTTTCTTGATTCACAAAAAAGTGTCGGATAGATTCACTGACTTTCAGGCTTTCCGGGTCATTTTGCAGCACGACCGCTGTTGCAGCGCCTTGGCCAGGAAACGAAGTCATAATGTATCCAGTATCCTCTACAGATACAAGATCCCCAGGCTGGAGGTCATCAATCGTAAGTGTTTGTTTGGTTAATGTGGACATTTTCGTACGCTCACCAATTTTATAAAAAGTAGAACCTACTAAAATTTCATCCCCTCTTACCATCTCAACAATATTAAAATCAGTTATTGCATGTAAAGTCTCTTTATCATTCGCTGAGCTAGATGAAGGAGTAGTTTGTGTTCCGTTGCCTCCACATCCCATTAGCAAAATAACAACTGACAAGAGAACAGACAACCTTTTTGCAAATGTCTTCAATCGTTTCAACTCCTACTATTTTGTATGTATACTGAGTAGACGTTAGGAATTGAAATTCGTTACAAACTGGCTGTGGCACCTAGAGAAAGTGACTAATAAGAAAAGTAGGTGAAAAGGGTATGAAGTTGAAATTTTTATATTTAGCAATAACGGTATTTTTGCTTGTTGGTTGTTCAAATAATCAAGATGTAGGGAATATCACTGATACAGATAGTTATGAAAAAGTTAGAGAAGTTGCTTGGGAATTTATCGAAGAAAAAGGATGGAATGACACAGCTAAAGAAGGCTGGCAAAGTGCGAAAGTAAAGAAAATAATTGCTGATAACAGCTATGAGCTGCTGGATAAAACGTATGAAGGGAAAGAAATAGTCATTGTTTCTTTTGAAGATAAAGAGAATGTTGTAGCTGGTACCCCTTTAATACTTGTTGACCCTAATCGCAATGAAGTAATTGGCTATATGGCAGGTGAATAGATAGTGGTGTGCAACCATTCTCTCGAAGTCTCCAACTAACCAAAAAATCACCATCCTCCCTTACCTTCCAATTGACTGTAAATTATAGTAGTCTAGTTGTAAGGAGGAGATAATTTTGAAGAAAATAACATTTTTATTATTATCTATCGTTTTAGTATTCATGGGGAGTGGAGGAACAGTTGAAGCAGCAGGGTTTTCTGATGTTAAAACTACGCATCCCTTTTATCAACATATGATGTATTCATTTGAAGAAGGCATTATACAGGGCTACGATAATAACCGTTTTGTTCCGGATAAAAATGTGACGCGTGGAGAAGCTATACTAATGCTTGCTAGAACGTTAGGTTTGAATACGGCGAAACGTAAAACTGTTTTTTCGGATGTAGCTAGTTCAAGTGCTGCTTCGGGTGCCATTCAATCTGCGTATGAAAAAGGCATTATTCCGAGTAATAAAGATGGAAAGTTTTATCCGAATGAGCCTGTCAAACGTTCTGATATGGCGATTTTCCTTGCGAGTGCATTCTCAATGGTTGATGAGGAATTGGTTCCTTTCAAGGATATTACAGTAAGTTCGGAAGCCTTTTCCTCGATTCGAAAAGTAATTGCAGCGGGTGTCACACAAGGTCATTCTGATGGTACCTTCCGCCCGGACAAGCTAGTGACGCGTGCAGATTTTTCTGGATTTTTGGCAAGAGCTAAGAATGACCGATTCCGCTTAGCGGTGAATGTATGTGGATATAATCCAGCGAGTCGTGTGAACCCAGATCGTCAGACGATGAATTGTTTAATCACGAAAGCTGTTAACCAATCAGCCACGGTAATTCCACCGGAAATCGTCAAAGCTGTTGCATCTGTAGAAAGTAATAACTGGAAGCATTTCGATGCCAACGGCGAACCGATTATTACTGCTGATGGTGGGATTGGTTTAATGCAAATAACAAATACAGCGGGATATAATGTGGAACGTTTGAAATATGATTTGCCTTATAATATTCAGGCGGGCATTGATTTTTTAGTGACCAATTTCAAGCGAAGCGATTTGCCTAAAGTCGCCAATCACAATCCGGAAAGTCTGGAAAGCTGGTATTTTGCTATCATGGCTTATAACGGCACAAAGGCAGTGAATAGCCCGTTTTATCAAGCGACGGGCGAAAGAAATGGCACTGCATACCAGGAGAAAGTGTATCAGGAGTTACGTAAAAATGGTTTAGTAACGACAAATATTCAGTCGATTGCAATGACGAAAGATGATTTTAATTATGGTGCAGATACGAATCATACGATAGAATTCAAAAAGAAATCGTTTAGCTTATCCAAAGAAGCAACAGCCTCTAAGGAGTTATTGAAAGCGGGCGATGTAGTTAGCTACTCTGGTTCGGGCATGCGTGCAAAACCAAATACGCAAGCTACACTTATTCCAACAACTACGGCGGATAAAATGACAATTATCGGAGCGCCTGTATACGATGAACAAAAAAATTCGACTAACCTGTTTGCTTGGTATCCAGTTCGAGCAGTTCAGAATGGTAAGATCGTAACGGGCTATATTGCTTCACCATATATTTTAAAGCGTTAACAATTGTGCCAATCATACAAGTACAACACAACAGAAATAGCCCTTCGATGATGTGCACCCCAAAAGTTAGAGTCAAATCTAACTTTTGGGGTGTTTTTATTATGGCTAAATAT
>NZ_JADHDX010000031.1 GCF_016820585.1 Arthrobacter beigongshangensis
GAGGCATCCACGAAGCGCCGGAGCGGTGTTCGAAGGAATTTCAGCTTTTTGGGTGTGAATCAATACATATTTAGCACGAATTTGTTGTAACACTTTCTCAAAAGTAACTGCTGAAATAACGTGACATTCATCCACAATAACTTGTCCATATTGTGTGATAAAAGATTTTAATTGGCCCCCATAATTTAAACTTTGGATTGTTGCCACATCAACTTTTCCGGTTATATGGTTTTTCCCTCCACCAATTTGTCCGATTTCTTTTGGGGAGACACCCAAAAATGTTGCAAGTCGTTCCACCCATTGCTTCATTAATTGCGTACGATGGACAATGACTAATGTATTAACCTTCCGCTTGGCCATTACAGCAGTAGCTACAACGGTCTTACCAAAACCAGTAGTTGCAGCTAGTGTGCCATGATCGTTCTCAAGTAATGTATTGACGACTTCATCTTGTTGCATTGATAAATTCCCATGAAAGTCGATGTCAATATTTTCACCGGCATAAGAATGGTTTGAAATGTCCAGTTGAATAGATTCATGTTTCAGCAAATTTTGTAGCTCCTCTAAACAACCACGTGGTAAAATGAGCTCCTTCTGCCCATCATTTGCACATTGGACCAATCGAGGAATTCCATGAATAGACAGCCTTTTCGCTTGCGCTTTATAAAACTCAGGATTATTAAAAGATGCTACGTTCCCCATTTTTTCTAATAAAGTTGAAGGAATCCCTTCCTTATCAATATGAATACCATTTTTTAATTCAACACTAATTTTGTCAGGCATCAGGAAAGAACGTTCCTCTTTTACGTTATCATGATCACGAAGTACCAACTGAATCTCTTGCTCTGTCATTTTTTGAACAGACGACAGATACATCCATTGATCAGGATAAGCACTAAAATGCTCATCAACAAATAAACTGTTCCCTAATTGTGCCGGTCCCTTTTGGAGTGGCAATGCAATGAGGTTACCAAATCCACCTTTCGACAAAACGTCCTGATTCGGGAACAAACGATCGAATGATGCTAACTGAACCCCACCATTTCGTTCCACCGTTTTTGATAAAAGGTACATCCCTAGTTTTCTTACAGTCGCTGCCATCACATATGAAGTGAAAAAAATCCAGACATGCGCCCCATTGCCAGAACGGGAACGCTCAATATGAAATGGTACATTCAACTTCCTGCAGGTTCCCGAGAATAATTTCACATCCTGTTTCCATTGACTCCCATCGAAATCAACCGCTAAAAAAGTACAGGTGCCATCCGATAATAACGGGTAGATTCCAATAGTCTTTTCACCGTTCAACTGTTCATTAAGTACTTGATCAGTCAAAGGTAGCAATTGGCGATGCTGACACTGACTGCATTTAATAAGTGGCTTTTGGCAAATCGGTTTCTGCCATTCCAGAGCGCATGCAGGTATATATCCACTACTTCCGCTTTGCGACTCCCAGCGCAGTGCATAGACGTCCTTTCTCCCTTTAAATAGGCTGTTTAAGAGACTGACTTTCTCTTCTACTGAAGATAGCTTACTCACTACTTTTCCAGTTACATAGGTGTTCTCTCGATTCATCATTTTCACCAATAATTGTTTCAAATAAAGATTTTCCTGCCTCAGTTTCTCCATTTCATTTTTCATATCAATCCCTCGATTCACATGATGTATACTGTTACTATATCCTAGTTAGTAGTGATGATAACCTCATTTCAATATTAATGATTGATGAAATCACCATCATTCAAAAAACGCATCCTTGAATTCCTTCAATAGAATTCGGGGATACGTTTTTGACATCCAAATCACTATGGAAAATTCATCGAGATAAGGTAATGCCATACTTTTTTAATATATTTTGCTGTAAACAATTCCTTCTTACGCACGTTCCAACTACCGAAAAGATCATCCCGTTCACTGCCTAAATTGTAATCCATAAGCATTACAGAGAACGAAATACTTCGTAATTTCTCGCTATGAATAACTTTATACTTGCCTCTACACTAGCTTCAATTAATTGATTTGAATTCTTTAATTGAAATAACCGTAAATTCCTGAAGAATGGCTGTATCTTATTGTATTTTAGTAACTTTAAGGTTAAGTTGATTTTCGCTTTTTTCTTATTGCCAGAAGAAATCGGATTATCCAGAATAAGACCGAGCATGCCTAAAAATAAGTCTACTATCTCTACACCAATCTCTTCACCCTTTGCACGATAATCACATTCAGTAATCATAAAGGACTCCCCCCTATAAACTGAATGGATATTCAGCGCATGTTGCATCTTACTAGCAAGATTTTTAGATCTATATTCTGTTGCATCCTCCACTACTATTTTTGCTTGCACTTGACTGTGTTCACTATATCCCCGTAACAATCCATAACAAATGCGTTCTGGTAGCTTTGTGTATATCGTGTCACTTACAATAGTTTGTTTAGAATCATAAATTTTTGAAAATACACGAGCTTGCTGATCTAGGGCTGACTTAGAATAATGAATAAAATTCATTTGAGTATAAGGAGCAAGTGGCAATGCCAAATCGAACAATTCCTCTATTCCCTGCCTATCTTTTGAATAACCTCCATAATCAGTCCAGTGGAAATTATAGCTTTGATTTAGCTTATGTAAAGAAGTAAAATCTGAATGATAGTAAATTGAAGATGGAATACATAGCGCCCCCATTAACTGAATAGGATCGCTACTTTGTTTGCCGCTCTCATCAAAACAAATTATTAAATCTGTAGTCTTAGACTCATTCATATAAGTACCCACCTACTTTCCTTGACAAAATGTATGTATTCTTGTGATAATGAATATAATAGCAGAGAAACGTATAACTCATGTCATTCGTACATGCGTTTGCGTATCGGAGAAAAGGAACTCATGTCACTCGTACATGCGTTCCTTTTCAGTTTTGATCATAATCAATTTAGCGTTTAAAATGTAATACACCCCATAGGTAAAATCTACTGACTCTTAGAGCCCTAATAATTTTCTCAAACCTCTGGTTACAAAACCCGACCAAACTTTCTAGCAGCTCAGAAAAAAGGAAACACCTATATCTATAATAAATAAAACAATAATATAACCGCTAGCGTGACAATGGATACGGTATCTATTATCGCTTCTTTCCCCGAAAACAAATAAATCCTCCACCAATGACCTTGATCTTTGTAATGACTCCTACTTAGACGATATACTCTTGTTCGAATGGGTACTCCGATGGAGCGAGAGATACGATCATACTCATCACCAAATCTCCCAGAAAAATATCCCCATAACTCTTGATAATTTTCTTCAGAAGCAATTCGAAGTCTTTCAGCATATATTTTCAACGAGGGATAGTAATACATATTTGTGTAAACGATCACTTTATCCCCTCCAAAAAGCATGGAATATTTTCAAATTCCCCCAGATTCAAAACTAGACTCTTCCAAGTTAATATGCTAAATTTTTTGCATATTAATAAGTGGGAGATTTTTCATAATTATTTCACATGACTTTGGAATTAATTTAGGGGATTATGCGAAAAAGGGGACTTCGAATCATTTTCCATTACCTGTGTACTAAAACAACAAATCATTCAACTCTCCAACAAAACTAAATCATCCTTCGTAATTTCTTTTTCGAGCGCAAGCCTATTTTGTTTATTGCTCGCCACAGCCATTCGATAATCGACTTTACGCGTCATTTCTTTCGCTATTTTTTTAGCAAGACCGGCATTTCCGAAATGACTATCTCTACGTGCATAAATCTCTTCATAGTGAAGAACTAATGTACGCTTTGCTTCATCTGTTATGCCGTACCCTTTACTATAAAGGTCGGTAATCTCCATTAATTCCTTTGGTGTATAATCTTCAAAATGGAGCGTTAGTCCGAAACGTCGACGGAGTCCGGGGTTACTGTCTAAGAATTGATTCATTTCTTTTTCGTACCCTGCGGCAATTAATAGGAACTGGCCTTGTCGATCGGACATTTTTTTCAACAACACTTCCACTGCTTTTTTCCCGAAGTCATTCTCTCCACCACTCACAAGTGTGTACGCTTCATCAATAAAGAACGCACTACCCATCGCTCGTTCAATCAGCCCGGCTGTCAGCTTCTCCGTTTCACCAATATGACTACCGACTAAATCGCTGCGATCTACTTCAATCAGATCGCCTCGTTCTAATAATCCAAGCGCTTGATAAATACCAGCGAGCACACGACCGACCTCGGTTTTACCTGTCCCTGGTTTACCAATCAACAGCGTGTGGTTCATCAATTTCTCTGTAGAATGATTTTCTCGTTTGTAGTATCTCATTAATTCAATCATTTTATCTATTTCAACCTTCACAGAACCAAGGCCGATAAACTGATGGAGTTCTGCACGTTTATGGGCGAGTAGTACTTCATCGATTGGAACTTCGTACGTCTTCACGCCATGCTCTTGTACCGCTTGTACAACGTCTTGTTCTTCAAACGTCGTCAATACCTTTTCCGTCCACTCTTCACGCGGAAGTTTCGCAATTCTCATCGACTGAGCAAGCCCGATTTGATCGTATAGTATACGTGCCATTCGAGCGTTACTAAATGTTTCATCGCGCATACGATAACGTTCCACGAACTCCTCATAAACTGCTTGTTTGGCAGCAGGAGTAAGCACATAGCTTCCTTCACACTGACTTAAGAAGATTTGAAGCAACTCATCTGGTGTATAGTCTTGAAAGTGAATCTTTTCAGTAAAACGATCTTTCAATCCCGGATTAGACGCAAGGAAACGGTTCATTTCTTCGGTATAGCCTGCCGCGATAACAATGAATTCACCGCGAGAATTTTCCATTGCAGGAAGCAACGTTTCAATTACTTTTTTTCCGAAATCATTACTAGAATTGCCCCTTGCTGCAAGCGTATACGCTTCATCTATAAAGAGGACGCCACCCATAGCTTCCTTAATAATTACTTTCGTTCGTTCTTCTGATTCACCAACATGCGTTCCAACGAGATCTTCTCGCTTCACTTCAGTTACGTGACCTGTCTTTAATAAACCTAGTTCCTTAAAAATCTTCCCTATAAGCCGAGCGACTATCGTTTTACCAGTACCCGGATTACCTTGAAAGACCATATGAGGTGCTACCATCGGATTAGCTTTCATTCCACGCTCTAATTTGAATTGATTAATGTCGCTTACGTTTTTAAACTCCTGGATTTTGTTTTTCACATCTTCCAGTCCAATAAACCCGTTCAAACCACTCATGAAAACATCCTTCTGATCAGTAGGTGATGAATCTACAGTAGAAGAATGTCCAGCACTGCCGCCTAATTTACTAGTGATTGGTGGAACCTGCAAGTCCGTATCGGTAAGCACAGGAACACTGTCATCCCAACGAACTAAATCTCCTGCTTCGTTGTTCTCAACAGAACAGTCGTTAAGAACTGGCACCGAACGCTCGAGTCTCAGTCCAGCCTTCTTTCCATTCATCACTTGCACCCCAGTGAATACAGCATCTGAACAATCTTGCAAGATGATTTGATCATCACGATGACCATGTACTCGAGTTACGGTCACTTCAGTACGCTCCACCTGACTCAAGACGATTCCTGACGATTGACCGTCATAGATTTCACATTCCGTTATAAAGACTTCTGCAGATTCGGTTGCTCTTATTTGTGGCCTTTTATGATTGAACAAAATTGACCGTTCTACTGAAATAACTACTTCAGGACCTGCAAGTATGCCGTTCTTATCGCCACTCGATATTTTACAATCCGTAATTTCTGCTTTAGCCGCAGCACTGAGTAAAACGTTGGATCCCTTATGACCGAAGATGATGCAATTGGCCGCCGTCAACTTGGATTCTTTCACAACTATCCCTGCACTATCCCCACTCTTTACTTCGGTCGCCGACACAATTACTTCCGATTGTTCAGAAGCAAAAATCTGTACACCACTATGATGGCTAATAAGAGAATCCGAAATAGTCACTTGACTACTTGTCACGTAAACTCCTTTATTGTTTCCACTCTCAATTTCACAACCCAGAATCGTGAACACGCTTTGAGTAAACGCAGAGAGTTGCGTCATCTGATTGTACTTCACTTCAGATTCGATGAGTGTACACGTGGAATTTCCGGAAACAATTCCTCTAGACTCACCCGAAAGGATCTGTGTTTTTGTAATCGAGAGTTTGCTTTGTTCGTTACAGGAAATTTGGTCTCCTTTTTGGTTTTTTAACTGTGAGTCGGATAGCTCAACTGATGAACCACTGACGTTCATTCCTTCAGCCTCACCATTTTCAAACGTACTTGTCTCGACTTTGATATGGGATCCATTCGTAAATGCTACATGCTCCAAACTTTGGTTTTTAAAGACACAATTTTTCAGGACACCCTTAGATTGATCACAATAGATTCCTTGGACATGTCCAAAATAAAAATTCGTACTTTCTACGTCCATAGAACTGTCTTGTTCTAAACGAAGTTGAACCCCGCGATTTCCGATGAATGAACTTTTGGTGATTGTTGCTCGACTCGTTTCATACAAGCAAAGGCCAGCATCTTGCCCACTTAAAATTCCGGAATTCGTTACCGCGACTTCTCCTCCCGCGCGCACACTAATTTGTGCAGACTTGACCGTGTCTTCTACTATGCATTCGAACAAAGCCAAACGCCCTAATACCTCAATCCCTTGGATGTTTTTTTGAAAGTTCGAATGCTCTGCGGATACTTTTGCAGCTGCATCCACTCGCATTGCAACTCCTTGAATCTCAGAGAAAAGACAGTGGTGAAGCGTTACATCTCCTGATTCGATATGTAAACCATAGTCCACTGGACCAGTGCCTCCTCCAATACTGATCGATTCGATACGCACTTCTTCCGTTGTCGCGATACGAACACTTCCTGTTAGACGAACTGAGCTTGCTTCACCTTCTGAACTTCGGAGAACGAGCAGCTTATCGATTGTTACATGTTCATCATAAACACCTTCATCAACTTCCACTGTATCTCCTGGTAGAGCTGCCTCTACTGCAACCTGAATGGTTTTGTAGTTGGATCCTTCACGCTGAGACACTTGAATAATTGCCACGTATCTTCCCACTTTCTAATCGTAAATTCAATTGATTTCTATACTTTGTATTTTTCTAAACACAATTATACGAATGAGTTCTATCATCAGTTAAGTATACTAGTAAGCCTAGGGATAGAGTAAAGAACTGCTTGTGAACAAGAGTAGATAGCCGTACTTCTTCAGCAGTCTTCGAACTGTAATTCGCTTCTTAACTCTTGCAGAATCTCGTGAATTTCAGTCGATGCTCATATTTTCTTTGATCACCTTCGTTAGCTCACATACAATATTTTTCAAAATGTCGTCGCCCAATACTTGTTCTGCCGTATCATGTGAGGCCAGCGCATCACAAAAGCGATTTCTTCTTTGATTAACCCAGTTCAAGGAAATCAGCAGGAGATGATATAATCCATCCATTATGAGCTCCCACTCAAGAATGGATTATTTATTATGGTTAAACTACTATTAATGCTACGAATGTGGATAAGAGCACCTACAGCCTCAGGACAAAGAGAACTTTGCTCTTTGCTTAAAACAATGGCCGACCACCAGCGTCACCTATTCTATTACACTTTTATTGCACCATGCGTATTTTGCTGACTCTATCAAAGATCGTAGTATGTTTATTACACTGAATGCGAGCACTGGACATTTAATTTAATGAACACTACACACGGTACAATGCTGGCATTTTATAAGTCTCCTATAAACAAAATAAAAAAACGATGAATTAACTTCTATATACGATATACTGCTAATAGAACAAACAGGAGGACATTTAATGAATTTAAATAGAAATCTAGTGAAAACGTTGAGTACCTGCCTGTAGGGGTTTAAAAACCTTTTGAGGACCCCTGCGGGCGGTACGATTCTCAAGGGAGGTTTTCACTAATGAAAAATCGTTCAAGGTCATATTATCACCATCAAAGAAAGCGGGCAATTAGCCGGAAGCTAGAGATTGTAAGATATGCCTGGGGAGTGGATACAACGGATGATATCGTACATCCTTATATTAAGCATCCCGGAAAATTGTCTAAAGCGAAGTTGAATTGTTCCTGCAAAATGTGCAAATACGAAAAACATTATGATATTCCAAAACCAAATGTTAAATCAAAAAAAGATTTAATGCAGTGGGATATTAACGAATACGTTACTGAGTAAAATGTTAATGCTGTTTCATAACGTCCATTTGCTGACGGTATTGCCTGTCCCATTTCTGACGGATATA
>NZ_JADHDX010000032.1 GCF_016820585.1 Arthrobacter beigongshangensis
TCTATTCTCCGCAATCGGTGGCTCAAAACTCCGCACAAGCGGCTCAATTCATCCGCAATATTCATTATGGTAAAATGTCATATATTAATAGACATCTAAATGAGAGCCCCCTTCTAATTCACACGAAATGTTGCACCTGCTTTATGTTGCAATATACAAATACCGTTTAATTTATTACGAACTATTGAATGGAAAATTAAGCTAACCTTTACTTAAAGGAGAAAAATGATGAAATTATTTTCGAGGTACAGTGAAGCTAAGGTCAAAAAACTCACCAATAAGCAGTTGTATGAGCGACTTACACGGCTGAACAATGAAGAGGCCCGCGACTCGAAATCAATAAAGGTGATCCTTTCGGAAATCGCCCAGCGAGACCCAGCTGATTATGAATTGGGAAAAATCGCGGCAGAAGTAGAGAAGTCCAAACGCCATACCGTTATGGAGACAACTGATATCCTCTATCTTGAAATCAAGTATAACGAGGACTATCTCGCCAAGCCGGAATCTGAAACTGATCCCTACGAGCGCAAGCTCCGATCTGCCATGCTTGAAATGGTTCAGAAGGAACTAGAGCGTCGGAGAAACTAGGCCAATCGAGTAACGAAGGCCCATGCTTTGAAAGAGAAAGCCACGGTCATTCATAGTCAAACTTAGATTGCATGCGGAAATATTGATACAAGTATAGTATCAAGTTAAAAGAATTTGAGAAGAAATAGAATTGCCCTCGCACTTAATTTTTATCAAACGTAGTCATTCATTTTTAATTCTATCGGCAAACCCTTCATAACATTGCTATTATAGTCTTTCGTGAGTTGGTAGGTTCGACTCCTGCCTCTTCCATAGTAATATATGGTGTAAATGCAGTCGTTTCGACGGTTTTGAAGGAAAGGGATATTGAACAGGAGTTGAACTCTTGGGCAATATCTCTTTTTTCGTACCTACATACTTAGTGAAATGTATTAAGTTCTAATTGAATTCGGAATTGTTTTAGAACCGTGTACTCGAAATTAAAACTCTTAAGTGCTTGTGCACAGCGCCATTCAGTAGGCACACTACAATTATATTAGAATCAGGTACCATATATAGAGCCCTTGAAAACTCCTACTGAAGTTTTCAAGGGCTCAAAAATTTATTCAACCGTAGACCATACGGTTCAGGCAAGGAAGGGTATCACTTCCCGCTAAAAAATTATCTATTCAATTTTATTTTTTAATGTTATTTTATTTTTTTAACAAACTAAATAAAGAATTGTAAGCTGTAACAACTTGTTGGTAATAACCAACTAGCTTATCCCAAACCGTTGTTTGAACAACTTCTTTAACAGGTTCTTCCGCAGTGTCGTTACCAACAGCCGGTTCTTCAGTTACATCTTCAGCGTCAGCAGGAACTTCTGCAACATCGTCACCAACAGTCGGTTCTTCAGTTACATCTTCAGCGTCAGCAGGAACTTCTGCAACATCGTCACCAACAGTCGGTTCTTCAGTTACATCTTCAGCGTCAGTAGGAACCTCCGCAACATCGTCATCAACAGCCGGTTCCTCAGTTACATCTTCAGCGTCAGTAGGAACCTCTGCAACATCGTCACCAACAGCCGGTTCTTCGGTTACATCTTCACCGTCAGCAGGAACTTCCGCAACGTCGTCGCCAACAGCGGGCTCTTCCGATTCATTTCCATCCTCAACTGGCAAGGTCATACCAAGATGATCTTGGATAATGAAATTATAGTATTCAATTAAACTTCCATAATTTTGTATGACAGATCTATATTCATTTACTTGTTCCTCTGTTATAATAGTGCTATCAGTAGATTGGTCAGGTGACGTAGTATCCTCATGGATAATTTCGTCAGCTGGCTTTTCTGTTTCATCAGTAGACTCATCTTCACCAGCTGGCTCCTCTGCAGGCTCTTCTTCAACCACAGTTTCGTCTGCTGTTTCTTCTTCAATTACAGGTACATCGGCCGCTTCATCTTCTTCAACAGGCAGATCTGTTGCTTCATCTTCAATAACAGGTGCATCCGTTGCTTCGTCTTCATCAACAGGTAGATCTGTTGCTTCATCTTCAATAACAGGTGCATCCGTTGCTTCGTCTTCATCAACAGGCACATCTGTTGCTTCATCTTCATCAACAGGTAGATCTGTTGCTTCATCTTCAATAACAGGTGCATCCGTTGCTTCATCTTCAATAACAGGTGCATCTGTTGCAACGTCTTCATCAACAGGCTCATCCGTTGCTTCATCTTCAATAATAGGTGCATCTGTTACTTCGTCTTCATCAACAGGTAGATCCGTTGCTTCATCTTCAATAACAGGTAGATCTGTTGCTTCGTCTTCATCAACAGGCTCATCTGTTGCTTCATCTTCATCAAGAGGTACATCTGTTGTTTCGTCTTCATCCATAGGATCATCCGAATCATCTTCATTAGGAGCTACGTCCTGCAAATTTTTGTTTGCAATTGCACGCATTATTTTCCCTTTTTCAGGTGAACCCGGAATGCTTGTTGCAAAAGATGAAACTTCTGCACCGTGATTCTTAAAATCTGTCACCTCGCCCTTTTCAGCTGCTAAAGCTGAGCCACCTGCGCCGAAAATAGCAGCTGTTAGCATTGAAGTTGACATTACAAAAGGCAAAATCTTCTTGTTCGTGTTCTTCTCTTTTTGATTCGTCTCTTTAACCAAGATTCATCAAACTCCCTTCATTTTTCCGAAATTTTTAAATCTCGACTACTAAAATAGGAATTGAAATAACACTTTTTCTTATTCAATTGTTAATGTACATCTCCCTCCTTCATATGCAGGACAGGGTCGGTTATAAAAATTCGTTATGAAGTTTTTTCAAGCGAATAATTTAGGAGTGCCCCAACCGCATGTTAACTACAATAACAAAAGAAAATATCAGGAGAGTAACAATCAAATAACAAGTTTTCATGGATATATTAACCTTTGTAACAATGGAGAAAGTATCCTTTAGTACTGTATTTTTGTTGGACAAGGATGCGAAAGAGGGGCTATTCGATTAGTTCTGCCGTAATAATCCAGTTTATCCCTTATGTAAAATGAATCGTTAAAGTGCTATAAATCTGCGTCGCATTACTTTTTTATCATCTTTATTGAATAATCTAAACGATATAACCTTGTTCGATATTAATTATTACATTCAGAAACATAATGATAAAATCTTGCTTTTTAATGAAGGCTTCTCATTGAATTCCGGATTATCTTTAATTACTGTATATCTTGGTTATTAGACCTTCTAATCACATGTGAATTAGGAGGTTTCTGCATGTTTAGGAGCCGATGTTATAAAAGACAGGTATTAATATTTGTGCGTTAGGGAAGGCGGTTAAGTGGTAAAATAAGAAAATAGTAGCCAATATTTAAAACTTTAGTTTTAGCGTATTTATTTGCGAGGGAGGAAACGTACTGTGCATTATGATGTAATTGTAATTGGCGCTGGTTCGATGGGGATGGCGGCTGGCTATTTTTTATCAAAGAGCGGCAAAAGAACATTATTATTGGATTCCTTTAACCCGCCTCATGACAAAGGGAGTCATCACGGAGATACGAGAATTATTCGGCATGCGTATGGTGAAGGTGAGGAATACGTTCCATTGGCGCTCGAAGCTCAAGAATTGTGGGACGACTTAGAGAAGGTGACGGGAAAACAATTGTTTATCCAAACCGGGGTTCTAAACGTAGGCTATGAAAAAACAGATTTTATCGAGAACATCATCTCAAGTGCAAAAACTCATTCACTGCCACTGGAGATTTTGGATTCAAGTGAAGTGAATAAGCGATGGCCAGGCATCAATTTACCGGACAATTACATAGGGTGCTTTGAACCAACATCAGGCGTACTAAAATGTGGAGAATGCATTGGAGCTTATCGAGAGCTTGCAGAGCAACACGGAGCTACCATCTTAACCAATAGCAAAGTGAAAGAATTAGTAGTGCATAATGAAAGAGTAACCGTCAAAACCGAGGCTCAAACTTTTAGCGCTGATGCGTTGGTAGTTTCAGCAGGAGCGTGGTCAGGGAATCTCCTTTCTACATTAGATTTAAATCTTCCTCTAAACCCAGTGAGAAAAACATTTGCTTGGTTTAATGCCAATGAAGATTTGTATAATTATAAGCAATTTCCAGCCTTTGCGTTTGAGACATCTCAAGGACAATATTATGGTTTTCCAAGCATTGATGGTGCTGGTCTAAAAGTAGGCAGACATGATGGTGGAGAGACAATCAATCCAGATGAAGTCATGCGGGAATTTAGCGAACTAGAGGAAGACGCGACAGATTTAAGACAATTTGTACATAGCTATATGCCATCTATACAGCAATTGAAGTACGGTAAAGCCTGTATGTATACACTTACTCCTGATGAAGATTTCATTATTGATTTGCATCCTACCTATTCAAATGTGGCCATTGCATCTGGCTTCTCAGGCCATGGCTTTAAATTTAGTAGTGTAGTTGGACAAATCTTAAGTGAATTGATTATTTTAGGGAAGACTGAAAAAAATATATCTCCTTTTTCAATTAATCGATTTAAATAAACTTCAAACCAACTCGCGGGGTGGCTACAAGAAATGGGAGTCCCTACATCCCGGGTTCGTAATTTGCCGATTCAAGAAGTAATTCGAGATATTGAAGTAGATGGTCCGGTTCCAAGACTAGCAGAACAAGTAAGGCAGTTACATCGGCAATTACACGAAGGGAAGTAGACCGATATGAACAGGTTTACTGCCTTGCTTTGGAAGGATTTTATTTAACTATGGAGGAATCAAATAAGTAATTGCAGTGGGACGAGGAACCTATCCTTTCGTCCCACTTCTAAATTGAATGATAGTTTGGTGTGCTTTTTATTCCCTATAAATTCTCCGTTTGAATGCGTGGAACTGTGTTATCGTTATGAAGTATTTGCTGTTGTTCATCTTGATTGTCCAAAAGTTCCCCGCTTGATCCCAGTTCTGCACTACTATCCATTTTCACATGCACTTCATTATGGTTTCGAGGTGGTTCCTTCACAAACAATGCAGTTCCACCGCCATGCATTTCGTTGTAGTAAGTTCTTGCCTGTTGTTCTGAAAGTCCCATGTCAGAAAGAGTGTCTACTATTTGATCTTTTCCACCCGGAAATGGCTCGAATTTTTCATGCCATTTACCACCGGTCGCATCCTGAAGTCCAATTTCGGTTTGCCCTTGCAGCATAGAAAGGTTGTCCTCAACATTTGAAATGGCAACTACATCCTGTTCTGCATACCCTTGTGTTTTCAGTTGTGTAATTTTGTATAATACCGTGTCAATGGAATAAAAAGTGCCAACGTACTTCATATAGATGTCATCCTCCAAGCCCATCTTTTTTGCTTAGTGTACCCACCGTTTCTGATTACAAACAAACTTTGCCTGTGATAATCTCTATACTCCATTCACTCGATAAGCCATCTCCCCAATGCTCGTTAACCCCCCAGCCGTTTCCTTAACCGACATCTGACAATCTTCCTCAATCCATTTCGTTAAGTACCCGATTGTTCCGAATGCAGTAAAGGAGGAAAGTGCTTCATTTTTAAAAGTTACTTGAAGCGTTTCGTATAAAAGCTCATATAGACGGGTTATAAATGCTCGATCTCGGATTCTTCCTTTATAAAAATCTGAGTTTTGATGAATATGTTCACAAATTTGGAGCGGAACACGGGCAATTGCAGTACCGATTTCTTCGTCTACTTCTATAGACTTGACCTGATAATATGAAACGAACTCCAATAATAATTGTTCGGTTATTTCATCTAACAAATCATTTTTGTCTTTAAAATGTAAATAAAACGTAGAGCGATTGACGCCTGCACGCTTGGCAATTAATTGAACAGTAATTTTTTCAAATGGCAGCTCACTCAGTAATTCTTGAAATGCCACAATTATATATTGTTGAATCGTTAAGCTTTCTGTTAACACTCTCTTTTTCATATAACCCACCCCCATATAGACACTTTACTACACTTTGTTGTTTGAGGTGCCAGTGATGGGCGGTATACAATTAAATTGGACTTAAATTGTTGTATAGGGGGAAATTCAAATGACAAAAGTGTATGTGATTACAGGTGGTACAGGCGGAATGGGTAAAGCATCTGCCGAAATTTTAGGAAAACAAGGTGCGCTATTATTAGCGGATATGAACGAAGAGCGTTTAGTAGCCACTGCCGCAGAATTAAAAGCGAAGGGCATTGAAACTGTGGAATATGCAACTTGTGATGTGTCAGATCGTGCCGCCGTTAAAGCTTTAGCAGAAAAAGCAGCTTCTATGGGCGAGTTTGCAGGGATTATTCACACTGCAGGTCTTTCTCCAACAATGGCTGATTGGAAAACAATTATGAATGTAAATGCTGTGGGTACAGCGATTATTCTAGATGAATTTATACAAATTGCCACGCCTGGTTCAGTAGCGGTTTGTATCTCTTCGATGAGTGCACATATGGTACCAGCTCCACCAGAATTACGCGAAGTATTAAAAAATCCATTAGCTGATGGTTTCATGGAAGCAATGGAAGTAGCGACTAAAGGTACAAACGCTGGTTCATATCCATTATCAAAAATCGCTGTTATCGAAATGGTAAAAGATCGTGCCTGGGCATGGGGTGAAAAAGGTGCTCGTATTGCATCCATCTCGCCAGGAACAATCAACACAGCTATGGGCCGTGCTGAAAAAGAAGAAAGCGATATGATGGCCGTATTACTTGCGCATACACCATTACGTCGTGAAGGCGAAGCAGAAGAAATCGCTTCAGTTGTAGGCTTCTTGACAAGTGACGCAGCATCTTATGTAACAGGTATCGATATTTTAGTGGATGGCGGTACAATCGCAAACATGGCTCGCATGAGTGCTTCCATGCAACGATAAACAAAGTGGCGAACCCCCCGATAGATAAGGGGTGTTCGCTTTTTTTAATCCTTGCTGTCAGAGAAGGATTTTCATTGTTTAAGAAATTATAAAATTATAAAATTTCCGTACTGTGGATGAGTTGGAACCTTTACATTTAAACTCAAAATTTCCCCGAGGTAGTTGAGTTTTCGCGAAAGGTAGTTCAGTTTGTTAAATAGGTAGTTGAGTTGGC
>NZ_JADHDX010000033.1 GCF_016820585.1 Arthrobacter beigongshangensis
TTTCCCGGAGTTATCCCCATCTGTAGGGCAGGTTGCCCACGTGTTACTCACCCGTCCGCCGCTAACTTCTGGGAGCAAGCTCCCGTCCATTCGCTCGACTTGCATGTATTAGGCATGCCGCCAGCGTTCGTCCTGAGCCAGGATCAAACTCTCCATAATACCTGGCGGACGATACGCAGCGCATTGCGTTGTCGACTTCGTTCGTTCAATCGGTCACGTACCCAAAAGTACGCTCCCTCTTTCTCTCACTCGTCTCCTAGCACTGCACTACGTCTCGTCCACCAGCGGTAATAATAAGAGAAACTTGAATAGCTCGAGTTTCTTTGCTGGCATTAAATTAATAATGTCATGTGTTTTGCTTGGGTGCGTTAAGCACCTTTGCTGTATTTCATTGACGTTTTGCTGTTCAGTTTTCAAGGTTCATGTTGATATTATTTGTCACTGCATTTTCGCAAGCAACTTTCATATCATATCAAGATGCATCCTCAGTGTCAACAACTAATTAAATTTCTTTTTCCGTTGTTTCCTACTAAGTCAGAAGTGCAACGTTTTACATCTTAGCATCTCTCATTGATAGAGTCAACGATTAATTTCGTTTCCTTTTTCTTCAAAGAAGTTATGCAATACCACTTAGTTATTTTGCTTAATTCCCCAAGCGACGTTTATCATATTAGCATTTATAACTCTTCATTGTCAACTAGATTACGAAAATAACTTTAGCCTTCATTATTTTAACCCTTTTGCGGATACTACAGGTTTTGAATTGAAGTAGCTCAATTCAAAACCTGAGCATATTATTTCCCGCAGCTAAAAGGAAAGCGATCGCACACAATCTCCCCCGCTTCCAGTTACTCCACTCTATAATCCCTATGAAAAATCAGTTCATTCTTTGAATCACTTTGAACCACTTGGATAAATCCTTTATCAATAAGAAATTCTATAAATACCTCTAAGTCGATTGAGTACATCCTAACTTCTTCATGCTCATGGAGTTCTTGAATTGCCCAAAGCTCTTGTGTCGCCATCACGTCCATAACATGACGTGCTCCATCCGCGGTGCGATTATGAATAAAGAACTCGCTTGCAAGAAATAGCAATTCTAATCGTTTCTCTAAAGGTTCTTCGCTCATTATTAATTCCTCATATAGTTTATAAATCGCAGGATCAATCTTTTTCACCTGTGACCACACCGTCACTTCCGGAAATAAACCATTTTCAATAATGGCGAGTCTGGCAAGATGATGAAGCGATTTGACTACATGATGATAGGCATCCATATAGTTTCCTTGCTCGAAAAAAGTCTTTCCTTCCATATAGCCTCGCACAAGCTTTGAAAATTCTAACCCCATCTTCATCTTTTGCCCGTAAAAAGGATACTCCTGTAACTCCGTCCGTAATTGTTCCACAAATTCATTGCGATCGTAGAAGACCTTACCGTAGAATAACCAATCAACCACTTTTCGTTTCGATCCAAGGAGTAACCACTTGCGTAATTGTTTTTCACTAATAATATGCATTGCAGCTTTCCCGTTTCCATCCGTATAATGTTTCGTAAAGATAGGGATCTCTTCGTCAGCGGTAATGATTAAGAGGATCGCATCGAATGTATCCGTAATCGGATCCCCTTTCCCTCTTTTTTCTACCAAAATGACGCCTAACGTCTCTGGAAAGCTTGCCCGTTCCTGATAAATCGGCCTAAGTACTTGTTCCACTACCACACCTCCCTGTCATTTCCTTTCGACAAGGAGTCGTAAATCTCCTTTATTTGAAAGTCGGATAAATATCGTAAAAAGCGAAATATATGCTATAGTAATTAAGGATCTATCAAGGAGGAACGCTAGATGAAACCATATAAAAATAAGATAAACCGTATACGTTCGTTTGCTCTTGCTTTAATATTCATTGGGGTCGTCATTATGTACATCGGAATTTTCTTCAGATCAAACGAGATCGTCATGCTCATTTTCATGACACTCGGCTTTCTCTCCATCATTGCGAGTACTATAGTTTACGCATGGATCGGTACGTTATCAACACGAGCTATTCAAATTCAATGCCCAAGTTGTGGCAAGCATACGAAAATGCTTGGACGTGTTGATATGTGCGGGCATTGTCGTGAGCCTTTGACACTTGATGCTTCATTAGAAGGCAAAGAATTTGATGTAGCTTATAACCGTCCCCAAAAACGAACAGCTAAACAGGCAGATGACACAAAATAAAAAACGTCTGATCTAACTTCTTAACGAAGTAGATCAGACGTTTTTTTAATTGGCGCTCGCAACACGCGTAGCACATTCAGGACATGTCCCATATACTTCAAGACGATGCGAGTTCACTTCAAATCCTGTAACATGGGAGGCAAGACGTTCAACTTCTTCAAGTCCAGGATGGTGGAAATCAACAATCGTTCCACACTCGTTGCAAATAATATGGTAATGATCATTTGTCACAAAATCAAATCGACTCGAAGCATCCCCATAAGTCAATTCTTTCACGAGCCCCGCATTTCGAAATACACGAAGATTATTATAAACTGTTGCAACACTCATGTTAGGAAAATCGCTTTCCAGTGATTTATATATTTCATCAGCCGTCGGATGTAATTCAGAAGAGATAAGATACTCTAATATCGCATGTCGTTGCGGAGTAATTCTTACACCATTTTTTTTCAATGCGTCTAAGGCATCCTTCAATCTCGCTTCAGACATCATACATGCACCCCAATCCATAAAGATTATCTCTTTATAATTATTATAATTAGTTTACTTAAATTAGGGTGCATATGTCAACTAAAGCGATTAGGTAGGTCTATTTCTCCTCTTTTACAAAGTCAATATCCATCCTCTAGGTCAATCAAATTCCGAAGATCTCGCTCGCCACTTAACCACTTTTCCAAATTTTCTTCTATAACTACAAGGGCTCTGTCAACATACTTCCCTGACAGACTAGATACATGTGGTGAAACCGTACAATTCGAGAGGGACCATAATTCATTTTCTTGAGCTAACGGTTCCGTTTCAAATACGTCGAGCACCGCATGTCCAATGACTTCATTTTTCAATACTTCTATAAGAAGGGCTTCATCAACTAAGTCACCACGACCAAAATTCAGGAAAACAGCTGTCTCTTTCATCGCTTCAAAATGTTCTTTAGTAAGAAGCCCTTTCGTCTCCGGCGTACTTGGCAATACTGAAATAATATAATCAACTTCGGGTAGTCTAGAAACTAAGCTATCAAAAGTAATCATTTCATCCATCGACTCACATGCTCTTCCCGAACGGTTGCAACCAATTGTTTCAACTCCAAATGCCTGAAGCAGTCTACCAATTTCCGAGCCGATTGCGCCAGGACCCAGAATAAGCGCCGTCGATCCTTTCAATTCAGTTGAACCGACTTTCCGACTCCATTCCCTCTCCTGTTGCCGTTGGTAAATGAGAGGGAGCGACCGCTTCAGTGCTAGAATATGTGCCAACACGGATTCAGCCATCGGCGTTTTATGAATACCACGAACGTTTGACATCACTAGCTGCCTCTTCGAAATTTCAGCAAGCGGCATTTTTTCAACACCAGCAGAGGCGACCATCAGCCATTCAAGGGATTTTGCCTGGTTGAGTAGGGTCACATCTATATCCTCGCCATACGTAACAATTGCATTAGCTTTCTCAATTAACTGTACTTCCGGAGTTTTGCCATAACGAAAAGAAACTTCAGGAAACTTCGTCAACAAGCGTTCTTTCTGATGTTCTTTAATCTCAAACGTGAACAATACTTCCATCATACATCCCCCTAGCTACCTCAAGATTTCACTAACTGCTCCAACGTCGCAAACGCTTCTTCTATATGTCCCGCAACTTTCACTTTACGCCATTCCTTAACAACCGTCCCTGTCGGATCAATCAAAAACGTCGAACGCTCAATGCCCATATACTCCTTACCAAAGTTCTTCTTCAACTTCCAGACATCATATAGTTCTGCAACTTCATGATTTTCATCGACAAGAAGAGAAAAAGGCAGCCCATGTTTCCCAATAAACTTGCCATGCGAAGCCTCACTATCTGGACTCACCCCAAGCACTACTGCATTGAGTTTACTAAAATCCTCATAGGCATCACGGAAATCACAAGCCTGCGTTGTACAGCCTGGCGTAGCATCTTTCGGATAAAAATAAAGAACTACATATTTTTTACCAGCAAACTCTTTTAATGAAACTACCTCTCCCTTTTCATTTGGCAATGAAAATTCAGGTGCATGCAACCCTTCAAGTGTCGTCATCGTCTATTCCTCCTATATGTTCTTTTCTTAATCCTATCGAACATCCTCTATAGTTTCAATTTCTTTGGCGTATACGCTCTATTTTGTTTACAATAGAAGGGTGATCAATTGAACGGAGGAATTATTTATGAACAGATCAAATTCAGAACAAATTTATAATGAAGCATGCGAGCATATCGTAGGAGGAGTGAACAGTCCATCACGCGGCTACAAAGCAGTCGGTGGCGGAGCACCTACAGTAATGGAACGTGCAGAAGGCGCTTATTTCTGGGATGTCGACGGCAATCAATACATTGATTACTTGGCAGCATATGGTCCGATTATTACGGGGCACGCACATCCGCATATTACTGAAGCCATTGTGAATGCAGCTAAAACAGGAATTCTATATGGCACACCTACACGCCATGAAGTAAAATTCGCAAAAATGTTGAAGGAAGCAATGCCAGGTATGGCTAAAGTTCGTTTCGTTAACTCAGGAACTGAAGCTGTTATGACAACAATCCGTGTTTCACGCGCATATACCGGCAGAACTAAAATCATGAAATTCGCAGGCTGCTACCATGGCCACTCTGACCTTGTACTCGTCGCTGCTGGTTCTGGTCCTGCGACTCTTGGAACGCCTGATTCCGCTGGCGTTCCAAAATCGATTGCTGAAGAAGTAATCACAATTCCATTCAATAATCCAGAGGCTTATAAGGAAGCAATGGCAAAATGGGGAGATGAAATCGCTTGTGTCCTAGTCGAGCCAATCGTTGGAAACTTCGGGATTGTTGAACCTAATGAAGGATTCCTACCACTTGTGCATGAACTCGCTGCCAAAAAAGGTGCTTTGATTGTATATGATGAAGTAATTACGGCATTCCGCTTCCATTATGGTGGTGCACAAGATTTACTTGGACTTACTCCCGACTTAACTGCTTTTGGTAAAATTATCGGTGGCGGATTGCCAATCGGTGCTTATGGTGGTAAAAAAGAAATTATGGAACAAGTTGCTCCACTAGGACCTGCTTATCAGGCTGGAACAATGGCTGGGAATCCTGCTTCCATGCTTGCGGGTATCGCTTGTTTGGAAGTCCTTCAAACACCTGGCGTTTACGAAGAAATGGATCGTCTTGGTACCATTCTTGAAACCGGTATATTAGCGTCAGCAAAAGAGCACGCCATTACGCTAACAACAAATCGTTTGGGCGGAGCTTTGACACTATTTTTCACAGATGTAAAAGTAGAAAACTACGAGCAAGCTGAGGCAACAGATGGTGAGGTCTTTGCAAAATTCTTTAAACTGATGCTCAAAAATGGCATTAATCTTGCACCATCGAAGTATGAAGCATGGTTTTTAACAACTGCCCATACAGAACAAGACATTAAAGATACACTCGTTGCAGTCGATAAATCCTTTAAAGAACTGGCAACACTACTGAACGGTTGACCACGCTACCACTTTAAGGTACAGTAGCGAAAAATGGCCTTAGCAGAAAGGAATATTCCTATGAAACTTGGTGCCCGCATTTTTAAAACGGGCATTGCGATTGTATTCGCATTGTTCCTAGCAGAGCTGTTACAGTTGCCAAATCCCTTATTTGCAGGGATTGCAGCTATCTTTGCCATTCAACCGACAATCTATAGATCTTATTTGACAATTATCGAACAGATTCAAGGAAATCTCATTGGCGCAGTTACTGCCGTTACTTTTGTACTTCTATTTGGTCATCAGCTAGTCGTTATTGGTCTTGCGGCAGTTATCATCATCTTAATCATGATTAAACTGGGACTGGAAAAATCAATTTCACTGGCGCTTGTCGTCATGATCGCCATTATGGAAATCAAAGGCGATGAGTTTTTATCATTTGCATTACTACGATTTTTAACCATTCTTATCGGAGTTTTAGCGGCTTTCGTTGTCAATTTGCTATTTATGCCACCGAAATATGAAACGAAACTGTTCGAGTCTATCCATTTAGCACAAGATGAGATTATTCGTTGGACCCGACTTGCTGGTAGACAAGCCTCTGAACATATCGCGACAAAGAAGTCACTTAAAAAGTTAGCAGAGCGTCTGACACAAGTCGAAGAATTTTACCTTCTATTTAAAGAAGAACGGAGCTACTTCAAAAAGAATTCACGTACCAAGGCGAGAAAGCTAGTGATTTATAGACAAATGGTCGCTACTTCAAAAAGCAGTTATGATGTCTTGAAAAGATTGCATCAATTTGAAAATGAGTTGATTAAACTACCAGAGCATTTCCGAATGATGGTTCAGGAACGCTTGGACACTTTACTCACTTATCATGAACAACTCCATTTAAAATTTGTTGGTAAGTTGAAGGTTGATAAGGAGAGCGCTAGCCAAAACGACGACTATATACAGCGCCATGAAGTAATGGAGATATTCGCGAAGGAGATCGGGATTACAAAGGAAGAAGAGGAGTTTTCTACTTACCATCTTCTGCATGTTCTATCATCCATTTTAAATTATGAGGAGCAATTGGAGCATCTGGACATGCTTATTGTCTCATTCCAAAAATATCATAATAACGAAATGAATATGAAATTAGAAGAAGAGATCTACTAAATAATAGTATAAAAACCAAAAACAGCCTTGAAGTCATTGATGTGCACCCCAAAAGTTAGAGTCAAATCTAACTTTTGGGGTGTTTTTATTATGGCTAAATAT
>NZ_JADHDX010000034.1 GCF_016820585.1 Arthrobacter beigongshangensis
TCTCTCGTCCGCAAATGATGGCTCAAAACTCCGCACAGCTGGCTCATTCTGTCGGCAATACTCAAATAGGCAGAACGATAGAACCAGCGTTTCCGACTTCCCAGTTGAATGAATACCCATTAAATAAAACGACGATAACTGTTGAAATGACGATAAAGATAAAAGCGACGACACCGCCGAACATTATTTCCGATACCGGACGTTGGTGCAGAAGTTCAGTAACCTGACGTCGCGCCAAGAATTTCATTGCGAGCCAGTAAAAAATGATTGCAACACCACATCCAACAATTGCAATTACGATGGATACTAGTGCATTTGAATCTTCGGATATCAAGAGGTATGCCAGATTGATAAGGACGATACCGAGAGCCCCCACAAGCATCCAGATGAGAGGGAACTGAAAGAACGAAATAGATTTAGATGTTCTTCTACCGCTATAAACCCCATTATCGTGCGTATTAGTCTTTTTCATTATAAATTATCTCTCCTTTTCCTTTTACGATTTCTATTCATATTCGATACTTCAGGTTACAAATCATACTATACTTTAAAAAAGTCATACGGCAGGAGTGCCATTTAGTCATATTATAGTCATATAAATTTAGCAAAATAGATTTTTAAAAAAGAGACGATCACTCCCGATTTCTCATACATCGACAAATAATCTACATCAAAAAAACCGACATCCGTTAAGATGCCAGCTTTGAGTAGGTTATCCAATTCTTCTTTATACAGTGTTCTTAACTATCTAAAATCCCTGTTTCCCTAGCCTTTGAGGTAGCTTCTCTTCTTCCTTTTACATTCAATTTTGAGTAAATATTCGAGATGTAATTTTTAACTGTACCTTCACTAAGAAATAATGCGCTAGCGATATCCTGATTACGCAGACCTTGCGCCAGTTTGTGAAGAACAGCGACTTCGCGGGCGCTAAGTCCGTATTCATTGTTTTTCTCAAGTAATTTGGGTTCAGAAGTGCCTGTATCTCTAGTCGATTTCAGCATACTTTTAATCATCTTATCTGCCATTTCTTGAGAAATCAATGTACCTCCTGTGTGAACCACCCTTATCCCGGCTTTAAGGTTTTTGGGATGGATGGCTTTGAGTAGGAAGCCCTCAGCCCCATGGCTTAATGCTGCTAAAACATATTCAACTTCTTTATACGAAGTCAGAATGATAATTTTCGTTAACGGAAATCGAAGTTTAATCTTTTCTGTTGCAACAACGCCATCCATAATAGGCATATTTATATCCATAAGGATGATATCCGGCTGGTTTTTTTCACAATAGTTGATGGCTTCTTCTCCGTTTTTAGCCAATCCTACAACCTCGATGTCGTCTTCCATCTCTAGTACTATATTTAGACTTTCAAGGATCAATTCCTGATCATCAACTATGAGTACTTTAATCTTTGACATACAAATGATCTCCTTTGAGTGGTATTTCGCATCTGATTATAGCTCCAGTAATCTCCATGGAGGAGATTGAAAAGGTTCCTCCCAGCATATCAATCCGGTTCTTCATTGTTGTCAAGCCGAACCCATACTCTATCTTATCAAAAGGTTTTCCATTATTTTGAATGGCAACATGCAAGGTTGATAGATCAAAGTGGAGCTTCAACTCAATTTCCGATGCTTTTCCATGTTTTAGTGCATTAGTAAAAGCTTCTTGTATGACCCGAATTATCGATTGTCTCACATCGAAGCGAACTGTCCGTTCTGTTCCTATTAGCGTGAGATGAACGAGTGTTCCGGTATATTCTCGAAAGTTGTTGATGAGTCTCTCGGCTTGATTTACTAGACTTATATTCTCTTCCTCACCTATTTTGTGCACGATATCTCTCATCTCATCTAAGTTTTGTTCTGTCAGTCCTCTTATACTAATCAACTTCTCCTTAGCTAGATTGGGTTTTTTATCTAAAAGTGCAATTGCAGCATCAAGACTCATAATAAGGGAAATAAAAGAGTGTCCTAAGGTGTCATGCATTTCCTTGGACATACGATTTCGTTCTTCCAACAGAGTCATCATTTCAATCTCAGCAGCATATTGAGTTAACAATTTATTCTGTTCATCAATTTCTTTAGCCAATATATTTTTCTCATGATAGGCACTGGCAATGAAGTTGACCCAGATCCCGATAAAAGAGAAAAGCAAGTTATCTAAGCTTGAACGGAGTGCCAGATCCCATGTGACTTTTCCGAATAACATGCTGATAAAGGGAAGTAATAATAGTACAGGCATAATCCAGGCAGTCTTTCTTGTCAGTAAGTATCCGATTGCAAGACTCGGAATAAGATAATCGACACTCCCTAACAGATCGGCTTGCATGAACGATTTCACATAATAAGATCCCCCTAGCAATAGTTCAAGTAGAATGAACCATTTCTTGTTCATCCTTAGTTGCGGAAACCAGAATAAAATAGGTATAAAATAGGCCGCTAAAAGCCAAACGGCGTTCACAAGCAATAGCGGTGAATAGTCATTCCCCTTTAAAATATGCAATAATAGCAAAAGATAAATATAGGATCGGAGCCCAAATATACTCCAATCCATAAAATAAAAAACTTTTTTCATAAGTATCCGTCCTTTACCCAAACATAACTAATGATTTCTTCTGAAATATATAGTACATGCGGAACCTCAGGCCACCCTAAATTTAATAGAGGCTGCACAAAATAAATAGGTATTATCGATAGAGAAAATTCTTTAAATCTTAAAAGATAATTTAATTTGCATAGCAATAGCAACAGTTTAACATTTCATATCGTTTTTCAATGGCATATGCAGCAATTACACTATAATCCTCTTTTGGGCATTGACATGTAAGTGTACTCTAGGCTGATCTAATAAGGGAATTATAGTACAATTCGGATAGTTATGTATAGTTAAGTTCTGTAAATATTTAAAAAGGCCACCAATCACCTTAGAAGATAAATTTTGTGGTGCCACCATATTTTATTCTATCTTCATGAGCTACTTCTTTCAATGAAACTGACGAGGATTTGTAAAACGAAAATTCCTCAATTCTAGCAAGTAATTTGTAGTATTCCGATTCGAAGGATGTTGTACTTTAATAGTTATGTTAAAATTAGTTCGTGAGTAAAATAATGGTAAATGGATTCAATTTGGAGGGAACTTATGAAAATCATCATTTTTGGAGCTTCTGGAAAAACGGGGAAGTTGATTGTTGAGCAAGCGCTTTCTGACAATCATACGGTCACAGCATTCGTAAGAAATCCAAGTAGCTTGAACATTTCTAATCCGAACCTTGGGATTGTGCAGGGGGATGCAACAGATGCATCTGCTGTTAAAAAAGCCATTTTAGGGCATGACGCAGTGATATCAGCACTTGGAACGAACACTGGATTACGAAAGACGACAATCCTTCATGAAATGACACAAAATATCGCTCATGGTATGAAGGAGCAGCAGGTGTCGCGGATTGCTTACATGGCTTCGGCGGGAATTGATAAAGAAATACCAGGCGTTATCGGAAAAATTACGATAAAATTACTTGGAAATGTGCTAGACGATCATCATAATGCAGTGGCTGTGTTAAAAGATAATGATTTACAATGGACGATTGCAAGACCCTTAGGACTCAACGACAAACCGTTTACAGGGGCGTATCGTAAAGAACTAATTGGGGTTCCTAAAGGTGGACGTACAATTTCCCGTGCGGATGTCGCGGACTTCTTATACCAGGCAATTATCAATGAAGAATTTATCCGCCAGTCTGTTGCCTTGAGCGACTAGTCAACAAGAGATTTTGGATCATATGCTTTCCGCTCCTTCAATTCAACCAGATGGCCGATACCCCAGGCAATATAGGCTTCCACTGGAAAACTAGGAGAAGAGAGGATTTCCAAATAGCCTTCACGTCGTTTAACAAAAAAAACCTTCGCTTGGGATGGTTTTTCAGCTAGGATGACCGGTCTTATGATAGAATTTCTTTTTCTTTATGTGATGAAACGTTAGTTCTGATAGTTGTATTATCGTATAATAGGGGGATGGCTTCCAACTTCATAGTTAGGCTTGGGGAGTGGAGATAAGTGTGTATTCCATGAATAAATGTGGTAAACTAAACATATATTAAAAAAGACTGAGTGCGTCAACACCCAGTCAATGCAGCTGACATACCGCATGAAGTACGGTTGACCAGTTGTAAGAATGTTTAACTCAAAGAGTAACCACCCTGCATACTTAGTCGGTAGCGGAGGGTGGTTACTTTTTTCTATTGGTGTAAAGAGCAATCAGTGCGATAACGGCTGTTGCCGCTGTCGCAAAAAATATGCCGAATTGGAAAAGCATATTCATTGCATCGTAAGTAACCATATAAACACCCCCTTTCTCAAGGGAGTGTCAACCGCCCATCCGCTATATGTTGCTGCAACTTACAGTCTAGCATTTTATACGACAAAAATCGATGGGACTAGCTAAAAAAATCTGCATAAAGNAAAAATCGATGGGACTAGCTAAAAAAATCTGCATAAAGTCCTTAAATCTCTACATTAATCAAGTTGGTTTCTTAATGATTTTAATAAATTGAAATGTGGTTTGTTGAGCCCGTGTAGATTTTTTAGATTGGATATAAAATCTTCATTGGTGTGCATAGGCCTTAGTAAATCCTTCCGTTTAGAAACATATTCATTGGAAATATAAAAATTTGCTGTAATGAATACGCCATTATGTCTTAATACATATTCAATTACTTTTAACAGTTTTTCAGTATGTCTTGTTAAGCTTTTGAATGAATCAGAATAGAAAACCGGCAATTCTTCTCCTGCTATTTTTTCCAATTGGTTTAATAATTCTATACTAAAACTAGGATTCATCCCACTTTCAACAGTTATTCCGTTTTCACTAGTAAATTTATTGTGATAATAATTAAAATCGATAAGCTTATCAAGATTGTCTTCTGATACTATAAGTTTGTTAATTTTAATGCCTTTATTAGACCTGGAGCTAGTATAGATGTATGGACACAAGTTAGTTAAGTCTCTATCCTAATAAATAGAGAGGACG
>NZ_JADHDX010000035.1 GCF_016820585.1 Arthrobacter beigongshangensis
AAAAAGCGGCAATTTAAGGACAAAAGATCAAGTCAATTTCTGGACGATTTCTTATGTCATTAACAGATTTCAGCCCTTTAGACTGATTACAGCCAAACAAAAAAACCTCAAATGAAACAGAAAATTATCATTTCCTGATTCATTGAGGTTTCTATTTCATCTATTCAATTTTTTAAATAGAAGAGCAATAATACTCTCTTGCTCTTCTGCCTTCATATTCGGCCCCGAAGGCAGATAATATCGTGACTTCCATACTGGATGTACCACGATATTATCTGCCGTCAACATGTGCATCAATTCGTAAAGACGGCCTGTATCTTCTACGCATCCAACGTCAATGCCGTCGATTCGAATAGGTCCCGCCCAACTATGTACGACTACTCTTGCAAGATTACAGCTCTATTTAAAATGAAAACAAACAAGTATCGTTTAACTTAATCCTATATTCATTCCCATTTGTAGTAGATTTCAGTGACTCTATGAAAGCTAACTTCCCTACAATCCAATAAGTTCTCGTCAAACACAGCTATATTAAAGCCGGTTTTATCCATTGTACTTTGATACTTGACGCCATTCCTTCCGCGACTTTTAATAAAGTCAGATATGTACTGTGACGGTAAATAATTTAGTTGGGAATCGCCACGTTTGGAAGGGAGTAAAACTTCATTTGCTATATGCACAAGATGTTCTTTGTTAACGGCATATTTTTCATAATTGAAATCTAAATCAGCACCTAGAAATGGGCTGAACTTATCGATCATCGTGAAATCAATAACCTCAATCTTTTCAAGTAACTCAAATTTAGCGATTGTTACATTGTCATGAAGTCCCGCCCTAATTTCTTTAATAGCAATATCTTCATTGCTCGCTAAATATAAGCAACTAATACCATAGGGATTTACACGACCATTCGTCGACATTCCTTTGGGGGGCGGTCCCATCTCATTTGTTGGGAATGGGATATCCCGCTCATTGGATAATCTTGCACGATAAAAAATATGGCCTTTTTCATAAGTAGTTGAAGCGTAACCAATAATTTTCCTGAAGACCTCCGCATTAAAAGACTCAATGTGAAAGCGATTTTGATGCTTGATTCCTTCAGTGAATTGTTTCCAAGTAGCGTTTTTTAATATCGAATGAGTTTTTTTGAACTCAGTATCATACATTTTCCTAATACCTACTGCTTCTTCAAACAGGCCTGGTGATTGCTCATACTTCCCCTTACAAATTCCTATGATTAATTCGTAAGCTTTGGAACTATCCACATTGAACAAATTCCATTTTGTATGTAACTCATCTTTCAACAACGAAAAATCAGCTCGATATTTCTTTAACTCCTCTGGCATCTCTGACGCCGGTGTATAGATTTCTACCAATCCCTCAAGAAGTTCTGTCAATCTATTGTTTTGGTCGGTATCGTAAATAAACACATCTGTCTGATTGCACACTTCACAATCACCTTTGACCTCCAAAGACTCAATGATTGCAATGATTTCACTATCTTTGAAACACTTGACACAGCAAATCATAGGCTGTTTTTCCAATCTAAATAGCTACTCATTAATTGGAGATGATGCATAATGGATAATTTCTTGACAGTGCCCAGTCCAGGGTATGTTCCTTCTGTATGATGCTTCTTGAATTGTTCTAAAGCATAAGTCTCCATTGGATTACTTTCGAGCCATTTCATTAAATGACTAAGTGCTTCATAGTATTTTTTTGCGGGGTCTCTAATATCATCATTCGAATCAGATACAAAACTTTTCACCCTTAATTCCTCATCTTCTCCAAAATAAACAATATGAATAGCTACCGCGTAGGGTGCAAATCCACCTTCACTGAAATCAGCCCCCACTATCGAAAAGTCGGAAAAGCCACTATAGTTTTCGCTTTCATAAAACAGATGAGCTTCTGAGAAAAATTCATCTTTATCTTTATAGTCAGCATTTCTGGCTTCCTTTAGAGAGAGAAAGCGATCTTCGAACAGAACACGATTTGCAGATATACTTCTTCGAAATGTTGTACTATCCGGGATTAAAACATAATTTGGTACAGATTCCCTAAACAGAGTTTTATAAGTCGATAAACAATCTCGGTTTGTATTTACTATTAATAATCCTTCTAAATTCACACCATTCCTCATCCACTCTTCAATCTCCATCTCAGAGTTTGGATTCATTATATGAGCTTGGATAATATGATTATTTGGATCTTCCATTAAATTTATCAAATCGGATTCTGGACGGATATCTTGATACTCACTTAAAAAGTCTCCCACTTGTGGATTCTTTATAACCGCTACTTTTTTCTCGAATTCAACAAATTTGGCTAAAGTTGATTGAAGTGTCGAAGTTGGTTTTATGGGCTCAATGACAGGGATTATATTTTCATATATTAATCCATATTCAACTAACTCCCTCAAAGCGATTAATTCAAATTGCCTACCTCTAAGATAAGGAAAGTACATATTAATACCTCCAGTCATTTTTTAAAAAACGGCTTAGTTCTTGGTAGTTCTTTTGGATTGATTGTGAAAAATATGCTAAGAAGCGTAGCTCATAGGGGACATGTTCTAAGTAATTTTGAACGTTCAATTTATTTCTTTTCTTTAACTCTTTAACAAATAATTCATGTGCTTTTAGTAGCGGAATCTTGTTGAATAGCAAGAAACACTCACTATAATAAAAAACAGGCTTGGTTTCAGGTAAAAAACCATAATAACCTTCAATAATGGCTTCAAATTCATCTTTTCTTAATACCTTAAACATAACTTCTTTATCCAGTAAAGAATAGTCTTCCATAGCCTTTTTTCTTTCACTAAATTGGTTGCGCTTTGTCAGAACCATGAGACCAACATTGGTCCCTGTTAACATTTTCCCCACTTTTTCTTCATTAGACTCACTAGTGATTACATAGATATTTGTGAAAGCCTTATAATAATCAGCAAGCTGCTGCTCTAATCTCTCAAGGGAATCCAACTCAGTTTTAATTTCATAGACAATGGCTTTTCCATTAATCTTAATAAAATCTGCCTTTGACTTATGAATCGGAACTTCAGTAAGTGCAGTCGTTGTATGCAAGCTATGCTTACCTATGATATTTTTATTAAAAAGTGTATTCTTATAAAAATATTCATTGCGATAGTTCTTTTGCAAATAGTGATAAAGCTCCTCAATTATTTCTATATTCGTTTCTACATTCGCTTTATCTACATATTGCTTAACACATTCATCATAAATCGAATTTGTACCGATATTCAATGCGTTATCAAAAGTCGCTTGTGAAAAAAAACGATTTAAAATAAAGTTATTATTCACAATAACCACCTTTTCAAGTTCATTTTTTACATTAAGTATACCAGATTGAGCACCATAAATGTTTAGCGGATGATTGGGATACTAATCATATTAAATTATGAAGATCTTACTGTTCCCTTTAAGTAACTAGAAAAAACCAAATGAGGACTGTCACAAGCCTCCTCATTCCGGATACATTCTCGCCAACTCCACCTTTAGCCATCAATAAATCCTATCCAGCTCCCTACGCCCCAGAAGTAGACGGATACAAATCACTCTCTGTCCGCAGTCTTCCATGCGCGGATACAGACTTGCAACCTTCAAACAACGATTGTAAATGCTATGGATTTCATGCCGAGCGCGTCTAAATAATATTTGCACCTAGTATGTTCATTAATTCGTAATGAGTAACACGTATCTTCTCTGAATCCAGCATCAATACCCTCAACCTACAACTTGAATAGGCTCCTTCAAGCCATACATGATCTCCCCCAGGGAGAATACTGTTCATCATCCGATTGTGTCGTAAAAAAAACCTACGTTAGTGAGTGCCAAAGTATACTTAATTTTTCTTTTCAGCTTTTTCTACTGTCAATTGCATATTATAATAATCCTTTACTATTTTATAATTTACTCCTTGCTTTAACAGTAATCCCTTGTTACTAGTTGTTTTAATTATTTCCCATTCTGAACCGTCGTTGAGTTTAATCTTATGGATCTATGTCAATATCCTGGACACAAAAATGTTAAGTCGTTGTCAGAAACGGCATCCATTCA
>NZ_JADHDX010000036.1 GCF_016820585.1 Arthrobacter beigongshangensis
TGAGTATTGCCGACAGAATGAGCCAGCTGTGCGGAGTTTTGAGCCATCATTTGCGGACGAGAGAGCCAGTAAGTGCGGAGAAGAGAGCCACTTGGCCAATAATCAAACTGAACAGCCATTGGAATCTTACCTTTCCAACGGCTGTTTAGTTTATCTAAATCTCTTATTTTCTAACTGTTCGTCAATGATATCAATGGCCCAACGAACGAGTTCATCCGGATCGATTGCCTTATCCTCAATTGATAGACAAGGAGGTAATAGTCTAGCTTCTACCTTTCTCATCGCCTCTTCTGGTAAATACACGTGAAAAAAATAATTGGCTATACGATTTTCAACTTCTACAGGAATCATTTAGTTCCCCCCAATCCATGGCGTTCTCTCATCGAAACTTCCCCATCCACTAGGATTTTGTAAGAATCATGAACGATACGGTCAAGAATGGCGTCAGCTACTTGCGCTTGTCCTAACTTCAAGTGCCATCCTTCTGGTGAAAATTGAGAACAGAAAATGGTAGATGCTCTTTTTAATCTTGCTTCAACAATTTCCAGTACGTGAAGGACATTTTCCTCTGAAAGCTCAGTTAATAACCACTCATCCAGTATCAATAAATCAATCGTTCTATATTTTTGAATGAGTTTTCGAAAACTACCATCCGCTTCATACTTTGCGTAAGCTAATTCATCGAGTAACTCAGGTAATCTGATATATTTCACTTTGTAAAATTGACGGCACGCATGAACCCCAAAGGCATTCGATATCCACGTTTTCCCGTTCCCGGAGGCGCCCATTAAAATGATGTTATGGTGATTTTGAATATAATTTCCTGACGCTAACTCTAGAATGAGTGGTTTATCTAGATTGCGATCAGGATGATATTCGATATCTTCAATAGCTGCCGTTGGATTGTTAAACGTTGCCTGTTTAATTAGTCGGTCCAGTTTATTAGATTTACGACGATCATACTCGTAATCTACCAAAAGATTGAAGCGGTCATCGAAATCCATATTGTTGTATTCTTTATTTTGCCCCTGTTGCTGATATAATTCTGCCATTGCCCCCATTTTCATTTCTGTTAATTTGCGTAATGTTTCCTCGTTCATCATTTTTTATCCCTCCCAAAATAGTTAGCACCACGGACAAATCCATAGTTTTCGTCATTTGCAGGATAATTGCTAGGAGTGGCTTCCCGTTTCTTTCTTCTCTCCAATATGCCTTTTAAAACAGAAACCGTAGGGTTTGTTGAGATGTCGAGTAACGTTTCAATTGCCTTTTCCAGCTCTTCGATTGAGTATTTTGTAGATAAGTTTCTTACTGTTCCAAGGATGTTTAATGCCTTTTTCTCCACATTCATTTCCAAGATACGAGAAACGAACTGCACCATAAATGGCCCAATAGTTTCTGCCCATTCTCGATTTTTTTCTGGATTATGTTCAAGATAAGCTCGATGATTATCCGGCATATGATCTGTATTTGTAGAATACTGACTAAATTCTCCCTGTAATCGTTTGTGGGATGCAATTCGGGCTTCTTTGAAGTAAACTTCAATTAAATCCGTAGTTAGTCGAACGTCGACAGACTCACGGACGTAATCATAGGGAACGGAATAATACATGCGTTCAACTTGGATGTGGTAGTTCAGTTGAACCTTGGCTATTTTCCATTCTGACAGTTTGTAACGTGTTTGAGGTAGTGGCTGAAGGTAGGATTTCTCTTCTACCTCAAATACCTTTCTACGTGAACCAGGCCGTTTTTGAAAATCGTTAGTATTGATTTCTTCTAACTTTTCAAGGATTCGCTGATTCAAATCTTCGATATGAAAACACTGGTAATTTCTTAGTGAAGCGATAATCTGTCGTGAAATATATCCGACGGTCCCTTCAACGCTTGCTTTGTCTTTTGGCTTTCGAACACGGCTTGGCACAATGACAATACGATAGTAATCTGCTAGTTCACGATAGGCTTCATTGAGAATTGGATCGGTTCGATGGGCTTTCGTAACCCCCGTCTTTAGATTATCTGGAACTAAGGTTTCAGGGACCCCTTCAAAATACTCTAATGCATGAATATGGGCGATGAGCCAACTAGTCGACGTCATGTCTAAGAATGCTTCCACGTAGCTGAATTGGCTGTAAGGTAAGGCTGCGATGAAAATGTATGCCGGCATCAGCTCTCCTGTTGAACGGTCTATCACTCCTAGTGTAGAACCAGCCCAATCCACCTCCATAATTTCCCCGGGTTTTCTTCGGATAGGCATTGTCAATTTATACTTCCTCGCATATTTCCCATACTTTTCGGCAAATGTTCGATAGGCATAAGGAACCTTGCCACCTTCACGTGCTTCTGCCGAATATTCGTAATGCAATAAAGTTAAAGTAACATTCTTTTTTTGCAGTTCCTTATGCACCTTTTCCCAATCCACAGGGAAGTAGCCTTTCTCAACCGCTTGTTTTTCTGGAAAAAGAAATTCTTCTAGCCATAGATTGGTCATTGAATCGTTCAAATCTTCAATACCAAGTTTCTTGGCACGTTGAACGACATCAGAGACCGTATTTCTTGAATGACCAGTGCTAGAACCAATGGTTCTTTGACTAATCCCCTCGAAATGGAGTTCCAAAATCCTCCGATAACTAACCATAAAAATAACCTCCTGTATAATAGTGTCATGCTAATTTGCATGCAACTTTAGTATACAAGAGGTTATTTTATATATAGTGGCCCTCTGTCCCGCAAAGGGTGGCTCTATTCTCCGCAATCGGTGGCTCAAAACTCCGCACAAGCGGCTCAATTCATCCGCAATATTCA
>NZ_JADHDX010000037.1 GCF_016820585.1 Arthrobacter beigongshangensis
AGCCCAGTGGTAATATGTCAAGCACCTAAAACATGAAAACTGGAAATTCATTGCGGCTTCTAAGCGCAAACTTCCGTTATTAGGCATATTCAAATAAACCTCGCAATTCCAATGAAAAAAGGGTGAAATTGGAAGTGTTATAGGATGTTCGAAAGTAAGAGATTGCGCGTCGTTACTCTCTCCTTTCTTGCGGTATGTATAGCTGATTCGTGCGTAGTAGCGAATGCACGAGGCGTACAAGTTTTCTAGCGGTTAAGACGAGAGCACGTTTATGTTGATGTTTGGTGACTTCATTGTATTTCTTTTGATAAAAGGCTTTATATTCGGCGTCATACTTGCGTATGGCGTCTGCAGCTTGTACAAGATAATAACGTAAGTATTTATTGCCTGTCCGCATTCGGCTCGTATTTTCGGCTTCAAATTCTCCAGATTGATACTGGGTCCAAACGAGCCCTGCGTATTTCGCTAATGCATGGTGGTCGTCAAAACGCTTGATATCGCCAATTTCAGCGAGTAAACCGGCTGCATAGACAGGACCAATGCCTTTTACGGACGTTAAGGTTTGTGTAATACCTTTCATCATCCGGTCAATTTCTTGATCGAGACGTTTGATTTGGCTTTCCATATGGCGAATTGTACTTAAAATCACGGACAGTGACAGATTGATTGGGTCGGCCATCATTTTGTCCAAACGATAAGAACTACGTGCGAGTTTTTGAAGATACTTCGCAATTTCTTCAGGCTCTGCAAAACGGTTTTTGCCTTTCTCTTGTAAGAACTCGATGAGTTCCTCGACGGGCATTTCTGCAATCGTTTCAGGATCTAATTCTTCAATCACAGCGACGCTTGTCGCACCAAATGTGTTGGAGAAGGGGTTATCTTGGCGTAAGCCACTAAATTTCAAAAATACTTGGTTCATCATGTACGTTTTATTACGTGCAATTTCATGCATCAAGTGAAAGCGCGTGCGTGTTAAACGGCGCAAAGCATCATACTGTAGGGTTTCTTGCATTTCATGTGGCAGACGTCCAAAGCGTAAATGATCCGCAATTACCCAGGCGTCAATCCGGTCGTTTTTCGGTAACGTATCATAGCCCTTTTTAAAGCGAGATACTTTGCGTGCATTCAGCATATAAACCATACTTTGAACCGAAGGTTCATACCCCTTTAATTCGCTTTTTAAATAATGTGCAATATGCCAACTATATTGATCTGTGGCTTCAAGTCCGATTTTAATGTGTTCGCACTGATTTTTTTCCGCTGTTTTTAAAAGCTTGTGAATTAAGGTATTCGCACCTTCTGTATCGTTAGAAACAGAAAAATCAGCTAGAGTATGCCCCTCGCCATGCATGAAATGGACATGATGGGAGCGTAAACTCACGTCTATACCGACTAGCATTTGTGACATGCCAATCACCTCCTTAGGTGGTAGTTAATCAAGATTGTCTCAGACCTGGGTGCCCATCAGAATCATCGATGTCTGCCTCGTTATTAGCAATCAAAGGGAAGAAGACCAAAATGAGCGCTACACTCTCTTCTTCACCAGCGTCGCAGCCAGTGGTTAGACCTTCAATAATGAACGATGGGTAGCAGGCTAATTAAGCAGTACACATAAGTGCCCGCAAGGGGGAAAAGCTATTTCCTGTGTCAATCTTGTCCGTTCCATTGTCTCATGGGCACGGTCTGAGAGAAAAGTAGGTATAAATAAAAAAGGACGAAGTACTGAAATGGGGCATCCCCCATCCTTCGTCTACACAATATGAAATTGGGCAATTCAAAGAAGCAGGTAAGCACCTGTTAGCTAGTTTTTTATTTCTGAAAACAAATAAATGATGATTTATCCTTTTGGCCTCCTCGGTAAAACAGGGGTCAAACAGGTAAAACATAAACAGGGTGAGGAAGCCAAAAGGCAACCGTTTCCTATAGGAAATCCAACAGACTCTCCAGCAGTCCGGATCAACTGGAAATTCTATCGGAAAGAGCTCTTACTACTAATATACGAGGGGG
>NZ_JADHDX010000038.1 GCF_016820585.1 Arthrobacter beigongshangensis
TGTTAATGCTGTTTCATAACGTCCATTTGCTGACGGTATTGCCTGTCCCATTTCTGACGGATATAATGTCCTTAAAGAAACTGGAGAAAGGAAAAGACGCCTTCCGAGTTGTCGACCATTAGCCCTGGTCGACGGAAGACGTCCCTCTTAAATATGATAATCGTACATAATTATATCATAAACGAGAACCCCGAAAAAGGGGTTTTTTGTTCAATGTGCAGAACGAGTGCCATGTCCCTGCTGTAATAGTGGTGACTTTGATGTAATTGGATCGCGTGAACGTAAGGTACGCAAGGATACCGGGCAGATTGAGCGTTATATTATCAGGAGGTTGCGGTGTCTGACATGCCGAAAAATCCATCATGAACTTCCTGACTTTATAATTCCCTATAAAAGATATGCTGCTGGAATAATCGAAGAAGGCATCCACCCATTAGAACCTTTGGTTCTTCCTGTTGATGAATCAACCTTGTATCGATGGAGGAGCTGGTTCAATAAACTGGTTGAATACTGGCTTGCCGTCTGTCAATCTCTCCTTATCCAATATACCGTAATGCCTCCGGTGAATGAAATGTCCTCCCATTCACTGCCTGTACATAAACGAATTGGACAATGGTTTGGTGAAGGACCTGGATGGCTGGCGAAAATTGTCCATCCTGTCGCCAACAACCATTTTTGGATACATACCCGTTCTGCCTGTCTGTCCGATTCTGAATGAATTACACTTCAAGAGAAATGAAAGGAGTGGTTCATTTATGAATAGACGGAAAATGGAAGAGAAAGCTACCAATCGATATCAGTTGATTGCCCCACTGCTTCAGGAGGGGCTTGATCCACAAAAAGCTAAACAGCTGCGAGTCACAATCAGTAAGGAATCCGGGTTGTCCGAGCGGACACTTAGAAGGTATATCGCTCAATTCCGCGAAGAAGGTTTTGAAGGATTGAAGCAAAAGCAGTATCGAACGACCAAAGGAGATACTCAAGATCTTATTCTCGATCACGCCATCCTACTTCGTAGAGAAGTACCGAGCCGAAGCATCTCTACTATCATTCAAATCTTAGAATGGGAAGGGATTGTGAAGAAGGATACTTTAAAACGCTCCACTCTTCAAGAGAAACTTGCAAAACGTGGGTATAGTTCGAGACAGATGAGAATGTATCATGAAACCTCGGGTGCTGTACGCCGATTTCAAAGAAAACACCGAAATCAGCTGTGGCATTCGGATATCAAATATGGTCCCTATCTACCGATTGGTCCCGACGGGAAGAAAAAACAAGTCTATATGGTGGCACTTCTGGATGATGCAACACGGATGCCACTCCATGTATCCTTTTATCCGATGCTTGACGCACGTTGCGTGGAAGAAGCCTTCCGAGAAGCAATCCGGAAACATGGTGTGCCTGAAAGTGTCTATTTTGATAACGGTAAGCAATATCGGAATAAATGGATGACGCGCACATGTGCGAAACTAGGGATTAGACTACTTTATGCGCGACCTTACTCGCCAGAGTCTACTGGAAAAGTTGAAAGGTTTAATAGAACTTTTAATTCCTTTTTAGAAGAAGCAAGGTTGGAAGATTACAAGACGCTTGATAAGTTAAACAGTCTCTTGGAGGTATGGATCTCAGAGTGCTATTTACATAAAGGGCACAGTGCACTGAAAGACCAAATGAGCCCCTTTGCAGCCTTTCGAAGTGACACACAACCAATTCGAATGATTTCTGCTGAAGAGCTGGCAACTGCTTTTCTTCATGCCGAAACAAGGAAAGTCGATAAATCCGGATGTATTAGCTTTCAAGATAAGAAATATGAGGTTGGCATTAATTTTGTGGGCTGTCGTGTGGAAATTACCTATGATCCGTTGGATCTTACCGAACTCACCGTCGATTTAGAAGGTTACCCTTCATGGAAAGCTAAGGAACTGGTCATCGGTGAACGAG
>NZ_JADHDX010000039.1 GCF_016820585.1 Arthrobacter beigongshangensis
TGATTCACACCCAAAAAGCTGAAATTCCTTCGAACACCGCTCCGGCGCTTCGTGGATGCCTCCCGTGATAAGCCTGTCAGAAAACCACTGTCAGTCTTATCACTTCGGCTACCACTTGAAAGGCGCCTTCGCTAATTTTACATTAAAATTCTATACTTCAACCTTTATAGAACGAAAAAATGATAAAATAGTAGTAACAGCTACTAATTGGAGGTTTTCCCTATGTTCAAGCCCGGAAGAAAAGAGCAACAAGTTTCAATAGATGACCGATTCCTTGACTTTCCAAAGTATATTTTGGAGGCACTTCAAAACAGTTTTGCGGAAGGCTTCTATACAGATATCTTTTTGAAGGTCAATGAAAATCGTTTTTCCGTGCTTTACAGTGAGACTTTCAGTCGTCCCAATAAACCCGTAAACATCCTAGTTAGCCTACTCATCCTCAAAGAATTGCATAATTTAACTGATGAACAATTACTTTCTTCCCTTTATTTTGATTATCGATACCAGTATGCCTTAGGCATTGAGAATTTCGAAAAGGAAAAAATCTGCATAAATACACTAACGAACTTTCGCCAACGTTTAGTTGAATATGAAGTGACAACGGGTACCGACCTACTAAAAGCCGAAGTAGATGCATTGTCTGCACAATTAGCCGATCTTATCGAATTAGACAAGAGTATGGCACGTATGGATTCATTTCTCTTGAGCAGTTCCTGCAAGAAGTTATCCCGTTTAGAACTTGTTTATCGTGTTGTTCAACAGATGATTCAAGCTACGCATAAAGTAGACCCGACTTTGGTTCCTGAACATCTCCAAGCGTACTTGAAGAGTGAACATAAAAACAAGACAATCTATCACGCCAAGAGTAGTGAAGTCGGAGACAAGTTAGCCATACAATTCGAAAACGCAGCTGAATTATATCAACACTTATTTAACAAAAGTGGGTTCCGGGAGATGAAGGTATTCCAAGTACTCACACGTCTTTTGAATGAACAGTGTATCGAAACGGAAGAAGGTGTTCTCATTCCGTTGGAAGGAAAAGAGTTGTCACCAAGTAACTTGCAAAACCCATCCGATCCGGATGCCACTTACCGCTACAAGAATGGAAAAGGCGATGTTGGCTATGTCGTCAATCTGGTGGAAGTCCGTGATCAAGAGAAAAATATTGGGCTTATTTTAAGTCACGATGTACAAAACAATCTTTACAGTGACGCTGAGTTTGGAGAAAACTTTATAGAACAAGACCCCCTTGCAAACGAAATCGAGGTTTTATCGGCAGATGGTGCTTATTACCGTCAAGAGTCATTAGAAAAGGCGAAGAACAAAGACATTGAAATGAGCGTTTCAACAATGACGGGACGAAAGCCTTCCAAGGACAAGTTGCCTACAAATCAATTTCAAATCGACGAAAATCAACAGATTACAGAATGTCCTGCCGGCTATAAACCAGTACTGACTAAGTATGACGCGGAGAAAAAAGTATACACAGCCAAATTTTCAAAAGAACAGTGTGCCTCATGTCCATTATTGGATCAATGCCCGATTCAGCAACAAAAGAAATTCAACACTGTACGATTCTCGGAAAACAAATTACAAACGGATATCGTACGAAGTGAAATGAATAGCGAAAGACATTTTCTTCTTTCTAACTTCAGAGCCGGAGTTGAAGGAATTGTGTCAGCACTCCGGAGGGGATTCAAAATTGACGATATTCCCATCCGTGGATTAGTGCGCTCAAAAATCTGGATTCACTGCAAAGTAATGGCCTTCAACTTCAAAGCAGTCACAAAATACAGGGCTAGGATAGCCTAACAGGCTTGTTTGAAGCTGTATCTTCTCGCGAACTCCATTAATTGTAAAAGCACTTCCGAAAAATCCTTGTTCAATTTTAAAAAGCAGGCTTTTTGGGGGCTAATCAT
>NZ_JADHDX010000004.1 GCF_016820585.1 Arthrobacter beigongshangensis
CGTCCTCTCTATTTATTAGGATAGAGACTTAACTAACTTGTGTCCATACATCTATACTAGCTCCACGCCTTATATCGGCTGGAGGCTTAACTTAATTAAGTTAAACAGATATAGTGATCGGGTAACTGTACACCTTAGCTAGAATTTAACCGTTAGTAGACCCAAAATCTATCCCAGAAATTATATAAGGAATGGCTGACTTGATAAATTCCTCTGGCAGTATCTGCTTACTATTTCTTTTCCATTCTACAGAAGCTCCGTAAATTCCCCAGCTTAGTATAACAGCGGTAACTTTTAAAGCTGCATCCTCTTCGATTTTATGTTGTTTTAACAGCATTTTATAAAAAATGACTTCGAGCTGTTCTCGAACGATACGAGCAATGGTATCTTCGTATCCTCTATGGCAACGATTGGATAATGACTTTTGAAAATTTGTGATGGCTAGGAAGATGCTTACTAATGCTTCTTCATTTAGTTTGTCGTTTTGGTAGTCAGCACAATCCAAATTAACTAACAATACTTCTGATAGTACCTTTTCTAATAAGTCATAGATATCTTCAAAATGATAATAGAATGTGGCACGATTAATCATAGCCTCAGTTGTAATATCCTTAACGGTAATATCCTTAAATTCTTTTTCGCCTGAAAGTTCCATAAAAGAATCCATGATTAATTTGCGGGTACGTTGAACTCGAGGATCAGTCTTTAATTGTGACATGTTAATCTCCCTCCTACTTTTCAAACAAATTCTTCAATGTGTTGTATAAACGACATTTCCAATAGATTATTGGTGTTGATACTTTTAATTATGGTCTACAATTCAATTGTAAAGCAAATAATTAACTTTCAAAGCAATGTTTAATAAGCATGCTTTGCAATACACATTAGGAGGAATTGTAATGGTTAAAATTGGTGTTATCACTGGGAGTACTCGAGATTCTCGAGTAAACATACAAGTCGCAGAATGGGTGAAATCCATTGCTGATCAAAGAACAGATGCTGAATTTGAATTGGTAGATATTAAAGATTATAACCTACCAAAATTTAATGAACCTATCCCTGCAATTATGTCACAGGATTATCAAGCACCAGAAGCGAAAGTTTGGTCTGAAAAAATTAGTGAGCTTGACGGGTTTGTTTTTGTCACACCGGAATATAACAAAGCTGTTACTTCAGGATTGAAAGATGCCATCGATTATTTATATGTCGAGTGGAATAATAAAGCAGCCGGAATTGTAAGTTATGGTTCTACTCTTGGCGTTACAGCAGCTAACAATTTGCGGTTAATTCTAACTGTACCAAAAGTGGCGACGGTAGGCACTCAGCCGGCACTCAGTCTTTTTACTGATTTTGAAGAAATGAGCACCTTTAAACCAGCACCGTTTCATGAAGAAACCGTTCAAACAATGTTGAATGAGGTCGTAGCTTGGTCTACTGCATTGAAAACGATTAGATAATAATTCCAATCAATAATCAAAAGCGAGGGATAAGAACTTTACTTCATTTCTCTCGTTTATTCTAGAGAAATGAGGGAAAATAAATTGAAGAACAATAATAATATGATGTGTGATTTAGAAACAGGTGTATGTGGAGTAGCAGGGGAAGAGGAAATGGAAATCATTGATTTCAATCAACCAGAAAAAAATATTAAACTTTACTATGTGACGGACCCTATCTGTTCTCATTGTTGGGCAATTGAACCGACATTCCGTCGCTTTACAGAGCAATATGGTCATTATTTTAACCTTCACACGGTTATGGGTGGTTTGCTGGAGAAATGGCATGATGGACCTATCGATCCTGCGAACGGAATTCATAAACCAGCCGACGTTGCGGGTCACTGGAGAGAAGTTGGAGAACACTCGAGAATGCCAATTGATGGTAGTTTAATGATTGATAATCCAGTTCAATCCTCTTATCCAGCCTCTCGTGTATTTAAAGTAATCCAAAAAAATCATAGCGATGCGACAGCATTTGAATACTTGCGTCGTGCCAGAGAAGCACTTTTCGTATTTAATCAAAACATTTCAGATCAATCCGTACTGATTGAAATCGTCGATAAAATGGGTCTTGATGGGGAAGAGATTGTAAATGAAGCTGAACAACAACCAATCGGACAACAATTATTGAATGAGGACTTTGCGTTAGTTAGAAACCTAGGTGCCAGAGGTTTTCCTACAATTATCATGGTGAATGAAGAAAATAAAGGTGTGAAAATTGTTGGTGGACGCCCGTTTGAATACTATGTTGATGGATTAAAACAAGTTCTAAATGTGGAAGCACTACACCCAAAACAGCAGCCATCTGTTTCTAGCTTGCTTGAAAAAGAAAAAATGCTATTTTCTAAAGAAATTGAAGTCATGTACGATGTTGAACAATCAGAGGTTCACTCTTTTATTGAAAACGAGCTTGCACCAAATAGCTATGAGGCGAAGGAAATTTTAGGGGAATTCTATTTCGCAACTACAAAATAAGCAAATAAAGGAGAATGACTATGGCACACGTATTACAGGTGGATTTTAAAATGAATGGACCATTCGGAGACGAAATGGCTGAGGCATTTACTGATTTAGCAAAAAGCATCAACGAAGAAGACGGATTTATGTGGAAGATTTGGACAGAAAGCCCCGAAACAAGTGAAGCTGGCGGAATTTATATTTTCGAAACAAAAGAAACAGCTGAAAAATACCTAGATATGCACACGAAAAGACTAGCTGGCTTTGGAGTTGCAGACGTCAACGCAAAAATCTTTGCTATTAATCCTAAGCATACTGAGATTACTAAAGGACCGATAAAATAATAATTAAGGCACCTAAACAATCTTTCTATTATAAATTTCGTAGTGCACAGTCACCTTTATCTACGAGACAAGCTTTAAACCAACTGCTGCGCCCAATACCATGGCTATAAAAATGAGTCTTTTCCAGTCTTTTGATTCACCATAAAAAATCATGCCTAATATTGCTCCACCAGATGCACCAATTCCTGTCCAAATGGCATATGCAGTCCCCATCGGTAGTGTTTTCATGGCATATGCAAGAAAAATAAAACTTGCGCCAAAGCCGAGAATGAGTAATAGCACTGATTGCCAATCTCGATCTTTGTGCAATTTATTGATCATCAATACACCAAACATTTCAAATAACCCTGCTACAACTAAAAAAACCCAAGCCATTAAGATTCAACTCCTTCTTCAACGGTATCTTTTGTCACTAATTTCAAACCAATTACCCCTGCCAATAAAACCAAAATTAACAGCACTTTTGCGAGTTGAAACGGTTCGCCAAAAAATAAGATATCCGAAAATACGGTTCCGGCAGTGCCTAGACCTACAAATACTGCATAGACAGTACCAACAGGTAGTTCTTTGCCAGCCATAATCATTAAGTAGAAACTAACGATAATTGCAATAACTGTTCCAGTCCAAGTCCAAAAGTCATCCGCATGTTTTAACCCAATGACCCAAAAAACTTCAAAAAAAGCAGCGATAATCACTTTCACCCAGTTTGCATTCATGCAAACAACACCTCCAATTTTATTCTTACCCAAACAACAAAAAAAGCCCAAGAGACAACTGTTAAACAGTTTCTCCCAGGCTTTTATCCTTCCGTGGCATAGCAGAGCTATGAGTTTTCTCTCGGACCAGACTAACAGATTCGTTACGGAACCCTAGAAAACATTTTGCTTATGCAATTACCATCGATTATACACAAATTTCGACTTAGTTCAAGGTTAAGGTTTTAGTGAATCAATCAATTAACTTGTAGGTAACTAGCGAATGATAGGCAAACCATTAAAATGAAGTTAGATTTTTGGCATTTGACCCAGTAGTCCGTATGCTAAATGCAATAAGTATTGAAAGTGAAATGTAATAACTATTTGACAATTCATTTATTTTTTAGTTATTCTTACTTGGAAGTTGTCGTAAAGGAATTTGATAAAACGGATTTGCTAATACCGCAAAAATATGAAGTGAGGAGAGATTTTTATGATGATTAATAGTATTTTAGAATACAATGAACAATTTGTGAAAGACAAAAAGTATGAGGAGTTCCATACAACAAAGTTTCCAAACAAGAAAATGGTGATTGTCACCTGTATGGATACAAGATTAATTGAACTTTTGCCCCAGTCGATGAATTTGCGTAATGGGGATGCTAAACTTATCAAAAATGCGGGTGGCGTTATTTCCCACCCATTTGGCAGTGCTATGAGAAGTATTCTCGTGGCATTGTATGAACTAAAAGCAAGTGAGGTTTGTGTAATCGGGCATCATGGGTGTGGCATGAACAATATAAATTCACTTGAGACGATTAAGAAAATGCAAGAAGGTGGAATTTCTCAACAAACATTTGACACATTGGAGTTTGCTGGCATTAATATTGAGGAATGGCTAAAAGGTTTTGAAAATGTAGAAGATAGCGTTCGTAATAGCGTGAATATGATTAAGAAACATCCCCTTCTCCCAATTGGAACGCCTGTCCACGGCCTAGTAATTGACCCGGAAACAGGTAAATTAGATGTGGTGGTAAAGGACGCTGAAACTATATAAATCACACTAAAAAAGAATTAGCGTTATCCAGCTACTTTCCGATGATTGTATTCGGATAACGAAATAAGTAAAAGGCATTTGAGAATTAGATCATTCCCAAATGCCTTTTACAAATTGCGTTTCTTATTGCAAGAAGTCCTCTGTCGAAGTTACAGCACAATACATACCGTTAAGTGCACCAACAAACGCATAATGAACCTGTTCAGCTGGAACGACCTTACCCCCATAAGATAAGTCCCTTGTCGCACATGCATCTTCAATAAGTGTCGTCTCAAAGCCAAGATCTACAGACGCTCTGACTGTTGCATCGATACACATATGCGTCATCATACCGACAACTACTACCTTAGTTATTCCTTTTTCTTTTAATTTGCTTTCTAATTCAGTCTGTAAAAAGCTATTAGGGAAATGTTTGACGATAATGCTTTCGTTTTCCAAAGGTTGAACAGTTTCATGTATTTCAGCACCCTCCGTATCCGGAAGGAAGAATCCTAGTGCTGGATCAGCTGCGATATGCTGCACATGAAAAATATTATCATTGTTGTTCTTTCTAAAATGTTCAAGCACTTTAGCAGCGTTCGCAGCCGCTTGATCTGGATTAACTAATTCCATTCTTCCATTCGAGAAATAGTCGTTTTGAATATCTACAATAATTAGCGCTGTGCTCATTATTCTCCACCTCATTTATAGTATTTTGTTACACTATAATCATAAGTCGTACATTGATTTTTATCGATAAGTTGATGAAACACTTTGATCTTTAAAAATTTCATGGTGAAAGGAGTTTATTATGGAACTTGATAACATTGATTTTCAGATCCTTCGGTTATTATCCCAAAATTCACGTATTCAATGGAAAGACTTAGGGGAACAAATTCATATGACGGGACAAGCGGTAGGGAATCGTATAAAAAAACTTGAGGATAGTGGTGTCATTAAAGCTTACTCTCTACTAGTTGATGAAATGAAAGTAGGGCTTACGTATACGGAGAAGGCTGTTACCATATAAAAATAAAAGTTAGTTCTCAGGAGCAATTAAATCTTTTTCTGGATAAAATACTTGAGTATGGAAATTATGCTGTACATTTATCGATAAAAGAGATTAAACAACAACATCCGTTGATTGCCACATGACAATAGGTGTTGTCTTATTCAGAAGATCAATAAAAATAGTGGGCAACTAAGTACAGTTAAATTATAGGGAAAGGCAAAGTTGTCAGTGTTGACAATATACCTGTAGGGGTATAAAATAATATTTGTTAGTGCTTCTTTGATGAACAAGGTATAAAATGATAGTTTATATTAACTGGTTGTAAATCTCATCGAGAAAAAACAGCGTTGTGGAGGCGAATACCTATGGAATACAATGATCAAACGAAGAATAGAGTCAAGCGTATGGAAGGCCAACTTCGTGGGATTTTAAAAATGATGGAAGAAGACAAAGATTGCAAAGAGGTCATTACGCAGTTGTCGGCTGTTCGCTCAGCAGTAGATCGAACAATCGGTGTGATTGTCAGTTCAAATTTAGTTGAATGTGTTCAAGAAGCCGAAAAAAGTGGAGAAAAAACGGATGAACTCATTCAAGAGGCTGTCAACTTGCTTGTAAAAAGCAGATAAGAATTTTTTGGTTGACAGCATTTTTTTATTTAGTAGTATACCTATAGGGGTAAGGGTAAAATGAAGTAGAGGAATCAAAATGGCTATAAATGAACTTGAAGCTGGTCAAATATTAGAGATTCATACAACGGATAAGAGGGCTAAAAGCGATTTTCCAGCATGGGCTAACTCAGGTGGACATGAGCTTTTGAAACATGAAGAAGAAAATGTTGTATTAAAGTTTTGGTTTAAAAAAGGTTAATCTTATTTTTTAAAATAGGTAAATACCCGCGGGGGGGAAAAGCGAGACCCGTAAAGGAGATGAAAGATTTGGATTATGTCATTTACATCATTATTGCTATTTTCTTATTTTCCACCATACAGCGTGCTCTACCAACAAAAGGTGTGAGACAGCTATCAACAACTGATTTAAAAGAGGAACTCATTCACAAGAATAAGCAATTTATTGATGTCCGAACACCTGGCGAATTTAAAGGAAACCATATAAAAGGTTTTAAAAATATTCCTCTTCATCAACTTTCTCAAAAAGCGGAGCAGGAGCTTTCAAAGGAAAAAGAAGTGATTGTCATTTGTCAAAGTGGAATGAGAAGCCAAAAAGCTAGTAAGGTGTTAAGGAAAATCGGATTTACAAAAGTAGCAAATGTCAAAGGTGGCATGAGTGCCTGGAGATAACTTGAATCAGCAAATGCTTTTTTACAAAAGGAGGATTTTATAATGAAAGAAATGACTGCAAAAGAAGTAGTGTCTTTCATAAGTGAAGGAAAGGCATTAACTATTATCGATGTGCGTGAAGTATATGAAGTAACAGCGGGGAAAATTCCGGGAGCTGTGAATATTCCATTAGGATTAGTGGAGTTTCGTATGCATGAATTGGATAAGTCAAAGGAATATATCATGGTTTGTCAATCGGGAGGAAGAAGTGGCCGTGCAACACAATTCCTTGAAAGCCACGGATATAACGTAGTTAACATGCAGGGTGGAATGCTTGCTTGGGAAGGAGAAGTTAGGTGAATTTTTTTCGGAACTTTTAAGACCCACATAAATATATGGTGGAATGGTAACGATGGTCGAAACAAAGTCATATCAAGCGCATGACAGAATAAATCTAAAGTTGAAAGGTGTGGAATCGCATGAAAAAACGAATTTTAGTAGTTGGTGGAGTGGCCGGTGGAGCATCTGCTGCTGCAAGAGTACGTAGAATAGATGAACATGCAGAAATCATCATGTTTGATAAAGGACCGCATGTATCTTTTTCCAACTGTTCATTACCGTATTATTTAAGTGGAGTCGTTGAAAATAGTGAATCTTTGGTATTGATGAATCCGGAAACTTTTAAGAAACGTTACAATATTGAAGCTAGAGTGAATAGCGAAGTGATAAAGATTAATCGTGAGGAAAAAACAATTACGATTCAGGATTTGGCAACTGAGAAGTTTTACGAAGAGGCTTATGATAAATTAATCTTATCTCCAGGTGCAGCACCAATACGTCCTAATAAGATTGAGGGCATAAATAATCCGAATGTATTTACAGTGCGAAATGTGGTAGATATTCAACAGTTAAATGGTTATATAAAAGAAAAGTCTATCAAAGATGTTGCAGTAATTGGTGGAGGGTTTATCGGCGTTGAAGTGGCAGAAAACCTTCGCTTAGCTAATTATAACGTATCCTTAGTAGAATTTGCCGATCAAATCATGACACCATTTGATTATGATATGGCTCAAATCCTTCATAAGGAAATGATTGACCATCGTGTAAACCTCATCGTGAATGATGGTTTAGCCAAAATTGGTGAAGGTTTTATTGAAACACAATCTGGTAAAAAAATCGCAGCTCAGGCAGTTATTTTAGCGATAGGTGTAAAACCTGAAACGCAACTAGCAGAAAAGGCTGGTTTAGAAATTGGTGAAACGGGTGCAATAAAAGTAAATGCCAATTATGTAACAAGTGATTCCGATATTTATGCAGTTGGAGATGCCATTGAAGTATTTCATCGCCTCATTTCTAAGCCAACACGCCTAACTTTAGCCGGACCAGCTCAAAAACAAGCAAGAGCGGTAGCCGACCATATTTATGGTACGCCAAGCCGTAACCTAGGTGTGATCGGATCATCTTCTATTCATCTGTTTGACTTAAATGCGGCATCAACGGGTTTAAACATAAGAACAGCTGAAGCTGCGGGTTTTAGTTATGATTCTGTTTATGTCATACCTGGTGACAAAGTAGGGTTAATGCCAAATAGTAATGTCATGCATTTTAAGTTAGTGTATGAAATACCTACAGGTAGAATCTTGGGTGCGCAAGCGATTGGGAAAGGCAATGTCGATAAACGTATCGATGTGATCGCAACAATGATTACGATGAATGGAACATTGGAAGATCTAAAAGATCTAGAATTAACTTACTCCCCAATGCTAGGTACGGCGAAGGACGTTGTCAATCATGCGGCATTAGTTGCTTTGAACCAACTATACGGAAGATATAGCGAAGTGAAAGTTTCACAAGTTCGCGAACTAGTCGAGAATAATGCTTTTATTATTGATGCTCGTGAGCAAAATGAATATCAGGCGGGACATTTAAAAACAGCTATTAATATTCCACTAAGTGAATTTAGAAATCGTTTGGATGAAATACCGAAAGATAAGCCAGTTTATATCCATTGCCGCTCTGGGCAGCGAAGCTATAACATGGTTATTGCGCTGAGAAACTTAGGATATACGACTGTATTTAATATCTCTGGATCTTACCTAGGCATTAATCTTTATGAATACTTTAATGATTTAGTAACAGGAAGAGAAAAAATTGTTACTGAATATAATTTCAAATAATGCTTCCTGACTGTCAATTCCTAATTCAAAATGGTTATAGTGCAATAAATATGGTAGAGCATGCTTGATGGGGAGGGAGAAATGGAGTAAGTCTCCTTCCTACCTTATAAAAGATGGAAAATAGAAGTGAAGAAAAAAGTAAAAGGAAAAGCTATGATTACACTAATATCACTTGTCTCAGTAGAAAAGTTTATCGACGAGCATCCATTTAGTTTTTTGTATGTATCAAGAACTAATTGTAGCCTATGTCACGTTTTATTGCCCCAGGTGAAGGATTTTTGTTTGAGTGACTGTGGTCGCCTTTAAGTTATTTTTACTTCCTATTTATTCCATACACCTTCCGTGCCATTTCCTCCAAAATAAATACAACAGGAATTTGTGTGGTGACATTCATACTCCCAATCCACTCCTCCGTCACATAATAGGAAATATTGATATCAGATAGTTTAGCAATAGCAGATTGTTCATTGTTAGTAATGCTTAAAATCTTGCTACCTTGCTCCTTTAACTTTTGAACATGTGACAGCGTAAAAGAACTTTCTCCTGAAACAGAAAGAGCAATTGTGATACTGCTATTCAAGTCGGTATGAATGGGCACAAACCAATCTTTTATATACATAGAGAACTTACCTACACTTGAAAAATACCTAGAACCATATTCAGCGAACGTTCCTGAACTACCAAATCCGATAAAAATGATTGTCTCTGTTTTAGAAATAACATCCGCTGCATCCTCTAACTTCGACATGAATTTCTTATTTTGAGTCCGCTCTAAAAATTCTGCGACGATATACTCGTTGCTTTTTATAGCTGGGTTAGGCTTTTTTTCATCAATTAAAAGCTTAAGTTTTACTTTGAATTCTGAGAAACCTTCGCAATTTAATTTTCTACAAAACCGCATAATCGTTGAAGTGGAAACATGCGCTTCGTCTGCAAGGTCCCGTATCCGCATATAAACAACCTTTTCTCTATTCTCCATGATGTATTTATAAAGTAGCATTTCAAGATCATTGAACGTTGTGATTACTTCGTTTGTAAACAAAAGCTATTCACCCCTCGTCAGTTGTTCGCTTTCTTCCAACTTCTATTATATATCAAATGAGAAACACAGTGTTACTTTAACGAAACAAATACCTTTCATTAAAAAACAAATCTAACGCCTCCTACACTATATCTTATTGGCTCTTTCTGCCCTAGTATAAGCATTATAAATAAGTTTTCTAGGAGGATGACCAATGAGTAAAGGGATTAAGATTGTCACGATTGGTGGAGGTTCAAGTTATACTCCGGAATTAGTTGAAGGGTTTATTAACAGATACGATGAACTGCCTGTAAGGGAATTGTGGTTGGTGGATATAGAAGCGGGTAAGGAAAAATTAGAAATCGTGGGAAACCTCGCAAAAAGAATGATAGAAAAAGCAGGTCTGCCCATTCAAGTCCATTTAACACTCGATCGAAAAGCTGCTTTACAGGATGCCGATTTTGTTACGACGCAATTTCGTGTAGGCTTGCTGGATGCTCGTGCAAAGGATGAAAGAATTCCTTTAAGCCATGGTGTACTTGGACAAGAAACAAATGGACCAGGTGGACTATTGAAGGGATTGCGTACGATTCCGGTCATTTTAGATATCATTGAAGATATTAAAGTTCTCTGTCCGGACGCATGGTTAATCAACTTTACGAATCCTGCCGGCATGGTAACAGAGGCTGTTCTTAGGTATACAGATCATAAGAAAATCGTTGGGTTATGTAACGTTCCAATCGGCATCGAGATGGGGGTTGCAAAGCTTTTAGACGTGGATCATTCACGTATACGTATCGATTTCGCTGGTTTAAATCATATGGTATACGGATTAGATGTCTATCTAGATGGAGTGAGTGTAAAGGAAAAAGTCATTGAGCTGTTAGCGAATCCGGAAAATAGTAGCTTTGTTAAAAACGTCGAAGGACAAGGCTGGGAGCCAGAATTTATACGTGCACTAAATGCCCTCACTTGCCCCTATCACCTGTACTACTATAAAAAAGATGAAATGCTGCAAAAAGAGCTAGAAAACTTTAAAAATGGAACAACGAGAGCAGAAGTTGTGAAGAAACTGGAAGAAGAATTGTTCGAGCTGTACAAGGATCAGGACTTGGCGGTTAAACCACCTCAGCTAGAGGAAAGAGGTGGAGCCTATTATAGTGACGCGGCTGTACGTTTAATTTCATCAATCTATAACGATAAGCGAGACATTCAGCCCGTTAATACCATTAATAATGGGGCCATTGCTAGTATACCGTTTGACTCCGCTGTTGAGGTCAGCTGTATAATTACAAAAGAAGGACCAAAGCCAATCATTAGTGGAGATTTACCAGTTGCAGTTCAAGGTTTGGTACAGCAAATAAAATCTTTTGAACGGGTAGCAGCTGAGGCGGCAGTGACAGGAAACTATGATACAGCACTGCTTGCCATGACTATCAATCCTCTTGTTCCATCAGATACAGTAGGCAAAGCCATTTTAGATGAAATGCTAGAAGCACATAAAGAGCACTTACCACAATTTTTTCAACGTGTAGAAGTGTAATTCTTGGGCTAACAACGCATGTTAACCTCATTCAGCCAGGGTTTGGATCCCACTGAATTTGAAGGCATATCTAGCATTCAAACTACCACTTATAGTAGTAGGAAACTTCTGTAGCTGACACTTCGCTTTTAGTACAAACACATTTGCTGAGTTAAGTTAAAATGAATGGAGCAAGTTTAGTTAAATGATGAAGTTGATTTAGTGCTTATGCAAGGTCTGCTAGCGGGATTTAGAACTGATTCTAGTAACAAATTGTTCAACTATGAATAGGTGGGAGTTATTAGCACCCGATGACGGCAACTCCTATACATTATGATGGAAAAGGCAACATTCACTCAATCCAATTTGAGTGAATGTTGCCTTTAGATTTTTAGGGGCTTTTTCACGGTGCGTATTGTGTACATCTATTTTTTGGCCCAGTCGAGCCTACCATTTTCATACGTATCGTCTTCTAGTTACTATTTTCATTCATCATTTCCAGGAATTTTAGCGGGATATTGAATTCTTTCTTTTCATTAAAAAGATTTGGAGTAAACTCTTCGTCCATTCGTTTAATTTCATTGATTTCTTTATGGAGTTTCTCCATTTTTTGATCCAATTCATTGGCAGATTCTGCTGCATCTTTCAATTCTGTTATCATTTTTTCAGGGACAGATTTGTCGAATTTATAAAAAATCTTATGCTCCAGGCTTGCCCAAAAATCCATAGCAATTGTCCTAATTTGCATTTCAACGAAGACGTGCTCCACCCGATCAGACATAAACACAGGAATTTTTAATATCAAATGGAGACTCCGATAACCATTAGGCTTCGGATTTTGTATGTAATCTTTATACTCAATCACTTCAATATCCTGTTGCTTTTGAATCATTTCACTTAGTTTATAAATGTCAGAGTTAAAGGAACAGTTAATACGAATCCCTGCGATATCTCGAATGTTTTCCTTTATGGAAGACATGGAAAGTCCGATATTTTTACGAAGCGCCTTTTGTATAATGCTTTCTGGTGTTTTCAAACGAGTATTAATATGTTCAATAGGGTTGTATTCGTGTATCAATTGAAATTCTTCTTCTAAGATATTGATTTTGGTGCTTACTTCGTCTAATGCAAATTTATAAGCTAGCATGAATCTCGTCACTTCTTTTTTTAGAAGATTCAATCGGCTATAGTCTAGTTCATTTGTTAGTTTCAACATAAATTCCTCTTTTCTTTACCTTACTCAATAATAGCACGAATGTGAAAATCAGCTGAACTTAAGCCTTATTGATTTTAGCGTTTTTATGGGATATTTGCTGTTTCGTTCACCCTTTGTTCAAAAAAATGAGAAGAGGATTCCGCTTTCCCCTTACAGCCTTATATTGAAATTCATCTCGCAGCATTGCCAATGAAGCCACATTCCTCTGGGTTTACTGCTTTAAAAGAAGAAGATAACATGCCGAGTTGAAAAATATGCAATTTTATTACTTGACGATAGTTAATTTATAATATGAAGTTAGTTACATAAAGTAACTAAAAATGAAGGAGAGAAAAGAATATGAAAAGAAATGATGCAGGTGTAGTTGTTTTACGAGTGATTTTAGGTATTACCTTTTTCATTCACGGATTATCCAAATTTCAAGGGGGCATAGGGAATACGGTTGGTTATTTCGAAAGCCTGGGTATTTTAGGGTTTTTAGCTTACGCTGTCGCAATTATAGAGTTAATTGGCGGTATTATGTTAATACTTGGGATGGGAACACGAATTATTTCTGTATTGTTTGCGGTTATTATGCTGGTGGCAATTTTCACAGTGAAACTCCCAGCGGGATTTCTTGGTGATGGTCAACTGGCAGGGTATGAATTGGAAGTAGCACTACTTGCTATAGCCATTTTTCTTGCAATTGCAAACAGCACTTCTTTCTCATTAGATAATAAATTTTTTGGTGAAGAGGGAGAGAAATGAAAATGGGGACAACAAATACGAAATTTCATAGTAAGCCAAATACTTTTGTAGGCCACGTAAACATTAAGGTACAAGATTTAGATCGTTCACTTACGTTTTATCAGGAAGTTCTCGACTTTCAAATTTTAGAGCAAACTGATCAGACGGTTAAACTGACAACAGATGGCAAAACGAGTGTGTTATCAATTGAGCAACCAGAAAATGTTGTTCCGAGGCAAGGAAACACTACGGGCTTATATCATTTTGCCCTTCTTCTACCTGAACGCTCTGATTTAGCGGAAATCGTGCATCATTTTCAGGAGATAGGTTTGCGATATGGCTCGTCAGACCATCTTGTAAGTGAAGCATTATATGTCAAAGATCCAGATGGAAATGGCATTGAAATCTATATAGATCGCGATCCTTCTGAGTGGATTTGGAGTAACGGTGAAGTGGCAATGGCGGTGGACCCATTGAATTTTGAAGCCCTGCTATCTGATGGTAAACAGCGGTCGTGGAAAGGTCTACCAGCCGGCACCGTCATGGGACATATTCACTTACATGTATCTGAATTAAGAAAGACTGAAGAGTTTTATTGTAAGGGGCTTGGCTTCGAGGTGGTAAATCGCTACGGCGATCAAGCACTTTTCATCGCTACTGGTAAATATCATCATCAAATTGCTCTAAACACTTGGGCTGGGGTTGGGGCTCCTACACCACCTGTAAATAGTGTTGGCCTGGAATCGTTTACAGTCGTTTTAGCAGATGAGGTAGCAAGGGATAATGTTATCGATCAGTTGAAGAGTATTGGTGCATCTGTGACAGAAGAAAACGGTTCTTTTGTCACCAGTGATCCTTCTGGGAATCGTATTTATTTAGGGATTTAACTTAATTCAGCAGAAGTTCAAACCTGCTGATTATCATGCAGACAACGCAAACGCCATGCTTGACCAAGTTCTTGCTTGGAGCGGTGCATTAAAAACTGTACGATAAACTAACTATTTTTGTGCAAGTACAAACGCAACTAGAATTGCGAAGGTACTTGCACGTTTTTTTATTTAAAACAACTAATAAACCGGCAAGCTACAGGCATAGGAGTTACAGTGGTAGCTTTGGGTGCAGATTCCTCGGTGGAGCTCTCTGTTCATGGTAAAATGATGTTAAAGGGTAAAGGATAATTCGAGTAAGAAGACTTTATTATCATGGGATCCCCTTTTGGAAAAAGAGGCTAAATCATCGGGATTGTAGGCTTTCTACAATATAGCAGGGAGGTTGTACAGATGAAGCATTTTTACAGCGACGTTATTCAATTTAAAGGAAATCATTATGATTTTGGTTATATGCAAGGCGAGCTGTTAAAGGAGTCTCCTATCTTGTATAACCGTGAAAAACAATGGGCCGCAAAGAGAAGACGTCATTTTACGATAAATGAACAAGAAGCGATTCAACTATTCACCAAGTTTCTCCCGAGTATGCTGGATGAGCTACAGGGGTTAGCAGATGCGCTGAACTGGACGATGGAGGATGCTCTATTTTAACGGGATCCGAATTTATTATTCGAAATTATGATAGCCATCCCGGTTACTACGAAGGACGGTATATCATTTATCAGCCAACAGATACGGGATATGCGACGATAGGTCCTTCCATGCAAATAACAGGACGCACGGATGGAATGAATGAAAAAGGGCTGGCAATGGGCTATAATTTTATTAATCGGATCGGCTCAGATGATGGCTTTGTTTGTAATATGATTGGCCGAATTATTTTAGAGACGTGTGCGAATGTAGAGGAAGCCATCACTTTGTTAAAGGAAATTCCCCATCGAACATCATTTAGTTATGTCCTAATAGATCCGAGTGGCGAAACATTTGTTGTAGAAGCTTCACCAAGAAAGGTGGAAGTGAGGAAGTCCAATATAAGTACGAATCATTTTGAAGTATTAACGGAAGAAAATCGTTATCGTACAGACGACTCAATAAGAAGACAGAAAGAATTAGAAAGTCAAAGTAATGTTGATCTAGATGTCTATAGGGCATATCAGCTATTGAACGATCAAGAAAAAGAGATATTTTCTAGTAAATATGATGCCTCTGCCGGAACAATACACACAGCTGCGTATATTCCAAGAGACAGGAAGGCCTTGTTTGCCATTGGTGGCAATCGAATGCCGGTTATCTTTGATTTTAATCGCTATTTAGCGGGTGAAAGAATAAATATTAAGCAAATCAAAGGCATGCTTAATTATCATAGATCATTTGTCAATATGGATCCGATTTACGACGAATAAGCTATGCGTATTATGTATTAGAGTGGTATTCAGTCTTCAGAAGTAGGTTTACAAATGAAAATACTAAAGAAAGTGGGATGACAATATGAATTTTTCCGTAAGTAAGGAAGCCGCCAAATGGTATATAGAAGAACTGGATTTAGCACAAGGCGATTTTGTTAAATTTTTCATCAAAATATATGGCGGAATACCAACTACACATCCTAATTATTTTTTAGGATTATCCATTGGAGAAGATGGAGATGTAGGCATTAAGGATGTAGTAGAAGGAGTTACTTTTTATTTTAACAGCCATGATGAGTGGTTTTTAAAGGATTATCCTTTAAAGGTGGAAATGGGCAAGGATGAGCCAGAATTCACATCCGAATAAATAATTACTTACAAAACACCAAGCATTTCCTACTGTTTAAGAAACAGCTGGAAATGCTTTGTGTTTTAAAATAACAAATCTGTTGATTGGCCATTATTCACTAAGTACCTTAAACAAACTTCAAAGTGTTTAGCCAAGACATAGGGAAAATACAGCATGAAAGGTAGAGGTGATTGAGGTTGAAAAAATTTTTAGCGATATCTTTCTTTGCAATACTGCTACTTGCCAGCTGTTCTAAAAAAGGACAACAAGATCTTAAGGATGAGCAGAAAATGACTATAGCTCAGCAAGAAAATCAGCAACAAGTAGTAGCAGAAAATCTCGAGGCTCCTTGGTCTATTGCCGAAGTTGGCAGTATCTTCTATTTGACTGAAAGAACAGGAAGTATCGTGAAAATAGAAAATGGAGAGATGGAACGGCAAAGCGTAGAACTAGAGAAAGAACTAGCGACAGCTTCAGAGGCAGGGTTATTAGGATTTGTGTTAGCCCCGGACTTTCAGGAATCGAATCTAGCTTATGCGTATTATACGTATCGAGACACTACCGGACAATTTAACCGTATGATTACACTCCGCTTAGAAGATAATAGTTGGCGGGAAGAGAATTTGCTTCTTGATAAAATCCCAAGTGGTTCCTATCATCATGGGGGCAGACTTAAAATTGGACCTGACGGAAAACTGTACGCAACGGCGGGTGATGCATCTGAGCCTGGACTAGCACAAGACACCGATTCATTAGGTGGGAAAATTTTAAGAATGAATCTTGATAGGTCTATTCCAAGTGATAACCCATTTCAAAATTCTTACATCTATAGTTATGGGCACCGAAATTCTCAAGGGCTTGCTTGGTCGCCTGACGGTACGCTATATGCAAGCGAGCACGGTAACTCTGCAAATGATGAAATCAATCAAATAGAAGGCGGTCAAAATTACGGCTGGCCGACTATTGAAGGCCGTGAGGAACAAGAAGGTATGGTTTCACCGCTATTCACTTCCGGAGATGAAACAACCTGGGCCCCATCTGGAATGGGCTATTATAATGGCAAGTTGTATGTGGCGGCATTAAGAGGAACGGCAATACTAGGATTCAATCCTGAAACAGGTGAACAATGGGAAGTCATCACTGAACTCGGCAGAATTCGGGATGTGCTAATTGAAGATAACTACCTTTATTTCATCACCAATAATACAGATGGGCGTGGCGATCCCCAGGAGAATGACGATAAGTTATATAGAATCTCACTTTCAGAATCAAATTAGCATGCAACTTATAAGTAAACCCAGCAAAATTATACGATCCATTCTTAGAAGTATTTTAAAACAAGCAGAGTAATTTCTACATTAACAACAGGCGCTTATTATTTAGCACCTAATATAGAGGTATTAATGGCGATACGTTTAGTACATGGTGCAGGATTTTGTAGCAGCGAATTATTCATATCAAGCAAGTGGCGATTCTGCACTTTAATAAATTGGGCTATGAAGGCGTTAAAATGGCACATATTGCAACAGAGCTCGGTATAAAAAACAGTCACTTTCCTATCACTATCCTTCTAAGAAGGAGTTAGTCATGGAACTTTATACAGAAGTGATCGCACAAGAAATCGAGTATGTAGAACATTTTTTCCAGCAAGATAAAGAGCTCTCTGCTAAAGATCATTTATACACATTCTTACAAGAATTGAAGGTACATGTTCAACAACAGCCTAATGTAACATTTTTGCAAATTACTGCTTTCATGGTGCCGTTCGCATTACAAAATTTTATTGTATCCAAATACCATACGTATTTACATGTAGTGAAACAAGAGATTTTATTGGTTTTTTAGTCAACTGGAGACAAATTGTTCGAAGGAAGAGTGCACAATTGCGTTTTTGGCAATTTTTGATGGACTGTTAACGAAATTAGTTTATGAACCCAGTCAATCATTCGAAGAAGTGCTCGATGCTGCATTTTCTATTTTTTGAAGAGGTATTTCCTAATCAATTGATGCGTAGTACACAGTCACTCAATCGTATTGGCACCTTATAAAAAGAAATACCAGCGTTCTCGTTAAATTGAACGCTGGTACCTGATACCATTTATTTGATAATTAACTCAGGTTCTACATGGACATGAACATCGTATACTCCGTAATCATCCATCATCACTTTCTCAACACGGCTCGCAATATCGTGGGCTTCTTGAATGTTCAATGAGGCATCGACAATAATTATCGCATCGATTACTTCGTTATTGCCATAGTTCCTGCCTTTAATATCTTTTAATCCTTTAACCCCTTCGACATTTTTGATTACATCACGATAAAGTTTAATTTTTTTCACATCAAACCCATCTGAAAGTTCATGGGAGGCCTGTTTAAAGATATCCCAAGCTGTTTTGCATATTAAAAGCCCAACAATAATGGCGGTTAACGTATCTAGCCATGGCATATTTAATTGTGAACCAAATATACCTATAGCTGTACCTATACTTACCCAAGCATCTGAAATGTTATCTTTTGCAGCAGCCATGACTGCCTTGCTATTAATTTTTTCCGCTAATTTTTTGTTATAACGATAAACAAAATACATGACAAGTGAAGAGAAAATACCTACAAAGGCAGCACCGATATGGGGAGATTCTTTACCTGTCTCAAATATGGAAGTAATCGCTCCATTCAATACTTGAATACCGACTGCGAGCATAATAAATGACGCAACCATGGAGGCGATTGTTTCACTCTTCCAATGGCCATAACCATGGTCTTTGTCAGGGGGCTTTTGTGAAAAGCGTAATCCTATGAGAACAGCAATCGAAGCAATGATATCAGTCGCATTGTTTAAACCATCTGCCTTCAAAGCTTCAGAGTCACTTAAATAACCGAAGATTAATTTTATAATGGAAAGACATATATAGGCGACAATGCTAATAATTGCTCCGCGTTCACCTAATTTAAGATCATTATACTTTTGGTTATCCACTTAGTTCGCTCCGTTCTGGTTTCTTTATTTTGAAACTGGTGTTGTACAGATAACCTATGAGAAAAATACTTTCCCTTAAGCAACAAAAAACCTCGACTGTTTCCAGTCGAGGTTTTGTATTTTATAAAAAAATATAGTTTTAAATGAAGGTTGTGTCATTTTTATCTTCTCGCTTCAATTTGAGTCTTCATTGACTTTATCATAAATGAACAAATTTTTGAAGTAATATCCTCGGAAGTGCTTGTTTAAGGATAGTTTAGCATGAAGATATTATGTACAATACTAGATAGGAAAGTAAGGCGTGAGGTGAGTAGTATATGGCAAGGGAACGGAAGTTTACTGATACAGAGTTGTTTAATGCTGCTAAAGTGATATTCATCAGAGATGGCTATGACTCGTTTACGATTAGTAAATTGGCAGGCAGTTTACGTGTATCTAGAGGAAGTATATATAAGTATTATGAAAATAAAGATGAGCTCATAGCAGAATTTCTTACGTTTGAGATGAACTATTTTCTAAAGGAGTTTAATACACTTGATAAAGAGGGAGATTTTCAAACTCAATTTCATATGCTAATTGATTTTATTTTTCAGTATAATAATAGTAACCATATCTTAGAAATCATTAGACAGATCCAGGGTAATCCAGCAAGAGCAATGGAAGATAATAAGTCTAGACTAAGTGAGTATTATGTCCGGATGTATAAGCAATTCCGAGGATTTATCGATTTAGGTAGGAAAGAGAAAGTGATTAAAAGTCATTTACCGACAGCGGTTTTATTGGGAATGATTTTTCAAACGATTGCAATACCAAATCATTTCGGTATTCCAGAAGAAGAATGGGTTGCCTCAATAAAAGAAATATTATGTCACGGTATGTTCATAAATGAGTAATTGACACAGGTGTCACCTTTAATGTTATGATTATGAAAGTGACACTAGTGTCACCAACTTTGCTTTATTGGAGAGTGAAATCATGAAGATGATAATACGCCACATCACAGATTTTGTCACTACGAAAAAAGGAATGTGGATTACTTTAGGAACTTGGTTAGCAATAACCGTATTGTTGGCTGTATTTGCTCCAAGTGCAAGTGAATACAAAGTGTCGAGTGTTCAATCTCTACCGGAAGATGCTCAATCTGTCATTGCTCAAGAGAATATTGATGAGCATTTTAAGGATGCTGAAAGTATTCCAGGTATTCTTGTTCTGCAATCCGAAAATGGAGAAATCAAGATGGAAGTGATTGGTAAGGTACTTGATGATGTAAGTGCCGCTGAAATTAATGGGCTAAAAGAAATGCTGCCTTTCAGTAGTTTGCCACCACAGGCTCTTGCTAGTTTTTTCTCGGAAAATAAAGAGACAGCGGTTATCCCTTTAAGTTTTGATCCATCGTTAGATACGAAAGAATTAGAGGTAAGTGTAGAGAAGGTAAAGGAAATCATACAAGACCAAACGGGTATGACGGTTTACATGACCGGTCCTGCAGGAATTGCTATTGATACCGTAAATTTATTTTCTAGAGCCGATCTCGTATTAATTTTATCAACGGTCGGAATTATTTTGATTTTATTGATCGTCATTTATCGTTCGCCGCTACTTGCTTTGATTCCTTTATTAGCTACGGCATTTGTCTATGAAGTAGTGAACCAAATATTAGGTTTGTTTGGGAAAGCGGGGTTAGAATTAGCAAGTCAATCGACATCTATTATGTCCATCTTATTATTTGCCGCCACAATTGATTATTCATTATTTGTTTTCTCTCGTTATCGAGAAGAGCTGAAAAACTATGAAAACAAATATGACGCGATGAAGTGGGCGATGCGTGAAACGGGAATCCCGGTATTTTTCGCCGGTGGAACTGTACTTGCTGCCATGCTTGTTCTATTTTTTGCGGAGTTTGGTGACTATCGTAACTTTGCCCCAATCTTTGGAACGACAATGTTCGTTATTATGTTAGCAACGGTAACGTTAATCCCTGCATTATTTACACTTTTCGGAAGGAAATCATTTTGGCCTAAAGTTCCGAAATTTGGAGAGACAGAAGTAAAAACGAATGCTTTGTGGAACAGAATTGGCGCATTTACTGTGAAGAAGCCCATTTTTTCTGCTTTGGCGGTATTCGCCTTTTTATTGGTATCCGCTTTAAATATGTTCAATTTGGAATATGAATTTGATACGATCAAATCCTTTCCAAGTGATATGCCTTCTCGCGAAGGATATGAGGTCATTGAAAAGGAATTTGAAAAAGGGGATCTTGCTCCAACGACTGTTTTATTTGAATCAAAAAATGCAATTACACCTGAAGCGCAAGCAAGTTTACTGGAGATGCTAGCTAAACAAGAATTGGTAAACAATGTGCGTTCTACTGGGTTATCAGGAGATGGGTTAGCCGTTCAGTACCAATTAACGTTTAAAGAAAATCCTTACTCGGTTGAATCAATGGATGCATTAGAAAGCATGCGTGATAATGCTGCAACCCTTGTGCAGGATAGTCAACTAGATGGGGAATTACATTTTGCTGGGGAGACGGCAACTAAAGTAGATGATCGATCAGTAAACGATCGTGATTTATTAGTCATTGTGTTATTTGAAACAATCCTCATATTTATCATGCTCATTTTCTTAACAAAATCATTTAAGATGCCTATTTATATGATGGGAACCATTTTACTGTCATTTTTGGCGGCATTAGGGTTAGGAATGTTCTTGGCTAATTTATTCTTTGATCTGGATACGATTAGTAATCGAGTTCCGCTGTACTCGTTTGTTTTCTTAGTGGCACTCGGGATAGATTACAATATTATTTTAATCTCAAGATTTATAGAAGAGCGTAAAAAACACTCGGTAAAAGAAGCCGTTCAAATTGCGGTTGCAAATACAGGTGGAGTTATTTCTTCCGCGGGTATCTTACTTGCAGCTACCTTCGCTGTACTTATGACGCAACCGATTCAATTGTTGTTTACATTTGGATTTATCGTAGCAGTAGGAATTCTTTTAGATACATTTGTAATCCGTGGAATTCTACTTCCTGCATTAATCGTGTTATTTGAAAAAGATAAAAAATAAAGTGGAGTTTATGAACACTTCTGTTGATTAATCATTTACTTGCATAAATTGTAATTAAACAAAGGCTTGAAAACCACTTTTTCACAGGACTAGTTCCGGTTGGCTTTCGGCCAACTATTCAAGACATCATTACCGATAAGCAAGCATGGCTAGAAACGACTTCGTCATTTCTAGCCATGCTTTTTCGGTTATCTTGTTATGAATAATCGCCTGTCGTGAACCCACAATTTTTAAGTGAAAAATGCTGTTGCTTGGAAAGAAAAGAATAGATAACTTTTTACAAAGAGTATAAGTTCCCGAAGATATCATTACGGGAACTATTGCACGTTGTACGGGGTGTCTCTAGTTAAAAGTAACACTTTCTAAAATAATAATGGAAAAGACTATTGTGAAAGTTTTTGCCGCCAAAATTGTATCTTTGGCGGCTCCCTCCAGTTAAGAAGCCCTCTATTCCCTCGTCCACAAAAGCATCAGCACTTTGTGTGTCTACGTTTTTGGAAAGCGACGGATGAACGATCACGATACGATTACCGCAAAGAATGAATAGGGATGCGACAAAGTCGCATCCCTATTCATAAAACAGTACGTTTATTGTATAGAAGTCAGTTCAATCCCAAAGCGATCAAAAGCATCTATATACAGAGCGCCTGGTGTTTAATTAAATTGTTTTTTGAGCAAATCGGCTAGTTCAGACCAATTTGTGATTTGTGGAATATCCAAATGCTTATTGTAGGATTGAGCCTTCGCAAACAAGTTTAGCTGACAATCCCTTAATGTTTCAAGAACTGCAGGCTTGTCATCGAAATAATAGTCAAGATTCAAATCTTTTATAATATGAACCTTGTCCTCATCATTCATTCCGTAAAAAAATCGTTCTTTCTGAACAGGAAAGCCTTGTTCAATCATCCATTCCATTGTACGTTCGCCATGTTCCTTTGGCCTTGCCGTAATATAATAGATTTCATGTCCATCTTTTTCTAGCTTTTTCAATGTTTCTACAGCATCAGGATACGGTGGGCACGATGTATAATAGATTTCTTCGAGTGAGCGATTCCACATTTGACTGCCTTCTTCAGCCGTCATGTCGAAGATGTCATGAATTTCTACCTTGTTTAATGCGTGAAAAAGATCTATATGTACATCGCGATTCAACTTTTCGTTGTACAGTTGAAAAGCGTGTTCTCTTAAATTGATCAATGTATCATCGATATCAAAACCAAATTTCATCGTTAAACACCCTCATTAGTTTGTTGTCTAGTATATTTCGGATAGCCCGTGAACTTGAAGTCCTTACCTATTTGCGTAATATGGAGGTCTTCTAAATCTACAGCATCACGCATTAATTCAACGCCTGTACCTTCCAAGAATGTAGGCGCTTGTGAGCCGCCGACTAATTTTGGAGCAATATAAATCTCCACCTTGTCGACGAGCTGCCTTTCAAGGAAGGCGGCATGAATCGAACCGCCACCTTCAATCAAGACAGAAGAAACAAGTTTTTCACCAAGAATCTGAAGTACTTCATCGGTGTCTACATGTTTACTTCCAGAAGTATGGTACATCAACACGCCTTTTTCTTCTAATCTTTTCTTAGCATCTTCCTTATACGTAGTTGCAGTGAAAATCCACGTTTCTGCTTGTCCATCCGTTACTACTTTCGAATCAAGAGGAATGCGTAATGTAGAATCTAAAATGACGCGAATTGGATTTCTACCATTCGGAATCCTCGTTGTTAGTTCAGGATCATCCTCGATTACCGTATTGACACCGACTAAAATGGCCATGTTCTCATTGCGCAATACATGCACATCGTTTCTTGCCTCGGCGGATGTAATCCACTTACTATCAGCTGTATGTGTAGCAATTTTTCCGTCCAATGTACTTCCGGCTTTCATCGTGACGAAGGGCCTCTGTTCGACGATAAATTTGTTAAACACTTCGTTCATCTTTCGGGATTTCTCTTCTAATACGCCGATAACGACTTCAATTCCTGCATCTTGCAAAATCTTCACACCGTTTCCGGCTACGACTGGATTCGGATCGAGTGTGGCAATAACGACAGTCTTTATTCCCGCTTCAACAATCGCTTCTGCACATGGCCCCGTTCTTCCAACATGAGAGCATGGCTCAAGGGTGACATAAATTGTTCCGCCATTTGCCTTCTTACCAGCCATTCGAATGGCATGTACTTCAGCGTGGGGTTCTCCGGCTTTTAAATGCGTACCTATCCCAACGATTCGGTTTTCATTGACAATAACTGCACCTACAAGTGGGTTTGGGTCAGTTTGTCCCTTCATTGCTTGTGCATTTTCTAGGGCCAAATTCATGTAAAACGCATGGTTAGTCATTCGGCTGATTCCCTTCCTCAATATGGCCAGAGCGCCGAATCTTTGTTTGCAAATATTTTTCGTTGAACTCTGATTGATCTCCCCACAGTGGCTCGCGACCCGAAACAGGAAGGCCAGCATTCTTCATTGCTTCGAGTTTTTTGGGGTTATTCGTCATAAGCTTGACTGGTTTTGTTCGGAGCGTCTTTAAGACGCGAATGGCATCATCGTAATTTCTAGAGTCATCGACAAAGCCAAGGCTTTCGTTTGCTTCTACTGTATCGTATCCATTCTCTTGGAGTACATAAGCCATTGCCTTGCTAAATAATCCGATTCCGCGGCCTTCATGGTTCGCTAAATAAAACAGCGCACCTGTCCCATGCTCGACAATATTTTGCATAGATTGTTTTAATTGATAGCCGCAATCGCATCGTTTACTACCAAATATGTCTCCCGTATGACAAATGGAATGCATCCGAATGAGTGCATCATCTGACTCTTTAAAATCTCCGTAAACAAGCACGCTTGACTGTTGGTAATCCGCCAAATTAGCAGAGGAAAGCTGATCAATAATTTCCTGATAGTTCTCTGTTACTTGGCAGCGATTCAGCCAACAATACCATTGAAAAATAACCGTTTCTCCGTAAAGGTTGACGGGTAATTTAATGGGACCAACTAAGTAAATGGCTCCTTCATCTGTTTCGATTAATTGAATTTTATCTTTTAGAATATCAAGAACTTTCGGCTCTAATTTCGCATGTAACATGGAATCATTCCTTTTATTTGAATTTGGGTTATTGCGTAAATGGGTTTTTGACAATTTTTATTTAAATAGTATGTTAAACCACATAGTCAAATCATGGTTGTACATTCTTATAAATACATTATATTCTTACGAGTAAATAAAAGTGTGGACAAAAGTATTTTGTAGGAGGTTCTGTTTCTCGTAACATAACACCGTTTTAGGAATAACGTCAAACAATTGGCGCTATTATGCTTACAGGATAAGGAGGAGAGTCTGTCATTGTGAAAAACATTGGAGAAGAAGGGTGGTCTTACAAATGTTATTGTCTGCTCAGAAGGGAATAATAAAGGTGGAGTATTCAAATCGGCAATTACTTAAAACGATACAGAGGGTTATCGGTTTAAGTAGAACTGTTCCCTTTAACCCTCTTTAAAGTCGCCACAATCAGAAAGCTGACAATGACTAATAAAAGCCATGAGCTCACCTTACCTAGATGAACAAGACTCCATGTATCGTTTTGGTTTGGATATTGCCAAGCGCCAAAGAATGTTGCAATATTTTCTGCTATCCATATAAAAAATCCGATGAGCACAAAGGAAAGCGCGAGTGGCATACGGTAACGGGTCTTTCCAACCCTATACGTGACCCACGATTGCCAAAAGACAATTATGACAAGTGCAGCTAAGCACCAACGCACATCAATCCAATAATGGTGGGTGAAAAAGTTTAAATAAATCGCAGCTGCAAGAGGGACAACTAGTAAAAAAGGTGGCCACTTAACGAGTTCAACATCAAGCCTTCTCCACGCTTGGCAGAGATAACTTGCGACACTTGCATACATGAATCCGCTATACAAAGGCACGCCAAAAACTTTGACATAGCCTTCCTCTGGATAAGACCACGAACCCATATGTACTTTGAAAATTTCAAGAGCAAGTCCAATAACATGGAACAATGTAATAACCTTTAATTCATCCCGAGTTTCAAGTCCTGAACGCACCATCCACCATTGCATCAGAAGGCAGATGATAAGTATCCAGTCATACCGTGGCAGAAAGGGGAGGGAGATGATTTGCGTCAAAGCCAAAGAGGCGAAAATAACGACGGGAAACAAACAGGATAGGGCTTGTTCCCAGCCGAAACGAACAAGTTGTTTAAGTGCTCTCATGATTAATGCCTCCAACGATTTTTTCTGACGATAGAAGTTCCACAGATTACTTGTCCTCATCACTTCGATATTCCAAAATATCTCCAGGCTGACAGTCTAAAGCCTTACAAATCGCCTCTAAAGTGGATAAACGAATTGCTTTTGCCTTGCCATTTTTTAATATAGAAATATTAGCCATCGTGATTCCGACCTTTTCTGTAAGTTCAGTTACGCTCATTTTCCTTTTAGCCAGCATCACGTCAATATTAATTATAATCGTCATATTATCACCTCAGACCGTTAAATCATTTTCTGATTTTATATGAATTGCTTCTTGCAAAAGTCTTTGAAGAACAGCGGCAAAGACAGCAATCACCATTGAAGCAAAAACAGGAACCATTCCAACTATGACTAAACCCGGTGCATCGTCTAGATCTGCAACGAGAAATACAAATGGCAGAATGATCATATACAATCCACTAATTGTCATTGCGCAGAATTTAATATTTTTGAGCGCTGTAACAGACAGCTCCGAGAAAGATTGGTTATTGTCAATATAATTTAACAGTTTAAAAGCCTGATACAATGCGATGAAAAACGGTATAGCCGAGACATACATACCTATTAAAATGGGATAGAGTATATGGGCATAATCCGGGTTTACTGGATTATTGGCGAGCTGATATACCCCAAATGTACACAGAGCAAGGACTGGCATTCCCATTAGAATAACAGCCGTCTTTAAAAATAGTGTTGACCCTCGTTTCATAAAAGCACCTCATTTAGTTATTGTAAAATTGATTCTAACACCGTATTTATCGTTTTGCAATAAATTACTATTGCGTATAGATGTATTATTATCGTTCGGAAAACGTTTTTTGATTTTAGATAAAGATAAAAGCATCCCACAATACAGTAGAATGCTCTATCACTTTAAATTATTTAATTGATTCATATTCACTGATTCAAATTGTGTGGAGACATACTGAAATCACTTTTTTAACCCAGCAGCATAGAAAGGACCGTTTAGTGTGATGGTCGATAAAATCCGTGCCATTTCTTGTGGTGATTCTTGACTGCCGCTATCTAGCCACTGTTGAATAACGCCTATGTGTGCCGAGGCGATATAGGAAACTAAATATTCACCAGGTACAAGTAAATTCTCCTTATTGAAAGTAGATATTTCATTGCCCTCAAATAGTATTCTCCACATTAAGCTTTTCAATTTCGTTTGAAAGGTAACATCTCCTCTTGTACCTAACAAGGCTCTCATAAGCTCCCTGTTGTCGTAAAGATACTCAAATATAGAAATTGCAGGAGTGAATGCATTAAAATCAGGTGTTTTGTTCATAGTAAAGCTTTCTAGCGCAACGGGTATTTTCTTTGTCACAATGCTCCTCATACCGTTCAGAATACTTTCCTGGCATTTATTCATCAAATCATTTTTGTCTACATAATGTGCATAAAAAGTACCTCTGTTGATCCTTGCTTTCGAAGCAATATCCTTCACCGTAATAGCCTCGAAGCCTTTCTCATCAATCAATTCTACGAGTGCGTGTCGTATCGCTTCTTTTGTGCGTATAACCCGTAAGTCTGTATATAATTCATCCAAGGTTCTGTCCTCCTTCATTTTATCCAACAGAAAATGCCGATATGTTGGATAAGCAACACAACTACTATTACTGATTCTTGTCTTACTTTTTATTTCTATCTATTCTATAGATAGAAGATAAACAACACGTTGTTTGTTACTGTACTAAATAAACGGGTATAAGTACATTACTTTCAGAAGGGGGTTTTTAAATGTCTGTATTACAGGTTCAAAATTTAACAAAAGACTATGGCCATAATCGAGGCGTATTCGATGTGTCATTTACTGTGAATAAAGGGGAAGTATATGGCTTTCTCGGACCTAATGGGGCAGGTAAAACAACTGCAATTCGTCATATTATGGGCTTTTCTAAACCGCAGAAGGGGCATACATTTGTCAATAACCTAGACAGTTGGGAGCATGCTGCTGACATTCAAAAAAATCTAGGTTATTTACCAGGGGAAATCGCGCTACCAGAATCACTCACGGGTACACAATTTATAAAAATGATGGCAGATTTACGAGGCATTAAGGATTTTACGCATACAGATTATTTAATTGACAAGTTTGAACTAGAACCAGCAGGGAAACTAAAACGTATGTCCTTGGGCATGAAGCGTAAGCTAGCAATCGTTACGGCTTTTATGCACGACCCAGCTGTACTTGTCTTGGATGAACCGACGAGTGGACTGGACCCAATCATGCAAACTGTTTTTATAGAATTTATTAAAGCAGAAAAAGAGCGTGGAAAAACAATCCTTATTTCCAGTCATATATTTAGTGAAATCGATGCTACATGTGACAGGATTTCGATTATTAAAGATGGACGATTAATATCATCATTTGTGGCGGATGATCTACGTTATAACGAACAAAAAGTATTTGAAATCGAATTTTTAAGTACTGAGGAATTCAATCGTTTTTATGAGGACATAGAAGCGAAGAAGGACCTACATGTGCTAGACGCCAATCATTTGAAGAAACAAGCGAAAATCCAAGTAGAGGACAATGATATCAATCATTTTATCAATCATATTTCTACATATGACTTAAAGTTCTTCTCTGAAATTAAATTCACGTTAGAAGATTACTTTATGAAGTTTTATGATCGCAACTTAGATACGGAGGAAGGTGCTAAGTAATATGTCGACTATTGAAATTAAAAACATGACAAAGGACTATGGAAATGGCAGAGGCATATTTGATATTAACCTTTCGATTGAAAAGGGTGAAGTTTTTGGCTTTGTAGGGACGAATGGGGCAGGTAAAACAACAGTTATCCGTCATATGATGGGGTTTCTACAACCACAAGCTGGATATTGTTTCATCAATGGGTTAGATAGCTGGAGGGATTCTGCAGAAACAAAGCAATACATTGGTTATATTCCTGGCGAAATTAATTTTCCAGATGCCAAAACGGGAACAGAATTCTTAAAATGGCAAGCCGAATTAATCGGATTAACAGATATGTCTTATGCAAATGAAATGATTGACAAGCTTCAACTCGATCCGACAGCAAATTTAAAACGAATGTCTAAAGGGATGAAGCAAAAGACAGCGATTGTAGCAGCTTTCATGGCTGATCCAGACATCTTAATCCTTGATGAGCCGACAACAGGACTAGACCCGTTAATGAGAGTTGAATTTGTCAATTTATTAAATGAGGAAAAGAAAAAAGGAAAAACCATTTTTATGTCGAGCCATATGTTTGAAGAGGTTGAGCATACTTGTGACAAAGTGGCGCTTATTAAAGAAGGGAAGATTATCGCGGTTAAACCAACAATCGAAGTGAAACACAACACAGATAAGGTATATAAAATTGCTTTTTCTACTTCACAAGACTATCAAAGGTTTTTATCCGAACCCTTCACTTTTATAGAAAAAAGAGAGGATCAGTATCAAATCACGGTTACTGTGAATGACCAGGATATCAATCCATTTTTACGGGTGTTAAAAGGATATCCTATTCAATTTATTACAGAGATCAAGTATACACTTGAAAAATACTTCAAAAGCCTATATTAAGAGAGGATGCTTGTCATGATGAATGCCACGATTTTTAAACAAACAGTGCGGGCTAATTACAAACTGTGGATTGTATTTACAGTCGTATTAAGTGTTTTAAATGCAGTGCTGATTGCCGTATTCGAACCTTCTACGCTAACAAATATGGCCGATATGGTCAAAGATACGCCGTTAGCAAGTCTGTTAGGTGATACAAGCTTTTTAGGGATGCTGACACAAACGTTTTATTCGATTCATGGTGTTATATTGCCTCTTATTTTTATAATTATGACTGCAAATAGTTTAGTTGCCTCCCAAGTAGACAAAGGATCGATGGCCTATTTGTTATCGACGCCAATTAAGAGAACGGCAGTCGTACGAACACAGGCATTGTACTTAATTGCAGCTGTTTTTACGATGTTTTTAATCGTGACGCTTGCGGGAATGGTAGCCATACACATTTCTCAAGGAGATTTGGGTACCTATTTGGTAGATTTTATAGCGCTGAATGCAGGCTTATTTCTTCTTATGTTTGCAACAAGTGGCATTTCTTTCATGTTCTCTTGTATTTTCAATTTATCTAAACATTCGCTGGCATTAGGTGCGGGTATTCCGGTTGCCTTCTTCTTATTTCACCTGATGGCACAGGTAAGTGATAGTTTGGAGGGATTCAAATATCTATCGTTGAATTCACTGTTTGACACAGCTGCTATTTTAAGTGGAGATAGTTATTGGTTGCCATTTACTATACTTGGGGTTGTGGGGATTGTTATTTATATCATTGGTATACGTGTTTTTAAGGGCAAGGACTTGCCTCTTTAATGAACATCAAGTGTTTACTTTCATATCAATGAAAAAGGCTATCCAAAAGTGTAATAAACTTTTGGATAGCCTTTTTAGAGTCGGACGGATGTCCTCTTTCAGAACCTTACAGCTGCTGCCATTTTTATCCGTCGTACTTTAATCCTGATTGAATTGAATAGGGCATGGTGTTTTTCTAAGTGTTTAGGTGAATGTGTCACCGTGATGATCAAACACTCACACTATCATAACTAGACAACGTACGTTGCAATGAATGGAGCTGTTCATCGTTCAATGGAATCATCGGCAAACGGACGCCGCCGACGGGGATTCCTTTTAGATTCAATGCCGCTTTTACTGGTGATGGATTTGGGGCGGCAAAAAGGGCTTTCATAATAGGCAACAATTTACGGTGGTCTGCAGCCGCCTCTTTGATATTGCCCATTTTGAAGTTTTTAATCATTGTTTGCATTTCATTTCCTACAACATGGGAGGAGACAGAAACAACGCCAGCTCCACCAATTGCTAATACCGGGATAGTTAGGCCGTCATCGCCGCTATACAAGGAAAATTCTGTTGGTGTTTGCTCGATGATTTCAGCCATTGCATCCAAATTACCGCTAGCTTCTTTAATCGCGACGATATTAGTGATTGCTGCGAGGCGTATGACTGTGTCGACATCGATGTTGACAACTGTTCGTCCCGGCACATTGTATAACATAATTGGTAAAGAAGTCGCCGCTGCAATCGTTTGGAAGTGTTGAAACAATCCTTCTTGGCATGGCTTATTATAGTAGGGAGCGACGAGCATAATCGCATCGACACCAACATCTTCTGCTAACATCGTCAGTTCAATCGATTCCCTTGTGCTGTTCGAGCCCGTTCCAGCGATTACCGGCACTCTGCCATCGACAACCTCCACTGTAAATTTGAATAATGCTATTTTCTCTTCCGTCGTTAACGTCGGGGACTCACCAGTCGTCCCTGACACCACTAAACTATCCGACCCATTGGCGATTAAATACTCAATCAAATTTTTGGTTGCTTCAAAATCAATGTCCCCATGTTCATTAAAAGGAGTTACCATCGCTGTTACAATTTGTCCGAAATTCATCATTCTCCACATCCTATTCATTTTTTATTATCTGAATTCAGCGGAAAACCTTTGCTGAATTCAGATAAAGCCTCCGGCGGATGTCACGGATTTTTAAGGAAGCTATTCGAGCGAGCTCGAAAAAAATCCGGACGCAATTACGCCAAGGCGTAATTGATAAATAAAAAATAAAATAGAGGGTGGAGGGCAATTTATCAGTAGACGCAAAAAAGCAACAACGAGGGCTCGTTGTTGCAGTGAAATAATGGATTATTTCTTTGCATAAGATAGCCCTCCATATAGTTTCCTATATGACAATCCTGCACTTATTCAACGCAGAACCAGCTTCGAGATAATGAGTGTCTCTCCACTTCGGCAAATCCCCCTTTCTACAATCTTCGTAGGATCTCATTATCCTCGGATTGTCTACTAATGGTTTTTGCGCCTCTATCCTTACTTCAAAGTTTCGAAATAAGTAATATTAAATTATTACCACCTTACACGGTATTCAGTACAATTGCAAGTTGAAAGTAAAGTGGAGTGTTTGGGCGGTATGATAAATCCTCGTTTAGCGCCTAACTGACGCTGCCATTCTTACATACGTATGGCGTCTGCCTCTGATAACGATTGAATAGGTCATGATGTTTTCTGGCACCGCGATTCCATAAAATCCTGTATCGCCGATATGGTAAATGTCTGCACCAGCCATTTTACTATTGAGTGCGATTTGACGAATTGTTGCCTCATCTGCTCCTTCTTGACTTGTGCCGATAGTGAGCATGGCTAACGCGCCTTTTGCGTGGACGAAGCGAACGTATTTTTCAGCTGTATCGACTGTGATTCCTGGCACAGTTCCCGGGGCAGGCATTAAAATAACATCAGCGCCTGCTTCGATAAAGCTTGAAAGAGTCGCCTCTGAAATAATGCCGCTACCTGTTTCGTTTGCGACACCAGCGCCATGCATTTTCCCAGCGATGATTAATCCTTCTTCACCAAAAATCTCCCGTGCCTTCTTAATGGCAACGACTGTTTCCTCGTTTGTCACTCCGGTTTTGGGATTCCCAGTTAAACAAATAAAATCAAAGCCTAGCTTTTTAGCTTCACGTAATGCTTCTTCGGTAGCTGTTCGCCCCTTTGAAACAGTATCTAGCTTTTCAATTTGTTCAGCGTTCAGATCAACGGGTTCTAAATTTAGACCGATAGGACGCCCTGTTAATTCTTTTACCTTTTGAATGATTGATTCATTCTCATCGCATTTGTATCCTTCAACGGCAGGGTTAAAAACGTCAAATAAATTCAATAATAGTAAATCCGCACCAAAGGAAGCAGCAAGTTCAGCATTTGTAATACCTGGATATAATGGTGCTACAGAAGTCATCGTCTCCGATAACATCACTCTTCCTTCACATGCGCGTATCGATTTCTTTAAGTCTTGGCCATTCATTTTTTGAAAATCGGAAGCGGTACAATCTAATAATCTTTTCACAGAAATTCCTCCATTTAATTAGTATTTTATCTTGTCACTTTCACTTTGAATTTATAGCGGTCAGCACGATAAAATGATTGTACAAACTCTAATGGACTATCATTTTCAACAAGACCTACTCGGGAAATATAGAGTACGGGATCACCCACTTTAATATGAAGAGCTTCTGCTTCACGCTTCTCGGCAACCATTGCTTCTACATCCTGTTGTGCGGACAATATACTCAAGTTAAGCTCACTTTCGACATATTGATAGATGGACTGTTCTGCAATTTCCTTTGTTAACCCTGGCACGAGGTCCACTGACGTATAAAATAGTTGTAAAGCAATTGGTAAATGGTCGGCTAAGCGCAATCTTTTGATTTCATAAATAGGTGATCCTTCTTTTAGCCCTAATTTTTGCGCTATCTCTTCGTTTGCTTCAATTTTGTTGAATGCTAATACCTTTGTGCCTGGTTCCATCCCTCGTGAACGCATATCCTCCGAAAAACTCGTTAAGTGATCTAAATTTTGCTCGAGCTTCTTCAATGCAACAAAGGTTCCTACTCCGCGTTTACGTTGCAGGTAGCCATCGTTTGTAAGATTAGTAATCGCTTGTCTTACTGTCATTCTACTCACTTCGTACTTCTCAGCAAATTCGCGCTCGGAGGGTATTAGATCTTCGGGATTTAGTTGCTTCGTGATTAATTCCTTTATTACTTGTTCCAATTGAGAATAAATTGGTATGGACGAGTTTTTGTTTATCATTCTGTAAATTCCCTTCATCCTCAAGACGTAACCTCAAATTTCATTTTAACACCTAGTGGTATAGTTGTCTATACCACTAGGTGTGCGCTACTTAAAATATCATTCCCCGATTGAAGTAGGAAATTTCATACGAGTTGATAAGGGAAGTATTTACGTTTAAAGTACTTGTCACTACCCTTTTTAAACTAAAGTGTTGACAGTAAGATTAAATCTATGTTAAATTTAGTTTGAATTCAAGATAACTGAATTCGAGGTATTAATAAAATCGAGTAAATTTGATAAGGGTAGTAAATTTTTTTGAATCAATATATCTAGAATTCAAGGTATATTGGTTCGAAATAACAATAGGAGGAAATAGAATGAACCATTTAAAAGGAATGCACCACGTAACAGCGATTACGAGCAGTGCAGAGAAAAACTATGAATTTTTCACATATGTATTAGGAATGCGTCTTGTGAAGAAAACAGTCAATCAGGATGATATTCAAACGTATCATTTATTCTTCGCAGACGATAAAGGCTCTGCTGGTACGGACATGACATTTTTTGATTTCCCTGGTATTCCAAAAGGTACACATGGAACGAATGAGATTTACAAAACAGCTTTCCGTGTCCCGACGGATGCTGCACTTGAATACTGGGTGAAACGTTTTGATAAGTACGAAGTGAAAAATACAGGTATTGAAGAAACGTTTGGGAAGAAAACAATTTCATTTGTGGACTTTGATGACCAACAATATATGTTAGTGTCTGATGAATTGAACAAGGGTGTTGCATCAGGCACGCCTTGGCAGAATGGTCCGGTACCTTTGGAATTTGCGATTACAGGTTTAGGACCCATTCATATTCGCATCGAACAATTTGATTATTTGAAGGAAGTATTGGAAAAAGTAATGTTAATGCGCGAGATTGCACAAGAGGGTTCCCAGCATTTATTTGAAGTTGGTGAAGGTGGAAATGGTGCGCAAGTAATTGTCGAGCACAATACGACTTTACCAGCGGGTCGACAAGGATTCGGTACAGTGCATCACGCGGCTTTCCGTGTAGAAGATACGAAAGTATTATATGAATGGATTGAACATATGGAAGCTGCTGGTTTCGGTACTTCTGGGTATGTGGACCGCTTCTTCTTTGAATCTTTATATGCACGCGTAGCACCTGGCATCCTTTTTGAATGGGCAACAGATGGTCCTGGATTTATGGGGGATGAGCCTTATGAAACAGTAGGTGAAATTCTATCCCTACCGCCATTCCTTGAAGGAAAACGGGAGCAAATTGAAGCAACAGTGAGACCAATCGACACAGTGCGTAGCACGCTTAAAATTGAAAAAGAGTACTTATAAGGAGGTGAAATTGGAAAATGGGCTTTTTCGGTAAATTATTTGGAGCACAACAAGAGGAGGAAAAAATAATGACAAAATCAAATATAGGTATTATTTTAGGATCAACACGTGAAGGACGCGTAAGTCCACAAGTAGGAGCATGGGTAAAAGAACTAGCAGATAAACGTGGAGATGCAAACTACACGATTATCGATATTGCAGAATACAAATTACCACTGTTAGGTGAAGCAGGCGGCGACGCATCAGGTGCAGCAGCATGGTCAGAAATCATTGCCAAACAAGACGGATTCGTATTCATCGTTCAAGAGTATAATCACTCTATCTCAGCATCACTTAAAAACGCATTAGATTACTTGCGTGATGAGTGGAACAACAAAGCAGCGGGTATCGTATCATACGGTTCAGTAGGTGGAGCTCGTGCTGCAGAACATTTACGTGGCATTTTAAGTGAATTGCTTGTCGCACATGTTCGTGTACATCCGGCATTATCATTATTTACAGACTTCGAAAATGGTACAGACTTCAAACCAGCTGCTGTACAAGCAGATTCAGTAAATCAAATGCTAGACCAAGTAATTCCTTGGACAACTGCATTGAATACAGTACGTAAATAATCTAAAAGTAAGTAAATCTCTACAAATCACAAAATGTGTATGCGCACATTTTGTGATTTTAATAAATAAATTCTGAGCAAAACGCTATTAAATAGATTAAAGGTTTTGCTCAGAATTTATGAAGTTCATTCAAAAAAAGAGGAGGAAATAATAATGAAAAAGCAAACAGCAGGTATTCACCATATTACAGCCATCGTCGGTCATCCACAGGAAAATATTGATTTTTATGCGGGAGTATTGGGTTTACGTTTAGTTAAGCAAACCGTGAACTTCGATGACCCTGGTACTTACCATCTCTATTTTGGTGATGGGGGAGGCAAGCCAGGAACAATTATTACATTCTTCCCTTGGGCAGATGCCTATCAAGGACAAATTGGGGACGGACAAGTTGGTGTAACAACGTATGTTGTGCCAGAAGGATCTTTAGATTTTTGGGGAAACCGTTTGACAAAATTTAGTATTGAATTTAAAAAAGCAGAGCGATTTGGAGAACAAGTCATTCAATTTGATGATCCGCACGGCTTACATGTAGAGCTTGTAGCACGCGCAGAAGGTGGACAAAACAACTGGACATTTGGCGGCGTAACACCGGAAGTTGCCATTAAAGGATTCGGCGGTGCAACACTGTACTCAAGCAAACCAGAAGAAACTGCCGAAACACTAACTAATGTAATGGGCCTTGAATTGGTTGGAACGGAAGGTGATTATACACGCTATCAAGCTCCAGCTGCTATCGGTAATATCATAGATTTAAAAATGATCACGGGTGTTCGTGGCACAATGGGTGTCGGGACTGTTCACCATATTGCATGGCGTGCAAAAGATGATGCGGCTCTTCTTGAATGGCAACAATATGCCGGAGATCATGGCCAATATGTAACTGAAGTGAAGGACCGAAACTATTTCAACGCACTATACTTCCGTGAATCAGGCGAAATACTATTTGAAATCGCAACAGACCCACCAGGATTTGCCCATGATGAAACAGCTGAAACAATGGGAACACAGTTGATGTTACCGGCACAATATGAGCAGCGTCGTGAGCAATTAGTTCATTCGCTTATTCCAATTCAAGTGCGTCCAATCGACTAAATAAGGAGGCTAAGGCAGTTGATTTCAATCAATCCTCAAGAAAATAGTGAGCGGGATAATTATAAACTTCTTATTGGTTCTATCATTCCTAGACCGATAGCTTTTGTTACGACACAATCTGAGGATGGTATCGTAAATGGTGCACCTTTTAGCTATTTTAATATTGTTTCATCCAACCCACCAATGGTTTCACTTGCTATCCAAAGGCCGGATGACCATCTAAAAGATACGGCTCGAAATATTTATAGTAATCGCCAATTTGTTGTGCATATCGTGGATGAGGATAATATGGTGAAGGTTAATGAAACTGCAGCCTCATTACCGGCAACTGAAAGTGAAATCGAATTGGCGAATCTAACGCTTGTACAAAGTGAAAATATATCTGTACCGGGCGTGAAGGAAGCGAAAGTTCGAATGGAATGCAGACTTGTTCAGGCTATTCCTTTAGGTGGAGATGCCCCGGGTAGTGATTTGTTTATTGGAGAAGTTGTACGATTTCATGTCGATGAAGCAATATATGAAGATGGACGAATCGACCCTAGAGGTTTAAAGGCAGTTAGTCGTTTAGCAGGTGCCAATTACGCGCGGATTGGTGATATATTTTCTATTGAAAGACCGAAGTAGTGAGATAGCATCTCGTGAGGTGATTAAATGAATGGAAAATGTGAAAATCAAACCTATTTGATGTTAATGAAAACAACCAAAGCAATTCAGGAGCGAATAAGGCGAGAAATGCTTACTAATAAGCTGAACATAACGGAGTTTTCTGTACTAGAGGCGCTTTATCTGGAGGAGAAGCAAACGATTCAGCAGATTGGCAATAGCATACTCATTTCTAGTGGTTCTATGACTTATGTTATAGATAAGCTGGAGCATAAGGGATTATTAAATCGTAATGGATGTCCGAATGATCGACGAGTCATCCATGTGCTATTAACGGAAGATGGGATTCGCTTAATGGAGAAAATCATGCCTACCCATCGAGAGATGGTGAATGATCTGTTTGGCTCTTTAACTGATAATGAGTCCGAGATGATGGTAAAGCTTTTGGGTAAAGTGAGTAAAAAAGTGAAGACATAATTTTTTTGTTTAATAATACCTCGAATTCGAGATTAGTAATAGTATAAAATGGAAGTAGTAATAACTTAAAAAATAGGGATTTACCAACCAATGGACTTGTAGTTTCTCATGTTAGTTCACTAAAATAATTTTGGAGGTAAAAGTATGGAAGCGTTTAATCAGTTAGTAGTGGAACGACGTTCAGCAAGTAACTTTATGGAGGGGGTTGAAATCACTGCAAAGGAACTCGATGAAATTTTCGGTCTTGTGAAGATGGCTCCCTCTGCATTTAATTTACAACATACGAATTATCTTGTAGTACTGGATTCTGAATTAAAAGAAGAGGTTAGAAAAGCCGCATCTGGGCAATATAAAGTTCACTCAGCTTCGGCAGTCATTATTGTTCTAGGTGACAAGGATGCATACAAAGAAACGGAACGGATTTATGAAGGTCTACTCATGCTTGGCATTTTGAATAAACAACAATACGAACATGAAATACAAGACGTTATTTCTCTATATGAAAGCCGGGGAGAAGTGTTTCAGAGGGATGAAGCCATTCGGAATGCTTCATTATCAGCGATGATGTTTATGCTTGCAGCAAAAAGTAAGGGATGGGATACATGCCCGATGATTGGCTATGATTCGGCGCAACTAAAAAAGTTATTGTCTATTTCCGAGCAATATGAACCGGTTATGATGATTACCATAGGAAAAGAAAAGGTGGAAAGTAGAAGACCAAGAGGCTATCGAAAGCCCATAGGTGAGTTTGTGCAATACGTGTGAAAAACCGGAATTTGAGAAGGAAAAAAGTATGCGCCGATGTTTAGAAATGGTAATCAAGAAGATTGGTATAAGCCGTTTTACAAAAACAGAGTAGAAAATCCTTAGTATGAGGTGAAGATGTGCGCATTAAAAAAGCCCAACCAATTTTTATAGAGGGCAATGAAATTGCTGTTCTCTTGCTCCACTCTTTTACAAGCCATACGCGTGATATGAAAGCATTAGCTGAACCGATTCATCAGTCATTTGGATTTACTTGCTTCGTTCCATTGTTTAGTGGACATGGACAGGAGGCGGAGGCATTAATCGCTTATACGATAGATAGACCACCCTTAGAGTTGAAGCGACGGACGATTGACTACGCAGTCCGTTATAAGAAAATGGAAAATTAGTCTGAAAAACAGATTGAGGAAGATTTAAAGCAGCTCCATTCATTATCAATTGACTCATTTGAGCGCTTTCAACAGTTCATTTATGAAACAATGGATGAATTAGGGGAGGTCATAGCACCCATCGCTGTTTATTATGGAGGGCGGCCTTCTCCAGTTCAGAAGACCTCTATTCCCTCGTCCCAAAAGCGGTTGGTTTCGACAAAATCGTCAAGTTAGCAGATAAGCCAGGTCGCCTTCGCTATGTTCAAATGTTTCGATAAACTTTTCGAGTGTGGAGGTTAAATACGCGTCTTTTCGTCTTATGAATACGGTATTGATTTTACTATATTTTTCAGGTAAGTAATGATACTGGACAAGACCTTTTTCTGCCAAGTGGGAAACGGCTGATTTTGGAACAAACGTAATGCCAAGTCCCATGGAAACACTGCCTATGATTGTTTCCAAGGTCCCGAATTCCATCACTTTTTGTGGCGTTATGTTTTGATCTTTATACCATGTTTCCAGTCTTGCCCGGTAACCGCATCCTTTGCTAAAGCATAGGAATGGTTCCTGTTTCAATTGTTCAATTGATGTTTTCGTCTTGTCCGATATTAAGACAAGCTCTTCTTGAAAGACGTCATGGGAAACAAGTTCAGGATGTTGGTCGATTTCTGTCACGAAAGCACCGTCTAAACTGTGATTTAATACATCTTTTTGGAGTTGTTCAGTAACACCTGTCACGAGTGATAAGTCTACATTTTTATATTTTTTGTTATAGGAAGATAGTATAGCTGGTAATTTAATGACTGTTTCTACGGATCCAACTTCCAGTTTTCCTGCTGGCTCGGTTTTACTTTGGACGACCTTTTTCATTTCATTTGTTAGTGATAGGATTTTCTCGGAATAGACAAGCAATTTTTTACCTTCAGGTGTTAACGTCATTCCGCGGTTGTGACGATTAAATAGAGCCGTGTTCATTTCAGCCTCAAGCTTCTTGATTCTTGATGTAATATTGGATTGGACGTAACTTAATTCTTTTGCAGCTTCGGTAATCGTACCTTTTTGCGCAACCATTTGAAAGATTTCCAAGTCTTTAAACTCCATGTGATTACCCCTTTCAACTTACTTTTATTCTATGATATCAACAATAGTGATGTTAGGCATCAATATTGTTCATTTTGAGAGATGTCAGACCTGTGGTTTAATGAATAGGTAGAAGACAATTGAAGGAGATAGGGGTTTTATGAAAAACAATGTATTATGGGGAGCTATTTTATGTTTGATCGCAGCAATATCGTGGGGAGCCATGTTTCCAGTAGCGAATCATGCATTTCATCATATCGACCCATTTTATTTTACGATTTTTCGTTATGTCTTTGTAACGATCATTTTAATCGTGTGGCTGTTATGGAAGGAAGGTAAACAAGCTTTTCGTTTTGAAGGGAAAGGTTGGTACCTTTGGTTTTTCGGCACAATGGCCTTTACGGTTTATAATTTGCTGATTTTCTGGGGACAAGACTTATTGGGCAATCCAGGTACAATGGTAGCTTCCATTATGGAAGCTTTAATGCCGATGATTTCAATCGTCATTGTCTGGGCGCTAGTAAAGCAACGCCCTCATGCAATTACGATATTTTGTGTGTTTATAGGATTTGTCGGCGCATCGTTAGTCGTCACAAAAGGTCATTTTGGGGCATTTTTCACAGCGGAAAATGATATTATTCCATCTTTATTCATTTTTATTGCAGTCGTTGGATGGGTCGTCTACACGATGGGTGGAAGCCGTTTTAGTAAGGATGGCTGGTCTGCATTACGTTATTCTACGCTAAGCTGTTTACTTGGAACGGCTACGGCAGCCGTTGTCGTTTTGGGTGCGACGCTTTCTGGATATATCTCGTTTCCGACGGTTGAAACGATGATCATGACGAGCCCTCATATTGCTTTTATGGTGATCTTCCCGGGCGTTATTGCCTTGGTAGGATGGAATTATGGCGTGAGTGTTATCACACCGTTGAATGGATTATTATTTCTTAACTTTGTACCCGTTACGACATTGGTGATTCAAGTTTTTCAAGGTGTAGGCATCACTGTTTATGATTATGTAGGTACAATTTTCATTATCATATCCTTACTTTCAAATAATATTTTTCATAGGTTGCTGGAGAAAAAAAGGAAGCCGAAAGAGAAATTCAAAGGAAGATTATTGGAAACGTAAAAAACGACTTCAACAAGTCGTTTTTTTATGTTTCTATGAAAGTTTCAAGCTGATCAGTCTCGTGCCAGATCTACTTTTTTAAAATATACATTTTGTATAAATGCAGTTGCAAAAAATAAATCCTTCTTGTATGATAAATAAGCACCTAAAACGTAATGATTACGATTTGTGGAGATGAAGGAGGAATTGATTCAATGAATAAGAAGTTGTTTTCGGTTTTATCAGTGATTATCCTATTATTACTCGCAGCATGTGGCAACAAAGAGTCAGCAAAAGAGAAGGTGAAAACGGAGGCAAGTGAAGATGTTTTATCTGTCTACACAACTGTTTATCCACTTCGATACTTCACAGAACGGATTGGTGGGGATGCGGTTGATGTCCAATCTATTTATCCCCCCGGGGCCGATGAGCATACGTTTGATCCTACGCAAAAGGATATGATTGCACTCGCTGATTCGGATTTATTCTTTTATATCGGACTTGGGCTTGAAGGATTTGTGGAGAATGCTGAAAAGACCATGGAAGGCGAACGCGTCAAAATGGTAGCAGTCGCTGATGATATTCCAGAAGAGTCGCTAGGTGAGGGTCATGACCACAATCACGGAGAAGAGGGATATGAATCCCATGAGCATGACGAAGAGGGTCATGATTTGCACGACCATGGAGAGTTCGATCCTCATATATGGATTTCACCTATATTAAGTATAGAACTTGCAATAACCATTAAAGACTCGCTCATCGAGGCATCTCCTGACAAAAAGGATGCATTTGAGCAAAACTTTGAAGGACTAAAAAAAGATTTACTTGAAATTGATCAAAAATTTAAAGATATGGCAGCCAATGCTTCTATAAAAACATTTTTCGTCTCACACGCAGCTTTCGGTTATATCGCTGATACGTATGGATTTGAACAAGTGGCAGTTGCCGGATTAAATTCGCAAAGCGAACCTTCACAAAAGCAACTAGCTTCTCTCGTTGAATACGCGAAAGAGCATGACGTAAAATATGTTTTATTCGAACAAAACGTCTCTTCTAAATTAGCCGACGTCATTCGAAAAGAAATCGGTGCCGATTCACTGATGTTACATAATCTTGGTATCCTAACGACCAAGGATGTGGAGAATAAAGAGGACTATTTATCTTTAATGGAATACAACATCGAAACGTTAGCGAAAGCATTGAGTAATCAATAACTTTTGGAGCAAGAAGGGTGAGGAAATAATGAAAAAGATACCGGTCACTGTCTTAAGTGGATACTTAGGTGCGGGAAAGACAACCTTATTGAATCATATACTACACAATCGAGATGAACTGAAAGTTGCTGTCATTGTTAATGATATGAGTGAAGTGAATATCGATGCTTCTTTGATTAAACAGGGTGGCTTTTCACGCACGGAAGAAAAGCTCGTGGAGTTACAAAATGGTTGTATTTGCTGCACGCTTCGAGAGGATTTAGTTCTCGAAGTAGAAAAGCTGGCGACTCTTGGAGATATCGACTACATCGTTATCGAATCTTCGGGAATTAGTGAGCCGATTCCGGTAGCGCAGACATTTACTTATATAGACGAAACACTTGGTATCGATTTGTCGAAGATTTGCAGACTGGATACAATGGTTACCGTTGTGGACGCCAATGCCTTTTGGCGAGATTTTACATCGGGTGAAACTTTGCTTGACAGACGAGAGGCTGTTACGGAAGTTGATGAACGAGAGATTGCTGATTTGCTTGTCGATCAGATTGAATTTGCCAATGTGCTGTTGTTGAACAAGACAGATTTAATTCCACAGGAAAAGGTGGGCGAGCTGAAAGGGGTTCTTCACGCGTTAAACCCCGATGCAAAGGTCATCGAAACGGTGCAATCCCAACTGGCACTGAGTGAAGTGCTTGACACAGGATTGTTTGATTTTGAGACGTCTAGCTACAGCGCTGGATGGATCAAAGAGCTGAATGAAGAGCATGTTCCGGAGACGGAAGAGTATGGAATCGCATCGTTTGTTTACCGGAGCCAAAAACCATTTCATCCGGGGCGCTTAAAAAATTGGCTTTTAGAATGGCCGGTTGAAATTGTTCGTGCAAAAGGATTTCTTTGGTTGGCTACTCGCAATGATATCGCGGTTTTAATTTCCCAAGCGGGTCCATCTTTAAGTATTGAAAGTGCTGGATTTTGGGACGCAGATTCCGGTGAAAAGATGAATGAATTAGTCTTAATTGGTATTAGCATGAATCAGCCGGAAATTACGGAAGGCCTGGAGAATTGCTTACTTACAGAAGAAGAATTAACACAAGATTGGACCAATTTTGTAGACCCATTGCCTGTTTTTTAAGCTGGAAAATAATCTGTTGGAGGAGTTTAATATGAGGATAAATATTATATTGGTCTGTACAGAAACAGGAGATCGTAATTATATTACGACAAAAAACAAACGTAACAATCCAGAGCGGATTGAATTAAAGAAATACTGCCCACGCTTGAGAAAAATTACACTTCATAGAGAAACGAAGTGAAAATTTTTTCGTGTTTTTTAAATCGGAATGATTACTGATTAAGGGTGGGGATAAAATGGCGAAAAAATCAAAAGTAGCGAAGGATGAAAGACAAAGGCAGTTAGTTGCTCATTACGCGGCATTTCGTAAAGAACTGAAGGAAAAAGGTGACTATGAAGCTTTAAATAAGCTGCCCAAGAATTCCTCCCCAACAAGGTTGAAAAACCGTTGCAAACTGACTGGAAGACCAAGAGGGTTTATGCGGAAATTTGGCACGTCACGTATTGCCTTCCGAGAGCTTGCACATAAAGGTCAAATCCCGGGCATTACAAAAGCGAGTTGGTAGTACCTAGTGTTTGATTATGTGATTTACTAGTTATTCTTAGCTAATCAACAGGCGTGTCCATATTTGAATGTCATGAATCACAAGGCTATTGAATTGACTCCAATTACGGTAGCACTTACAATAAGCATACAAAAAAATATTCAACTTCCTTTAAGAGGAGTAGCTATACAGCAAAGTCGTCATTACGGGATTGCAATCCCCGGCTTTGTTGGCAACGACAGTTGTTTGCGAGATCTTACCGATTATTTGGTGAGGTCTTTTGTTTTTTTAGAGAGGATATGACCAGGAATTGGACATATTACCTTTGTCATTTTGAAATTATTGGAGGCCAAACTTTGCAAACCTATCAAGCGCTTGCAAAAACAGTTACGATAAACGAGAAAAATCGCTTAATTAGCTTTGATGATTCGTTAGAGCATGTTGGAACAGGAAGAAGTGCATTTGTGTTTAGAATAAAATCCACAATGAGTGCAATGAAAGTATATTTCCCTGCTTTTGAATACCTTGCCAAAGAGGAAACTGAAATTTATAAAAAGCTTCAAGGCCTTACTTATTATCCAACTGTCTATGATTCAAGATCGAATTATGTCGTGATGGATTATATTGAGGGCCATACACTTTTTGAATGCTTGTCTCTTGGGAAAACTGTAACGACTGAACATATTCAAAAAATCGATGATGCCCTATCCTTAGCAGCGTCAAGGGGCCTAAATCCATCTGATATTCACTTGCGTAATATTTTAATTACTTTTATCGATGAGGTAAAAATAATTGACGTTGCCCGCTTTAGACAAACGAAGCATTGTAGGCAGTGGCAAGATTTAAAAAAGGCTTACGAAAAATTTTACTGCAGACGTTTATTTCCAAAGAAGATTCCGGCTCCATTCCTGAATATCATTGCTAGTCTTTATAAAAAAGGATGGATCCGATTTTATTAGGATAACTTACTCATTTGAGAAAGAGGGGGAAAGAACGGTGATTGATTCTAAAGAACAGCTCATGGAAGAGCTTAAAAAAGTAGAGGAATGGGAAAAAGATCAGAGTGATTTATGGTTTTGGGAAAAGCTGGGGCGCTTACCGTTTAAAATAATTGATAAATGGACGCCTGATTTCATTCAGCGTAAAATCGGTATACTTCTGGACGAGCTTGGCCAGTACATTCAAACAGGGGGGAGTTATTTAAGCTCCGTCTCTAAAATTTCTTCTTATTACCCTGACTTGGATGTGAGTACGTTAGAAAATGTTGAAAAGCTCCAAATTTTTACTATGGATGCCGCTGTTGAACAAATAACTGGTAATCGCAAAAAACTTGCAACGCTACAGGGAGCAAGTACAGGTATTGGCGGTGTTTTCACATTAACAATCGACATTCCGTTATTGCTTAGTTTGCAATTAAAAACATTACAAGACATTGCGATTTGTTATGGCTATGACCCGAATCAGAAAGAGGAACGATTGTTTATCATAAAATGCTTGCAGTATGTTTCAGCCGACATTGTAGGTAAACAGGCTATCTTGACCCAATTGTCCCGATTTGATTCACCTGATGATGCTTCTAAGCGTGAGATGCTTTCTGAGCTACAGGGCTGGCGTGAAGTCTTTTTTTCCTATCGGGATCAACTTGGTTGGAAAAAGTTTTTTCAGATGATTCCGATTGCAGGTCTCGTGTTCGGTGCATTCATTAATCGCTCCGCTGTAAATGATATTGCTGAAGCAGGGAAAATGCTTTATCGAAAAAGAAGAATTATTGAAAAGCTGAGCTTAATGTGAAGTTTCTTAGCGAGGAGTACCAGGTTCTTGTGAATTTCTGAATTGATTTTGGAACGCTGGTACTCGACTCTAATGAAAATTACTTTAGTTCTCGATACAGATTGATTTCTGTACTTTCTCGAAGTTTTCTAAGCTCTGGAACAATTTTTAAAACATGTTCACTTTTATTATGTTGATGTAGCGCCCCTTCATTCTCCCATTCTTCGAGCATCGTCAGGATAGTCGGGTCATTGATATCCTCGTGAAGTGTATACGTGATACACCCTTTTTCTTTGCGGGTTTCTGAAATAACTTCCCTAGCAATTCGTAAATAGTCTTCAACCTTTACACTTGGTTTTAGTTTGGCTTTAGCTACAACTTTAATCATTTAAATTAGCTCCTTCTTTTTAAATCATGTTTAATGGGTTCCAGTGACATCTAATGTAGTGTTCGTTACATGTTTTTTCTCACCGGTTGAAGTAATAAATACGCCCGTCGCCCCATTTTCGTATTCCACATATGCGGTTACATCAACTTCAATATCATGATACTTTCCAAAACTACACACGGCACGAACACTCTTTGGCATATACCCAGTTGTCCACTGCCAAATATCTAGTTGGTGAAGTGCCTGATTGATTAAGACACCACCGCCTTCACCTTTCCACGTGGCTCTCCATTTACTGGAATCGTAATAACTTTGTGGACGGTAGGTGTCAGTTACAATCCAATTAGTCCGTTTAATGGCACCCACTTCACCTGAATGAATAAGGTCCCGTAATTTTTGATAAAGGGGATTTGCTCTTTGGTTATACATGATACCGAACAATTTTCCACTTGCTTTGGCTGCATCATTCATTTCCAATACATTTTTTGTGTAGACGCCAACCTTAATCAAACTCATAGATTCCACCCCATTTATTATTTTCTAGTACTTTACTTATTGTCCTTAACCTTCGTAATAAAATCTATGTTCACACTTAATTGTATCATTGGAGGGAATATTCTTTCTAATGGATATTTCATAGATTGAACAGCTTTTTTGAATGAGCTGCAAATTAGTGGGTTCTTTGTAATTCAAGTAGCAATAATGCAATGTTAAGAATTGCCTTTATATATTATAATAGGATTGGTTGAACTCTTTGAGTAAAAGATGAGGAGGGCTTTACGATGTTAATAAAACCAAAAATGCTAAGAGCCGGAGATAAAGTAGCGACGATTAGTTTATCTTGGGGTGGAGCAGGGGAACCGGAATTAAAATGGCGCTATGAGCAAGGAGTAGAAAGGCTCAGAACCGTTTTTCATTTGGAAGTTGTTGCAATGTCAAATAGTTTAAAAGGCTCCGATTATTTATACGACAATCCGAAAGCACGTGCCGAAGATTTGATGAATGCATTCAAGGACCCTTCGATTAAAGGAATCATTTCAAATATTGGAGGAAGCGAGAGCATTCGTCTGTTACCGTATATTGATTTTGATGTGATTCGAGATAACCCTAAAATATTTATCGGCTATTCGGACTCAACAATCACGCATTTGTTTTGCCATAAAGCAGGAATTACATCTTTTTATGGACCATCGATTATGGTAGATTTCGCTGAAAATGTGGAGATGCATGTGTATACAGTAGAAGCGTTGAAAAAAGCTCTATTTGCAAATGAAGCAATAGGTGAAGTAAAGCCAGCTACAGAGTGGACGAGTGAGCGTGTAGAATGGATTATTGAAAACAAAAATAGGCAAAGAACGATGAATCCGAATAAGGGGTATGAGCTACTGCAAGGAACGGGAGTTGTTCAGGGTAGATTAATCGGAGGATGTATAGAAGTGCTGGAGTTTGCGAAAGGAACATCACTGTGGCCGAGCGAAGCGTACTGGGAAGACAGTATCTTATTTTTTGAAACATCCGAAGAGACACCCGAGCCAGCTCAAATTGAATATTGGCTGAGAAACTATGGCTCGCAGGGCATTTTACAAAGGGCAAAAGGTATTGTATTCGGAAAACCCTTAAAGGAGCAATACTATGAGGAATACAAAGAGTCTATCGTGAAGATTATGAAGGAATTGGAGCTGACTTCGCTACCTATCCTGTATAACTTGAATTTTGGTCATACAGAGCCTAAGTTTGTACTGCCGTATGGAGCAATGGCTGAAATAAATTGTGAAGATGCTACATTTTCTATTTTAGAAAGTGGCGTGGAATAATCTTTTTAGGTGACCGGGAATTAGTATAGGAGGGATGCTGTATGGAAGCACAAAAGTGGATTGATCAGCTAGAACTTACGCCGCACCCAGAAGGCGGGCATTATGCATCAACCTATCGATCAGATATGTTGGTGGAATGTGAGCAAGGAAAACGTCCTCTTTATACGAGTATTTATTTTTTACTGCGCTCTGGAGAGGTGTCACATTTTCATCGTCTTCAATCGGATGAACTGTGGTACTTCCATGCAGGTAGTTCTTTAACGATTCATATGATTACGCCAGATGGAGAGTATCGAGAGGTAGCACTAGGAATAGATGTTGCAAATGGTGAGGTTCCGCAGTTTGTTGTACCGAAGCATACTATTTTTGGATCCTCCGTAAAGGATGGCCATACATTTTCTGTGGTTGGCTGTATGGTGTCGCCGGGGTTTGATTTCTTAGATTTTGAATTGTTTTCACAGGAGACACTATTGTCAGAGTATCCGGGTTTTGGTGAGATTATTAGGAAGCTGACTTGATGTAGGTTGGACGATTGAAGTGATTATCGATTTACAAATAATATGGGGCTCCTGTGCGAGAAACCATTAAGTCGCACAGAAACCCCACACCAAAATCAGATTAAACTTTTCACAACTTTCGACATCGTTCCGCCATCTGTTTTCCCAGCGAGCAATGGTTTTGCAATTTTCATAGCGTCACCCATGTTCATACCTTTGGTAACTCCTGCCTCCGTCAACATCGTTACAATTTCTTCCTCACTAAGTTGTGCAGGCAAGAACTTTTTAAGAAGAACCAACTTAGCTTCCTCTTGTGCAATTAAGTCTTCACGCTGTGCTGTTTGTGCGCCTTCTAATGCTTGGTGAGTCTGTTTGATTTCACGATTGACGATGGCAACTTCCTCTTCAGTTGAAAGAGCTGCTCCTTTTTCCTTTTCTGCGCTATCCAGTCCTGCTTTCAATAATGTTAGTACGCCTTTGGAGAGCACATCTTTTTCTCTCATAGCATTCTTTAAATGTTCGAATACAGTTGTCTTTAACATTTTTGCATCTCCTCCCACTAGTGGTTAAAAGTATAAAAGAGCTGCATGTGAAAAGCAACAAATGGTGATTGGACAGCTATTTGAATATCGGAACTTATTTGCTGTTTTGTCTTACATATATACTTTGAAAAAAGAATGAAATCATTTGTTACAAATATCATCAATATGATAATGAATGGTTTTGATGACGCTGTCACGCCTCGAACACTTTGGTACCTTTATAAATAATTCTATCAAAATCTTGTAACTTTAAATATGATTTATTCAAATCATATTTCATTTAATAAAACCCAATATATGTCGATATAGAGAAGTAAGAAGTTGAAAAGGACGGTGTTGGGAAATGAAAGTGTTTAGTGGATTAAAAGTAAGTCTGGTCACAAAAACTTTTTCACCACATACCAGTCATAAAGCGAATGATGAAAACGCAGAGAAATCTGGCAAGAGAGATTCTATTATCATTAGTGATGAAGCACGAGCGCGGCTAGGGAATTGGCGGGAAAGGTCTGCCAACATGATTGAAAGCTTATTGGAAAAACGCCAAAAAGTTCAAGAGGCGAAAAGTAATTTGGTAGAACGTACATTGGAAGCTGGAGAAGAACTTTCTACGATTAAGGAGCAGCTGGGAGCATTCGACGAACAAATTGCTGAAATCGAAGGACAAATGGCAGCAATAGAAGCACAAAAACGCGAGAGAGAACAGCGTGAACAAGAAGAAAAGCAACAAGCTGCTGCCAAAACACAAGAGAAATCTGAAGCTGTCCAATTGACATCCCTTCTTCAATCAGTCCAATCCCTTGACCAAATTAGCGCATTAAAACAAGTGAAAGTACCTATCGAAAATGCGCATCGTCGCCTCAAAACAGAAATGGAAAATGACTTGGGACGCGGGACATTTATGGAGAGTAAGGCAAAGAAAATTGAAGAACTTGCGGGGCGTATGCGGAGCCTCGATAGCGAAATGAACAACCAAATTAGAAAAGCGAAAGAATCTTCTACCGAAATGAATGAGGATGTTTCTGCTGAGGAAGAAAGGGAAGAGTTAGTAAGAGAATCGCTTGAGAACTAGATAAAGTATTAAGGTGCCAGTCTCTTGTTTGTTTGAGAGATTGGCACCTTTTTGGTTAATCAGTTCTAATTTAAGCTATCTAAAGTTTCTATAATATATTTTGATGTTTCCATTATCTGCTGTTTATTTGTTAACGAAGATTTACCATCACCTTTTTGGTGACCATAATCTCCAAAACCTCCGTGATTTCCACCTGTTATTTCTATAAATTTTGCATCACTTGGCATCACATTTTTAGCCTCGTTTACTTTGCTTACATCTGCAACTCGATCATTGCTGCCCCATAATGATAAGACGTTTATTGATGTATTGCTTAGATCTGTTTTACTTTGGGGATAGGATGCTAATAACACTAACCCTTTTATTTCTTTATTTTCAAGTGCATAATCCGCCGCCATAACTCCCCCTAAAGAATGCCCGCCTATCACCCAAGCATCAATATCTTTATGATTTTCTATTATACGGTCTGCACGATTAGGAGATAAAATAGCTAAGTTAAAGTTCATTTTAGCAATAATAACAGTATAGCCATTAGAGGCGATTTCTTTTGCTAAAGTGGCATATGCAGGGGGCTCTACCTTTGCTCCTGGATAAAAAATAAACCCTGTATTTTTAGCATTAGAAATGGGTTCAAATAGAATATCCCCGTTTTCTTCAACTGTAACTAGGGAGTCGGATTTCAAACTATCCAAAGCTAACGAACTAGCCTGATAGTATGAGCTGACATACACAAAAAATGCCACTGCTAATAGGATTAAAAAAATAGCGATTAGAGTAAAAATTTTAACCTTCAAAGATTTCATTTGTGTCATTTACTATCATCTCCAATCTTGAATAATGTATGCAAGTTGGACCCCTTCCGTTAGTGGTTAAAAGTATAAAAGAGCCGCATGTGAAAAGCAACAAATGATGATTGGATAGCTATTCGAATTCATAATTGGATGAAACCTGACATAAATAATACTGTATCTTAGCGAATTAACTAGTGGGTACAGGAGGCAGGAATCGTGATGAGAGAAAACGCTGAAGGCGAATCAGGCTCTAAGGAACTGCATTCACAGACTGTAGGCGAAAGAGGGCCCGTATTGGAGCAGGATAGTATTTTGCATGAGACATTGGAGACCTTTGTCCATTCAAAAATTTTAGAAAGACCCGTGCATGTGAAAGGTTTTGGTGCTTTTGGTTACTTTGAGACTGCGTATTCTATGACAGAACATACAAAGCTTAGCTTTTTACAAAATTCCGGTCAACAGGTACCTGTCACGGTAAGGTTTTCACTTGCTGTCAGCAATAAAGGAACTCCGGATACCTCTCGAAATGTGCGAGGATTTTCGACTAAGTTTTATACTGAAGAGGGCGTTTTTGATATGGTTTGCAACCATATCCCAGTTTTTTTAGTACGGGACGCCATGCGCTTTCCGGCGGCGATTCAGGCTTTATTGCCTTCTCCGGTAAATAACTTAATGGATCCCGAACGGTTCTGGAGCTTCATAGCGAGAGCGCCAGAAGCCACTCATTTTGTTGTTCGGCTTTACTCGGATGCCGGAACAGTGAAAAGTTTTCGCCATATGCCGGGACATAGTGTGAATACTTATGTTTGGCGGAATGCGCAGGGCGTTCGCAGTTATGTTAAATATCACTGGATACCTGAAGCTGGAGTGCAGTATATAGACAGTCAAGAAGCTGCCCGATGGAACGGTGAGAATCCAGATATTGCGGGTCAGGATTTGCATGATGCTCTAGCAAAGGAAAAACCTGTTGTCTATGGGCTTTATGTACAGCTGATGAATCCAGAGGACGAAGCCACACTTTCCTATGATCCATTGGATGATACAAAGGTTTGGGATGAACGGCAGTATCCCCTTCTACCAGTTGGCCGCCTGATGTTGAACCGAAACCCAGATAATTATATGGAACAAGTGGAGAAAGTGGCGTTTTCACCGTCTAATCTTTTGGATGGAGTCGAATTATCAGATGACAAAATGCTGCAGGGGCGTGCCAATATTTACTGGGATTCTCAGCGTCGACGGCTGGGACCAAATTTCCGCAAAATACCAATCAATCATCAGCAAGACTGGTCGCCAGACTCTCTTGTAACAAGCGGAGATGGGAGATATGTGGAGGGGCAGCTTGTACGATCTGTTTTGCCTAAACAGGATGATTTTACGCAGGCTGGGCAATTTTATAATGGTCTTCCCGCTATGCAGCAAGACCATCTAGTCAGTAATCTTGCTGCTGATCTCGCCGGCATATCCCGTGAAACGCAACGCATTGTTTTGACATATTTGTATAATGCGTCGCCGGAATTGTGGGAACGGATTGTCCGAGAAATTGACATGCAAACGAAGAGCTAACTCTATAACCTGGAAGGGCTGTGTTTTTGGATAAAATATCTTTTAGTACAAAGAAGTGAGCCAATGTTTATTATAAAAGTGTCAATTAGAAATAGCTGCTCAACCGATTGGTATTGAGGGCTATTTTCTTTTGGGGAAATAAAAGGAAACGGACACACGTTTGTCGAATGTATATTCTTATAAAGGTCTAGGAGGTTTTGGGCATGAACGCTAATGCATTGATAGTTAACAAAAAAAGTTGGGATGAGGTCGCACCTCGATTTTTCGGACGCAATCCTCTTCCCGAGTATGGACCGCTTGCTCCTGGAGAAGAAGAATTGAATTTATTGGGTGATGTGACAGGCGCAAAAGTGTTGGATATCGGTTGTGGTAGCGGCCATTCATTGCAATACATGGACCAACGGCGTGCTGGGGAGCTTTGTGGAGTGGATCTTTCGAAGACGCAGATTGAAACAGCGAAAAAGCTACTGGATTCATGCAAATCACCTGTCCATTTATTTGAATCTCCAATGGAGAAAAATCCAGGTTTGCCCAATGATTATTTTGACATTGTCTACTCGGTTTATGCGTTAGGCTGGACGACTGATCTTCATCAAACAATCAGTAACATCCACCAATATTTGAAACCAGGCGGTATTTTCGTCTTCAGTTGGGAACATCCGTTATTCAGTCGGGCTGAGCTAGCAGAGAACGAGCTTCGTTTCCATAAATCCTATCATGAAGAAGGTTCTTATGATCATGATGCCTGGCATGCTCCTGCCATCATGCAGCAGTACAAAATTAGTACATATATCAATACATTAATCGAATGTGGATTCCAAATTGAGAAAGTTATAGAGGAAGTTTCTTTGTCTGAGGAAGATAGGAAAAAGCATACGAATAGCTGGTATTCCTATGAAAAAGCGAAGATGATGCCGACAACGTTAATTATAAAGTGTAAAAAATGTTAGGAATGGACTCTACGGATTGTGGAATGAATGATTCATGGTGCTAGTCGCCGAATGCTTGGGGGTTATATTTTTGTTATTTTACTTTTGATAGGTATCATCTCTCTAATAAGTTACTATAATTTAGGAGCTGATGCAGTATGATATACAAAAACGAACTCGATGGAATTTCTGCTGATATGCTAAAAGGATTTTTTGTCGATTGGCCCAATCCGCCAAATCCAGAAACGCACTTAAAACTGTTAAAGAACAGCAGTAAAGTGATTATTGCTATGGATCGCATGTCCAATCAAGTAGTCGGATTCATTACAGCGATCAGTGATGGAGTTTTATCCGCCTACATTCCATTACTTGAAGTTTTACCGGCATACAAAAATAAAGGGATTGGTAAGGAATTAGTACATCGGATGTTGAAAGAACTGGATGACATATACATGATTGATTTATGTTGTGATGATGACCTAGTTCCTTATTATGATAAAATCGGCATGATGCAGACAAATGGTATGATTTTGCGGAACTATAATAGGCAATCCGGAAGTTGAAAAGACAGCTATAAGCCAAAAACGCTTGCGAGTTTATGCAAGCGTTTTTTAATTCATAGCGTCACCCTTTAAAATACTTCTTCCGCAATTAATTTATAGGATTGAATTCGATCTTCGAGAGAGTATGTGATTGTGTTCATCATGATTTCGTCTGCTCGATAGTTAGTTTGTAACTCAAACAACTTCTGTCTCACTTCAAGAGGATTGCCGATAATCATGTTCTGTTTCATTGCTTTTAACGATTCCATTTCTTTATCAGTTAGCTTATAGTGTTTGGCTTCCTTAATAGAAGGAATGCCTTGATGTCCTTCCCCTTTTGCTTTTTGCAAAGACCAGATGAGGAAGCTTAGTGCGATTTCTTCTGCTTGTTCCGTTGTTTCTCCACAAATAGCCGAAATAGTTACGATGACTTGTGGCGTTTGTTGTTCTGTTCGCGGCTTAAAGGCATCCATATATTCCTTGACGATAGCTGGTCCATCATTGTCGCTCATAAAATGACCAAAAGTATAGGGCAACCCATTTTCTGCGGCAAGTAAGGCGCTTTTTTTGCTTGTGCCGAGAAGCCAAGGAATAGGCGGGTTTTCAGGTATTGGAGATGCGGAAATTTTTGAATACTCATGATCCGTTGGAAAATCACCATTTAAAAAATGGAGCAATTCGTTCACTAACGTAGGTAAATCCCAAACCTTTTGCAAAAAGTTTTCAGACAAAGCATTCGTCGCTTCAGCCGATCCACCTGGTGCTCTTCCTATTCCAAGATCAATTCGATTTGGAAATAATGTTGCGAGCATATTAAATACTTCTGCCACTTTATAGGGCCGATAATGTGGCAATAAAACAGCCCCGGCACCAATCCGAATTCGATTCGTGTTGGCTCCGATATAGCTTAACATCACTTCAGGCGCAGAGCATGCGAGTCCAGGTAAATCATGGTGTTCGGCAATCCAGTATCTTGTATATCCTAGTGCTTCCCCAGCTTGTGCTAACTTCAACGAACCATTCAACGCGTCAAAGGCGGTCTGATTGGAAGAAATCGGGGATTGATCTAATATGCTTAACCTCATTACACCTCAGTCCTTTTCTTGATGACTCATTTCCATCAAAGTCAATTTAAACTGTCCGATTTGATCTTTTACATACAAATTAGTAACGGAAGTAGAATAATTATGAATGGTTCCTCTAAATGCTAGGTTTCTCTCAGGAACCTTCACGTCAAAAGTTCCATTGTACAGTAGAGATGTAATGTCATGGTAATCATCACTTGTTACGTTAAAATCAACCGAAACTTTATAGTATCCATTTACTTTTTCCTCTTCATACCTATGTAAATGAATGGTTTTGTCATTCAAAATTATTGTACCGGCCAATAAAAATCACTCCTATTTGTAGTTTTAAGAGGTGTAGCCAAATGTTTTAGATAGTTCCTCTTGCATCTTTAATAGATATTGACTTACGGAGTCAGCGATAGCGGTTGGAATGTCTTGCGTGAATCCAACAACTGTGATGATTCCAATGAGATCCCTACTATAAGACAGAATTGGAAATGACACTGAAGAGATAGAGGCAATCAAAGGTTCCTTTGTAAAAGCAATCTTTTCTTCTCTTATGCTAAGGAATTCTTTATCTCCCTCTTTTAGAGTAGGTTCCGCCGTTTTCCGCCAATTTTCGGTGATATGACCGTTATAAAATACGTTAAAAATCTTTCCAGTAGAAGAGTTAGGTGGTAGCAGTGTCCCGATTTGTGCACCAATGTTCAATATCCGGTCAGGGCTCCAAATTTTGGCAATAATGGGGCCGTTCGTTGTGGCTGAAGCTAACAACACAGAGCAATTCGTGTGCTGACTGATAGCTTGTAGATAAGGGGTTACAAGTTCAAGTACATCTTGGTTGCCGATGGCTGTAGCTCCGTATTGAATAAGCTTGGAACCGAGATGGTACAAGCCCGTTGAATTCTCTCGAGTCAATAAATCAAGCTGCGTCAATGTGTTCATGTATTTATACAAATTACTTTTTGTCATTTTTGTTTTTTCTTGTATCTCGGGGAATTTCATTGGCTTGCCGTTATTCACAATAACATCAATGATCCCAACTCCAATTTGTAGCGATTGAATAGTAGTCCCTTTATTTGTGATTTCTATCATACTTCTCTTCTCCCTCTGTGATCTTCTATTGAGTATAGCAAAAAAGTTATCCTAAACTCAAAAAACACCGTTTAACAAAATTTCTAATAATTTAGTATTGACTTTAATTATCAGAATACTGTAAAGTATACTAATAGTAAACCTAGTTCACTATTAGTGGAATTGGTGGAAGTCGTTTTACTAGCTTATTGGGAAATACGAGAAAACAAAACCATAAAATATACTTATTTAGGAGGTTGTAACGATGAGTAATGATAAAAATAATCCAATCATTGTAATAGGCGGGGGTATTGGCGGGTTGGCGACTGCCTTGGGACTTGCGGAAAATAAGAAGTACGTCAAGGTATTGGAGCAAGCTCCAGAATTTTTGGAAATAGGGGCTGGAATCCAGCTTGCAGCAAATGCAACAAACGTTTTACAGCGTTTGGGAGTAATGGACAAAATCAATGAGATCGCTGTTTTTCCTAAAAGGCTAGTCCTGATGGATGCTTTTACGGGAAAAGAGCTTTCAGCACTCGAACTTGGAGATGTCTACAAAGAAAGATACGGAGCTCCTTACATCGTATTGCATCGTTCTGATCTTCATAAAGCTTTATATGATACATGTGAAGTAAGCCCTTACATCGATTTAATCACTGATCAATCAATCGTTCAGACAGAGGAAACAGAGGGCATAGTCACCGTCACTTCTGCTAATGGCGATGTACATACAGGTTCTGCGGCGATTGGAGCTGATGGTCTTTGGTCAAATGCTCGTAAGCTCTTTGTCGATGATCAACCGGTTTGTTCTGAATACGTTGCCTATCGTGGAGCAATCCCAATGGAAGATGTGAAAGAAGTGGAAAATCTTGATGATGTCTTTATGTGGATCGGTCCGAATTTTCACCTTGTTCAATATCCTGTACGACGCGGTGAACTATATAATCAGGTCGTTGTCTTCAAAAGTTCTGATTATCGTAAGGAAATTCAATTTACGGATGAATGGGGCACGCCGGAAGAAATGGACCGTGTTTTCGCAGGGACATGTGGCTTAGTACAAACTGCCCTTTCGTTCATTCAACGTCAAAAAAGATGGCCGATGTATGATCGCGAGCCAATTGAAAATTGGACAAAAGGACGTATTACATTAACGGGTGATGCAGCCCATCCGATGCTTCAATATTTGGCTCAAGGCGCGTGCCAAGCGTTTGAAGATGCAGCCTATTTGGCCGATATGGTTGAGAAGTACGATGAGGATATTGAGACGGCATTTCAGAAATACCAGGAAGAGCGTATTCCAAGAACAACCTATGTTCAAAACAATGCTCGGCTTTGGGGCGAAATTATTCACGCTGTCACGCTAGAAACGATTCTGCTACGCAATACAATTATGGAAGGCCGGACGTCACAGGACTTTACATTCATCGATAAATTCCATGGTTACAATAAAAGTAAGGTGACGAATTAATGAAGAGACTTTAGCTGAGTGCTACAGGTAGATGATTACAAAAAATATCAAAATGATTTAAAAAGGGAGATTCATATGAAACTTATTACTTTTACAAGTGCAGGTTTTTCACGAATTGGTGCACTTGTCGATGGAGAGAAAGTAGTCGATTTAAATTATGCTTACCAGGCACAACTTCAAAGTGAAGGGAAATATCGCTACGAAGCGATTGCAGAAGCGTATGTGCCTGCAAAAATGGAAGGTTTCCTGCAAGGTGGAAAGGAAAGTTTAGAAATTGCCAAGTCAGCGATTAACTATGCATTAGACCATCGAGATAGCTTCAAGCATAAGCTTGTTTACGATAAAAGCGATGTAAAAGTGGAAGCGCCTTTGACGCAGCCCGGAAAGATATTTTGTGTTGGGCATAACTACCGTGAGCATATATTGGAAATGGGGCGTGAAATTCCATCGCACCCGGTATTATTTGCCAAATTTGCGAATACAATTATTGGACCTGAGGATGATATTCCGTTTTATCCAATCTCAGAACAGCTTGATTACGAAGCAGAATTTACATTTGTCATTGGCAAGCAGGCACGCAATGTTTCCGAAGAGGAAGCGCTTGATTATGTAGCAGGCTACACGATTACCAATGATGTGACATACCGTGATATTCAGCGGCGTACGCTTCAGTGGTTGCAAGGGAAAACGGTTGATGGAAGTGCACCGATGGGCCCTTGGCTAATTACATCAGATGAATTGACGAATCCTTCGGGTCTTGACGTAGTGCTAACGGTTAATGGGGAAGTGCGACAAAAAACCAATACAGAAAATCTTGTTTTCTCTGTTCCGAAACTCGTCTCCTTCTTATCGAATCTTGTAACACTCGAGCCAGGTGATGTCATTTTAACGGGAACACCAGGTGGCGTAGGTGTTGCGATGAATCCGCCTTCATTTTTAAAAGATGGCGATGTCGTGAAAATTGAAATCGATAAAGTGGGGGTTCTTGAGAATAAAGTATCCCAACAAAAAGGAGGAAATTAAATTGACAGTAACAGCGGTTAACAAATCAATTCAAACGATCAATGACTCCATTGACGCAATTGTGAGCAGTGTAGAAGAACTACCAGAAAAGACTATTCGTTGGAATCCAACTGAAGAAGAATGGTCTATCTTGCAAATTGTTTCTCATTTGAATGAAGCAGTTCCCTATTGGCTCGGCGAAGTGGAGCGTGTCATTGCGCAACCGGGATCGAAATGGGGACGTGGTTTGCTAGATGTCGACCGGCTTGCAGCAGTTGCTAGTCCTGATGAATTGAACGTTAATGAAGAAATAACGGTGTTGAAAGGGCATAAACTGCAAGTGGCGAATCGTTTGGGGACTGTAAGCGAAGCCCAACTAGATGAGGAAAACCCTCACCGAAACTTTGAAAAGTTTGGCAGCAAGCCGGTCTCGTTCATCATTGATCACTTCATCGCAGAGCATTTAGAAAAACATGATGGTCAAATTCAACGAAATCTCAGTAAGCTCAATTGAAACGGATGAGGTCAATCACATACATGACAAAAGAAAAGGATGTGTTTTGAATGGCAGAAGCGAGGGAAGACGTCAAAAAATTCATGAGCAGTGATACGGTAAAGGACTTTACGAAAGATATCCAACAGTACAACCTCGGACCACTTTGGGAAGCAATTCCAGAAATTATGAACAAAACTCCGAAACCACAAGCGGAGGCTTATTTATGGAGCGGAGAGTTATTGAATAAAAAGCTGATGGAGGCAGCCGAAATTTTCACGCCCGACCGTGGTGGGGAACGACGTGCAATCTATTTTCAAAATCCTGGATTGACATATCGTCAGCCATGGGGCTGGGCGTCTACAACGCAGACATTATATGCGGCAGTTCAGCTATTGCTGCCAGGTGAGGAAGCTCCTTCACATCGCCATACGCAAAGTGCTCTTCGTTTTATATCGGAAGGCGAAGGTGCGTATACGATTGTTCAAGGTGAGCGGATTTACATGCAGGAAGGCGATTTCTTGACGACACCGAAAAATCTTTGGCATGGTCATGGTCACGTTGGCGAGAAACCGATGATCTGGATGGACGCATTGGATATTCCGACAATTTATTCGATCGGCGGAACCTTCTTTGAGCCATATGCAGATGGACTTCAGCAGCCTGATGTTCCCGATAATTTCTCGGAACTCCGTTATTCAGGTGGTATGGTCCGACCAATAGGTGACGGCAAATATACGGTGGCTCCTTTAGCTAACTTTAAATGGAATCGCACTGTGGATGCCATTAAGGGGCTTATGAATTTCGATCCGGATCCTTATGAAGGGTTTGCAATTGAGTACATTAATCCATCGACGGGTAAATCAGCCAATCCGACTATGGGAACACGGATGCAGCATCTTCCGAAAGGATTCCATACAAAGGCACATCGTCATACACATTCAGTTATCTATCATGCGCATAAAGGGTCAGGTTATACGGTTATTAACGGCGTACGCTTTGATTGGAAGAAAGGCGATTATTTCGTTGTACCAAACTGGGCATGGCATGAACATGTGGCGTCAGAAGATGCGTATCTGTTCTCTGTGAATGACCTGCCAATTATGGATCGCTTTGAACTAGAACAGGAGCAAGTTTATGACTCGAATAATGGGTATCAAGATATAACAGGAGAATTCAAGGCGGCATTCCGGTGAAATATTGAGTGATCACTCCCCCATTTAGTAAGGAAAGCGTAGTAATAGGATATGGCAGTGTTTTAAATATTTATTCAAAATAGAAGATTTAGAAACTTGATTGACTTTGGCATAACAATATAATAATATGTTGTTAATATTCTAGAGATTGTATGATCGAAAAAGAAAGCGATTACAAATGATGGGGGAGTTTATAATGCTAAATCATTTACAAGAGAAAAATTCAGGGGTTGTTCGTACGGTCCTTGGTCCGGTGCCAGCACATGAACTAGGTGTTGTGCTTATCAATGAATCGCTTCTTTCAGTTTATCCAGGGGCGGAATTAGCACCTGAAATTAATATGGATAAAAGCGAAATTTTTGAAGTGTTAAAACGTAAGTTAAATGATTTCCGTCGACAAGGCGGGAAAACAATCGTAGATGCCAGTGGGATGTTCCATGGTCGCGATGTATGGCTTTACCAATCACTATCAAAAGCTACAGGCATACATATTATTGCTACGACGGGCTTAGGACCTGAAAAGTTATTGGGTGGTTATTTCGTTACACCGCAAACAAATCCTCCTACTCCGTGGCAAGCAGAAAAATTTGCAGGTTTATTCACGAAAGAAGTTGTTGAGGGGGTTGTTGTCCCACGTGTTGAGCGTTCAACAGCTGCTGGCTTGGTCATTTCAATCGCTAGCAAAGAAGGTACTACGGAGAAAGAGCAGAGCCTTTTCCAAGGGTCTGCTCAAACAGCTCGTGATACAGGCGTCGCGGTTTCGGTACAATATGGCGCTGATGCAGTTGCAGATTTAGAACTTTTATTAGCTGAAGGTGTCGACCCAAGTCGAGTCATTATTGGAAGTATCGACCGTCAAGCCGCGGTGGCAAGTAAAGCGTATGTAGAAATTGCCCGTCGCGGTGCGTATGTAGCAATCGACCATATTGGTTGGGGTTCAGAGGACGGTTATGTGAGTGATGCAGAACGTGTGAAATTAGTTGTTGAATTAGTAGAAGCTGGTTTAGATGACCGGGTACTTTTATCAACAAGTGCGGTAGGTGTCGCAAAAGGCCATGAGGCAAAAGATCTTGCATTTGATTACGTACTTTCGACTTTTATTCCTTTATTACGTAAAGCGGGTGTGACGGACGAACAAGTGCGTACATTGTTAGAAGAAAATCCACAACGTGTATTGACTGTAGATACGTCAGCTGAGCTGAAAATTAGAGAGTTTTCTCCAACTGCTTGGAAAGAGTTATTCTCTCCTGTCGATCATTAAGTGAGGCATATGCATGTTGTTAAAAGTCTGAAACATTAAAAAATTATGCTTGCTTCATAAAAAGTGAAAACAAGGAGTGAATGGAATGGGTAAGGTTAATACAGTTCTAGTCCCGATTGCAACAGAAGATTTAGGGATTACATCATTGCATGAGCATATTGGGTTTGGTTTGCCAGGTTGCGACTTAGACACACAATGGTGGAAAAAACCGGATGAAGCGTTTGAAGTAACAATTGCGAAGTTACGTCGCTTCCGTGAACATGGTGGTAAAACATTTGTGGATTGTACAGGTATTGGCAACGGGCGTGATCTTGAGTATTTTCAAGTGTTATCACGCAGAACTGGCGTTCATATTGTTGCTGTAACTGGCTTCGTAGCCGGAGACTCCGCATTAGCTTACTTCCGTGAGAAATCAGTTGACTATTTAACAGATTTATTCGTCCAGGAAGTAACAGTTGGTATTGCGGGTACGAGTGCAAAAGCGGGTGCCATTAAAGTTGGCGTTAGTCGCGGCGGTAAGTTAAGCGAACTAGATAAAAAGATTTACCGAGCAGCTGCGCGTGCCGCAGTGAAAACAGGTGCTCCAATCATTACACATTTAACAACAGACCCAGACACAGCTATTGAAATTTTTGAATCGGAAAATCTTCCATTAAATCGAGTATTAATGGGGCATGCCGATGTAGGTCAAGACGTAGATGAAGTGCGTGATTCTGTCATCGCAAACCTGGGCGGCTATGTTGGTTTCGATACAATTGGTTATGACTTAGATATGGAGAATCCACCGTATTGGGGACGTTATCGTAAAGATCGTGTGGACCATTTCATGCGATTTCTTGAAAAAGGATTTTTAGAAAAAGCGGTAATCGCAGCTGATGCGAACTGCTGTGCATTAGGATGGCCGGGATTAAAAGGACATTCTGTAAATTATTTATTTGAAGAATTTTTACCAGATATTCGTAAAGCGGGTGTAACAGAAGAGCAAATTGAACAGCTTTTAGTCCACACACCTGCAACATTCTTAACGATGCAAGAACCTCGTTAATGCGAAAAGTCATCACGTTATATATGTTGAACTAAAGAATCCTACTAACAACGCTTGACTACCCCAGTTAGACGCCTTCGCTGGAGAGTCGATGGCATCATTAGTTCAAAATATATAGATGTCGATTGCAGAGGTAAGATAAGTGGTTGAACGAGATTAGCGAGGAGGTTAGGGCAGATGAGCATAAGAGGAATGGCTTATATTGCGGGTGCGTTTGAGCACCCATTACGTAAAGCTCCCGATACATCTGTTGCAGCGCTACATGCAGAATGTGCGAAAGGAGCACTAAAAGATGCGGGGCTCACATTTCAAGATGTAGATGGCTACTTTTGTGCGGGTGATGCTCCTGGCGGTGTCCTGTCTATGGTCGATTACTTGGGTCTGAACGTACGCCATCTAGATTCTACTGAAATTGGTGGTTCATCATACATTGCGCAAGTTTCACATGCCGCGCAGGCAATCGCGGCAGGTAAATGCAGAGTCGCCTTGATTACAATGGCAGGTCGTCCACGTTCAGAAGGCAGAAGTGGCGTTAAACAGAAGGTTGTTGGTGCGAATGTACCCGACGCACCGTTCGAGCTACCTTTTGGGCCGACTGCTGTGAATGAGTATGCGATGGCTGCGATGCGTCATATGCATGAATTCGGTACGACTAGTGAACAACTTGCATGGGTTAAAGTTGCAGCCTCACATCATGCACAATACAATCCAAACGCAATGCTACGAGATGTGGTAACAGTAGAAGATGTTCTTGCCTCTCCTATCATTGCGGATCCGTTACATCTTATGGATTGCTGTGTAGTGAGCGACGGGGGCGGCGCGTTAGTTGTAGTAAGCCCTGAGATTGCCAAAAGTCTGAAGCGTCCACTTGTCCGCGTAATGGGTGGTGGCGAAGCACCTAAGGGCCAGATGGGTGGCAAAGTGGATCTTACTTATACGGGAGCCGTTTGGTCAGGACCTGCGGCTTTTGAAGAAGCTGGGATTAAGCCGGATGATGTTAAATATGCCTCTATTTATGATAGCTTCACAATTACTGTGTTAATGCAACTTGAGGATTTAGGTTTTTGTAAGAAAGGCGAAGGTGGTAAGTTTGTCGCTGATGGGAACCTAATTTCAGGAGTTGGCAAGCTCCCTATCAATACGGATGGTGGCGGTTTGAATAACAATCATCCAGCGGGTCGGGGCGGCATCATAAAAGTAATAGAGGCAGTTCGCCAGTTGCGCGGGGAAGCAAACCCACAAGTACAGGTGGAAAATTGTGACATTGCATTAGTTCACGGTACTGGCGGCGGGCTCGGAAGCCGTCATGGTAGTGCAACACTTATCTTGGAGAGGGTGTAAAGCATGGCAACTCCGTATCAAGACAGAACGATGGCAGTCCCCGAAATTCATCCGGAATACAAGGAATATTGGGACGCCACCGCAGAAGGTAAACTATTGATAAAACAGTGTGATTCTTGTGAGGAATACCATTACTATCCACGCGTGCTATGCCCCTATTGCATGAGTGATAAGACGTCGTGGATCGAAGCGAAGGGTACTGGCAGTATTTACACGTACAGTGTCATGCGACGGGGTGTACCATATGCCATCGCCTACGTTACGCTCGATGAAGGTCCGAAAATGATGACAAATATTGTCGATTGCGACCTAGATGAGGTGCGCATAAATCAAAGGGCAAAAGTAGTATTCAAGCAAAGCGGAGATCAAGAAAATCCAGGTTCTTTTATACCGTGCTTCACACGAGTTGAGGAGTAGCGGGAATATTGTCAGAAGGATTTAAGGGAGGAGCAAATTTACATGATAATTACGAAGGATGAACGCATTGAAATGCGTGACGGTGTACATATTGCTGCAGATATTTACCGTCCTAAGGGCTCGGGAAAGGTACCTGCATTACTTGCGATTAGTCCATACGGTAAAGAACTACAAGCACAAGCACTTACGTTACCTCCACAAGCACGCCCAAGCCATCTTTGGAACGGCGCAATTGAAGCTGGGGATATTACGGAAGTAGTGTCGCGTGGTTATGCTCATATTATCGCAGATACGCGAGGTACAGGTGGCTCTGAAGGACAAATGTGTGGTAACTATAACTCTGGTGGTCATGGCGATGGCAAGGACATTTATGACCTCGTTGAATGGTTAGCAGAACAGGATTGGTGCGATGGCAATATTGGGATGATTGGTATTTCATATTTTGCTTCCGTTCAACTGTTAGGGGCAGCAGAAAAACCGCCACATTTGAAAGCGATTTTCGCAAATGGGGGTCACTTCGACCTTTATGAGCTTTGTTATCACGGCGGAATTATGTGGTTAATGCCACGTGCTTCTCGTGAGGGACGCGGCGGTGACAGTGGTAATGCATTTAATAACGTAGCAAGTAAGAGCTCGAAAGTATTCACGCCAGAAAAGCTTAAACAAAAAACGCAAGAACGTTTAAACGATCCAGATATTGCGCATTGGTCAGACTTTGTTCACCTCTTACATTATCAGGATCGTCACGAACTGTGGATGGATTACTTACTAAATCCACTAGATGGTCCGTTCTGGCAGGAAAACAGTGCAATTGAGGTAGCCCATAAAGTGGATATTCCGGTTTATTTCCAAGCGAAGTGGGGGCGTGGTTGGAATGTGGAGGGGACATTAGAAGGATTCCATAAAGTATCCGGTATTAAAAAGCTCGATATCCAAGCGCTTCCGCCGATGTTAGAGCGCCCATTCCATGAAAATCATGACGAAATGTTCCGTTGGTATGATTACTGGCTAAAAGGTATTGATACAGGCATTATGGATGAACCGTCCGTTCAGTTCTCGGTAGAGGGCTCCTACAAATGGCGCGGTGAAGATCAATGGCCGCTACCTTATGAAGAAAAGAAAGAGTTCTACTTACGTCCACGCCATAAAATGAGCGAGAAACCAGAGCCACTAGCTTCTCAATATGCACATCCGGATGGTTTCTATCAAGCTCCATTAACGGTCACAACTAAATCTGAAACGATTAAGTGGACGAGTGATAAATTCATAGAACCTGTAGAAATGACAGGTACAGGAGCATTATATATTCATGCAGAAATCGATACAGATGATACGAATTTCATCTCGAAGCTCTATGATGTAGATCCTAGTGGAAAACGGACATTAATGACATCGGGTTATTTAAAAGCATCCCACCGTGAACTAGACGAAGAAAAATCAACATACGGTGAGCCTTGGCATCCACACAACCGTGTGGTACCCGTAATTCCTGGTGAAATTAATGAGTATGCGATTCGCCTATATCCCTTCTCATTTTTAATCAAACCAGGGCATCGCATTGAATTGGAACTTGCCTGTAACGAACCACTGGATGGAGAAGATGCAAAATTATTACCACCGGATAGCTACCACTTACCAAGTGGACGTGCGACAATGCACAAAATTTATCGAGACAAGGATCATCCATCTCGTTTAGTGTTACCGGTTATTCCAAAAGAGTTCAACGTGCTGAATAAGGAGAATGAAAAGTAATAGCGTGCCGAGCTGGCTGAATCTCTTAAATTAAGCATTGTAGAAGCAACTTGATGAGAGGAGTGAACAACTTGACAAATTCAGTGCGCGTTATTCCGATTGAATGTAAATTTGGTCCGACCTCAGCGTATGCCTACTACATCGACGCGCCAGAGCCGGTACTGATTGATACAGGTATTGCATCATCAGCTTCACAAGAAATTGAGACAGTTCTTGCTGAAAATGGTTTAAGTATTGGAGCTATTCGTTGGATTCTTTTAACCCACGGTCACGTAGACCATCTTGGCGGCGCCAGAGCAGTTTGGGAGAAAACAAATGGCCGTGCTGAGGTTGTGATTCCCCAAAAGGAAGCCTATTTACTACGTAATCGAAGTGCACATCTAACAGACTACAAACAGCTTCAAGGAAAATATGTCGATGCCGAGATTCAGGAAAAGCATGTAGCGATGCTGATGAACGATATTGGAGAAGACCTCGTACCGACAGTTGAAGTGGTTGGTGGTGACCGTTTATCATTTGGTGGTGACGTATCGATGACTGTAGTGGAAACGCCAGGGCATTCAATTGGGTCAGTGACCTATGTTCTTGAAGGTGTTCAGTGGGCATTTGCAGCCGATGCTGTGCAAATGTATGGTGGTGCGCTGAGTGGGATTCCTGTAATTGAGCAACCAACGCTCTATCGCAAAAGTTTACAACATCTCCTAGAGGAAGTGCGTCCAAATCGTTTATATTTGGGACATCATTTTCGAGATGCAACGGGTGTGATTATTAGCCCAGAAGTTGAAGGGGATGCAGTTTCTGCTATGCTTCAAGCGAGTCTTGAGATGGATGCGAAGTTAGTGGATATTGTCGGGCGTCACCTATCCAAAGATGTACAGTCCACCGAAAGTGATAGCCTATATGGACCGTTTGGATCGATTGCTGATGAAATTGGCTATACAGGTGATCCACGGAACTTACCTTGTGCCTTCTTTGTAACGATGAATGCCTATAAAGAAGAACTTATTGGTGAAAAGGATAAATGAGAGGAGGGAAATCCAAATGATTCAGAAAAAGTTTGAAAGTACAGCTCAAGCTGTCGCCGATATGCAGGATGGCGCAACATTGCTCGTTGGCGGATTTGGCGGAAGCGGACTACCCTCACATCTCGTAGCTGCTCTAGTAGAGCAGGGAGCTAAGGATTTGACGGTTGTATCCAATAATATTGGTGCGGTTAGTGATGGTGTTGCGGCACTCATCAGCAATAATCAAGTACGAAAGATTATTTGTTCTTTCCCTGTTGGTCCACATGCTGATGAGCTAATCGAGCGTCTTCAGAATGGAACGATCGAGTTAGAAATCGCCCCACAAGGAACATTAGCGGAGCGTATTCGTGCAGGAGGAGCGGGCATACCGGCGTTTTACACGCCAACAGCAGCCCACACTGAGCTGGGAGAAGGCAAGGAAACACGAGCGTACAATGGCCGTTTACATGTCTTGGAAAATGCAATCACAGGTGATTACGCTTTTATCAAGGGACATCAGGCGGACCGCTGGGGGAATCTTGTTTACCGAAAAACACAGCGTAACTTTAACCCGGTGATGGCGACGGCTGCAAAAATAACAATCGCCGAAGTGGACGAAATCGTAGAAGTCGGGGAAATCGATCCCGAATCAATCGTAACACCGAGCATCTATGTACATCGTTTAGTACAAGTTGAGTCGCAGCACGAAGGGAGGATGTTAGTGAATGAGTAAAGACCAACAACAAGCTATTGGATGGGCAATGCCAGACTTAGCTTCAAGAGTAGCTCTTGACCTAGAAGATGGATGGTTCGTGAACCTGGGGATTGGCTTACCGACACTTGTAGCTGATTTTATTCCTGAAGGTCGGGAAATCATTTTGCATAGTGAGAACGGTCTGCTCGGACTAGGTCCGAAACCTGAACCGGGTGAAGAAGATCCAGACCTTGTCAATGCAGGAAAAGAACCCATTACATTAAAATCAGGCGGCTCCTACTTCTCACAATCAGAATCTTTTGCAATGATCCGTGGTGGACATCTCGATGCAACAGTGCTTGGCGCATTCCAAGTCTCGCAGTATGGTGATCTTGCCAGCTGGAAGCTGCCAAACGCCACCCTTGGACGTGTTGGGGGTGCAATGGACTTAACGGTAGGTAGTAAGCGCGTTTTCCTGTTTATGCAACACACGAGTAAGCAGGGACCAAAAATTGTAGATGAATGCACGTATCCGTTAACGGCTCCTCGTTGTGTGGATCGTATCTATACAAACCTTGCAATAATCGATGTAACAGATACTGGACTTGTTGTTCGTGAACTTGCTCCGGGTGTGACGTTTGAATACGTACAAGAACATACGGCGGCACCACTTAAGCTACATGCTGACGTACAAAAAGAAACTATAGGAGTAGAGCAATGACTAGACACGCACTAAAACATACCATTGATCGCCAATCGCCGATTCCATTATATAAACAAATCAAGGAAATATTGATTAGAGAGCTACAGGCCGCTGCAATTGAGACGGGTCGTCCCTTCAGCACCGAGCATGAGCTAGTTGAGCGTTTCCACGTGAGCCGGGCGCCTGTTCGTCAGGCACTAAAGGAGCTTGTCGATGAGGGCTATGTTTACAGAGAACGAGCAAAGGGCACCTTCCCTGTTCAAGAACTGCCGGTAAGACCTCTAGGGCTTGAGTTAGGAGGGCTAGTTGGTTTTCTACGCGAGCAAGGGATGGATTGTAAGTCAAAAATATTAAGTGTTGATCGGGTATTACCGACAGAAAATCTGTGTGAGATTCTCCATATTGATCCGAGTGAGGAAGTTTTGAGAATCTCTCGTTTAATTTTGCTCAAAGGGAAGCCGCTCGTATGGGCGCAGACCTACCTGCTCGTCTCAGAGGATTTTCAACCGACTACACGGGAGCTTGAGGAAGCTGAAAGTGTCTTTATGCTGCTTGAGAGGGAACAAGGTATTTTCATTTCTCGAGGTGATCACCAAATCCATGCATCTGGTGCAAGCCAGATGGAGGCAGAGGTTTTGGGTATTAAAGATAGAGGCCCCGTTCTTGTAACCGAAACCAAATTATATACCCGTAATGATAGGCTAATAGGCTGGAGAAAGGCTATCCATATAGCCGATGATTACAAGTTATCTTTTTCAGTGAATCGTTGAGATAGAGTGAGGTTTAGAAGTTCATAGTTATGTAAGCGCATTAAAACAAAACCAAACTGGGGGGAAATGTTTATGAAATCAAAAGGGGAATTAAGGATTGCAATTATTGGCGGGGGTATTGCAGGCGCATCAGTTGCCAACGCATTGAAAGCAAAAGGGATTCGAGCAGATGTCTATGAACAAGCAACGTCGTTTGGCGAGGTAGGCGCCGGTATTGGTGTCCGACCACCAAGTGTAAGATGCTTTAAAGAGTGGGGTCTTTACGAAGCACTAGAGAAAGTAACAACAAGAAGTAATCATATGGAAATCATTGCTGGAGATGACCATCTCCTCATTAAAGAAGCATGGCCAGTATTAACAGATGACAAAACAGAAGCATATGCCCGTTTGGTTCATCGTGCAGATTTATTAGATACGCTCATAAATGGTATTCCAGTTGATCAACTTCACCTAGATCATCGTTGTGAGTCTGTCATCGATCATGGTGATTATGCAGAAGTGAAGTTTGCGAACGGAAAAACAATCGAAGCTGATATCGTCGTTGCAGCAGACGGTATTCGTTCACCTATTCGTAATCAGGTATTCGAGTCTGTTGAACCGGTATACTCTGGTTATCTTGCACACCGTGTACTCATCGATTTCGATCAAGCCCTTGGTATGGCTTCAGATGAAAACATCCTACGTATTTACGTAGACGGCGACAATTCATGTTATTTCTTGCCACTTCAAGACCGTAACCAAGTATCTGTAGACATTACAGTGCCGGGTGAGTTCGCATGGCGTCCAGAATTAACGAAAGAAGAAATTATGGAGAGTATGAAAGGCTTCGGCCCAACAATTCAAAAGGTTGTTGACAATATCAAGTTAGAAGATATTGTAACTCGTCCTTTATGTGATCTTGATCCAATTAACAAGTGGACAACGAATACAGTAACGTTAATTGGTGATTCTGCTCACGCAATGCTTCACAACCAAGGCCAAGGTGCTAACATGGCAATGCAAGATGCTGAAGTGCTGGCAAAAGCAATCGTTGAGTCTGAAACAGTCGCTGAGGCTTTAAAAAAGTACGAAGAGCAGCGTAAGCCAATTACGAAGCTTTACCAAGAATTATCTCGTTTATTCCCATCAGATCAAGCAGAAACGGCCTTCCCAGAAAAAGCGCACTTGGAAGCTGGCAACATGTAAAAAAACAGCTTGAACTGCCAAAATTTTAAAAGGAATGAAAAAAGGAGGTTCTTACAGATGCCTGTGCATCCAGAGATAAAAAAGATTTTAGATTCGATTCCACCATATAACCCTAATCATAAAGTCATTCCAGAAGAGCATCGGAAAATGTTCGATGCACCGATTTTACCTGTTGAACAACGCGTGCAAGTTTATGCTGTTGAAGATAAAATCGTTTCTACACCTGAAGCGGATGTACCAGTGAGAATTTATACGCCAGGGGAAAGTGACTCGTATCCCGTTCTCCTCTTTTTCCACGGTGGTGCATTCTTCTCGGGAAGTTTAGAAAGTCATGACGAAGTGATTCGTCCGATTTGTATGGAGTCTGGCTATAAAGTAGTTTCAGTTGGTTTCCGCTTGGCGCCTGAGCATCCGTTCCCAGCGGCATTAAATGATTGCTACAATGTCACAAAATGGGTAACAGAACATAAGGGCGAATTACAATGGGATGGGCGGAACCTCGCTCTTGCAGGGGATAGCTCTGGCGGTAACTTAGTTGCTGCAGTTTCGCTAATGGCACGTGAAAAAAAAGAATTTACGCTCACGAAGCAGGTGCTGCTCTATCCGTCGTTAGATCTCGATTTCAGTAAATTCCGCTACCCATCATTAACAGAAAATGGAACTGGCTATTTCGTAGAAAGTGCCCAATTAGCTAAACTGAACGGCTTTTATTTACGGGGCAATGTGGATACGGATCATCCGCTTGTTTCACCAATTCGAGAGGATCGATTGGAAAATCTTCCGACAGCATTCGTCCTCACAGCGGAATACGATCCATTCCGAGATGAAGGTGAACTATTTGCCGAGAATTTATCAAAATGTGGCGTACACGTTGAAACAAAACGATACGAAGGGATTACGCATGGCTTCTTAGGTAAGTTTACGCATCTCGATGAATATAAAGATGTTTACAAGCGTATTGGTAACTTTTTGAAAAAAAGCGTTGTAAGAAGTTGAGGCTCATCTGAAAAAGAAATCGTTCGCCAAGATCTGTATAGAAATGCAAAGAGTTTTACGATAGGTCATTTGAAATGAAGTGAATGAAACTGTTTAAAATTCAATTGTCATAATAATATACAGATGTTGGACGGCGATTCTTTGGAGTCATTTAGGCTGTCGATACTTTTCGACAGCCTATTTGGCTACTAAACTAGTTGACGTAGTAATTATTGAAAGGGGGTGTTCACGTAGTTGTAAATAACTAAATATTCAGAGGAGGATGATATTATTGGAAGGTAAAAAATCGAGTCTTTTAGTATTCACGGTTGTTTTGTCGATGTTCTTTCTATTTGGTTGTGGCGGTGACAATGAAAAGACAACAGGAGAAGCATCAGGTCAAGATATTTCAAATGAACAAGAAGCAGTGGCTGGTACAGCGGACAAAACGGAAACGTACAGTCCCAAGGTAGCACCTGTAAGAGAAATTCCTGATGGATTTAGAGTGACTACAGTCGGGATAGGCTCTCCGTCAACTTATAATACAAAAACTTGGTCATCTACACTGGTTGAATACAAAGATAAAAAGTTCCTCGTTGATTGTGGCTCTGGGTGTACAAATGGACTGGCAAGAGCGGGTGTGCAACCTTCGGAAGTGAGTAATATTTTATTTACTCATCATCATGCGGATCATAATACAGATTTCTTAACGATTTTAATTGCTGGATGGGCAACGCATGCACCAAGACCCGAATTAAATTTGATCGGCACAGAGGGTACAAAAAAATTCTATGATTTCGCGATGGATTTTTATGGGGAGGATATTCAATACCGTATTGATGCTGGATTTACAAGTCCAAAAGGGATTATTGAAGACGTGGAGATCACGGAAGTATCCGGCGGAGAGGAATTTGAACTGGACGGCGTGAAAATTTCCACGCTGAATGTCCCTCATACAATCAAAACGGTAGCCTACAAATTTGAGGCTGATGGTAAGACGGTGGTTATTACATCAGACACTTTGTACAATGAACCTCTGATTGAATTCTCGAAAAATGCGGATCTTGTTGTCATGGATGGGATGCTTACGGAAGTAAAAGAAGGTGATCCGAATTATGGGATGTTTAATAAATTGAAGCCTAATTTGGAGAAAGGGCATTTAAGTTTGGAGGAGGTCGGTAAAACGGCAGCACAGGGAAATTATAAAAAGATGTTACTCGTTCATTTATTTAATGGGGAAATGGATGAAGAGCTTACTACTGAAATATTGCGAGAGCAAGGTTATGAGGGGGAAGTGATTATTGCGGAATCCCTAAAGTCATATGACATTGAATGAATCGAAGTTCAAAATTGTAAGCGCTATACTTCGGAGAAATCGATAAAAAGTATCCTGATTAAAAGGATAAACTTGAAGGGGTGTTGAGAGTATGGAAAAGAAAAAATTTTGGAATTATGAAAATAAGTTAGTCATCATTTTCTTCTTCACGATTGGGTTCGTATTCTTTGACCGTTTGGCGATTAACTATTTATTTCCAATGATTTCTGTAGACCTTGGATTAAACTATACGCATTTAGGTTTACTAGGAGCAGGTCTTGCATTAACTTGGTCAATTTCCGGTCCTTTGGGCGGATTCATCTCGGATAAAGTGAAAAGTAAAAAAACAATGCTTGCATTCTTAGTCATTGCATTCTCTATCATTTCGCTATTACATGGTTTTGCACAAACATTTGCGATGCTATTTGTGCTCCGTCTATTAATGGGTATCGTAGAAGGTCCAATGATTCCCCAAACACAATCCATTTTAGCAATGGAATCATCGGAAAATCGTCGCGGATTTAACCTAGGTTTCACGATGAACACAAGTAATGCTTTATTTGGTAGTATTTTAGCGCCTGTATTACTCGTTGCATTAGCCACAAAGTTTGACTGGCATATGGCATTCTATTTAACGATTATTCCAGGGATTATTCTAAGTTTATTCATCTTGAAAACAGTGAAAAATCCAGATTCAAAGAAATTCCATGCGATGCATGCTGTCAAATCCACTGAAAAAGTCAAAGTGAAAGATATTCTTAAACACCGAAATATTTGGCTATCAATTGTTGTTTTCAGCTTAGTAATGACAACACTTATGGCATTCCAAATTTTCGGTCCAACCTATTTAGTACAGGCAAAAGGTTTGTCTGGTACAACAATGAGTTTTGTAATGGCTTCTTTCGGTGTTGGTTATGCAATCTTTGGGTTCTTAATCCCAACTATTTCAGAGAGAACGGGGCGTAAACCCGCTTCTGCATTTTCGGGTTTGTTATTAATTCTTGTACCCTTATCAATCGTATTCGTGGATTCAATTCCATTAATGATGATTCTTTTATTCATCGGTTCGGCTGGTTCAGGTGTCATTGGTATGTCGATGTCAGTCATTCCGGTTGAATCTGTTCCATTACAATATTCCGGTCTTGCAATTGGTTTAACAATCGGTATTGGCGAGCTTGTCGGCGGCTTCTTAAATCCAATGATAAATGGTGCTTTAGCAGACATGTACGGCATACAAACACCTTTATTTGTTGCCGCGGGGGCTGCAGTGCTTGCATTTATCTTCACGTTATTCTTTAAAGAAACTGTACCAGCTAAGCTTGCAACGAGCCCAGAAGTAAATAATGAAGTAGAAAACCTTGCTTAAATGTATTTTGGTAGGAGTGTAATTAATTGAGGAAGGTGATGATTATCACCGTGTTTTCAAAAAGGATAGGTCAATCCGCTGAAAAAAAAGACGTCTTCTATAATGTATAACTGCGCTAACAGTCATACAGAAGACGCCCTTAAAAACAACCATGATAATTCTATCAGATTACAGACAGATTGAAAACAAAATAGCTGGGATTTTATAAATCTAGTTTGTAAGAAATGACTTAGTTCACCTCTCAAGTAGAGAAGTGGACTAAGGTATTTTATTTTGAAAACCAATTTTTATTAATAAAAAATAAAGAAGGTGCATTACATGTCAAAAAAGCTTCAAGAAATTATAAACAATGTAGAACTTATTCAAATGTCGTTTACCGAGCCCACTACTGTAAACATAACAGATACTGAGAAGTTTCTTGTCCAGCGATTAGCCAGTTTTGATACGTTAGAAATTCCTGTCGGTACCCCAATTGAAGGTTTTTTGACCCAGCCTATGGAAGAATCACTAAAAACGGGTAAGGTGAATAGTTTAGAATTTAAAACAGATGATGAAAAAAGTCCACCCTTAATTATTACCTGGAATCCAATTATAGAAAATCAACAAGTGGTCGGTTTACTCATTACAGCTACTTCTACGGAAAAAATAGATAACTTAAGAAAGATCGCATCGTATTTAACAGAGGCAGTTGGGAAAATGATTGATACGACAGAAGAGCTGGTAGAGGTTTCGAATGTCATCGCTGCTAAAACGCATGAAATCTCGAGTGATTCAGCCTTTGTCATGAACCTGATCAAGGAGGCCAATCAGGTCATCCAGTCCATTCAAAATACCGCCAACCACTCAAAGATTTTAGGTTTAAATGCATCTATTGAAGCAGCTAGAGCCGGAGAGTACGGGAAAGGTTTCTCGGTTGTTGCGCATGAAATTGGAAGGATGGCGGACCAAAGCAAAGTGTCGGCTGTCAATATCATCGACTATCTTGAAAATGTCACTGCTGCAATAAATAAAAACAATAATTCCATCCAAGAAATTGGTGCAACTGCCGAAGAGCATTCCGCAAGCGTTCAAGAGTTGAAAGATTCCTTTACGTTAATTGATACAACGGCTGAAGAACTGATGAATTCCACAAGGGTAGCAGCACTAAACTCGAACTAATTGACTCAATGACATTGGGAATCACAAAGTCCTCGAATCTCGTATGATCTGAGGACTTTTTATTTTTATAGAAGTGGAGAGACTTGAGGGGAGTCCATCGATGAGGATGCCTGAAATATGAAAGCAAGTATTTTCAGAAAGAAAAAGTGTTGACTTATAGAGATTTTTTTTGCTATTATGATAAACAGACCGGTTGGTATGGTGGAGGTGTGCTACGGAAATGGATACAAAATCGCTGATAATCGACATCGCGACAACGCTTTTTCAACAAAAAGGATATAGAGGCGTAGGACTAAACGAAATTATTAAAGCATGTGGGATTTCAAAAGGTGCGCTCTATCATCATTTTTCGAATGGAAAAGAAGAATTACTAATCGCTTGCCTTCAATCTCTGAATGAAGCGATTACTGAGGATATCGTGGAAATTTTTGAACGGTATCCGAGTACGCAAGAAGCTACACATGCAATGGTTTCAAAATTAATCGTTAATTTTGAAACAGAAGGAACGATTACGGGGTACACAATTAGCAGTATGGTTAGCGAAATGGCCTCGCTAAGTGATCCAGTTCGAATGGCATGCGCTCAGCTGTATCAAAAAATGCAAGATATTTATTTTCAAAAGTTAGTAGCGGACGGATTTTCAAAAGATGCGGCTTATTCAATAGCACTTATGATGACCGCTTCTATCGAAGGTGGAATAATGCTTTGTTTAACACAAAAAGCAAGCGAGCCACTAAAAACTATTTCGCATATGCTATCAAAATTATTGAAGGAGTTTTAATAAGTGAATACACAAACCAATACGGCAGCAAAAACGAAACAACCAATCAAAACAGGACCGATAATGGCGGCTCTTTTAGTAGCTGGCTTTGTCGGGCTTTTTAGTGAAACGGCATTAAATATCGCCTTTGTAGAATTAAGTCAAATTTTCACGATTGATTCTACAACGGTTCAATGGTTAGCGACAGGTTATTTTTTAACGTTGGGTATTTTAGTTCCCGTAACAGGGATTCTGATGCAAAAGTTCTCCACGCGTCAAATGTTTATAACCTCTGTATTGCTAATTCTTGTCGGTACAATTATAGCGGCAGTAGCGCCTGTATTTGGTGTACTACTCGCGGGACGAGTCGTTCAAGCGGCAGGGCTGGCGATTAGTTTACCTTTAACACAAAATGTTATTTTTACAATTTTCCCTCCCAATAAACGAGGCGCTGCAATGGGGGTTATGGGGTTAGTGATGTTGGCTGGTCCATCACTAGGTCCAACAATCGCAGGCCTTATTTTAGATACACTATCGTGGCATTGGATTTTCTGGGTTACAGTACCTTTCTTGCTGTTTTCTCTTATTTTCGGGCTTGTTTATTTACCGAATGTCAATGAGATTCGCAAGGTATCGATTGACGCATTATCTGTAATTCTTTCGACCATTGGTTTCGGGGGGATTGTCTACGGGTTTAGTGTATCTGGCGTCGCTGGCTGGACCAGTACAACTGTCCTTGGCACAATTATCGTTGGACTCATAGCACTCATCATTTTTGCGATTCGACAAATGAAAATGGAAGATCCTATGCTGAATTTACGAGCATTCCGCTACCCGCTTTTTGTTATTGGCGTCATTATGAGCTTCATAACGTTCTTTAATATGTTGTCGATGCTCGTTATTTTGCCAATGTATATGCAAATGGCATTAGTCATTGCCGCTTTTACAACAGGACTCATCCTACTACCAGGTAGCTTGTTGAACTGTATATTAGCACCAATTATTGGTCGTTTATTTGACAGGTATGGTCCGAAAGCAGTGATTACACCTGGCACAATTTTGGTGGCCATTGGTTACGTAATGTATGCACAATTTGGTACAGACACAGCTTTATGGGTGATTGTATTATCCTTTGTTATTATGATGTTAGGTGTAGGGGCGGTGCTCGCTTCTGTCCAAACAAACACGCTGAATTCTCTGCCAAGAAGGTTCTATCCAGATGGAATCGCTATCACTCAAACGATTCAGCAAGTAGCTGGTGCCGTTGGTATCGCAGTAATGGTGTCACTCTTAACTGCAAAACAAAATAGTTACCTAGAAACTGTTGCGAATGAGCCAGCGCAAGCCGCGGCTTCGGGATCATCATTGGTCTTTACAATCAGTTTAGCATTAGCGGTGATTAATATTGTACTGTCTTTATTTATGAAAAAGCCTGGCTCAAATATTAAGTGACTGTCATCGTCACCCTGTATAATGAAAAAGACATCAATCACTCAAAAAGTTTGAGTGGTTGATGTCTTTTACTTTTCTTCCACCTTAAAATCGAAAACTTTGTCTACTGGCTAATTGAGAAGAATTTGGCGAACACAACGTCTATCTCTTTTTGAAAACGTTCTTTTCGTTTGATTTGGTGACCTAATAAACCTGGAAATAATGAGATGGTAGCGCTACATATATTCTTTGTATTACTGCTTTCATAGTTAGGAAAGTTTCTAGAACTTTAAAGTACGGAAAAGTATGCGTACCAATGCGGATTGAAAACTCAGACAACTTTTGTGACCAAATTACATTCTAATTGAAAGCGATTTCAATTATAGTCTAAACAGAGGAGGCACTAAACATGTTGGAAAGTAGAAGCTCTAATACATTTCACCAATTAATGCAGTTACAGCCAGTACAACTTCCTTGGTTTATAAATAAATTGAATTTGTCTACACGTCAGTTTCAATATGATATTGATAAAATTAATGATTTTCTAATCGATAAGAAATTACCGCCGGTTCAAATTTCGAATGATCGTATTCGGATACCCTTAGAAGTTATTAATGATTGGAAGAATCATGGTGCAGAATTTGTGGCTAAACAATTTTCTTTCGACCAAGAAGAACGAGTAATCATTATTTTATTATATACATTTATCAGGCGCGAGCCACTTTCTAATTTTCATTTTCAAGACTTTTTCGGTATTAGCAAAAACACCGTAAGTGCTGACGTGAAACGAGTCAATCAGTTTAGTACAGATTTTCGCGTGGAGGTCGGTTATACGCGAGAACGAGGCTATCATTTAAAAGGGTCAGAAGAAGATAAGCGGAATTTGATACTCAAAGCAATTTCGGCGTTAAAGACGAAGCCGTATGCACACGAGAAACTGACGTTCATTTTTCATGAACAACGGTTTGAAAATCAGTTTGATATTTACCAACAGGTATTGAAGGAGCTTGAACAGCATTATTCACTCAAGTTCATCGAAGAGCGCTTGGTAGAATTCATCTATTTACTGCAAATGCTCCATATTCGCCAGCAACAAATGAAATGGGTACTCATTTACCCAGACACGGTGACTTATTTAGAAAAGAAACAAGCCTTTGAAATTTCTACGCGCATTCAGGAACGGTTAGGATATACAACCCGACCAGAAGAAATTGCTTTTCTTACGATTCAATTACTTGGTATATGTCAGGGTGAAGTTAACCCCAAAGGTACAGATGCATTGCTTGCGATTACGGAGCAAATTATTGAGGGCTTTGAACGTTACGCATATATTCAGTTGGCCGACAAAAGCAAGGCAGTTGAAACGTTATATTTACACTTTAAGCCAGCTTATTATCGAATGCTCTTTAAAATACCCATTACGAATTCTTTATTAGTTGAGATTAAAGAAGAGCATCAGGACTTGTTTACCGTAGTGACTGAAATATTAAAACCGATTGAAGAAATATTGAATATTACCATTCCGGAGGACGAAATTGGTTTCCTAACCCTTCATTTTGGTGGGTTACTTAAACAAGAAAATGAGAACCACAACAAGGTATTCAGAGCACTAATTGTTTGTCCAAATGGAATTAGCTCAAGTCTAATGTTGGAAAATCAATTGAAATCGCTTTTCCCGCAATTTCAGTGGACTTCATCATTGTCATCTTATGAATTTCAACAACTCGCTGAAGCAGAGTATGATCTTGTATTTTCCACGGTTTTATTAAAAACAAAAAAACCGCTATATATGATTAGACCGATTATGAGTGAAATGGAAAAAAAGGAACTTGTTCATACGGTCAAAGAGGCTGCATTTCAACGATCCTATCATTCGCCAACTTCAGATGAATTATTGAAGATTATCCGTCAATATGCCGATATCAAGCAACCAGAATTATTAAAGAGCGCATTGCAACGGGCTTTGTTTCAAAGTAATGCCTCGGTTTCAAGGAGGAATCAACCAGTGTTAAAAGATTTATTAATCGAAGAAAATATTCAATTTGTAGATGCCTGTGCTGACTGGAAAGAGGCAATTTCTAAAGTAGCGGAACCGTTACTTATAAATGATTCGATTACACAACAATATATCGATGTCATGATTGAGAATGTTGAAAAACTTGGGCCGTACATTATCATCGGTGAGCAAGTCGCAATTCCTCATGCACGCCCAGAATTCGGCGTTAACAAATTAGGAATGAGCTTGCTCAAATTAAAAAAAGCTACACATTTATTAAATAGTGAAGCCAATCAAGTGGAAATATTCATTTGCTTATCGGCAATTGACAATCAAACACACTTGAAAGCATTGGCACAATTAACGAGGTTGCTAAGTAATCCAGATAAATTGAAGCTCTTAAAGGAGGCGGAGACAACGCAGGATATTCTTTGTTTGGTAGAGGAGTACTCGATTCAATAGGTGAAGTAATGAAATTAGTTGTTTAGAAATAGAATTAAAAACTACCCAATTATAGGAGGAGAAGAAAATGAAAATACTAGCAGTGTGTGGATCAGGATTAGGAAGTAGCTTTATGTTATCAATGAATATTCAGGAGGTGTTAAATGATCTTGGAGTCGCTGGGATTTCTGTTGAACATATCGATTTAAGCTCAGTTACGCCTGATATGGCCGATTTCTTTGTAATGGGAAGAGATATTGCTGAAGGCGCATTGGGCTTGAAAGAGAAGACTGTTGTTCTAAATAGTATTATTGATCGGGTTGAATTGGTAGAGCAATTGAAGTTGAAATTAGCGGAATTAGGAAAACTATAAGAGGAGTTGAGCGGAATGATTAATGAAGTATTAAGATTGTTCATGGATGTTTTAAGCCAGCCTGCTGTGTTAATCGCTTTGATCGCTTTTGTTGGACTAATGATTCAGAAGAAGCCTGCGAGTGAAGTGATTAAAGGAACGACAAAATCATTTTTAGGATTTATTGTTATCGCTGCGGGTGCTGGGATTCTCGTAGGTTCATTGGAGCCATTCGGCAAGATGTTTGAACATGCCTTTAATGTAAATGGTGTAGTACCAAATAACGAAGCGATTGTTGCAATGGCGCTTACGGAATTCGGATCAACCACTGCTTTAATTATGTTTTTTGGGATGTTGGCGAATATTTTAATTGCTAGATTCACAAACTTGAAATATATCTTTTTAACGGGTCACCACACACTTTATATGGCTTGTATGATTGCAGTTATTCTGATGGTGGGTGGTTTAGAGGGGACTATGCTTGTATTGATTGGTTCGCTTGCACTGGGGCTAATTATGGCCATCTTCCCTGCAATTGCGCAACCTTTTATGAAGAAAATCACGGGCACGGACCAAGTTGCATTTGGTCATTTCAGTACACTTGGTTATGCTTTAGCCGGTGTGATTGGGAAAGCTGTTGGAAAAAAATCGAAATCAACGGAAGAGATTAATTTCCCGAAAGGATTAGCATTTTTGCGAGATAGTTCAGTAAGTATTGCACTAACAATGACATTATTGTATGTAATTGTAGCTTTATTTACAGGGGCAAGCTTTATCGAAAGTGAATTAAGTGGCGGTACTCATTTCATTGTTTACTCGGTTATTCAGGCTGTTACATTTGCGGCTGGTGTGTTCATCATATTATCAGGTGTTCGTCTTGTATTGGCTGAAATTGTTCCTGCATTTAAAGGAATCTCTACGAAGCTTGTGCCAAATGCGAAGCCTGCACTGGATTGCCCAATTGTATTTCCGTATGCGCCGAACGCTGTGTTAATTGGGTTCTTCTCTAGTTTTTTAGGCGGAATTGTCGGAATGTTTGCACTCGGGGCCTTTGGCGGAATCATAATTTTACCAGGTGTCGTGCCACACTTCTTTACGGGGGCAACGGCTGGAGTATTTGGTAATGCAACTGGTGGGGTACGTGGTGCAACAATCGGTGCCTTTGCCAATGGCTTGTTAATCACATTCCTACCAGTATTCCTAATGCCTGTTCTTGGAGACTTAGGCTTTGCGAATGCAACGTTCTCTGACGCTGACTTTGCGGCATCTGGAATTTTATTGGGGAATGCTGCAAAATACTTTGGAGCAACTGGTTTAACAATCATCGTAATTATCGCGGTACTAATTCCAGTCATTTGGAGTATTGTTCGTAAAAATAAACAAGTTTCTGGGGCGGATGTCTCAGCATAAGGAGTAATCATATGACTAACATAGCAGAGCTAACTCATTTTAGGGATCAGATCAGATTATGGACATTAAAAGAGCTTCATCATTTGGGATTCGGTCATTATGGGGGCAGTCTTTCTATCGTGGAAGCCCTTGCGGTACTCTATGGAGATGTGTTGAATGTTAATCCAAATCAGCCCGATGATCCAGAGCGTGATTACTTTATTTTATCGAAAGGGCACGGGGGACCAGCATTGTATGCAGCACTCGCGGTGAAGGGATTCTTCGATCGTGATTGGCTCTATACGTTGAATAAAAATGGAACGAATCTTCCGTCCCATCCAGACCGTAATAAGACACCTGGGGTAGAAATGACGACAGGCTCACTAGGGCAAGGTATTTCCGTTGCTGCGGGGGTAGCCTTTTCAAACAAACTTGCCAACAAAAATTCCTATACTTACACAATTGTTGGTGATGGTGAATTAAATGAAGGGCAATGTTGGGAAGCAATCCAGTTTGCTGCCCACAATCAGTTATCCAAGTTTGTTGTTTTAGTGGATGATAATAAAAAGCAGTTAGACGGACTGACTGTAGATATCTGTAATCCATTTGATTTTGCAGAAAAGTTCCGTGCATTTGGCTTTGAAGCTACTCACGTTGACGGACGTGATTTGAATGCAATCCGTGAAGCGATTTTGAAAGGGAAGCAACAACATGATAAGCCTGTGGCAATCATTTTAGATACGGTGAAAGCGCAAGGCGTTCCATTCCTTGAGGAAAAGATGGATAACCATCATGTGCGACCGAACGAGGATGATTTAGCAGCAATTGAAGAAGCAATCGCTCAACTAGAGGATAAGTTGTCACAAGAGGGGGTATTCTCATGACTCAGACAGAACTATTGCTTGAAACAGATCAAATGGAAATGCGACAAGCGTATGCAGAAACACTTTTAGAACTAGCATTGTCGGATGCAAAAGTAATCGCGCTAGAGGCAGACTTAATGAGCTCGATTAGTACAAATAAAATCCAAGAGCAAATCCCAAATCAACTTGTCAATATTGGGATTATGGAAGCGAATATGATGGGTGTTGCCGCTGGTCTAGCATTAACAGGTCGAATTCCATTCGTTCATACATTCGCTCAGTTTGCGACAAGAAGAGCATTTGACCAACTCTTTGTTTCTTGTGGTTATGCCCAACTGAATGTCAAGATTCTTGGGTCAGATGCAGGAGTCACTGCGGAACATAACGGTGGGACACATATGTCGTTCGAAGATCTAGGTTTGGTTCGCCTCATTCCAAATGCGACCGTATATGAGGCAAGTGATAGCACAATGCTTAAAGCGCTTTTAAAACAGTCTTATGAAGAATACGGCGTACATTATATTCGAACAATCCGCAAAAATGCGGTGAAACTGTATGAGGAAGGTGAAACATTCCCGAAAGGTAAAGGGAAAGTGTTACGTGACGGCAAAGATGTTACACTTGTAGCATCAGGCCTGATGGTAGCAGAGGCGCTAAAAGCTGCTACAGAATTGCAGGAGCAAGGTATTGATACGATGGTTATTGATATGTATTCGATTAAACCAATTGATACGGATTTACTAGTTCAGGCGGCAAAACAAACAGGTAAAATTATTACGATTGAAAATCATAATGTGATTGGTGGACTAGGCAGTGCTGTTGCCGAGGCTTTATCTGAAAATTACCCAGTCCCAGTTAAACGGATGGGAGTGCGTGAGCAATTCGGCCAAGTCGGACTTACAGAGTATTTGAAAGAATACTATCAGTTAACTGCATCTGATATTGTCGAGGTTGCACAAACATATTTTAAATAACTAGAAAAGTAGGTCAGTCAACACTGTGAAAATGCAGGGGGCTGACTCTTTTCGTTGTAATGAACAAATTTCAGAAGGAGTGAATAAAGATTATGAAGTATTTACTTGATTATCATCACCATACAAATCATTCTTTTGATTCGACTGCTACAATGGTCGATGTCTGCAACACCGCAGTTGACAAAGGGATCAAAGAAGTCTGTTTTACCGAACATTATTCCGTTAATCCAGTCGCACCAACATATGGGCATATTGTATTTAAAGACTACTTGAAAGAGATTGCTGAGTGCCGAGCACTATTTAACAATCAGTTAATCATTAAAGCTGGAATTGAACTTTGTGAACCACATCTGCTCAAAGATCAATATGCCGCAAGTTTGGCACCATTGAATTTAGATTTTATTTTAGGGTCAATTCATAATCTAAATGAACAAAAGTTAAGAATATATCTTGAAAACCACGGAGAAAAGGTAGCCTACACAAACTATTTTCTAGAAGTTTTGAATATGGTTCGTCATGCAGACATAGATATCATCGCCCACTTGGATCTACTAAAACGTTATGCATTTCCTCTTTATGGTCATTATGTATTTGAGGAATATAAGGATATAGTGGCAGCGATTTTAGAAACAGCAATTGAGCGCAACATTGGAGTAGAAATCAATACTTCAGGATGGAGGACTACGTTAAATGCACCACTGCCTTCGATTGAAATACTTCAGCTATATAGAGATTTAGGCGGAGAACTACTAACGATAGGTTCTGATTCCCACGCTGCCACTACAGTGGGGAGTCATCTTGAGGAAGCTGTTTTATTGGCAAAGAGTTGCGGATTTAAACATGTGTATAAATATGAAAAAAGAAAGCCGAGTCCCGTGATCTTGTGAAATTTGTTAGTAAATAAAGAGTTTCTACATACAATTTTGTACACCATATGCAAAAGGATTCGACTGCTATAAGCAACGAATCCTTTTTATTTAAATCGAGCCTAAAATAGAGCAGGTAGAAAATTGCGATGACGTACATCATCATTGCTGGCAATTATAAATTTGTCTAATGTCATTTGGAATGTCCCGGAATTCCACTGTTTTAAGAAAACCATTGGATTGCATCTTTTGAAGAAACTCCACTAGTTCGATTTTCATTTGATGTAATTGCATATCTCTACAATCAAAATTTAATTGCTCGTTTGCTGTCTCCATGGGTACATTCTCACTCCCTTCGAAAGAATTCATATACGATTTAACACATTAGAAATCACTTTATAATACCCAACCCGCATTTCATTAACGCTACATCAACTAGTACTTTTATCTACTCTCTATCCTCGTAGGTTTTCGTAAAATATGTACATTCAATTCGCACGCGAGTGATTCTTTTTTCTTATCAATTATAAACATACCACGCCTAAAGCTAGAGTTATATTTATTTAGGTTGGGACATTTTTTTCTAAAACAAGCATTATTTTAGTGGTTTCGAAATTAATTTCTCACATTAAAATGGTATGATTAGCATTACATATGTACTATGCTATAAAAGAGAGGGATTTACTAATGAAAGTTGGTCATTTAATAAGGGCAGAACGAATTAGACAAGACATGAAGCAATTAGTACTAGCAAAAGGAATCTGCACGCCTTCTTATCTATCTAAAATTGAACGGAATTTAATTTTCCCTAGTGAGGACATCATTGGTCTATTATTCAATCGATTAGGCATAGATTCATCGAAGTTACAAAAGAATGATCAGCAAACTGAAATTGATTTTGAGAAAATGTTAGAGGCTACTTACAAAGAAGTGATTACAAATCGGGACGGAAATTTTACTAAACAAAAGCTGGAGTATTTAGAACAGCATAGTCCATTATTTGAAAATCAAACCCTTTACTATACGTATCTTCTAATTATGTTAAGGTTTCGGATTATGACGGGGAAAAATTCAGAGGAACTAAAAAAAGAAATTGCTGATCTTGAAGAACTTAGTAAAGACTTTAATCCACGGCAAAGCTATTTATTTAAATTAAATAAGGCGATGTACTATTATTCTACAGAAAGTCGCAATAAATCGATTGAATATTTAGAAGACGTGTTATTATTAGTTGATGCTATTTCATTAGAGGCTTGGGAATTAGCAGAATTGAATTATATGGTAGGGGTGGTTTACACAGCAGACAGTCGTATTTTCGTCTCAATTGAATATACAAGAAGAGCCCTTGATTATTTTAGAGAAAAATTTTTAATGAAAAGAGTGTTGGAATGTTATATTCTTATTGGGATTACTCAGAAGAAGAGTGAACAATTTCAAGATGCGTACGACTCCTACTTTAAGGCAATGCAAATATGCGATGAGTTTAATTTACGTCACGAAAAAGGAATCGTTTACCATAACCTAGGGGCGTTATCTAGTATAATGGGCAATAATGAGGATGCAATTTCTTACTATAAACAAAGCATTGACTACAAAACTTATGAAGGGGATCCAGTTATTTCGATATATTGCTTAGTGATTGAGTATTCAAAAATGAACGAACGGGAGTTTGTCAATGATTGGTGTGATAAGGGAATTTCATTACTTTTACAGTTAAAAGATAATAACTTCACATCATATCACCATCATTTTAAAATTTTTAAATCACTTCATAGTGAACAAGGTTTATCCGAAGAAATTACTGAAGAGGCAATTAAATATTTCATAGCTATACAGGATTATAGGTATGTTCACAAATACTATTTAGTACTTGCCGAATGGCATTTTAGTAATCGAAAATACAAACTATCATCGATGTGCTATCAAGAAGCAAATAAGTATGAGAGTATTTTCAGGAAAATAAAAAATTGGGAGGATTTATAATGAAGAAATTTTTATCTATTCTTTTACTTGTAGTAATTTTGAGTGGGGTTGCAGGTAATCAAGCCTTCGCATCCGAAGATAAAGTGCCTAAACTATTCGGAACAACTAGCGTTCCAATTAATTTCTAACAGTAAGCAAGGAAAAGGGCTGTTCAGCAAGTCAGTGAAAACTGATTTTCTGGACAGCCCTTCTTAGTTCATAGAGCCCCCCAGTTGACATCCACTCTATACATGCTATATTAATATATATATGAGTATATGTTCATATATTGGTATTTGGGGGTGAAACAGTAAATGAAGCAAGGAGAAACAATCATCCATCATGAATCCCATTTAGACGAAGAAACACTATTTGTGGTGTCTCAAACATTTAAGGCGCTAAGTGATCCAACAAGAATACGTATTTTAAACTTATTATGTGCGGAAGAGCACTCCGTTAACGATATAGCAGAAGCTTTAAATTTGGGCCAGTCTGCCGTCTCTCATCAATTGCGCTTCTTAAAAAATTTACGATTGGTGAAGTTCAGAAGAGAGGGCACGACGATTTATTATTCAAAAGATGACGATCACGTGATGAATTTGCTTACACAAGCTATTGAGCACGCGGCGCATAACTAGAGGGGAGGGATTAGCATGGGGCACGACCATGATCATACACATGGCGCCAACAAAAAAGTATTGCTCATCTCATTTTTCATCATCACCAGTTATATGATTGTCGAGGTCATTGGTGGTTTTGTAACAAATAGCTTGGCCCTCTTATCAGATGCAGGGCATATGTTAAGTGATGCTGTATCACTAGGGATTGCTTTGCTTGCTTTTACATATGGTGCGAAGGTAGCGAGTCAAAGTAAGACATTCGGCTATAAACGATTTGAAATATTAGCAGCTGTCTTAAATGGTGTGACGTTAATATTCATTGCCTTGTTCATTTTTTATGAAGCGATCCAACGATTTTCCAATCCCCCTGAAGTAGCGACAACAGGGATGTTAATCGTCAGTAGTATTGGTTTAGCTGTCAATATTTTGGTTGCGTGGATTATGATGCGTGGTGGGGATGTGGAAGATAACCTGAATATGCGAGGGGCATATCTACACGTCATTAGCGATATGCTAGGTTCAGTTGGAGCCATAATTGCCGCACTGCTCATGATGTTCTTTGACTGGGGCTGGGCGGATCCGTTGGCGAGTGTCATTGTTGCTGCACTTGTTTTACGCAGTGGTTATTATGTGACAAAGTCTGGACTACATGTGCTAATGGAAGGTACACCGCAAAATGTAGACATGGACGAAGTAATTCAAACGATTCAACAAACACCAGGCGTAAAAGGTATTCACGATTTACATATTTGGTCAATTACGAGTGGTTTAAATGCGTTATCTTGCCATATCGTTGTCGATGATCAAATGACAATTGCCGAAAGCGAATTCTTACTGCGTAAAATTGAACATGATCTTGAACATAAAAATATTCAGCATGTGACGATCCAACTAGAAACGGCTGCACATCAGCATGACAATTCAATATTGTGTACGGTAAAAGCTGAATCATCGGGGCATCATCATCACCACTAATTCATAGTAAGGGGTACCAAGAAATTAACAAGCCGTACGAAGATAGCATAGTCTATATGGATATCAGTTTGATTCGTTACGGAGGTAAAGGAATGAAAAATTTTCAAGCTTTTAACGGCGTTGTCACGATGATTGATGATTTTTCAGTCGGGCAAAATAATGAAGCAGGTTGTTATAAACTGTTCTCCGTAGATGACGGGTATGGAGCATCGGTCAATTTCGTCGTAGCACCCACGACTTACTTTGTAGATCATGTCATGATGGAGTTGGGGGATAGGGTGACTGGTTTTTATGATGCTGACGCGCCTGTCCCTCTCATCTATCCTCCACAATTTCGAGCACTCGTTATGGCGAGAGACACGGCTTATCAAAGCGTCAAAGTAGACTATTTTAATCGCCAATTGGAAAGTAGAGACGGTACATTAAGATTAAATATATCACCGTATACTAGGATTCTATTGGAGAATGGGCAAGCCTTTACAGGCAGTATTGCCAACCGCAATTTAATTGTTGTTTATGGTGCGACGACCAGAAGTATCCCAGCTCAAACGACACCTTCTACAATTATTGTCATGTGCTAGGCGCTCATTAGGTATCCCTGGAAATTGGAAAGGTCTCTTGATTAGTGATGAATCAAGGGGCTTTTTCGCATTCAATGTGGGATGATTATCTGGACAAGCACAATGCCCGAGAATTTTCACCACACATGATAAAATAAGAAGAAATAATTACCGGAGTTATACGAATGGAAATTCATTTAAAAGGAGGGAATGCGATGATTCGATTTGACAATGTTTCCAAGCGGTATGATAACGGTCGGCTTGCAGTGAAGTCGTTGAATTTGGAAATTGGCAAAGGGGAGTTCTTTGTTATTATTGGGCCAAGTGGCTGTGGAAAAACGACTCTGCTTAAAATGATAAATCGGCTAATCCATTTAACAGATGGAACGATTACAATTGAAGGGAAAAGAATAAGCGACTATAACTTGCATGAGCTTCGCTGGAATATTGGCTATGTGCTGCAGCAAATTGCGCTTTTTCCGCATATGACAATTGAAGAGAATATTGCCATCGTGCCAGAATTGAAAAAGTGGAAGCCTGAGCAAATTCAGCATCGAGTGCGTGAGCTGTTGAATATGGTCGGACTGGATGCAGACATCTACCGTCATCGAAAACCGAAAGAGCTTTCAGGTGGAGAACAACAAAGGGTCGGTGTTATTCGTGCATTAGCAGCAGATCCTGAAGTTATTTTAATGGATGAGCCATTCAGTGCTCTTGACCCAATTAGCCGGGCGAAATTACAAGATGACTTACTCGAATTGCAACGAACGATTCGTAAAACGATTGTTTTTGTGTCGCATGATATGCAAGAGGCTTTGAAATTAGGCGATCGAATCTGTGTGATGAAGGACGGGGAAATTGTTCAATTAGGCACGCCCCAGGAAATTATCCAACATCCGGCGAATGATTTTGTTCGTGAATTTATGGGATTGACCAAGGATTTTGATATTCAGCAGGTGATACGACCTGCTGTAATGAAGGAAGGTAATCTTCAGCAGAGTGTGTCTGGTCATGATTCATTACAAAGTATATTAAGTAAGTTGGCTCAGCATGATTGTTTAACTGTACTTGAAGAAAATGCGGTAGTAGGGATGATTACTAGGGAATCAGTCATTCAGTTTTTAGCCAATGACTCTGTGGTAAGAGGTGATAGTCATGACTAACTTATTAACTGCTTTTACTGAACGAAAAGGGCAACTGTTAGCCTCTTTACTTGAACATATTCAAATTTCTTTTATTGCACTCTTTTTTGCGGTAGTCATTGCAATCCCTATTGGCATTTATTTGACCAACCAGAAGAAAATAGCGGAAAGTATTATCGGGATTAGTGCTGTGCTGCAGACAATACCGTCATTGGCGTTGCTCGGTTTACTCATTCCGTTATTTGGTATAGGAAAAGTACCTGCCATTATTGCATTAGTGGCTTATGCCTTATTACCGATTTTACGAAATACATATACAGGCATCAATGAAGTGGATTCATCTTTGAAAGAAGCAGCTACAGCGATGGGGATGAATGCGTATAAAAGGTTAGTGAAAGTAGAATTACCCCTCGCCATGCCTGTGATGATGGCTGGGATTCGTACGGCGATGGTATTGATTGTTGGAACTGCAACATTGGCTGCGCTAATTGGGGCAGGGGGATTAGGGGATATCATTTTACTCGGAATCGACCGTAATAATCCAGCGCTTATTGTATTAGGGGCAATACCTGCAGCGTTATTGGCATTGCTATTCGATTTCTTATTGAAGAAATTAGAGTCACTGTCCTTTAGAAAAACGATCACTGTATTGGGGGCAGTGAGTGCTACGGCGTTACTCATTATTCTTCTTCCCCTTTTCAATAGCGGGGGAAAAGAAGAAATTGTGATAGCGGGAAAATTGGGAGCAGAGCCTGAAATATTGATAAATATGTACAAGTTATTGATTGAAAACGAGACGGAATTGGAGGTTCGATTAGAGCCTGGTTTTGGCAAGACAACCTTTGTATTCAACGCACTGAAATCAGGAGATATTGATATCTACCCGGAATTTACAGGGACAGCCATTTCCGAGTTTTTAAAAGAACAAGCGATTAATAATGACGCGGAGGATGTCTATGAGCAGGCGCAAGCGGGGATGTTGGAGGAATTTGGTATGACGATGCTTGGTCCTATGCAATACAACAATACCTATGCATTGGCTGTTTCAAAAGAAATCGCTGATACATATCAATTAACAACTATTTCAGATTTACAAGCCATTCAAAAAACGATAAAAGCTGGATTTACATTGGAATTCAATGATCGTGAGGATGGCTATCTTGGCATTCAAAAGCTTTATGATATTCACTTTTCGAACGTTGCGACAATGGAGCCAAAGCTGCGCTATCAGGCCATAGCGAGTGGTGATATACAAGTACTGGACGCCTATTCAACAGATAGCGAAATCCGCCAGTATCAATTGGTTGTTTTGGAGGATGATCGACAGCTATTCCCACCTTATCAGGGCGCACCTTTACTAAGGAAGGAAACGTTGCAACAATATCCTGAAATCGCACAAGCACTCAACCAATTAGCTGGTCAAATAACAGATGCTGATATGCGCGAATTAAATTATCAGGTAAATGTCGAGGGCGAAAAAGCATTAGAAGTAGCACGAGAGTATTTGAAGAAATTAGGTTTGTTGTAGTTATTCGAATCGCCTAGCAAGGGAAGCTATTCCTTGTTAGGCGGTTTTTTATTTGATTCAATAATGAATTGTGGTTCTTCGACATACTTCTTATGTGGATATATAGCATCTGTTATCCGAAGCTTTCACTTAACAGAAAAATCCCTGTACAAATCAAAAGAATATATGTAAGTACTCTGAAAATCCGTTGGTTCAACCATTTGAAAATAATTTGCCCTATAAACAAACCAAGAAATACAAGTGGAATGGCATAGAAGCTGGATTGCCATATGATTTTGTTAGTCCCAGTAAATATAATTTGTGTTAGTAGACTGACGAAATAAATAAAGAGATAAAAAGCTAACGTAGTTGCACGTAACTTCCCTTTTTCGGTATCCGTCCCAGTAAAATAAAGTAATAAGGGAGGGCCTGGCATACCGATGCTTGTTGTTAAAATACCCGAAATCCCTCCGACTATGAAATCTCGGACTGGCGTTGATTTGATTTTCACATTGGCTATTAACAGCAGAGTCAATAGTAAAAGAAGTATGCCGATGCCTAACTTTAAAGCATTTATATTCATAGACATAAAAATGAAAATCCCTAATGGCACACCAATCATACTGCCTATAATAAATCTTTTTAATAACACAAAATCAATGTCGTTTCGAATTTTAAAAATTAATAATAGAGAGATGAGTAACGACAAAATAATATTTATTTGTATAGCTTCCTGTGGTAGGAATAACATAAGTAAAAATGGTGTCGCCATGATAGAAAAACCAAAGCCTGTACTTGATTGTAGTATAGAAGCCACTATTATTATGCATATAAAAATTAAGCCAGTCCCCAAAATATACCTCCGATTTAACACATTCACTTAATCATATTTTATCATTATAGGGGTAGAAAAGCAGTAGTAGCTGTCACTTTTAAAAGGCGGAGAGAATAAGTTATTCAATCTATGCCGACTAAGTGAAAGGATGTAGTCCAATCCCTCTTTAAGCATCGTAGTGAATTATAAAGATTTTTTATTTCATTTAAATAAAACCTTGAATTCTAGATTTAATTCTTGCAACTCTATCACTTGCGTGGTAAAGTGATAATAAGGTTAACAACAAGGAGGCGAAACAAGGTGCAGAATCATACGATTGGCTCGCTCATTTGGTTACGCTTAATGCGTTTTACGAATCAAAGTAACCAGCTGTCAAACGACTTTTTAAAGCGGTTTGATTTAACAACTGCCCAATTTGACGTACTTGTACAAATTCAAACATACCAACCCCTTACACAAAGTGAATTAGCTGACAAAGTGATCGTGACGCAAGGTGGAATATCCCGCATGCTTGCTCGACTTGAAAAAGAAGGCTATATCGTCCGTAAGCAGGATTGGAAAACAAAAATGATTAGTCTTACGAACAAGGCTGAGATTATTTTAGATGAAGCTATGCCAGCTCAACTAGCATTTCAAACTTCATTTTTTGAAGATGTATTAACAAGGGATGAAGAGAAAACACTTTATACATTGATGACACGTATCCATAAACATAGTTTGAAAAAAGAATTACCACCCGAGTGATTTTTTTACGCCATCACTTGACTAATCAATTAAAAATCCAAGGAGGAATAATCATGTACAAAATACCAGGACACCACCATATTTCAATGATCACAAAAAATGCAGGGACGAATAACCACTTTTATAGAGAGATATTAGGCTTACGCCGTGTGAAAAAAACGGTGAACCAGGATAGTCCATCAATGTACCACTTATTTTATGGAGATTTAACAGGAAGCCCGGGAACAGAGTTATCCTTTTTTGAAATGACGAATGCAGGAAGAACGGTTCGTGGTACAAATGCCATTACCCAAATCGGCTTACTTGTGCCATCACTCGAGAGTTTAACGTATTGGAAACAGCGCTTTGAGCAATTAGATGTGATGCACGGGGAGATTACAACGTATGCAGGTAGAGAGGCATTACCATTTGAGGATTCAGAAGGCTTACGGCTGATTTTATTGAACAATAATGGTGGGGAAACACCTGACTTTTGGGCGACTTGGGAAGGTTCAAGCGTCGAGCAAGCGCATCGTATTTTAGGGATGGGGCCAACGGAAATCACTGTGCGTCATTTGGAACGAACAGCTAAAACGTTGCGAGATCTATTTGGTTATGCAGAAGTGGCCTATTTTGAAGAGGAAGCGATCTATCAATCTGTTGAAGGGCAAGCATTTGGTGAAATCGTTTTGAAGCAGCTTGAGGGACCAAGTGAAAAACCGGGACGAGGCAGCATTCATCACTTAGCCATACGTGTGAAAAATGAGGAAGAATTACGTTATTGGGACGGAGTTGTGAAGGAGCGCGGCTTTGATTCATCAGGGGTGATTGATCGCTTTTATTTCCAAAGCTTATACTTCCGCGATGCGAACGGTATTTTATTTGAAATTGCGACAGATGGACCTGGTTTTACAAAGGACTCCACTGTTGAAGCGTTAGGGACAAAATTAGATTTACCGCCATTTTTAGAAGGTAGACGTGCGGAGATTGAAGCGAAATTACAACCGATTGACTAAGGTCTTAATCAAGAGAGACAAATATCTACGAGCATCCTATTTATGACCGTCATGAGTAGGTTTATGCTCGCCATGAGTCGCGTTATGACCGTCATGAGTAGGTTTATGCTCGCCATGGGCCGTATTATGACCGCCACTGGTTAATTTTTGTAGTGTATAGGAAGTAGCCGAGTTAGTACCTACTTAGTTTTATAGAAAAGGGGAGAGTCATTATGGAGAAATACCGTATTGATACGACTAAAGGGATGGAATTTGGTTTATATTCGATTGGGGATCACTTACTAAACCCTTTCACAGGAAGTAAAATTAGTGCTGAGCAACGCATTCAGGAGTTAATAGAGGCGAGTAAGCTGGCGGATGAAGCGGGATTGGATGTTTTTGCAGTTGGTGAAAGCCATCAAACGCATTTTACAACACAAGCACACACGGTCATTTTAGCCGCGATTGCCCAGGCGACAAAAAATATTAAAATTGCGAGTTCAGCTACCGTGTTAAGTGTATCGGATCCTGTGCGTATCTATGAAGATTTTGCGACACTGGATTTAATTTCAAAAGGTCGGGCGGAAATAGTTGCGGGGCGTGGCTCACGAGTTGGGGCTTATAGCTTGCTTGGTTATGATGTCCATGATTATGAGGAATTATTTGAAGAGAAGTTAGAGCTGCTGATGAAGATTAATGATGAGGACAGCGTAACGTGGCAAGGACAGTTTCGTGCTCCTTTGAATAATGCGCAAATTTTACCACAGCCACAAAACGGTCATTTACCAATATGGCGTGCGGTCGGTGGACCACCTGCAAGTGCGATTAAGGCGGGATATGCAGGGATTCCGATGATGCTGACAACATTGGGTGGTCCTGCGGTCAACTTTAAGGTGGCAGTGGATGCCTATCGTGAGGCGGCGCAACGCAGTGGTTTTGATCCGGCAGTCCTACCCATCGCGACGACGAGCTTATTCTATACAGCTGAAAATTCTCAGGATGCACTGCGTGAATTTTATCCACATATCGACACAGGTATGATGGCGTTAAGAGGCGGTGGCTATCCAAAGCAGCAATTCGCACAGGCGACAGATACGCGTGATGCGTTAATGATCGGTAGCCCGCAGCAAATTATTGAGAAAATGCTTTATCAGTATGAATTATACGGTCAACAACGGTTCATGGCGCAAATCGATTTTGGTGGCGTACCGTTTGATAAAATAATGAAAAATATTGAGTTAATTGCCACGGAAATAATGCCGGCGATTAAGAAATACACAACAGAGAAATAAGGAGGCGTCATGATGAAAATCGCATTATTATCAGGCTCTAAAGTAGGGTCTAAAACAAGAACAGCGATGGATTATACGCTTAAAATAGCGCAAGAAAAATACCCGGATGCAGAGATTACTTTGCTGGATTTGGCTGACTTTGACGTGGTCTTTAGTGACGGGCGTAATTATTTCGACTACGAAGGTGACACGAAATATGTGACGGAAACATTGATGGCGGCGGACGCAATTATCATTGGTACACCGACGTTTCAAGCCTCTATTCCGGCTACGCTGAAAAATGTCTTTGATTTATTGCCAGTCAATGCGTTTCGAGATAAAGTAGTCAGTATGCTGGTTACGGCAGGCAGCGCCAAGCATTATATGATGGTGGAGCAGCAGTTAAAGCCAATTTTAGCGTATATGAAGGCTCATATTGTCCCGACATATGTCTTTATAGAAGAAAAAGATTTCAACCGTAAAGAAATCGTCAACGATGACGTTCACTTCCGCATGGAGCGTTTAGTGGAGGACACTGTAATGCTTGTCGAGGCTTATGCAGGGATTCGGGAAAAGAAAGATGCGGAATATGGGTTTTGATTAAACAAGAACAACACCGTTTAGAGTGATGAACGGTGTTGTTTTTTTGTGTTGAATAAATGAATAGAGTGTAGTGGATTATCGAGGTAGCTCAGTTTTCCGGGTGCGTATTCGAGTTTCCGTTTTCCGTAGTTCAGTTTCCGGCAAAGGTAGTCGAGTTTCCCCGAGGTAGCTCAGTTTTCTGGATAGGTAGTCGAGTTTCGCCAAAGGAGAGCCCGCTTCCCCACGGGGATAGGCTATCATCGATAGAATGATATAGGCAAAATCCCACTCGCTTCATATGTGACAAAGAGAGTGGGATTTATAATGATGTAGTCTTCAGACAAGTGCCTGTATCACTTTTTCCGCAATTACATGCGCGTCCAAATCTCGCTGATAGGATTCAGCCGATACTTTACCATCTTTAACAGCTTCCAAGAAAGCAGCGATGATACCATGAAATCCACGTTTTTCAAGTGTTGGCTGCCAATCATTACTGCCGTAAGTGAGGCTGTTTTTGTCAATATGAGAAATCACTTCATTGACATCTATGACCTTACGAGTCTCGGTAGCGCTCATGACTTCCACCTTTTCTTCGGTTGTACCCGCCTCGCGATTCATAATACCAATGGCCGTTCCTTGTGTCGCTTCAAGCTGTAGAACGACGTGATGAAGCAAGCCGTTTTCCTGCTTCCCTCGTATACGAATGTTGTCAATCGGATAAGGGAACAAGTAGAGCAGTGTATCAATCACGTGAATAAAATCATCGAAAACAAACTGTCGCGCTTCGCCTGCGTGATGCCCACGATTTTTCTGCACGACAACCATATTTGGTTCAGCTAATTCCTTTAATTTCATATAAGGGAGTGCGTATCTCCGGTTGAAGCCAACCATTAAGAGCAACCCTTTACTCTCGGCTTTTTTCAATAAACGTGTCGAGGATTCCAAGTTATTGGTGATAGGTTTATCCACATAGACGTGAATGCCGTTGTCGAGTAGCTTATCAATGATGCCTTCGTGGGACTCTGTTGATGAATGAACGAATGCTGCTACGATTCCACTTGCTAGCCACTGGTCGATATCCTGATAAAGATGCTGAATCGAATATGTTTCAGCCATATCTCTCAATGTATCCTCATTTCGAGTGCAAACATGGAGTTCAATCCCCTTCGTTTGCGATAAAACCGGTAAGTAAGCCTTCTTTGCAATATCACCAATACCGATCATTCCGACTTTCACACAATCACCCCTGTTATATTGTTTATCTTCATTTTACAGCATAACAAAAATCCTGCACTCTCGTTGAAGTTTCAACAAAAGTACAGGAATCGGTAGGAATTCGTTATGAGAGAAGCTTGACCTTTTTCTCGTTTTTAAACAATAGATAATGAGCATTGCCCACTTTCTCCTCTATATAGTCGAGTGAATAATGCCCATGTGAATCTGCTAAATCTCCAATGGCACGAGATAGATTGTCGATTGCAAGATGCAGCGTTTCCAATTGTCTCTGCTCATTACCCCGATTCATCTCATCCATAATTTCATGAGCAAGGTGCTGGATTCGACGCAAGCGTATTTCCTTAGACTGCATGATATCCTCCTCCATCTATCAACTAATACTGCCTAACTATATGGCTGGTGGGGGGTGTTTATGACTGGATGGAAAGGGGTATAGAGTACTGTGCACTCTGTCAATTTATATGATAATATAGTGTATATATCTTGGTATACCTACCGACTATAAACATATAGTCTTTTAAATGAGGTGAGGGTATGAAGCAAGATAATGATAAGCTATCTGAAAGTACAAATAATGAACAACAGATGGGGGAGGATCATATGGTAGTGGATAATAATAAGTTGAAGGAAATGGAAGATCTTCAACGGAAAACAGATAAAGATAAGCTACGTGAAAAACTTCTCCAGGAATCTGTAAAAGAAAATTATGAACTGCTGAAACGACTTTCACGGACGTAATTATGGTGAACGGGATTATATATTTGGATAAAGAAGATATTTTGATGGCTCATCAGTCGGGTTTTCAGCAATTTGGTGGGACAACAATATACTCGTTTGAGGATTCATGTGTTGAGAAGCGTGTTGTTGAACCTCAGACATCTTACTGAGGTGCCGAACAGTATCCAGGTTTATTTAGAAAAGCTGCTGTTTATTTGTATCGCATTACGATTTCTCATTGCTTTGCGGATGGTAATAAGAGAGCCGCGTTTCTTTGTACAGATTTATTCCTAAAATATAATGGATTTAAGTTTTCTGCATCTACGGATGAACTCTATGATTTCTGTTTAAGGATAGCAAATCACGAAACAAGACCAGAATTGAAAGTTATTGAAGAATGGATTCAATCACATACACAACCATACAGTATCAACTAGGTGAGTAGATAGCCGATAATCATTGAACTTTGTTAATATATAGTGAAAACTCAGCCAAGAAGTAAAGCTGAGTTTTTTTATAATCCCTGTATTATAAACCCTTCAAAAATCCAATATCCCCATCCATCAACCCTTGTGCTAATGGCAGGTCTGGATTTCCATAAGTCGCGGCACTTCCTTCGTGATCCCCAGGTGGTTCCTTCAAAATATGATTCATATTGCCCGCAATAAACAGTTCGGTATCTTTATTCGTATTATTTCTTTTCTATTTCCATTGATTTGAAATATTCATCGACTATTGGTTTGATATCCGGCTCAGTATGATAATAATTTCCGTTGATTTGGCTTAGTCCAAACTGGAAAGTCTGTTCACCATTTTGGAAAAAAGTAATGGAATATATAAAGCCATCTCTTTGTTCTTGATTTTCATCAGGGATAAATTTCACATTCTCTAACTGGCTCGTAAAATCTTTAATTATGTTATTATCCGTACTAGTTACATGGTAGCCTGTACCACCATCAACAATCTTCATTTCAGTTACTTCATTTAAATTTCCATCATAAAATTCTCGAAGTGTCTGGGTTTCTAATCTACACGCTGTCAGTAAACATAAACAAACTATCAATAGTAGAATACCTTTCATGAATTTCGCCCCCTATAGACCTAATTGAGTATATTTACATTTATTGTATCATCGCTTAGCCAATATAGTTTGGATTTCGGGTGCAATTTCTGTGAAATGGTGTGTGAATTAGAGAATTGGGTTTTCAACATTCATTTTTCGAATAGACTCTCATTCATACAATCGAATTTACTTATGATTGAAAGATGAATATGCTAGTCATATAGAGAGTTTGACCGAAAGAAGGATGTCCTATGGAATACGTTATGCTATATTTTATCGGCTTTGCTGCAACGACGCTTGGTACGTTAGCGGGGGGCGGGGGACTAATCAGTTTGCCAGCCATGCTACTGATGGGGTTACCGGTTCACTCCGCGATTGGAGCCAATAAGGTAGCCAACACGGTGAGCTCATTTTCAAGTTTTTTTGTCATTTATAAAAATAAAGAAGTTACGGTCAAAGAAGCGCTGACGGTTGTCCCGCTCAGCTTAACCGGAGGAATTACCGGTGGAGTGATAGCTTCCTTTTTGAAAGAGGAATGGATGATTGTCATAGCTGTTGTACTACTAACTTTCGCATTCATCACTTCATTTCTAGGCAAAGCAGATTTTGACGGTAGTGAGCCGTTCCGCGTTACGAAGAAGAGTGCGACCTCATTATACGGAATTGGTATTTATGATGGTGTATTTGGTCCCGGAAGTGGAACATTAGCGTTGTATGTCTATGCTCGATTGAAGATCTCTTATTTGAGAGCTGTTGGACTATCTCGTATCATGATTTTTTCAAGCTGTTTCGGGGCGTCCATAAGTTACATCTCGACTGGGAAAATCATTTGGCCACTAACCATCGCGCTCATGCTAGGCTCAATTAGTGGGGCGCAGCTCGGCGTTCGCCTTGCGCGGAAATTAAAAGCGAAGCATGTGAAACCGATTCTGCGGGTTGTGACAGTACTATTGATTGTGCAAATTGTTGTGGAGTATTTTGGATAAACTAAAAACAGGCTATTTCAAAAGTCGTTTGTCATCGATTTTTGAAATAGCTTTTTTTAGGACTTAAAATAGTTCCGAAGTAAGTAAGAAATCCATTTACAATGGGGATGACTGCGAATATTTTCAAGCAATCCATTTACAAGCGCAGGGCTTAATGTTGGTTCAATCAGCTGTTGCTTGAGTAACAGTAGCGATTCCTTCTCAATCGATTCTTCAATCTCATTGATATTTTTCTCAATGATTTCGAGGATTTGATTTTTTGTCGCTTCCCCATTCGTAGGTTGTTGACGCATTTGGACTAGTTCAGTTGTAATAAACGGGACTGTGATATGTCTTGCTAGTACATTTGTTTTTTCGACAAGCGACCTAGCAAGCAAATCTAAATCTAAAGGTAAGTCATAGAATAAAAATAGCTCCGAATAGGTTTTCATAAAGCCTTTAATACAGTACATGACATCGTGCTTTGTCTGTTTGACCTCATCGCCATATAAGCGCTCAACCATTGATAAAATTACCTCATCCATCGATAAATCATAGGCACGCATTTTGATGATGAATTCTTCGTTAAAGGACCGCATTTGTTCTTTGATAAGGATTTTGGCGAAATCAGAATGCTGACGGAAGGAATCAAAAATGGTGTAATAAAATTTTTGTAAAAGATCATCGTCGTTTTTCGTGTTATTGACCAAGTAGTCAATATCTGAAACAAACTTCATCATAAAGTAGTCGATTAATGCTAAAATCAATTCGTCTTTTGATTTGAATGATAGATAGAAAGCGCCTTTTGAAATGCCGCAATGCTCGGTTATTTGTTGTACGGAAGTTGACTCAAAGCCTTTTTCTGCAAAGAGCTCTAAAGCCTTTTCCATGATTAGTTGTTTTTTTATCATCGCTATAGTATCGCTCCTAGGGTTTATTCATTGACATCTGACTTGTTAGTCATTAGTATAAGAAACTGAATGAGATTAGTCAAATAGGGGAAGGTGTAAGAGTGAAAGGATTAGTAAATTTTGTCCTAAAGAATAAATTAGCAGTATGGTTGCTGACAATTATCGTCATAGTGTCTGGTATTTATGCGGGTACTCGCATGAAAACGGAGACTCTTCCAGATATTTCAATTCCGTTTTTAATGGTGATGGATGTGTATCCAGGAGCCACTCCTGAACAAGTTATGAATGATGTTTCCATTCCGTTAGAGAAAGCAGTGGAAAATCTAGAACATGTGAAATCTGTTTATTCGAATTCGTATTCAAATATGTCAAATATTCAAGTGGAATACGAATATGGTATCGACATGGATGAGGCGAAACGTGCATTGGACTCTGCGCTAGATGCAGTATCTTTACCTGAAGGCGCACAAAAGCCAACAATTACAGCAATTAGTATGAATATGATGCCGGTTGTGGCATTGAGCGTCAGTAGTACGACAGAGGATATTGTTGAACTCACATCCACGGTCGAGGAAATTTTACTTCCGAAAATCGAGAAGATCAATGGAGTAGCATCCGCTACTATTACAGGTCAGCATATTGAAGAAGTACAACTAACGTATGATGAAGATAAGATGGCTGAACTTGGTATCACGCCAGATTCAGTTAAACAAATGATTCAAGCAAGTGATTTAGCAGTCTCTTTGGGTCTTTATGAATTTGAAGAAGGCGAGCAAGCTGTTGCAGTAGACGGCAAGTTCATGACAGCTGATGAATTAAAGGGAATGCTTATTCCTACTACACCGTCTGAAACAAATCCATTACCATTTGTGAAGCTTGGCGATATCGCGACAATTGAAGTCGTCGGTAAAGTACAATCGGTTTCACGAACAAATGGTGAAAATGCCATTGCCATTCAAATTATTAAAGGGCAACAAGCAAACACAGTGGATGTTGTAAATGCTGTGAAGGAATTAATTAAAGATGAAGAGAAAGTAATCGATGGTCTTGTTGTCGATGTATCACTTGACCAAGGTGCTCCAATTGAAGAATCGGTATCAACGATGGTTGAAAAAGCGTTATTTGGTGGAGGAATTGCGATACTCATCATTCTTCTCTTCCTACGTGATATTAAATCAACGATTATTTCAATCGTATCTATCCCGGTTTCTATTTTCATGGCATTACTGTTACTAAACTGGATGGGGATTACGTTAAATATCATGACGCTTGGTGCGATTACCGTTGCCATCGGTCGTGTTATCGATGACTCGATTGTCGTCGTTGAAAATATTTATCGTCGTTTGCATTTAAAAACAGAGAAATTATCAGGTCGAGCGCTTGTACGTGAAGCGACGATTGAAATGTTTAAACCTATTATGTCCTCAACATTAGTAACGGTTGCGGTATTCGCGCCACTTATTTTTGTTGGTGGTATGGTTGGCGAGTTGTTCATGCCATTCGCTTTAACGATGACGTTTGCGCTAGGCGCCTCGCTACTTGTTGCGATTACAATTGTGCCAGCATTATCTCACTTCTTATTTAGGAAAAAGCTATATAGTGAGAAGACGACTAGCCGTCATAAAGAGGTTGGTAAACTAGCAACGTGGTATAAGGGTATCTTAGCCTGGACACTCAACCATAAGTGGATTACTTCAATCCTTTCCGTTATCTTATTAGCTGGAAGTGTGGCGTTGACGCCATTAATTGGGTTTAGTTTCTTGGGTAGTGAAGAAGAGAAAGTGATGTACTTAACGTATACGCCGGAAACAGGCGAGCTAATGGAAGATACGTTAGCAAACATTGAAGTAGTGGAACAAGAGCTGTTAAAACATGAAGATATTGATATTGTTCAATTATCGGTTACGGATGCTGGAGATCCAATGGCAGCCATGATGGGTGGAGGCTCAAATGGTGCGTTAATGTATCTGATCTTTGACCCGGACATGAAGAACTTCCCAGAAGCTCGAACAGAAATTGAAGATTATATCTTCAACATTGAACAAACAGGAGAATGGAAGACCCAAGATTTCAGTTCGATGGGCATGTCGTCTACTAATGAAGTGAGCTACACGTTCTACAGTGAAAATTTAGATCGACTAAATGAAGCTGTGAAAATGGTAGAAGACGTTATGCATGATAACAATCGTCTTGAAGATGTTTCTTCAAGTGCAAAAGATGCATATGTTGAATACAAACTTAAAGTGGAGCAAGATGAATTACTGCAGTATGGGTTAACAACAGGGCAAATCGTCATGATGTTAAATCCGATGCGTACGGAAGATGTTTTAACGACAATTGAAAAAGACGGCAATTCATTAAAAGTAATTGTGCAACAAGAGGAAGCTGTGCAACCCAAATCAATTGATGATTTATTAGCAACAGAGGTTCCGACAGCGCTAGGCACGACAATGAAACTGTCTGACCTTGTTGAAGTTGAAGAAGGAACGACGCTGAATGCTCTTTCTCGCAGTAAAGGTGAATACCACGCAACGGTGTCAGGAACAATTGTGGATGCTGATATTTCAAAGGCGACATCTGAAATTGATAAAGCAATTGATAAATTAGATTTACCGAAAGGTGTTACTGTCGACGTTGCGGGTGTTGCTGCGGATATGACAGAGACATTTACACAACTGATTGTAGCAATGCTTGCGGCTATCGCCATTGTGTACTTCATCCTAGTGGTTACATTCCGTGAGGGTGTCGCACCATTCGCGATCTTAGTGTCATTACCATTTGCGGTCATTGGTTCATTCGTGGGTCTATTAATCGCAGGTGAAACGATCTCTGTATCTGTTATGATGGGTCTACTGATGTTAATCGGGATCGTTGTAACGAATGCCATCGTACTTGTAGACCGTATCATCCGTATGGAACGTGAAGGTTTGAAAATGCGTGAAGCGGTTCTGGAGGCTGGGGCAACACGTTTGCGTCCAATCCTGATGACGGCAATCGCGACAATTGGTGCGCTCATTCCATTGGCAATGGGAACAGGCGGCGGTGGCGGCTTGATCTCTAAAGGTCTTGGAATTACCGTAATCGGTGGTTTGATCAGTTCAACGCTATTGACGTTGATTGTTGTACCAATCGTTTATGAGATTCTGTCTAAGCTGTTCAAGAAAAATCGTATTGAAATAGAAGAAGATTGATTGAAAAGCTCTACAAGGAGGTTAGACTCCTTGTAGGGCTATTTTCTATAAGCTTGTTGATTAACCACTTAGTTGCAATTACAACTAGCAAGCAAGAAATATAAAATGACCTGTTTACTAGACATTTCCGGTTTACTTTCGGCAATAGATGGACGACAGAATAACCGCAGAAGTTGTGTTGTCAGCAATGACTTCGTCATTACTGACAATACCGTTCTCGATTATCTTGTTGTCTATCATTGCTTGTCGTAAACCTCCAATGCCCAAGTGAAAAATGCAGGCATTTGGAAAGAAAAGAATAGATGACATTGTTAAAGCGTGTAAGTTCCCGAAGATACAATTTCGGGAACTATTGTGCATGAACAAAGTATTATCTTCTTAATTTTGCATAACTTTTCTAAGGAAGTAATAAGATCTGGAATAAAAATGGGGAATAGGATTGAGATAGCGGTAGCCGCTAAAATTGCATCTTTGGCGGCTTTTATAAAGTTAGAAGACCTCTATTCTTTTATTCCTAAAAAGTATTGGTGTTTTATGTAGTATTTCCTTTGGAAAGCGCCGGATGAACGGCTGCCATACGATTACCGAAAAAATGATTGGGGATGTGACCCGGTCACATCCCCAATCATAAAATAGCCCGGCTATTGTATTGTAGCTGTTCATTCCAAAGCATTCCAAAGGGATAAAATACATTAAGCATCAACTATCTAATTAAGTTGTTCTTGGTTAATCAACAGACGTGGTTTTTTCACATTTTTAATTCACTTCATTAGGATGGCGATTTACCCGAAGGTTTTGATCTAATGTGGCGATTTTCTCCATGTCTCCTTCGGTCAACTCGAAATCAAAAACGTCAAGATTTTCAATAATTCTTGAAGGTGTTACGGATTTAGGAATGGCGATGACGCCCGTTTGTAAATGCCAACGTAGAATGATTTGTGCTGGTGTTTTCTCGTGTTGAGCTGCGATTTCTTGAATGACTTCGTTTTGTAATGCATCTTTCCCGTTCATAAGAGGACTGTATGCCTCTAGCATGATGGAATGCTTATCGCAAAATGCTTTAAGTTCCTTTTGTTGTAAGTAAGGATGGCGTTCCACTTGATTCACTGTTGGAACGATTTCGCATTCATCCAAAATTCGTTGTAAGTGTTCAATTTCAAAGTTGCTGACACCGATTGCTTTGACGCGTCCATCTTTATAGAGCTTTTCTAATGCTTTATATGTTTCCACATATTTATCATGTAAAGGTGTTGGCCAATGGATGATATACAGATCTACATAATCCAAGCCGAGTTTTTCGAGGCTCGCATCAAATGCTTGCAATGTACTTTCGTAGCCATGGTCGGCATTCCATAATTTTGTTGTAATGAATAATTCTTCTCTTGGAATTTTAGTATCCGCAAGCGCTTTTCCGACACCTACTTCATTACGATAAATCATAGCCGTGTCAATCGAACGATACCCTGCTTCCAGTGCGTGTTCAACTGTAGTTTTTGCAATTTCATCCGGAACCTTCCATACTCCAAATCCAAGCTGCGGCATTTGTAGACCGTTATTTAGTGTAACATTCTCCATGTCATCCTCACCCTTCCGACTATTCTGAATCTAGTTTAGCATACTATTCGATTATTTTTATTGAAAATGAACAGCGTAAATAGAGAGTCATTGTATAAACACCAAGTATTTGTTATATTATAAGCAATAGACAATCTTTGATGTGACCGAGTAAATAAGAATTGTGAACCAGAGAGTATAGCGATTTGCTGAGAGCTAGACCACCGCTTCTTATTGAAACCTACCACGGAGATGTTATGCCAACATAACCGAGTCGTTTTCGTTATCAAACGTTTTAGAGGGTTTACCAATTCGGTGAGCTAAACTAAGGTGGTACCACGTCCATTCAGCACAAAGACGTCCTTAATATGAGGATATCTTTGTGCTTTTCATTATTTTAGGAGGGGAAATAAATGACTAATCTACAAAAAAGTGATTTTTCGAAATGGTATATCGACACGATTCAAAAGGCGGATTTAATGGATTACACACCAGTTCGCGGGTGTATCGCGTTTAAACCGGATGGCTACGAAATTTGGGAGCATATTCAAGCGGAGATGGATCGTCGTTTTAAAGAAACAGGGCATCGGAATGCGTATTTTCCGATGTTAATTCCAGAGTCATTTTTCGAAAAAGAGAAGGATCATATCGAAGGTTTTTCACCAGAGCTTCCTTGGGTAACAGAAGCAGCAGGTGAAAAATTAGAAGAACGTCTAGCATTACGTCCAACTTCTGAAACGATGATCGGTCATCTTTATTCTGATTGGATTAAAAGTTATCGTGACCTCCCTGTGCTAATTAACCAGTGGGCGAACGTTTTCCGTTGGGAAAAGAAAACATTACCGTTCATTCGCACATCTGAATTTTTATGGCAAGAAGGGCATACAGCTCACGTAGATGAAGAGGAAGCGCGTGCAGAAACGATGCAAATGCTGAACATTTATAAAGAAGTTGTTGAAGAGTTGCTAGCCATTCCAGTATACGATGGTCAAAAAACACCTTCTGAGCGTTTCGCAGGTGCTGTCGATACGTATTCCATCGAAGCAATGATGAAGGACGGTAAAGCGGTTCAAGCGGGAACTTCACATTACTTGGGCACAAAATTTGCAGAAGCCTTTGATATTAAATATTTAAATAAAGAAAACAAGCATGAATTTGTTCACACAACTTCATGGGGAACATCTACGCGCTTAATTGGTTCTGTCATTATGACGCACGGTGATGAGCAAGGTCTTGTATTGCCACCACGTATTGCGCCGACACAAGTTGTGTTAATTCCAGTAGGTCCTTGGAAGAAGAATCCTGCGATTATGGAAAAACTAGATGAGGTTTTCGCGGCATTAAAAGCACAAGGCATTCGTGTCCGGTTGGATGATTCCGATCAATCTCCAGGCTATAAATTCAATGAGTGGGAACTAAAAGGTGTTCCTGTTCGCGTTGAACTAGGGCCACGTGATTTGGAGAATAGCCAAGCACTCATCAAAGCACGTGATGAAGGCGAAAAAGAAGCTGTCGAGCTTTCTGCGATTGTTGCGCGCATTGAAGAAGAATTAGTGGCGATGCAAGCACGTCTACTCGAAAAAGCACGCGCATTCCGTGAACAACATTCGCATACGCATGTTGATTCAATTGAGCAGTTATCGAGCCATATTGCCGACTCAACTGAAAAAGGGGAAATCCCAGGTTGGGTTCTTGCAGGTTGGTGTGGAGATGATGCTTGTGAGGAACAAGTGAAAGAAGAAACGAAATTCACAACACGCAACATTCCATTCAACCCACCAGCAGAGAAATCTAGCTGTATCAATTGTGGCAAGGAATCGAAGCATACGGTGTGGTTTGGCCGCGCTTATTAAGAATAGGAAAACGCTCCACTCGGGTAATTGAGTGGGGCGTTTTTCATATTTGGAAAACATTTTGAAACTTTGAAAGCTTGGTCAACGTATAGATTTCAAGAGGGGGGATGGAAAATGGTCTCATTTTTACTTTTTTATGCAATCGGCATTCCGGTATCTGTGCTTTTGCATGAAATAGGTCACGCCATCGGTCTAGTCTTGTTTTCAAAAGAGAGAGCACTAGTTTATCTCGGTCCACCTAACGTATCGAATAGGGAAAACATTCGAATTGGGAGAATGCACTTCCATATCCGGTGGTCTTATTCAGGCTTTTGTAAGCGGGGCACAAGAAATACCGATTTCTCAGGCTTTCAAAGTATTATGATGTCAGCAGGTGGACCAGTAGCATCTCTTATGTTGGCAGTTACTGCGTTTTTTATTTCAACTGATTTAACGCATCTGGGAGCAAAGAACTTTTTAAATGGAATTCTATTCTATAATTTTCTCTTGTTTATCAGTACGAGTATCCCTGTTGTCTATCCGAAATGGATGGGGCCTCTTGCGGGACATCCGTCAGATGGCTATCAGATTTTGAAGGTATTCAAAAAAATAAGATAGAGTCATGACTCCATCTTATTTTCAAATATCCTCATTTGCTTTTTGTTACATCACGTCTAAAATATTATCGATGTGAAAGACATCCATCAGTTGTCTTTCATTATTTCATCAAGTTGTCTGAAGGCATTCCTGATGAACTCCTTTGGTACATCCGTATACAGATCACCTATATTGACCTCAAAAGCACATGTCGTTTCATCGATTTTTTTTAAATAGCCTGTTATGCCAATACCTGTTAGCTGTTGAACTTTTGTCAGAATAAGTTCCATTTGTTCTTTCGCTTGATGGATGTGGACATGAAACATATTTGAAACAGGAATGAGAGGTATGGTTGAAATTCCATGGCAGGAGTTAAAAAGCCCAGCTAGCTCCTTTGCATCTTCATAATACTGCTGCATTTTGTGTGACCGTAGCTCAAAATAATAATTCGCTGAGATGATATAGGGATACAAGCTTATCAAATCACCGCCATAGCGCCTTTTCCAAGTTGTAGCTTGAGTTATGAAATCTTGATCGCCGGCTAAAATTGCCCCTGCTATCCCTCCAATTCCTTTATATAACGATAGATAGACGCTGTCAAAAAGGGAACAAACTTCGGCAGCGGACTTTTGGTAATAGGGCAGTACTTCCAATAAGCGAGCACCATCAAGATGCAATCTAATGCCATTATCGCGACAATGCTTCGAAATTAGTGTAAGTGTTTCAAAGCTTGGCAACTGCCCTCCTATTTCGCGCTGAGGCAATTCCAACAACACACACGCAACGCCTTCTTCCATCTCCAGGACCTCATCGAGTTCTATTACACGGTTTTTGTCACCGAGCAATACCGTTTCAATGTTATGTAATTCTTTTAACCCGTCTTGTTCGTGAATTTCTAAATGGCTCAATGGATGATAAGCAACTTTTCTTATTCCTTTTTCGTCACACCAGATGCGTAGAGCGATCTGCTGGGCCATCGTTCCACTAGGGAGAAAAATTGCTTTCTCTTTTCCTAGTAATAGAGCCATTTTATCTTGAAAATCTTCAATGATCTGTCCTTTTCCATATATATCGCTTTCCAGATGACCCTCCATCTCCTGAAAAGCTTTTTTTAAAACTTCAATATTGCGTTTTCCGTGATTGGCCAATTGGTATTTACTTTGGCTGTATGCATCTTGTAATGGACTTGTTTGATTCATAATATGTGCTCTCCCGTCCTATTTCAGAGTACTTGAATTATACTATATACTATCAAATTGCTTAAGACACTTTGGCTGATATGTCAATCGACTTGTGGGAATACTTCAATTTTTCCGTAACCAAGTGTACAATGGAAATGATTACATAACGATGTTGTCCGATCCACATACATAATTTCATGAGCAGATGGGAAGTGAAAGAGTTGCTAAATAATATTTTCCAGAAAAATAAGCAGCAAAATAGAGAGGCAGAACGCATCATTTTTGAACAATACTATAAACGCGTCTATTATGCGGCTTATTATGTTATTAAAGATCAGGATTTGGCGGAGGATATTACCCAAGAAACGTTTATGAAAGCATTTAAAAACTTACACACTGTACAGGATGTAGAAAAAATGGGTGCCTGGTTATCAATAATTGCCACGCGTACGGCAATCGATCATCTTCGTCGTTTGAATAAATGGAATGATTTCACGACTTCGGACGTCTATATAGATACAGGGGCAGATACGACACGATTGGATTATGTCTCGACGGTGGAAACAGGACTTGAGAAGGCTTATGTGAAGGAGCTGTTACTTGAGGAAATTGATAAGTTAAAGCCGGATCATAAGGAAGTACTGCTATTGTTCTATCATCATGATTTGACGTATGAGGAAATTGCCGCGATATTGGATGTTCAACTGGCAACAGTGAAATCCCGAATGTTTCGTGCGAAAAAGAAGTTAAAAGAATCGATTGAACAGCAGCCTGAATTGATGGAGGTGATATCGCATGGCTGAGTCCAAACAGCAGAACTTAGATCAACTGATAAGGGAAGTGTTAGATGAAAAAATGGAGGAATTTCCGCCACCAAGATTATCTACTTCTGAAGCGTGGCGAAAAATGGAAGATGAGCATCAAGTAGCATACGGTATGCCTAAGAAAAATCGTTTTCCAAAAAAGACTATTTTGGCTGTTGCCTCTATCTTCTTGGTACTGATTGTCGCTGCGTATCCGCGAGAAGGGGGAGCTTATAGTCGGTGGAGTGAGATATATCATAAGGTACAAGGCTCCGTTGTGCAGGTGTTTGGAGGTTCGGGTGAGTATACCGACACTGAAAACAGTGACTCTGGTATGTTTGTCATTGAGGATTCAGAGCCTATTTTTGGGGAGATGAGCTTAGAAGAAGCACAGAAAGTAACGAGTTTTGCTATTAATATCCCGGAAGTCCCTACAGAGTTTCAATTAGAAAAGGTTATTGTAATGCGAGAAGGCGATCAAATGAGTAACGAAGTTTACTTGAACTATGTTAGTGACGATAGGGAATTTGTAGTAGCTGAGAAGAAGCTAGGTGGGCAATATGCTTTTGGAGGAGTAGCAGATAGTGAAGATACTGTGGTAGAAGAAATTTTGATACATGGCCAAACAGCAAATATGCTGTCTTTTAAAGATGGTATACGTAGACTAACTTGGCTAACACAAAGTAATTATTTTTACATTGAAGGAATATTGACAAAGGAAGAAGTCGTGAAAATAGCTGAATCGATGTGAACGTGCTGTTTCAAAAGATGGATTTACTCCTGAAGTATGCATAATAAAAAAATGCCGAAACGTTGAATTAACAATGTTTTGGCATTTTTCAATTCGATTAATTTTATTGGAAAAGGGACTTATTAGACAGCGCCGTTCTAATTTACATAAATCTGGTTGGATATACTTGTTAATTTTTCAATAATTCCATTATGGATAGTCTCATGCTGTGCTCTAATCCGATAGGAGTAGCCGCGAATCACTTGAGCTTGCTTAGAGTATGAAACGGAACTGGAACCATAATTTGTTGCGGGACCGATCGTTAAAACATCTACCCATTTGCTTTGAGAGGGATTCCATTGTTGTAGGTATAGAACCACCTTAATCGTATTAACAGGAATATAGGCATTGGTACTTCCGCTTACCCTAAGGGTTGACTCCGTAAGAAGTTCCAATAATGAATGGCCGCTCCTGATGTGTTGAGTAGAAAAAGGTGCGAAATCAATTGGGAAATTTACGAGTCCATCTCCCGAATAGTCTGTTGGAATGACTTTGGGAGGCATAGTAGGTATTGAATCTTTTTCAGCAGCCAAACTGTCATGTGCGGTCCAGCCCATTGTCACAATTGCAAATAGTAGTAAAAATATTGCCCGATTTAATAATTTCATTGCTCTCTCACTCCTTTAATTGTTGTTATATAGTTAACGAACAGAATAGAAGAATTGTTCCGAGAATATAATTTGGAATTTGGGAACAATGAACTAAAGTAATCCATCTTTTACATACGAGGAGCTACGCTTGTTGCTTTTTTGACTTGGGAATAGATGAGATTTTACGAAATAAATTTTCTCAAACAGCCCGCTAGTTATGTGTGGTAGTGTTACTTATGAAGCTTATCTTGTGTGCAACTTTAATTTTAGTACCACAAATAATTTGAGACAGCAAAAGCCAGGTTCCGTGTTAAGAACCTGGCTTTTGTCTGATGATCTACATTATTTTTTGCTTGGTTTTAATTTTAAGGCTTTGCTCAATTTCTGCGTGAGAAAATAAGAAATGGCGGCTGCTGCAAGAATCGTTAGCACTGGCATGAAGGCGCCTAAATTATAGACAACATCATTCTTTACTGAAGTAACATCCGGCTTGTACAGCGTCGTTAAAATGGCTCCTACTGAAACTTGAAGGGCCAAGTAAAGTACCATGAAAATGACAAGAAAGATTGCGTACTTTTTCAACATAATTTTCCCCCAAGTCTTTGGTTAAATTTCTTTCAAAACATTTTTAATCAGATGGACAAAAGCATTGCGTGATTTAGCAGCAACGGCAATCACATCTTCATGGCTCAAAGGTTCGTCTAAAATGCCAGAGGCCATATTCGTTAAGCAAGAGATTCCCAATACTTTTAGTCCAGCATGAGTTGCGACAACAGCTTCAGGTACTGTTGACATTCCAATCGCGTCTCCACCTAAAATGCGAATCATTCGGATTTCAGCAGGTGTTTCGTAAACAGGGCCACTCCACCAGCCGTAGACACCTTCACGTAATGTAATATTATGCTCCTGTGCCACCTGCAACGCTGTATTTCTTAACTCTTTGTTATAAACCTCGGAAGCGTCCGGGAAGCGTGTCCCTAAATCATCATTATTTTTACCAATCAACGGATTGATACCAACTAAATTAAGGTGATCGGTGATTAACATCAACTCACCTGGATTAAAATCTGTATTAACTGCTCCACAAGCATTCGTAATCACTAGTTTTTCGATGCCTAATGCTTTCATGACGCGTACAGGGAAGGTTACTTCATCTAACGAATAGCCTTCGTAAAAATGGTAACGCCCTTTCATAGCGACAACAGTTTTTCCTTCCAATTGACCAATCACTAACTCATTGGCGTGACCCACAGCATCTGATTTCGAGAAAAAAGGGATGTCTTCGTAGGGAATGACAACACTATTTTCGATTTCATCTGCAAGACTTCCTAATCCAGATCCTAAAATAATCCCTATTGCAGGAGTAGCTGTTGTTTTGCTAAGAATATAATTTTTTGCCTCTACAATTTCTTCTGTTTTATGCACGGGAGTGCCTCCTTTTTATACTACAATAGCCATTGATTGTTTTGCCTACAATCAACTACGTAATCTATATACACAATACCATTTTGAATCTGGTAAATAAGTAGATACCACTTACCCATCAAAAGCTTATAGTACTTTCCGGACGGTAGATAAGGATTTTCCAACCGCGGACTTCTTTCTGGCATAGTCTCCAGTGAATTTGCCTGTTTTTGAAAATCAACAATTAAGTTTAGAGCAGCTTGTTCATTTACTTGGGCTAAAAAGCGAGAGTGGGATACGAGCATTTGCGTGGCGCGTTCCGAGACAATAACAATATGTTTCTTGTTATCGTTTTCCATCCAACACTTCCTGCACAGCTTTTTTCATCATTAAAGTAACATCATCCACACTATATCCAATTCTACCGGAAAGTCGATCTTCTTCTACTGCGACCAGATTTTCACGCAGCTTTAACATGCTTTCACGCTTTGCAAAGGCCGTAATGTCCATCACAACAAGATCACCTTCACCATTTTTTGTAAGATATACAGGTTCTCCAGTCTCTTTACATAGTTCTGAAATTTGGTTGTAGTTTTTGCGAATTGCAGCTGAAGGTTTTATATTCAACATAAGTCATCACTCCTTTTCGTGGCACTATTGTATACCTATTGTATGCTAATTATACCACAATGAATGGTTAATACCTTGTTTTTAAACCTTCAGATTACTTGCTCAACCATTGCCTGTACTAACTCCTCAGCAGTCACTAGCTGTTCCCCCCCACCTTGTACAAATGCATCATTACCGCCGCCTTTTCCGTTAATAAGGGGAAGTGCAGCAGCTGAAACTTGCTTCATGCTTGTTTCGATGGAAGCTCCGCGTGCGGCAACAAATTGCAGTCGGTCTTCATTATCAGCGACGAGAATTGCTATGACATCCTCATCGTCTGTCACCAGCAGTTTAGCAAGCTTTTGTAATTGTTGAACAGTACGTCCTGTAAAGACTGCTTTGACAATGCCTTGCTGCCGGGTATTCAACAGCTCCTTCGCTTCAAATGTTAACAACGTGTCTTGCGCTTCCTCTAGCGATTTTTCAAGTGAATGATTGGTAGCTAGCAGTTTCTCAATAGCTCCGGCAACGCCGTCTTCAGGTGCACTTAACAATTGGGAGGCTGCCGTCAGCTGCTGATTTTTTTGATGTAATTGCTGCAACACACGCCCGCCACAAACAAAATGCACACGCACTTTGCGCTTTTGCTTTTCTGTCGATAAAATTTTCAGGGCGCTTACTTGCCCCGTGGAACTTGGATGTGTACCACCGCAGCCGTTATCATCAAAGTTCGGAATGATAACTAACCGAATTTCATCCGTCACAGTCAGCTGCTTCCGAAGTGAATACTGGTCAAGCTCGCCCTCCGTCACCCATTTAGTCTCAATGAGCCTGTTTTCAAGGATGATGTCATTCGCCAATCGTTCCGCGGCAGCCAGTTGTTCAGGTGAAACCTCTTCCACGTCCAAATCAATCGAAACCATCTCTTTTCCTAAATGAAAACTAATCGTTGGAAATCCGAATAACTCGACAAAGGCAGCTGACAAAATATGTTGTCCCGCGTGCTGCTGCATATGGTCAAAGCGACGCTCCCAGTCAATAACACCCTCCACTTCACTTGCCGAAGTAAGACTTTCCGCCACCATATGTCGAACCTCACCACCCACCTCTTCTACATGAAGCACCGAAATGCCATTCAATGTCCCCGTATCAGCGGGCTGGCCCCCACCCTCAGGATAAAAAACTGTATTGTCTAATACGACATAAGGTCGTCCTTGCTCATCTTGTGCAGCTTTAATAACGTGCGCTGTAAACGATTTACAATAGGCATCTATGTAATACAACCGATTTTTTAACATCTCATCGACTCCCGTTAGTTGTTTTGTTTATTTTACCACGGATGAAAAGATTTGATTCGAAATCATCATAAAAACACATAGCCTTTAGCATGAAGCTTGCTAAGGACTATGTGTTTAGGATGATAGGCGTTTATTTTTAGAAAAGGAAAGCTTTATGAGTAAGGTCTCATACTTCTCTGGCCACACGTTTTTCATCAGCAGTGTTAAAAATAGGAGGCCTATTAAGAGCGTAGTAGAGAGGATGCTTATTAATTTAAAGAAAAGTGTTTCTTGAAATCCGCCATAGCTGATGGAGATTATAACGCTACTTATTACAATGAAGGATAGAACGGGTATTAATTGAAAAAATATGTCACAGTTTTTATTACGGAGAAACTGCATCATATATGGAGAAATTAAAAAAATCAATCCGATATAAAGCAAAACGACAAGGACGTCTATGAAAACTATGAATTTGTCCATTACTCTTCAGTGCCTCCTTCTAGTAAATCATGTACTAAATTTATACCCGTTCATATATGTTATTATGCATTCTGCTAGTATTAAATTTGAACATCTGTCAAGCATAAAACTGCCCATGGCGGTTATAAAGCTCTTCATGACAACCGCAGGCGAATTAATAAAGGAGAGCTGATTAGGTAAGCTCTCCTTTGCTTATTATTCAACAATCTCAAAGCTCTTTAGCATATGATGGAATCTTGCACCATGGCCTTCTGCGGCTTCGAGGAAGTAGTTTTCTGTAATAACGAAACTGCCTTGCTTGCCATTGCTGATGACATAGGCGGTGACGACCTTACTTTTAGCATCGTTACCTGCCAAACCGTGCAACCAGAACCCTTGAATCGGTTCAGTCACTGTTTCGACTGCTCGCAGCTCTGGAAAATCTTCTTTCAATTCAGCCTCTATTTTAGTGACGAGGTCTTCAGGTTTTTCATCTGTAACTTGTTTAATTTCCATCGTTACTTCCGGATACTGTGCTGGAAGTGGCTCGATTGTTGTGATAATGTCGCTATCCTCACCGTTCATCATTTTGTAACGCGTTTCATCGAGGTAAATCACGTAATCAGCGTTTGTTCCTTCGTTCAAATGAACGTCGGTTTCTTCATCTTGACCTTCAATGCTTTGAATAATCTCTTTTTCAGGAACAAATAAATCTTTAATGCCTTTCATAAATGCTGTTCCCGTATCCGTTGTGAAACTGAATACGATGGCAAGGGCTGCTGCCGCTGTTAGGATAATCGGAACTATACGATTTTTCTTCTTCATTTTCTTCACATCTCCTCTGTGTACAACAGGCTCTTCGCTGAATAATTTTTGTTCGAGGCTGTTCCAAATTTCATCTTGCAGGCCATCAGTTTGTTGTTTGGTCTGTTTGTCCAAAGCTTCCTTTGCTTGTTTATCGACAGGATTCATTGTGAATCACCCTCCTTTTCCGCTAAATTCAACTGTTCTTTTAACCGTTTTCTTCCTTTGAATAACCGCGACTTCACAGTGTTATGATTCAGCTCAAGAATGTCTGCAATTTCTTTTTCAGTAAAACCCTTGATATATTTTAAAATGAGCGGAATCCGGTGCAGATCATCTAACGATTGAATCGTGTCGTATAAGACAGATAGATGATCGAAGGATTGTTCAGCAAGGGCTGGGTCATTTTCTAAATCAGGATGCTCGAACTTGGAAAGAGGTGACTCTTTCTTTAGTAATCGGAGGCATTCATTCGTCAAAATCCGGTAAAACCATGGATCGAATGGTAGCTCCGGATTATAGCTATTTATTTGTCGATACACGCGGATGAACGTTTCCTGTACGGCATCTTTCGCCATTTCACGGTTGCGGGTCATGGCATAAGCTATTCGAATGGCGTAGTCTGAATAGGCTTCGTAAAAATAGCGGAAGGACTCTTTATCGCCAGCCTGAATGTTACGGATCCAGTCGTTGTTTTTCACTTTAGCTTCACTCCTTTCAGAACGGCTGTATTTTGCCGCTCTTACTATACATACCCTTATAAGCTTGAAAAAGTTTTCGAAGGGGGAATATTTTATCACCTGAGCGTAAAATCGTATGCTAATCGATGAAGTTGTGTAGAATAAAGGTTATGAATAAAAAACTTACAGGGGAGAGATACATATGAAAATTGTAGCGCTTGTGGGAAGTTTACGAAAAGGTTCATTTAATATGCAGTTAGTGAAAACGATTGAACAGAGATATAGCCATCTGTTTAAGCTAGAAATTGCGGATATCGGCAGTTTGCCACATTATAATGAGGATGATGAAAAGACTCCATCTGAGGTAGTGAAGCAATTTAAACAGCAGATTGCGGAGGCAGATGCTGTTATTATCAGTACACCTGAATTTAACTGGTCTGTGCCAGGAGTGCTACAAAACGCATTGGACTGGACCTCAAGAGTGGACCGTCCGCTTGTTGGAAAACCAGTTTTACCAATGGGAGCATCCCAAGGAGTGCTAGGTACTGTAAGAGCACAATTGCATTTACGCCAAGTGTTGATGAGCATGGGTGTCAACGCCAAAATAATGCCACCTGCAGGTAATGAGATTTTCATTGGAGCGGCGGGGCAGAAATTTGCGGATGGTGCACTGACGGATGAACCGACATTACAATTTTTGGATCAAGTGATTGATAGATTTGTCGCTTTTGCAAAAGAACAGTAAGCCAATTGTTTTTTCAATAAATAAGGAAAACCGTACTTTGATTTCGAATGACGAAATCGAAGTACGGTTTTTGTTTAAACCATTTTCACCATATGATGAAACGGCTCACCTATGATTGTCCACGGTGATACGATTTCGTAGCCGAGGCGTTTGTAGAGACGGATGGCAGGTTCTTTTTGTGTTTCGACATTCAAGGAAAGTTTCCTGATGTCCTTTTGCCTTGCAACGTCTTCCGCATAGGCAAATAGTTGAGAGCCAATTCCTTCGCCGCGAAACGCAGGATCGATGCAGACCGTGTCGATATACAATTCATCCACCAATGATTCAGCGTCGATTTTAGTGTTCGCAGCACCTTTTTTAGCAAGCCAATCACTTAAGTTTCGATCGAGTGCAGGGGCGTCTTTACCTGGGTACAAGACTATAATCCCTGCAACTGTACCGCTTAGTTCCGCTATATATGTATAGAGGTAGGAATGCCGATTGTCATTCTGCCTAAATAATTCACATAGCCCTTGCTCTACCAAATCCCATTCCGTTTCACCTGTCATACGTTTTGCGATATCCCCAATCGCATCGATAATGAGGGGCGCGGCGCTCTTGGCATCGTCTGGCTGTGCTTGTCGTATTGTAATTTTCAACTGTAAAATCTCCTTTGTCTATCATAATTATTGTAACAAAGTGACTGCGTTTGAGAAAAGTAAAACAGCCCACCGCAAAATGCAATGGGCTGTTTAGCTATCGGGTATATTTCAATCGCCGCTGTGCCAGTGTTGGTAATGTCATGCCCACCAAGATAACGAGGATGCCGACAACTTGGAGAGCAGTGAGCGTTTCACTCAGTAAAATGACAGAAACAGTGACAGCTACGGGTAATTCCATTGCGCTTAAAATCGACGTCATCGCTGTGCCTACTTTTGGCACGGCAATGGAGAAGAGGTAAATCGGAATGACAATCCCGAACAGACCGAGGATCAAACCGTAGATCCATAAGCCCCCGGCGAATAGCGTACCATTCCAAACGATTTCCGGCGTTTGGAAAAAGAAGATAGCAATTGCTGCAAAGAACGACGTGAACAGCAGTCGGGTTTCAGTGTCCATGCCTTCAATTTGCCGCTGGTTAATCATCACAAATGACGCAAAGCTAACAGCCGAAGCCATTCCCCATGCCCAGCCTTGCCACGGAATACCGCTAAGATCTGCATCAATCACACCTGCGGCCAAAATTGTTCCGGCGAAAAGGAACAGCAAGGAAATGACTTCAACACGTTTTGGAAGACGTCGCCTCGCAATACAATCGAACAACATGCCAATCCAAGTGAATTGGAATAGCATAACAACAGCAAGTGATGCAGGCATATATTCAATCGCTTGCCCATAAACAGTCCCCGTCGTTGCCGTAAATAAACCCGCGAGAAGTAGCGTATAGCCACCTCCGAATTTTGGAACCTTATGTCTAACGATCATAAAAACAATAAGAGCTATGAAAAAACCGACGAAGTATTGGCTTGTCACTGCTTCCGCAGCGGTAAAGCCATCTCGGATTGCTAGTTTAATAATTGTTGAAAGAATTCCGTAGCAGCTCGCCGCAAAGACGATGAGTAACGGGTACATCCATTGTTTCATAAAAATCCCCCATTCTATTCCATTCGCTAGTATAGCACGGTTTGGTGAAATTAAGCATGTCTGAAGTCTGACCTCTCTGAAATGGAGCCAACGATGGATTGACCCTTCCTGTAAATCGTGTTCCATGATACGATGGGAAAAATGAATTTATCTAAATTCAGCAGATGTATTTGTACTGAAAGCGAAGCGTCAGCTACAGAAGGCCCCCACGATCCATAAGTGGCGGGATGAATGAAAAAAACCTTTCATTCAGCGGGAGTCCAAACAAATGCTGAATCGAGATAAAGCCTCCGGCGGATGTCACGGATTTTTTAGGGTAGCTTTTCGAGCAAGCTCGAAAAAAATCCGGACGCAATCACGCCGAGGCGTGATTGATAGGGGAGTATTGTTATGATGGATTCAAAGAAAAAGCATGTATTGATTTACGGCGATGCGTTTGTTGATTATATAGCAGAGGATCAGTCGAATTCGGCGTTCGTCACATTTCTTGGTGGAGCCACGGTAAATGTAGCGGCGGGCATTTCGAGACTGGGCGCAGCTTCTGCATTCATTACGGTGACAGGGGATGATGAGACATCGAAGTTTGTGCGGGATGAATTGAGCAAAGAAGGCGTTGATTTGTCATTTGCAAAGCTGAAAAAAGACAAGCGTGTAAGCGGGGTTTATATACATTTGACGGAAGGCAATGATCGTATTTTCCACACTTATGTTGATGAAACGCCAACTATCCAAATAGAACCTTCTGATCTAACTGATCAGGCATTTCAAGAGGCCTCCGTTCTGCATATTTGTTCGGGGACGATGTTTCAACCGACGGCTTTAAAGACGACACGGGAAGCCGTCCGATTGGCAAAAGCAACAAATCTATTGCTGTCGTTAGATGCGAATATTCGTCCGCTCCGTTGGGAAAGTGAAGCGATGTGTCGTGAAACGATTATGTCATTCATCACCGAAGTCGATTTATTGAAATTAACCGATGAAGAACTGTTTTTCTTAACGGAGACAACGACGCTTGAAGCTGGAATTGCTAAACTGGCAACCTATCAGGTACCGGTTATTCTAATTACAGCTGGGGAAATGGGGACATATGCGGTCATTGATGGTGTTCACACACATGTGGCTGTTGAACCCGTGGTACCTGTCGATACGACGGGAGCAGGGGACGCTTTCATTGCAGGTATCTTGCGTCAAATCCACTTGAAAGGCAAGCCTGTAAATCATGATGAGTGGATAGACTACATTTCATTTGGCAATAAACTTGGTGCACTTTGCACGAGCAAACCAGGCGCTCTATCGGCCATGCCACGGCTTGAAGAAATTGAAGAATGACGAAAACCTCCCTTTTGCTGGGAGGTTTTTTGTGTTACACGATCCTTTTATGTTATTCATATCTATATTTGTTCTATGAAATATAGAACAACTCTGTTATACTAGGGATATAGCAAAATAAAGAAAGGATGTGGAGTGAATGTCTGAACTTGCAAGTATTCCGTGGAATCTCATACTACCGTTAATTGTCCTTCAATTTATCTTGATGGTTGTTGCACTCATTGACGTTATCCGTCATCAGCGGACGAATGGACCATTTATCATGTGGATTTTTATCATTGTCCTTGGTAATTTAATAGGGCCCATTTTGTACTTTATTTTTGGGAGGCGGCAGGCATGACATTTTTGCTTCAAATAGATCACTTGACGAAGAGATACGGGGAATATAAGGCGGTAGATACTGTATCTTTTGAGTTGGAAGAACATACATCCACTGCCTTGATAGGACCCAATGGGGCTGGGAAAACGACGACGCTGTCTATGCTTGCAGGTCTAGTATCGCCGACAGAAGGAACAATTCAGTTCCAAGGAGATGCCAAGCAAGATATCCGGTCAATCATTGGATTTCTACCACAGTACCCAAAGTTTTTTCCCTGGCTATCTGCGCTAGAATTTACAGAAATGGCTGCGCGGTTAAGTGGTGTTGCCGCGAAGCAAGCGACAGTGGAAGCGAAAAAGACCTTGGAGTTTGTCGGACTTGGTGAGGCGATGCATAAGAAAACAGGTACTTTTTCGGGTGGGATGAAGCAACGGCTTGGGCTAGCACAGGCCATTGTTCATAAGCCCAAATTGTTGTTGCTTGATGAACCTGTATCCGCATTGGATCCAGTGGGACGTCGCCAAGTAATGGACTTACTGAAAGAATTGCAACAGCAAACGACCATTTTGTATTCGACGCATATTTTGAATGATGCAGAAGAAATGACGGATCAACTGTTGTTTTTACGCCAGGGGAAGTTAGTTGAGCATGGCTCGCTCGATGAAGTGCGTTCCCGCTATGCGGAACCACGGCTTGTCATTGAGTTTGAACAGCTGGGGGAATTGCAACGTTTTACAGCCATCGCCAAGTGGCAAATGATTGTAAAAGGGTTAACTGTCTCTATTGATATTGGAGCAGAAGGAGTAGATATGTCAGAGATGCTGTCACTGTTAAGTAGTGGAGCATTTTCAGTGCGGAAAGTTGAGCGGCAGACGGCAAGCCTTGAAGATATCTTTATGAAAGTGGCGGTGATCTGATGACTGGATTTGGCGTATTGTTACGGAAAGAATGGCGCGAACATATACGGAACTTCAAGGTTTTATGGATTCCACTCGTCTTTATTATTTTTGGTGTACTGGAACCAATTACTAATCATTTTTTACCGGAAATTATGAAGAGTGTTGGCAATATGCCTGAGGGAATGGATTTCCAATGGCCGGAATTTCGAGGCGAGGATATTTTTGCTTCTTTACTTGGTCAGTATCAGTTCATTGGCATTCTTATTATCGTACTAGCTTTCATGGGGACAATTTCGGGTGAGCGGAAAAATGGAACAGCAACACTGCTTTACGTTCGTCCCTTATCATTTCTAGCTTACTTTTTAAGTAAATGGATTATCGTTAATGCACTTGTTCTAGGCAGTGCATGTCTGGGATTCATGGCGTCATGGTATTACATTGACATTCTTTTTAGCGCTGTTGATGTGGGCTCAATATTTGCTTTTATTGCAACGTATAGTTTGTGGCTCATCTTCGTTGTCACGGTTGTTTTGGCGTTGAGTGCATGGCTACCAACAGGTGGTGCGGCAGGCTTGGCGATTGTGATTACGCTTATTTATCAAGTGATTGATTCACTGATTGGTGCGTATTGGGCGGTGTCGCCATGGAAATTAGCGACTTATGCAACATACTGGTTCCAAGCGGATACCGATATGTCAGATTTATGGATGAGTGCTGGTGTAACAGTCGTAGTCATTATTGTACTGATCCTATTTGGCATTTTTATGTCGAAGCGCAATGCAGCAAAAACAACGGTGTAATCATGCTTCCGTGGTATAATCCGTAAAAAGGACTCTACCGACCGGAGGGATTTTGATGAGTGGACGCAATTCTGATCGTTTCATTATCGCATTTAATCGCATTGAAAAATCGTTGGAGAAGATTAGTGGGTTAAGTAGCTATATGCCTTTCTCACGTTTAATTGATAAAACGAAGAATTTGAATGCGGTTGTGCGTAAGTTTGAAGTGGATTTACGAGAGTGTGCTGATTTACGCAATGCGATTGTCCATCGTCGAACGGATGTCGATTATGCAATTGCTGAACCGCATGATAATATAGTTGAACTCATCGAGTATATTGAGCGGGAATTATCAAAGCCTATAATAGTTGGTGATCTGTTCCAAAGAAAAGTGCATACACTACAGGCTTCCGATACGCTTGCAACAGGCTTGAAACTGATTCATGATAAAAGATTCAACCAAATTCCAATCTATGAAAACCGGAAGTTCGTAGGGTTAATTACAGCGACAGGCATTACGTATTGGCTTGCGGATAAAGGGACAGATGAAATCATTTCCCGGGAAATTCCGACGCTCCTCGACATTCATTATCATGAAAAACAAAAGAATACGTATCGTTTCGTTGAAAGAACATTATCCGTCTATGAGGCGGAAGAATATTTCAAAAAGGCTGTTGTTGGAGGAAAACGCCTTGAAGCACTTCTGATTACGGAGAATGGCAGGTCTGAGGAAAAGCTACTTGGCATTATTACTCCGCTTGATTTGATGAGAATTAATTGAACAAAGTAGTGCCCTCGTTCATTATGTGACGAGGGCACTACTTTGTTTCAAAAATATTAATTATGAGTAAAGATACGCAAAAATGTCCGAATATTATGTATAATAGTGTGGACAAGCTTTCTATATTTAGGAGGGGTTGGAATGATAAGAAAAGGTCGATTTGCTTTATGGCGGAATAAGGAGTTTGAGCTTATTTCTTACCAGCGCTCTTACTATTTACGGTCAGAAAATCCGTCCGATAAGGAGTGGGGATTTAGAGGAGTGAAGGGTGATGAGTGTACTTTCATCAAACCGGTTTCAATTGAGGAACTGGAGGATGCATACGAGGTCATTCCTTACACGATGATTTTGGGTTATCGTTTTGCATTTGCAGGATGTGACGTGGAAACGGGTAAGGCTATACTTGTGACAGTCAATCCGTTTGTACAAGATAAAATTGACGTCCGCCCATATGGGAAATTTGAATACATAATTGAAGTTCCTCTTGAGGAAATCAAAATAGAGGAAGATCGAGTTCCGATACTGGGATTTGAAGAATCTTACCAATGAAAAGGACCATTCTATCCATCGCTGATGAGGGATAGAGTGGTCCTTTTCATTGGCGTAATAGTTGCAAAACTGCATAGCCTTGTTGCATATGCATGGCGAGCATTTTACAACCCTATTAGTTTTAATAGTTAGTTTTTATATCGGTTATTTCAAAAATAATGAACCAGATATTTAGCTATGTTAAAAAGGTTAAGAATGATGGGTATAGTAAGTAAGGAAATGAGCGTTTGAAACGGAGGAAACAGAATGATTGAGAATTTTAACGTTCGGAAAGAGTTGTTTGAAGACACTCAACATGAAACAGTGCACTTTGGGTTGACATTGGATGGTAGGGAATACCAAGGATATTATAAAGATGGTGAAGTAAATTGGTTTCAAATGCAGCCAAACCAAGAAAATCATGAAATGTCGCTGGAGGATTTAGAAGTTGAGGTAAGACGGAAATTTGGAGAATGGACAGTGGAATAAGTGATAAGCCACCTTATTAGAGGTGGTTTTCTTTTTTATTGGACAGCGTATGATGGGATTTAGGTTGTTATAATTTAGGAGGATGGAAAATGAAATCGAAGCGTAAGGTAGGCACGGACGGCCAATAAAGTGCCCTTTATCGACACAGAAACTCTAGTTACACAGTATTACTCGGAGCTGTATAACATCGGGAAAGGTTTGGACATGTTAACGGAAGTAGCAAAGCTATCAGACTACGGCTTATATATTTATTTGGAACCAGATGTGGTATAGGTGAACGATGGTATGCGCGTGCATGGCGATCAGTCCATCAGTCCATTCGGGAAGACAATAACCACGAACTCAAGAAAATATTTGATGAAGCAGGTGTCAACTATGTCGTTGTAAGCGATAATTACGAAGAGCGTTTTGAAACTTGCGGGGCTCTGGTGAAAGGGATTATGAAGTGAATAGGGGAAGCTTTCCGCAAATTGGGAAGCTTCTTTTTTATGGTCAAAAGTGCATTTTAACAGATTGAAAACTATAAAAAAGTCCAATGTTGTATGAAAACTGGTTAAGAATGCCATGCTTTATTCTATGTGAAAGATAGTTATACAAAGGAGGATGAAAGATGGCAGAAGATAAAAAGGGATTGTCAAGGCGGGATTTCCTGAAGACGACTGGGATTGCGACGGGGGCTCTCGTAGGAGGGGGGCTCATTGGGGGACTTGTCGGTTATAACGTCCAAAAGGAAGGTCAGGTTGCGGGGACAGGTGGACATAAAGGGGCAGGCGGTGAGCCGGCTGCTGTTAACAATCGAGGCTTAATGTTCTTTACGAATATGGCTGAATTCAATGTATTGGCCCAGGCAGTTGAACGGATATTTCCGGAAGATGATCTTGGTCCGGGTGCTATTGGATTAGGCGTACCATACTTTATCGACAATCAATTGGCCGGAAACTACGGGAGCAATGTGAAAGAGTATATGCAAGGTCCCTTTTTTGCGGGCGAATCAACGCAAGGCTATCAAAGTAGGCTGACGCGTGGAGAGATTTTTAGACAAGGGATGATCAGGATGGATGAGGAGGCGAAGAGACGGTTTGAGAAAAACTTTGTCGACCTTGAGGGACAGCAAATGGATGAAATCATTACAGCATTCCAAAAAAATGAAGTCGATATGAAAGGAGTATCCTCGGAATTCTTCTTCAAGCTTCTGAGGCAGGCAACATTGGAAGGCGCCTATGCAGATCCCATTTATAACGGCAATGTGAATATGGATGCCTGGCGCATGAAGGAGTTTCCAGGCAATCAAATGACGTATATCGCCGAAATTGAAAATGAAAAGTTTGTGAAATATGAACCAAAATCATTAAGCAGTATGGAACATTAAGGGGGAATCACAAATGGTAACCACATTGGATAAGGTAGATGTCGTGACGGTAGGCGTTGGCTGGACAGGCGGTATTATTGCTGCTGAATGTGCAAAAGCGGGACTGAAGGTCGTCGGATTAGAACGTGGTAAAGACCGTAACACGGCCGACTTTTTAATGGTGCATGATGAATATCGATACGCCATGCGCTACGATTTAATGCAGGATTTATCAAAAGAGACGATTACTTTTAGGAATCATCGAAAGATGCGGGCATTGCCGATGCGACAAATGGGGTCCTTTCTGCTCGGAGAAGGGCTTGGTGGTGCAGGCACACATTGGAATGGACAAACATGGCGCTTTTTGCCGTATGATTTTGAAATAAAGTCGATGACAGACAAGAAATATGGCAAGAACAAGCTGTCAGCCGACTACCAGCTTCAAGATTGGGGCATTACGTACGATGAGCTGGAGCCTTATTTCGATAAATTCGAGAAGACAGCCGGTTTATCGGGGGAGGATAAAAATCCATTCGCAGGAAAACGCTCTTCTCCTTATCCAACACCCGCTATGAAAAAAACACCTATCTTAAAGAAGTTTGAGACGGCGACCAGTAAACTCGGCTATACACCTTTTATGTTACCATCGGCAAATTTGTCAGAGGCTTATACAAACCCTGATGGTGAATCCATTTCAGCATGTCAATATTGTGGATTTTGCGAACGATTTGGCTGTGAGTATGGTGCGAAGACATCACCGGAAATAACGGTTGTTCCGACTGCAAGAAAAACGGGGAATTTTGATGTCCGTTTCCATGCGAATGTCGTAGAAGTGATGAAGCAGGGGAATAAAGTGACAGGTGTAAAGTATATTGATACCCAAACGGGAGAAGAATATATACAACCAGCAGAAGTTGTTGCGCTCACGAGTTATGTCATGAATAATGCGAAGCTTTTAATGGTTTCAGATATAGGAGAGCAGTATAATCCGGAAACTCAAAAAGGAACACTCGGTAAGAACTATGCTTATCAAATTCTTCCTGGGGCTACAGGTTTTTTTGATGAACAAATGAATGTTTTTATGGGAGCAGGATCTCTTGGCATGACGATTGATGATCTCAATGGGGATAACTTTGACCATAGTGATTTGGATTTTATTCATGGCGGGAGTATTTCCATCACGCAAACAGGTACTCGTCCAATCCAAACGAATCCGATTCCACCCGATACGCCAACATGGGGAGCAGAATTTAAGAAAGCGTCTATTTATAACTATACAAGAACACTAAATGTCTCGACAGAGGGGGCTTCGATGCCGCACAAGGAAAACTTTATGTCGCTAGATCCGGACTATAAAGATGCGTATGGTGTTCCGCTGCTCCAGTTAACGTACAATTTCACCGATCAAGATCGAAATTTACACAAGTATTTAACGGCAAAGACAAGTGATATTATGAAGGAAATGGGTGCGAAGACGGTGATGGCGGGAAGTCCCATTACAAACTACGATATCGTTCCTTATCAGACAACGCATAACACAGGCGGAACAATTATGGGAGCCAGCCCCGACAATAGCGTCGTCAACAATTATTTACAACATTGGGATGCCGATAATCTCTTTGTAGTCAGCGCTGGAAACTTCGCGCACAATAGTGGCTATAATCCAACGGGAACAGTTGGTGCTCTCGCCTATCGAGCCGCCGAAGGGATTATCAACTACAGTAAAAATGGTGGATCACTCGTATAAGTATGAAAGGAGACAGTCGAAATGAGTTTAGCAAGTATCGGTGTTCCTGGTTTAATTATCATCCTTGTGATTGTTCTCATCTTGTTTGGACCGAGAAAGCTGCCAGAAGTGGGTGCAGCGGTCGGTAAAACGCTCGCGGAATTTAAAAAGTCGGCGCGGGATATTATAGATGATGAAGAGCCAACCCTGAAGGACTTAGAAAAAAAGCGCATTGATAAGTAGGTGATGGTATGGATCCATATGGAGACCACAACCGAAAAATTTTAAGTCCATTGGATAAAATAAGTGTTGTGAAGCAGGAAGATGTGGTGGTTGAAGTAAAGGAAAGTGTTGTCGAAATTGTTCATAAAGAACCTGCACTAGACTTGGAAAGTAACCCATCTCTTGTCGATCACTTGACCGATTTGAGGAAGCAGCTAGTTAAAGGTGCAGCTGTTTTTCTGTTCTTTCTCATCGTCATCTTTTCGACCATCAATTTCTGGTTCCCTTACGTCACCCGAGGGCATGAACTAATTATTCTTGGACCACTGGAAGTTGTGAAATTTTATATGTCGATTTCAACAGCGCTGGCTTTTGGATTAACACTGCCATTCCTTAGTCATTTTCTTTGGCAATTTGTGGAGCCAGGGTTGAACGAACGGGAAAGTCGTTTTCTAAGTTTGTATTCGCCTGTCATGTTCCTGCTATTTCTTGTCGGCGTCGCATTCGGTTATTTTGTCGTCAATCCACTCAGTTATCAATTTCTTGTTGCACTTGGAGCAGTCAATTTCAATGTGATGGTATCGGCGCAGGAATATATCGGCTTTCTGCTAATGACAACGATGCCCATTGGCCTGTTATTTGAGCTGCCCATTGTGACGCTGTTTTTGGCGACCATCGGCTTGCTTACTGCAGGATCGATGAGAAAAGTACGTAAATGGTCGTATCTTGCGATTGCGGTTGTTTCGGCTTTGATTACGCCGCCCGATTTTGTCAGTCAGCTCCTCGTACTCATTCCAATGGCTTTGCTGTATGAAGCAAGTATTTATATTGTGATGTATGCAGAGCGACGGAGTGCGGTTGCAAATGAAACCTTATAAAGAAATCGGCACCCTAAATGCGGGTTGCCGATTTTTTAAGCGCTTTAAGAATTTTTTTGCATACTGCTTTTAGGAGCGAGCGATTCAAACTGCTTCATCAATTTGTCCCTGGCCCCTTTATTTCTCATTAAATAAGCTGCGCCGAGCCCGAGTGCTGCCATCGCTATTTTGTTCATAGGTATTGTCATCTCCTTGTCGCTGTATTTTTGAATCATCTTACTATGCCCGAGTTCCGGAATGCTAATCAGAAAAATGTTAAGTTATTTGTTCCGATTGGTATACTAAGCTCTCCGTATTCTATGGGAGTAAGAACAATTCAAAGCCTAGACACAATTACGCAGAGGGGTGACTGACTAACTAGAACTTTGGGGACCTCATTCGTTTTGCAACGGATAATTAAAAGGATTTGGCAATGCTTATCTCGAATCTTTAATTTATAAGAATTTTGGATTTGGGAAGGAAATAGAGTTTACGATGGGTTCAGCTGATTTTCAGACGATGAGGAAGGTGTGACGATTTTCAGTACATGCATTAAAGTGAATGAATGGATGTCGAAATTCCATGGGAAATGGGGAATCGCTGGTGGTTGGGCGATTGATTTATTCATTGGCAAAGAAACACGTATCCATTTGGACATAGAAATTGCCCTATTTCGAGAAGATCAACATATGCTGAAAAAGGCATTACCAGATTGGTCATTTGAAAAAGCTGTGAAGGGTGAATTGATCACTTGGGAAGAAGAGTGGTTGGAATTGCCGATTCATGAGATTCACGGTGTTCATAAACAGGTAGGTGAACGGTTAGAAGTATTGCTGAATGAAACGAAGGATGACGAGTGGATATTCAGAAGGGAATCATCGATTTCATTACCGGAGAGCTCACTTTTTCTTGATTCAAATGAAGGAATTCCTTATCTGCATCCGGCAGTTGTTTTGCTATACAAAGCGAAAAATGCACGTGAGAAGGATCATGCTGATTTTAATGCAGCGAAGGATTTGCTGAAGGTGGAAGATAAAGAGTGGTTACGCAAGGCGCTTGTGGTCCACGTTCCTAGACATGAGTGGATTCATGAATTATGAATTGTGGCACCGATTCTTCTTAAACTAACGGGGCAGGTTAGTTTAAGTGAAACTATTATAAAATTTATTCGTATAGGTGTATTAAGGGGATTATTAGTTGACTAAGGAGGATTAGTTATTTTGTCGGATAAACCTAAGTGTACTGTATGTGATAAAGAAATTAAGGAAGATGACGTTGTTTTTGTAAAAATGCGTTACCCAAAGCGAAAGGGTTTTACTGAGATAAAAGCTTATTTAAAAAACGAAGGAAAATTCATTTGTGAAGACTGTTTTAGTAATAAATCCTATTAAACTTTATTCAACTAAACGGGTGCTTTAATTCAAGAGCATGACTGTCAATAGACGGTCTTTTTTTATCCCCCTTAGGTGCCCTAACTTGCCTTAAGGTGAGTTAATGTGAGGTGCCGTAAATTATGAGAAAAGGAGCGGCAGTATGAATAAAATCATGGTCATCGGGGTGTCTTCTGGTGCTGGGAAATCGACGTTTGCGCGCCGATTAGGTGAATTGACAGGTATTGAAGTGACGCATTTGGATCGGTTATATTGGAAACCGAATTGGATAGAGGCCCCGTCAGAAGAGTTTTCAGCAGCACAGCAACAAGTTGTCCAACAGGAACGCTGGATTATGGAAGGGAATTATACAGGGACAGTCTATATTCGCGAGCCGCACGCAGACACCGTTATTTACCTCGAACTTCCATTGAGGGTTTGCTTGTACAGGGTGTTAAAACGGAGAGTGCAGTATCATGGGAAAACACGACAAGATATTGCTGATGGCTGCAAGGAAAAGATGGACATGGCGTTTCTAAAATTCATCGTCACGACATATGGCGCGCGGAAAAAGGCCATGATGAAGCGAATGGATCGTTATGCGGAAGAAGGGAAGACTGTGCATTACTTGAAAACACCTGCACAGATTGATGGTTTTTTGGCGACGTACGTACATAAAGAGAAGTAAAGCCGATTGTATTGAAGGTTAATCGGCTTTAACTTTTTACAATGGTTTCTTGCTCAATCCACGTTTTTGACCAGCTTTCAATTTCTTGCATAATCGGCGTGAGTGACATGCCTTTTTCAGTTATAGAGTATTCAATTCGTACGGGTGTTTCTGGATACACATTACGGATAACAAAGCCTTGCTGTTCGAGGTCTTTCAATCGCTCTGTTAATGTTTTGCCGCTGACACCAAGTTTGTCGGTCATTGTACAAAAACGCTGTGGCCCTGTCATTAATTGATACAAAATAAGGGTGGTCCAACGTTGGCTTAGGATAGAAACGGCTTTTTCGAAGCGGGGGCATAGTTCAAATTCGTTCATCTACATTCAACTCCTTTTGTTGTAAACTTTCTTGTTGACAATAGTTATTATAACATATAAAGTTAGTTACATAAAGTAAGTTACTTACGGAACGTGAAAAAAGGAGGAATATAAATGAACTTTCATACAGCACCGATTATTTACACAGGGGAAGTACATCTTAATGTTTTAGATTTGGAAAGGTCAGTCCAATTTTACAAAGAAGTGATTGGTTTTAAAGTACTTGAGGAAGCTGCGGATAAGGTTGTACTAACGGCGGATGGTAAGACACCGTTGCTAATTGTCGAACAACCGGAACATGTTACGCCGAAAGAGGCACATAAAGCTGGTTTGTATCATTTTGCATTGTTACTGCCGAAGCGAGCTGATTTAGGTGCAATTATTAAGCATTTTATCGAGCATCAGGTACGAATTGGGGCTTCGGACCATTTGGTGAGTGAGGCGCTTTATTTGTCAGACCCAGACGGTAATGGCATTGAAATTTACATTGATCGTGATCCTGCCGTTTGGAGTTGGGACGCGGGTAAAGTCGCGATGAGTACAGATCCATTGGACGGTGACAGTATTGTTGCGGAAAGTGGAAATCAGACGTGGGATGGACTTCCTTCTGGGACAGTTATGGGTCATGTTCATTTGCACGTAGCTCACTTGCCTGAAACGGAAACATTCTATAATGCACTTGGCTTTGAAGTTGTTACGAATTATCCACAAGCATTGTTCATGTCGAATGGCAAATACCATCATCATATTGGTTTGAATACGTGGAATGGCGTAGGAGCACCGCGTCCAGCTGAAGGCAGTGTTGGACTTCAATCCTTTGCGCTCGTTTATCCGACTGAGGCAGTGTTGAATGAAGCACTTGCGAAAGTGGAGGTGTTAGGGGTGAACGTGGCGTCTAGAGGCAGTGAGTTTGTAGTGGAAGACCCTTCTGGCAATCGAATTGTGCTACGGGTTGGGTAAGATTTTATAGGTAAGGAACAGGGACTTTGAACCGTATTGGTTTGAGTCCCTTTTTTTCTACTTTCCAAATGTTTCTTAGTATACATGAATAATTTGAAACTTCTTTCGACGTCATCCGTATAACAGCGTATACTTAAAAATAATGAAACGGAATTATGTTGTGTATAAGAGGAGTGAAATATGTGACGAAGAAACTGTGGTTTCAAGTAGGTGTCGGGATACTACTTGCGATGCTAATCATTAAATACTTTATGGAGATAAAAGGGATTTTTACGCCTTTGGTCATTGTTGCACAAGCCATATTCTTACCGTTATTACTTGGTGGCGTACTTTACTACATTACTGAGCCAATTCAACGATTTTTGGAAAAGCGTAAAGTACCTCGTTGGGGGAGTATTCTTACGATAATTATAGGTTTGGTTGGGGTTATATGGCTTGTGATTTCCTTCGTCGGACCGATGGTAACACAACAAGTGAATACTCTCGTTGATAATGCACCAAAACTCGTCAAGGAAGTAGAGGCAATGACAGATTATGCATGGAGCCATAAAGATCAGATTCCTGAAAGTTTCCAGGAATCAATCGAAAGTGCTACAGCAAAAGTGCAATCAATTGCAGTCGGTTTTGGTAAGTGGATCGTCCAGTTTCTACAATCGTTCCTGCAAGCGGTGTTCTTACTTGTTCTCGTTCCGTTTTTCTTTATCTTTATGTTGAAAGATCACGAGAAATTAGCGCCTTTTATCTATAATTTCTTTTCAGGCGAACGGCGTGAATGGATCCGGAAAACACTTCAGGACATCGATCATGCTCTTCGATCTTACATTCAAGGACAAATGCTGATTAGTTTTATTGTCGGTATCATGTTGTTAATTGGCTATTCACTCATCGGGCTACAATATGGACTTTTACTCGCGATATTCGGATTATTTATGAATCTCATTCCGTTCATCGGGCCATGGATTTCAGCTGTGCCTGCTATCATTATAGGCTTTATCCAGGAGCCAAAAGTCGGTATTCTTGCCGCGGTTGTTATGGTTGTTTCCCAACAAATTGAAAGCAACCTGATTACGCCAAATGTCATGGGGAAATCATTAGATGTCCATCCCCTCACTGTCATCACCGTTATTTTGGCGGCCGGTAATATCGGTGGTTTCCTTGGCATCATTCTTGCTGTTCCGACATATGCAGTCGGCAAAGCAATTGTGAAAAACATTTATGAGAGACGGCGAGATATCCAGCAAGCCGCAACGAAAAATGTATAGTGAAATAAGCCCTTTGACATAGACATGTTAAGGGCTTATTTTTTGATGTTAACTTTATAGGACAGCCATTCAGCTCGTCTAATCCTTTCCCTCGAACTTGAATTATACTCAGTCCCCATCTTCACAAATGTATGAAATCACCTGCAAACTGGATAAGCTATTGGGAAAAAGGATGGATGTTATGTGGACTGAATTTCCGGTTATCCATACAAATATTTGGGATGCTTTTTGGGCGATACCTGCTATTCTTCTAATTATCTTGCTGTTGAGAGTGTTGTTCAAACTACCTGAAAGTTGGTTTTCAACCGTTGCTACCTTTATTGGCCTTATTTTATCCATTTTCATCAGTCACCCTGGAAATTTACCGGCCGGTATTTTCATGGGATTTTTCTATGGCGCTGCGGCGAGTGGAACGATTTATTCAATGAAGGTCTGGTATAAGTCTTACCGAGAGAAATGAATTCATTTTAGTGGGCAAAATCCACATTGCATGAGGCCAGGAACATCCTTTGAGAAGCAGCATGTTGTTCGAACTTCGGTATTCAGCAATGCAGATGGTTCGCGTCCTTTTAAATAGGTGGCAAATAAAGATCGGGGGGCGATACCTTCCCACAGTGCGTCGTCTTTCAGCATGTTAAGATCAGCGCGGGCTTCTTCAGCGGTACCTGGATTCGACAGCAATACATGGTATTGCCAAAGAAGGAAACCGAAAATGTTTTCCCATAATGTTAGCGGGGATACGGATGCGATGGTGCGAAGCTGTTTGATAACAGCGTTACACTCTTCGACTAAAATGAGTCTGATGATATCACGACGCTCATTGTCCTCTACATATCTCCAATCTTCCGCAAAGGCAAATGTACTAATGGCCAACTTTCCATACTCTTCTTTGGCACCGAAAACAAGACGGTCTTTTTCTCCGTCCCACACTTCGTCATAGGTAGCTAGATTGGTAAATTGCATGGCAACGAACATGCCGAGGCGGCGCATGAAGTATGAGGCGGCGACGGTCTGATTTGGGCTACTACTTACCGCTTGGATAACATTCAAAACATCTTCTATTTGATTCACATCAAGTAGTGTGTCAAATGTGAACAGTTTTCGATTAGGAGATTCCGTATAGACACTGTACATATTTAGTTGTTTGAGTTGGTCCACAGTTAGGTTTGTCATGCTTTCATTATATGTGCGTCACATTAAAACGACAAGTTGAGTGTGTAATTATAGTAGCGTCTTATGAAATCCGCGGAGACTCCAAGCTCCATGGATTTTTTTGTTTCAAAACCACCAAAGATAGCCGTTCCTCCGCGCTTGCCCAACACACTTTTTTAGGCAGACACATATTATTTGAATGAAGAGGTGGTGAACGTTGAAAAGAGATGACAGGCCTATGCGATATGATCCATATGAAATTGAACAGCGTGAATGGAGACAGAGGCAAACAAAGGAACGGTTGAAACAAATGTTGACAATCGCCTCGCCGGTATTTCTACTTTTGTTGTGGGAATTCATGTCGAGGACGGGAATACTTGATATTCGCTTTTTCCCGCCACCTTCCGCTATTGTCAGCACGTTTTTCGATATGATTGCCAGTGGTGAAATGGCCAATCATATTGGTGTGTCGTTATATCGGATTTTCGTTGGATTTCTGCTCGGAGTTATACCGGGCGTTATTATCGGGTTGCTAATGGGGCTTTATTCGCCGATTCGACATTTTGTGTCTCCAATTGTGATGGCGCTTATGCCGATTCCTACACTTGCTTTGCTCCCCATTATTATCATTCTTTTCGGCATCGGGGATTTGTCGAAAGTCGTAACAATCGCAGGAAGTGTCTTTTTTCCTGTCGTTATTAACACGGCTGCTGGCGTCATTAACATCGACTCAATCTATTTGGATGTGGCAAAAAATTATGGAGCAGGAAGAGTGAACTTTTTCCTGAAAATTGCTTTGCCAGGAGCTATGCCAGTTATGCTGGAAGGCATTCAAATGGGGCAGGCGATTGCACTTCTCACAATTGTAGCTGCGGAAATGATGGGGGCTACGTCTGGAATTGGCTATCTGATTTGGACCTCCTACAAGGCATTCCTACTTCAAGAAATGTATGTAGGTCTTATCCTCATTTCGTTTTTTGGCTATCTGTTCTCGTTAGTGCTCCGAGGCATTCAGAAGAAAATGTTACCGTGGAGGTGAGCAGATGGGGAGGAAAACAAAGATTATCATCCGCAATTTAACGAAGGCTTTTTATAAAAAACAAGCGAGTGTCACAGCGCTCGATGATATCAATTTAACGGTCGAGGATGGGGAGTTTGTCTGTCTTGTAGGTCCGAGTGGTTGCGGGAAAACAACACTTCTCCGTATTTTAGCAGGCCTCGAGCATCCAAGTATTGGCGAATTTACGATTGCAACAGATGGCGAGGAGCGTCCGCTTCAGTCGATGGTGTTCCAAGAAAGGGGCATCATTCCGTGGCTAACTGTAAAGGAGAATGTAGCGTTTGGTCTGAAAATGCGCCATATGCCGAAGGAAGTCATCAAAGAGCGGACAGCGTACTATTTGAAGAAAACGGGGCTTGAAAAGTTTTCATCTCTTTATCCAAAAGAATTATCCGGGGGAATGAAACAACGGGTGAGTATCGCGCGAGCATTTGCAAATGATCCGGAAATTCTATTGATGGATGAACCGTTTGCTGCGCTTGATGAACAGAATAAATTCATCCTACAGGAGGAATTGCTGTCGATCTGGTCTGAAACAGGGAAGACGGTTCTTTTTATTACCCATAGTATCGATGAAGCATTATTGCTGAGCGATCGCATTTTGCTTATGAGTTCGCAGCCGGGGAGAATTATTCGGGAAATCAAAGTTGATATGCCACGTCCGCGAAAAATGGAGGATATTCGGGCAAATCCAGTTATGGCAGGACAGTTTGTAGAAATATGGCAGCACCTGCAAGAAGAAGTACAACGATCAAGGTTGGAAAATGAATGACAAGGAGAGATTCCATGGCGAAGTGGATGAAAAGTGGATGGTTGATGGCGTTATTCGCAGTTACGTTAGTTGCTGGGGCTTGTTCTCCAAAAGAGACGACGAAGCCAGTGCCAGGGGGCAAAGCGCCGGTTACGGTGACGGAGGACTATCCTTCTGGTGATTTGGCGCCACTTGACGAGCGGGTAAAAGTTATTATTGCAGAAGATGGTGCGGCTTCTGGTGCGGGTTTTTATATCGCGAAAGAAAGAGGATATTTTGAAGACTATAATATTGAGGTAGAGTTTGCTCAATTCGCCAATAGTGATGATATGCTACCTGCACTTGCAGCAGGTGAAGTGGACATTGCAGGCGGCGTTTCAACAGCATCATTTTTCAATGCGATTGCACAAGGGATTGACGTCAAAATTATTGCTGATAAAGGGCATAACGTGCCTGGTAAATCCTATTTCACATTTGTTATCGGCAATCATATGGTCGATGAAATAAAAGAGTATAGTGATTTTAAAGGGAAGAAAATTGCTGTATCATCACGCAATTCGATTGACGGCTATATTTACGAGGAAATGCTTAAGCATGCTGGTTTAACCGAAGATGATGTCGAATTCGTACTCATGGGAGACTTCGGCAGTATGCTAGGGGCAATTAATGGAGAAACAATCGATGCCGCACTCAATATTGAGCCGCTTATCGCACAAGGTGTTGATCAAGGTTTCCATGTCCGATTTGGTGATACAACTGACTATGCGCCAGAATCTCAAATTGCAATGGTGCTCGGCTCTCCCCAATTTATGTCTGAGGAGCAGGATGTTTCATTACGGTTCATGTCTGCCTACTTGAAAGGTGTTCGTGATTATAACGATGCCTTTATTAAAGACGTTGGTAAAGACGAAGTGGTCGAAATTATGACGAAGCATACGGCATTGAAAGACCCTGCACTTTGGGATAAAGTGAACGTTACTGGACTTGATCCAGACGGAAAAATGTTCATTGAAGACATTAAAAAGCAGTACGATACGTATAAAGCGAACGGCGCGATTCGTGGAGATGTCGATTTAAATAAAGCGATTGACACATCGATTACGGAGAAAGCAGTCGAAACCATTGGGGAATATGAACGTTAGGAAATAAAAAATTGCCTGTACCTTTGATTAGGTAACGGGCAATTTCTTTTTTGTAATAGCAGTTTGAAAGCTATGTAGTGCCATTCCAGCAATGATGACGCCAATCCCCACGAGTGCAATTGGGCCGGGAAGTGCAATCCCGATAATAATCATTTCACCAATCATTGCAAAAATGAGCTCGGTCGATTGAGTGGCTTCAACTGCAGCAAGTTTTCCTTGGTCATTCCTCGCAAGATCAGTCGCCATGAAAAATAACGTCGTGGCGATGACACCTGAGCTGACGGCAACGATGAATGATTGACTGAGCTGGCTGATGGAAGGGGGACCAACTGTCATGAATGCATAGATGGCCACACCAACCCAAACAGGCATTGTCATAAGTGTCATCCCAAGAACACGCTGAAATGTATCAAGCCGTCCTCCTAGCAACTCCATCATCTTTCGATTTCCAAGTGGATAGGCAAACGCAGCGACGATAACGGGAATGATGCCGAGCCACAACGTTCGAATATCAACACTTTGAGCATGTGGGATTTGAATGAACACAACGCCGACAAGAATAATAAGTGAAATACAAAGTGAAATAGCAGGAACCTTCTGTCGGATTTTCTGCTCCCCGGACTTCGTTTTGACGATAATTGTAAAAAGCGGCGCAAGTAAAACACCGGCCACAATCGTTAATTGCCAAGTGCCAGCAAGAAGCCAGCCTGGACTATACGCTGCTGCATATGTAAGTGGCGCATAAAATAAAACAAAAGCCACCACGCTCCAAATAAAGAATGGTGCAGGTGTTGCAATCATTTCTTTTTTCGTATCGCTAAGCCCTTTACGATAAGCGACAATGGCAATCAAAAATGGAACCATAAAGAAATATCGGAGGGAAGAGCTCCAAAGCCAGCTTCCCCCCGATAATTCCATCGTTCGATTTAAGATGAATGTCACTGCGAAAAACAAAGAGGCTAGAATTCCAATCCAAATCTCCCTCATACGCTATACCCCTTACTTATGCACGTTGTTCGAATAATTTCACTGCTTCAATGATCACATTCGTTGCCTTGACCATATTATCGACGGAAATATATTCGAATTTGCCGTGGTAGTTTTCACCGCCAGTGAAAATATTCGGCGTCGGCATGCCCATATAGGACAGCTGCGATCCGTCTGTACCGCCTCTAATTGGTACGATATTTGGCTCAACATCGATGTTTTTGAAAGCATCGGCCATAATATCGACAATCTCCATGACTGGCTCAATTTTTTCGCCCATATTGAAATATTGGTCTTCAATTTTAAGGGTAACGCTGTGCGCCCCGTATTCCTTTTTCAATCGGTTCACTGTGTCCAGCATTAGCTGTTTGCGTGCTGCAAATGTTTCGCGATCAAAATAACGGATAATATAGCTAAGTGTTGTTTCTTCCGTGTCCCCACTGATATTCATAAGATGGACAAATCCTTCATAGCCGTCTGTTTTCTCAGGAATTTCATCTGCCGGCATGGCAACCTGGAATTTGTTGGCGATTAGGATGGAGTTCACCATTTTATTTTTAGCAGAACCCGGGTGAACACTGACGCCGTGGAAAGTTACTTTCGCACCAGCTGCATTGAAGCTCTCATACTGCAGTTCACCAAGTGGACCACCATCCATTGTGTAAGCATACTTTGCGCCAAATTTTTCAACGTCAAATTTATGAGGCCCACGACCAATTTCTTCGTCCGGTGTAAAGGCAATACGTAGCTTGCCATGCTTAATGTCTGGATTGGCGATCAAATATTCCATTGCCGTTACGATTTCAGCAATCCCAGCTTTATTATCAGCACCGAGAAGCGTTGTGCCATCTGTCGTAATGAGGGTGTGCCCAATGTAGTTTTTTAATTCTGGGAAGTCATTCACTGTCATGACTGTATTAACATTCAGCCGTATGTCAGTGCCATCATAATGGTCGATGCGCTGTGGTTTGACGTTTTTCCCTGTATAATCGGTTGCTGTGTCGACATGTGCAAGAAATCCGATGACAGGAATGTCACGCTCCGTATTGGCAGGAAGTGTCGCAAACAAATAGCCGTTGTCATCTAGCGTGATGTCTTCCAATCCAATGTCTGCGAGTTCTTTTTGCAACTCATGAAGCAGGTCCCATTGTCCAGCTGTAGATGGAGTTGACGAGCTAGTGGCATCCGATTGCGTGTCGATTTTTGCGTATCGTACAAGGCGATCAATTAATGTCTCTTTCATTTCCGAAAATACCTCCTATGATAACGATCTGATACAACTATCTTATCAGATTGTTCCGGTTTACGGAATACTTTACAACACGACTACCGATACTCGCTGCAATGAAAACCTGCGCAGCATAATAGGATATCATGACAAGTGCATCACGATGCGGAATGGCCTGAACAAATCGGTCAATCGCAAGTACAGAATCAGAAAAAATGAAGAGTAGCGCGCCGATAATGGATAGTGGCATGCGTGTACGAATCGCCATCCAGCCCATTGTTGTAATGGCACAAATATAAGCGATAATAGCAATGCCAAGTACAGTTTGCCCAGTTGTGAATTGCGATCCAGCGAGCCAAATGGCCATACCTGTTCCATAAAGAATAAGTAGAATAGCGGCCCAAATGGGCATAGGTTTTCGAGCCATATGACGAAATGCAACAATATAAAAAACATGTCCAATGAAAAATGTAACGAGTCCAATCATGAACCAATAGAGAACGCCGTCTGCAATCATGCAGACAAAAAGCCCCATAGTAACAATCTGTTTATATGTACGAGAAAATAATGATCTTGTTGTCAGTGCAAACAGAAGGATAAGTGCCATTGGAATTAGCTTCATGAAAATCTTAAAGCCAACTGGATCTGATGGAATGAGGAAGATATAGATGGCTCCCGTAATCACAATGGCAGTGAGTAATAATTTTTGAATCATTCGTGCAACCCCTTTCCCTAATACCTTTCGAGAAATAGGAAAGAAAATCCTGCCTGGATGATAGGATTCTGTTGAGAAGTAGCTGCGTATTCAATTTAGGTAGTCGAGTTTGCGTCAGAGGGATCCAGTTTGCCCAATTGGTAGCTTCGGTTTGCTCCAAACCTTTCCAAAATAAAAAATTGCCTACCACTAGAAAAATTTCCCGGTGGTAGGCAGTTAAAAAATCGTCAGACGACTGAATAGTTCTTGTGTGCAACAACAGTTAGATTGGATGCGGCCCCAATGAGTTCAGCATCCTTTGAAGAAATCTCCACAATGACAGAGTTTTCGAGAATTTTAAAAATCGTACCATTTACTTCATGGTCGTTACGGACAAACGAAATCTTTTCATCGATTCTGCGCGCTGCGACAAAATCCGATACATCTTTTTCCTTACGTGGAAAAGCCATTCGAATTCCCCCTAGTGTTTATTTTCATCTTTGCCCTTTATAAAGTAAAAAATGCTTAGGTTAAATCCTAAGCGAGGCATAAAAGACGAAACACAACTCAACGAAAATGATAGATCACAAGTTGTCTATTAACTAGTATACCATATTTTGACGGAATTTGCAGGAATGTCGATTCCAACAGGATTTCGAGCGTATCTCATTACGTTGTCGATGATTGAAATATAGATTTTTCATCGACAATCATTTCTTTTTAAACACCGCTGAAACTCGCTTCTCACTACCTACTTTCATCCGTTGGAAGTTCTCGATATGCTTCCAAATCGCAAGCATGAATAATACAATTGCAATGACAATGGGCCAGTAGCCTTCTGACCAAAATGCTAGGGTCAAGAATGTCACGTATAACATCAAAACGCCAAACACCAGAAAGTTAGTCGTAAGTGCAACGACAACCAACAAGGCAAATCCAACGAGCCCGAAACGCCAATCGAGAGCGAGTAATACGCCGATGACCGTAGCAGTTCCTTTGCCACCGTTGAACTGCATGTAAAACGGAAAGTTATGTCCGGCAACAGTTGCGGCACCTACCAAAAATAGTAGTAATGCGACATCATCAGCAGGTAATCCCGCATTCCCTGAAAAAAAGTGTACAAGCAGCACAGCAAGTGCACCTTTCCCGATATCAATCGCCGCCACAAGCGCACCAAACTTTTTCCCCAAGACAATCGTAGCGTTCGAAGCACCGGCATTTTTGACCCCAGTTTCTTTTAAATTAACACCTGAAATCTTCGTTGCAACAACCGAACCATGTAAGCATCCGATTAAATATCCGCACAGTAGCACCGCTATAACCCACAGCCACATACTAATTCCCCCAAACTAGTGATTATCCAATCCCCAAGCTTTGTTGGGAAGACTCTTTATGTCAACATCTATAATGATAACATTATAGAGTAAATACAAGTTTCAGAAAAATTTTTCAATAAACACTTGACATTGTATTGAGAATTCGCCTATACTACTTCACAAGATGGAAAACTAAATCAATCAAACTCTTATCAAGAGCGGCGGAGGGACTAGGCCCTGCGATGCCCGGCAACCGGCAAGTGACTAACTTGCACAGGTGCTACTTCCTACAGATTCGTGTAAGCGGTCTGAAAGATAAGAGGAGGAATAAGCGAAAGCGTAACCCTCTTCTTAGCGTTAAGCGAAGGGGGTTATTTTTTATTCCTGATTTATCCCCGACGCCTCCGCACTTATCCAAAAAATATCCATCTAAAAAACTTCTGGAGGTAATGACAATGACAAAACTTCAACCCGAAACACTTCTTCTACATGGTGGCCAAGAGCCGGATCCGGTAACAGGATCACGCGCGGTGCCGATTCACAGAACAACCTCTTTCGTATTCCGTGACACGGAGCATGCACAAAATTTATTTGCTTTGAAGGAAGCCGGCAATATTTATTCTCGTATTATGAATCCAACGGTCGATGTTTTTGAAAAGCGCGTTGCTTTATTAGAAGGTGGAGCGGCAGCAGTTGCTCTATCTTCAGGAATGGCAGCTATTGCGTTTTCGATTTTAAATATCGCAGGTGCTGGAGATGAAATCGTAGCAGCAAGTAATTTGTACGGAGGTACTTATAATTTATTCGCGGTATCACTTCCACGCTACGGCATCAACGTGAAGTTTGTGGATGCGACGGACCCTGAAAACTTCCGTGCAGCCATTACAGATAAAACAAAGGCGATTTTCGCTGAAACAATTGGTAACCCAAGCCTTCATGTGCTCGATATTGAAGCAGTTGCAAACATCGCACACGACAATGGGCTTCCACTACTCATCGATAATACATTCCCATCACCGTATGGCTCGAATCCTATCGACTTTGGCGCAGACGTTGTCATTCATTCTGCAACGAAATGGATTGGTGGACACGGGACATCTATCGGTGGTGTGGCAATCGATGCTGGTAAATTTGACTGGACACAAGGACGATTCCCTGGCTTTACGGAGCCAGATGAAACGTATCATGGAATCCGTTATGGTATTGACGCGGCAGGTGCAGCATTTGCTACGAAACTTCGTGTTCAAGCACTGCGTGACTTCGGTCCATGCTTGAGCCCAGACAATGCATTTGCTTTCCTACAAGGGCTTGAAACATTGCATTTACGTGTGGAAAAGCATAATGCCAATGCGCTTAAAGTGGCAGATTATTTGAAACAGCATCCGTCAGTGGAGTGGGTAACGTACACGGGTCAGGAAGACCATCCATCGGCTGCCAATGCGAAAAAATATTTGAAAAACGGCTTTGGATCGATTATCGTCTTCGGTATTAAGGGTGGGCGTGAAGCGGGTCGTAATTTGATAGATAATGTTAACATTTGGTCGCATGTTGCCAACGTTGGGGATGCGAAATCACTCATTATTCACCCGGCTTCAACAACGCATCAGCAGCTATCGGCAGAGGGGCTTGAAAAAGCAGGCGTCAAAGAAGAATTGATTCGCCTATCAGTTGGACTGGAAGCGGTAGAAGATATTATCGCAGACCTTGCACAGGCCATTGAGAAGGCAGTACCAGTAACAGCATGACCTTAACTTCTATCTAGCAGGATTTTTACCCTCCCGCTGATTAGTAAGCAATTCATGGAGGTGGCGGTATGTCGTCAATCAAAGTCGCTATACTCGGTTTTGGCACTGTAGGCGAAGGAATTTATAGGATTTTGAATGAAAGAAAAGAAGACATTCAGCAAGAAACGGGTCATACGATTGACATCGTGTCTATTCTCGTACGTGATACGTCGAAAGAACGATTGGCAACACCAGAAACAAAGTTCACAGATGATGTCCAAGAGATTTTGTCGAATCCCGCTATTGATGTCATATTTGAAGCAATTGTTGGTGAAGAACCGGCATTCCGCTATTTAACAGAAGCAATTGACAAGGGCATTCATGTCATTACGGCCAATAAAACGATGTTTGCAAAGCGTGGTCAGGAACTTGCCAGACACGCGGAATCTCGTGACGTTCAAGCGCGATATGAGGCGACAACAGCAGGTGGCGTTCCAATTATCCGGACGATTACGAGCTTGTTGCCAGCAGATCGTGTACGGCGTATTCGCGGAATTTTGAATGGTACATCGAATTTTATCCTCACGAAAATGCGTGAGGAGGAAGTATCATTCGAAGTAGCATTGAAAGAAGCGCAAGCGCTAGGCTATGCGGAAGCAGATCCAACGGATGATATCGGTGGTAAAGATGCGTTCCGCAAACTGATGATTTTAAGCGGCTTGGCATTCGGCAGCCAGCCAGATTGGCAAGATGTTCCGATTGTTGGCATCGACGAGGTAACGATTGAAGGTGTGAAGGATGCGGCAGCGGGGAATCTCCGCTATCGCCATGTTGCTGACATTATAGTAGATGACAGTGGAATGTTGTCCGGCAGTGTTGGTCCTGTACTTATCGGTGCGGATCACCCGTTGTACAGCGTTGATGGGGTAGACAATGCAATTATTGTAGACACAGACCATCTCGGTTCGTTGACACTTATTGGTCCTGGCGCGGGTATGTATCCAACCGGCAGCGCAATGGTTGGCGACTTTTTGCAGATTATAGGGAAACGTCAAGCAGTAGTCGTCACAAGTTGAAAATAAAACGAACCGTCGAAGGGGATTAGCCTTTGACGGTTCGTTTATTTTGTAAGTGCTTATAGAAATGCTGCCACGATTCATTTTTCAATCTTCATCTTTTATATCACGATCTGGAGGTAGTGGTTCATTACGCCAGTCGTCGATTTGTTGTTTTAGTACTTCAAGCTGTTCAAAATAAAGAGTAAATTGGGATTTATTAATCAAAAATTGTTCGCCGTCATGGACGGAGCGAATGCGACCTTCTAATACATACTTTTGAACTTGTCCAATGGGCATTCCCAAGTGTTCGGCAGCTTCTTCAATGGTAATATACATTAGGTCATCTCCCACTTAAAAATCCCTACTGAATAAAGTTTAGATAAGCTTCTCGAAGTTTAGTCGTTTATTCAACGCAAGTATAATCGGAATCCCGACAATCATAACGACAAATTCACCTACTGCTACGGTTAACCAAGTAAATAGAAATGGTAATTCTAAAGCAAGATTCAATTCAAATGCAATAATACACATTAAAAATGTGAACACCGCGGTATTGAATAACATACGTTTCACGATCCCGCCAATAAATTTCGCAGAGAAAATCGTAATCGTCAGCGCGATGAGCGATTGAGCTACTCCGAAAAATAGGTCGTATAATCCAAGTGGTGAAAATAAATTCGCTACAAAAACACCAAGTACAATAGCAAAGATGAACTTCTTATTAAAGACAACGAGATGGTTGAACATCTCTGATATGCGGAATTGCACATTTGTAAATCCGAATGGTGCCACTAGCAAAGTGACGGCAACATATAGAGCAGCAATTATTCCGCTTGTTGCCAACGTTTTAACCTTCATTATTCAATTCCTCCTAGTTTTTTTACGTGGGATGGTTGATGAACCACGTGGTGCTATGCACAAGTAAGTAGTTTAGGATACTTATGCTAGTTATGTCAAGTGAAATTAAAGTGTTGGAAAAATTAGTTTGTATGGTATCTTCTAATATAAAGAGAAGGGGGATTCGGATGTCACAGCGTATTTCATATTTGGTTGTCCTGTTCGGAGCAATCCTTTGGGGGACAACAGGCACCGCACAGACGTTTATGCCACAAACGATTCATCCGTTAGCAGTGGGGGCGTCGAGACTAGCAGTTGGCGGATTTGTATTGCTCATCATTTTACTTGTCCTGCGTAAAATCAATTTCCGAAATTGGCCGTGGAAATCGACAATATACGCAGCTATTTCGATGGCAATTTTCCAGTATTTATTCTTTTCATCCGTCCGACTTACCGGCGTGGCGATCGGTACAGTCGTCACCATCGGTAGCGCGCCCGTTTTTTCTGGCATTATTGAATGGTTAGTAGTAAAGCGTCGCCCAACAAGAGTATGGCTGCTGGCAACAGCACTTGCCATTATCGGCTGTGGACTACTCTTTTTAAATAAAGATGGCATCGTCGTCAATCCGCTTGGCGTCGCAATGTCATTAGGGGCAGGGCTGTTGTTTGCATTCTATACGCTCGTCAATAAAGACGTACTCGCTAAGGTAGATGCTGTACCCGCAGTAGCAGTTATCTTTTCGATGAGCGCAATAATGTTGCTGCCGTTTTTGTTTATTTTCGAAACGGAAGGTTTACTGACAGGTCGTGGTATTTCAGTCGTGTTATATCTAGGAATTGCCACGACAAGTATTGCGTACATTCTGTTCTCCGCGGGATTGAAACGAATTCCATCGTCATCGGCAGTTACGCTATCATTAGCAGAACCATTGACAGCCGCTGTGTTAAGTGTGCTTGTGGTTGGTGAGCATTTAAATGTGACGTCGTGGATGGGCGTTGCGTTGTTGCTTGGAGGCATACTTGTTTTAACATTGGGTGGGAGAAAAAATAACAGACAGGGAGCATGATTAGCTCTCTGTCTGTTTGTGATATTGCGATATTGCATACAGTCTTGTGGCGATAAAACCTGCAAGGATGAGCACGGTCGATAGGATTCCGCCTTCTAGACCAAACGTGCCACCTGTCAACCAATCACGTCCTTCAGCAATTTCTACGACATAGATGCCATTTGGTGTCGTGCCGCTTACCGCGAATCCAAAGACATTCCCCTGAAAGTAATTCCATGTAATATGATAGCCGATGGGTAGCCAGAGACTCTTTGTAGCGTCAAACATATAGGCAAATAAAATCCCTACCAATGCGATATTGACTAGTCCTATGATACTCACATTTGGATTTGCACCATGTGCGACGCTGAAAATCACAGCGGATGCTACATAAATCACCCACTTTTTATTCCCTCGGGCTGCCATTGTAGACATGACATAGCCCCTAAAGAACATCTCTTCGAAGACACCTACAAGAATAAATAGAAGTAGAAAAGTGATTGTAGACACTGAAAACTGCGGACTGGATAATGGATTGATAAGCTTTACATTAACAGTCGCCGTCAAGACAATAAAAATCAAAGTAATTGAAATGGCCCCGAAAAAAAGTCCAAACCATAAGTCATTCAATGAGCCTCTGAAGCCTAGTTGTTTCATAGTTCCTTTATTTATAAAACGCCATAACAGGAACGTGATGAGGATGCCGCCAGCCGTACCACCGCCTTGCATCAAGAGGTAAATCCATGGATGTCCATCAAGGGCAGTGAGTATGTCGGAATAACCAGATGCCCCATGAAAAGGTGCTTCGGTGACAAACAATAGAATAATACCGGGAAGTGCAAATAGCTGTTGAACAATTAGCATAGCAGCAAAAGCCAGTGCAATGAGCCAGCCAGCTCTCACTTGACCCGATTGGTTTTTAAACATTCCATCCCTCCAAATTAAAGAATGGTTTCACATTGAGTAGTCATGAGTATGGGGTGTTTGACGCGGTTCCCCACGCCGAATAGCCCCCAGTAGTAGAAGAAATGCGATATCCATAATCAAGCGACCTACGGCAAGGGCGACGACAAAAGTAACCCAAGGATATTCGGGCATGTTCATGGAGAAAGACATGAGAAAAAGCGAAGCTAAGTGAATAGTGATATAAAACGTATAGACACTTTTCGTTCGCTGTATGAGCTTTTGATTACCATAGTCCGCGACAATGATTTTTAGAACGTCAAATAAAAAATAGGCGACAATTAATTTGAGGAAAAATAACGATACGGAATAGAATTCCCACATGCCAAGATGAGGTGCTGAGAGATCAACAAAAACAGCTGGAATCGTAATGACTGCGCCAATCAGCGCCACAATTCTTGCGTTTTTAGCCTGTGGATATTGTTTGATGATGAGCAAACATCCTGATGCAATCAGCAAATAGCCAAGAGGATCAGCAAACCAATCAATCCCAATTTGAATGCGGAAAAAGATGAAAAGATATCCCCAGAATAGATACTGCAATGCTTTATTCATCAGTATCCCCCTTTGTTTTTGACTCGATAATAGCTTTGACGTCCTGTTTATCTAAATAAGGTTGTGTGATAATGCCAGATGTTGTAGTGAAGTCTTTGCCTGATTCGGTTGTGCCTTTTATATAAATACTTACATTCAAAACCTTCCTCGAATTTGTAGGAGATTTTCTGTGGATACTGAGTCTATCATGCTCTTGTAAAAGAATGGGGAATGAAACATTCTCTAAGTCGAGTCCAGGTATATCGTTCCACTGACTATTCATTTGATCAGGAAATGCTGCTTCCGATGCTTTTGATTTCAATTGACCTTTCGGTGTATTCAGTTTAATGAGGAAATCGTCCTGTAAGTCCTCTTGGAATGAGTATTCAACGGCTTCGATTGTCAGTGGTTCAAGTGCGCGATAGTAGTTTTGTCCGGTGTTATCGCTACTGCTTCCACTACTTGTGTGTTCAAGAGGTCTTGTATCCCCAGTTGATGGGTGAGTCATGATATGGCCGATAGGAGCGGTGACGACTCTACCATCTGAAAACACAACATCCATTTCCGTTGCAGAATAATCTAGTCGATCTCCATAAGGGTTGTAGAACTCTACATTGACACTTCGTAACACGTAACGACCGAAGTCCTGGTGATTATAAATTTGATTAGTTTCATTAAAAAAGCCATAAGACTGTTCTGGATAGGCTCTAAGATCACCGGCGTTCATGGAGCTTATAATAGATGTATCATTTCTATTGGTCAGATAGAAAAACGTTACATATAAATTATCCTGATAGGTCATGTCGATATAGTGATCCAAGAAAATAGGCTCATCTAGCTGCTTTGAATAGGCGTACATAGAATTTACAATCCAACTTACGCCAATCAAACTGAGCGCCACCCAGAAAAAACGTCCTTTCATGAACTATTCCCCCTTTCATTCGTTCAAGTATAACAAATGGATAATAGTTCCTCTACCTCGATTATTTGGGTTTACAATCCATCTTAAGAATTTCTTCATAATTACAATGGGTGAATGTTAAGATTTGGTCGTTACAATTGGTATCATAGAGTTAGGAAAAGTGAGGTGCGGATGATGGCGAAGTTCAAAGTACTTGTGGCGGATGACGATCAGGATATCCGTGATGGTATTGAAATTTATTTAAAAAATGAAGGCTATGACGTATTAAAGGCGGCAGATGGACAGGAAGCACTCGCATTATTAGAGGCGAATGAAGTCCATCTACTCATTCTTGATATTATGATGCCGAATATGGATGGTATTACGGCGACATTCAAAATTCGGGAGGCGCGCAATATCCCGATTATTATGCTGAGCGCCAAGGCGGAGGACTCTGATAAGATTCATGGTTTGTCTGTCGGTGCGGACGATTATGTGACGAAGCCGTTTCACCCAATGGAGTTAATGGCGCGGGTCAAATCGCAATTACGGCGTTATGTTCAGCTCGGTACATATGAGGGGCAAAAAAACATCGAAGTTGATGGGCTTGTGTTGGATGAAGAAGCGAAGGAAATCACGCTCGATGGTAACCCGGTGAAACTAACACCGATCGAATTCAAAATTACAGAATTACTCATGAAAAATGTCGGTCGTGTCTTTTCTATTAATGAAATTTATGAGCGTGTTTGGAATGAGGAAGCGTACAATGCGGAAAATATCGTCGCAGTCCATATTCGTAAAATTCGTGAGAAAATCGAAGCAGACCCGAAAAATCCAAGATACGTAAAGGTGGTGTGGGGCATTGGCTACAAAATCGAAAAGTGATTATACCATTGTTTGGTCGATAATTGCACTGGTGATTGCGGCTGTTAGTATTGGCTATTGCTTTTCCTACATCATCGACATGGTGGGGAATGGTGTGGAACGTTCGGGTCGAGCAATCGCTTATCTTACGCGGTTGATAAAGGGGAGTGTGTAACGGTGAAAAAGAATTATAGTATGCAAATAATTATATGGACTTCATTAGTAACTGTGTTTTTAATGGCATTGCTATCATTTACAGGTGGTAACTTGCGCTATATTGGAAAAAGTTATGTAGAATCAAATGAATTCCAATGGGAAATGAATAATTTTTATGAAAATCTTACTAAAGCTGTTTTGAATCCGATTGACATAGAGGCGGAGAAAAAGCGGATTACTGTTACAAAATCTGAAATCGAAGAGCACCGAAATTATTATGGAACGCTTTCTGAGCAGATTGGCAATATTGAAGAGCAATATACACAACGAATTGCTGATGCAGAAGCAGGGAAAAGTGACAAGCTGAAAGCAACATTGATAGAAGAGCGCGATACGAAAATTGACGACATTCGGAAAAATTTTGAATCGGATGCGCATGTAGAGGCGAAAATTCGTGTGAATAAAGAACAACAGCTAGAAGAAGAGTTACAGCGTCGCATCCAAGGTGCTAAGGAAAATCTTTATTTTCCTGTTGTTTATGAATTAACGGATAGTCAGACAGGGGAAACGTTTACTTCGGGAGATATCAATGTAACGACGGGCTATATAGAGACTTTCAGTGCAGAGGAAGGTTATTTCCGAGCAGCGCCAGGTCAGACCAATGACTTTCATTATGACAGGTATCAGCCTGAGGACTATGAAAGTGGAGTGTCGGCGTTTAGAGATACAGTTGCCACTGTGACTGAAGAGGTATCTACAGAGCATGCACAAGGCGCTGCTTTGGAGCCTAGTCAGCCACAAACGATGAAGAAGTTTGAGGGAACTGTAGTTGTGCCACAAAGTGCATTGAAGAAAGGCTCGCTAGGTATAAATGTAGAACGACATAGCCGAAAACAGCTAAGTTTATATATTATTTGGACGCTTGGTGCGCTTGCATTAGGGGCTTTGTTGACGGTCATACGTTTCAACAAAGAATGGGTCACGACAAGTCGTTTTGTAGAACGTTATCAACAGCAAAAGATTGACCTGAAAGCAGCGTTGCTATTGTTTTCAGCCAGTGTTGTCTGGATTTTAGTAGGAGAAGTTGTAGGCCGCTATTCAGGATTCTTTTCTCAATATAGACTAGAAAGTGGAGTCATTCTAGGAATACAGCTAGTTATCTTGATGTGTATCTTGTGGGCAACAGTATTTCAACTGGTCCTATTCGTTGAACGTTTAAAGGTTGAGGGAGCGTTGGAAAAGGATAGTAAAGAGAGTTACAGTATGAGATTCTTATTCGCTTTGCAAGGCATGTTTTTAAATAGGAAGATCGGTATGCAAATGTTCGTCTTGCTGATTGGCTTTTTCTTGGCGGGAATAGGATTGTTTGGTGTTGCGATGTATCCACCGTTAATTATCATTTATGCTCCACTTGCTTTGTTTGTCGGATTTCCTTTCATCTACATTTTTGTGAGAAGAGCAGCGTATTTGAATCGTATTATGGCGGCGACAGAAGCGATGGCGGATGGTCGGTTACACAAGGAAATTGAGATTGAGGGAAAATCCCCGCTGGCAGAGCATGCCAAGAATTTGAATAATCTGCGTGAAGGTGTCCGCAATTCGATGAGCGAGCAAGCCAAAAGTGAGCGCTTGAAAACGGAATTGATTACAAATGTCAGTCACGATTTACGAACACCGCTGACATCAATTATTACGTATACGGATTTATTGAAAAATGAAGACATTACAGCGGAAGAGCGTACAAAATATGTTGATGTGTTGGATAAGAAGTCACAGCGTTTGAAGACTTTGATCGAGGATTTATTTGAAGTATCGAAAATGGCAAGTGGTAACCTGGAGTTACAAAGACAGCGTGTGGATCTGGCACAATTGTTGCAACAAGCACTTGCAGAGCATGCAGAAGAAATTTCGAAAACAGGATTAGATTTCAGGGTCAGCATGCCTGATTCGGCGCTTGTGGCTTATGTAGATGGCAAACGCTGGTGGCGCGTGCTCGATAACTTAATCGTCAATGCCATTAAGTACACATTACCAGGCACACGCGTGTATATTACGCTTCGAAAAGTAGAAGATCGTGCTGAGGTCGTTGTGAAGAATATAACAAAGTATGAGCTCGGTGAGAATACGGATGAGTTGTTTGAACGTTTCAAACGAGCGGACACATCACGTCATACAGACGGTTCAGGACTTGGCCTTGCCATCGCACAATCCATCGTCGATCTGCATAATGGCAATATGACAATCGAAGTCGATGGGGATTTATTTAAAGTGACCGTCACCGTACCGGCTTGATGAATAAAAAAAGAAAGCTGTGCGCAAGTGCGTACAGCTTTTTTAATAGAAGTAAAGTATATATACCCCGATGAGCAAAACACCGACATCGGCAAACATGTGAATGGTCCATGAAGGTAAAATCGTTCGACTTCGTTCATTGGCTAGCTGAAAAATAATTCCGCCAATCCAAAGTCCTGTAACGGCAAGTACGAGAAGTGCAGGACTAAACCAAGGCAGGAAAATTGCGATATGGTAAATAGCAAAAAAGAAGGACGGCAAAAAAAGACGGAGATGAGATTTTACGAAAAAATTCGGTAACAAGCCACGAAAGAAAAACTCCTCCAATAATGAATTGCCAAACAGGATATAAAGAGCGACGAACGGGAATACTGTTGGTGTGATACCAGCATCTGCAAGGTCAATAAGAAGTGCGTCGATATCGATGAATGGCAATAAAATGACGAATGCTCCAATGATAATTCCTGTAATGGTTAGCCCCGAACCAATTGCGATGTTCATACTTTTTTTATCAGTTTGGCGTAGTTTTAGAAAGGGAAATCCAACTTTTTTGAATAAAATAAGTGGGATGATTAAGAAAAAAATCACCTTCGCTACCGTTTTCCACATGTATTCAATTTCTAGTCCTTGTTCAATCCAAATCAGCATGGTAATGCTGATAACTGGTAGCGCAAAGCCGATGAGTTTGTTCAAAAAATCACCCCCAAGTTTAGAATAGGACGATATAGGGTAAAAATGGTTTCGATAATTTTTGAAAAATAGGTTTAAACTAATCCATTTAAAGGAATAGAGTAAGAGGGGAATTGACTTTACTTAGCGAATATATAGAGAGAAGGAGGAGTGTATGATGACAAAATCAGATGGAAAGTATCCGAACAAGGAAGATTTTGAACCAAAAGTGGCTGGAGTGGGTAAGTCAGATGAGTTACCACTTGCAGACCCATCCGATTCAAACGTAACCGAGGTATTTAGGAGAAATGAACAGAAAAAAACAGGAGAAAACGAGCCGTCTGCTTTTGCCGCGAACAAGATAGACAGTGGCTATAACAAACCGAAGTCAGGTGAGCGCTTCCCTTTCGGGGATAAAGAAGAGTACGATCGTGAATTTAACCAAGAGTCGCATGATAAGTGGAATGGAGAGAAAACGAATAATGTCCCTGCCAAACCATAAAGTATAAGCAACCATCCCATCGCGGAGCGGTTGCTTTTATTTTAGAGTGAGTGGCGCGCAGGCACCGTATTCTCTTTTATTTTACTCCACTAACTCGTGCTTAAACGCATAAATCACAGCTTGCGTCCGATCTTGCACTTCAAGTTTAGCTAGCAAATTACTGACATGTGTTTTCACTGTTTTCAGCGCAATAAATAGCTCATCTGCAATATCTTGATTGGTCTTCCCTTGCGCCAACAGTAGCAAAATCTCAAGTTCGCGTTCTGTTAACTCATCGTGCAACTTTCGTTCATTGCCTGCGCGCATTTTTTTCATCATTTTAGTTGTGACCTCAGGCTCCAACACTGTTTGACCTTTTAAGGTTTCTCGGATTGCCTCTGCAATGCGTTTCGCATTAGAAGTCTTTAATATGTAACTAATCGCGCCTGCTTCGAGCGCAGGATAGACTTTGTCATCATCTAAAAAGCTTGTGACAATGACGATTTTTGCTTCCGGCCATTCTTTAATAATGGCAGCAGTTGCTTCGGCACCGTTCATTTCCGGCATGACCATATCCATTAAAATGATATCAGGTCGTAGCTCCAGTGCTTTCCCGACAGCTTCGCGTCCATTTACTGCCTCACCAACTACTTCCATGTCAGGCTGTACCTGCAAGTAAGCTGATACGCCAATCCGTACCATTTCATGGTCATCCACTAATAAGATCTTGATCATTTACTTCCTCTCCCTTCCGCGCAGGCAACTTCACTTCGACAATCGTTCCTTGCGATGGAATAGAAACGATTTTGCACGTTCCGCCTATTTCAATCGCGCGTTCTTTGACGTTCTGCAGGCCGTACGAACCGCCTTTGCCATCACTGTCTTTAAATCCTACCCCGTTATCCTGCACCCGGAAAATAGCGAGTCCATCACGTTCGACAAATAAGACGTCCACTTCTGTTGCTTGCGCGTGACGTAATGTATTGGATAATGTCTCCTGTGCTATGCGAAATAAATGATCCTCCGCGCCTTTGGACAATGTCACTTCTTCTAAGCGAAATCGAATATCGAACAGAACCTTCTCCCGTAATTCTACTAATAATTCTTCAAGCCCTTCGGCGAGTGATTTATTATTTAATGCGGCAGGGCGTAAATGCAGCAACAATGCCCGCATTTCAAGTTGCGCTTGCTGCACCATGCGCTCAACCTGTAGCAATGGTTTTTGCGTTTCCATATTGTCATTACTTTCCGTAATCGAGGATAACAGCATCGAGGCTGCAAAAAGCTGCTGCGACACGGAATCATGCAGTTCACGTGCAAGTCGCTGCCGTTCTTGCACAATGCGTTCTTGAATCAGTTGATCTTGTGCTTCAGCACGCTCGTCAGTAATACGTTGCAAACTTTTGCGCTGTGTTTGAATAACCGTCGATACTGTATCGATGGCTCGATCCATACGTGGTGTGAACTTTTCTTTGGGAAAATCATCCCGTTCCGAGTCAATCAAACCAGATAATCTTTGCTCAAGGGCTCTCTCTTTTGAGCGTCCTAGAGAATTCGTCCAAATGGCGATTCCCCAGCCGAGCAAAAGTGTAGTGTTTAAAATCCACCAACCGAGTGGTACGTCGGCAAATTGTAATTCGTAAAAGGCAAACCAACTTTCATCTAACGGTAAATCGAGAAGAAAGTAGATATAAACTGCGGCAATACTAGTAAAAAGGAATGATAGAAATAACCCGCGTCCTATAACTGCCTTCATTTTCGTGTCACCTCGACATCTCCAGCCCATGTAGAAAGCGTAATGATGAGCTCTGCACTATCCTTCTGTTTCCCTTCATAACTGTCTTTCATATGAAGGGACTCATTAATGAGCCGCTTTCGGTGGGTATCGAATAATCGGACATCGCCGAACAGTGTTGTGTAATGGATACGTACTGGAATTTCATACGGTAGGTCAATTTTAATTTTTCCAATTCCTTGTCTGACAGAAATTAAAGAAGTTCCTTTTGGTAACACGGTATCCGTTACATCGATGTGAAGATCCCCGAACATCCCTTGGATGTGAATATCCTGCCATTCATAAGATGAAAAAGGAGAGGATTGGATAGAAAATAGTTTATTTTTCCAGATAGCATTCGGTGTTTCTTTTTGGAATTCCTTGAGGGGGCGCATAATTTCTTCGGATGGTACGCCTTTCCATAACCGAACAAGTATATAAACAATCGCTGCAAAAATAAGAAGGCGTAAGCTCCATAACGTGAAAAGTGCCATGGCGATAAAGAAAAAGCCAAGCAGAAACATCCACTTCGAGCGTTTACGTGAACCATAATAAAGAAGTCCGGCACCAAGAAGGACGAACACGATATTGCCATTATGGAATATGACTGCTTCGAAAAAAATGAGCAGTAGGAAGGCGAGTGCCCAAAATGTGATTTTATTTGTATCTACACGTTGCATATTGAGATTCTCCCTTCTTGATGTCAGACATAACTATTAGAAAAAAAGGAAGGTAGGTACCTTCCTCCTCATTGTTTCTATTTTACACAATTTGTTCTTCTTTTGCCGATTCTTTTTCAAGAATGGGGGCAGTATTTACTTTCTCAAGTGATTCCAAACGGCGTTCCATGGATGATGTTTCGTATTCCTGCTCGATTTTACCGCCAAGATTCTCGATATACTTTTTCATCTCTCCAACGGATGCTACACGGCTATCCGCATTTTCGGGGGAGATGACTTGGTCCATACGGTGGTGTGCACGCGTGACATTCTCTTTGCCCATCAATTGAAGCTGCCTTACCTTCATGTCTTTCACTTTATGTTTCATTTCCTCAAATTTACGCTCTAACGAATTTAATTCATAAGCTGTTTCTGTCACGCTTTCCGCCAATTCAGCAGAGCGTGTGTCGTATGCTGCAATTTCCTCTGAAGCGAATGCAACGAGGTCTTCTTCACCAGCAGCTTGTGCGAGTTCAAGCTGGTTACGACGTTTGTCGGACATTTTTTCTGCTTCTGCCAATTCTTTTTCAAGTTCTATTTTCAATTTACTTTGACGTTCAAGTAACTTTCCGATAGATTCTGTTTGTTTTTCTGCCTCGCGAATGTATTGATTCAACATTGCAATCGGGTTTTTATTTTCCTTTTTGTCGAATAAAGTGTGAAGATCAGCCTGTACTGAATATTTAAATCTGTTCCAAAGTGAGTTCATAGTGAATTCCTCCTCATTATTTTGTGATTTCGTTCCATTGACGTTCGAAGTTTACGAAGGGATCATCTGAGACGTTAGTGATGATGCTGTTACTTTCTGTGCCTTTCCATTTACGCCACACATACAGCACACCAATGAGTGCGATGATGCCGAAGAAAGCAGGTACATTCGAAATAGCTGAGAATAAACCGATTAGTAGAACAGCTCCCCAGAATATTTTTTTGAATGTAGACTCGCTCTTTCTATAGTAGTGGAACCCCGCATAGGCGATTAATGCGGAAAGGGCAAGAGCAAGTAGTGATCCAAGATTTGCTAGGACGACAATTGCTGCTGTGATACCGAGTACTGCAAGACCAAATTTTTTCATTTGTAGTTCCTCCTTTCGTTTGTAGATTAATCTTATAACGATTTTCAGTTTGTCCAAACGGGCGGGGAACGGATTTTCATCTAAGACTTGGGGCTGATATCGTCTAAGTGAAAATTGGTTTATCTTCATTGTGGAAGTTGTAACCGCTTTCATGTATTCTATTAATATAGAAAAATCTTTTTATTCAGTGAACTAAAGGCATAAATAGAGCCGAGCATGCGTATCGTTCATAATTAGGGTAGTTGCAATGCTGATATTATCATTCGATGAAAAGGGAGATGTCTATTATGATGCAAACACCGCTTTTATTATCGTCATTTGTTAAACGAGCAGAACAATTTTTCCCGGACAAGCTAATCATTTCGCGGACGGGGGAAGACACCATTCACCGTATTCCTTATCGGGATTTCGCAAAAAGATCACGCAAGCTTGCAGACGCGTTGACAAAGCTTGGGATGCAGCATGGAACGAAAGTCGGTTCATTCGCCTGGAATCATCATCGCCACTTGGAAGCTTATTTTGGTGTTCCATGTACAGGGGCAATCCTTCATATGATTAATATTCGCTTGTCGCCAGAACATATTGCGTACGTGATCAATCATGCGGAAGATGAAATTTTGCTAGTAGATGACAACTTATTTCCGCATCTTGAAAAACTAGCTCCATTCCTCAAAACGGTAAAACATTATGTCATCATGGGAGATAGTAAGGAAATTCCAGAAACATTATTAGAAAATGTTCATTCTTATGAAGCACTTCTTGAAGCTGCATCCGATGATTATGTATTTCCTGATGATCTTGATGAAAATACGCCTGCTGGTATGTGCTACACATCTGCGACGACGGGCAATCCAAAAGGTGTTATTTATACGCATCGTGGTTTAGTGCTTCATAGTTTTGCACTTGGACTTGCGGATGCAATGGGGCTGAGGGAACAGGACGTCATCTTGCCCGTAGTACCGATGTTTCACGTCAATGCATGGGGGATGCCGTTCGCCGCTGTTTTCTTTGGGACAACACAAGTTCTTCCAGGACCCGGCATGAATCCAAAATTACTGTTGGATTTAATTGAACAGGAAAAAGTGACAATCACTGCTGGTGTGCCGACAATTTGGCTCGCTGTGCTAAAGGAGCAAGAGCAAAATCCGAGAGACCTGTCGTCGCTCCGGGCTATTGTCTGTGGCGGTTCAGCATCACCAAAAGGTTTGATTCGCGCATTTGAAGAAAAACTAGGTATTCCATTTATCGTAGGTTATGGCATGACCGAAACGACTCCGCTCGTCAGCCTGTCCGTTTATACATCGGGTATGGAGGACTTGACGATGGATGAGAAAATTGATATTCGTGCACTACAAGGCTTGCCGATGCCTGGTCTTGAAGTCCGGATTATCAATGAAAACGGCGATGCGCCTTGGGATGGAAAAACGATGGGGGAATTGGCGATTCGTGGACCGTGGATTGCGAGTGAGTATTATAAGGATGAACGGACGGAGGAAGCGTTCCGAGATGGTTGGCTCTATACGGGTGATATCGCGGTGATGATGGAGAACGGCTATCTGAAATTGACTGACCGCACAAAAGATTTAATTAAGAGTGGTGGTGAATGGATATCGTCTGTCGACTTGGAAAATGCACTAATGACTCATGATTCTGTTTTTGAGGCGGCAGTTATTGCTGTGCCGCATGAAAAATGGTTGGAGCGCCCACTTGCCTGCGTAGTCTTGCATGAAGGACAAACCGGGGATGAGGAAATGAAACAGCAGTTACTAAGCTATTTAGAAGGGCAGTTTGCGAAGTGGTGGGTTCCGGACGATATCGTTTTCCTGGATGAAATTCCGAAAACATCCGTAGGGAAATTTCTAAAGGCTGCCTTGCGTACGAAACTGAACGAGCATTATCAAGAAGCGTAAATGATAAAAGGACTCTGAATCCATAATGGGTTGGAGTCTTTTTTAGATGAAGCGGATAGTGTGGATATCTTTTTTTGAAGAAACGGAGTTAATGACATCAAAAAGCAGTTTTGGGTAGAAAATTCAGAAATTATAAACATTTTTATAAGTTATACACGAAGAACTGTGGGTAACTCGGTTTTCTTAAAAGTTATACACAATTTTAAAATGAGATAAAAAGTCATAATAATGGAATGGAATGCGTAAAGTAATCGAAAACAAGGAAACATTTACTTATTCAATAGCGTCCATTCTTTGTGAGCTGGTGAGTGCTTTTTAAATTCTTGTATAATTTCTGCAAAGAGCACAGAAATTATACAAACCGAACCCTTCGCTCCTTTGTTAGTCGGTGAGTGCTTTTTAAATTCTTGTATAATTTCTGCAAAGGGCGCAGAAATTATACAAACCGAACCCTTCGCTGTTCGGTTTGCACTTATATTAGGTATTTAGTAAAGTTAGAGGAATACTAGTTATTCACGTGGAAAGAGAGTGTAAAAACATATGGAATTATTTGAATTGATCAAGGCGTTGATTCTTGGATTTGTAGAAGGAATGACGGAGTTTGCACCGGTGTCTTCAACGGGGCATTTGATTATTGTCGATGATATGTGGCTGAAGACAAAAGATTTTCTTGGAGACCGTTCGGCTTTCACATTTAAGATTGTTATTCAATTGGGTTCAATTTTAGCTGTTGTTATCGTCTTTTGGAAGCGTCTATTCAGCTTGGTAGGACTTTATAAGATAGACGGACAAAAAATGAATTCGAGCTTCAATTTACTGCATGTCATTATTGGGATGCTACCGGCAGTTATTATTGGCTTTGCACTGAAGGACTTAATTGATGAACAACTTTCAGGTGTAGAAACGGTGATTTTTGCACTAGTTGCAGGGTCTATTTTAATGATTGTGGCTGATAAATTCGGTCCGAAAAAGCCATGGGTTAACACATTGGACCAAATTACATACAAGCAGGCGTTCACAGTCGGTCTTGTACAATGTCTATCTTTATGGCCAGGATTTTCCCGTTCTGGTGCGACGATTTCAGGTGGTGTGCTGTTTGGGATGAATCATAAGACGGCAGCCGATTTTACATTCATTATGGCGGTTCCGATTATGGCAGGCGCAAGTCTCGTATCAGTGGTGAAAAACTGGGAAGAGCTTTCAATGGATGATCTATCTTTTTACATCGTGGGATTCATCAGCGCATTTATCTTCGCTCTGATTTCCATCCGTTTCTTCTTAAAGCTCATTTCACGTGTCAAGCTAATGCCATTCGCAATTTATAGACTAGTCTTGGCAGCCATACTAGCGATCATTATCTTTTTATAAGAACTTGAAACGACTTCCGCATGTGAATGTGCAGAAGTCGTTTTTTTATTAATTAGCTTTGGTTAGAACCAAGCTTTTCAGATATTCTTTTACCTGTTTCTATTACTTTTTTAATGAGAAATTCCATTCGATCCTCTGTCAGATTAAAGCTGACAAATCCTATACTTACTGCTCCGACAACTTCTCCTAATCCGGTCAAAACGGCAACTGCGACAGAGGAGGTACCTTCTGTTCTTTCCCCATGACTCACAGCGTAACCTTGTTTTTTTATCTGTTTTAACGTTTCGTCAATTGCAGGCAATTGTTCCAGAGGAAGAAGTTTCTCCAATATCGATTTCGATTTAGTAGTAGACATATGGGCGAGCATGGCTTTGTTTGCTGCGCCGATATGCATAGGGATACGTAAACCAAGCTGGTCATAAATTCGAATAGGGTTGTTCTCGCTGTCAATTCTCTCAATAATGATGGCTTCTAGCCCTGTAGGCTTGCTGAGGTAAACACTTTCTTCTACTTCCCGCATTAAGCGTTCGAGCTCAGGTCTTATTTTATTCACATAGTCCATCGAATCATACACTTTTAAACCATATTCCAACCAAATGGTACCGAGACGATAGCATTTGCTGCGCTCATCTTGTTCGACCATACCTTGTTTGATCATTGCTTTTAGTAATCTGTGCATAGTGCTAAGGGGTAGCTCACATTGTTTGGAAAGGTCTGAAATGGATAGACCATTGTCCGTTGCGTGTGTTGCCAAGACGCTTGCTACGGTCATGGCACGGTCAATCGATTGCATATACAACACCGCCAATCTTAAAAATACGCCATATAGAATTAATTATTCTAAATACATTGACATTATATCATGAATCGAATATATTTTACATATAAACTTTCCGATAAACGGAAACGTTTTCCACTAGACGGAAAAGGGTGAAGTGAAATGACGTATTGTTCATCAATGTATAGTTCCCTAGAACGAGTGATTGTGAAAAATCCAACGGAAGCTTTTCGCAACCAACATTATCTTGCAGAACAATGGCAAACCTTTAATTATCTTGAAGAACCAAACTTTGAAGAGGCTGTTCGTGAATTTGCAAATTTTATAGCAATTCTTGAACAACATGTACCACAAATTGATTATTTACCAGCATCTACTGAAGTGGGGATGGATTCGTTATATGCGCATGATCCAGTGAAATTTACGCCGGCGGGTGCGATTATTTTAAAGTCGGGTAAAAAGCTTAGGCAACCAGAAGCAGCTGTTTATAAAGAATTTCTGGAAGAAAAAGCAATTCCGATTATTGGAGAGTTGACGGGAGATGCAGTATCAGACGGCGGTGATATTGTCTGGTTGGATGATCGAACGATTGTCGTGGGTCGCGGCTACCGCACAAATGATGAGGCTATTCGACAATTGAAAGAAATGACCGCACCATTTGTCGATGAATTCATTGTGGTTCAGCTACCGCATGATCAGGGCGAAGCAGAATGTCTCCATCTAATGTCGTTTATCAGCATGGTGGACCATGATTTGGCAGTTGTGCATTCTCGTCTGATGCCGGTATTTTTCCGTCAGTTGCTAATCGAACGAGGGATTGAATTGATTGAAGTACCTGAGGATGAATACCATACGCTTGGTTGTAACGTATTGGCGCTGGCACCTCGGGTTTGTGTAATGGTGGATGGAAACGCTTCCACGAAACAGCAGCTTCTGGATGTAGGGGCGACAGTATATGAGTATAAAGGCGAAGAAATAAGCATTAAAGGAACAGGCGGACCAACGTGTCTGACGAGTCCAGTTGTAAGGAACTAAACTTGAGGAGTGGAATTGGAATGAGTTTATTTAAAAATGTCATCGTAAAAACACCAGGGGAAAGTTATTTGAATGGATTGACGACATCTGATTTAGGAACACCGGTATTTGATAAGTTGCTAGAACAGCACACTAACTATATAGAAGCACTGAAGAAATGCGGCGTAACGGTTACACATCTTCCAGCAAGTGAAGAGTTTCCAGATTCAACATTTGTGGAGGATGCGGCAGTATTGACCCCTAATTTTGCGGTCATTACAAATCCAGGGGCAGATTCGCGTAACGGTGAAATCATAGAAATTGAAAGCGCATTGAAAAGCTTTTATAACAAATTTTATTATATAACAGCACCTGGGACACTAGATGGCGGTGATATTCTTCAAGCAGAGGATCGATTTTATATAGGTATTTCTGAACGAACAAATGAGCAAGGGGCTCTTCAGTTAAAGGAATTATTGGAAAAGGAAGGCTTTGAAGCAACGATTATTCCATTGAAAGAGTTTTTTCACCTGAAAACAGGAATTGCTTATCTCGGAGATAATCGGATGGTTGTAGCAGGCGAATTTGTGGATCATCCAGCGTTTGAAAGATATGACAAGATTGTGATTGGAAAGGAAGACGAATACTCGGCTAACTGCATTCGCATCAATGATTATGTCATTCTACCAGCGGGCTACGAGGCAACAAAACGTAAGTTTAATGAAGCGGGATACCAAACGATTGAACTCGACATGTCTGAAGTTCAAAAGCATGACGGAGGACTAAGCTGCTTGTCATTACGATTCTAAAACAACGTAAGGGAAAAGGGGAGGGAATTTCATGTCCGTTAATGGGGAACAACCGCTACACAATCAGTTGAATCGTTCCATGAAAAGTCGCCATTTGTTTATGCTTTCTTTAGGGGGTGTCATTGGGACAGGCCTGTTTCTAAATGCCGGCTATACGATTAATCAGGCAGGAGCAGGGGGAGCTTTACTTGGTTACTTATTCGGGGGCCTCATTTTGTATATGGTAATGGTTTGCCTTGGAGAGCTGGCTGTTCATATGCCAGTGACAGGCTCTTTCCAGACATATGCAACACGTTATATTAGCCCATCAGCAGGATTTTCACTTGGCTGGATGTATTTTGTAGGTTCGGCTGCAACAGCCGGGGTTGAATTTACTGCCGCAGGAATTCTCATGCAGCACTGGTTCCCGGATTCTCCTATCTGGATTTGGTGCTTAATCTTTATGGTTCTGCTATTTGGATTGAATGCATTGACAACTAGGGGATTTGCGGAAGCAGAGTTTTGGTTTGCAGGTATTAAAGTACTGGCAGTCGTCCTTTTTATCATCATTGGGTTTGCGGCTATTTTCGGTCTTATTCCGCTAGAAGATCGAGCGACACCATTTTTAACAAATTTAGCGCCGACAGGGCTATTCCCAGCGGGGATTGCGATTGTCTTTATAACGATGATGAATGTTATTTTCTCTTACCAAGGCTCGGAGTTGGTCGGGATTGCAGCAGGGGAAACGGAAGAGCCAGAAAAGAATATTCCGAAAGCAATTCGAACGATTCTTGTTAGAATTGTCATCTTCTACATCGCTTCGATTATCGTCTTGTCAGCTATTTTCCCAGCATCTGAATTAGGCTTATTGGCGAGTCCATTTGTCACCTTGATGGAAATCGCGGGTGTTCCTTATGCGGCAGGTATTATGAATTTTGTTATTTTGACGGCTATTTTGTCAGTAGGAAATTCTTGTTTATACGCATCGACACGTCTTCTTTGGGCAATGGCGAATGAAGGGATGGCTCCTAAAATATTTGGCCGCCTTTCTAAACGTAAAGTTCCGCTTATGGCATTGATTTTCACAATGTCCTTCTCCTTGTTATCCTTGTTGACAAGTGTTATGGAAGCGGACGCTGTATTCATCTTACTGATGTCCATTGCAGGGATTTCAGTGACAATTTCTTGGATGGGGATTGCATTTTCCCAGTTTATGTTCCGACATCGTTATTTGAAAGCGGGTGGGAAACTGGAGGATCTAAAATATAAAGTTCCGTTTTACCCGTTTGTCCCATTATTTTGTATTTCGTTTTGTCTATTTATATTAGTCTTTTTGGCATTCGATCCAACGCAGCGCATTGGCTTGTACTATGGCGTAGGGTTTTTCATCGCATGTATGCTGTTCTATAAGTTTAAATTAGAGAAAAAGCATCAGGTTGATCAAGAGTTTAAGTGAAACTTGTGGAGGAGAATGGTTATGAATGAACTCAGATGGGGTACTCCATCCACACTTCGAGCGTTATTATGCGAGCTTGTGAGTTGGGATAGTCGCACGTTGACGAAGGGAGAGCGTACATTTGCGCCGAAAGTTGCTGAAAAGCTGAAGGAGCTAGATTACTTCCGTGATCATCCTAGTCACTTAGAATTGCATGATGCAGGTTTGGGTCGTCAGGCAGTTACGGCTTTGTACAAACATCCAAAGGCGATAGAGACGATTGTTCTTATTAGCCATTTCGATACGGTGTGGACGGAGGAGTATGGCATATTAGAGCCGCTTGCCTTTCATCCGGAAGAGCTGACGAAGAAGTTGCTGGAGCATAAGGAAGATTTGCCCGAGTCTGCTCGTATTGACCTAGAGTCGGGGAAGTATCTGTTTGGGCGGGGAACCATGGATATGAAGATGGGGCTTGCTCTCCATATGCAGTTGATTGAAAAAGCGAGTGTCGAGCAATGGCCAATCAATCTTATTTTGACGACGGTTCCAGATGAAGAAGTGAACTCAGCAGGTATGCGTGCAGCGGTGACAGAACTCGTTCGTATTCGTGAAGAACATCGTTTGACGTACAAATTATTTTTAAATAGTGAGCCCTCTTTTTCTCAAAAACCGTTTGATATAGAAGAATATATTTACACAGGCACGATTGGGAAAATCATGCCTGCTGCATTGTTCTACGGAAAGGAAACGCATGTTGGTGAGCCGATGAAGGGGATGACGGCAAACTATATTGCATCCTTTTTGACACAGCGTATGGAATGGAATCCCTTATTCCGTGAAACGGATCTTGGGGAAAGCACACCATTACCAGTTTCGTTGCAACAAAAAGATTTAAAACTAGAGTACTCAACACAAACACCTTATCGGGCAGTTGCGTTGTACAATGTTTTTTTACTGAAGCGCACTGCAACTGAGGTCATGGACTTGTTCGAGCAAGTTGCAACTGAAGCGATGGCTGCTTGTAATGACAGCTACCAGATCATTTGTGAGCGGGAACAGGTGACAGGTGTAGGAAAAGTGAATGTGTTGCGCTATGAGCAATTGCTCGAACATGCGGTTAAAAAATTAGGGGCAGCAGAAGTTGAGCGACTAAAAAATGAAGCTCTCCAACAAGACAACTGGGATGATCGTGAGAAATCGCTCCGCATCGTCGATCATTTGATGATTCACTGTCAGGAGCTGGCACCAGCAACAGTATTGCTATACGCACCGCCTTATTATCCGGCTGTTAACACATCGAATGATCCACTTGTCATTCAATCAGTTGAGTTAATGAAGCAAACAGCACTAAGCTTTAATAATAAAATTGGTCAAAAACATTATTTTAACGGTATTTGCGATTTGAGCTACGTCAATTATGGTGATAATGCAAACGGCTGGGCGGCATTTGAACGCAATACGCCGGTATGGGGCGATACGTATAGTATTCCTTTTGCAGACATGGCGAAGTTAAAAGCCCCCGTTTTGAATGTAGGACCGTTTGGTAAAGATGCACATCAACGCACAGAGCGTTTGCATGTGGACAGTGCATTCGTTGAAATGCCAGTGATGTTAGAGACGTTGATTAAGAGTATGTATCCATGCCAATGAAAATGAAGGATTAGGATAAACAGGGATCTTCGTGAATAGCGAAGGTCCCTATTCTATGTCTACATCTGTTAAGATGAAAGAAAAAAGTGGCAGGTGAGTTGAATGAAAGAGCAAATATTGATTATCGAAGATGAAGAGAATATTGCACGCGTTCTTCAGCTTGAGCTTGAATTTGAAGGGTATGGAACGGGGATTGCGCATACAGGGCCGGACGGTCTTATTAAATATCGTGAGCAGGCGTGGGATTTAGTGCTTCTTGATTTGATGTTACCTGGTTTGAATGGACTTGATGTGCTTCGCCGGATTCGTGCAACGGAAACATCTACTCCAGTCATTTTATTGACAGCGAAAAACGATGTAGAGGATAAGGTCGCGGGGCTTGATCTTGGGGCGAATGATTATGTGACGAAGCCTTTTGAAATCGACGAACTGCTAGCGAGAATTCGTTCAGCACTACGATTTTCAACGAAGTCGGTTGTTGAAAAAGACAAAAATCTTCATGAGTTTGCGGGTCTATCCATCCATGAGCAAACACGTGAAGTAAAGCGAGCTGGTCGTACGATTGACCTAACTCCGCGCGAGTTTGACCTCATGCTTCATCTACTTAAGCATCCGAACCAAGTATTATCGCGTGAACAATTGCTAGATGCGGTTTGGGGATTTGATTATTATGGGGATACGAATGTTGTCGATGTCTATATTCGTTATGTTCGTAAGAAGATAGATGCGGGTGAAAAGAGTTCACTTATTCAAACGGTTCGTGGCGTTGGTTATGTATTGAAGGAGCAGGTTGTTAATGAAGCTTAAGTCGAAAATCCATTTGTATTCAACACTCCTTATGCTTGTTATTCTGATTATAACGAATATCGGTATTTTTATTTTATTTGAAAAGATGGCGCATGATACAGAATATAACCAACTGCTGATTCGCTCCAAGGAAGTGACCACTTCGCTGAGTAAAATGACGGAGGAAATGGACGCGGGTACAGTTGTAAGGGCTCATCTTCCACCAAATGGAGCGATACGAGTTGTTGATGATAAGGGCAAGTCGAAGGTTACGACGGAATCCGAGCTTGGATTGGAGAAAGAGCATTTTGACATACATCCAAAAGAGCGTTATACAATCGGTGATTTTAATGGAACGCAGACCATGCTCATCCGTGTGCCTATTATATGGACGAATGGGGAAGTTGTACAACTGGAGATGGTACAGGTTTTAGAGGACTTGGAAAACAATTTAGGCTTGCTTCAACTGGTACTGATCGGGATGACGATTCTCGCGATGATCCCGATTGCGGCATCTAGCGTGGCGCTAGGGCGAATTGTGACGCAACCTGTTGAAAAGCTGATTTCGACAATGGCGACAAGTCAACGGTCTGGTACCTATGAAAAAATCCAAGTATCCGTTGATGGGAAAGATGAGCTAGCACAAATGGGCCGAACGTTTAATGACATGATGGAGCAGCTTGAACAGAATTATAAAAAACAGGAACAATTCGTTTCAAATGCTTCTCACGAATTAAAAACACCCCTTACAGTCATCGAAAGCTACGCACGCCTACTGACACGTCAAGGTTTTGATAATCGTGCAGTTGCATTAGAGGCTGTTGAAGCCATTCGAAGTGAAACGGGTCGCATGAAAGAAATGATTGCACAAATGCTAGAACTGGCAAAGAGTAACGAGCATCTGACGTTTGAATTTATCGAGACAGATCTTCAAATAATATTGGAGAAAACGATACAGTCAATGAGGCAAGCGTATGCGAGAGAATTCATAATAGAAGGAAATCCGTCGATACTGCTCATAACGGATGCCAATCGGCTCAAGCAATTGTTATTTATCCTGCTAGATAATGCACGTAAGTACAGTGACAGGGAAATTAAAATAGCCGTTCAAGAACAGGAGAAAATGGTTGCGATTTCTGTAATGGATTATGGCAACGGAATTTCCGAACAGCATTTGCTTCATATTTTTGACCGCTTTTATCGCGTTGATCAGGATCGTAATCGAAAAACAGGTGGAACAGGATTGGGGCTTGCGATTGCCAAGGAAATTGCAGCAGGTCTCGGGGCGGAGCTGAAAATCGAAAGCATTGTTGGAATGGGGACGACAATTCGTATTTTGATTTCCAAAGAACGGATTCTCAGCGATTTTTAATGTTGGCCGCGTATGCTTGAGGGAAGGAGGGGATGTCTTTGAAAATCATTAAAAAGCCTTGGTTTATCCCTATCGTATTGACAATTGTTATTTTGGCAGTTGGTGGGTATTATACGAAGCATCTAGTATCCAATGCAGAGACCTTACCTGAAAATGAAGTTCGCAAGCAGCTTGAAGAAACATACGGTGGAAAAGTGGAGCGACTGTCCTTAGATGGGACAATGTTTGAAGTGGAATTGTCTCGCAATAAGGATGCCTATTTAGCGACGGTTGACGCTGAAACTGGAAAAGTACTTTCGATGATTCAAACAAAAGAAGTGATAGAGAAAGAGATGCCAATTGCATCTGCAAAGCAAGGTGATAGTACAGAAGATAAGGATTCTGTCACTGAAGCTAACAATACTGAAACAGTCGCGCAAGACAAAGCACCAACAGAACCAGAGCAGCCAGCACCATCTAAACCTAAAGTGACAACAGCAGAGCCTAAAACAGCAGTGACACCCGAAACTAAGCCTAAAACCAGCACTAATCAGACGACACCGCCTAAAACCTCGACAACAGTACTCATTTCAGAAAATCAGGCGATAAACATTGCGCTAGGTCAACTGAAAGGGGAAGTGGAAGACGTTGAGTTTGTGCAAACAAGTGACGGCGGCTACTATTTAGTTGAAATTGATGACAACGATCAAGATGACGAAGCTACTTTTCAAATACATGCGATTTCGGGCAAAATCTTATCCGTTACGCGGGATGATTAACAGGGAGGAATGAAGTTCAATTCCTCCCTGTTAAGCCTCCGGCGGATGTCACAGATTTTGAAGGGAGTTAATTGCGCTTATCTAAGTGCCTTAATTTCTGCAAAGAACGCAGAAATTAAGGCAAATCGAACCCTTCGCTGTTCGATTCGCAACGACTGCATACCCGCATCCTGCGGGCACAATTCAAAATCTGGACGCAATCACGCCGAGGCGCGATTGATTCTCTCACCAAATTCTAATAATCCTCTCAATCTCCTCTCATAATTGAGCTGTATTATGAAGGTAATAAGAAAAGCGAAGGGCGCTCGATAGACGCGATAAGCGCTTGTAGCTGGACAATAAGAAAGGGAGGCATTCAATTATGAATAAGTGGATGATCATTCCTGCACTAGCAGGAGCAGTTGTACTAGGTGGAGCAGCGTTGGCAAACGGTTTAGGAACTAGTGAGGCGCATGCGGCGGAAAGTTTTCTCTCTTTAAAAGAAGCGAAAGCATTGGCGGTTCAAGAAGTCGGTGGAACAGTTACTGAAATTGAACTAGAAAAAACAAGAACGGGTTTTATCTATGAAGTTGAAGTGAAATCAAACGGTGTAGAATACGATTTAGATATTGATGCACAAACGGGAAAAGTAGTGATTGAGAAACAGCAAGCTAAGAAAGTCGTCCAAGTAGAACTACCACGAGTAGCGGATGCGAAGCTTTTAACAAAAGACCAAGCAATTGCGATTGCACTGAAACAAGCAAAAGGTACAGTGACAAAGAATAAATTGGATGACGACGATGGTCGTAAACACTATGATATCGAAATCAAAGACGGCACATATGAATACGATATCGAAATCGATGCGATCACAGGTAAAATCCTTGAGTTTGAAAAAGATCGTGACGATGATGGTGAAAAAGTAAACACACAAGCAGCTACTACGAATAAAAATCAAACGATGTTAACAAAAGACCAAGCAATTGCAATTGCACTGAAACAAGCAAAAGGTACAGTGACAAAGGCTAAATTGGATGACGACGATGGTCGCAAACACTACGAAATCGAAATCAAAGACGGCACATATGAGTACGATTTCGAAATTGATGCGATGACAGGTAAAATCCTTGAGTTTGAAAAAGACCGTGACGACGATGGTAAAAAAGTAAACATTCAAGTAACTGCTACGAGTAACCAGAACAAGTTGCTAACAAAGGACCAAGCAATCGCCATCGCCCTAAAACAAGTAAAAGGTACAGTGACGGAACTAGAACTCGACGACGACGATGGTCGCAAGCATTATGAAATCGAAATCAAAAATGGCACTTACGAATACAAATTTGAAATTGATGCGACTACTGGAAAAGTGTTGAAGTTTGAAAAATATCAAGACGATGACGACCAAGATGACGATCAAGACAACGATGATGACCAAGATGATGACCAAGATGATGATTAATTGACTACGAAAAAGGACTGTCCCTGGAAAACAAGGACAGTCCTTTTAGCTTTCACTTAGAAAACCTCGTACATCTTTCCAACTTCGGCAATTTCACTAGGACCATCATAACTCTGGCGTGTGGCCTCAAGAATCTCTTCAATTTGTCCATGTAAAGGCAAGTGCGTGAGGACAAGTTGTTTTGCACCAGATAAGCTAGCTAATTTCCCTGCTTCACTTCCGCCCATATGACCTGGCGCCTTGCCGACATGCTCTTCATACAAATTTGCCTCGCTAATTAACAAATCAGCTCCTCGTGCGAAATCGACAAGTTCATCTCTCCATTCGGTGTCGGCAGTTAGTACAATCGAGTGGCCAGCGGCGCTAAACTTCATGGCAAGGCAGTACACAGGGTGGGTTGTCTGACAAAATGATACTTCAAATGGACCGATTTGGATGATGTCATCTTCAGAAATCGCAACGCCTACAGTCTGCTCTTTATATGTTAACTTATCGAAGTTATCTTGATCTTGAACATGCCCGTAAATCGGCAAAGCAGGTGCTGGCTTGCCGAGATAGAAATTAATGAGTCGACTAAATTGCAAACTGCCGATATCCGCAATGTGATCCGCGTGATAATGGCTGATGACAACTGCATCCAATTTTTCCAACGGCAAATAATTTTGCAGAGAGGAAAGTACCCCACTCCCGCAATCGATTAAGCAATAAAATCCCTCGTGTTCAATTAGAAAAGACGATGTCGCGCTGTTAGCTTTCGGATAACCGCCCCAAATGCCGATAGGTGTGATTTTCATACGTTTAATAACCCCCTTCATTTACTACAAGTGTACCGTGGAGGTGGGGTATTGGAAAGTGAGGGACATAAAGCTTTAAATATGGAAAAATATATTTTCGTTAGTGGGATGAAAAAATACTGGTCTACGATAGAAATTAATTCAGTATTACGCGATTTTTACTTCGAAAAAATATCACCCGAATTGAATGTTGAAAAATAAAATTGACCGAACAGGAAATAAACCGTATAATTTATTCAAATAATTCGAGTAATTTTTGACGGCAATTTAAACAAAAAAGGAATGTGACATACGAGTGAAGGATTCCACGCTAGAGCAGCTTTGTAGTTTATACACTGAATTGACAGAGGAAGACATTCGTATATTAAAAAATACTGCATCGACTTTGCAAATGTACGCGGATTTGTCGGATGCCTATATGTTTATCGATTGTAAGATGAAAGATAGTGAGAATGCAATCGTTGTGGCGGAGGCTTTTCCAAAGTCGGTGGAATCTGTATACGAAAACTCTGTAGTGGGGAAAATAGTTTTCGATACTTTTGAACCAGGTGTTTTTTATAGTTATCGTCAAGGGAAAAAGTCGGTCATTCGCCAGGCGGTAACACAGGAAGGTAGATCTGTGGAACAAAGTGTTGTGCCCATTAAAAATGATTTACATCAGGTTATTGGTGTTCTTATTCAAGAAAAGGAAGTCGATTATCCGGCAGCTAATCAAAATAATCAACAAAAGGACTCGTTAGGTCAAGGATCGATAGACTATGTGATGGGCGATAATAGTAATGATATGCCGATGGTTTCTGACTTGCTAATGGAGATTTTTTTATTAACTGATAACGAAAATAAATTAATCTATGCTAATCCAGTAGGTGTAAAATTCATCACTGAAATGAGTCGTACAGAAGAAATTCAAAATAGGAATTTAGTAGAATTATTGCCCTTCTTAAATCCGGTTTACAATCAGCAAGACGATGTGTTTGTTTTTGAATTAACAGTAGATCACAAAAACTTAGTTGTGAAAAAGGTACGGTTACGCAAGAAGGATAAGATGAGAGGGACGTTGCTCATTATCCAGGATTTGACGGAGCTACGAACGAAGGAAAAAGAGCTGATGATGAAATCAGTCGTTATCCAAGAGATTCATCACCGAGTGAAAAATAATCTTCAGACAGTTGCAAGTTTACTCAGATTACAAATGAGAAGAGGATTTCCAGAGGAAAGTAGATCTTATTTTGAAGATACTTTGAATCGTATTTTCAGTATTTCTTCGGTGTACGAGCTCATTCTTGCCAATGAAGATGCAGAAGACGATGATGTCAATATCGTTGAACTGACAAGGAAAGTCTGCTCGACAATGGTAGTAAATGAGCTACATAAAAAAGTTAACTTGATTATTTCTTCAAATGGCAATAGAATATTAACATCATCTAGGAAAGCGGTTTCAATTGCTTTAATTGTCAATGAGCTCGTTCAGAATTCATTAAAACATGCTTTTCCAGAAGATGTACAAGGTGAAATTGTTGTGGATTTTCTATCAAACAAAGATTTTTTGGAGCTTCATATTTTCGACAACGGCGTTGGGATGAGGGAGCCTAAAACTTCACTTGGATTGGAGATTGTTCATAACTTAGTAGTCAATGATTTAAATGGTGAATTTAGTTATTTACCGGAAAACATAGGAACACATGCAGTCATTACGTTTCCAGTAAGTCCGGAGGTTATTATTTATTATGAGAAAGAAAATACTGATAGCTGAAGACGAATCCATTATTCGGATGGATATTAAGATGATGCTAGAGGATCATGGTTACGAAGTAGTTGCTGAAGCGGGAGATGGGGACAGAGCGATCGAGTTAGCTTTTCTTCATAGACCGGATCTTGTACTGATGGATATAAAAATGCCTAAAATCAATGGATTGCAGGCCAGTCAAATTATCGGAAAACAATTGGATCTGCCGATTCTAATTATCACGGCATACAGTCAAAAGGAGTTTGTTGCGAAAGCCCAACAGGATAATATTGTGGGGTATTTAGTTAAACCGATTGCAGAGTCCAATTTAATTCCCGCGATTGAAATTGCCTTGCATCAAGCTGATAAGGCGAAACGATTAAAGGGAGAAATCAGCGAAGCTCAACGGGAAGTTGAAAAGAGAAAGCTGATTGAACGGGCGAAGGGACTTCTGATGACGAGGGATCAGTTGACAGAACAGGAAGCATTCAAGGTAATGAGAGATTCAAGCATGTCTAGGCAACTGACAATGGAGTCGATTGCGGAGGAAATTATTGCAGCACACAAGTAAATACCGACAAGCAATGGCGCTTAAAGAGGATGTTCTTTAAGCGTCTTTTTGTGGTTTTTAAAGGGGGTGATGTCAGTTAAATTGGAAGCAGGCAATGTTGTGAAAAGGGAATACATAATTAAAAAAAAGGGGGAATTTTAAATGGCGATGATTGGAACGGTAATTGTATATATTATAATGGTTTGTGCAATCTTAGGGGCATTCGCAGCGATTAAAAATCCAGAAGAAGGTCTTGGTAAAGAATTCATGTCGGGTATGCATGCAGTAGGCCATATTTTTATTCCGGCAGCAGGTATCATGGCGTCCATTCCATATTTGACGTGGTTTATTAGTAAATTTATAGGACCTCTATTCGATGCGATTGGTGCGGATCCTGCAATTGCTGCGACAACAATCCTTGCATCGGATATGGGAGGCTACCAGTTAGCGAACGCTCTGAAAACGTCCTATGAGGGTTGGGTCATGGCGATGATTGTTGGTTATATGGCGGGAGCGACGATTGTATTCTCGATTCCTATGGGACTGGCAATGCTGGATAAAAGAGATCATAAATACATGGCGCTAGGTGTAATGTCGGGTGTCTTGACGATTCCAATCGGTGCATTTATCGCTTCTGTATTGGTTGTATTATTCAACACGGAAATTAGAGATGTCATCAGTACAACAACAGATTCTACGTATGAGTTTGTCATCAGCTACGGGCAAATTCTCATTAACCTATTACCTCTACTCATTTTTGTAGTCGTTATTGCGGCAGGCTTAAAGTTCTTCCCGCGTGGCATGATTGCTGGGTTTATGGTATTTGGCCGCGTTATGGACGCAGCGATTAAACTTGTGCTGGTCTTTTCTATCGTTGAAATTTTCACAGGTGTATTCACGACTGTATTTGGTGCATGGGGCTTCGACCCAATCATGGCAGATGAGGCAGATCAGTTCCGTGCACTTGAAACAGCAGGTTATATTGGAATTATGCTAGCAGGTGCGTTCCCGATGGTATACTTACTTCGTAAGTATGCTGCTAAACCATTGGAGGCGGGAGGTCGCAGGCTTGGACTTTCTTCAGTAGGTAGTGCAGGGATTTTAGCAACGATGGCTAATATTTTAGCGATGTTCTCATTGGTCAGATATATGAGACCTAAAGATAAAGTAATTAATATCGCTTTTGGTGTCTGTGCTGCCTTTTTATTAGGCGACCATTTATCATTTACAGCTAATTTCCAACCGAATATTATTTTACCGGTTATTATTGGTAAATTAGCTGCGGGTATTTGCGCCATTGGAATTGCGTACTGGCTATCTGTTCCAACAGCTCTTAAACTAGAAGAAAAAGACCGTGCTGAAGGTGTGATTCGACCAGGGGAATACCTAGAGGATGACAATGCCGAGGAAGTACTTAAAGCTCAGTCGTAATCTCTGTTTAGGCAGATGAAAGGAGTGAGTAAAATGAGTGAAGAGAAGAAAAGATTTATTCAGGAATTTGTACCAGGTAAACAAATAACATTAAGTCATTTAATCGCTAATCCGGATCCTGACATGTTTCAGAAGCTAGGGATTCAAGAGGCTGGCGCTTTAGGCATAATGACTTGCACGCCGAGTGAAACAGTTATTATCGCAGGGGATTTAGCCACAAAATCAGCGAGTGTTAAGATTGGTTTCCTGGATCGTTTTACAGGGAGTCTCGTCATTGTGGGCAGTGTTTCTGAAGTGGACGTGGCAATGAATGAAATTAATAAATTTCTTTCTGAAAGACTTGGATATACGCCAGCATTCATCACAAAGTCATAAGGATGTGTTCTGCAGATGAAAAATAGAGCCATGCTAATTGGTGCGATTGGTGCTGGGAAATCTACGTTGACGAATGCGTTACTAGGGAAAAAAGTGGAGGCTGTTAAAACGCAGACACTCATTTATCATGATTGGATTGTAGATACACCTGGAGAATATACAGAAAATCCATTTTTCTATAAGAACATCATGGCAACTGCTTTAGAAGTCACTCATGTTTTGTATTTACAGGATGCAACAAATGGTAAAATTATTTTTCCACCTGGATTTAGTTCAGGAATAGCGAAGCTGCCGATTGGTGTCATTACTAAAAGTGATCATCCCAATGCAGACATTGATCGAGCCATTGAAATGGTGAAGTCAGTCATGCCAAGCGGGCCAATTGTCATTACCTCATCAGTTGAAGGAACTGGCATTGAGTATGTAAGAGAATTGGTAAAGTTAAATGATATGGCTGTCATGAAAGACTTTGTGATGAGCGCTAAAGATGAAAAACTAATATTTACGGACTACCTTTACAATTCGCGTAATGTTTGATATGTTTAGGCTATTAAAAGTTGATAATTTGGCAAAGGCGCCTTTACTGCTCGAGGATACTTCTTCGGGTCTGTAAAGGCGCTTTTTTATCTTCATTCAGCGGAAGACTTTTGGCAAATATCACAGACTTTTTTCGGAGGTGTGAGTGTGAACAATTTCAAGCGAAAGCAAGAGACGATGATTAGTGCTGGGATTGACATTGGCACAAGCACAACGAAACTAATCATTAGCCGTTTTTCATTAATGAATGTAGCGGGTACATCGCATGTTCCTAGAATTGAAATTGTGGATAAAGAAGTTTTGTATAAAAGTCCTATCTTTAGAACACCATTAACGGATCCTTTTACAATCAATGTAGCGGAAGTTGAAAAAATCATTCGTTCTCAATATCAGCAAGCTGGTATTGAAGCTTCCCAAATTGAAACAGGTGCGGTCATTATTACAGGTGAAACAGCGACGAAGCGTAATGCCAGTGAGATGCTCCATTATTTATCGGGTGAGGTTGGCGATTTCTTAGTTGCCACGGCCGGACCTGATTTAGAAGGAATTATCGCAGCTAAAGGCTCCGGTGCCTATGACTATTCAGGGCAAAGTGGAAAAGTGATTGCCAATATTGATATTGGTGGAGGAACAGCTAATATTGCAGTCTATAAAGACAAGGTTCTCCTAGGGACATGTACGATGCATATCGGAGGACGGCTCGTCGAATATGAAGGGAAAAAAATTCGTTCGATTTCCCGACCGGTTCAAGAGCTCTTAGCTGAAAATAATCGTTCCTTGCAAATTGGCGATTCTCCGGAGGCGGCCAGTATAGAGTTTGTAACCGATTTCATGGCTGAATCGCTTGGTAGAGTATTAAATAATGAATTGCAAGAAGAGGATTCGGTACTTTTGCTTGGACATCGCCCTAACTGGACAGAGGAAATTGAAGTGCTTGTTTTCTCAGGTGGTATTTCTGAATGTATGTACAGTCACGAATCAATCGGTGGGCAGCTAGCTGAGTATGATGATATAGGCGTGCAATTAGCGCAGGCCCTACAAAGAAATGAAGTATTGCAAAGTTTTCTGTGGATGGAACCCGTTGAAACAGTCCGAGCGACTGTACTTGGAGCGGGTACGCAAACAACGGAAATTAGCGGGGCTACGATTCAAGTGGCGCCTCAAGAATTACCGTTAAAAAATCTACCAGTTTACAATTATGCCTTTCAGTCAGACCTTCAAAAAGGATTGGAAAACTTTGAGGTTGCTATCAAACATGCAATTGACATGTTTGATGCATCAAGAGAAGGGCAGAACTTTGCCCTCTACATTTCAGAGCTACCCTACATGGGATTCCGAGATGTCCAACAGTTGGCAGCAGCTGTCATTCAAGTGATGGAACAACGCCCTGACCCAAATCAGCCGATTGTGCTGGTGCTGCAATCAGACCATGCAAAAGTAGTTGGTCAGACGCTGATGGCAATGAATGTGAGGCAAAGCGTCATTTGTATCGATCAAATTTCTGTTGAACAAGGTGATTATATCGACATTGGGAGATCCCTTGAATCAGGCGTTGTCCCAGTAGTCGTTAAAACATTAACATTTCACTCGTCGTGAAGGAGGGTGTTAACCAGTGAATTTAAAAACAGTTTTAGGCGGAGTAAGCTATACATTCGCTGATTTGAAAGAAGTAATGGCAAAAGCTAATGAAGAAAAATCGGGAGACCGCCTAGCGGGTGTCGCGGCAGAAACCGTGCAAGAACGAATTGCGGCAAAAACGGTCCTCAGTGACATCTTATTAAGTGAAATTCGTAACAACCCGTTAATTCCAATCGAAAACGATGAAGTTTCTCAGATTATTGAGGGAGACATTAACGAAAGAATTTATGCTGAAATCAAGAATTGGAGCGTCGCTGAATTAAGGGAGTACATTCTAAGCCATGAAGTCGGCGACCGTGAACTAAAACGCATTAGTAGGGGATTGACCTCGGAAATGATTGCGGCAGTTGCAAAGCTGATGTCGAACTTGGATTTAGTGCATGCTGCAAACAAAGTAGAGATTTTAACAACCTGTAATATTACGATTGGTCATAAAGGAACAATCGCATCCCGCCTACAGCCCAATCATCCAACGGATAACGTAGATGGAATGCTTGCTTCACTGAAGGAAGGGTTATCATACGGTGTCGGGGATGCAGTAATTGGCATCAACCCGGTCGATGATTCAGTTGAAAGTGTAAAACGTCTATTGCATGCCACAAAAGATTTCATGAACGAATGGGAAATTCCGGCGCAAAACTGTGTGTTAGCGCATGTGACGACACAGATGAAGGCGATTCAACAAGGAGCCCCTGCGGATATGATTTTCCAAAGTATTGCAGGAACTGAGGTTGCGAACCGTTCGTTTGGGATATCTGCTGAATTGATTGCAGAAGCAAAAGACCTTGCGTTAAAACAAGGAACGGGATCGGGTCCACAAGTGATGTATTTTGAGACGGGACAAGGTTCGGAATTATCGGCGGAGGCACATTATGGAATTGACCAATTGACGTTAGAGTCGCGTAACTACGGTTTCGCAAGACATTATGATCCATTTATTGTGAACACGGTTGTTGGTTTTATTGGCCCAGAGTATTTGTATGACAGTAAACAAGTGATTCGTGCAGGGCTCGAAGATCATTTTATGGGTAAAATGCATGGTCTTCCGATGGGTGTCGATATTTGTTATACAAACCATATTAAAGCGGATCAAAATGACATTGAGGATTTAGGCGTTTTATTATCAGCGGCGGGTGTGAACTTCATCATCTCAGCTCCAATGGGGGACGATGTGATGCTAAATTACCAGTCGATGAGCTATCACGATATCGCGACGCTTTTACAAACGTTTGGTAAAACACCATCACCTGAATATCTCAAATGGCTTGAAAAAATGGGGATTTACGAAAATGGTCGTCTAAGCGCTCGCGCTGGAGACGCTACTATATTCACACGTTAGGAGGTGATATCTGTGAACGAACAACTGATTCAACAAATTACGAAGTTAGTTGTTGAAAAATTACAAGCGAATCATTCGGATACAAGCAGTTATAAAAATAACAACGAGCCACTCGTTAACCTGTTTCAACCTACACCAGTAGGAACTAGTCTGGGCGAAGAAAAAATACGTGAGACACCTTCTGGAGAAGTAAAGTTTTTCGGTACAGTTGCTGAGGAAAAGAAGCCTAACCTAACAATGGCGAAGGTAAGCAAAACGGAAACTTCGGTAAGTGATGAGAAAAAAGAAGCCTATTTGGCAGAGCTCCGTAAAAAAACACCTGCTCGAATTGCAGTTGGCAGAGCTGGCTCAAGACCTAAAACAAATACGTGGCTTCAATTTCGTTATGACCATGCGGCCGCTGTAGACGCAGTATATGGTGAGGTGCCAACTGAAATTTTGGATCGTTTAGACTTCTTCCAAGTTCATTCAAAAGTACAGGACAAGGAAGAGTATATTAGACGTCCGGACTTAGGTAGACGTCTATCGGATGATTCCAAGACGACAGTGAAAGCAAAATGCCAGCATGCTCCAACAGTTCAAATCGTTGCTTCGAATGGTTTAAGTGCAATCGCCATTGAAGAGAATTTGGAAGACGTCTATCTTTCTTTAAAGCAATCGTTAGCCAATTTGAACATTGAAGTAGGTACGAGTTTTTATGTCGATAAAGGCAGAGTTGCTTTGATGGATGAAATTGGAGAAATCCTGCAACCGGATATCGTCATTATCTTAATTGGTGAACGTCCTGGACTCGTTTCGGCTGAGTCACTTAGTGCTTATATATGCTACAAACCACGTATTGGAACGATTGAAGCGGATCGCATGGTTGTTTCCAATATTCATAAAGGTGGAATTCCACCTGTTGAAGCGGGAGCCTATTTAGGAACAGTGATTCAAAAGATCTTGAAGTATGAAGCAAGTGGCGTTTCACTCGTGAAGAAGGAAGGATAGGAGGCGTGCAGATGTCATGAAGAAAATTCATGCAGAAATTTTGTCTATGCAAGTGATCCCGAATGTAGATGCTGGGTTAGCAGCGAAGTTCAATTTAAAATCGCATCAGCGAAGTTTGGGGTTGTTTACAACGACGATTGATGACGTTGGTTATACAGCCGCCGATCAGGCGACAAAGGATGCAGATGTTGAAGTGGTCTACGCAAAGAGTTTTTACGCAGGTTCAGCACATGCATCAGGTCCACTCTCGGGAGAATTTATCGGTATCATAGCTGGTTCTTCTCCAGACGAAGTGAAAAGTGGTCTTGATTCAATTCGGCTGACAGTTGATAGTGCGGCTTACTTTGAAGCGATTAATGATGATGACAACCATGCATTGTATGCACATACGATTTCAAGTTGCGGTCACTATTTAGCGGAGGTTGCGGGTGTTGCGACAGGACAATCGCTCGCGTACTTGATCGCTCCACCTATCGAAGCAATTGTAGGACTGGATGCGGCATTAAAGGCGGCGGATGTTAGCGTATGTGAATTCTTTGCCCCACCTTCTGAAACAAACTTTGGCGGCGGATTATTAACAGGCAGTCAGTCTTCTTGTAAGGCGGCAGCGGATGCGTTTCGAGAGGCTATTTTGAATATGGCGAATCGGCCCTTGGAGTATTAAGAAAGGAGGGAGTGCAATGGTAACAGCGATAGATGCTGATTTATTAGCTCTCCAGGAAATGCGTACGGCTGTGCAAACGGCTAAAGAAGCGCAATTGGCTTATATGAGTTTTACACAAGAGCAAGTGGATCGAATTGTGAAGGCAGTTGCGGATGCAGCTTATGCACAGTCAGAGCGACTTGGTAAGATGGCAGTAGAAGAAACAGGAATGGGTGTAGCTGCCCATAAAACGATTAAAAATGAAGTTGGCTCAAGAGATGTTTATGAAAGCATCAAAGACTTGAAAACAGTCGGTGTGGTTGGAGAAGACAAAGTAAAAAAAGTGGTGGAGATAGCAGCTCCTTTTGGTGTAGTAGCGGCTATTATTCCGACAACAAACCCAACGTCAACGGCATATTTTAAAACCTTGATTGCCTTAAAAACAAGAAATTCGATTGTCGTCAGTCCGCATCCATACGCAGTCCAATGTACGCATGAAGCATTGAAGGTTTGTGATGCAGCGGCAGTGGCGGCAGGTGCACCAAAAGGGTTAATCCAGTGTTTAACAATGGCTTCGATGGGGGCAACGCAACAATTGATGACGCATCCCGATGTGAATTTAATTTTAGCTACGGGTGGTAGTGCGTTGGTAAAAGCGGCTTATAGTTCTGGGAAACCTGCATATGGAGTCGGTCCCGGCAACGTTCCTGTTTATATTGAACGTTCTGCCAACATCGAAAAAGCGGTAAAGAATATTATTGATAGTAAATCTTTCGATTACGGAACGATTTGTGCGACAGAGCAGGCGATGGTGGTAGATCGTAATGTTGTCGAGCTGGTGAACCGTGAATTAAAGAAAAATGGTGCCTATATTTTATCAGATGAGGAAAAGCGTATCATGGAAAAAGTGGTTTCACCTATTCCAGGAAAAGTGAATCCGAAAATTGTTGGCAAAAGCCCACAATTCATCGCGCAATTGGCAGGCATCACACTCCCAGAAGGAACGCGTGTCATCATTGGGATGGAAACGAAGGTGGGGAAGGATATTCCTTTCTCTCTTGAAAAGTTATCGCCTGTTTTCGCTATGTATGTAGCGTCGGATTTGAATCACGCCAAGGAGCTTTGCTTGTCCTTATTAAATTTGGGTGGTCGTGGGCACTCACTTTCGATTCATACAGAAACAGATGCGATTGCGCGTGAATTCGCAGTAGATATGCCTGTTTCACGTATTTTAGTTAATACGATGTCATCTGTTGGGGCAGTCGGTGGGACAACTGGCCTAATGCCCTCTATGACGCTTGGTTGTGGGTCATTCGGTGGTAACATTACATCTGATAACGTAACAGCGAAGCATTTGTTGAACATTAAACGAATGGCTTATGGTATTAAAGAAGCTCAGCTTCCACAACATACAGCTGATTCAACCGAAGACATGACACAGCAAGTCGTTTCACAAGTATTGAAATCTATGGATTCAAGTGATGCGATCAATCCCGAAATGGTGAAAGATCTAGTCAATGAAATTGTAAAGAAATTATCAAACTAAAAATTACTAGGAGGAAACAAACATGAGCAGAGAAGGATCAGCATTAGGAATGGTAGAAACTAAAGGATTAGTCGGTGCAATTGAAGCAGCGGACGCAATGGTGAAGGCAGCAAGTGTAAATCTAGTTGGAAAAGTACATGTAGGTGGCGGAATTGTAACAGTTTTAGTACGTGGAGATGTAGGCGCAGTGAAAGCAGCTACAGATGCAGGAGCAGCAGCAGCACAACGTGTAGGAGAATTGCTATCTGTTCATGTCATTCCAAGACCACATGATGAGTTGGAAATGCTACTACCTAAATCAGACAACTAATTGTAACGTGCTGTAAAGGAAAGGCGGTAACGACATGGATCAGCAATTGATTGAAAAAATTGTGGGGGAAGTACTTGGTCAGCTAACAAAAGTAGACAGCGGACCAAAACAACAGCCTGTACTTTCTGCTAATACAATTCCAATCGCTGTTTCTGCTCGTCACGTCCATTTGTCGCAAGAACATGTGGAGATACTGTTTGGCAAAGGGTATGAGTTGACAAAGAAATCCGATTTGTCCCAACCAAACCAATTTGCTGCGAATGAGACAGTAGTCATTGCGGGACCAAGAGGGAGCATTGAACGTGTTCGTGTACTTGGTCCTGCACGCTCGTTGACGCAAGCAGAAGTCAGCTGGACAGATGCTATGAAGCTCGGCATTAAAGCACCGCTCCGTGAATCTGGAAATATTGCAGGTTCAGGAGCATTTACGTTAATCGGGACAAAGGCAAGCCTTTATCTCGAGGAGGGCTTAATCATTGCCCAAGCACATATTCATATGCAACCCCAGGATGCTACGGAATTGGGTGTACAGGATGGCGATTATGTAACGGTAGAAGCAGCTGGTATACGACCAATTGCTTATCAGAATGTAAAGATTAGAGTTTCCGAGCGCTATCGTTTAGAAATGCATATCGATACAGATGAGGCCAATGCGGGTTTAATTACACAGGGGACAATTGGTTATGTTGTTCGTCCTGGTGAGGCTAACCGAAAAGTAGTAGAGGAGCATAGAGCTCCTGAGAGTATTGTTAACAAGCAGTATAACTTTACCAAGAAATTACTGTCCAATGATGATGTCAGAGATATTGAAGAATCTGAAATTGTCGTGGAAAAAGGTACAATCATTACAGCACTTGCACGTGATACAGCTAGAGATTTAGGTAAATCTATTTCCGTTAGAAAATAGAAAAAGGTGATAGACTATGCGTCTAGGAAAAGTGATTGGCAACGTTTGGGCGACACGTAAAGAAGAAGGACTGCAAGGTGTGAAGCTGTTAATTATTCAACCTGAGGATGCCTATGGAAATGCGGTTAGAACCCACTTCGTCGCAGCCGATCGACTCGGTGCCGGAATCGGTGACCAAGTCATTGTAACGAGTGGGGGTTCATCACGTTATATTGACAAAGATAACCCTATTCCGATTGATGCAGTAGTGATTGGAATAATTGATTCAACAGAAGTGAAGAGAGGTGAAATTGATGAGTCAAGCGATCGGAATGATTGAAACAAAAGGATTAGTTGGTTCCATGGAAGCGGCAGATGCAATGATTAAAGCGGCCAATGTAAGGCTCATTAAACAAGAGTTCGTGGATGGTGGAATTGTAACGGTTCTAGTTCAAGGTGACGTAGGCGCTGTGCAAGCCGCTGTCGAGGCTGGTCGTGAAGCTGCCAAGCGTGTAGGAGAGCTGTTAGGATCACACGTCATTCCGCGCCCGGATGAGTCCGTTTATAATTTGGTTAAACCTCTTGACCCGAAAAAACAACAGACGAAATCCAAACCGGCACCTGCTGCTAAAGCACAAACGCCGAAAAAAGACTGAGGAATAATCGTGTGAAAGGGTGAGTATAGTTGGCTTTTCGAAGACATAAAATCGCCGTCATTGGTGCGGGATATACCGGCGCCACTGTAGCTTTACTGTTAGCACAAAAAGAATTGGGGGATATTGTTTTACTCGATATTCCTGAACAAGAAAGCCCGACAAAAGGAAAGGCGTTGGATATGCTTCAAACGGGACCTATTCAACGTTTTAATGTGAAAATTACGGGAACGTCAAATTACGAAGATATACAAGATGCGGACATGGTTATCATTACTGCGGGGATCGCAAGAAAACCTGGCATGAGTAGAGACGACCTTGTCACGACGAATGCGAAAATCATGCGTGCTGTATCTGAGCAAGTGAAAAAATATGCACCAGAAAGTACAATTCTCATTTTAAGTAATCCGGTAGATGCCATGACCTATGTGTGCTATAAAACGACTGGATTCCCTAAAAATCGGGTAATTGGTCAATCGGGTGTACTGGATACAGCACGTTTTAATACCTTTGTTGCTGAAGAGTTAAATATTTCAGTGGAAGACATTTCGGGGTTTGTTTTAGGGGGGCACGGGGATGATATGGTGCCACTCGTTAGATATTCTTATGCTGGTGGTATACCTTTAGAGAAACTCATACCACAGGATCGTCTTGATGCAATTGTGGAGCGCACAAGAAAAGGCGGAGGGGAAATTGTTTCCTTACTTGGCAATGGAAGTGCCTATTATGCACCTGCAGCCTCACTCGTCGAAATGGCAGAAGCAATTATTAAGGATAAAAAGAGGATATTGCCTTCGATTGCTTATTTGGAGGGTGAATACGGCTACAATGGGCTGTATTTAGGCGTCCCTACTGTGATTGGTGGCAATGGAATCGAAAGTATCATTGAACTACCGCTGACAAATGAAGAGCAGATAGCGCTTGATAAATCGGCAGAGGCAGTTCGTTCAGTCATTGACATTTGCAATCGTTAAGAACAAGGTGAGCAACTATTATGCATAGTTGCTCACTTTTTTTGTTTAAATCAATTTCATAATTACTTATTTCTGTTAAAAAGACGAATAATTATTTATCAATCCGATTTAGTGTTCGTCAATATGATATTGTAATCTTGTTGATTGGAGCGTAAGGCGGCGACTCCAGCGAAAGCCGTTACGAAGAACGGCTTTTGCGAACAAAAGCGAAGCGTTGAGAGCAGGATGCCTTAATTTCCGCAAAGAACGCAGAAATACGGCAAATCGAACCCTACGCTGTTCGATTGGCTGAAGCCGTGCCCGCGGAAAGCGTCCGCCTGAAGCGGAAATCAACATTGTTCGTGTTATTTGCTTAAAAGTTCTATTATGAAATTGATTCGTTTAAATAGAAATAGCATTGTTCAAAAAGTAGGGAGAATTCATATGCGACTGGATGGAGCCTGTCATCTTCAGGCCGCTTTTCCACGCGCTTATATGCAGGGCGAGTAGTTCAGTCGCTTGAATGGTATTCGGCACGTATAGGTTGAGTGAAATACATTGATCGATATGACGTTGGCGGGCTGCATTTTGCTTCAATGTCCATTGTTGGTCGATGAAATAGGCTGATTTATAAAACCAACGCGTTTCCGGATTTAAATCGGGTGCAATGACTGGAATGGCTCCATCTAGCTGTTCTTCCACATAATATTTTTGAGTGATAGGTTCAACGCCGATGGTAGTAGCTGCTAGGGGCGCTGTCGATGAATGGGATGCTACTGCTGTCATAGAGCCGTTCCGCACCCCGTTTAACGCAACATCTGTCCGAAGTGATTGCCACGTTTTTGAATGGTATCCCCTCTTTTCAAAATACGCTCCGTTATGCCAGTCTGATTCTTTGAATAGTGGATAAGCTCCTTTTTCTTTAGCAAGCGTCATCGAAGCAGCTATCGTTAAATAGGCGATGTTCTCATATAATTTATCGGCGAATGCTACTGCCTCTGTTGATTCCCAACGGATTTTAGATAAAGCAAGTAAGTGGTGCCAGCCCGTTGTGCCGAGTTGTAGACCACGAAAATGAATATCTTCTGGTGTTGAATGAATGTTTAGGTCAATGGCATTGTCGAGCATACGCACTTGAATTGTGATGAGACGCTCCAATACACCAGCAGGCACCGCGCGGCCAAGGTTGATGGACGAATGGGTAAGCTGAGTTGGTTGTGTAGCGACAATCCTGACTTCAGATTTATCTACATGTTTATTTACTTTTTTCCGCTGGACTTCATCCTTATAATACATATGTGGAAAGCCTGTTGTCAGTTGGTTATGCATGATTTGCTTCATAAGGTCAATAGCGAAAATGGTCTTTTTGCTAAGTTTGGGATGTTTCACACACGCCATGTATTTTTCACGGAATGAGCCTCCCCCCTTCTGTTCATCATAAAAATCCTCAAGGGAATACCCCATAACCGCCCGCACCTCATATGGGTCGAACAAATACCAATTGCCACGGGATTCAACTTGTTCCATAAATAAGTCGGGGATATAGATAACTCTGTCACCTGTCGTACCATCAAGAAACTTGAAAATATCAATGTGGTGGACATCTAGGTAACTAGTAAATGTTGTTTGCTTGTTGTCACCCTGTTTTTGAAGTTTTCCAGCGTTCAGCAAGCTCGGTAATTCGGCAGTCATATATAGATGACTCATTGCCCAATAGGCCTCTGCTATTTTTTCAAGCCGTTGCTCTGTCTCATTTTGCATCAGAATCATTGCGATGATGAGCCATCGTTCTTGAGGAAGTTCAACAGGTTCATTGTCCGTATCCTTAGTAATATAGTTACTCATCATCATTTGCAAGGCACTGTAACTGAATAGTTTGTCGCGTTCCGGGGCGATCAAATTCCCAATAAACCGAAGCTCTTCTTGTGAATAACGTTCAACTAAAATCGGGTCATACGAACCAAGTGCTACCAGCCGAGTAATATGTGTCGCAAAATCCGTGTAAATGTTCGAGTCACGCTGTCTAGTATAGAGGTCATGAAGATGAATTCGTGTTGCGATAAAGGTCCAGTGTGGTTCGTGCTCACTCAATTGGCTAAGAGCGTGCGAAATCATTGATTTCGACCAATCTGCGTGGCTGCCGTTAGGGAATTTTTTGATCCATAATGTACTTTCTTCCAATAAAGAGGCTACTGCCTTCGTCCCAAAATCCATGGATAATTCAGTTAATAAATCTTGCTGTTTTGTTTGGCTAGACATTTTTTGTCTCCTTCCATGATTGTTGTTCAGAATCAAGCTGAATTCGCTCTTCAAAACAAAAAAGCAATAGTTCTACCTTTTCGGTAGAGCTATTGCTCATGGATCATTCGTTGGAAACAGAAGAGGGCCGTCCACATCATTTAAGATAGTCGCAGAACGACAGATTGATGGCGGGAACCTGCTCGCTTCCACCTCTCAACCCCCGAAGAAAGTGTCGCTTGACGATGGAGGGCAGGTCTTCTGGCTTGCGCTTCATTCTTCCGGCCAGCCTTCCCATGGATATTTCCACAGTGGCTTCTTTGGCGGTCGTCAGCGCTAACAGTTGCGGGGACAGCTCCGGATTTTCCGGATTCCCTTTTAAACCGATATCGGTACCCATTCATCGTTCAATAACTATATAGTGTGTACAATTTGCTAACTTAACACTACCATGTAGCCGGCAAAACGTAAAGGAGGAAGGGGCAATTTTGCAAGGCGGTCATAAGGTGGCTCATGCCGGTCATAACGCCCGTACCGCTGTGAAAAAACCGCACCCCTTCAACAAGAGGTGCGGCTCCGCATTTCGTCATTCTTCAATTAACCCTGACTCGATCAAAAATTCCTGTGCCACTTTTTCAACCATCATGCCTTCATTATCAACTTTAGCGTTCATTTTCTGCATCGCTTCTTCGTCGATCATGCCTGCTAGCTGCTTGAGTACCTCTTCAATTTCAGGGTACTCTTTAAGTGTTTCTTTTCGTACAAGCGGCAGTGCATGGTAGGGCGGGAAGTAGGATTTATCGTCCTCCAATACGCGCAAGTCGTAATCCTGTAACTGACCGTCTGTTGTGTAGGAGTTGATGACGTCGACTTCTTTGGCGCCGATGGAACGGTACATAATACCATGGTCCATTCCTTTGACGTCTTTAAATTTCAAGCCATATTCATTCTGAAAGCCGGGCAAGCCGTCTGGTCGGTCAATAAATTCAAAGACAGCACCGAGTATGAAGTCTTCGGAAACTTTGGCGAAGTCGCTGAACGTCTTGACGCCAAGTTCTTCGGCTTTTGATTCATCTAACGCTAATGTGTACGTATTATTGAAGCCAAATGTGTCGAAGGCGATAATGCCATCTTCATTGACAAGTCGTTTCGTAGTCGCGAGTGTCTCCTCGGCCGTGCCAGGATCTTCATGGTAATAGTTGACGACAATTGTCCCGGTATAATCGGGTATGACATCGATGAGACCATTCAACATAGCATTCCAGACGACGTTCGAGCCGCCGAGATTTTCTTTGTAAACGACTTCAATATCTGTTTTATGTTCAATTAATTGCCCCATAACATGGGACAAAATAATGCTTTCTGTATTGTTTCGAGAGCCTAGTGTTAGTGAATCTTTTTCGATGAAAATACAGCCTGACAGCATGCTGGCTACAAGTAGTGTCAGCATCAATACGATGAATTTATTTTTCATACTTACTTCAATCCTTCCGGCGTTGTCCATTTTTCAATTGCACCGAAGAGGGTTTCAAGTACAATCGCAAGAAGTGCAGCTGGAATTGCGCCAAGTAAAATCAAACCATCAATGCCACGTGTAATACCTAGGAAAATGAAATCTCCAAGTCCACCTGCGCCAATAAATGCTGCCAGTGTTGCTGTCCCGACGTTAATGACCGCGGCAGTTCGAATACCAGCCATAATGACAGGAAGGGCTAATGGCAGTTCCACTTTAAATAGAATTTGCATACTTGTCATGCCCATTCCTTTCGCCGCTTCAGTCGTCGCTTTGTCGACGTCTTTAATACCGGCGTACGTGTTGCGAATTATTGGCAACAAGGAGTACAGAAATAGTGCCGCGATTGCCGTTTTCACACCAATCCCAAAAATCGGGATCATGAAACCGAGCAAGGCAAGACTTGGAATCGTCTGCATGACACCAGCACCGCCAAGTACGACTGTTGTGAGTTTTGGAACACGAGTAATCAAAATACCGAGCGTAATCCCAAGAGCGATGGCAATGAGCATCGAGAAAAATACAAGTTGAATATGGACGGAAGTTGCTTCAAGCACTTCTTTCCATCTCATTTGTGATTGTTGAGCGAGTTGTTCCCAAATTGTTAAGTTATTCATTGGCTTTCCTCCGTTTCTGTCCACTGGCTGGACATAGCGGATAGCAGTGAACCTCGTGTCACGACACCTAATATTTTTTGATGTTTATCAACGATTGGAATAATACCTAAAGGTGCGTTATCCATCATAATAATAGCGTCTTTAGCGGTAGCTTCCTCGTGTAAGAACGGCTCCCGTGACCCCATAATTTCATCAATCGCTTGAATAGTATCTAGTTTTTTAATCAAATCATACGCGGAAACAATTCCGAGTAATTTATTGTCATCATCGACCACAATAAGGCTTGTAATTTTGCGCTGCCGGATAAGAGAAAGTGCTTTTTCCGGAGAGCGTTGAGGAAGAGAGGTAACGACCGATTCCGACATAATTTCGGTAACTGGCATGAGTTCAGGATTTTGGGTAATTCGATGTTTCCCAATGAACTCCTCTACAAAGCCGTGGGCTGGTTCATGTAGTAATTTCTCTGGAGTGTCCAACTGTAGAAGCTTACCGTCTTTCATAATAGCAATACGATCGCCCATTTTTAACGCTTCGTCCATATCATGTGTCACGAAAACAAATGTCTTATTCAACTTTTTGTGCAATGCACTTACTTCTGCTTGCAGTTGATCGCGTGTTAGTGGATCTAATGCGCTGAATGGTTCGTCCATTAAGATGATGTCGGGATTGCCTGCAAGAGCTCTTGCGATGCCAACACGTTGCTGTTGACCACCTGAAAGCTCCTTTGGGTAGCGTGTGGCAAATATGTCTGGATCAAGACCGACTAAATCGAGAAGCTCGTTGACACGGGCTTTGACTTCCTTAGGATTCCAGCCTTTTAGTTGGGGAACAATCGCGATGTTTTTTTCGATGGTATAGTGGGGGAAAAGACCAATTTGTTGAATGACATAGCCTATGTTTCTACGTAATTCTGACGGATTATAGGAATTGATATCTTTGCCGTTGATAGAAATCGTTCCACTTGTATGTGGTTCCATCTTGTTAATCATTTTCATCGTTGTCGATTTACCCGAACCACTTGGTCCAATCAACACGAGAAATTCACCTTGCTGAATATCAAAGCTGACAGATTTTACAGCTTGGAATCCATCACCATACACTTTGCTTACGTTTTCAAATTTTAGCATACGTACCTCCTGTAGTTTTTAAAAGAAGAAAAATATTTTTAAAAGTAGATGAAAAAATAATTTCTACTCAATAAAAAAGAAGCTCTATTTAGCTCCAATACTTGCTGGAACAATGCCTCGTATATACAGTATATCATAAATCGTTAAATTTTGCACTATTTACACTTGTTTCTATTATACGCTCTATTTATTGCTCGGTCGCAACAATTTCAATTAGAATGGACGAAGGGAAGGAAGTGTATCGTAAATGGATATGACGATTTTCATTGTTGAGGATGATGTCGCGATTTTTAATTCATTGAAAGAACGGCTTGGACAATGGTCACTTCATGTAACAGGACCAGATGATTTTCATGATGTTATGGGGGCTTTTGTTCAAGAGAAGCCGCATTTGGTGATGATGGATATTCAGTTGCCTGCCTACGATGGTTTTCATTGGTGCCGTGAAATTCGTGCAGTGTCGAAAGTGCCCATCATTTTTTTATCATCCCGTGATCATCCAATGGATATGGTCATGGCGATGAATATGGGAGCGGATGATTATATTCAGAAGCCGTTTCATACAGATGTGTTGCTGGCGAAAGTTCAAGCGATTTTACGACGTACCTATGCCTATGGGGAAGAGACGTCAGATGTACTGGAATGGAATGGTGCAATCATTGATATGAAGCGTGGTATTATTCGAAAAGATGGGACGGAAGTGGAATTGACGAAAAACGAGTTTTTTATCTTGGCAGTACTCGTCCAATCGACGGATGAGATTGTATCGCGTGACGATTTGATTCGCAAACTGTGGGATGATGAACGGTTCGTCAATGACAATACGCTGACTGTCAACGTGACTCGATTGCGTCAAAAGCTTACAGAGCTTGAGCTTGGCGAAGCAATCGTTACGAAAAAAGGGCTCGGCTATATGGCGGTCACAGTTTAGAAAGGGGCAACTATCCACATGTTCAGAAGTTATTTAAAAGATATGGCTAGCTGGATTAGTTTTTTCTTGTTGTCACTTGGCTTTGCAGATATGATAATTTGGCTTGATCAGGGAATCGACACGAAATTTTCGTCTGTGTTGTATGTGAATATTTTACTGATTATAGCCCTTATTCTATTTGTTTATTGGCGGTATAGAAAAGAAATGACGTTTACAAAAGAGTTAGTCACGTTCACAGGTGGTTCTACGATTGATTGGCATGAAGCATTGCCAGAAAGCCCTTTTAAGCGTGATGAAATAACGAAGGAAGTGTTGCAAGTAGCGGCGTTATCCTTTTCAGAGAAATTGGCTACTATTAAACAGGCAAATGTTATTGAAAGTGATTATACCGCTGCCTGGATACATGAAGTGAAAGCGCCGCTTACCGCGATGAAACTACTAATTGACGCTCATCGAACAGATCCGGCTATTCGCAAACTGGAAGCGGAATGGCTACGCGTCTATCTGTTGATTGATCAACAATTGTATATATCTCGCCTGCCGACCCTCGAATCGGATTATCTTGTAGAAGCTACTGCTATTCAACGATTGGCCGCTGCGGAAGTACGGGAATTGGCTACATGGTGTATGGAGAAAAATATTGCTGTTGAATTTGAAGGGGAAGACGCGAGGGTAGTAACCGATGTTAAATGGAGTCGATTCATTATCCGTCAAATCTTGACGAATGCAGTAAAATATAGCAGTGCGGGCAGTACGATTTGCATCTTAACTAGTATCAAGTCAAATGGTAACGTTGCACTGACCATAAAAGATGAAGGTCCAGGCATAAAATCGCACGATCTTCCCCGCATTTTCGATAAGGGATTTACTGGGGGGGCGGGACGACTTCAAAATGCCGCAACAGGACTCGGACTTTATCTAGCAAAAACAGTGGCGGATAAGCTTGGCATCACTTTGGCTGCAGAGTCAATTGTGAATCAGGGTACGACGATAACGATGATATTTCCGACTGAAAATGAATTTGATAGTATACAAACGCCGAGTAAGAATGGCTAAAAAATCCGTAAAAGTGATAGCTGCTTTTACGTTTTTTTTGCGTGAAAAGCCGAACATGACAACAATGTCACATTACCTCACAAGTTTGTCATGCAAATCGCACGACTGTAGTTTCAAACCGAGGTACGATAAGGACATGAAAAATAGGGAGGCATACAGGATGGACCAACATAAAACCGTTTTACATGCACAAAACGTGCGGAAATCATATGGTGCGCGAGGCAATGTTCAACAAGTATTAAAAGGAATCAATCTCCGTGTCGTTGAAGGAGAATTCGTCGGCATTATGGGATCATCTGGGGCAGGAAAGACAACATTACTCAATGTGCTTGCGACAATTGACCGTGCGACGGAAGGAGCAATCCTCATTGGGGGTTCTGATATTTCCAAGATGAAGGACGCAGAGCTATCCGCATTCCGGCGTGACAAGCTCGGATTCATATTCCAAGATTATAATTTACTCGATACATTGACAGTGAAGGAAAATATATTATTGCCCGTTTCACTAGGGAAAATGAAGAAAAGGGTGGCAGAGGCGGAGTTCAACAGTATTGCCGATATTCTGGGCATTAAGGATCTCGCCAACAAATACCCACATGAGATTTCAGGAGGGCAAAAGCAACGAACATCTGCGGCGCGTGCCCTTATTAATAAACCATCGATGGTATTTGCAGATGAGCCAACTGGAGCGCTAGATTCTAAATCGGCATCATCATTGCTCGGCACGATGGAGGATGTCAATAAGAAGCGTGGTGTCACAATTATGATGGTGACACATGATCCGGTGGCATCAAGCTATTGTAGTCGGGTTGTCTTTTTAAAGGACGGCAATATCTACTCGGAGCTGTATCGTGGCGATAAAACACGACAAGCTTTCTTCCAGGACATCTTGAACGTTCAAGGCGTTCTCGGGGGTGACAGCGTTGACACTATTTGACCTTGTAATTCGTAGTATGCGGAAAAATATTAAGCATTATTATTTGTACTTTTTCGCGCTTATTTTAAGTGTGGTGTTGTACTTTGTCTTTGCGACGCTACAATACGATGAGGCAGTTAGTGCTGGCTCAGGTGCCAAGATGGACACGGCATTTTTGGCAGCAGGTATACTTCTGTTATTCATCGCGGGTATTTTCGTTGTGTATGCAAATGCCATCTTTTTGAAAAGGCGAAGCCGGGAAATTGGTTTGTATCAATTGATTGGCTTGTCGAAAAGCAAGGTTTCCCGTCTGTTAATTACTGAAAACGTATTATTGAGTACAGGAGCGCTCATTATTGGAATTGGTGTAGGCCTGCTCGTGTCGCGCTTGTTTTTACTTTTACTAGTAAAACTTATAGGGTACAAGGAGTTCATTACAGTATCATTTTCATTCATGGCAGTTATTCAAACAATGGTCGTATTCGTGGCGATTATTGCGCTGACATCTATACAAATGCTGTTGACTGTTCATCGAAGCACGCTCCTCAGTTTATTCAATGCTGATAAAAAAGGAGAGCATCCGAAAAAGCCGAAAGCACTTATTTCGGCTGTACTAGCTCTGCTCGGGATAGGGCTTATTGTTTTCGGATATTGGTTGTCAGGCCGCATGTTGGTATCGGGGATTTCAATGCTATTGTTCAATATGTTAGCGGTGCTTGCATCAACCATTTTGGGAACATATCTTGTGTTCCGTGTCACAATTAGTTGGTTGTTTTATCAAATTCGAGTGCGTAAGCAAGGACATCTAGGACTGAGTAACAGTTTGTCGATTGCGCCGCTCATGCATCGTATGAAAGGCAATGCTAACTCGTTGACAATTATTTCGGTGTTGTCTGCGATGACGCTTGCTATGTTGGCAGGCTCGTATTCACTCTATTACTCTACAGAGAAAGAAGCGCGTTATATAATGCCATTCGATTTCATGTTTGAGGATGAAACATCCAAATGGTTTTCAGCTGATGATTTATCGGTCGAGGATTTCGAAGCAGGTTTACAAGAAAGTGGGATTGAGTATACAACTGAAACAATTGAATTACTTGGAGTGGAAGGGACTTATGAAAAAGATGTTTTTCCTGCATTTCTTGACAGAAGTGAAGCAATTTATAATACCTATATTGTAAATGCTGAGCAATTACAACAAGCGGGCCTTCAAGTCGAAACACCACAAGATGGATCCGTCATTTTTCATAGTGCATCCATGGGGGCTCTGGCAAAAGATATAAAGATGCCATTCGAGATGTATATTACTAGTGGTGAAAAAGGAAAAGTACTTACCGCTGTGAAATATGGCGAAGGAGATGTTATGAACGCAAGTTGGGGACCTCAACTAGTAGTGAGTAATGCTGACTTTGAACAGTATAAAAAAACGATGGTTCCAGAAAGTATAAAAGAGATGGATCCAAGCAATATTGTGAAAAATGTTCGGGTGTTCAATATCACTGACAAAGATCAACTCGCTATTGCCTCAGATATCCGCAACCAAAATAGGGAGGATGGTACTTGGGCGTATGGTGTAGATTATTACACGATGTATGAAAGGTCAATACAGGGCAATGGCTTGCTCATCTTCATCGCAGGCTTCCTTGGACTTGTCTTCCTAATCTCGACAGGTAGCATTCTGTATTTCAAGCAAATGACAGAAGCAGAGCAGGAGAAACAAGGCTATGCAACTTTGCGTCAGCTAGGTTTCACAGTGCAGGACATTATGCGCGGCATTATCCGTAAGCAAGTATTTGTCTTTGGCGTGCCGTTGCTCATAGGTTTGCTACATTCGATATTTGCCATTAAAGCCGCGTCATTTATGTTTATGTCTGATATCACTGTGCCGGCTTCGATTGCGATGGGCTTGTACGGATTGATTTATTTAGTGTTTGCTTTCTTGACGGTCGGCTACTATAGGAAGACTGTAAAAGCTGCCCTTTAGGAGGGGAAATTGCCCATGGCGGTGATAAAGTGTCTTAAGACGGTGATAAACCTCTCGATGGCGGTGATAAAGTGTCGCGAGGCGGTGATAAATACATCCGTGCCGGCAATAAGCTCGTTAGCAATAATAAAACACCGGAGTCCAATGTGGATTCCGGTGTTTTCGATTACATTTCCTCAGGTGCTTGCATGCCTAAAAGCTTCAGTGCTTCTTTCAAAACAATTGCCACACTTGAGACAAGCGAAATTCGATACGATCTGTGCGCCTCATCCGACAGTACGTGTACATTCCCATAAAATGAGTTGAAAGCTTGTGCAAGGTCAATCGCATATTTCGCGATGATAGAAGGGTTCAATTCATTTGCGGCACGTTGGACACTATACGGGAACTGTTCAAGCACTTTGATGATTTCCCATTCGAAATCATTTACTTCATCGACTGTAAACAAAGTTGCTTCTCCAGCTTTCTTTAACATAGCACTGGCACGCGCATATGCATATTGGATGTAAGGACCCGTTTCGCCTTCTGTTTGCAGCATGCTTGCTAGGTTGAATTCGATGTCGTGTTTTCTGTGCTGCTTCAAGTCGCTAAAAATAATTGCGCCGACGCCAACCGCTTTGGCAACTTCCGCTTTATGTAACACATTTGGATTTTTCGCTTCGATCGTGGACTGGGCAAGTGCAATCGCATCATTCAAAACCTCTTCTAGCAAAACAATTTTTCCTTTACGAGTCGACATCTTTGTGCCGTCCTTCAAAATGAGTCCAAAAGGTATGTGCTCGATTGTATCAGCCCAGTCGTAGCCCAGTTTGCTAAGCACCTGCTTCACTTGTGCGAAGTGCAGACTTTGTTCATTGCCAACGACATAAAGTGATTTCACAAAATTATACGTTATTTTTCTATCAATAGCGGCGCTTAAATCGCGAGTCGCATACAATGTTGCTCCGTCTGATTTTTTTATCAAACAAGGTGGCATGCCTTCCTCTAGCTCTACGACTAATGCACCGTCCGATTCTATTAACAATTTCTTGGCATTCAACTCGTCGACAATTGGCTCCATCTTATCGTTGTAATAGGCTTCGCCGTTATACGAATCGAATGTAACCCCAAGCAAATCATAAATGCGTTGAAATTCCTTCAATGATTCTGATTTGAACCAATCCCATAGTGCAAGCGCCTCCGCATCCCCGTCTTCTAGGGCTTTGAAAGCAGCTCTGCCTTCAACATTCAGCGAATTATCTAGCTCGGCTTCTTCATGGAAACGAATATATAATTTCAATAATGTTTCGATGGGGGCATTTTGAACTTCTTGTTCGCTGCCCCATTTACGATATGCTGTTAGCAACTTGCCGAACTGTGTTCCCCAATCGCCAATGTAATTAATCTTGACAGTTTTGAAACCATTCTTTTCGAGCAATAAAGCAATCGAGTTCCCAATGACGGTGGAGCGGAGATGCCCCATGGAGAACGGTTTGGCAATATTAGGGGAAGACAGATCAATCGTGACTACTCCGCCATTGCCATCATTATTCGAACCGTAGGCCGTTGATTGAGTGTGGATTGTTTTTAGTAATGAGTCCGTAATGACAGAACGATTAACAAAAATATTCACATATCCACCAGCAGCTTGTGCTTTTGAAATGAGTGGATGATGAATTGCCTTTGCTAGTTCCTCGGCGATGGCCACGGGTGGTTTTCTAAGCTCCTTGGCAAGCGAAAAACAAGGTAAAGCTAAATCACCTAAATTGGTATGGATAGGTCGTTCAAGCATACTTTCGTTTAATAGAATCGGACTAAATTTTTGTAGCACTTGCAAAATATCTTTTTTCATCGCCAACACTCCTCGCATATTTATTTCAATAAAAAAAGCCCCCGTCTCAAATTTAATGAGACGAAAGCTGTGCTTCCGCGGTACCACTCAGATTGCCCGTATAAGGCCGCTTCTTCATAACGGCGAGACACCGGCTTTCCCTACTACATTCAGAAAAGCATCTTCGAAGTGCGTTTCACAAGTATTCTTTACCAGGCTTCCACCGACCCCGATTCGCTGAAAAAGAAATAATTGCTACTCTCTTCGTCAATGATATTGTATGTGAATATAGCAAAACGACGTGTAAGTGTCAATGAGTTACCTAAAGTGATTATGCGTGAATGATAAACACATGACAACAATCGGTAATAATCTTTTTTATTCACGATGAAGCGGTGGTGGAATAATCCATCCTTTTTCTTTATTTAATCGCAACAGCTTTAGGCCGAACAGTGCTCGTTCAACATGATATTTTCCGAACATCGTTGCAATATCCTCTCTGAGGCATTGAGCCATTACTTGGCTGCAGGATACAAGCCCTTGCCCGACATTTATGGACACAGCGGCACTAATTTCAGGATCTGAAAACCTCGCACCAGCGGGAATTTCTTCAGCGTTCGCCTTGGGACGTCCGGGTAAAGAAGGGGGTGGAGCGATGCCATTATCTTTTAAAACCTGTTCGATTTCCTTACATTCGGCTTTCATCATTTTGATGGATCCTTCAAGGAGCTTGATTAGTTCTTCATCACCTGCGTGATTAACAAACGCCTCATACCCACTGATTAATCCATTGTTTGCCCCAATAAATGCCCATATGCCTATTATTTCTCCGTAATGCATCGGTTCATCTTGAGGATTACCATTCATAATGCCCAATAAAAACACTCCTCTTACTGATATTTTTTGGTTCTAACGTGTACGATGTGTAACTTTTAGTTATCTATACGGTAACTATGTGAAAAGATACAAATTCAATTGTATGAGTTATTGTTTTTGTGATATAAAATTGCGCCACTTTGGATTAAGAAGTAAATAAGCTATTGACCTCATTTTTTTCGTGGTAATTCAATCTTTAGCAAGTGGTATAAAAAGTAGGTCTCGTAATAAGCTAATGAGGATCTAGGTCATGAAGGAGGAAGAATTTTGGATAACAATTTATCTTACGGAGAGGATTATAAATTCATCCCTGCAACATCAGTAGAAAGTGGAAACGGGACGGAGGTTCTTCCGGATTTATACAGCTATACCGTACAAATCGTGAACATTGTATTAGTCGGGCATCCAGGTGAAAGGGAATTTGTTTTAATTGATACGGGTATGCCTTATTCAGCTGATAAAATCATCTCTATTACTGAAAAACGTTTTGGCGCTAATAGTCGTCCAGCTGCCATTATTTTAACTCATGGGCATTTTGATCATGTAGGTTCAATTATTGAATTAGTGAAACACTGGGACGTACCCGTATATGCCCATGAACTAGAACTTCCTTTTCTGACTGGCGAGAAGAGTTATCCCAAACCCGATTCCAGCGTGGAAGGGGGGATGATTTCCAAAATGTCGCCCATTTTTCCGATTGAGGCGATTCAACTAGGAAATCATGTACATCCTCTTTCTAAAGATGGAACTGTCCCCTATCTACCAGAATTTCGATGGATTCATACACCCGGACATTCTCCCGGACATGTCTCACTGTTCAGGGAAAAGGATAAGGCCCTTATTGTGGGTGACGCTTTTGTAACGGTTAAGCAAGAATACCTTTATAAGGTATTAACTCAAGAACAGGAAATTAGTGGACCTCCGCGTTATTTAACGACCGATTGGGAAGCTTCTCGGGAATCCGTGGAGAAATTAGAAGCATTGAAACCTGCTGTTGCAATAACGGGGCATGGGTTACCGATGGCTGGTGACCTGTTAAGAGACAGTTTGCAAAGGCTTGTGCAAGAGTTTGACCGCATCGCTGTCCCTGATTACGGAAAATACGTTGATAAAAGTGCTGAATGACTGGCTGGATCGTGACGTTCCCTTAGGCATTCAATGATGGTGTAAGTTGGTAATGAAGAAATGAGGATATATTTCTAGGTGTAGGAAATCCTATTGCTTGTAGGTGGATTGATAAGATTCGCTTAACTATGAAAAGGGAGTGCTTTTACATGAGGGAAGACAGAAATCCGGACCGACAAAATCGATTGGATCAACAGGACCGTCGAGATAGGGAAACCCGAGATCGAGATCGGGAAATCGATAGCGTCGAATTCGGAAACGACTTTTTTAATGACCTTCCAGATCGTACTGAGACTCGGGATAGGAACCCCGAAAAAAACAACGAACGTAAAAAATAATTAAACAAAACCTGTGCCGCAAAATGTAGTAGCTTGCGGTACAGGTTTTCTAAGGATTAATAGAACCGGGAAACTTGTCGCATTCTATCGTGAGGCGGATAGAAGTATATCTCCATGATGCAACACCAGAAGCTGCACTGAAGCAACGCTGGTGTTTTATAGTGTAGAAAAATGAAATAAAAAATCTAGCTAATCTAAACAATATGAAGATAATTTTTTAGATTTTTGCAATTTTGTTTATAACTTTAAAGATGTCTAGAACAATGCCGATGAAGACGGTTGTGAGAATGTGGAAAAGTTAACTGTGGATATGTGGATAAGCACCTGTTTAGTGAGTGAGGGAACTTTCTGCCTATTTACGTGTGAACCACAACATGTTAGGGTATAGAAAGAAAACGAGGCACTATATATAGTATGGAGCGATGAAAAGGTACCGACATCGGTTTGAAAGGGAATCCGTAATTATGGAGCTGTCCCCGCAACTGTAAACGCTGACGACCGCCGTATAAGCCACTGTGGAGAATTCTATGGGAAGGTAAGGTAGGAAGAACGAAGCGTGAGCCAGTAGACCTGCCCTTCATCGCCAAGCGACACTTTCTTCGGGGGTTGAGAGGTGGAAACGAATAGGTTACGTCTGTTTTTTTGACAATGCTATTCTGTTTTCAACAACAAACCCATGAGCGACAGCTCTACCGATTTGGTGGAGCTGTCGATTTTTGAATAAAAATAACAATACATACATAAAAGGAGCTGGTCATGATGACAATTAAAATGGCAAAAACCAACACTGATCGACTATTGGATGAATTACAAAGTGAATTTGGAGTAGCGCAAATCGAAGCACTTATTGTTGCGGGTGAACGCTGGCAACAGAAATATCCTGAGGGATCTGAGTCCGAATGGGCGAAGGCAATGACGTTAGAATCATTGAGTAATTTGGATGAGGCAGCGACCTATTGGACATTTGTTGCAGCGCGTATCCACCTTCATGATGTGTACGCTCGTCAGGAGCAGCTGCGTGGTGCGAAAGTCTATACAGACTTCGCTAGTAATGTTGTCAGTCTTGTTAAGCAAGGACTTTACACGCCTGTACTAACAGAAAAATATTCTCAAAAAGATCTTGAACATCTGGGTCATTTGATTGAACCAGAGCGGGACAAGCTATTCACATATATCGGATTAAAAACACTAATGGACCGCTATGTTGCGGTTGATTACAATAACCAATCAGTTGAACTTCCACAGGAGCGTTGGCTAATCATTGCAATGACGCTGATGCAGGATGAGACTGAAAATCGTCTGGATAAAGTGGCGGAATCATACTGGGCAATGAGTAACTTATACATGACAGTGGCAACACCAACATTGTCGAACGCTGGGAAACCGCATGGTCAGCTATCGAGCTGCTTTATCGACACAGTCGACGATTCTTTGCAAGGTATTTACGACAGTAATACCGATGTTGCGAACTTGTCGAAATATGGTGGCGGTATTGGCGTTTACATGGGGAAAGTACGAAGCCGCGGTGCCTCTATTCGAGGATTCAAGGGGGCGTCGAGTGGTGTCCTCCCGTGGATCAAGCAGCTAAATAATACGGCAGTAAGTGTTGATCAGCTTGGTCAACGTCAAGGTGCTATTGCTGTTTATCTTGATGTTTGGCATAAAGATATTTTCACATTCCTTGATTTGAAATTAAATAATGGAGACGACCGTCTGCGTGCGCACGATATTTTTACAGGTGTTTGCCTGCCGGATGTTTATATGGAACAAGTCGAAGCACGTGGTGATTGGAATTTATTTGATCCGCATGAAGTGCGTACAATTATGGGCTACTCTCTTGAGGACTTTTATGATGAAACAAAAGGGACAGGTTCTTTCCGAGAGAAGTACGAGGAATGTGTCAACCATCCAACGCTAAGCAGAGAAACCGTTCCTGCTATCGATCTGATGAAACGCATTATGCGTAGCCAGCTCGAAACAGGCGTGCCGTTCATGTTCTACCGCGATGAAGTCAATCGTGCCAATGCAAACAAGCATGAAGGAATGATTTATTCTTCAAACTTGTGTTCAGAAATCATGCAAAACATGAGCGCAACGAAATTTGAATCGGTCACATTAGAAGATGATGTCGTCGTGACACGTTCTAAGCCTGGTGATTTCGTCGTGTGTAACTTATCATCTATCAACCTAGGAAAAGCTGTTCCGGCAAGCGTTTTGGAAAGACTTATCGCAATCCAAGTGCGGATGCTCGATAATGTGATTGACTTGAATAAAATTCCTGTCGTTCAAGCACAGCGGACAAATTCTCGTTATCGTGGAATCGGTCTCGGAACATTCGGCTGGCATCATTTGCTGGCACTACAAAACATTCAATGGGAATCTGACGAAGCGGTGGATTACGCCGATAAACTATATGAAAAAATCGCTTTTCTAACAATCAAAGCTTCTGCGGAACTGGCAAAGGAAAAAGGGGCTTATCCTTTATTTGAAGGCTCTGATTGGCAATCCGGATTTTATTTCGAAAACAAGGGCTATGATTCGAAGGAATGGCGTGAACTGCGTATCGATGTGGCAACGAATGGTGTGCGTAACGGCTATTTAATGGCAGTTGCACCGAATAGCTCGACGTCTGTTATTGCAGGGTCAACGGCGTCCATCGATCCAATCTTTAAGCCGTTCTATCATGAAGAAAAGAAAGACTATAAATTGCCTGTCGTCGCGCCTGATCTTAATCACAATACCTATGACGTCTATCGCCGCTCAGCCTATATTGTCGATCAACGTTGGTCGATTAAACAAAATGCAGCAAGACAGCGCCATATTGACCAATCGATTTCATTCAACCTGTATGTACCGAACTCGATTCGTGCTTCAGTGCTTCTCGACCTTCACGTGCAAGCATGGAAGTCTGGTATGAAAACAACATACTACACGCGGTCAACCGCGACAGATATCGAAGAGTGCGAATGGTGTCATTCCTAATTGCCTACGCTTCTTGGAGTGGGAATACGCAAGAAGTTGCTGACATGATTGAGGAAATATTGGTCAAGGAAAATGTCGACGTAACGACGTATCGAATTGGTGGGGGCATTATGCCGAATCCCCGTCATTTCGATGCGATGATTATCGGCTCATTTACGTGGGACCAAGGTGCAACGCCTGATGAAGTAAAGGATTTCGTTGCTGACGTTGGTTATAAACCGGACAATGTCTATGTTTTTGGAACGGGGGACACCCAATTCGGCGGCGATGCACTATTTTGCCACGCCGCTGTGAAATTGGCCCGGTTTTATGCATCGACTTATGAGCCATTAAAAATTGAACAAAGCCCACGTGGCGTACAACATTCAACTGTTATCGAATGGTCGAAAGGGGTCATCAAGCATTGGAAAAACTTACACGAGTAAAGGTACTAGAACCTGCAAACCCAAATAAATCAACAGCTATTTTTGGTGGCAAAGCGAGTGGGATTCTTAACTGGAATGACCTCGCACATCCACATTTCTATACATTGCGACAACGAATTCGGTCACTATTTTGGACGGCCAATGAAGTCGATATGACACAGGACGTTAAGCAATTTTCGTCGCTGACAAAGCCGGAACAGGATGCATTCCTTAAAATTATTGGATTGCTGGCAACGCTTGATGGTCCACAAACAGATATCGCAGCAAAAATTGCCCAGTACACGACAGATCCCTCTGTTAAATCGCTGATGGCCACCATTGCGGATCAGGAGAGTGAGCATAATCATAGCTATGCCTATGTATTATCCTCCGTAACGACGCTCGACAAACAGCTAGCATCGTTTGAAATGGGACGCACAGATGAAGTGCTTATGCGTCGTAACGAGCGGATTGTTGATGTTTATAATGAATTTGCAGAAACGCCAACGATTGAATCAGCTTTAAAAGCGATGGTTTATACAACGTTACTGGAAGGTTTATTCTTCTATAGCGGCTTCGCCTTCTTCTACAACTTAGCGCGCAATCAGAAAATGGTCGGCACATCGACTATGATTTCGTATATTAACCGTGATGAATTGCAGCATGGTAAGGCGATTAGTGATGTTTTCCGTGCGGCACTTGCGGAGAATCCAGAACTGAATACAGATGCATTCACTGAATGGATTTACGACCAATTCAAGCACTCTGTCGAACAGGAAGTTGCATGGAGCCGTTATGTGTTAGCTGATATTGACGGCATCGACCTAGTTGAAATGGAAGGCTATGTGAAATACCGTGCCAATAAAATGCTGCGCATGCTTGGACTCAGCGAAATTTACCCGGAATTCACCGATAATCCAATGAAATGGATCCGTGCCTACGTCGACAGCTTCGATGAAACGAAAACAGACTTCTTTGAGCAAACTTCAAGACAGTATGTGAAAACTAGTGATTTGAATGGTTTTGATGATCTATAATTCAAAAAGCGTACACGCTACTAATCGTGTACGCTTTTTCATTTGTGAAAAATTCATGACAATAGCTGAAATGTGATATATATCACATTCCCTTATATTCGCGTCCATTATGATAGAGGTAGTAAAAAAAGTAAGTGTAGTACGTATTGAGAAACGTCGTTATGGATATCTAGGGGAATCCCTAGTAGGAACAATGGCAGTAGGAACGTATACTTATTGGTGAGAATGCTTCTCACTAAAAATTGATTAGGGGAGGAACACGATTATGAGTCAACTAACGCTTGAAACACAAGTTTGCGATATCGTCACAGCACTTCCACAAAGTGCGGATCTATTTAGGAGTCTTCGTATCGATTTTTGCTGCGGAGGAAAAATTCCGTTGAAAGATGCAGCGGAAGACCGTAATTTAAATCCGGAAGAAGTATTGGTAAGTATTCAAAAAATAGAAGAAAAAAGAGAGCAGGTTGGAAGCGCACACCCGACTTCATTCGGCAATCGCACGCTTGTCTCTTACATTCAAGAAAATTACCATGCAGGTCTTCGTGAAGAATTGCCACAGCTTGCACCGTATATTACGAAAGTCGTTAAGGTTCATGGAGAAAAGCATCCACATCTAGTGCGCATCCAAGAAATTTTCAAAGAATTACGTGCAGAGCTTTTAGAGCATACAGCTGACGAAGACAAAAATGTATTCCCTGTCATTCTAGAATTTTTAGAAAATCCGACACCAGAACTAAAAGAACAAGTTAAACCACATGTGATGGAATTAGAAGCAGAGCACGAGCATGCCGGTGAATTATTATTTGAAATTCGTGATCTCACAAATAACTACACTCCGCCAGCAGAAGCTTGTGGTACTTACCGTGTTGTCTACGCTCGTCTTGCGCAGCTTGAAAAAGACACATTTGAACATGTCCACCTTGAAAATAACGTTCTATTCGATCGAGTACGTGCTGCAATCTAATAAGTAATATTCAAAAAAGCTGCCCTCGGGTAGCTTTTTTTGTCTAGCTCTGGGCACCCGTGCATCTAAACGGGCGCCCTCCGCATTTCTTTATTGTCGAATGAGGGAACTCCATATGTGATATAGGACTTTCCCTAATAGGAAGGTATTGGATTAATCTATAGAATTAGGGGTATATGAATGAACGTAATGATGTAATCCCTCATTGGTTCATTATTCTGAAAAGGAGTGAGTTTTCTCGATGAAGAAAAAAAGTGTACTGAAAAGTGGACTACGATACTTCAAACCCATTGAACGCTACTCAGGGAATTGGTCAATTCTAGAAGAGAAAAGCCGAGATTGGGAGAATATGTACCGTCAACGTTGGTCGCATGACAAGGTAGTACGTACAACACATGGTGTCAACTGTACCGGATCATGTAGTTGGAAAGTGTTTGTGAAAAACGGCATTATTACTTGGGAAAACCAACAGATTGATTACCCTTCTTGTGGTCCTGATATGCCTGAATTTGAGCCTCGTGGATGCCCGCGTGGTGCTTCGTTTTCTTGGTATGAATATAGTCCACTTCGCGTGAAGTACCCTTATATTCGAGGGAAACTATGGCGGATGTGGAGTCAAGCATTGACTGAAATGAAGGACCCTGTGAAAGCATGGGCAAGCATTGTGGAAGATCCCGAAAAAGCGAATGAATACAAAAAAGCCCGTGGAAAAGGTGGACATGTCCGTGTCAATTGGCGCGATGCTACGATGCTTATTTCCGCACAACTCATTTATACAATCCGAAAATATGGTCCAGACCGCATCGCCGGGTTTACACCGATTCCGGCAATGTCGATGGTTAGTTATGCGTCAGGTGCACGTTTCATCTCCCTTTTGGGTGGGGAAATGCTTAGTTTTTATGACTGGTATGCAGATTTACCGCCAGCTTCTCCACAAATTTGGGGTGAGCAGACAGACGTTCCTGAATCGAGTGACTGGTTTAATGCAGGATATATTATTATGTGGGGATCTAACGTACCACTGACACGAACACCAGATGCACACTTCATGACGGAAGTTCGTTACAAAGGTACAAAGGTTGTATCTGTTGCACCGGATTATGCAGAAAGTGTGACACATGCTGATGATTGGATTGCTGCAAATCCTGGTACGGACGCAGCCGTTGCACAAGCGATGACGCATGTTATTTTAGATGAATTCTATGAGCAACGGAAAGAGCCAATGTTCCTCAATTATGCGAAGCAATATACGGATATGCCGTTCTTAATTATGCTGGATGAGCATGAAGGGTCATACAAAGCGGGTCGTTTCTTAAGGGCTAGTGACCTTGGTAGCGCTTCAGAACACGCAGAATGGAAACCGGTTATTTTCGATGAAACAACGGACGAAATCATCGTTCCGAACGGTACAATGGGGCAGCGTTGGGAAGAGGATGCTAAATGGAATCTAATTCTTGATAACGCAGATGGGACGCGCGTTGAACCTGCATTATCTGTTGCAGATCATGGTGCAGAGTGGACAGAAATGGTCTTCCCTTACTTTGACAATATTGCGAATGGGACATTTAAGCGTCCGATTCCTACGAAAAAAGTAACATTTGCAGATGGGACAGAAAGACTTGTCGCAACTGTTTACGATTTAATGCTGAGTCAATATGGCGTGCGTCGTATCGGCAGTGATTTAGAAGCGACTGGCTATGACGATGTTGACTCCATTTATACACCAGCTTGGCAACAAAAAATCACTAACGTTAAACCGGAGCTTGTGACACAAATTGCACGTGAATTTGCACAGAACTCCCTCGATACGGGTGGTCGTTCCATGATTATTATGGGGGCCGGTATTAATCACTGGTTTAATAGTGACACGATTTATAGATCAATCTTAAATCTAGTAACACTGACAGCTTCCCAAGGTGTCAATGGCGGCGGCTGGGCACATTATGTTGGTCAGGAAAAATGTCGTCCGATTGAAGGGTGGAGCACGATTGCCTTTGCGAGAGACTGGCAAGCGCCACCACGTCTACAAAATGCAACGTCATTCTTCTACTATGCAACGAATCAGTGGAAGTACGAGGAAGCTGGAGCAGAAGTGCTAATGTCACCAACTGCTGGAAAAGCGCGTTATGAGCATCCAGCTGACTATAATGTCTTGGCTGCAAGACTAGGTTGGCTACCATCCTATCCGCAGTTTAATAAGAATAGTTTACTATTTGCTGAAGAAGCAGCGGCATTAGGGAAAACGACAACACAAGAAATTGTCGGCCACACACTTGAACAATTAAAGTCGGGCGACTTGCAATTCGCTGTAGAAGACCCTGACGCACCGGAAAACTTCCCACGCTCACTATTCATTTGGCGTTCTAACTTAGTTTCTAGTTCTGCAAAAGGACAGGAATACTTCATGAAACACCTTTTCGGAGCATCTGATGGTTTGCTAGCTTCTCCAAATGATGAGGTAAAACCAGAAGAAATGGTATGGCGTGATGAAGTGGAAGGGAAGCTTGATTTACTTGTTGCACTGGATTTCCGTATGACAGCAACTCCGATGTATGCAGATATCGTTCTTCCAGCAGCAACTTGGTATGAGAAAGTGGATCTTTCATCAACGGATATGCACCCCTTTGTGCATCCATTTAACCCGGCAGTAGACCCACTATGGGAATCACGTTCGGACTGGGATATTTATCGCTCGATTGCGCAGACGTTCTCGGAAATGGCGAAAGTTCATCTGCCAGGCGTTTACAAGGATCTTGTCACGACTCCACTGGCTCATGATTCTATTCAGGAAATTGCTCAGCCTTATGGCGAAGTGAAAGACTGGAGAAAAGGCGAAGTCGAAGCGATTCCAGGGAAAACAATGCCTGGTATGACAATTGTCGAGCGTGATTATACGAAAGTTTACGATAAATACGTCACTCTCGGTCCTTTATTATCAACAGGAAAAGTCGGTGCGCATGGCGTTAGCTTCTCTGTTGCAGAAGAATACGAAATGATGAAAGGCATCAACGGCACTTATTTTGATGAAACCATCAAAAATGGATTGCCGAAATTGCATACAGCGAAACATGCTGCTGAAGCAATGCTGACATTATCATCTGCAACAAATGGTCGAGTATCGCAAAAGGCATATGAAGCAGCAGAACAAGATTCAGGCGTTGAGTTGAAAGATATTTCGGCAGACAGAGCTGCGGAACGTTTTACGTTTGCTAGTATTACCGCACAGCCTCGTGAAGTTATTCCGACACCCGTGTTTAGTGGATCTAATAAGATGGGACGTCGATATTCACCATTTACAACGAATATCGAGCGACTGGTGCCATTCAGAACACTGACAGGAAGACAGCATTTCTATATTGATCACGAGCTATTCCTTGATTTCGGAGAAGCATTGCCGGTCTATAAACCAACATTACCACCAATGGTATTTGGACCACGTGATAAGCAAATTATCGGCGGACAGGATTCTCTTGTACTAAGATATTTGACACCGCATGGTAAGTGGAATATTCACTCGACCTATCAAGATAACCAGCATATGCTAACGCTATTCCGTGGGGGTCCTACAGTATGGATTTCCAACGAGGATGCGGAAGAGCATGATATTGACGATAACCAGTGGTTGGAGGTTTACAATCGAAACGGTGTTGTAACGGCACGGGCAGTTGTCAGTCATAGAATGCCAAAAGGTACGATGTTCATGTATCACGCACAAGACAAGCATATTCAAGTACCTGGCTCTGAAATTACGGAAGAACGCGGCGGTAGTCATAATGCGCCTACACGTATTCATATGAAACCAACACAAATGGTCGGTGGTTACGCGCAGTTAAGTTATGGATTTAACTATTATGGACCAATCGGAAATCAGCGGGATGTCTACGTCGCAGTCCGCAAGATGAAGGAGGTAAACTGGCTTGAAGATTAAAGCACAAGTTGCAATGGTTATGAATCTTGACAAATGTATTGGCTGTCATACGTGTAGTGTCACATGTAAAACTACTTGGACGAACCGTGAAGGTGCCGAGTATATGTGGTTTAACAACGTAGAAACAAAGCCGGGAATTGGCTATCCAAAACGTTGGGAAGACCAAGAGCTTTATAAAGGCGGCTGGAAACTGAACAATGGAAAATTGGAATTGAAGTCGGGTTCTAAACTATCGAAAATTGCATTAGGTAAAATTTTCTATAATCCAGACATGCCGGAAATGAAGGATTATTACGAGCCATGGACTTATGACTATGAAAAATTAACGATGGCAGGTGATAGTAAGCATACACCTGTTGCACGTGCAAAATCAGTTGTTTCAGGGGAATATATGGACCTGGAATGGGGACCGAACTGGGAAGATCAGTTAGCAGGGGCACATATTACTGGACCGACAGATCCGAATATCCAAAAGATTGAAGAGGATATAAAATTCAACTTTGAACAGGCATTCATGATGTACTTGCCACGTCTTTGCGAGCACTGTTTAAATCCAAGCTGTGTGGCATCTTGTCCTTCTGGCGCAATCTATAAGCGTGATGAGGATGGGATTGTCCTTGTTGACCAAGACGCATGTCGCGGATGGCGTTATTGTATGACGGGTTGCCCGTACAAGAAGGTGTACTTCAACTGGAAAACAAATAAAGCAGAGAAATGTACATTCTGCTTCCCACGTATTGAATCTGGTCTACCAACGGTTTGTTCTGAAACATGTACGGGTCGTATTCGTTATTTGGGTGTTCTTCTTTATGACGCTGACCGTGTACTAGAAGCAGCTTCGACACCGGATGAAAAAGATTTGTACAAAGCACAATGTGATTTGTTCTTAGACCCAAATGATCCAGCGGTTATAGAGCAAGCACGAAAAGATGGCATATCGGAAGAGTGGATTGAGGCTGCACAAAACTCGCCCGTTTATAAACTAGCAATCGAGTATAAGCTGGCATTCCCACTTCATCCAGAATACAGAACGCTACCGATGGTTTGGTATGTGCCACCACTTAGCCCAATCATGAACTATTTTGAAGGGAAAGATTCTATCAAAAATCCTGATATGATTTTCCCAGCAATTGATGAAATGCGTATACCGATTCAATACCTAGCGAATATGTTGACAGCTGGAGATGCCGAAACTGTGAAGCAAGGCTTGCAAAGAATGGCTATGATGCGTTCTTATATGCGTGCCATGTCTTCTGGGAAAGAATTTGATGAGTCGCGTCTAGAGCGGGTTGGACTTACGGCCCAACAAACAAAGCAGATGTATCGTTTGCTTGCGATTGCAAAATATGAGGATCGCTTTGTCATTCCGACTGCTCATAAAGAAGGTCATATGAATATGTATCGTTCTCAAGGATCTGCTGGTTATACAGATATGGCAGGAGATTACGCAATGGATCCATCATCATCACCAAGTCAATTTAGCTACACGGGTATGGGCGAAAATGGCGATTGTGATGGTTGTAGTCCAGCAGTACCAACGAAAACAGGTAAGGAAATTTATGAAGAGAACTTCTACGGGGGGATCTGGCGTGATTGATCTGAAGAAATTGTACGAAGTAAAGCAAACTTTTGGTTTCTTTGCAGATCAGTTGTCTTATCCTGAAAAGCTTACATTTCATCCGTCGGTATTGGAGGAGTCATTTGACTCTTCCGACCCGGCTTATGCTGATATTAAAGTATTTTGGGATTTGATGCATGATTATAGTCTTGATGAAATTCAGGAGATGTATACGTATACGTTTGACTTTCAAACAGAAACAACATTATTCATGACCTATGTGAAGTATGCAGATGCTAAAGAACGTGGTCAGATGTTGGCGAAGCTGAAAGTATTGTATGAAATGTTTGGTTTGAATATGCCAGATGGAGAACTATCTGATTTTTTACCGCTCATGTGTGAGTTCATTTATGCAGCTGAGTGGTTAGGTGATCCAAGAGCACAACAAAGTTTTTCGATGCTTCTAGCGGTTATGGAGGATGGATCGTACAATTTGATGAAAGCACTTGAGAAGCATAATAGCCCTTACTTCCATTTGATTAAGGGGATGAGGGAAACATTTAAGTCTTGTATCCGTCAGGAGGAACCAGCCAATGACTAATCAGTTTTTATGGGTCATTTTCCCTTATGTTTGTATAGTGACATTTATTGTGGGACATATATTTAGATATCGTAACGACAAATTTGGTTGGACGGCAAAATCTAGTGAATTTATCGAGAAAAAGCAATTAATGATTGGAAGTGTGTTATTCCATATAGGAATCATTCCCGTTATTGCCGGTCATGTTGTAGGACTTGGTATCCCTAAGGAATGGACTCGTGCACTTGGTGTGAGTGACCATTTGTACCATATGGGAGCTGTTTGGGTTGGAGGATTCTTTGGATTTGTCACGCTTGCAGGTATGCTTATTTTGACGGCTAGACGTTTTATGCTGAAAAATGTTCGTAAGTTGTCGTCTGCTTCTGATTTAATCGTCAATACATTACTATTACTGATTGTATTTTTAGGGATTTACAGTGTGGTTGCAACAACTGCTGCACAGCCTGATTTTGATTATCGTGATTCGATTTCGGTGTGGTTCCGTTCGTTGCTTATTTTACGTCCTGAGGCAAATTTGATGTCAGTTGTTCCAGTCGCTTTTCAGTTACATGTATTATCTGGATTTCTTATTTTTGCAATGTGGCCTTTTACAAGGCTTGTTCACGTTTGGAGTGTTCCGTTGAATTATGTTGGAAGAAGCTATATCCTATATAGAAAGAATAAAGTGAATTGATGGAGAGAAAAGGCCGCAACAGCCTTTTTTTTCTATGTAGGGAGTATAGATTATGGACGAATTAAATGGTTTTAAATACCAAGAAGAAATCGAATGTTTAAGAGCCCAATTTGGTTTCGATTTTGTTGGAGTGGCGCTTGTACAATCAGCTGAACGCCATTTTGAACTAAAATGGAAGTTTGTAACGGGCAATCAAAGTGAGCGTTATCGAAGGATAGTTTTGCAAACCGGAAAAGGTGTTGCCGGACATGTTTTCAAGACGGGTAAGCCGTTTCTGGTGGAGGATGTGGAAGAAACGCTCGAGGAGAGAAACTTGTACAATTATCCAATTGTCGTTTCGGAAGGATTAAAGAGTTTCGGTGCAATTCCTTTATATAAATATAATTGGGTTAAAGGTGTATTACTCGTCGGATATCGTGACGGGAAGAAATTATCATCACAAGAATTTGAGAATTTTAAAGAAGTAATCGGTTCGAATTTTGGTCCGTTTTACAACAGGGAGAAGGTGAAGGATTGATACGCCTAGCAGATTTTCAGTTATCTGATTTGTTACTGAAGATGTATAACAATTCAGCTGAACCTATCTTCTTTTTTGATCGTTATCGAAAGGTGATTTCGATGAATAGCGCTGCCGAGCTTATTCTAGATCCTGAAGTACTTGACCGTATAGCGGTGGGGGATAATGAGGCCATTTGTTTGTCTTGTAAAGGGTATACAAGTGAGCAGGAGCTGCAAACATGCTTGGCGTGTTATATCAAAAACCCGCAACAGGATTTAAGCTCTTTCCAGGTATACTTGGATACGAAAGGCAAAGGAGTTACTCCGTATACGGGTAGCTACCAGACCATTGATGAAGAAAATGGTATCCGTGTTTTCATGCTTCGCGATTTGACCAAGCAATATAAAACGCAGGAATCACTAAACCAAAAAATGATGATGAAAAATATTATAAAAGCACAGGAAGATGAACGGAAAAGGATTTCTCGGGAGCTTCATGATAGTGTGGCACAGGAAATGCTGAGCTCGTTGGTTGAATTACGTGTGTTGAAATATATGAATATCGATACAGAGGTAATGAAGAAAGTTCAACAGACAGAAGGCTCACTGATGAGACTATTAGATGATATTCGTCACCTTTCCGTTGAATTACGCCCTGCGACCTTAGATGATTTGGGGCTTGAGGCAGCGTTTAGAACACATTTTAAATGGATTGAAAAAAATTATGGGTTAGTTGTCCACTTTACTTCTGAGCTTCAGTCAAAAAGATATGGCGGGGAAATTGAAACGGTTGTGTATCGAATTTGCCAAGAGGCTGTGTTTAACGCGTTGAAATACGCAAATACAGATGAAATTACCGTTCGTCTATTTGAGAAGGGTGGCTACTTGAAATTGCATGTTGTTGATGAAGGGCAAGGTTTTGATTTGAATGCCAATGATCCGAGGGGTACTGGACTAGGTTTGTATGGCATGCGGGAAAGAGCTGCGCTAGTTGGAGGGGATATTATCATCCTTTCTGAATTAGGGAAAGGCACTATTGTTCGACTAGAAATACCATTAACAAAGGAGTGATCGACGATTGAAAATCATAATTGCAGATGATCACGCAGTCGTTCGTAGTGGGTTTATGCACATTTTAAACTTTCAAAACGATATGGAAGTCGTGGCAACTGCCGCAGATGGCTTGGAGGCATATAATTTAGTCGCCAAGCATCGTCCTGATCTGCTACTGATGGATTTAAGTATGCCTCCCGGGGAAAGCGGTCTCATTGCAACGGGGAAAATTAAAGAGGATTTTCCGGAAACTAAAATTCTTATTTTAACGATGTATGACGATGAGGAATATTTATTTCACGTCTTGAAAAATGGGGCATCAGGTTATGTCTTGAAAAACTCTCCAGACGAAGAATTATTCGATGCAATTCGTATTGTCCATGAAGGGGGGACGTACATCCACCCAACAATGGCGACGTCACTCGTCCGAGAGTTCGTCAAAAAAGATGGAGATGGCATAGAAACAGACCCATACAAAATTCTGTCTAAGCGTGAAATCGAAGTTTTACCACTTGTAGCAAAAGGGTATGGCAATAAAGAAATTGCAGAAAAACTATATATATCGGTTAAAACAGTGGAAGCACATAAATCTAAAATTATGGAAAAGCTTCAGCTGAAAAGTCGTCCTGAACTCGTTGAATATGCATTGAAGAAAAAGTTTCTAAACTTTTAAAGGTGAGGTGCGGAATCGGTGGCGAAAGAGAAGAAGTTCAAGTTTGATTTACCTGCATTGCGTGTACTAGAAAATGAGCATAATTATTTGTTGCATGTAATGGAAGGATGGCATTTAATCGTCCTTGCTTTTGAACGCGATATGTACACGCTTGAAGAAGGGCATGAGGCATTACAGACTCTTCGAAAGCTAATAATCGAGTTTATTGACCCATTGAAAAATCATACGGAGAAAGAGGAGGAATTCCTTTTTCCCTTACTAGCTAAGTACGTAGGTACTGAACAAGGACCTGTTAATGCAACTGAAGAAGAACATGAAGAAATCGATGCGTATATTGGTCATTTCCTGCATCATACTCGGGGAGATTTAACTAGCCTGACGATGCAAAATATGAAGGATGTCGTTCGGGATGCGGGGGAAGCGTTCGAGGTGATTACAGTCCATTTCGTGAAGGAAGAGTCGATTCTGTTCCCAATGGTTAACAATATTTTACGAATTGAAGAGCAGGATAAGCTTTACGAGCAGCTTTATACGTCTATTCTGTGACAAAGGTTAGTGGTTAGGGATTTCCCTAGCGCTTTAGAGGGAGAACCCGATAGTTTTTAAGAATTGCAGTCGTTACAATCGAGTTATAGCATTAGCAATTAATTAGGATTGGACTGATTGGGATGATTAGAAAAGCACAGTTGCCGTTGCAGACGGCGAACTTAGTAGTCGGTTTCATGGTATGGGTACTCATATCTTCACTGCTGCCATTCATTACAGAAGATATTGCAATTCCAGCGGAAAAACTTGCTATTGTAACGGCTGTGCCAGTCGTGTTAGGGTCTATTCTTAGAATTCCGTTAGGCTACTATGCGAATGTATTTGGTGCCAGAGTAATCTTTTTAGTAAGTTTCATATTATTGCTATTTCCAGTGTTCTATATAAGTGAAGCGTCAACGTTTACAGATTTAATTATTGGTGGAACATTACTGGGAATTGGTGGAGCTGTGTTTTCCGTAGGGGTTACATCATTACCGAAGTATTACCCGAAAGAGAAGCATGGTCTCGTCAACGGAATTTATGGAATGGGGAATGTGGGGACAGCGGTATCCACATTCGCAGCACCTGTCATTGCCACACAAGTCGGTTGGTCGATGACTGTTAAATTTTATCTGATTATACTATTGGTTTTTGCGGCATTAAACTTCATATTTGGTGATCGTAAAGAAGTGAAAGTGAAAACACCTATTGTAGAGCAAATTAAAGGTGTCTATAAAAATGAGAAGCTGTGGTTCTTCTCGTTATTCTATTTCATCACGTTTGGTTCATTCGTTGCCTTTACGATATTCTTGCCAAACTTTTTGGTCACTTTTTTCGAGTTAGATAAAGTGGATGCAGGGATGCGGACAGCTGGATTTATTGTGGTGGCGACATTCCTTCGCCCGGTTGGCGGATGGCTTGCAGATAAATTCCAACCATTGTTTCTGTTAATGGGTGTTTTTTCCGTTTTAACATTTGCATCATTTTTACTTGCATTTTCACCGTCGATTCTGTTGTATACAATTGCAAGTATGTTGATTGCGACTTCAGCTGGAATTGGGAACGGGGTTATTTTTAAACTTGTGCCTTTCTATTTCAACAAGCAGGCAGGTATTGTCAACGGAATTGTATCTATGATGGGTGGTTTAGGTGGATTTTTCCCGCCATTATTATTATCTGCCATCTTTACATTGACAGGATCCTATTCGATTGGTTTCATGGCATTTTCTCAAGTGGCGCTTGCAAGTTTAGTGCTTGTCGTTTGGCTCTATTATATGGACCGCGTCTCGAGTGCTACGGAAGTGTTTAATTCGACTGGACAAGGAATTCTCGTAACGAATCCTGCGGGTACCATTGAGTTAGTGAATCCGGCTTTTACAAAGCTCACAGGCTATACTCCAGAAGAAGTAGTTGGAAGAAACCCGAATATACTTAGCTCTGGCAGACAATCCTCAGAGTTCTACACGACGATGTGGAGTCAGATTGGGCAAGAGGGCTCTTGGCAAGGAAAGGTTTGGAATAAGAAGAAAAATGGAGAAGAATATTTAGAGTTTCTGTCCATCAATGCGGTGACAGATGACTCTGGAGAACCAATCCGATACGTTGGGACGTTCAGCGATATAACGCCTCCAGGCGAAGAGGGCAGCCGGTCAAATTGACCGGAAGCCCTCGCTTCATTTTATCTTCAATCGGTGGGTCGCCCACCGATTGAAGATAAAGCCTCCGGCGGATGTCACAGATTTTGAAGGGAGTTAATTGCGCAAGCGCAATTCAAAATCTGGACGCAATCACGCCAAGGCGTAATTGATAATGAGTAGAGGGTGATCTATTTGGAAAACCGTTATTCAAGACAAGTACTGTTTAAACCAGTAGGACAGCTTGGACAGGATAAGTTAAGTGCATCCCATGTTGTCATCATTGGCTGTGGCGCATTAGGGTCGGCTATTTCAGAGACACTTGTGCGAGCGGGTGTTGGTAAATTGACGATTGCAGATCGAGATTATGTCGAAGCAACAAATTTACAAAGGCAACAACTATTTGTCGAACAAGATGCACGTAAGGGTGTACCGAAAGTGGTGGCAGCTGAAAGACGGTTGAAAGACATTCGGCAAGACGTTGACATCGTAACAGTGCTCGACCACATTGACGGACCACTTATAGAAGACATCACAAAAGATGCTGATTTGATTATGGATGCGACGGATAATTTTGAAACGCGTCTTCTGATGAATGATATCGCATGGAAAATAGGTATTCCCTGGGTGTACGGGGCATGTGTAGGTAGTTCAGGTACGGTTTTTCCCTTCATTCCAGGGAAGACTGCTTGCTTCCGCTGCCTACTTCCGGTATTACCGTCTGTCAATGAAACATGTGATACGGCAGGGATTATCGCACCAGCAGTGCAAATTGCTGCCGCACATCAAAGTGCAGAAGCGTTAAAATGGCTGACGGGGAATGAAGAGGCAATGCGAACGAAAGTCTATCATTTTGATGTTTGGAACAATACGCATGTCGAAGCAGGGATTTCCCGTATGCGTAGCGAAGTATGTGAAACATGTGGCAAGACGCCAACATACCCAACGCTACATCGCGCAGACGGAACTGGATATGCAGTTTTATGTGGTAGGGATACTGTGCAGATTATCCCGGATAGTGCACGTCCTTTGACGATAACAGATGGAGAAAATGTCGCCAAGCGTTTAGGTACACCTTATAAAGTAACCCCTTTTTTTATAGAATTTCATGCGAGTGGTTATCGCTGTATTTTATTTGGCAATGGAAGGTTATTAATTCACGGATTAAAGGATATGAAGGTTGGACGCAAACTGTACCACCAATTTTTTGGATGAAGTGGGGGAAGTCTTTTGTCGACTGTACATAATGAAGAAAAGCAGTTGGTTTGCTGTGTGTTGACGATTAGTGACACACGGAATATTGCGAATGACCGAAGTGGTTGGACAATCCGGACTAAGCTTGAAATAGCTGGTCATAAAATTTTTGAAACATGGATATGCCAGGATGATAAAATGGAAATTGAGTCGATAGTAGAGGAATGGCTGAGAAATCCCAATGTGAATGCCATTATTACAACAGGCGGAACGGGCATTGGTTTCCGTGATGTTACGGTTGAAACGCTCACACCTTATTTTACAAAAACACTCGATGGTTTTGGTGAATTGTTCCGTTATTTGAGCTATACAGAGGATGTTGGATCGAAAGCACTGCTAAGTAGGGCAATTGCTGGGACTGTGAAAGAAAAAGTGGTATTTGCACTTCCGGGTTCAGAAAAGGCAGTGAATTTAGCGATGGATAAGCTGGTTGTGCTTGAGCTACCTCATATTATTCACGAGCTGACGAAGCATCTAGACGACTAACAAAAGCGCAAGCGCCTGTTCAGCCCTGACAAGCGCTGGAGTCTAGACGACTAAAAAAAGGATGCTTTACGCATCCTCATAACTGTCGATGATAATCGCCATTTTTGCCGCCTGTTTTTTGAACTAACATGGTCGGGCCGATGATCATCTCTTTACCGGCAGCTTTACACATGTCGTAAATGGTGAGTGCAGCGGCAGAAGCAGCAGTAAGTGCCTCCATCTCTACACCTGTTATACCCTTTGTTTTGGCTTCAGCTTGGATGTGGACTTCATAATGTGCGATTATCTCATCGATGTTCCATTCAAATCGAATGTCGACGCCTGTTAAGGGAATCGGATGGCACATCGGAATAATCGCAGATGTGTTTTTTGCCGCCATGATTGCGGCTACTTGGGCAACTGCAAAGACATCACCTTTCTTATTTGTCCCTTCCGTAATTTGAGAATGGATGGTTTTATTGACGATAATCGAGGAAGCTGCAATAGCTGTTCTAATCGTTTCGGTTTTATCGGAAACGTCAACCATCTTTGCGCGTCCTTGTTCGTTAAAATGTGTGAGTTCAGACAATGGATTCATTCCTTTCGAACAATATACTGTTAGTATACCAGAAGAATGTGAGGGATTAGCATGGTAGAAATGAGAAAACCAATTCCGGTAGCAGAGGCAGTTCGGCTTGTGATGGAGCATATACATATACTTGGAACGGAAATGGTTCCGCTTGAACATACATATGGTAGAATTCTTGCCCAACCAATTATCGCGCGGCATGATGTCCCGTCTTTTAATCGATCGCCGTATGATGGCTTTGCAGTTCGTGCACAAGATACAGCTGGCGCATCGGGTGATAATCGGGTTGCATTCGATGTCATTGGTGAAATCGGAGCTGGCTATGTGGCAGAGCGAGCAATCGGCGAAAGGGAAGCCTACCGAATTATGACGGGCGCACCGATTCCCGACAATGCGGATGCGGTAGTAATGTTAGAGCAAACTGTTGAGCAAGCAGACGGCTTTACATTACGAAAGGCATTCACTTCTGGTGAAAATATTTCCTTTAAAGGCGAAGATGCAAAAGAAGGCGAGCCGTTAATAGAGGCGGGAACGGTCATTCATCCGGGGACAATTGCACTTCTCGCGACGTTCGGTTATGCACATGTGGAAGTGGCTAAGCGCCCTACTGTTGGGATTTTATCGACAGGGACAGAGCTGTTAGGAGTAGATGAGCAGCTGGTGCCAGGAAAAATACGTAACTCAAACGGTCCAATGATCGCGGCACAGCTGGATCGCATGGGCATTCGCTATCAGTCCTATGGAATGCAGGTGGATGATTTGGATGCATGCACGGCAATTGTTGAACAAGCGCTCACTGAAACGGATATCCTCATTACAACGGGTGGTGTTTCGGTCGGTGATTATGATTATTTACCTGCGATTTATGAGCGTTTAGGTGCTAAGGTTTTATTCAACAAGGTGGCGATGCGGCCAGGTAGTGTGACGACGGTCGCTGTGCTTGGGAATCGGCTATTGTTTGGTTTGTCGGGCAATCCCTCAGCTTGTTTTACGGGGTTTGAATTGTTCGCTCGACCGGCAATTATAGGGATGATGGGCGGAACGGCGCCGTATATGCCGCGCATGACAGCGAAGCTTGGTGAGGATTACTTAAAACCAAATCCGTTCACGCGCTTTGTTCGTGCAATTTGGGATATGACGCCCGAAGGAATTGTTGCAGTGCCTGCCGGTTTTAATAAATCAAATGCGGTGTCTTCTATCGCACGAGGGAATTGTCTAATTGTCTTACCTGGTGGGACGCGCGGTTTTACAGCAGGTATGCAGGTTGATGTTTTGTTACTTGGAGCCGAACAAGGCGTTGGTGAATGGACGTTATGAAGACGCTTCATATTGTGGGCTTTAAAAACAGTGGCAAGACGACACTCGTTGCGAGATGGGTTCGTTTATTGAAAGAAAAGGGACTATCAGTTGCGGTATTGAAGCATCATGGTCATGGCGGACAACCTGCCATGCCGGATGCTTCGACGGATACGATGCAATTTTTCGACAGTGGAGCAGATATTGCGGTCGTTGCAGGCGGCGGTGCGGTTCAATTGCTGGTCAATGAAGAGCCGGAGTTCGCGGAGCTGAAAGAGACGGTGGCAATGAGGCGGCCGACTATTTTACTTGTAGAAGGGTATAAGGAACAACAAGGGGATAAAGTGGTTTTGTTAAGGAATGCGGAAGATTGGGAGTCCTTGCAGAACTTGTCGGGCATTCAGCTGGTTATCGGTTGTCCAGAAATTGTGGCGAGCAGTAGACGTATCGCATCAAGGACGGATGTCGAGCAACTGGATCACTGGTTCCTTGAGTGGATGGAGGAGGTTGACAATGAAACCGTTTGAAATTGTGGAAACACCGATTGATACACAGAAATATTCGGATTATGTTCTCCATGCGGGTGCAGGCGCTGTAACAGTTTTTACGGGGCATGTGCGGGAATGGACACACGGAGTTCGTACATTATATTTGGCATATGAGGCGTACGTTCCGATGGCGGAAAAGAAATTAGCGCAAATTGGTGCTGAAATGGAGGCTAAATGGCCAGGGGTGAAAGTAGCGATAGCGCACCGAATTGGTGAGATGCATATTTCTGATATCGCTGTACTCATCGCCGTATCGTCACCACATCGAAAAGCAGCCTATGAGGCGAATGAATATGCCATCGAACGCATTAAGGAAGTCGTGCCCATTTGGAAGAAAGAGATTTGGGAAGACGGCGAAGAGTGGATTGGTGGACAGAAAAAGTATCCTGAAAAGGGGAGTGTAGAACAGTGATCAAAGTAAATTATTTTGCCAGACTACGCGAATTAACGGGCAAGGCAGAAGAAACAATTGAACAACAATCCATGACAGTGACAGAATTGTTGGATTGGGCAGAAGCTACTTATCCGGGTTTTGGCAAAGATACGATGCATGTTGCGGTCAATGAAGAGTATGCTTTGAAGGAAGATGTAATCCGATCGGGTGATATTTGCGCCTTTATTCCCCCGGTAAGTGGAGGATGATGAGGACAGTCGGCATCGTACTTGCAGGTGGGGAGTCAAGACGATTCGGTTCTCCAAAAGCATTTGCGAAGCTAGGTCAGCGATATTTTTACGAGATTGCGATAGATGCTTTGAAAGTGTGCTGTGATGAAGTGATAATCGTGACTCGCCCAGAGCTTGTCGACAACTATCCTGTCGAGGTAGGGGTCATTACTGATGTAGCTGAATTTGCAGGACTCGGTCCGCTTGCAGGGATCCTGTCTGCGATGGAATCTGTGGAAGCGGACCGCTATATCGTGTTGCCTTGCGATATGCCATATGTCGATGAAGCGGTAATCGGGAAGTTATTGGTGCAACACGAACAAGCTGTAACGGCGGTTGTCGTAGATGGGCGGCAACATCCGCTAGTGTCTATTTGGGATCGTAGTGTGAAAGGCAATCTCCGAGAAGCATTGGATAATGGACAATTACGTGTCATGCCTGTTCTTAAAAGCAGCGGAGTTAGGTGGATAGATGGCAGTTTGTTGACGGACGATGAAAAGCGGGTGTTTACAAATATGAATACACCTGAGGTATTGGAAAGGGGCTGAGTAGATGGAAGCAATCGTAGATAAGCTGGGACGACCGATTCGAGATCTACGGATATCGGTAACAGACCGCTGTAACTTCAGATGTTCCTATTGCATGCCGAAGGAAATATTCGGTGATGATTATGTATTTTTACCGAAAAAAGAATTGCTGTCGTTTGAAGAAATTGAACGATTTTCACGTTTGTTTGCCTCATTGGGCGTCAAAAAGCTTCGTTTAACAGGAGGCGAACCGTTAATGCGCCGTGATCTTCCTGAATTGATTGCGAAGCTGATGGGGATTGAAGGCATTGAAGATATCGGTTTGACGACGAATGGCGTCCTACTCAAGCAATACGCACAGCGGCTTTATGACGCAGGCCTTCGTCGTTTAAATATGAGCCTTGACGCATTAGACCCAGAGATTTTCGGCAAATTAAACGGGCGGGGCATTAAACCGGAGCTCATTCTTTCCAATATCGATTATGCACAAAAAATTGGCTTTGAAATTAAAGTCAATATGGTCGTTCAAAAAGGCGTCAATGAGGGTGAAATTCTACCGATGGCGGCCTACTTTAAAGAGCGAGCCATTACGCTGCGCTTCATCGAGTTTATGGATGTTGGCAATGACAATGGCTGGAGCTTTGAAAAGGTGGTTACGAAAAAAGAGATTTACGAGATGCTGAAAGCTGAATATGAAATGGAATCTGCTGATCAGGATTATTACGGGGAAGTTGCGAAACGCTATCGGTATACGGAAAACGGTGCACAGGTTGGCTTCATCACATCTGTTTCGGAATCATTCTGTTCGACTTGCACACGGGCGAGGTTGTCATCGGATGGTAAATTGTATACGTGTTTGTTTGCTTCAGATGGATTCGATCTGCGGGAATTGATTCGCAGCGGATTGTCGGATGCGGAGTTGCTTGACTCGATTTCGGGTGTTTGGCAACGCCGCGCGGATCGCTATTCGGATGAACGGACGGAGCAGACGGCGAAAAATCGTAAGAAGATTGGTATGAGTTATATTGGTGGGTGAGGCGCTACCGGAGTAAAATAAAAAGGCATTATTCACTCGGGTTATAGAGTGGGTAATGCCTTTTTTATATTTAACTATTAACCTTCCTCTTCCACAATAACCGCACGACCTCTTAGTTTTAGCAACAACGGAATAAGTAACCATGCTGCTGCAGCGATAAGAAACACTAGTGATAGCGGCTGCGTGAAGAAGATACTGAATTCACCGTTTGAGATCGTAAGGGCGCGGCGCATGTTGTTTTCAATCATCGGGCCTAACACGAGCGCTAAAACGAGTGGAGCGACAGGATAATCATTTTTGGATAATAAATAACCGGCTACACCACATCCGAGTAGTAAATACAAATCGAAAATGGTGTATTGCACGGCGTATACGCCAAAAAATGAAATAGCAACAATGATCGGTAATAGGTATTTCTTTGGTGTTTGAATGACTTTCGCAAACACACGGACGAGTGGCATATTGAGTACTAACAGCATCAAGTTACCGATAAACATACTGGCAATCAGTCCCCATGCGACCTCAGGGTGCTCGTCAAAGAGAAGGGGACCTGGCTGGATGTTGTACATAATCAGTGCGCCCATCAGGATTGCCGTTGTACCGGAACCCGGAATCCCTAATGTGAGCAAAGGAATCATAGCGCCACCAGAAGCTGCGTTATTGGCTGATTCGGGGCCAGCTACACCTGCGATGTTACCTTTCCCGAAGCTTTCGGGGTTTTTACTGAATTTTTTTTCTGTCATGTAAGAGAAGAAAGAAGCAAGTGTTGCGCCTGCACCTGGAAGAACTCCGATGAAAAATCCGAGTAGGGAGCCCCGCACGATTGGGACAGCGCTGTCCTTCATATCTTGTTTTGTGGGCATAATTCGATTGATTTTTGCGATGGCACCGTCCTCGCTATCCCGTTCTAAAACAGTTTTGAACACTTCACCAAGTGCAAACAAACCAACAGCAATCGTTAAAAATTCTAGTCCAGAGAAAAGAATCGGTTGATTGTATGTAAAGCGGGCAATTCCTGAAACGGCATCAATGCCGATTGTGCCAAGGATAAGTCCGAAAACAGTCATGATTAAAGCCTTCGTCATAGACTTACCAGCAAGTCCACTAACTGCGGCTAAACCTAATAGCATTAGAGAGAAGTATTGAGCAGGACCGAAATTTACGGCAACTTTGGACAGCGGCTGTGCTAGCAGGACGAGGCCGATGAGTGCAATGATTCCGGCGCAAAATGAGCCGATTGCCGAGATGGCTAACGCCGCACCGGCACGTCCTTGTCTCGCCATCTGATAGCCGTCAAGTGTTGTGACGACGGATGATGACTCACCGGGTGTGTTTAACAATATAGACGTGGTGGAGCCTCCATACATGGCGCCGTAATAGACGCCGGCTAGTAAAATAATAGAGCTAGCTGCTGCTGCGCTTGTCGGCATACCAGAAGTGATTGTTGCGGTAACTGGGATGAGAAGGGCAACCCCGCTCATTGGTCCAATGCCAGGCAGGACACCGACAGCTGTTCCGATGATGACGCCGACTAAGGCAAATAATAGATTTTGCCATTGAAAAGCAATTGCAAATCCATCCGCTAAAAATTGTAATGTACTCATAGCTTAAGTTCCTCCTTTCTCCTTAAAATGAAGGGAATCCGGGCAGTGATCCGCCGAGAAGTTCCGAAAATAAATAATAGATACCAACTGAAAATGCGAATGCAATCAGGATGGACCGCAGTATTCGACCACGTTCCATCGTTTGAAAGGCGATGAGTAAGAAGCCGAATGTTGAAATGACATAGCCAAGCTTTTCAAGTGTAAATGCGTACAAAATAGCACCAATAAGAATAATGGCAAATTTTTTATATTGAAATTTCTCTTTCGTTGCCGATGCAGATTTGTACTTGAACGTTTCGTACAGTAAACGTAAGCTCAAAATGAGTAGAATGGCACCAAGCCACATTGGAAATATTTTTGGCCCTACGGCTGATCCGTATGCGCTATCAGGGATTTTTTGACTTTCCAAGACAACGACAAGACCAACTAATAAAAAGGCAATGCTGGCATATCGATCGAATGTTTTACTCATAGTCTTTTCCACCTCCTAAAAGAAAAGGCGGCCGTTATAGCCGCCTATACTAGCAGTTATTTTTGCATGCCAAGCGCTGTTAACAATTCCACGATGACTTTATCTTGGTCTTCTAAGTAAGAAGTGAAATCGGCAGAATCACGATATTCATACTCCCAACCATTTTTCTCTAATTCGGCAGCCCACTCATCTGTCATGACCATCTTTTTAAGATTGTCGTTCCAGTAATTAAATGCAGCTTCGGACATGTCTTTCGGGCCGAATAAGCCACGCCAAATTGTGAACTCTGCGTCAATCCCTTCTTCTTGGAAGGTAGGGACATCTGCTAATTCGCCTTCTAGCCTTTCAAGTGAACTAACAGCCAAAACTCGGACATCGCCAGATTTTACATAGGATCCAATTGCAGAAGCATCGGTTGCGATAACATCCGCATTACCACCGAGTAACGCTGCAATGGCTTCACCACCACCATCATAAGAGACATACTTGACAGTCTTTGGATCAATGCCATATTTGAATGCAGGAAGTACGCCGACAAGATGGTCCATAGAACCTGGAGCGGATCCACCAGCCAATGTGACAGCTGTTGCGTCAGCCTTAATCGCTTCCAACACATCCTTTAATGTATTGAATTCCGAATCGGCTTTGACAACAATCGCTCCATAATCACGTGTTAACTGTGCCAAAGGTGTTGTATCTTTATAGCCATAAGGGCTGTTTCCTTCCGCCTTATTATGATTGATTAGGATAGGTGGAGATTTAACAAGTAGGACATGATCATTTTTTGCTTCCTTCGTAGCGTATTCCGCCATGTAGACAGCGCCACCACCGCCAGGTTTGTTTTCAACGGTAATAGACTTTTCGACTAGCTTTGTTTCGCCCATTGTTTTCGCAATTGCTCGAGCAGTTAAGTCCCATCCACCGCCAGCCCCTGAAGGTGCAACAATTGTGATGTTATTCTTTGGGTAATCAGGAGCCTTGGCAGCAGTAGCGGTACCCTCATTTTCACTACTACTACCGCCGCTTGAAGTACATGCTGCAAGACTTAATGCCAATAAACTTGTTAGTGCAACTGTCGTAAACTTTTTCCATTTCATTTTCTACTCCCCCTTAAAATAAAAATTGATGACAGCGCTTTCAAGCGCCTGTCATCAATTTATCAGAAGATTGGTTGAATTCAATGTTTATGGTAATAAGTTTGATAATGGGAGTAAACGTCATTTTGTTCATACTGTTTACCGTTTTTTTATAAAGTACCTTCTTTCAGGACGTCCAACTGATCCATATAACAGTTCCGTAAATGCCCGTTTCTCGGAGACGAGGTATTCGAGGTAACGTCTTGCCGTTGAGCGACTCACACCGATTTCCACTCCAAGTGCTTCAGCAGTAATTCCGCCTTCGATTTTTTCGATATGTTGAACCACTTTTTCTTTTGTTATCGGATCGATGCCTTTTGGTGGAACGGGATCTATGTCTTGTTCGGTTGTGTTTGTTTGATTCCAAAGAAGCTTGATAGAGTCCTCCTGCATGGTGCCTTCGCCAGCAAGTGTCTCCCTTTTGTTTTTATAAGAAAGCAGACTTTCTTGGAAACGGTCAAATGTTAATGGCTTCAAAATATAATCGATAACACCTCGGCGGTAGGCTCTTTTGACAATTTCAATTTCTGCCGCTGCTGTTATGAAAATAATATCGGTTTCTGGACTATTTTCATGAATGAACGTCATCAGTTCGATGCCAAGCGTGTCAGGTAAATAAACATCTAATAACACAAGGTCTGGCTGTAAGGCTGAAACCCAATCCTTTGCCTCTTCCCCGGTGTATGCTGAACCAATAACTGTGAAGCCTTCAATTTTTTCGATGAATCGTCGATGAATGTCCGCGACACGTTTGTCATCTTCAATAATTAAAATCTCTATCGGAACGGTCATGCAAAACTCCCCCTTTTGGAATAGAAATGATAAATAGCGCGCCGCCTAAGTCGCCTTTTTCTAGCGTGATGGAGCCCCCGAGATCTTTCACGTTATCAGCAACTTTTATCAATCCATATCCACGATCTGCCTCTTTTTTTGTAGAAACTCTTTCTTTGAAGAATGCCTCAAGCATATGTGAGGCGATACCTTGTCCAGAATCCTCTATTTCCATCAATATCTCTTCTCCATTATCGATAATCAGAATACGGACTGTTCTTTTGTCCTTAGGATAGGAATCGACTGCTTCAAAAGCGTTAGTGACTAAATTACCAATGATGGAAACGAAATGATTTTTTTCTAAATGTGATGGTAATTTAGCAAGAAAGCTGTCTTCATCCAGAATAAATCGAACTTTTAACTCTTTTGCTCGATTGAAAAAACCGATGACAATCCCACCGAGAAACGGATCCTGCAAGCGATTGGTCACGAACTGAATGAGGGATTGATGCTCGGCAGTTTCATGATGGATAAGACTCAAAGCCTCGTCATAGGAGTTCAGTTGAATAAGGCCGGAAATGGTATATAAAAAGTTATTGTATTCATGTGTCTGTGCCCGTAATGCTTCCGAATAGCGTTTTACTTGTGATAACTCCATCGCAAGGCGATCAATATCTGATTGCAGTCGGAAAGTAGAAACCGCTCCAACGATTTGTTTGCCAACCCGAATAGGGATTCGGTTGACAATGACCTTCTTACCGCGAATTTCCATCGGTCGATCAAGATGCTGCTCCCCGGTTTCAAGTACAATTGGCAAAAGAGAATTCGGCAGTACTTCCTGAATGGTTACACCAATCAGGTCAACCTGATCAGGTAAAGATAACGTATCATATGCCGCAACATTCACAGTCGTAATGATTCCCTTTGCATCTACCATGATAATTCCTTCACGAACCGATTCAATGAGTGCGTTGCGTTCGGTGAATAAATTAGCAATTTCTGCAGGCTCAAGATTGAATAATTCTTTTTTTATATTACGAGCCAGGATGCTTGAACAAATAACGCCGATAAAAATAGCAATAAGAACAATATAGGAAATGTTATCAACATACTGAAAGAAAATTGTAGAATTATTTTCTTTCAAAAATCCAACTGAAATGATGCCGATAATATCACCATTGTTATCGAAGACGGGTGCTTTACCGCGCAAGGCAGCTCCAAGTGTTCCTGTCGCTTCTGAAATATAGGATTCGCCGAGAACAAGGGCTCGTTCATTGTCATCGCCAACCATCTTTTTTCCAATCCGTTCAACAACGGGATGCGCATAACGGATGCCTTCAGTATTACCTATGACAATATATTCGGCCCCTGTTTTTAGACGGATTGCCTCAGCGATAGGCTGCAATGCATCCGATGGGTTTTCTTGTCCAAACCCCGCACGGATATCTGGACGATCTGCAGTTGTTTTCGCAATGCTTAGCGCTCGTTGTCCAATTTGTTGTTCAATGCCCTGTGACATCGTGAAGTAGAATGAAATCCCGATGACAATGGCTAGTAAAGAAACGAAAATAGCGCCATATAAAAAGATGCGCATTTGTAATGAAATAGATTTAATGACGAGAATCGCCTCACTATCTGCATAGATATGATGTACAGTGCCAATGGATGCGCCATGAAGATAAATCTCTTTATATGTTACACTATTATAAATAGTTAAAATAGGGGGATATTCATGAAACTAAGAATCTTTGTGACAAGAAAGCTAGATGATAGCGTGATAGCACCACTTCGAGAGAAGTTCGATGTGCGGATGTGGGAGTCGGAAAGTGAATCGGTACCGCGCGATATTTTATTGAAAGAAGCTGCAGAAGCGGATGCGCTTTGGACGGTTTTGGCAGATAGCGTCGATCGCGAATTGTTTGAAATAGCGCCGAAGTTGAAAGTTGTGTCTAATTTAGCGGTTGGCTATAACAATATTGATCTTGAGGTAGCGAAGGAACGTGGTGTTATTGTGACTAATACGCCAGGCGTGTTGACGGAAACGACAGCGGATCTTACTTTTGGACTGCTCCTTGCGACTGCGCGTCGTCTGATGGAGGCAGAAAATGATATTCGGACGGGCAATTGGACGTCATGGTCCCCAATGGGCTACACAGGCATGGATGTCGGAGGTGCGACGCTTGGTATTATTGGTATGGGACGGATTGGAGAGGCGGTAGCACGTCGGGCAAAAGGATTTGATATGCGCGTTTTGTATCATAATCGCAGTCGAAAAATGGATGCGGAAGTCGAGCATGGTTTTGAATATGTCGAATTGGATACACTGCTGAAGTCCGTGGATTACGTCGTGATTCTTGCGCCGTATACACCGGAAACGGCGGGATTGATTGGTGCAAGGGAACTTGGGATGATGAAAAAGACTGCGGTTGTTATTAATGTTGCGCGTGGAGGAATTGTCGATGAGACGGCGCTCTATGAAGCATTGAAAAACGGAGACATTTGGGCGGCAGGTCTCGATGTATTTGCCACGGAACCGGTGCCGCAAGATAATCCGTTGCTGACACTACCCAATGTGACGGTATTGCCGCATATCGGAAGTGCAAGCATTAAAACGCGAATTGAAATGATGAACTTGAATGCACAAGCGATTATGGATGTGTTAGAAGGAAGAGAGCCTGCGAATCGGGTAGTGTGAAGTGAAAATTAGGAGGAGTGAATGATGAAAGGTTCGGCAATCCCGTATTTAACGTTTTATGGACAAGGTAAAGAAGCAGCTGATTTCTATGCAAAGGTATTTGGGTTGGAGAACCTTGGGATGCAAAAGTACGGCGATGCCGATTTCCCGTCACCACCAGAAGCGGCGGATTATTTGCTACATTGCCACCTGCAAAAAGACGATTTTCAAATCATGCTTGCAGATTCTGTCGATAAACAGCCAGACAACATCAGACATGGTCTGTCACTTACCGTTCAATGTGACGGAGAAGAAGAGGCACAGCGTTTATACGATGGTTTACGTGAAGAGGGTGAAGTGCTTATGGAACTGCAAGATATGTTTTGGGGAGCAAAGTTCGGAAAAGTGAGGGATAAGTTTGGCTTTGTTTGGGATTTGAATTATGAGAAGGAAAGGTAAGTCATTGAGGTAAGAAAGGGCTGTCTAATAAGTATTAAGGAACTCGTTTTACAGGGGTTATGATAATTATGATTGTAGTGGAAGCGTTGTGAGCAATAAGGCAGATGCTTTTGCTGTCCGATTGGTTGAAGCCAAGCCCGCATCCGCCACCGGAGCGTAAATCAATATTTCTATAATTGAAAAGGGACTGCCGGCTTGTTAATTTGACTTTTCGGACAGCCCCTTCTTTGATGGAGCTAGTTGTTTTGTTTATCAGTTAAATATATTAATGGTTGTAATAATAATCGGCATTGCGAAGACGTCAATTAGGAAAGCGCCGACGATTGGGACGATAAGAAATGCTTTTCGTGAAGGGCCAAATCGTTCAGTGACAGCTGCCATATTGGCCATAGCATTTGGAGTGGCACCCAAACCGTGTCCAGTGAAACCGGCAACCATGATGGCTGCGTCGTAGTCTTTCCCGAGTAGACGGAACAGGACAAAAATGCTGAATAGAACAATGAAAACAACTTGGATGAACACAATAACAAGTAATGGAAGGGCTAAGCCAGCAACTTCCCAAAGCTTAATACTCATCAATGCCATTGACAGGAAAATACCTAAAGACACATCACCGATTAGGCTAATGCCTTTCATGTCGATAAGATTAGGATTCATCCGATCGACAATATTTCTGACGAGGACAGCAACGAACATAGCGCCCACGTAACCGGGAAGAACGAATCCTGTTGCAGTTGAAAAGAGTTCACCTAAATACGTTCCGACGGCCATACAGAATGTGATGAGTAGGATTTGCATGAAGAAGGAATCGGTTTGAATTGCTTTTTTCTTTTCCTCAAAATGTCCTCCAACCCCATCGTCTTTTTCTGTTGGCTTCAGATTGTGTTTCGTAATAAGGTATTTGACAGTAGGACCTCCGACAAGACCGCCGGCTACAAGACCGAACGTGGCAGCTGCAACTCCGATAGAAAGTGCGGAATTGATGCCGAGGTCTTCAAGCGTCTGTCCGAAGGCAGTTGCAGCTCCGTGACCCCCTTCCATCGATACAGCTCCTCCCATCATTCCGATTAGCGGATGTAAATCGAATAAATAAGCCATGGAAACACCAATTGCGTTTTGCGCAAGTGCTAGGAATCCGCAGGCAAGCCAGTAAATGACAAGGAGTTTGCCTCCCAGTTTAATGAGTTTAAAGCTTGCTCCTAAACCGATTGTTGTAAAGAATGTTAGCATAAATAAGCTTTGTAGTGATGTATCAAGTGTAATTTCGAGCCATCCAAGTGACTTGAAAAGGGTCGCGAATAATGCAAATAATAAACCTCCGACGACAGGAGCAGGAATACAAAATTTCTGTAAAATCCCGACCTTTTTAACTAAGATCATTCCTAGAGCAAGTAGCGCGACGGAAAGAAAGATTGTTGTGACTTGATTAAGTTCGAGCGTCATGAATGTTCCCTCCTAAAAATGTTGTAATGGCTTCATTTACCAAATAAGCGCCGAGTTTGACGGTGCGGTTGTTTTCATCTAAAACTGGATTTACTTCGGATATATCAAACGATAGTGTTTTTTCATGTGACGTGACGGTTCGAATGATTGAACGGACGACGGAAGGATCTAAGCCGAATGGCGAAGGGGCGCTAACACCTGGCGCGAAGGCAGCGTTTAGAACGTCTGTGCATAATGTGAGAAAGATTACATCGTGTTGGCCGATAAACTTTTCAAGAGCTATCGTCAGTTTGTCCATATTGCCGATAGACATATTCTCTTCATACTCATAGGTAACGCCGAGCACATCGGCACGATCAAACAGTTCTTGTGTATTGCCATACCGCTGAATTCCTGCAACGAAATAACTGCAATTGGTATCTTGTTCAAGAATCTGCTTGAACATTGTACCGGATGAAGGCTGTTCGTCGTAAGGGCGCAGGTCGAAATGTGCATCAATGTTGATGATTCCGAGAGAAGCCGCTTTGCCTATATGTTTTCGGACACCAAGATAGTGTCCGAAAGCGGTTTCATGTCCGCCGCCAAGAATAATCGGTGTCATTTTATTGTGTAAGATGTTAGCAACAGTATCACCTAATTGCTGTTGAGCATTTTCAAGTTCATCGCTTTGGCATTCGACATTGCCTATATCGATAATTTTTTGCCCCGCTGTCATTTTCCAAGGTAGTTTCGCAAGTTCGCTTCGTAATGCGTCAGGAGCCTGCGCTGCACCAAGTCGTCCATTGTTGCGACGGACGCCTTCTTCGCATTCAAAGCCGACGATAGCACAAGTATTAGGGGAAATCGGTGCTTCATGTATCTCCGCTAATTTCACAACTTGGTGATAACGAAAACTTGCTCTATTTTCAAGATGATCCGTACGTCCAACCCATACGGCAGAATTAATTTTTTTTATCAATTTCCTCATCCTTTCCAAACTTTCAGAAAAAGTAATATTCGTCAATTATATATGGCTTGATTTATAAACTCTAATATATAATTAGTATAAATGAATAGCCTGTGGTTATAAATGTTGCGGAGGGATAACTTTGGAACTAAAAAAACTGAATTACTTCGTTACAATTGTTGATCAAATGAGTTTTTCAAAAGCAGCAGAGAAACTTCATATTTCTCAACCATCATTGAGTAAGATGATGAAAAATATGGAGAGTGAATTAGGATTTCAGCTGATTGAACGGAATACAAGGAATATTAAATTGACTGAAGCGGGAGAAATTTTATACAACAGGGCGCTCCATCTTTTATTAGAAATGGAGATTGTGAACAAAGAAATGCAGGAAGTGAAGCTTGTTGGTAAAGGGGAAATTCGACTAGGGATGATCGAGTCAGTGAAGCATTGGATTCCAAAAGTGCTTTCTCGGTACAATAAAAAATTTCCTGAAGTCAATATTACATTAACAGAAATATTGAGTGGCAACGATGTGAAAACGTCGTTGAGAAGGTATGAAACACATGCAATCATTACGAATCAGCTTGTTAAAGAAAGCGATATTGAAACCATTCCTTTGTATAATGAAAAGCTCGTTTTGGTACTTCACGAGAGTCATCCGTTAGTAGAAAGTGAAGTCATATCCCTAAACATGCTGGAGAAGGAGCCGTTTATTATTAGTACGAAGGGGTTTCAAACTAGAGAAGATATTTTTCAGGCGTTTGATTTAGAAGGAGCTACACCAACCATTAAATATGAAATTGAACGGTTTGAAACGGTCTTAAGCCTCGTGCGTGAAAACTTGGGAATAGCGATTATCCCAGAAAATTACTTGCAAGGGCCTCGTGATTATACAATTAGGAGTAGAACAATCACTTCATCCGCGCTAGAGAGGACTGTGTACTTAACATTTATGAAAAATCGTTATATATCACCGTCTATCCAAGCTTTTATAACAGAGACAAAGGGGTTTTTCAGTTGAAAAATAAAAAAGACAGCCATGCAAACTGTCTTTTTGGAAACTAAATCTCTAGTTGTTCGAAAATCAATTCTAAACGCCCAATGCATCCCAAAGCCAATAATAATCGCGAATGGTGTCAGGTATTTCGATAAATAATACGAGCAATTGAAAAAATGCCGATGCTAGCTAGACCTATGTTTTATTTCAGCAAGTAATTCTTTTTAGATAACTTTGATGGAATTCAAATGATGATTTCAATCCTTTCGATACAAACACCTAAATAGTAGCGCAAAATGGCAAGACTGTCACTCAAATGAGCGATGTATGAGACAACAGGGAGCCTCTTGTCTGCTATGATAGAGGTATAGATATAGCGATTATATAAGTTAACATAGGGAGGGAAATAACATGATTGGAAGAAATGATCCGTGTTCTTGCGGAAGCGGGAAGAAATATAAGAAGTGCTGCGGCTCAAAAGGAACAGACCTCGTTGAAATGCTTGTCAATGAAGAGCTAGATCGTGTGCTAAATGATTATTTTGCAGACTACCCAAAAGGTGACAATCGCAGTGAAATGATGCGTTTAATGCGCGAGTGGGTCATTCGTCTGAAAGATAGTTGGGAAGAAGAGCACATCGAAGAAGCGGCGAGTGAGTTTTATTTATTCATTCACAATAAAGAAGCTTGGCGTACATATGTAAGTGAGCAACTAAAGCAAGCGAAGCGTGAATCGGTGGCGGCAGTGTTGCAAGTATGGGATGAGCCGTTTATGTTGTTGGCGGAAATTACAGATGTCGAGCCGGACATGTTGAAGGTGCAGGAGCTATTCGGCGATAACACCTATCATGTGACGCGCAACGAAGGGATGCCGGCGGATGTCGGAACGTTGCTGTTTGGTACAGTGCTACGCGATCCGCGGAAAGTGGCGGATGCGATTGCACCAGTGTCGTCGATGATGTTTTTAGCGAAGTGGAGTAAGCAAACAAAGGCGTCGCTGATAGAACTAAGAGAAGCGGTAGCAGATAAGACGCAGGAGCAATTCATAGTGGACCATACGCTCGATATTTATGAGTTATTCATCAAACGAAGTATGGCATCGATGAATGAAATTGTGGAAGAGGTACTTGCGCCGACGCAATTAAGTGCATTACAAGCGATGGAAGCTGTGTTACGTGACTTGGAGCAGACGACGGAGTCACGCGAAATCATGCATAAATTAGCTGTTGCGTATTTCATGAATGAAAACAAGGATGTACCGGTAGAAGCAGATTTTCTTGCGGCGACGGTGAAGACAGGGATTTTAATTGGCATTGTCCATGGCACTGGCCTAGAAGATGAAGCTATTGTACAAAAGTATAGTGCTTCTTCTGAAGGAATGGCTGTCTATGTTAATGAACTTGAAGCGCTTTACGCAGAGATGATGAATAGCGGGGACGAGCCAATGGCAGCACAATTATACGACATTGGAACAGATCCGAAGCCAACAGAAAAAGCATTATGGGAAACGTCGATGACGACAGCGGGTGTTGTGCAACCTGAACGAAAACCGAGTGTCGCAGAAGGGCGTGCACAGCTGTTAGCGTATGAGGCTTATGCGGCAGAAACGGAAGAGGAGCGCCGGAAATTAGCAGCAAGTGCGTTAGAGATCGGGCCGAATAATCCAGATGCGTTATTACTGCAAGCGGAAGTGGAGCGAGATTCCGAAGTAGCAGCGGAGTTATACGAAAAAGCCATTCACTATGCGAGCAAGACATTTGAGCCAGGCGAGAATCCGTGGCAAAATATCCCGAATCGTCCATTCATGCGTGCGGCATTTGCTTATGGCGCTCATTTGTTTAGTGAAGGGGATTATCATGAGGCAGCAGGCGTATTTTTGGATCTTATCAAGCTGAATTGGAACGATAATCAAGGCGCGAGATATGAAGCGGTAGCCTCGCTAATTCACGCGGGACGTTATAATGAAGCAGCAGAAATTATGGTGCGCTATGAAAAAGGATCTCAGCATGATGCAACTTATTTGTATTTGGATTGGAAGCTTGATTTGGAAGCATCGAAGGGTGAATCGGCGGAAGCGGATGGTATGCTGAAGTTGGCGGCCAAAGCGAATAGTCATGTCATCAATCTACAAACGTTTAAGTCGAAAACGATTGCTTATCCAAGATACCAAGAGATTCATCCGGGCAGCGAGGCTGAAGCAAGGTATATTTGGTTGTTAGTGAATGGTTTGAATGTGTAAGTAAAAGCGTGTCATCAGTCGAAAAGTCGGCTGGTGGCATGTTTTTTTGTAAGACGGTGATAACTATACACTGACGGTGATAAACCACTAATTGAGTAAAATCGCATGAAAAAGGTGGCATTCTACTGAATAGAATGCCACCTGAATTTTATTTTCCACCGAGTAAATTAAACAGCCCACCCGCGATACTGCCTTCATCGCGCGAGCCTCCGCCAGGTGTTTGTGGTGCAGCAGCAAACACGCGACTAGCAAGTCTAGAGAATGGCAATGACTGAACCCAAACGGTTCCTGGTCCTTTTAGTGTAGCGAAAAAGAGTCCTTCACCGCCGAATAATGCTGTTTTTACGCCTTTGACCATTTCGATATCGTAATTGACATCTTGCGTCATCGCAACGAGACAGCCTGTATCGACGCGCAATATTTCACCGGGATCGAGTTTGTACTCAATGATGGTCCCGCCAGCATGGACAAATGCCATGCCATCGCCTTCAAGTTTCTGCATGATGAAGCCCTCTCCACCGAAAAAGCCAGCACCGAGCTTACGCTGAAATTCAATGCCAATGGAAACGCCCTTTGCAGCAGCAAGGAAAGCATCTTTCTGACAGATAATTTTGCCGTTGTATTGGCTTAAATCCATCGGAATGATCTTACCAGGGTAAGGTGATGCAAAATAGACATGCTTTTTCCCGACGCCATCGTTGGTGAATGTCGTCATGAATAAACTTTCTCCTGTTAACACCCGTTTTCCAGCACCCATTAATTTACCCATGAGTCCGCCGGCGCCAGATGATTTAGAACCATCGCCGAAAATCGTTTCCATCTTGATGCCGTCCTCCATCATCATGAGGGAGCCGGCTTCTGCTACAACTGTTTCCTGTGGATCGAGCTCGACTTCAACGAATTGCATGTCATCCCCATATAGCTTGTAATCAATTTCGTGATTGTTCATGGGACCTGATTCCTCCTAATCAATTTTTATTGATAAGTAACCATACGTTTGATAATCAAAAAAGTTTCAGCGGACCTCTTCTTTTTTTAACGTATCCACATAGCTCCATAAGTATGTAACGATTTCACGTACTTCCGATTCAAAGTGCGTATCGCTGAATGTCTCATGGAAAGAACGAGTGACGGTTTCTAAAATGAATACACGAGGTTGTGCTGAATGAATTTCATCCAATAAAAATTGTGTGTACTGAACATCACTTGGCTTGGAATCGTTTTTTAACTGTTCAAGAAATCGAGTCAATTGCATGATTAGTATAGTCTTTACATCTGGCTTTGTTTCATCAGCGGACTGTAAATTTTCGAACAAATTTTCCCCGAGTAATCTGTCATTTGTTGCCATCATATCACTAATAATGGCGTCAATGCGTCTTGTCGTAAATTGCGCAAGTTGTAGGATATCGATTTTCACTTTTGTACTAGCATTCCAAAAATGAATGAGGTGCTGCATCATGCCCATGAGGATCACGGCACAGTCGGGTGCATACGATTGTGCCCCTTCCCCGTAAACATCCACCAATCTTTCAGTCAACCAGGAAATCTCCATGAAATGATGCCTGATGATGAAGGATTTCAAATCTTTGTCGCCCGAGTTGAAAACGGACTCGTAAATCGGTAGCAGATTGTGCTCGCGATTGATATGCATGCGAACGACAATTTGTTCAGCTAAAATATTTTTATCCCGAATGTCTTGGCCAATTAACAGTTCTCTTCTTTTAATCGTCGCTTCTTCGTGAGCGTATTCTAACATTGCCATGAGACATTCATTTTTTGATGTGAAATAATTATAAAAAGTTCCCTTGGAAATTTGAGATTCGTCTAAAATATCTTGTACAGATGTAGCAGTAAATCCTTTTTCTGCAAAAAGACGTCGAGCAACTAATAACACTTGGCGTTTACGATTATTCATAAAATCACCTTTTCTTTATGATTGACTGTCTAAACTATACTGTCAGTATAGTTATATCGTAGCGTACAAAGGCGATTATATCAATGAAATAAAGTTTATTTAAATGAAAGCGATTACCAAGGTTGCTAATTTTGGACTGACGGTATAAACTGTTCAACAGGGTGTACCAAGAGTACAAATTCTATACGTTAAGTAATAAATGGGGGAAGTTAGATGGACATTAAAAAAATGCACGACAAACCGCCTTATGGCATGATAGCGATTTTGTTTATAGGGGCATTCGTCGCTTTATTAAATAACACATTGTTGAACATTGCGTTGCCAACAATTATGGTTGAGTTCGATGTCAAACCATCTGTCGTCCAATGGTTGACGACGGGGTATATGCTTATCAACGGAATCTTAATACCGGCAAGTGCGTTCTTCATTCAGAAATTTACGAATCGTAGCCTATTTTTAACGGCTATGATGTCGTTCACATTAGGAACACTACTTGCTATGCTTGCACCGTCATTTGGGGTGTTGGTGGTTGCACGAATGATTCAAGCTGCAGGATCGGCGATGATGATGCCGTTGCTTATGAACGTAATGCTGACGGCATTCCCAATTGAACGTCGAGGAACAGCAATGGGGATTTTTGGTCTGGTCATGATTACTGCACCGGCAATTGGACCGACATTGTCCGGTTGGATCATTGAACATTACACATGGCGTACGCTTTTCGGTATTGTTTTGCCGTTTGCTATCCTGACTCTCCTTTACGCATTCTTTAAATTACGTAATATTACACCAAATCGTGATGTGAAACTAGATGTCTTTTCACTTGTTTTGTCGAGTGTTGGTTTTGGTGGTCTCCTTTACGGATTCAGCTCAGCAGGGGATAAAGGATGGGATGCGCCGATAGTTTATGGAACAATTATTATTGGTACAATCGCACTTGTAACCTTTATTGTGCGTCAGCTACGGATGGATGACCCAATGTTGGATTTCAAAATTTACAAACATCCGATGTTTGCTCTATCTTCCGCGATTTCGATTGTTTTATCGATTGCGATGTTTTCAGGTATGATTCTGACTCCGCTTTATGTTCAGACGATACGTGGTATTTCACCATTCCACTCTGGTATTCTTATGCTTCCAGGCGCGGTTGTTATGGGGCTTATGTCACCGATTACGGGTCGCTTATTTGATAAATATGGACCGAAGATTTTAGCGGTTGTCGGTCTTGTCATTACAACTGTTTCAACATACTATTTAAGTAAACTGGGTATGGAATCGGGTTATTACTATCTTATGATGATTTACACAGTCCGCATGTTCGGGATTTCTATGGTTATGATGCCGATTATGACGAATGGATTGAATCAGCTACCTATGATTTCAAATCCACATGGAACAGCTATGAATAATACGTTACAGCAAGTGTCGGGCGCTATCGGATCCGCAATTTTGTTAACGATTATGACGAAGCGGATGGAGTCAACGGGAGCTGGACTATTTGCTGAAGCTCAAGCATCTGGAAATGCTCCAACTACTGCCGAAGGGCTTGCGCTATTAAAAGAACAGATTGAAGCACAAGCAATGTTGGATGGCATTAACTTCTCGTTCTTTATATCAACAATCGTTGCAATTATTGCCTTGGTTTTAACATTCTTTGTGAAACGGGTCACACCGCCGAAGAATGATATGTCATTAGATAAATCACATGAAAGTAAAGCGTAAGCAATAGATAAGTGAGTGTGAACTCCGCATGGGTATTTTTAACCCGATGCGGAGTTTTATTGTGCATAAAATAAAGGGATATCGTGGGATATGTCGAAGTGGTTAAGTGAGTTTGTAAGCGTTTTCAATTTAGATGCAGAGTAGAGAGGGGAAATGAAGTAATGCGATTGAACAATTATATCGGTGGGGCATGGCAAGGCGTAGAGGGGGCGGATTATACGGCCGTTACCAACCCGGCAAATGGTGTAGAATTGGCACAAGTAAGGCTGTCGACGAAGGAAGATGTGGATCAGGCGGTGAAGGCAGCGAAAGAGGCACAGAAAAAATGGGCGCTTGTTCCGGCACCGAAGCGAGCAGATTATTTATATGAAATTGGGCGTTTAATGAAAGGCAAGAAAGAGCATCTAGCGCAGGTATTAACGAAAGAAATGGGCAAGGTCATCGAAGAGGCGCGAGGCGAAGTTCAAGAGGGCATCGATATGGCGCTTTATATGGCTGGCGAAGGACGTCGCTTGTTCGGAGAAACTGTGCCGTCCGAGCTACAGGATAAGTTCGCAATGAGCGTGCGTGCACCGATTGGAGTTGTCGGACTGATTACACCATGGAATTTCCCAGTGGCCATTGCAACGTGGAAGTCATTCCCAGCAATCGTTGCAGGCAATACATTTGTTTGGAAGCCGGCGACAGAAACGCCGATGATGGCGTATGAAATGGCCCTTATTTTTGAACAAGCGGGGCTGCCTGCTGGCGTTGCGAATATTGTCTTCGGTGCAGGTTCGACAGTGGGGACTGCAATGATTGAACACCCTGATGTGCGTGTGATTTCATTCACGGGGTCAACGGAAACGGGACGTCATGTGGCTGAAACAGGTGGACGTCATTTGAAAAAGGTATCGCTTGAAATGGGTGGGAAAAATGCAGTAATCGTGATGGATGATGCGGATATCGATTTGGCAGTGGAAGGAATTTTATGGAGTGCATTTGGGACTGCGGGCCAGCGTTGTACGGCATGTAGCCGCGTCATTGTGCATAAAGATGTTAAGAAGGAACTAGAGGAAAAACTTGTGGCTGCGATGCAAGGCTTGTCGATTGGTGATGGACTAGACGAATCGGTGAAGATTGGTCCGGTTATTAATCACAAGGCACTTGAGAAAATTCATAGTTATGTAGGCATTGGTCAACAAGAAGGTGCAAGGCTACTTGCGGGAGGCAATGTACTGATAGATGGAGTACTTGCTGCGGGGCATTATTATGAGCCAACATTATTTACGGATGTGAAATGGGATAGTCGATTAGCGCAGGAAGAGATTTTTGGACCTGTCGTGTCGTTGATTGAGATTAGTAGTTTAGATGAAGCGATAGAAGTGAATAACAGCGTAAAATATGGACTTTCAAGCTCGATTTTTTCGCGGGATGTCAATCAGGTGTTTCGGGCACAGCGTGATTTAGATACGGGGATAGTCTACGTTAATGCAGGAACGACGGGGGCTGAAATCCATTTGCCTTTTGGCGGAACGAAAGGGACGGGAAATGGTCATCGGGATTCGGGCGTAGCTGCACTCGACGTTTTTACAGAGTGGAAGAGTATTTATGTAGACTTCAGTGGAAAGTTGCAACGGGCGCAGATTGACACGGAATAATATCCTAGGTAGGGAGATGGGTGCATGAAAGTCGTTATACTTGGTGCGGGTTTGATGGGGAAAGAGGCGGCGCGTGATCTGGTGAAAAGTGATGAGGTGACGAAGGTCTATTTAGCAGACTTGAATGTCAGGACGGCAGAGGATTTTGCAGAAGAACTAATGTCCGACAAGCTCGATATTCTTCTTTTGGATGCGACAAATGATGTGCAATTGCGTGACGTTATGGCACTTGGCGATGTCGTTATCAATGCACTGTTTTATACATTCAATGAAAAAGTAGCGCGACTGGCAGTGGATATAGGTGTCCATTCCATTGATCTTGGCGGTCATATTGGTGGCGCAACGGACGCAGTACTAGGTCTTGCGGAGCAGGCGGCAGCGAAGGGTGTAACAATCATCCCCGATTTAGGGGTAGCGCCAGGAATGATCAATATTCTAACGGGTTATGGGGCTGAAAAGCTCGATAAAGTCGAGTCGATTAAATTATATGTGGGTGGCATTCCAGTGAAACCGGAGCCCCCTCTTAATTATAATGTTGTTTTTTCATTGGAGGGCGTGTTTGATCATTATACGGATTCCTCTCATGTTATTCGTGGCGGTCAGCTGTTGGAGGTCCCTTCCTTGTCCGAAATTGAACCAATTTTTTTTGATAAATATGGTGAGCTGGAGGCGTTCCATACATCAGGCGGTACTTCGACATTAACGAAATCCTTCCCGGATGTGGAGACGCTCGAATATAAGACGATTCGTTATAAAGGACACGCAGAAAAGTTTCAGTTGCTTGTCGATCTTGGATTATTGGCGCGTGATAGTGAGGTTGTTATTGCGGGGCAAACGGTCAAAGTGCGTGATGTGATGCGAGAGCATTTGTCGCCACAGCTACGACTTGGCGATAAGTCGGATGCTGTGCTACTGCGAGTCGTTGTCAGTGGTCAGAAGGGGGGCTCCCCTGTGACGTATGAATACGATTTAATTACGGAAAAAGATACGACTGTCAATGAAACCGCGATGGCACGTGCGACAGCAAATACGGTTTCAATCGTTGCACAGATGATTGGAAACGGTGTGATTACAAAGCGTGGGGTTCATCCGCCAGAAAGTATTGTACCAGGTGCGTTATATATGGAAGAATTGAAAAAGCGTGGCGTAGTCATTGTAGAAAAAGTGGAAACGAATAATGTCTCTGCTTGAGGGGGGAAAACAATGGAGTTCGGATTCACAGAAGAACAGATCATGCTGAGGAAAACAGCCCGTCAGTTTGTAGATGAAGAAATTATGCCGCATATTCAGAGATGGGATGCGGAAGGTGGGTTTGACCCTGCCATTTGGAAAAAGCTTGCGGATCTTGGTTTCATGGGTGTTTGTGTACCTGAACAATACGGTGGTAGTGGCATGGATTATAATTCGCTGGCCATTTTATGTGAGGAGTTAGAGCGTGGAGATACGGCGTTTCGGACTGCGGTATCCGTTCATATCGGGCTAAATTCGATGACGCTTATGCAGTGGGGGTCAGAAGCACAGAAACAGAAATACTTAATTCCACAGGCAAAGGGCGAGAAAATTGGCGCCTTTGGATTAACGGAACCGGGCGCAGGATCGGACGTTGCGGCGATGGCAACGACTGCTGTACGCGACGGAGATGAGTATGTGTTGAATGGTCAAAAAACATGGATTTCTCTTTGTGATGTGGCCGATCATTTTCTTGTTTTTGCCTATACGGATAAAACGAAAAAACATCATGGCATTAGTGCATTCATTGTGGAGCGAACGATGCCGGGCTTTTCATCAAAAGCGATTAAGGGCAAGTATGGCATTCGTGCGGGCAACACGGGCGAGCTGTTTTTTGAAGATATGCGTGTGCCGGCTGCGAATTTGTTAGGTGCAGAAGGGGAAGGCTTTAAAATTGCGATGGCGGCACTTGATAACGGTCGCTTCACGGTTGCTGCGGGTGCAGTCGGACTCATTATGGGCTGTCTTGAAGAAAGTGTGAAATACTGTCATGCACGCGAAACATTCGGTAAATCGATTGGTAGACATCAGCTTGTTCAGCAAATGATTGCTAACATGGAAGCTGGTTATCAAATGAGCCGTTTGCTTGTCTACAGGGCTGGCGACATGAAAAATAAAGGATTGCGCAATACGCGCGAGACGTCACTGGCCAAATGGCAGGCTTGTGACTTTGCTAATAAAGCAGCAGACGATGCCTTCCAAATTCACGGTGCTTACGGTTATTCTGATGACTATCCAGTTGCCAGGTTTTTGCGCAATTCGAAAGCACCCGTTATTTACGAAGGAACGCGTGAGATTCATACGATTATGCAGGCGGAGTATGTGCTTGGGTATCGAGAGGATAAGAAGTTGAGTAATATGTTGCCGGAATGGCCGTTTGAGTGAGTATGATGCCCTGATGGATGCTTCTATCGGGGTTTTTCTTTGTGAAAGGATGTAACAAAGGTTCTGATTCACCAATGGTTTTTAGAAACATCCAATTGAATCTTTCTTTACATGCCAACGTATGTATAGTCAGTATGATTTAACTGAAAGGGGAGAGTTAGATGGGCAAGTATACGATTAGTGAATTCATTAAACAGACAAAACAGGATGAGCAGGTGAGGGAGAATTTTGATCTTGAAACACCGCGTATTTTGGAGGTCAATTTAACGGACCTTGTGTGGGCTAAAACGGGCTCTATGATTTCCTATACAGGGCAAATTAAATTTGAGCGTGAGAAAATGCTGGAGCATGGCGTGGGGATGATGTTCAAAAAAGCCTTTACAGGTGAAGGCACTTCATTGATGAAGGCAACGGGAAATGGGCGTCTGTACTTGGCGGATCAGGGTAAAAAGATCACTATTTTTGACTTGAATAATGAGTCAATTACAGTCAATGGAAATGACCTTCTGGCATTCGAACCAAGTATTGATTGGGATATTAAACTCATGCGTAAAGTAGCGGGAATGATGTCAGGTGGATTATTTAACGTGACGTTACAGGGCAAAGGGAAGGTTGCTATTACGACTCATTTTGAGCCATTAACATTACTTGTTCGTCCGGGAGAGTCTGTCATTACTGATCCCAATGCAACAGTTGCTTGGTCAGGTCATTTGACACCGGAATTCCGCACAGATGTTAGTTTTCGGACATTCATTGGCCGAGGGAGTGGGGAATCGATTCAAATGGAATTTAAAGGTGAAGGTTTCGTCATTATTCAACCGTTTGAAGAAGTGTATATGACTGGCAATAGTTCTTCCTAAGAGGAGCAAGGGCGGCTTCAATGGAATCATTCTGGATGCCCTATACTTTTTAACATTAATCAATCAATTTGTGATAAACTATTCCATAAAACAATTTTCCACACACAAGGAGTGTTTTTCATTGAAGATTGAACCATCGTTAAAAATGTCCATCTTTGAACCGGCTATTTTTGGTGATTTAAAAGCGGCTGCTGAAGCGAAAAAAGCGACTGGCGCTGAAGTGGTTGATTTAAGCTTGGGAAGTCCAGATCTTCCACCGGATGAAAAGGTGAGGCAGGCTTTATCCGAACAAAGCGCCTTGGCGACTACATATGGCTATACACTCAGCGGCACAAAACGTTTTAATGAGGCTGTGGCGAATTATTATCAACGGCGCTCAGGTGTTACACTCAACCCAGATACTGAAATCATTCAAACAATGGGGTCGCAAGAAGGACTTGTCCATTTACCTTTTGCTCTTTGTAATGAAGGAGATATCGTACTGACAACAAATCCAGCCTACGTCGCATACGATGCAGGCATTAAACTCGCAGGTGCTGTTCCTTATTATATGCCGTTGCGTGCGGAAAACGGATTTTTACCTAATTTAGATGACATACCGGAAGACATTGCACGAAAAGCGAAATTGCTCATTTTGAATTTGCCGGGCAATCCTGTTCCCGCTTTACCGGATGCAACGTTTTTTGATAAAGTCGTTGCATTTGCGAAGGAGTATAATGTTCCTGTCCTCCATGACGCAGCTTATTCGGAATATTACTTTACAGGTGATTCTCCAAGTAGTTTCCTTTCGACACCGGGGGCAATGGAAGTCGGCATGGAAATCAATTCTTTGTCAAAAAGCTTTAGCCTAGCGGGTGCTCGCATCGCTTATATTGTTGGGAATGCAGAGATGATTAGTATTATTAGGCAGCTGAAATCGAATTTGGATTACGGTATATTTGGACCGATTCAAGAAGCGGCGGCAACTGCGTTAGACCATGCAGAAGAAATTACAGATCGTTTGCGCAAGGAGTTTTCTCAGCGTCATAAGGTATTGATGAACGGGTTAGCCGAAATTGGCTGGTCCGTAACGCCTTCGAATGGGGGCATGTTCGTCTGGGCAAAATATCCGTTTGAGTTGGATGATAAAGAATTTGTTTTCAAAGCTATCGAACAATGTGGTGTTGTCATGGTTCCGGGAAGTATCTTTGGCACGGAAGGTGCTGGATTCGTGCGTTTAGCGCTTGTGCAAAAAGTTGAAGAACTGGAAAAAGCAGTTGCTCAATTGAGCACGCTAGATATGTAAGTAATGAAGTGAAAAAAGGCAGAAAGGATAGTCTTAACAGTCCTTTCTGCCCTTTTTATTCGTCAATAGCAACAAATATCTGTCAGTCGAGTAACCCAGATAATTTGCACACGGTGTATAAGTGATGAACACCCCGAAATTGATTGCTATTGAGCTGGTTCAAATAATGAAGGGAATCCTGTGCAACTTTTCTCGCATTTTCAACGTTATGATGATCTAATTCTATCAGTACTTCTTTAATGGTATCGAGAGAATAATCTGCTGAACGAAGTGTACGTATCATCAAAACTTTACGGACAAGGGAGCGGTTAAATTTTCGATAGCCGTTATCTGAATCTCGTTCAGGCGACAGTAACCCCATCATCTCCCAGTGGCGAATAGCAGAGCTTGGAATATCTGTTTCGATGGATACTTCGCCGATTGTCATCCACTTTCTTTTGCGGCTATTGTCCAACTCCTCAAGCTCTTCTGTCTCAAGAATTCGAATGGTTTTCTCAGCGGTCTTTTTGTCATAGTGAAGGGAAGATTGAGCTTCGTTTACGAGCCAAAGTGCATCGTCCACTTCCTTCACGAGAACCTTTTTCAATGCCTTTGAGGTTAATTCGAAGCCAAACCCGGGCGCCATAGCACGAATACATTCGAAATACGCCAAATGTAGCTCTGTGTACATTCGATAACCATTCTGCGCGCGCTCAACGGGTGGGATGATTCCCCAACTTTCATAATGTCGTAATGCACTTGTACTAATATTGAGTTTTCTTGCGATTTCGATAGGCTTCATTTTGCAGGCTCCTTTGGATGAAAAGCTTGTAGAAAAAGCTTAAACTACCATGACGGATTAATCCAATAAAATGGTGCTTTAATGAATTGAACCTTGCTGTTTGCATCTATGTTGTAAGATGGGGATATAGGTTGATTGGTGAAAGGGTTGTATTGTATACTTACCTCCCACTAAAAAAGAGTCAATAGACTGGAGTTGTACATAATGGACAAGAAACAAGTCAGCTTAAAGCCGTTTTTCTCTCTTATTTTATCCACAGGGATCCCGAAGCTTGCTCTAGCTGTCGGTTTAACAGCAGGTGTACTGACAACGTTAGCAGGTCTGGTCGTACCGTTGTTAACGAAAAATCTAGTAGATGGTTTTTCGGTAGCATCACTAAGTGTACCGATTATGATTGCGATTGGGGTAGCATTTATTCTCCAGGCAGTGATAGACGGGGTATCTATTTATTTACTCAGCTATGTAGGGCAAAAAGTAGTAGCTAGTTTGCGTGAAAAAATGTGGACGAAGCTCATTCGTTTGCCTGTTAGCCATTTCGATAAAGAATCGAGCGGTGAAACGGTGAGTCGTGTTGTCAATGACACGGGAATCGTTAAAGAATTAATTACGCAACATTTTCCGCAATTCATTACCGGTATCATCTCAATCATTGGTGCAGTCATTATTTTACTCGTGATGGACTGGAAGATGACACTTATTATGTTAATTTCGGTGCCGATTACAGTTGCCATCATGGTTCCATTGGGCGCTAGAATGGCAAAAATCTCTCGCGGCTTGCAGGATGAAACAGCTGTATTTACAGGTCACATTCAACAAACACTTGGTGAAATTCGTTTAATGAAAGCTTCTAATGCGGAATTGAATGAAGAGGCGAGTGGCAAAGCCGGAATTCAAAAATTATTCAAATTTGGTTTGAAGGAAGCACGTATTTTTGCATTGATTGCTCCTTTTATGTATTTGGTTGTCATGGTCGTGATTGTCATGATTATCGGCTACGGGGGGATGCGTGTGGCAAGTGGCACGATGTCAACAGGTGAACTTGTTGCCTTCCTACTCTATCTATTCCAAATTATTTTCCCGATTACATCCTTTGCGATGTTCTTTACCCAGCTACAAAAAGCGAAAGGTGCAACAGAGCGTATTATCGACATTTTAGAGCTGCCATTGGAAGAAGGGCAGGATGGTTTGGCGATGGATATTGCGGGCAAACCCGTTCAAGTTGTGGATGTATCATTTGCTTATGAGGAAGATGAGCCGGTTATCGGTAATGTGTCCTTCGAAGCACAGCCTGGCGAAATGATTGCTTTTGCTGGGCCGAGTGGCGGAGGGAAAACGACGATGTTCGGCTTGCTTGAGCGTTTCTATGAACCAACAGCTGGTGAAATCCGGATTGGCGATACACCTATCAAAGAATTGTCGATGGCATCATGGCGTAGTCAAATCGGTTATGTTTCACAAGAAAGTGCCATGATGGCTGGGACGATTCGTGAAAACTTATGCTACGGTTTAGAGGACGGCGCAAGTATTTCGGATGAACGGCTGTGGGAAGTGACTGAAATGGCCTATGCTGATGAATTTATTAAGAGCTTTACGAAAGGTTTGGACACTGAAGTTGGCGAGCGTGGTGTAAAACTTTCGGGTGGGCAAAGGCAACGTATCGCTATTGCACGAGCTTTTTTACGGGACCCGAAAATATTAATGATGGACGAAGCAACCGCCAGTCTCGACAGCCAATCAGAGGGCGTTGTCCAAGATGCGCTGACACGCTTAATGGAAGGGCGCACTACATTTGTCATTGCCCATAGGCTATCAACAATTGTCGATGCGGATAAAATTATTTTCATCGAGAACGGGCAAGTGACAGGTAGTGGAACACATCAGGAATTGACACAATCACATGCGTTGTATCGCGAGTTTGCAGAGCAGCAATTGGCGTAGGAATTGAAAAGAGTGCTGAATCATTACGATTCGGCACTCTTTTTTTGATTATATCAAACCTGCAAATAAGCCCCTGTGAAGGAGTTTTCATTTGCTGCAATTTCTTCCGGTGTCCCTTCAGCAACAACCGTCCCGCCAGCTGCTCCACCCTCAGGCCCAATATCAATGACCCAATCGGAATCTAGGATAATATCACTGTTATGCTCGACGACAATGACGGTATTGCCAGCATCGACGAGTTTATTTAATAGGACTAAAAGTTTTTTCACGTCAATTGGATGCAACCCGGTGGATGGCTCGTCCAATATGTAAAGCGTGTGCCCTGTCGCAGGCTTACTTAATTCACGAGCTAATTTCAGCCGTTGTCCTTCGCCACCAGATAGTGTTGTAACGGATTGTCCCCATTGCAAGTAGCCAAGCCCGACATCGGACAATAGCTCGATAATCGTTGCAATCTTTTTATTCTCTTGGAATAAAGGTAAGCTTTCCTCGATGCTTAAGTCAAGAATACTCGAGATGGTATAGCCTTTGTACGTCACTTCTAACACTTCGTCTTTGAAGCGTTTACCATGACAAACAGGGCAGGGGACTTCTAGGTCGGGCAGGAAATGCATATTGACTAGCACATGTCCGAGTCCCTCGCATGTTTCACAGCGTCCACCGGCCGTGTTGAAGGAGAAGTGTTTGGATGTTAATTTATTGTTCTTCGCTTGCGGTAACTTGGCAAATAAGTTGCGTAGCAGCGTAAAGACTTCGGTGTACGTTCCGATATTGGAGCGCTTCATGCGTCCCATTGGAGATTGTCCCACTGTAATCATTTTCGTAATGGCTTCAAATCCTGTAATGCTATCACAGCCTTCAATATGTTTTACATCTGCTTCACCAGAAGATAGTACGTCGAATAGCAGCGTAGATTTACCAGATCCCGACACACCTGTTACGGTAATAAAACACCCGAGTGGAAATGACACAGTAATATTTTTCAGATTATGTTTGTGAGCATTATGAACGGTTAACTGTTGTCCCGTCCCTCTCCTACGATTTTTAATGATTGCTGAATCTTCACGTAAAAATGCGCCTGTTATAGAATCAGACTGCTCTTTTAATTCATCTAGTAGACCTTGCCCGACAACTTGTCCACCTAATCGGCCCGCACCTGGCCCCATATCAATAACGTGGTCGGCCTCTTGCATAACGGCAACATCATGTTCAATCACGAGCACGGTATTATCTAAATCACGAAGTTGTTTCATTACTTTAATCAAACCTTGCGTATCTTTTGGATGTAAGCCTGTCGTAGGTTCGTCGAGAATATAGAGAACACCCGTCAGTCCGGAGCCAAGAATCGAAGCTAATCGTAGGCGTTGGGATTCACCGCCAGATAATGTAATCGCTTGTCGATCGAGTGACAAATAGCCAAGACCCACGTCGATGATACGCTGCAATTTGATCGTTAAATCATGGAGGAAAGTTTCGACGAGTGGTCTACTATCAGCTGTCAGCTCGTGGTCCACCTTGTGAAGCCATGTCAGCATGTCTTCAAGGGCATACTGTGACACATCAGAAATGGAAACACCGGATACTAAAACTTGTCGGCTTACGGTTTTTAATCGTTTACCAAGGCAATCGGGGCAAGTGTGCTCGTAGAAAAACTCGGCTTCTCCTGAATTACCCTCTTTCTCCTTATATCTTCTCCACATGCCCGTAATAACGCCCTCGAATTTTCCTTTACTGACGCTTTTAGGTGGTTTGACATCTGGGAAGTGTGCAGCGAAGACGTCGCTTTCAGCTCCGTAATACAACAAATCACGCTGGATGGCTGTGTACTCTTTTAAAGGAGTTTGAATGTCGTAGTTAAAGCCATAATGCTTAGCGGCAGCCTCTAGTATATTACCTTGGTACGTGTTGTACGCCTCGAACCAAAATGTCACAGCGCCATCCATGATGCTAAGTTCTTCATTAAAGACCGCTTCCATGTTGATATCCGCAACCGTCCCCATACCATCGCATGTCCCGCAAGCTCCTTCAGGTGTATTGAATGAAAAATGTGAGCGCATTAGTTTCAGTTGTCGATGTCCACAGCTTGGGCAATCGATAAACTGATCATAGCTTCCCTCATTCGTGATCACTTCGTTGGTTGGCGGAATGATGGCTAAACAGTGCTCACATGGACGCTCACCTATTTTTTCATAGACAAGTCGCAAAAAGGTATACATATCAGTGACGGTTCCAACTGTTGAACGAGGATTGCGATTCGTGACGTGTTGTCCAATACTAATAGATGGGGAAAGTCCGATGATGGAATCTACGTTGGGTTTGCTGATGGCATCTGTCACTAAGCCGCTCGATTCCATGTATTGGCGCTGGCATTCCCGTTGTAAAATGTCCATTGCAAGTGTAGATTTACCCGAGCCTGACGGACCCGTTAATACTACAAATTGATGCTTCGGAATAGCTAGTGAGATATTTTTTAGGTTATGCTCGCGTGCGCCGTTAATAAGAATATGATTGTTCAAAATAAAAATCACTCCAATTCTTTTGATACCATTAGTATAATACATGAATGCAAATGATAAGGTTGTGCAAATGGTATACGACATTACTGCGTTCGTTGACGAAAAGTCCGTCAAGGGGCTTGAATGTTTTCTTGTAGGATATCTAGTGAAAAGTTGTTGCGACAATCATTTTGTGTTAAACTATTCTCACTAGTAGTGAAACGGAGGTGAGGAATGATGTTAGATACTGTGTATGCACGTGAAAGCTTATTGGAATACTTAGCCACTTCATGTGCGATTACGCATGAAATTTCGCCTAACGGGATAAGTCTGTCCTTTTTAGCCAATTTCAGTAATCACACAGCTGTTTAGCATTGATTCCTTACAAGAATTTTTAAGGGGAAAAGATCGCTTACACAGGGTCTTTTTTGCGTTGTCTAGGTACCCTGCGCTTTTCGTAAGTTGCTTCCAGCTGTGACCATAGAACGAGGGGAAGCGGAAAATATGATCTGTACAATTCAACAAATTAGCAAAATGCTTGGTGGCAATACGATATTTGAAAATCTTTCATTGGACATAAAAACAGGAGATAAGTTAGGTGTTGTCGGACGCAATGGTAGTGGGAAAACAACATTATTTAAGCACATTGCAGGAGTGGAGCGTCCGGATAGCGGCGCACTACATTTTAAAAAAGGGACTAAAATTGGCTATTTAGCGCAAATCCCTTCATTTGATAAAGAAATTACTGGACACGACGTACTAAATAGCGCATTTGAAGAGTTAAAGGCTATGCAGGCGAAGATGGCGCAATTGGAAGTGGAGCTTGCCGATCCTCAGCAGGATGACATGGAAAAGTATCTTCAACTCTACGGAAATTTGCAGGAAGAGTTTGCCCGTCGTGACGGCTATACGATCGATTCAGAAATTGATAAGGTCATTAATGGCTTGCAATTACAAGCATTTGTAGGACGCTCTTTTTCACAATTAAGTGGCGGCGAACAAACGAAGATTATGCTCGGCAAGCTGTTATTGACGAAGCCCGATTTACTGCTATTGGATGAACCGACGAATCACTTGGATTTATTTGCAGTGGAGTGGCTGGAAGGCTATTTAACAGATTATCAGGGAACAATTGTTATCGTTTCGCATGATCGTTACTTTTTAGATTGTGTCGTGACAAAGGTTGCGGATTTGGAAGAGGGAGAGCTCCATCTATATTACGGAAACTATTCTTCCTTTATTCACGAAAAAGAACAGCGTCTGATGCGAGAATTCCAAGATTACGAAGAGCAGCAAAAGAAGATTAAGAAGATGAGGGAAGCCATTAAGCGGCTGCGTCTGTGGGCGAATGAGGCGAATCCGCCGAATGCGGCATTGCACCGGCGAGCGCGTAATATGGAGCGGGCGTTGGAACGAATGGAAAAGGTTCGAAAACCGCTTATTGATCCGAAGAAAATGGCACTGTCGTTTGAAGCTGCACCGCGTAGTGGCAAGGAAGTGGTTGTTATGGAAGGGATCACCAAATCGTTCGGGCAGCAGCCATTGCTGAGGGCAGCAGATTTTCATGTGTACTGGAAGGATCGGACGGCGATTGTTGGTCGCAATGGTAGTGGTAAATCGACAATCTTGAAGATTTTATTAGGAGAATTAGCAGTAGATAGTGGACTCAGCAAATTGGGGAGCAATGTGAAAGTTGGCTTCTTGTCGCAGCATTTTGAAATTGCCGATCCGAAAGCTCGTCTTATCGATGTTTTTCGGGCAGACGTCCAAGTAGAAGAAGGAGCGTCACGTCATTTATTAGCAAAATTCATGTTTTACGGACCGGATGTGTTTAAGCGCATAGGTGATTTAAGTGGTGGGGAGCGGATGCGGCTTCGTTTGGCCCAGCTCATGCACCAGGATATCAATTGCCTTGTGTTGGATGAACCGACAAACCATCTAGACATTGAATCACGCGAGGTGCTTGAAGAAGCGTTGGAGGATTTTACAGGTACGATCATTGCGGTTTCGCATGATCGTTACTTTTTGAATAAATTATTCACACGCACGGCGTGGTTGGAAGACGGCGCCATTATGACGTTTGACGGGCCGTATAATTGGGCGCGTGACAAATGGCAGGAGCTTCAAAGTCGGAAGATAGTTGAAGAAGTGGCACCTGTAGCGGTGGCGAAGCTTGTGAAAGAAGTGAAGGCTGTTGTTAATGTAGAAGAAGAAATTGCAAGGCTAGAACTAGCCATCACTTCATTAGAAACAGATATGGAATGTGAAACGGATTGGGAGAAATATGAATCGTTAACAGCGGAAGTGGCTAGTTTGAAAGAGCAATTGTCGTCTTATTATGAGCAGTGGATGAGTGAAGTAGAGTAAATGTAGTGCCTGGTGAGGAAGAGATTCCTTGCTGGGCATTTTTAACGAGTCAAAGGTCCTGGAATGACGATAACTCTACCCAATTGATCGATAACCCTTCGCAATTGAACGATAACTTTGTTGAATTGATCGATAACGCCTTCGAATTGATTGATAACTTGCCGCAATTGAACGATAACTTTTTTCTGGCTAGCCTTTGTGAAGCTGTTTCCAATTAATGAAACTTATACCCCATGCATAACGTTTCAATAGTAGGACTGTTTAATGGAAAGCATAAAGGGGGAGTAAATATGATGGGGTGGCTGAATGTCGGTAGTCTCGTGCTCGGACTAATTGCGTGGATACTTCCTATTGTAAGCCTCATGCGATATAAACAAGGTAGGCATAAGAAGTGGGCTGCATTTTCTATTATGAGCGTCGGCGCTTGTGCAGTTTCGTTATATTTCCAGATTGTTTATAACCACCACCTAGTCACGATTAATGATTGGAGCGCACTTATGGATACAACGGGCGCCCTGGTGAAAGTCGGTGCAGTTCTTCTTATTGTTACGCTTGTATTAAATACAGCGACGCTGATTGTGTATCGTGATAGAACAGTAAAGTAATTTTACTACCGTTCAACGAAATTTATAGCATTTTCGTCTATAATATTTCATTCCAAAGAAAAAAACTTGCATAATTCCACCTCCAGGAGTAATATAATGACTGGATGACTGAAAAGGTATTTCGGTCACTTTTCTAATCCCTTCAAAGTGAGGTGGAGAAATGGATCGCAGGCAGGAAATTTTAGAGGCGGCAGCTAAATCATTTTCGCTTTTCGGCTACAAGGCGACAACGATGGATCAAGTGGCCAAAATTGCGAACGTTGGTAAAGGAACCATCTATACGTTTTTTGCCAACAAGGAAGAGTTATTCAATGCGATTGTGGTGAAAATGATCCATGAGATGAGGGCGGAAGCAGATTCAGTTTCTGTCGAGGGCGCACCTTTTGAACAAAATGCCCATGCGAGGCTGATGCGCATGCTCAAATTCCGTGAAACACACCAATTGTATGCCATGCTTGTCGATGAAGAGAAAGAACTTCGAACACCAGCAGTCATTGAAGTGTTGGAAACGATCGAAAAAGAAATCGTTTCTTATATAAAAACGAAGATTGAAAAAGCGGTTGCTAAGGGCGAGCTGAAGCCTTGCGATAGCGAGCTTGTCGCTTATTTATTATTCAAAGCGTATATGGCACTTGTTGCTGACTGGGGGAAAACCCATGATATGGAGCTCGAAGAACAGCGCATTGTTGCGTTGTTGAGTGGGACAATATTTAAAAGTCTCTTAGTCTGAGACTTGTTTTTTTATTCTAAATTGACCATTTGAGGAAAACGGTCAATTAGTTCTGAAGGAGTGTGTATCATGAAGAAAACGATGACTTGGGCGGAGTGGAAACAACTGCTGCGCACACGAAAAATGCTTGTCCCGATGATTGCAATTTTATTCATCCCTGTGTTGTATGCAGGAATGTTTCTGTGGGCGTTTTGGAATCCTTATGCCAATATGGATGATTTGCCCGTCGCGATTGTCGATTTAGATAAAGGGGCGGAAATGGATGGTGAGCAGCTGGCCTTAGGTCAGGAGCTAGCCGATCAATTAATAGATAGTAAGCAGTTTGATTTCCAAAGGGTTGAGAAAGCAGATGCAGAAAAAGGACTCAAAAATCAGGATTATTACGTAGTCATTGAAATACCGGAAAACTTTTCGGAGCATGCAACAACGCTACTGGATGATGAACCGGAAAAATTGACAATTATTTATAAACCAAACGAAGGATTCAACTTCTTATCTGGACAAATTGGTGAGACAGCAATGGACCGGATTCGTGCGGAAGTGAATGAGAAAGTTGCTTCGACGTATGCAGAAAAGTTATTTGATTCTATCATGGAATTGGGTGATGGTTTTGGCGAAGCAGCAGACGGTGCAGGTGAATTGCATAACGGAGCTACAAAATTAGTAAACGGCGCCGACGACTTGAAAGGTTATCTTGAAACATTGGCTGGTAGCACCATTACACTGGCAGATGGGTCCGATAAAATCGCTAAAGGAGCGAGTGATGCGGCTACAGGTGCGGCTGAGTTGGATAAAGGACTTGGTACTTTATCGCAAGGTTCACAGGAACTGTTGGCTGGAGCGCAAAAAGCTTCAGCCGGTGCAGGTGGATTGAAAGAAGGTCTCACAAACTATACAGCTGGTGTTGGTCAGTTGGCAGCAAGTTACGGACAAATTGGTCAGAAGGAACAGGAATTTAACACCGCTATAGGCACGTTGAATGAAAAATCGCAGCAACTTAATGGAGCCGTAGGTCAACTAACAGGAGCAGCGGCTAATGTAGCAACTGGAATTGAGGGGTTATCAAAACAGCTAGGCCATGTTTTAGAAGGACTTCCCGCGGAGCAACAAAAAGCCATAGGAGAAGTACTTGGTCAATTGAAGCAAGGGAGTGCTCAGCTGTCAGGTGGTATGCAGGAGCTATCTACTGGGACTTCATCGCTAACAGAAGGTACTGCTAATCTAAACGATGCTGCTGGGCAACTCGCTGGCGCACATAGTGAAGCACTTGCAGGACTCGTTAAATTGAACGGCTCTTCTGCACAACTGCTTGAAGGAGCGAACGCTCTTGCTATAGGGAATAAAGACCTAGCGTCTGGCGTTACAAAATTTGCAGAAGGTGTGACAGCGGCGCAGCAGGGTTCATCAGATTTGGCATCCGGTCTTGCTGCATTGACACAAGGAACTGGTACGCTAAAAGAGGGAACTGATACACTCGCGTCAAAATCACAGGAACTCGCTGAAGGCTCTGTTACACTGGCAGATGGGCTGGTGGAGTTGGAGGAAGGAACAGTAACACTGCAAGAAAAACTAGCGGAAGCGAATGAAACCGCAAGTGAAGTGAACCCAACGGACAAAACGTATGGCATGGTAGGAGCCCCCGTGAATGTCGAGAAGGAGGGGATTAACCTTGTGCCGAACTATGGTACAGGATTTGCACCCTACTTCTTGTCGATGGGATTATTTATCGGAGCATTATTGCTGTCTATCGTCTTCCCACTTGTCGAACCGGCAATGAAACCAACAGGTGCATTCAGATGGTTCACGAGTAAAGTGTCTGTGCTCACCATTGTGGGCTTATTGCAGGCACTTATTGCGGTGGGGGTCGTGAAATTCGTCCTTAGAATGGAAATAATCAACACGCCGCTGTTCGTTCTAACGGCAATTATTACAAGCTATACATTCATCGCGATTGTTCAAATGTGCGTATCCATCTTAGGTGATACAGGGCGTTTTGTTGCGATAATCATCCTCATTTTGCAGTTAACAACGAGTGCAGGGACATTCCCACTTGAGTTGATCCCGGCACCACTGCAAATCTTCAACAAATTCTTGCCGATGACGTATTCCGTCCAGGCGTTCAAAGGAGCTATTTCCACTGGTGATTTTTCGGCTCTTTGGATGAACAACGGAATTCTCGTAGGGTTCACAGTTGCATGTTTGGCCGTCACATTCGGTTACTTTGCACTGTTGTATACGAAAAGATATTCGAAGAAGATAGTGGAAGCTTAACAGAAAGATCCTCCAACAGTACGCTATTGGGGGATTTTTTAAATGAAATCAAACCTTTCAGAAAATAATTCCTTATTTCGTGTAACCAAATCGATCGAGTACAGTCTAATGAGGTGACAAGCGAAAAGGAAAGGGGTGGTCAATTTGAAAAAATCGACAATAGGGTTCATTGTGGCTATTTTGATTGTCGCATGTGCGATTACTTCTTCTACCTTCATTCAACAAGGGGAAGTAGTAGCGGCGAATGACACGGCTACGAATCCAGGATGGAGCAAGGTATTTTTCAAGAATGTTAAGAAGAGCGATCTTTTCGTCACCAATGATCAAGGGAAGAGAGTGACGGCGGAAATCACGCTGAGTAACAAAGGAAAGACGGCTCATATAAAAGGAATAGAACCAGGTTTTTACACACTTAACGTCAAGCCTAGGGCGGTAGATGGTAAACAGTACGGAGCGCATACGTTCAAGTTTACAATCGATGAAGTACTGCCGAGGGTTGCGACAGAGAAGGAGTTAGTCGCCTATTTTGAGCGTGTGAAAAAACAGCAGTCTACTTTGTTTAGTGCACCGCAGGAAGCGGTTAAAGAGGAATCGGAAATGGCGGATTCTGCAACAGAAAACGCTGCAGGCTCTTCTGACCATTCGACGACGAACAACCAAGTCGCTGGTGTCGATGAAGCTGACATAGTCAAAACGGATGGAGACTATATTTACGCTGTTGTTGGGGATGGAAAGGTGTCAATTACAGATATCCGCGATTCGAAAAAAATCCAACAGGCTGCCGTTATTAAAATGGAGGAAGGCTTTTACCCTTCTCAATTATTTCTTCATGACAAAACGCTAGTCGTTCTTGGAGAGAGATATGAGCCTTATCGAGAGGAGAAACAGGCAGCCTCAAGTGACAGAATAATGCCAGTCAATAGTATGACGACAGTACGTTTGTATGATGTGTCGAATCCAAAAAGTCCATCGTTACTCCGAGAATTTGGGGCGGAAGGTTATATGAACGGCGCACGGAAATCAGGAGATATGTTGTACTTTGTCACAAATGTGCATCCGTATTTCTGGGCGTTGGACCATTTTGATGGCGATGTATTGCGTCCAAGTATGTATGATTCTAAAGAAAGCTCGGATATCCAGCTAGTTGATTATAAAAATATTACGATTTTGCCAGGTGCAACGGATCCTTCCTATTCCGTCATCACAGCCATAGATCTATCCTCACCGACTACGAACAAAGTCGTGACAAAAGGCTATTTAGGTAGTAGCGAACAACTGTATATGTCAAAAGACAATCTTTATCTGACTGCCACAACTTACGATCAACAGCAGACTTCGAATGCGGGTACTTCGAATATGACGATGATGTGGAATCCAGGTGTGGCGAATACTGAGCTATTCAAGTTTGCGCTGAAAGGAACGGATGTGACATTCCACAGTTCGACTGAGCTCAAGGGGCGATTGCTCAATCAGTTTTCAATGGATGAGTATAAAGGGAATTTCCGGGTTGTTATGACGGAAGGAACTATGTGGGATGACAAAAATCCGTCTAAAAATCATCTATTCATTTTGGATCAAAACATGAAATTGACGGGCTCTGTTGAAGGGCTTGCGAAGGGGGAGCGCATCTATTCCGCACGTTTCATGGGGGATAAGGCATACATGGTGACGTTCCGTGAAACGGATCCACTGTTTGTCATTGATGTGGAGAACCCGAAGGCACCAAAAGTACTTGGAGAGCTGAAAATTCCAGGCTTCAGTAATTACTTGCATCCACTGGATGAGAATCATCTCATCGGATTTGGTTATGAAACAGTTGCGGAGAAGAATCCAAACGGTGGTGAGCCATTCATTTTGACGATGGGCATGAAAATTTCACTATTTGACATCACTGATTTTGCCAATCCAAAAGAACAGGACACCGAAATTATTGGTGGCCGTGGAACGTATTCGCCTATCCAATATGACCATAAGGCGTTATTCCAGCATAAGGATCGTAACCTGTATGGTTTCCCGGTTATGGTGTACGATGAAATTGGAAAAGAACATTATGTTGAACTCCAAAGTATGGGAGCGCTCGTTTATGAAATTACACCTGAAAATGGAATTGTGTTGAAGGGGGATCTATTAACCAAAAATACACGCGGTGAACAGTATACGGAGTGGGATGAACAAATTCACCGCATGCTTTACAGCAAAGATGATTTGTATACGATTTCGATGAAGGAAATTAACAATTATTCATTGGATACATTTGCTCCAATTGGTAGCATGAAAATTGATTGAGTTGAAAAGGTAGTTTGTCTGCAGCCTAGCGTAAATGCTAGGCTGTTTTTAATGTCTTACCCTATGGTTTTGTACCTTTGAAATATGGCATTTTGGTGATAACTACGTTGTTATGCATATTGACATTGTCATTTGTGGTTTGCTTCGTTAAGATTATTCAAAAGGACTAAAGAGGAATTGATCTTCATTCCTCTCTGTATCAAGGGGGGACAGGGGTTGTCGATAGTAGATAAAGAAATGGCAATAGATTGCTGCCTACTTGCGGGTCGATTGATGATGGAGGCCGGGGCTGAAACGTATCGTGTAGAGGATACGATGGAGCGGATAGCCGTTACACAGAAACTATCTGCAACGCATAGTTTTGTAACGCCGACGGGCATTATTTTTACGCCAGGTAGTCCGTATCATACAAAACTAATTCGTATCAAGAGCCGATCGACGGATCTTGAAAAAGTCGCGCTTGTCAATGATGTTTCGCGCAAGTTATCTGCGGATGAATATACACTCGAAGAGGCTTATGCCAAGCTACAAGAAATCGAACAAGCAAATGTCATGTTCCCATTGTGGCTACAGATCATTGCAGCGGCCGTTGCGAGCGGCTGTTTTCTTATTTTATATGAAGGTGTTTGGTCAGATGTGCCTGCGGCCGTTTTCGCAGGTGGGGTTGGATTCATCATTGCTACAAAAATCCAAGAGCTAACGAAAGTTAGTTTTTTCGCAGAATTTGTTGCAGCATTGTTTATCGGTCTCATTGGTTTCGGCGCTATTTCTGTTGGGCTTGGTACAGAGTTGGATAAAATCATTATTGGGTCAGTCATGCCGCTCGTTCCTGGTCTGCTCATTACAAACGCAGTGCGGGATTTGATGGCTGGTCATTTTGTATCTGGATTATCGAAAGGTGCAGAGGCATTTCTGACGGCTTTTGCAATTGGTGCTGGTGTAGCACTTGTGTTATCTTTTTGAACGGAAATGAGGTGAAGAAAGTTGACGTGGATTATACAGGCGGTATTTAGTTTTCTGGCAGCGGCGGGGTTCGGAATAATCTTTAATGCGCCACGTAGGATGTTATTCTATTGTGGTTTTGTAGGGATGACGGGATGGCTCATTTACAGTGTATTTAATGCGTACTCGGGAGATCCGATGCAAGCATCCTTTCTGGGTGCCTTTGCTGTAGCTATCGTTGCACATCTTTTCGCAAAACGCTTCAAAATGCCGATGATTATCTTTAGTGTGGCTGGCATCATTCCACTTGTACCAGGAGGGTCTGCGTATAACGCAATGCGCCATATTGTTGAAAATGATTTTTTAACATCCATTTCTTTTGCTTCACGTGCTTTCATGGTTTCGGGTGCGATTGCAATGGGGCTTGTATTTGCGGAAGTCATTATTCAGTTGTTTTTCCAATCAATGACGAAAAGGAAGAAAGGGAGTGCCCTTTGAATTTCAAGGCACTCCCTCTTTCTTGATTAATCCAATACAATCATATCTGCGCTAATCGGGGCACTTATATAGTAGCCCTGGACAGCATCTATACCCATTGCTTTGAGCAGCTCGAATTGTTCTGCGGTTTCGACACCTTCTGCCACAACATATAAGCCCAATGATTTTCCTAGTTTAATCATTCCTTCGACAAGTTGCTGCGTCTTGGAATGTGTCAGCAAAGAACGGATGAATAGCTTATCGATTTTAATCTTTGAAATTGGTAAACTTTGAAGGAAACGGAATGATGCATAGCCCGTTCCAAAATCATCCAGTGCAAACTGGATACCTTCGTCCTGTAATTCCTTCATCTGAAGAATGATGGACTGCTCCTCTTCGGCTTGGAGCGCGAATTTCTCAGTAATTTCAAGCTGAATGCTACTTGCAGGGCAGCCTGTTTCTTCAAGGATTTTGGTGATTTTTTCTTTCATATGAGAGTTGTTAAACTCACGCACAGATGAGTTGACTGCGATGCTTATCGTTTGTCCTTCGGCTTTCCATTTGGTTGCTAAATTAGCAGATTCCTCAAGTACAAACGCTCCGATTTCATTGATCAGCCCGTTTTCCTCCGCGATGGGAATGAGTTCGTCCGGTGAAATGTAGCCGAGTTCAGCATCTTCCCATCTGACAAGTGCTTCGTACATAGTTACTTTGTTTGTAGCAATATCAAATTGGGGCTGATAGACAACTTGTATATTATTATGGTTAAGTGCAGTGAGTAATTTCCGGTCAATGATAGCTCGTCTATTCAAACCTTGGTGTGACGCTGCGGATAGTGAAGCGATTTTCTTCCCGCCATGGTCTAGTACCTCTTTCGTTGCGACGAGCGCCGCTTTCATCAAATGATTGTACGTCGATTGGTCTTCAGGATAACGAACGATACCTCCGCTAACAGACAGTGGCAATGCGCTATTTTCGATATAAATCGGTTGTTGCTCTAAAAATTGTAGGAACCCTTGTACATACCAATCACCAAACGGTGTAAGAACAACAAATTCATTGACGCCAATTCGAGCAATCGGGTTATCTTGAAAAAATCGTTTCAGTCGATTGGTAAATGATTTGATAAGCTCTTTCTCCGATTCGGAGGATTGCAAATCTTTTAATGTGTAAAAGTGATCAATCATTATGTAAACGAATGAGAAATGCTTATCTTCTGCAATTGCTTCATTGACAGCTGTTTCAAGCTTATAGCGACTCATCAATCCCGTTTCGTAGTCAATAAACGCAATTTGCTGAAGCTGCTCACGTAAATGAACTTCGTCTGTATTGTCTAATTCAAGAAAGGTGACAGAAATCAGTTTCCCATCCGATTGCATAGACGGGATGGCTATTAGCGTGACAAAATAAGGTTCAGCTAAGCGTGTTATTTTTTCAGCAGTTCCGAACCACGTTTTGCCGTTTGTGACGGTGTTCCAAATAGCATGAGCCTGATTTTGACCGGCGTCCGTTTCAGGGAACATTTGCCATAATGTCTTTCCGAGGATACGCTTAGGTGTCCATTTGCTTGTGTCTAAAAAATTTTTGTTTGTATAAGTGATGGAGCCTTCACTATCCGTTCGGTTCACCATATAAAATTGTTCAAGACTCTTCATGATGTCCGGTAATTCGGGGGAGTCCGGTACGAGTTGCTCATTTTGTGGTTTCATAATAATGTCTCCTCCTGGATGTACTATACTCCTATTATAGAGAAGTTTTTCCGTCTGTACATCATAAAATGAAGAAACGGATGACATTTTACTTATATTGATAATAAATTGCTGCTGTAGAGGGGGTAAAAAGGTGGAGAGGCTAAAAGGGATTATCATGATTATTTCGGGTGCAATGCTGTGGGGTGCCACAGGACCTATGATGGAGTGGATTCTGTTAAACAGCGACATGACGGTCTCTTACATGCTGACAGTCCGCCTACTTATTGCGGGATCATGTCTGCTTGCGATGTTGAAAATACAAGGCAAACAAATAAGTCTTCCGTGGAAGCATAAGGTTTGGGCACGGCAGTTATTGATTTTTGGTGTTTTCGGTATGCTCGGTGTCCAATACACGTTTGTAGCCTCTATTGAATCAAGTAATGCAGTCATTGCAACATTATTTCAATTTCTTGCACCGATTTTTATTATTGTTTTTGTAACGTTTAGGCAAAAAACATGGCCGCCTGTCGTACAGGTCTTAGGTATGTTCGTCACATTGATTGGTCTATTTCTACTACTGACAAACGGCTCGTTTTCTGGATTTGCTTTAAGCAAAGTAGCGGTGGTTTGGGGAATTGCACTTGGGTTCGCTTTTTCATTTTACACATTGCACCCAGTTCGGCTCATGCAAGAATGGGGTGTTTTACTAGTCGTTGGTTGGGCAATGATTATTGGCGGCGCGACACTTTTTCTAACGAACCCTTTGCAAATCATCAGGCATCTCGACTATCTGAAAGATTGGAATATAACAGCGATGCTCTTTCTCGTCATTATCGTTGGGACTCTTGCATTCGTCTTATTCTTGAGTAGTATGAAATACATAACTCCAGTCGAAACGAGTATATTATCGAGCTTTGAGCCACTGACAGCAATGGTTATTTCGGTGTTGTGGTTTGGCCAAGTGCTCGGTGTGTGGCAATTAACGGGAGGGATCGTCATGCTAATTGGCGTGACGTGGTTGTCGATTGCGGGGAGTAAGGTGAAGACGTAAAAATAGAGAAGGACCGACTCCCATTGGGGCTCGGTCCTTTTGTTATTCTTCAATGTATTGGATAGAACTTTTGGAAGACACTTCGATTTCAACATCTTCTGGAACGATTAAATAGATAATGAAATGTCCCGCGGTGTAGCTACCACTACCACTCGATGAATATCGCGAACTGGTCAGCTGATTAAGGAAAACAGTGTCATAGGAATGAGCGTATTGGATTTTAGTCATCGGCTGTTGAGGGATAGTGATGAGACTATCCTGCCAAACGGGTTTCTTCACATTGATTTTATCGGAGAAATCACGTTTATTGATCAGTAGCATCGGCTTAAAAATGAATTCCTCAATAATGCCCTCCAAATTACTTCTGCGCTCAACAAAGAGTGAGGCACCGTCATACTCATTTTGAATGGTAAGTGTGTCATCTGCTTGATGTGTTCTTTTTTCTAAGAACTGTGAAGAATGGACGGCTTCCTCGATATCACCAATGCTTAGATCATAATTGAACTCGTTAGGATCGGCTATTGATGCATGTGGTTGATAGAGTCGTTCAACGATTTCAGTAGTCACTAGCACAGCGAACAGAAATACAATATAGCCAATGATGAGGGCGAAATGTCTTCTGCTATTAAAGCTAGTCGGTTTATATTTCTGAAAGAGGACGTAAAACGCGATGGCGATAAGGACCATGAGTAATAAAGAAATCATTTTTTTACCTCCAAGCGATTGGTAATAGCGGTGGCGATAGCAAACAACCCAAGGATAGTACCACTTACTTTCAATAAAAAGATAGTGATGGAATGTTCATTCCAAAAAAAATCAAAAATAGGTTGAATAATAGAGAAACCACCTATAATAGATAGGGTGATCCATCCTACGATGAAAAGTAAAAGGAAAGCTTTATTCCGTTGGATAAACATACCGATAGCATAGCTCACCATAAAGAACAGCATCGTATAGGCGATGGCTGTCATCAGTTGTATGAAGAAGTCAGCTGGAGCTGCGAAAAGTCCTTTGGAACTAATAATGATGTTTTCAAATTGTAGAAGGTTATATAATTTCAAAACAGATCCCATCAAAACAGCTGTTAGTCCACCGATGATGGAAGCACAGAGCATGAATAAGAAATTGGATCCGTGATAACTAAAACGATTCGTCACGAATGTAAAGGATTCATTGCGCTGCGAGGCAATAGTTAGTAGGAGTCCTACAAAGAAAGCCCATAACCAGGTAGCGACGACAATGGCTGTATTTGAGAAAAGTTGCTCAGAAACTTCAATTGAATTATATCCAGGTGCAGCCTGACGATAATTGCTTATAAAGAGACAGGCAAGTTGTAAAAAAATTAGTTTTGTGAACGCTGACGCATTGGCATTCATCTTAAACCGAAACTGCTGCCGAACGATATCCAAGAATTTTGGCTCAGTTAAATACATGATCAATGCCTCCTTGCGCTTTGGTCGTTAAAGCGATATATGCATCATTCGCCGAAACGGGTGATAGACTAATACCGGATGCTTGTAGGTGCTTGATTTGATCGTCAGTAAATGTGTTTTCAACGAGCCATTCAGAATAAGGGCCAAGTGTATGTTGGCTGATGATGTTTTTATCTTGTGTATGGATCGCCAGTAGCTCAGCTGTTCCTTGTAATGTGACAAACATTTCCTGAAGGTCAGTGATAGGACCATGGAATTGAACTTTTCCCTCATGGACAAGTAGAATATCCTCCAGTAAATCCTCGATTTCTTCTATATGGTGACTCGACACTAAAATCGTCCGTGGGTGAGCCGAATAATCTTTTAGCAGCGCACGGTAAAAGTCTTTGCGTACCGCAGCATCCATGCCAGTCGTCGGCTCGTCAAAAATAGTGAGTGCGCAATGTGCCGCAAGTCCAATGATGGCATTGAACGTGCTTTTTTTCCCTTTTGATAAAAGGCGGTGTTTGCCTCCTAAATGAAAGACAAAATAACTAATGAGACGACTAGCAAGTTCCCCATCCCAATTTGGATAGAAGCGTTGACATTCTGTCAAAATATCTTGCAAGGTCATCGAGTCTGGGAAGTGCATGGCATCGTCAATGAAAATCGTGTTGGCTGATACTTTTAAATTATTAAAAGGCTGTTCACCGAAAACTTGAATGGACCCTGAAGATTCTCTTAGAAAGCCGACAATCATTTTCATTAGTGTCGTTTTACCGACCCCGTTTCTACCGATAATGCCGGTTAGCACACCTTCCTCGATGGAAAAGTTAATATTACTTAGCACTTGATGAGCCCCGTACGTTTTTGTCACACCGTTACATTTAATGACAGTCATGATTCATTCCCCCTTTTTTGCGCGCGTTCTGCTGCAATCATTGCGAGTAGGTGTTGTTCATCGACGCCGAGAAGTGTCGCTTCAGTGAGCAACTCTTGAATGAGCCGCCGTAGCGTCTCTTCTTTCCGTTTTACAAGGAGTTTGTCGCGTGCATTTGGCGCCACAAACGTACCGAGACCACGCCGCTTATAGATGATTTCTGCTTCCAGCAATAGCGTCAGCCCCTTTCCTGCCGTTGCCGGATTAATGTTGAAAAGCTCGGCAAGCTGGTATTGTGAATAGACTTTTTCATCTGCAGGCAGCGTTTCGTCAATAATAGCCTTCTCGATCCACTCCGCAATTTGTACGTAAATCGGCTTCGAGCCATCTACGTCGAGCATTCGAGTCACCTCCTAAAAGTTAGTACATTACTGTTGTAATGTACTATATGTCATTTCGAAATAAAATGCAACTGGTAGGAAACTTGAAACCTGATATACAAACTAAGCGAAGGCGCCTTAACGGGGGTAGCCGAAGCTATAAGACTGACGGCGAAGCTGTCTGGCTTGTGGTGGGAGGCAACAGGGAAGGATGCAGTTCAACCCTTCCTCCCCCAGCGCCGAAGCGGCTTCAATGGGATCCACTGTATTACATGTCGAAAATATCCCTCAATTCAGTTTTATTGGCTATACACAACCCGACAGCTATGGGATAATAGGGTCTACTAAATCAAACACGGCTCGGCGTGTTTGCGTCCAGATTTTGAATTAAGCTTGAGGCCTACAGGATGTAGGTCATGCAACCGTTGCCGCAGGACGCGGCGAACTTAGGTTGCCTTAACTCCTTTCAAAATCTGTGACATCCGCCGGAGGCTTTAACCAACAGGAGGAAGGATGTAGTTTAATCCTTCCTTCTGTTGGTCAAATAATTCGTAAAACGAAAGAGTTTTCTGGGGGTCAAAAAATGAGAACAGTTTTTTTTTATGCGAAGCCATATAAATGGTCGATTGTCATTGCGCTAATTCTGATGTTATTTGAGCTAGCTGTTGAGCTCATTCAGCCACTACTCATTAAAAAAATTATTGACGATGGGATTCTCGCTGGCGATGAGACAGTCATTTGGACATGGGGAAGCGCCATGATGGCACTCGCCTTCGTAGCTTTATTTTCCGGAGTTATCAATTCCTACTTCGCCGCACATGTGGCGCAAGGCTTTGGGTATGATTTACGTCAGGCACTTTTTCGTCAAGTCCAAGCCTTTTCGATGGCGACATTCTTACGCTTTCCAACGGCTGGTCTCATTACTCGCCTCACAAGTGATGTAACGATGACACAAAACGTTTTGTTCATGGGATTACGCATTATGCTGCGCGCACCGTTACTTGTAGTGGGAAGTTTAATCATGGCCTTTTTCGTCAATGTCAAACTGGCCTTCTTATTAGTCATTGGAGCACCGTTTCTACTCGTATTTCTGTATTTCATGTCGAAAAAAGGGGTCGGCTATTTTGCAGGAGTACAGAAACGCTTAGATCGAGTCAACCGCGTTATTCAGGAGAATTTACAGGCGGTTAGGTTGATTAAAGCCTATTTACGTGGGATGTATGAGGCCAGTCGTTTTTCAAAAGTATCTGATTTACTTAGGAAAGACACGGTCAAGGCAATGCGCATGATGGAGCTCATCTTACCTGTTTTGTTACTTGTCATGAACGGCAGTCTAATGGCTGTACTATGGTTTGGTGCTGTGGAAGTAAGTAATGATGGAGCGCAAGTAGGGGAACTTGTGGCGATTGTTAACTACGCAATGCGGATGACAGGGGCGTTCTCGATGTTTGCATTCATTATTATTGCCTTTTCGCGTGCCAAGGCTTCAGCAGAGCGGATGGAAGAAGTCCTCCTTGCGAATGAAGACCTGGAAATTCACACGACGGAAAGTTCAGGATTGAGGCAGTTGGAAGGCGACCTACGATTTGACAATGTGTCGTTTAATTATCCTGGGAAGCCTGAACCGATACTTGATGGCGTATCATTTCATGTGTCTGTTGGAGAGAAACTCGCCATAATGGGCGCAACTGGTTCGGGGAAATCGACCTTACTGCACTTAATTCCGCGCATATTTGAAGTAACAAGTGGAAAGATTTTTGTCAGTGGGATTGAAGTAAAGGATTGGGCATTAAAAGACTTGCGCGATACGATTGGACTTGTGCCGCAGCAGTCGATTTTATTCACAGGATCCATTTTGGAAAACCTGTCGTGGGGCGATACCGAAGCGCATGTGGATGAACTGGAACTGGCAGCAAAAAAGGCACAAATCCATGAATCCATTGATCTCTTCCCGCAAAAGTACAGTACGCGAGTCGGACAAAAAGGTGTGAACTTATCAGGCGGGCAAAAGCAACGGCTATCTATTGCGCGGGCGCTTGTCCGCAAACCGTCCATTCTTATATTAGATGACAGTACAAGTGCGCTGGACGTTAAAACAGAAACAGCGTTATGGGATGCCCTTGAGGGGGAAGATGCAACAATGCTCGTCGTGACACAGAAAATACGCACAGCACAAGGTGCAGACAAAATCCTTCTCCTCGATGAAGGAAAGGTTGTCGGCTATGGTACACATGACGACTTGATGGAACAATCTATGCTCTATCAACAAATAGCACAATCCCAATCGGAAGGGGAGGTGAAATCCGATGCTACGCATAATTCGTAAACCCTTTGGCTATGAACCAATCATTACAAAAGCTGATTTAAAAGACCCCAAAAAGAAAAAGGGGGAGCGTGCAAGCAATTGGAAATCAGTACTCTACCGAATTTGGCGGCTTGTCGATGAACAGCGTGGCTTGCTTGTTACAGTACTGGCCCTTGTTTTCGTTAGCTCTGTATTGACGCTATTGGGTCCGCTGATGATTGGGAAAATCATCGATGATTACATCATTCGCATGCAATTTGATGGTCTTGCTACTCAAATTGGTCTGCTTATTGCTATTTATATTGGCCTATCATTTGCGACTTATTTCCAAAGTTTCTGGATGGTAGGGATTGCACAGCAAACTATTTTTCGATTACGCACAAGTTTGTTTGCCCATCTTCAAAAATTGCCAGTTACATTTTTTGATAAACGACAACACGGAGAATTGATGAGTCGAGTGACGAATGATATTGAAAACGTCAGTCAAACACTGAACTCTTCTTTCATCCAAGTGTTTTCAAGTGTTTTAACGCTAACGGGGACGTTGGCAGTTATGTTGTATTTAAGTCCATTGCTGACGCTACTGACGATGATTATTGTCCCTATTATGTTTGTGGCCATGCGCTGGATTACGCGTCGTACGGGTTTATTGTTTAAAGAACAGCAGCAGGCGGTCGGTGAATTGAACGGCATGATTGAAGAAACGATTTCCGGCCAGCGTATTGTTAAAGCCTTCTCGCAGGAACAGCGTGTCATGGAAGAGTTTGCGGAGAAAAGCAATCGACTTCGTCAGACCGGGTTCTGGGCGTTGACGTATTCTGGCTTTATTCCCAAGGTGATGAATATGTTGAATAATGCTGCTTTTGCAGTTGTTGCAGGTGTGGGTGGATTGCTGGCACTGAGAGGCGATGGAGTTGTGACGATTGGGACAATTGTTGTTTTCTCGGAGTTTGCACGCCAGTTTACACGTCCGCTCAATGACCTAGCGAACCAATTTAACACGGTGCTGTCCGCGATTGCCGGAGCGGAAAGAGTATTTAAGATTATGGATGAGCCAGTTGAAGAGGATGAAGCGACAGCACATACAGAGACAATTCTGCGCGGGGAAGTTGAATTTCGCAATGTGTCATTTGGTTATGCAGTAGAGACTGATGGCTATACAGTGGACGAGGTTTCGTTCCACGTACAAGCAGGAGAGACAGTAGCTTTTGTAGGGGCAACGGGTGCAGGGAAAACGACGATTATGCAATTGCTCGCTAGGTTCTATGAGGCTGATACAGGTGAAATCTATATTGATGGTATCCCAATTAGTGAGCTCCCACGAAAAACATTGCGTAGTCAGACGGCATTTGTGTTACAAGATCCGTTTCTATTTGAAGCGACCGTTCTTGAAAACATTCGCTATGGCAAGCTCGATGCGACAGATGAGGAAGTTATGGCGGCAGCCAAACAGGCCAATGCGCATAGCTTCATTAATCGGCTGGAAAATGGCTATGATACGCTGTTGACCGCGGATGGCGGCGAAATTTCACAGGGGCAGAAGCAATTGTTGTCCATTGCAAGGGCACTCGTCGCAGACCCTGTTCTCCTTTTGTTGGATGAAGCCACGAGCAGCATCGATACGGTGACTGAACTGGAAATTCAAGAGGCGCTAGATCGTCTGATGGAAGGTAGGACGAGTTTTGTTATCGCGCATAGATTGAATACGGTACGAAAAGCCGATACCGTCTATGTCATGGAGCAGGGGAAATTGATTGAGTCTGGTAGCCAACAGCAATTGATCGAACGACAAGGCGTTTACTTTAACATGTTGGCGGAATCGAAAGTATAAGTTGAAAAGGCTACAAGGATATAATATCCTTGTAGCCTTTTCAACTTGAACCCACGATTATGACCTTGACCTGACTGGCTATTGTATCTCTTCAATATCGAGCCTAGTGCCATCATCAAAGTCGACTTCTAAATCGAACTTTGAGTAGCTGTCCAGCTGATACCATTTTAAAATTTTATCGATTACTTCTTGTGGTGGTGTATCCTTGGTGATAAGAATATGCATAAAAAGCTTATCGATTTCATTCATAGCCTTGCTGTCTGTCAGTTTGGTGTTGGTTAGCTTATTTTCATAATTTACATCTAACTTTTTATCTATCTTATATTCGGTTTCAATTGCATCTTTGCCGTCGACCTCGATATCAAGATCAAAGGATGTAAATCCGTAGCCGTCCCCAGTTTCAAGGGAACCTCCAGCTTTCTCATCCTCATGAATAATTGTTGCATCTTCCCTATTTGGTTTATCGGCATTTTTTCCGAAGTTACCGCATCCGCCGAGTATTAGAGCGCCTAATAATATTGTGGCGCCGAGTACTGTAAGTTTATGCATCTCTATCAAACCCTCCAAATATATTTCTTACTCTTAGGTTACCTAAAATAAGGGTGAATTAAACCAAAGAATGTTTTGACCGATGAAAAAAGCCGGCTCTTTGGCCGGCATTAAAAGATAATATATATTTCCGATTTATAATCTCTGCCTCATCGCTAGTGGAGGCATTCTCAAGCGACTAGCATTGTAGGCAGGATTTTTTCGTTTAATTTAGATAAGAGCAAAATCCGTTCGTGGATTACCATTTTGCGATATGTTCTTCCGAGCAACCAAGCATATTACGAATGTGTAGTGTGGAGCCATCCGTGAGTTGAACAGTGCCGTTGAAGTAGCCGACGAGCTGGTGAACTGTAGTCTGTACAACTTTGACATTGGTCGTAGCTATACGCTCAAAAAAGGGTGAAAAAGTGATGTTGACTGTATTGGAAAACTTTGTTTGGATTTTCCAAGGCTTCATAAAATTATTTGGATCATAGCTAAAAAGAACATCCTCATGAATTTTAGTCATCCGTCCATCTATAAAAACCGCATTCTCTGTCATTCCGGTGCCATCCGTCCACTTTCCACCGAAATTCAGTCCAATTCGACGATTGCCGAGGCGTTGTGATGCCATTGCCCAATTCCATTCTGCCTTACGCGGCCAAACGCCTCGCCCGTAATCGAGTACAGCGAAACTGTACTCAGGGTTGAAATCATATCGTTTATCGCCAATCTTAACAAAGCCTGAAGTTGGCAATGAATGATGTTTCGCAGTGAATTGAAAAATATCACGGCTTTTAGGTATGACAACATTCAATGATTCATCACCCGGTGGATGAGTGATATGTAGATCGGCATGGAGTACTTCATTATCAAAATCCTGGATGGTGACGGAAAGATGTGTTTCACCTTGAATATTGACGATTTGGACAGTCAAGCTATCATTGCCAAATTTAACGCTACCGAGAACATCCTCTGGCATTTTGACACTACGCCCGATTGGAATGGTAATTTGCTTTTCAAAAAATCGTTGTGTCTCATAATCCAAAATATAGACAAAACAGACGGCGGCATAATCGATATGGCTAATTGTTGCAGAAAATAATAGATCCTCTCCGTATACACACCAATAATTCCATTTTTTCTTTCGCATGAAGTGGCCCGTCAAATTGCTCTGGATGACAGGCTGTCGTGCGAATCCGATTGCTTCCGGATTCAATAGCCCTTTGCCGTCACAAAGCGCGACGGGTTCGATGATTTCTCTTTCTGCATGCTGCATGAAGATGCCCCTCCTGCCTATTGTCTTTTATGAACCTTATTGCTATAATTCTTATTGTATCAAATTTCGGGGGCATTAGCTCAGCTGGGAGAGTGCTTCGCTGGCAGTGAAGAGGTCAGGGGTTCGAGCCCCCTATGCTCCATATGAAATAATTAAAAGTGTCCATTAGGATGCTTTTTTTTGATTGGAAAGCAGAAGTGAATCTTGTTCGGTTTTCAGACTAATGTTCAAGTCTGAAATTGCATGATTCAGGTTGAAATTTCACTCATTAATGGTATATTTAATTGATGTGAAATTTTCGAAAAACTCATAACTGCTCGTTAAGAAAGGAGAATAGGGATGCTCGGTGATAAGATATTACCTTTTGATACTACTTTAATGGAAGTACTCGCGGATATGGTATTTATCGCGAAGGTTGAAAAGAATTCAACGTTTACCTATGCTTATTTCAATCACCTGGCGCTTAGTCACGCCAATGTAGATCAAACAGCAATTGGTAAAACCTTTGGCGAAGTACATGATGCAGAGCTTAGTACATGCTTGGACTATCAATATGGCAAAGTACTACAAACTAAAAAAGTAGTATCCTATGAAGATTCCTATTTATCGTCATCCGGGGTACGGCAATATTCCCATACTCGCTTGACGCCTTTATTTGACGAAGCAGGTAAACTCACCTACATTATGGGCGTTGTACAAAATATTACGAGCGAAAAAATTGCGCAAATAGAAAGTGAGAACTCTTGGAGTGAGCTCGTTCAAAGCGAAAAACAATTTCGGATTATTGCAGAAAATGCACAGGATGTCATTGTATTAATCAATGATCAATATGAGTATACTTACGTCTCTCCTTCAAGTCGAGAGGTTTTTGGATTTGAATCTTCTGCATATATTGGAGAACCACCACTATGGCCTGTGCACCCTGATGATGTGGCTAGATTAACGAAAAAATTTACAAAAGCGCAGCGAAATGCCAAAACCTACAGCTTGCGTGTAAGGATCAAACATAATGTCGACGGATGGCTTTGGTCAGAGCTGAAGGCGAGCCCCGTTTACGATAAATGGAACAACTTTAAGCATATGGTAATAATTATTCGTGATGTAACGATGCAAAAAAAGAACGAGGACAAGCTAGAGTACTTTGCCAATCATGATTTTTTGACAGACTTGCCCAATCGTCGCCTGCTTACCGATCAATTATCAGTTGAATTGAATCAATTTCGGGAAGAAGGGAACGGGTTTGCAGTATACTTACTCGATATTGACTATTTTAAAAACATTAACGATCAATTTGGTCATGATGTTGGTGATTCTGTTATTCAGGAGTTTGGCAGAAGATTATCCGACAGCACCAGTCCAGATGCGCTAGTAGCACGGCTTGGTGGCGATGAGTTTGTTGTATTATTGCCGCATGTTGAGACGGAAGTACTTGCGAAGGAAACCGCAATGGTCATTCAATCTGCCATGAAAGCATCATGGCCGGTGAAGCACGCCATGCTGGATGTGACGACTAGTATTGGAATTGTGCTCGTCGCATCTACAAAAGCAACAGTGACCTCCGTTTTGAAAGATGCAGATGATGCAATGTATGAAGCGAAAAAGTCAGGGAAGAACTGTTTCCATATCATCCGTTCTAAGTGAGTACCTAGTCTAATCGGGTACTTTTTTTGAAGAAAAACATCTATGTATGCCTTTCTTCTTCTATTCATAGCATGATAGGAGGAGGGATTTTATGTACGATAGGGAGGCGGCTGTTCGCTATGCGAACGAATGGTGGAACGGACGTAATCCGGCATTTCCGTCATTTGATGTAGATTGTACCAATTTTATATCTCAATGCTTGCTGGCAGGTGGTGCACCTATGCATGGTTATCCACATCGTGAACGAGGGTGGTGGCTGCAAAGTGGGACATGGAGTTTTAGCTGGTCGGTATCACATTCGCTGCGTTGGTATTTAGCTACCTCGAAAAAAGGCTTGACAGCCACACAAGTATCTTCAGCCGAACAGTTGGGGTTAGGAGATGTCATTTCCTACGACTTTGAAGGCGACGGTCGCTTCGACCACACAACGATTGTCACTGCCAAAGTGGGCTCCGTCCCGTACGTCAATGCCCATACATTCGACGCGCAACATCGCCTATGGGACTATAAAGATTCTTATATGTTCTCACCCAACGCCAAGTACGTCTTTTTTAAAATCAACGATGAATTTTCATAAAGAAAAGCATTTGGCGCCCGGAGTCTAGACACGATAAAAGCAGTCCGCCTTTAGTAGACGGACTGCTTTTATCAATTAATCAAACCACAAGGCAGCAAGCGTACCTTCGCCTGCATGAACCGCGAGAACAGAACTGATGTCACCAATTTTAACCTCTAGATCGGGTACTTGCTCTGTAATCAGGTTTTTCAAATGAACGGCCTGATCCAAGACGTTGCCATGCATGAGATGGATACTCTTTCTGCCTGGATGATGGCTAGCGACTACTTTATCGACCAAATATTGTAGTGCCTTTTTCTCGGAACGTACTTTATCAATCGCCAGCAATTCGCCCTCACTCGAAATTTGAACAATCGGTTTCACCTTTAACAAGCTGCCAAGGAAAAATTGCACACCACTCATCCTGCCGCCTTTATATAATTGGTCTAGCTGGCCAATCAAAATGAAGTTCTGCAACGTCCCTGCCATTTTTTCGAGCTCAACTTTAATGTCTGAGACGCTCGCTCCGTTGTCATACAGTTCCATACCTCTTTCGATTAACCCTGTAATTCCATAAGACAGGGCTATGGAGTCGATAAAGGTCACGGGAAATTCAGCAAGTTCAGCTCCAGCAGTCGAAGAAGCGAGTGTACCACTTAATTTGCTCGATACATGAATGGCAATGGCTTGTTCATACTGCTCCGCAATTACTTTAAAACGCTCTGCAAACTCGCCAGCGGAAGGCTGAGATGTTTTTGGAAAATCTTCTGCATTTTTTATTTTAGCGTATAATTGTTCAGGATTTAGGTCGACACCATCGACAAACTGTTTTTCACCGAAATGTATATTCAGAGGAACTGAAAAAAAGTCAGGATGTTGTTTGAGTTCTTCAGAAACATAGGCAGTGCTGTCTACAATCCATGCAAGCGGTTTTTTATTCATAAAATAAATCAATCCTTATCACTATTTTTTTGATTATTATTACTATACCATGAAAAGTAATTGAATTGCATTCTGATAGTTGACAGTAGAGTGACACTCGGAGGATGTAGCAGCAAAGGAAAGATGGAGTACATATGAATTCTCTCGGTTATCATAGCATGAATACAAAATACAACAAAAAACCGGACTCTCTTAACGAGAATCCGGCATAGCGTTTATTTCTTTAACTCATCCTTTGAAAAGTTAGCAATTTCATAATAATAATCACCGATGACGCGTAGTCCTTGATCGAAGTTTTCTAAATGGAAATGCTCATTAGGTGCATGGAAGTTTTCTGATGCAAGCCCAAAGCCCATTAAGACAACAGGTAGCTGTAAGATTTCATCAAATGCTGCAACAATCGGAATCGATCCGCCACCTCGAATATAAGCAGTCGGTACGTGATACACTTTTTCATATGAGCGACCTGCTGCCTGAATAGCGGGGTGGTCAAACGGTGTAATGAACGGCTTTCCTTTGTCGAACTCACTCACTGTCACCGTTACACCTGCCGGTTTATGCTGCTCAATATGCGCTTTTAACTTATCAATGATATCGTCTGGATCTTGGTCTGGAACGAGGCGGCACGTAATTTTAGCGCCGGCTTCTGCAGGCAGAACAGTTTTAATGCCTTCACCTGAAAATCCACCAAATACGCCATTCACTTCAAGCGTTGGGCGAGTCCATGTGCGTTCCAAATACGAAAATCCTTTTTCTCCGAACAGTTCTGTCACGCCAACTTCCTTTTTCAACTCTTCTTCATCGAAACCAAGTGCCTTGTAAGCTTCGCGCTCCTCATCAGCCAATGGACGAACTTGGTCGTAAAACCCTTCAATGGCAATCGTCCCTTCCTGATCGCGGAACGAAGCCAATACCTCCGCTAGTGCATGAATCGGATTTGCCACGCCACCTCCGTACAAGCCAGAATGCAAATCGCTTTTCGCGCCAAGTACATCGATTTGTACGCCGCATAATCCACGTAAGCCATAACAAACCGCCGGGTGTCCTGGACCTTGCATACCTGTATCCGAAATAACAATGATATCAGCCGCCAGCTTGTCTTTGTTCGCTTTAATATATTTCTCTAAATTGGGACTGCCGACTTCTTCTTCTCCCTCAATGAAAAACTTGACGTTAACCGGTAGGCTACCTGTTTTCTTCATCAGTGCCTCAACCGCTTTCACGTGCATGAACACTTGCCCTTTATCATCGCTCGCGCCGCGTGCAAATAATTTATTATCCCGAATCTCGGGTTCAAATGGCGCACTTTCCCATAGATGCAGGGGGTCAACAGGCTGGACGTCGTAATGACCGTAGACTAAAATTGTTGGTTTGCCCTCTGCATGGAGCCAATCACCGTACACAACCGGGTGCCCATCCGTTTCATCAATTGCCAAATTTTCGAGACCCGCCTTTTGGAATGAATCCTTTAGCCACTCTGCTGCCTTTTGCATATCCCCCTTATGTTCAGATAAAGAGCTAATGCTAGGAATACGAAGAAAATCCTTTAATTGTTCAAGATGTTCGTCACGTTGTTCTGTGAAATATCCGTCTAATGTCTCCAAATGTGTCAATGCAATCCCTCTTTTCGAAATAATTTCGTTAATAGAAACAGTATAGCAGAACAGATGAAAATGGAGTAAGTAAGTCATACGTAAATATGAATAATATGGTATGCTAACTTAAATAACTACTTGAACGGAAACCAATATTGGGAGGAAGCGCTTTTGTTTATCGCACTTGGATTTTTTTTATTTCTGTCGTTCTTCCTGTCGGGAAGTGAAACGGCACTAACCGCAGTAAATAGGATGAAGGTCCAGTTTCGTGCGGATCAGGGAGACGGGCAGGCAATTAGGCTGCAGCAACTGATTTCGAAACCGGACCGTATGATTACAGCTATTTTGATTGGCAATAATATTGCCAATATTATGATGCCGACAATTGTAACAATGATTGCTATCGATAAGGGTTTGAGTATCGGTATTTGGACAGGGATTTTGACGGTTGTGATTATCGTTTTTGGTGAGGTGTTGCCGAAGACGATTGCCGCGACGTTTGCTGATCGTGTTGCGTATATCGTTGCACCCGTGATTATTCTTTTTGTGAAAATTTTGACGCCGCTTACAGCAATTTTATCTTTGTTTACGAACATTTTCATTCGGATTATTTCGAAAGGGACTGTGACGGAAGCGAAGTTAACGAAAGATGATTTGAGGTCGATGGTTGACATTGCTTCAATAGAAGGAACGTTTAAGCAAGAGGAATCAGATCGGTTGAAGGAAGTGCTTGATTTTCCGGACAAGGATGTGTCTGATGTCCTTGAAACGCACCGGACAGACATCGTTGGTTTGCCGATTGAAGCGACCTATGAAGAAGTGCGTGAAACGATATTGGAATACTTTTATACACGCTATCCTGTTTATAAAGACAATATGGATACGATTGTTGGCATGTTTTATTCGAAAATGTTTATTGCATGGTCGATGAACCCTGAGAAAACACTCGCTGAAATAATTGATCGTAATCCACTGTATGTCGTGCAATCTGCTAGTGTTGAGAAAGTATTCAAGATGATGCTTGCGAAGAAGAAGCATCTGGCGATTGTGTTAGATGAATATGGTGGAACGCTTGGCATTGTGACGCATGAAGATATTATCGAAGAGATGATTGGTCAGGATATTGAGGATGAGACGGATATCGATGAAGAGGTATTTGTCTATCAGCACACAACTAATAAGCTTACGTGTCATGGGCGGCTTGAGATTGTAGAAGCGATGGAGCTACTTGGTATCGAATTACCGACGGATCACGACACGCTAGGCGGGTTCGTTTTACAAGAGTTAGATCATGTTCCTGAGCCGGGAGAACGATTTACATATGATCATCTACTTTTTGAAATTGAGAAAATGGAACGAAGTCGGATTGTCCGGATGACGATTACAATTCGCGAAGATGAATAAAAATATGAATCCTTAAAACTAGGTGGACTAGTTTTAAGGATTTTTCACTTGAATCAGCAAATACATTTGCTGATTCAAGTGAAGCCTCCGGCGGATGTTAGGGATTTTGAGGGGAGTTAATTGTGCTGTGCACAATTCAAAATCCCAATCCAATTACGCCGAGGCGCAATTGATTGGTTAAGAAANTCCAATTACGCCGAGGCGCAATTGATTGGTTAAGAAATGTTCATGCTCCCTTACAAGTTTGTAAGTAAACTGAAAGAGAATACAATGGTTTGAAATGTTGAGATTGGTGATAATAGGTACAACAGATAGAAGACGGAGGCGTTACCCTATGAAAATAAATCTTAACGGGTTGTACGAAGAATACGGCCGGTATATATATCATCTATGTCTTAAATTAACGCGTAATAAAGAAGAGGCAGAGGATTTGATGCAGGATGTTTGGTTGAAGGTTGTTCGCTACAGCGAACGAATGGACGATGTCGATCATATGAAAGCATGGCTAACGACGATTTGTATGAATACGTTCCGCGATCGTTATCGCAAAGATGTAAGGAGAAGCAAGCATGTCCTGAACCAACCAGATACACTCGATGTGCCTATCCTTGATCTTGTTCCAAGTGACGGTTTAACACCAGCGGAATTGCTGGAGCAAAATGATATCCAGTCACTTGTTCAACAAAAAATCGGTAAGCTCGATGCCATTTATAGAAAAACAATTGAGTATTTCTATGTTCATCAATATTCGCTCATCGAAATTGCCGAAGTGATGAAAGTGTCAATTGGCACAGTGAAATCTCGCTTGTTCCGAGCGAAAAAGTATTTGAAGGAATTAATGATGGAAGATACTGCAGTACGCGAATATGTCACTGCGTAATGCACAGCCGACTTTGTTAGATAGGTAGCTCAGTTCGACTTGTAGGTAGTCGGGTTTTTCCGCAGTCATAAAATTTATCTTTAAAATAACAAAAGGCTATCCAATTCCCAGAGGCCACTGAAAAAGTCCTCTATCAAAATTGTGACTGAAAGTTTCCATTGAAACCGCTTCGGC
>NZ_JADHDX010000040.1 GCF_016820585.1 Arthrobacter beigongshangensis
ATCGAGTAGGAGGCTAATCATTAATTGACTAGCCGACCTCTCACACCACCGTACGTACCGTTCGGTATACGGCGGTTCAACCTTTTAAGTATCGAGACTCATAAAGTTGGGACATATCCTTTAGTCCCCACTTTGTGAGTTTTTCTTTTGTTATGGCGCGATGGATAATTGCACTACGTGATAGTCGCCAGTATCCCTTACGGGAATTTGCCAATTTCATCGCATCATCATGGTCAATGCCAAAGTTGCGAAGTTTTTGGTAGCGAGTACGTGGTTTCTTCCATCTTTTCCATATCAATTGTCTTAAGCGATGATTTAACCATTGCTGAGTTTCTCCGATGAATTTCTTCATGTTAGCGACTCCGTAATAGTTAATCCATCCAGTTATTGTTTGATTAATCTTTGTGATGATATCTATGAAAGGACCAGGACGTTTTCTACTGGTTCGCTTTCTTAGCTTGTCTTTGAAGCGCTGTTTTGCCGACTTACTTGGTCGGCAACCTACTTTCCCATGAGATTTTGAATGTTAAAGCCTAAAAATGTAGCTTTTGTGGAGCCGCATATCTGGCTTTTCTCCTGGCTAATCGTCAGTTGAAGGTCCTGCTCCAAGAAGGTGGTGACACTTTCCATTACCCTTTCACCCGCACGTTTGCTTTTGACATAAATGACGAAGTCATCGGCATATCGAACGAATCGGTGTCCTCTCTTTTCCAGCTCTCTGTCTAACATATTGAGGTAGACATTGGCTAGAATAGGAGACAGGGGTCCACCTTGCGGTGCACCTTTCTTTGTCTCGATGTAGATGTCTTTATCGAGGATGCCCGAGCGTAGGAACTTCCAGATTAGGAGGAGTACCATTTTATCTGAGATGAAATAGTCCAGATAACCGCGTATTCTCTGGTGATGGATGGTGTCAAAGTAACTTTTCAAATCACAGTCCACTACCACTTTAAAACCTTCTTGGTAATATTCCTCAGCCTTTTTAATAGCTTGGTGGGCACTTCTTCCTTTTCGAAAACCGTAGCTATTATCTGAAAAATGAGGGTCAATGATTGGTTCAATGACTTGAAGAATCGCTTGTTGAACGACTCTATCTAAGACACATGGAATACCTAAGTATCTTTTCGACCCATCTGCTTTCGGTATCGCAACTCTTTTAACGGGTTGGGGTTGATAGGACCCATCCTTCAGCTTTTGCTTTAGAGGCTGATAATATTTCTCCATATGGCTTTTTAATTGATAGACTGTAATACCATCTACACCTGGGGCTCCTTTATTCTTTCTGACTTTCTTGTAGGCTCTCCAAAGATTATCATCTGCAATAACCTGTTCGATTAAGCTGATACCATCTTGTTCTTTCATATCCATGCGACATCCCTGCACGCTCCTATGTACCCTTTCGTTTCCAACTTATCTCTCCATAGGCAGCCATCTCTTGGTAATTACCGTGATGTTTGCTGTGCTTTGGCGGTGATGTCTACACCTCCCTGTTTTCCAAGATTTAAGATTGTTCCACCCTTCATTTCCGTAAGGAAACTACTATGGTTTCTGCTGACTTCTCACGATAAATCTTGTTTCAACCGAGTTTTCACTCGTCCGTGAGACCTCCCCGGGTAAGGGTAATCACTTTCTTCTCATGTAACTGCTATATCTACTGTATGGGATTCGGGCAGTATTGGACTTTGTCTTGTATGGCAGACTTATCCGTCCCAAGTCAGCCTTGTATATAGTTTCTGTTCGTCAGTTCGAGAATTTGCATACGGCTTCCTTCAGATTCCACCTCGCGGTGGACACCCTTGCCTTCTGCTAACAGTTCCTACTGCCAAGCCTGTAGTGGACTTTCACCACCTAGCGATTACCCATGCCGGGCACACCA
>NZ_JADHDX010000041.1 GCF_016820585.1 Arthrobacter beigongshangensis
TGATGTGCACCCCAAAAGTTAGAGTCAAATCTAACTTTTGGGGTGTTTTTATTATGGCTAAATATAGCGATGCATTTAAGCTGATGGTTGTACGTGAATATCTGCACGGTCCACTGGGTTTCAAGCTACTAGCGCGCAAACACGATATAAAATCTCACAGACAGCTTAATAATTGGGTGAACGTATACAAGAAATACGGTGCGGAGGGATTACGTAGAAAGAAGAATGCTGAAGTTTACTCTGTTAAATTCAAGCTGGATGTATTAAGCTTTATGAAAAGAACAGGTGCTTCATTAGCTGAAACAGCACTTCACTTCGGATTGACCAACCCGTCGATGATTGCTTCATGGAAGAGAAAACTCCTGAAACACGGTGTTGAGGCTCTGAACAGACCGAGGGGACGGCCAGCTATGTCGGATAAAGTGAAGAATGAAAAAAATAAGAAGCATCAAGAAAATAATGAAATGACACGGGAACAGAAACTAGAACAGGAAAACGAACTCCTCCGTTTGGAGGTGGAGTACCTAAAAAAGTTACGAGCTTTTCAGATGGATCCGGAAGGTTATCTCGAAAAGCACAAGCAGCTCTATCATTCGAGCTCAAAGAAAAATTCCGACTAAAGGACATCCTTCAAGTCATAGGTATTCCCGAATCTTCCTACCACTATCAAGTGAAAAGAATGCAAATCGCGAATCCTGATCAATCGCTAGAAGAAAAAATACAATCTATTTTTGAAGAACACGATGGGAACTATGGTTACCGCCGAATTCAACTGGAGTTGAAGAACCGGGGTATCCAAGTGAACCATAAAAAGGTTCAGCGTATCATGGGGAAACTGGAACTGAAGGGAACTAAGTTCATGCGAAAATCACGTCGCTATAGTTCTTACAAAGGAAATATCGGTACAATAGCTAAAAACCGTCTTCGTCGTCGTTTCAACACAACAATCGCTCATCAAAAGCTGACAACAGACATTACAGAATTCAAGTGTTCAGACGGTCTCAAACTCTATCTCAGCCCCATGATGGACATGTATAATGGGGAGATCCTTTCACACGGTATCAGCATGCGTCCGACACTGGACTTTGTGATGAAACCCCTGGAAGACGCTCTTCAAGTCATAAAGGATTCAAGATATCGAACGACTATCCATTCTGACCAGGGCTGGCATTATCAGCACATAAGATGGGTCAATACCCTTAAGGAACACAACGTGTTCCAAAGCATGTCACGCAAGGGAAACTGCTTAGACAATTCACCCATGGAAAACTTCTTTGGGCTTTTGAAGCAAGAGATGTACTATGGTGAACCGCTTCGCACGTATGAGGAACTTAAAAGAGATATTGAGTCATACATCTATTATTACAATAACAAACGTATCAAACTGAAATTGGCTGGCATGAGCCCGGTTCAATACCGTCTTCACACCAGCCAATTAGCTGCTTAATATAAACTCTAACTTTTAGGGGTCACAACAC
>NZ_JADHDX010000042.1 GCF_016820585.1 Arthrobacter beigongshangensis
CGGAAAACGTCCATCCCTGCCGGAGCATATGACGAAAGCGCCTGCTACTTCATCCCGTCTTCTCAAAGCAGCTAAAGGTCAAGCAGACAAGAGGAAGTCCATGGCTGTAACGCCAGCCGTCTCCTACCGTAATCTCGGAAAAAGAGGTGAATCCCATGTTTGAGCAATTTTATGAGATGAAAATGACACCTTTCTCCCGTGATATTCCCACTTGCGAACTATATGAATCAACAGGTCTGGAAGAAATCATTGGCCGATTAAATTATGCCGCAGATCGCCAATTATTTGCGGTAATGACTGGTGATTGCGGACTAGGAAAGACGACGGCAATCCGAAGATTTGCGGATCAACTCGATTCAACCCGTTATAAGCTACTTTACCTATCCGATTCGAAATTAACTCCTAGACACTTCTATAAGGGAATGTTAGAACAGCTGGGATTAGAATCCAAGTTCTATCGTGGCGACGCAAAGCGGCAGCTACATAGGGAAATCGAATTAATGAAAGGTATTCATGGACTGATACCTGTCGTGGTGGTCGATGAAGCACATCTGTTGGATCGAGAGATGTTGGAAGAAGTCCGTTTCCTTCTTAACTTTAGAATGGACGCGCAAAGCCCGATGGCTTTGATCATGGTAGGGCAAAGTGAACTATGGGATCGACTGCAGCTACAATCGTTCTCAGCGATTCGGCAGCGAATTGATATACAATGTAAGCTTGGTCATCTGGAACGTGCAGAAGTGTCCCAGTACATGGAGCGACACCTGAGTTATGCAGGGGTGGAAAGGGATATATTCTCAGAGGCAGCCATTGATGAAATTCATCAATATACTAGTGGAGCATCAAGACTAATCAATAAGCTTGCGACACATTGCCTATTATTCGGATCACAAAATGGTTATCGCATCATCGATGATCGAATGGTAAAGAATGTGATTGAGGGAGAACTCGCATAAGTTCTTCTTTCTTTAAAACTGATTTAAGACAGGCGTAAATAGCGGATGGGATTTTAGTTGATAGTGGAGTCTCTTTGAGAGAACGTCATGGATTGGGGGGGATCAAGTGATCCCAACAGAAATTGAAAATCGAATAGCTAAACACTTTTTTCATATGTATTTGCCTGAAAAGGTTATGACAGAAATCGAAAACAGATTATTATCCGCTTGTATTTGGGAGGAGGAAGAGCATTTAAACCATGATAATCTCGTTCGCTGGGCAATTGAGATTATCGATAAGCAGTTAGAGGATAAAGGTTTTAAATAATAAAGCAGCCATTAGAATGAATTCTGTTCTAATGGCTGTTAACCTATTCGCATTTATTAACATAGCAGTGACTCTTATTCTTCATTTACTGGTCCTAATGTCCGCAATACCCAGTGTGGACATAAAAAGCGGCAATTTAAGGACAAAAGATCAAGTCAATTTCTGGACGATTTCTTATGTCATTAACA
>NZ_JADHDX010000043.1 GCF_016820585.1 Arthrobacter beigongshangensis
TGGACTAACCTAAATTAATGAGACAATATAAAACACCTTCGGAGTGGTACACTTGTAAACAAGTACTTACATCGGAGGTGTTTTTGCGTGGGCAAAAACGTATATTCAAGCGAAGTTAAATGGGCAGTTGTTAAGGATAAATTAAGTGGTGAATTGACGAACAAGCAGATTATGGAGAAGCACGGAATTAAAAATGATTCACAGATTAAGACTTGGATGAAATGGTACCGTTCGAATGAAATCTATCGATTTGATCAGCCGATTGGTAAACAATACACTTTTGGTCACGGTCCTGATTTCTCCAGCGAAGAGGACAAACGAGAACGTCAATTTTCTCATTTAAAGATGGAGAATGAAATTCTAAAAAAGTACATGGAAATCGAAAGGGAGTTAAAAAAGAAATAGTTCTACAGATTGTAGAGAAATCTAAAAAGAAGTATACGATTAAGGCTATCTTGTCCGCGCTAGGAGTACCACGGGCGAACTATTATAGGTGGTGTCTTCAAGGCATCGATAAGTCGCTTTCAGTAGAAGAGGAAGCGATTATGGAACTATGTAAGAGCACTAAATATCGGAATGGACATAGAAAAATAAAGGCAATGTTAAAACAGAAATATCACATTGAATTGCATCGCAACACCGTTCAGACTCTAATGCAAAAGCATAACTTGCAGTGTCGTATTAAGCCAAAACGGAAGTGGAAATCTCAAGGAGAAAGTATCATAATTGCCCCTAATCTTCTTAAGCGTGATTTCACCGCTAGCGAACCCAACAAAAAATGGGTAACAGACATCACATATATCCAATATGGCAGTACAACAAAATATCTTTCGACCATTATGGATTTATTCAATAATGAAATTGTCGCTTACAAATTATACGATCATCAACAGACACCACTCGTAATTGACACGTTAAAGGAGGCACTGGCTATTCGTAATCACCCCGAAGGTGTGATTGTGCATTCAGACCAAGGAAGTGTTTACACGTCTTATGCGTATCAGGCCTGCATTAAGGATAACGACCTTGTCAGCAGCATGTCGCGTAGGGGAAACTGTTGGGATAATGCGGTGATTGAATCTTTTCATTCGAACTTGAAGTCTGAGGAATTTCAATATGTTAAATTTAATTCGTTACGCAACCAAGATGTATTTGAGCGGGTTATTACTTATTTAAATTATTATAATGAAGAACGTATCCAAGAAAAATTAGGCTACCTAACACCCATAAAATATGGTGTCAAAGCAGCCTAATTAAGGTGTTTTATATGTGTCTCATATCGCTATGTCAGTCTAA
>NZ_JADHDX010000044.1 GCF_016820585.1 Arthrobacter beigongshangensis
AGTTCCTACTGCCAAGCCTGTAGTGGACTTTCACCACCTAGCGATTACCCATGCCGGGCACACCACGAAAAAGACCGCTAATTCACATGTGAATTAGCGGTCTTTAAAACGTCTACAAATCAACATTTAAAACAAATAGCACTTGCATTAACATTCAAATTAATATACCCTGAATTATTTACCTAATATTTACAAGCGGCTGTCATTCCCTATCTAATAAGCTTTCTTTATATGTATTTCCGCATGAAATAAATAGAAAAAGAATCCATTTCCGCTAAGGTAAAATCACCACAAAATAACCAGTAGAAAGGATTCCTATGATACCTACATTACCGCAAATCAGCCTGAATTACAATCGACGTATTAAATTATCTAATGACAGTGAAGCTCTTTCTTCCGATACAGGTATGTTTCTTTTCCAAGAGTTTGATGAAAAGCTTGACTTCTCACAAACATTCTATAAACATCTTCATTTATACGACACAAAATCTCACTGGATTCATTCAAATGAAAACTTGTTGAATCAAAAGATTTATCAAATGATTGCGGGCTACGCTGAAGATGACGCGGGACCCTGTTTTCACTCAAATCCTTAGCACACCTGTATTAGACTTTCAACCAAGTCTTTCTGGTTTTTGGAACGGTTTGATGCAAATTCAATTGCACAACTACAAGAGGGCAATCAAGAAATCCTTGATAAAGTGCATCATCATAGGAAGTCCAAAGCCATCATCTTCGATTTGGATTCTACGCACGCTGATGCTTACGGTAACCAACAATCAATTACGTATAATGCTCACTATGGAACCGTAGGTTTCCATCCCTTAGTTACTTTCGACAGTATCACAGGTGATTTCCTAAAAACTCAGCTTCGTCCTGGCAACGTTTACACCTCCAATGGGGTAGTCGAATTCAGCCAACCTTTGATTGAACATTACAATGAGCATTTTCCGGAAGAAAAAAGCAGATGCAAATTCAAACCATTCGTACACTAATTGTCAAAGTGGCTAGTAAATTGGTGAAGTCTGGACAATCCCTTGAGTATTGCCGACAGAATGAGCCAGCTGTGCGGAGTTTTGAGCCATCATTTGCGGACGAGAGA
>NZ_JADHDX010000045.1 GCF_016820585.1 Arthrobacter beigongshangensis
AAGGTGCGGCTGGATCACCTCCTTTCTAAGGAATTATTCGGAATGTAGACCCTTGGGGTCTGCAAGTTGACGTTTTGCGTTCAGTTTTGAAGGTTCAATTTGAAACTTCATTTAAATTCTGAAGGGCCTATAGCTCAGCTGGTTAGAGCGCACGCCTGATAAGCGTGAGGTCGGTGGTTCGAGTCCACTTAGGCCCACCATTATTACTTAAATCACCAATATATTTTCGGGGCCTTAGCTCAGCTGGGAGAGCGCCTGCCTTGCACGCAGGAGGTCAGCGGTTCGATCCCGCTAGGCTCCACCATANATTACTTAAATCACCAATATATTTTCGGGGCCTTAGCTCAGCTGGGAGAGCGCCTGCCTTGCACGCAGGAGGTCAGCGGTTCGATCCCGCTAGGCTCCACCATAATTTTGTTCATTGAAAACTGGATAAAACGACATTGATAGTAACAAATCAAGAATCAACCAATTCAACAATAACTTGTTATCGTTGAATGCAATACCTTTTTACGATTATTGAAGCATATCGCTATGCACCAATAATCACCCGAGGGTTTCAAGACGCAAGCAGTGCTAGGAAGCAAGTGAATGAACACCGGAGCGTGCTTTTGGGCACGTGAGGATGTGAATGAACGCGCTGACAACGCAATGCGCAGTGTATTGAAAGCCGATAAGGTTAAGTTAGAAAGGGCGCATGGCGGATGCCTTGGCACTAGGAG
>NZ_JADHDX010000046.1 GCF_016820585.1 Arthrobacter beigongshangensis
ACAATCGTCGAACTCTACAGGTCTGGCACATCTGTGAGTGATCTCAGCCGTGAATATGGTGTATCCGAAGTTACAATCTACAAATGGATCAAAGCACTTTCCCCGATTGAAAATGGAGGAGGTTTGACACCTGCTGAAATTGCAGAAATTCAAAAGGAAAACCTTCGCCTTCAACAGGAGGTGGAAATCCTAAAAAAGGCTATGACCATATTCGCGAAAAAGTAACCGACCAAGAGATAATCGACCACATCAAACAGGAAAAGGAGAACCATCCGGTTCAAGTCTTGTGTGAAGTACTCGAAGTGCCCAGAAGTACGTATTATCAATCCTTCCATAAAGTGAAATCTTCGTATGAAATTGAGAACGAGGCGATTTTAGAGCGCATAAAAATCATTCATGCGGAGAGTAAAGGCCGCTATGGTGCGCCTAAAATCCATGAAGTTCTCAAAAAGGAAGGCTTCAAGGTCAGCCTGAATCGTGTCCAGCGACTCATGAAAGCAGAAGGAATCCGATCTATCATTACGAAGAAATACCGTCCGGCTTCATCGGCAAGCCAAATAGAAGAACGCGACAATTTATTGGAACAAGATTTTGAAACAACGACAATTAACGAGAAATGGGTTGCGGATATTACATACATCCATACGCTGAAAAA
>NZ_JADHDX010000047.1 GCF_016820585.1 Arthrobacter beigongshangensis
TTGGGGTCTGCAAAAAGAGAACTACGGGTTCTCACGTTGACGTTTTGCGTTCAGTTTTGAAGGTTCAATAGGGTTATAAAATGTTATTTTATAAATGACAACTATTAACTTATTAAAACTTCATATACAATCCCGAAAGGGGCCTATAGCTCAGCTGGTTAGAGCGCACGCCTGATAAGCGTGAGGTCGGTGGTTCGAGTCCACTTAGGCCCACCATTCAAGTTTTTTTAAATAAATTTATCGTTCAAATAGCGATAACATATTTCGGGGCCTTAGCTCAGCTGGGAGAGCGCCTGCCTTGCACGCAGGAGGTCAGCGGTTCGATCCCGCTAGGCTCCACCATTTACTCCGTAGGGAGTATTTTTGTTCTTTGAAAACTGGATAAAACGACATTGAAAATAACAAATCAAGAATCAACCATGTAAATAACTTGTTATTTACAATTGCAATACCTTTTTACGAGTAATAAAACATATCGCTATGTACTATTACTCACCTGAGGGTTTCGAGAAGCGAACAGTGCTAGGAAGCGATGGAGAGAAGGAGGGAGCGTACTCAGGTACGTGACTGACTGATCGACTGAAGCTGACAACGCAATGTGAAGTTTATCGAAAGCCGTATATAGGTTAAGTTAGAAAGGGCGCATGG
>NZ_JADHDX010000048.1 GCF_016820585.1 Arthrobacter beigongshangensis
CTCAGCTGGCTAGAGCGTACGGTTCATACCCGTAAGGTCGGGGGTTCGATCCCCTCTGCCGCCATCTTAAAGGACCTTTAGCTCAGTTGGTTAGAGCAGACGGCTCATAACCGTCCGGTCGCAGGTTCGAGTCCTGCAAGGTCCACCAGTACTATATTTTTACATGGAGGTATACCCAAGTTCGGCTGAAGGGAACGGTCTTGAAAACCGTCAGGCGGGTTAAACCGCGCGGGGGTTCGAATCCCTCTACCTCCTCCATTTTTTCTTGAAATGTTAAACTGTACTGAAAAAGAATATTATTGTCGCGGGGTGGAGCAAGTCGCATAACGAAGAATGCGGTTTGTGTAATTTCCTAAAAGGAAATTACAACGAAGTCCTAGACGAGAAATGAATTGCGTAATACATTTTTATAGTTATGAATAATATTGTCGCGGGGTGGAGCAGTGGTAGCTCGTCGGGCTCATAACCCGAAGGTCGCAGGTTCAAAT
>NZ_JADHDX010000049.1 GCF_016820585.1 Arthrobacter beigongshangensis
GGTTGGTGCTACCTGGCCTCTATCCTTGATTTACATACCAAGAAAATTGTCGGTTATTCCTTTTCCAAGTCCATGACAACTGAACTAGTATTACAAGCATTAACGAACGCAATTGATGTGCAGCAGCCTGAAGAGGGTCTGATTCTGCATACTGATTTAGGCAGCCAATACACAAGTGAAGACTTTGAAAAAGCAGTAAAAGCCGCAAAAATTAAACACTCTTTCAGTCGAAAAGGCTGTCCTTATGACAACGCCTGCATCGAATCTTTCCATGCCACGTTAAAGAAGGAAGAGGTCTATCAAACAACCTATATAGACTTTGAAGCAGCACGATTCGCCCTCTTTCAATACATTGAATCATGGTACAACCGAAAACGGATTCATGGGGCAATTGACTACTTAACGCCGCAACAATTAGAGGATCAGTGCAGACAGGC
>NZ_JADHDX010000005.1 GCF_016820585.1 Arthrobacter beigongshangensis
TGTAAAAGCACTTCCGAAAAATCCTTGTTCAATTTTAAAAAGCAGGCTTTTTGGGGGCTAATCATTTATTTCACTATCCTTTTTCTCAAATAGTATTAGCAACTCTTCATTTTTAGAAGTCATTGAGAAGCCAATTCTACTCGTTGCACAGTATCCATTAGTAGTCTTTCTGCTAATCCAAGTTATTTTTATCTTCCTTAGTCTGTTTGGGATTCACCCGATTGCAACAATTGGGATATTGACTGGCTTAATTGGAAGTTTGCTTGATGTCTATAATCCGCTAAGTCTCGCAATTGTCATGGTAACAAGTGCGATTGCTACATTGACGGTCGGGACATATGGATTAGTCGTTACACTGACGGCAATGGATACCAATCAAAGTCCCTATCGAATCACTTTAAATAATTTACCGTATGCGCTCCTGCTCGGTGGGATAGGAACAATTATTGCCTACATTCTTTTATAATCTATTGCTATATTTGGTGAACTGATGATTTCAATTAATCTCCGCGAAGGCATTTTTCAAGTGCCTGACGTTATTGATAGGATTCTTCCGTTCACCTTAATATATACAAAAAATTTAAGGAGAGATGTTAATCATGACACAGAATAATCCATTATTTATTGCAGAAAAAGCCTGTCAGACAATTATGAACACATATAGTCCAGCAGAGCTACCACCAGCTAATAGGTGGCATTATCACCAAAGCGTTTTTTTGTACGGTATGTTGCGTGTTTGGGAAGCAACAGGTAAGCAGGAGTATTTTGATTACACAAAGGCCTATGTTGATAACTTACTAGATGATGAAGGGAATTTTTTGTTTGCTAGGGATGAGCTGGATTCAATTCAAGTAGGTATTTTACTATTTCCTTTGTATGAAGAAACGAAAGATCGAAAATATATGGTTGCAGCGAAAAAATTGAGAAATTTACTGAATACAATTAATAAAACATCTGAGGGCGGTTTTTGGCATAAAGATAAATACCCTTATCAAATGTGGTTAGATGGATTGTTTATGGCGGGGCCATTCATGCTCATGTATGATAAACAATTCCAAGAACCAGAGCTTATTCAATCTGTATTGCTGCAAGAAAAATTAATGAGAACACATATGAGAGATCCACAATCTGGCCTTCCGTATCATGCGTGGGATGAGAAGAAAATCCAGCCTTGGGCAAACAAAGAAACAGGATGCTCGCCAGAATTTTGGGGCCGGTCAGTCGGTTGGTATGGAACAGCACTCATTGATTTATTAGAACAGATAGAAGGACAAAAACATGGTCAGGAAGTGTGGGTCGAAGAATTACAACGCTTTATCCCTGCAATTGTTTCGCATCAAGATGCAGACTCAGGTTTATGGTATCAAATTGTAGATAAAGGAGACCTTGAGGATAACTGGTTAGAGTCTTCTTGTTCGGCGTTATTTATCTATACGATTGCAAAAGCATTAAAAGCGGGTTATGTAGAGGATACTTATCAAGAAGTTGTGAAAAAAGCATATAATGGCTTGCTGGAACATATGGTGAAAGTTGATGATCAAAGGCTCGAGTTAAGTGGCATTTGTATCGGAACTTCTGCTGGAGAATATGAGTATTATGTATCGCGTCCGACTTCAGAGAATGATTTGCACGGGATGGGTGCTTTTATCTTAGCTTGTATGGCAATACATGATATTTCATGATAGAACGGCATACTTTTAGATCGTAACATCAATAACCACATAATCATTTCATTGGGATTGACTCAATTATTCACTATTAAGAGCAAACTAGAATGACATGCCTTGAAAACGCTTACTATAATCTATACAATTAGGTTGAAAGTTTTGAAATAACAATCACTGAATTATTTCAAACGAAGAAAGTATATATCGGGAGGTTTGTTATGAATAAACTGAAAGTATTGAATAGGATTACGAGCTGTGGCGTCGTTGCTGTCGTTCGAGCGACTTCAAAAGAAGAAGCGATGAATACCACGGAAGCGTGTATAGAAGGCGGAATTACAGGAATTGAAATCACTTTCACCGTGCAAGATGCAGATCAAATCATTCGCGAATTAGCGACTCTTTACCAACAAAATAACAACGTTGTTATTGGGGCAGGTACAGTTTTAGATGCAATTACGGCGCGAATTGCTATTTTAGCCGGAGCTGAGTTCATCGTCAGTCCAACTTTCGACCAAGAAACTGCTGAGTTATGTAATCTGTACCAAATTCCTTATATGCCAGGATGTATGACGATTACTGAAATGAAGCAAGCACTTAAATCAGGCGTTGATATTATTAAATTATTCCCTGGAAACACATTTGGGCCGGATTGGGTCAAAGGTGTGAAGGCTCCACTCCCACAAGTGAATATTATGCCAACGGGTGGAGTAGATCTGGAAAATGTAGCGCAGTGGATTAAAAATGGCTGCGTTGCTGTAGGTGTAGGTGGCAGTTTAGTAGCACATGCCAAAACGGGCGAGTTTGAAAAAATGACAATAGACGCAAGAAGGTTTGTTGAAAAAGTCCAACAAGCTAGAGAGGCGTAAGGATGAAAAAAATAATTACATTTGGAGAAATCTTATTACGTCTTTCTACTAGAATTGGAGTACGGGCAGTTCAAGCGAATGAGCTAACGATGCACTATGGTGGTGCTGAAGCGAATGTAGCAGTATCATTAGCCAATTTTGGGCATACTGTCCGTTTTGTAAGTAAAGTGCCGAATAACCAACTCGGTCATGCAGCAGAAAGACATTTGCGCTTGTATGGTGTTGACACAAGTTATGTCTTGCACGGCGGTGAACGCTTAGGCACTTACTATTTAGAAAGCGGGGTAGGAGAAAGAAGTGCGCAGGTCGTCTATGACCGGAAATATTCTAGTCTTTCTGAGCTGACAGAAGAGGAAATCGACTTCGATGAAATCTTTCAGGGGGTAAACCTTTTTCATGTTTCGGGTATTACACCTGCTTTATCTCCTACCTTACAAGCGCTAACGCTACTTGCGTTACAAAAAGCAAAAGACCACGGCGTAGTGACAAGCTTTGATTTCAATTATCGTTCAAAACTGTGGAATCAAAAGGAAGCAGCGAATGCTATTAAACCACTTTTACCGTATGTCGATATTTGTTCTTGCGGTGAATTGGATGCGATTCATTTACTTGAAATTGCCGAGGCTCCTAATTCGCTCAATAAAGAGATGAAGCTGCAATACTATTACGAACAAATACAAAAAATGTACCCGAACATTACGTATATGAGTTCAACTTTTCGACAAATAATTTCCGCCTCTGCCAATACCTTACAAGGTAATTTGTTTGCAGATGGAGTTTTATATCATTCCAAAGAGCATCATATTGAGCCCATTGTCGACCGTGTCGGTGGGGGGGACGCATTTGCCGCAGGCATTTTACATGGAATACTAGAGGGGCAATCTCTTGAAAAAACTGTTTCATTTGCAACAGCTGCGTCTGCATTAAAACATACTGTACATGGAGATTGTAATGTCTTTTCGGTAGATGAAATTAATGGATTTATTGAAAATGGCTCAGGTCGTATCATTCGTTAGGTTGAAGGATTAAAAGGACTTATCCAATAGGAGGATGGAAAATGGAAACACGTTATGCAAATCACCCAGAAGAAATAAAGAGATACAATACAGATGAATTGAGAAAACATTTTCTTGTCGAAACACTTTTTGAAGCTGGAAAAGTTCATTTAACGTATACGCACGTAGACAGAATGATTTTTGGTGGCGTGACACCGACGAATGAGGAGTTAACAATTAAGCTAGATAAGGAGCTAGGGGTTACTTATTTCCTTGAACGCCGTGAACTAGGCATTATTAATATTGGTGGAGAAGGCTCTGTCATCTTAGATGGTGAGGAGTACCAAATGGTTGGTCGAGACGGATTATATGTGGGGAGAGGAACAAAAGAAGTGTTATTCCGTTCTAAGGACGCGAGTAATCCTGCGAAGTTTTACATTAACTCTGCTCCGGCACATCATACGTACCCAACGGTGAAAATTGATATTAATAATATTAAACCGCTTGAAATGGGTGAGCCAGGTACGTTAAATGTCCGCAAAATTTATCAATATGTTCACCCGAATAATTGTGAAAGCTGCCAACTACAAATGGGCTTAACAATGTTGCAGGCTGGAAGTGTTTGGAATACAATGCCTTGCCATACGCATGAGCGTCGGATGGAAGTTTACTTATACTTCGATATGGAACCAGAAACAAGAGTATTCCACTTCATGGGTGAACCAGATGAAACGAGACATTTAGTCATGAAAAATGAACAAGCGGCTATTTCACCAAGCTGGTCGATTCATACTGGAACTGCAACGAGTAACTATACATTTATTTGGGGCATGTGCGGAGAGAACATCACATATGACGATATGGACCATGTCGCGATGGCAGATTTGAGATAAAACAAAGTTAATTAGGGAGGACTATACGCATGACGAATCAGTTAAATGAATTCTCACTAGATTTTTTCTCTTTGGCAGGCAAGGTTGCCATTGTAACTGGTGGAAACAAAGGATTAGGTCAAGGGTATGCAGTTGCACTTGCTAAAGCGGGTGCAGATCTCTTCATTGTGACCCATGGCGATGAGTGGGATGAAACGCGAGCGTTAATCGAACAACAAGGACGTAGAGTTGAGTTTTTCCAGGCGGACTTGACTGATAGAGAAAAAGTGAAAGAATTAGTTGCTAAATGTCAAGAAGTCTATGGACAAGTGGATATTTTAGTCAACAACGCCGGAACAATTCGACGCGCTCCACTACTTGAATACAAGGGTGAAGATTGGGATGCAGTAATGGAACTCAATCTCAATTCCATGTTTTTCTTAAGTCAGGAAGTTGCTCACTTAATGGTTAAACAAAAGAGTGGTAAAATCATTAATATTGCTTCTATGCTATCATTCCAAGGTGGGAAGTTTGTTCCTCCTTATACAGCGAGTAAGCACGGTGTTGTAGGCTTAACGAAAGCATTCACCAATGAATTGGCGGAACACGGAATTCAAGTAAATGCGATTGCACCTGGCTATGTAAAAACAGCAAATACTGCACCGATTCGTGCAGATGAAAAACGTAATAGTGAAATATTAGCACGCATACCAGCAGGGCGTTGGGCAGACCCAGCAGACTTAATGGGAACTGTCGTCTTCTTAGCAAGTAAGGCGTCTGATTATATGAATGGCTCCATCATTGCTGTCGATGGCGGATGGTTGTCGAGATAATATTTTTCAAATACGCCGTATCACTGGCAGTGATACGGCGTATTGCGTATATAAAACTAGTAAAGAGGGGATAATCATGGAATTGAATTTAGGAATACGTGCACATGATATTGAAAATCAGACGACAATAGAGGGGTTAGTAGAAGAAATTGCAGGCAAGGGACTAACATCTGTGCAGCTAGCGCTAGGTAAATCCTTTACAGAGATGAATACGAGTGTTGGCAGTTTAAGTCCTGGCTTTGCTCGCCATATCGGGGATGAATTTCGGAAGAAAGATGTTCAAATAGCTGTGTTAGGCTGCTATATTCACATGATCCATCCTGACAAAGACAAAAGAAAACAAGAATTGGATCGATTTAAAGAGCATATTCGCTTTGCAAGAGATTTTGGTTGTAGTATTGTTGGTACTGAAACCGGAAATGTCTATGAAAAGACAGGCTATACGGTAGACAATTACGAAGAACAACCTTTTCTAGAAGTAGTAGAGAGCGTTAGCGAATTGGTGGCAGAAGCGGAGAAATTTGGTGTCATTGTTGCTATAGAAGGAGGCATTAATCATCCTGTTCATTCTCCGCAAGTATTAAAAAGACTATTGGATAGCATTGATTCGCCAAATCTTCAAGTCATCTTTGATCCGGCAAATTTCTTGAATCCGACAAACTATCATAGGCAAGAAGAAGTTTTTCAAGAAGCAATGGACCTTTTTGGCGATCGAATGGTCATTATGCATGCCAAAGATTTTATCATTGAAGACGATTGGATCAAAATGGTTCCAGTAGGTACAGGACTACTAAATTATGATGCAATCTTCAAATTAATAAAGCCGAAAAAACCGTATATCAATGTATTGTTGGAGAACACAAGAGAGCCTTATATTAATGATAGCATTGCGTTTTTAAAGGAGAAATACAAACAGGCTTAACATAGGGGAGGGAAGTTATATGGATAAAAAACTGCGTGATGACATTTTTCAGCATGCAAAGGAATGGGTCTTACAAGCTGGTGAAACCATTCGTACAAAAATTAATGATCCACTCATTATTGATACGAAATCTAACCCAAAAGATCTTGTTACGACGATGGATAAAGAAACGGAATATTTTTTAGCTACAAATATCAAAAAAACGTATCCGCATCATCTGTTGTTTAGTGAAGAAGGCTATGGAGATGATGTCACATCATTGGATGGAGTTGTATGGATTGTTGATCCAATAGATGGCACAATGAACTTTGTACAGCAAAAAAGGAATTTTGCTATTTCCATCGGTATCTTTCACCAAGGCATTGGTGAGATTGGCTTTGTTTACGATGTCATGGCTGATATTCTGTATAGTGCTAAAAGAAATGAAGGAGCTTATAAAAACGATGTGAAGCTGCCAACTTTAAAGCCACAACTTTTGCTTGAAGAAGCGATGCTTGGTTTCAATCATCATTGGCTATGCGAGAATAGTGTCATGGATGAGCGGATTATGCAGCAGTTGGTCAAGAAAATACGGGGCTCAAGAACTTATGGTTCAGCAGCTTTAAAGCTTGCCTATGTTGCGGAAGGAATTATAGATGGTTATTTAACAATGAATCTTGCTCCATGGGATATAGCAGGCGGCATTATTCTTGTGAATGAAGTAGGTGGTGTCACAACAGATTTAGATGGAGCCCACATCACACTGTTGACAAACGAATCTACATTAACCTGTCATCCAGCCGTTCAGCAGGAAATCATTCAAGAGTATTTGCGACAAGGCAAAAAATAATCATGGACATTAATACCGAGAGGGCAGGTGTGGTTAGAAATGACTTCGTCATTCCTAGTCACACCTTTTTTCGGTCTGCTTATTGTGAATAATTGCCTTTCGCGGCCCCGGCCCTACACATCAAGATACATCGTTAATGGTATAGTAGTAGTTCAATCCAAAGTGAATCAAAACCAAACTGTAAGCAGAGTGCCAAGTATATGAATAAATTTCACCTGTTTATTAATAGTCAATCAACAAGTATATTTTTATTAACTGCACAACTGGCTCTTTCATTTAGAATAGGAGTTAGTTTCTTAACAAGGGGCTGTACTTCCTTCTCTTCAATGAACTGGATAATGGTTGTAACAATTTCAGCCGCCAGCGTATCAACCGGTACACCAATACAGGTTAATGGGATTTCAATATCGGCCATTTGGGGAATATTATCATAACTAATAATGGAGATATCTTCAGGAATTTGTAGGTTTCTCTCCTTAATGCCCCGAATAATGCCACCACTAATATCAAAGCTCCCCCCCACAATCGCTGTAGGGTGAGTAGAATTGGCAAGAGTTTTTAAGGTTGCGAGATAACCATCGTATGCATTCAGTCCAGCTGTATCGATTAACTGATCATTGTCTCCTGGCAAACCAAATAGTGTCATTGCTTTCTTAAATCCATTGTATTTCTCGATTTGCATTGGGTCAGTAGATGATAAGTCTCCGATATAAACGATATTTGTATGACCTAATTGAGTTAAGTAATGCACCGCTTCATACATGGCTTGCTCATGATTCGCATCAATTATCGGATAAGGGGAGTTTTCTTTACCTGCAACTCCATAGGAAAGCAATGGAATTGAACTTGTATCAATAGATATATCCGTATTCTCTTCAAATAAAATGATGCCATCTGTTTGAAATCTTTTAAATGTATCTAAAGCTATTTGTACAGGATCGACAGAAAGAATCATGGAATAGGGTGTTGCGTTAATCTTATCACTAATTTTTGTCACCAATGTTGATAGGACAACTCGTTCAATTGTTGGCCAAATGAGTCCGATAATTCTCGTTTGTTTAGAAGCAAGTCTTTGTGCGGCAAAATTAGGCTCGTAACCTAATTCTTTTGCAATCTCGACGATTCTTCTTTTCGTATCTTCCCTAACTAAGGGACTATTATTTAATGCCTTTGACACAGTGGAATAACTCACTTTGGCAACTTTCGCAATATCTTTGATTGTTATGTTCAAAATTCATCACCTATTTCGATATGTAGTATGTATTCTAATGTACCATATAATAACAACGTTTTCATTGTTGAAGCAAATTACAGATATAAAGAATAATCAGTATGTTATTATGGAAGCGTTTTCACCTTGATGTGAATGGGTTTGCGGGGAGTATAAGAAATTGATTATATACGATATACGCACTCGTAACTTATGCTAAATGTGCAGTAAAAATAGAAGAAGGGGTGTTTGTGAATATGAACTGGAAAAAAGGGTTTACGGTTTTATTTTCAATGTTACTAGTTTTGATGGTGTTGGGCGCATGTAGTGATGATAAGGATAAAGATGAAAGCGCTTCACCAAGTTCGTCAAGTGATAATGGGGACGCTGTCGTAAAGGATAAAGAGAAAACAAAAATTTCTATTATGACAAAACTTCACACTGCAGAAGTGCCAGATGAAAAACTACTTAGATTAGTAGAAGAAGCTGCCAATGTAGAAATCAAAATGGAATGGGTTCCAGACAATAACTATAGCGATAAATTGAATACTGCATTCGCTACTGGAACATTTGCACAAGCGGTAACAATGGGAGCGGACCAAGTAGACCAGTTTAAAGGTGCAATTCGTGATGGACAGTTCTGGGAAATTGGACCTTACCTCAGTGAATTTAGCAACTTAGGGAAATTAAAAGATGAAGTCGTTAAAAATACAATGGTAGATGGAAAAGTGTACTCACTTTATCAAGGTCGTCCACTTTCCCGCCAAGGTATGATCTATCGAAAAGACTGGGCTGATAAACTAGGTTTAGAAGCACCAAAAACAGTTGAAGAGTTTTATGAAATGGCAAGAGCATTTACTGAAGATGATCCTGATGGCAATGGTAAAAATGACACAATCGGCTTAACAGATAGAAGTGATCTAATCTATGGTGCATTTAAAACAATTGCATCTTGGTACGGAACACCAAATAACTGGGGAGAGCAAAACAGCGAATTATTGCCTGAATTCATGTTCCCAGAGTATATGAGTGCAATGAACTTTATGAAAGATTTACGTGATGATAAGTTTATGAACCAAGACTTCCCTGTAACAAGTAAAGAAGATCAGCAAGCATTGTTGAAAAACGGTACAGCTGGTATTTATATCGGTGCAATGGTTGACATTCTAGGGTTGTATAACGATGCAGTTGAACTTAACCCGGATTTAGTATTTGATGTACACAACTACGTTGCAGGTCCGACTGGAGACTTTACTGTATGGTCGAATCCAGGATATAACAATGAAATCCTGTTTCCTAAATCTGCAATCAAAACAGAAGAAGAGTTGAAAGATATTTTAGCATTCTACGATTTGATGATGACACCAGAACTTTCTAACCTTGTTCAGTGGGGAGTAGAGGGCGAACATTATACAGTTGTGGATGGCTATGCAGTTATTGATAGTGATCAAGATAAAATCAATAAAGAAGTGTTTGCGTACAATATGTTAGGAATTGGTGAAGCAGAAACGAACGGAAGATACGAATCACGCTTTGATTATGAACCACGTCAAAAAGCTGAAGCGTTAATTTTGGAAAATGATAGTCACTTAATACAAGATCCAACGCTTACATTAGACTCAGAAACATATATTCAAGATGGAGATCGTTTACAAGCTATCATCAATGATGCTACGTATAACTATATCCTTGGCGGAATTGATGAAGCTGGATTTAATAAAGAAGTAGAAAAGTGGAAATCTGAAGGCGGTAACAAAATTATTGAAGAGTTTAATGCATCAAGATAATTAATGGAGTCGCACAGGAGGGATTTCGATCCCTCCTTGTTGCGATAAGATACCCTTTAATATGAAAGAAATCCTTTTCAAAACATATGTACAATATGTTTTGAAAAGGTAGATATATAAATGAAAAGGTAAGAATTCTACCTACCTCAGAAAGGGTGATAACAATGAGTAATCAGATTACTGTTTCGGAATCGGCAAGTGAGCCGATAGAGAAAAAGAGCTTACGAAAAAGATTGGCAAAGCATAAAATGCTTTACTTAATGATTGCTCCCGGTTTGTTATATTTATTTATCTATAAATATATTCCTATGTTTGGAATGATCATATCTTTCCAGGATTATAAACCTTACTTGGGGATAGCCGGAAGTGAATGGGTAGGGCTTAAGCATTTCGAACGATTGTTTACTTCTTCGGATTTTTGGATGATCTTAAAAAATACGCTTGTGCTATTCGGATTACAGATTCTTATTTATTTTCCGATACCGATTATTATTGCTTTAATGTTGAATGAGTTAATGAACGAACGATATAAAAAGCTTGTTCAAACACTTATTTACTTGCCCCATTTCATGTCATGGGTTGTTGTTGTATCGATAAGTTATGTCTTGTTTACGATGGATGGTGGAATTATAAACGGCTTATTGAAATCAATGGGATCAGAGCAAATTAACTTCTTATTGGATTCTAAGTGGTTCCGTCCTATGTACATCGGACAAGTGATTTGGCGTGAAGCTGGTTGGGGAACAATCATTTTCCTAGCTGCAGTTGCTTCAGTAGACCCTCAATTATATGAGGCAGCGAAGATGGATGGCGCTAACCGGTTTAGGCAGATGTGGCATATTACATTACCAGCCATTAGAAGTGTCATTGTCATCCTACTCATTCTTAAAATAGGTGATGTATTAGAACTAGGATTTGAACATGTTTTCTTATTATTGAATTCAACAAATCGTCATGTAGCTGAAATTTTTGATACATACGTCTATGTAGCAGGGTTACGACAAGGTCAATTCAGTTATGCAACGGCAGTTGGATTGTTTAAAGGATTTGTAGGACTTGTGCTTGTTATTTTTGCCAACTGGTTGGCGAAAAAGAATGGAGAAGAAGGCATTTACTAATGGTTTAAGGAGGTGTACCCATGATTCAAGACAAATCAGTTGGTAGTCGCTTATTTAATTTTACGAATACAGCAATACTAACAATCATCGCTTTAGTAACGGTACTACCTTTCGTTCACGTTTTAGGTAGTTCATTTGCAACAGGTGCTGAAATAGCAAGTAGAAGCTTCTTGATATTTCCAACAAAGTTCACATTAAGTGCCTACAAATATATATTTTCTACGGATACAATTCTAAAATCTATAGGGGTTTCTATTTTTGTAACCGTTGTTGGGACGGCTTGGAGTATGCTAATGTCAACTATGACAGCATACGGGCTATCGCGTAGGGATTTGCCAGGTAGAAGATATATTATGTTTTTCATAATCTTTACGATGCTCTTTAACGGAGGAATTATTCCAACGTTCATCATCGTGCAAAAAACAGGATTGTTAGATTCATTGGCTGCTCTAATTATTCCGGTCTCTATAAACGTATTTAATATGATTATATTAAAAACGTTTTTCCAGAACCTTCCGTCCGGATTGGAGGAGTCGGCAAAAATTGATGGTGCTGGTGATTTCGCCGTACTGTTTCGAATTGTGATACCTTGTTCACTACCAGCGATTGCAACCATTTCACTTTTTTATGGTGTAACTTACTGGAATACCTATATGCACGCTATTTTATATTTAAGCGATGCAGCAAAATGGCCAGTTCAAGTTTTGCTACGCCAGATTGTCGTACTAGCGACGGGTATTTCATTTGACAGTGCGGAATACTCAGATGTACCACCGCCGTCTCAATCGGTTAAAATGGCAGTTATTGTTATCGCAACGATTCCAATTCTCATTGTGTATCCATTTTTACAAAAACATTTCGCAAAGGGAGCCTTGTTGGGTTCTGTAAAAGAATAAATGGACTCAGCTGGTTGCGAGAGGGGGATACTAAATGTGGTCTGCCGATCAATATTTGAATAGTTTGTATCAAAAGAGTGTGGCGTCTCATAGTAATGTGTATGGAAAAGCAGAGAGGTTAGATTTGAAAAATGAATTTCAGCAATTGTTAGGAGATTTCGAAGAAAAGAATGAAGATTTAGAGCCTCTGTTATTGGAACAATCAGACATGGGCTCTTATCTTCGATTACGGGTTGAACTAACAACTATTCATCCTTTAAAAATGCCTGTCTATCTATTAATCCCTAAAAATAGGGGAGTGACTAAATTGCCGGCGGTACTCGCTCTTCATGGACATGGTTGTGGAAGCAAAGAGGCTGTTGGTTTAAACCCAGATGGTTCCGAGAGAAAAGATCAAGGCTATCATAAGCAGTTTGCAATTGAACTTGTTGAAAAAGGTATTATTGTCATTGTACCTGAGTTAATTGGCTTTGGTGATCGCAAATTACAGTCCGATCAAGGCGGTAGTTCTCCTACGGACAATTCATGCTATATGATTGCAAGTCAATTACTCTTACTCGGAAAGACACTTGCAGGGCTAAGGGTAGAAGAATGTAGACGAGCGATTGATTATTTACAAACACTTGAGGAAGTAGATGAAAGACAGATTGGTTGTATGGGGATATCCGGAGGGGGACTTGTTGCTTCCTTCACTTCCATTCTCGATGAACGAATAAAAGCAACAGTTATAAGTGGATACACAAGCACATTTAAAGGCAGTATTATGGACAGAAGACACTGTTTAGATAATTACATACCTGGTCTTTTAAAATACACTGAAATGCCAGATTTAATTGGATTAATTGCGCCAAGACCTTTATTTATTGAATCGGGTACAACCGATCATCTTTTTCCACTGAAAGATTCGTTAGCGGCAATCGGCAGGCTAACAGAAATTTATCGGGAATTAGACGCAGAAACTTCGTTTTCCTCCCATGTCTTTGAGGGCGGACACGAAATATGTGGAGAAAAATCATTTGAATGGTTAATCCATCAACTATCAATAGCAACATAATTTAAAACATCCACCATTTGGCTTTCTACAAATGGTGGATGTTTTCGGTTTGATAATTTATCCTTGTTTATCTTGTCGATACTTTCCAGGGGTTATGCCCTCAACCTTTTTGAATGATCGAATAAAGTTTTGCGAGTTTTTATAATTAAGTCTTTCGGCAATATCCTTCACCGTACTATCCGTCTCTGCTAGCCATTTCTTTGCAACATTAATTCGATATAATGCTAAATAATCACTAAATGAAGTATTGGTTTCTTTTCTGAAGATACTGCTCAAATAATTTGCGTTGTAATGGAGCTTGTCAGCAATATAGTTCAGTGTTAAATCCGAATCGAACTCTTGTTGGACAATATGAATGATCTCATCTGAAATATTTTTGTATTGCGATTGTGTACGTTCTTCAGATTCATCCATTATCGGGTAAATGATTAGTTTCTTAAACCAATTAACGACTTCAGGAAGCGTTCTAAATTCATAAAGCTGGTTGAATAAAGATTTATGTCCATCATATTTCAATACGTTTACACCAAGCGTTTCGGTTAATTTTATTAAATTTGTAAGTAAACGTACAATAGCAATCTCGTGTTGTGTATTACTTAGTTCCTCATTGAATAATGATTCTAAAAGTTTTTCTAGGTTTTGATCCACTTCAAGCTTATCGCCCACTTTAATGGCGTTAAATAGGTCATTTTCAATATGCTTCGGATAAAATGTGAAGAAACTAGAATCACTTTGTAAGTTTTCATAAAAGATTATGGAGCCAGGCCCAAATTTCAGTACATGCCTGAGTGCCTCACGACTTTCCTTAAATGCCTCATGTGCGTCCGCGAGCTCTTTGTATGTCTTACTAATGCCTACACTAATCGATAGTCCTAAATCATTTAGTACTTCTAATTTAATGTTTTTAATCATCGTTGTGAGCGATTCTGCATAGTGTTTATCTTCCGCCTCATCATCAAAAAATAGCGTTACCTGCGTTTTGTTTATGACAATAGGGGTCATTCTTTTGTTTGAAGGAATCAATTCCTCAATCATCGTATTCACCGTAAATAATAATATTTCTTCATTGTCAATATTGTATTCTGTATCCTCTACCGAATCAATTTGAAGTGCAAGTACTGAAAACCTTTTCCAGTCTTGCGCATAGCCAAAGGAATGCAGCTTATTTGGCAATTCTTCACTATTAATATTACCTTGTAGAAGGCGAGCCATAAAGAACTGCTTTAGCTGTACAATTTGCCCCTGAAGTCTAGATTCTAACTCATCATTTTGTTCAAGAACATGCTCAATTTGACTTTCGATCATGCTAAACTCATCGACTTTTTTACCACTTTGATTGATGCTTGAAAGTGAATTCGATAGCGTCGTCGTTATCCGATTAATCGGCGCATAAAGTCTATAGGATGCGATTAAGGAAAATATAACGGCACCTAATAGAATGACTATACTTATGAGTAGCGTAAACCAGCCAATTGAATGAGACTGTTTATTTAATTCACTTATTTTAATCACTGAGATATATGTCCAGTTATTATAGGCCGACTTTCTGTATGTAACTTTGTAATTGCTTCCATTTAGGGCGATATCGTATTGCCCATTATTCTTTTGTTGCTCACTGAGCTTCGAGATAAATGATTGACTTGAAAAGTTAGCGCCAATTTGTTCAGAATCGCTATGCGCAATGACAGTATAATTTTCATCTAAAACCATTAAGGATTCTGATTCCAGATGACTTGCTAGCATAGCTGTAAAATCACAGATAGGTACATAAGCAATGGCGATTCCAGTTTTTTGATTTGAATTAAGGGGCAACTTTTTTACGAGATTAATATAATGATTACATGAATTACCGTCGCTCGAGTCAAATAGAACCTGATCCTCTTTTTCAATGATCCAAGAGGACTTATAAGGTAGGCTAGCATATCTTTGAATAATTTCATCAGCCTGTCCTTCTTTTAATCTTCTAAGCCCATTGTTATTAATACGCCATCCTTGCTCAAGACTGACTAACAAAAAGTTAGAAACGCCGCTGTCGGATCGTTGAAGCTGGTTAATTTCTTTTTTTATTTGATGATAGAGCTGAAATTGGTAAGTTGTTAATGGCTCCTTCAACGTTTTTATCAATTGATGTGATGTTACAAATGTTGTGACAGACAGATCAACCGTTTGTAAGACTTGTTCAAAGTTAGTTTGAATTTGATATATACTTTGCTGTTTTTCTTCTGCGACATTCAATTCAATAATTTCCGCTGATTTCAAGTAAGAGAATAGGCCGACTATAATGACGGGAAGTGTTGCTAAAATTGTGACAATCGCCAATAGTTTTGTATAAATTTTCTTTCGATTTTTCATCAAACAATCTCCTTTGTTCAGAAACAGTTAAATATGAATCCTATTAAATTAATTTTTCGAAGAATTAGTTTGTCAAGTAAACTTAATTATAACATATGGATTACTGAAATACAGTGTAGATTTAGAGTCTACACTATAACCAAGTACTGATATTGTGTTAAAAGGAAAAGTGAGCATCTATTTTAAGTTAACCAGTTTAGATGATTATAGATGTGATGGTCCAGTTACGCTAAAATGAGAGCCAACAATGAAAATGAGGAGCCATGTTGAGTATGAGTAAAAAAAATAACTTGAAGGCTGTAGTCGGTTTTGTAATGCTTGCTTGTTCATTTCTTTTGGTAAGCTGTCAACAGCAGACGAGTGATAAGGATTTTGAAATTCTCGTTTTCTCGACTATTTCAAAAGAGACTTTGGCAGATATGCAGGCGGATGTGAAGCTTGAGTTAGAAAATGTAGATATTGCATTATATCCATCAGTAGCTGAAAGGCTCATGATCGAAATCGTTCGTCATGCTGGAGATATTTTAATTATGGATCGAGAGTTACTTGCGACTGCATATGATTCTAAAGAGCTCTATTCCTTAGATGAATTTAGAGATAGCCACAACACAGTTGCATTAACTGATTTTGAAATAGTAGCGCTACAAGCAGCTGATGAAGAAGTCGAGACGGGCCAAATTTACCCAAACGCAATTCGCGTTACTTATATGGAGAAATATGAAGTTAGTTCTGAACCAATTGAACTCGTTGCCATTATTCCGAAATACACAAAGAATAAAGAAACGGCCTTTTCAATTTTGAAAGGACTTGTTCAATAATAAAATTAGAAGGGGTGATTTAAATGGAGTTAGAAGGACTAGCCGGTCGTTTTTTAAGAATTAGTGAAGTGATAACTAGAATGGCTTATGTCAATTTGTTGTGGATTTTATTCACGATACTTGGATTGGGAATCTTTGGATTTATGCCTGCTACCGTTGCTTTGTTTACGGTGACTCGTAAGTGGGTGATGGGGGATCGGGATATTCCTGTATTTAAAACATTCTGGACAACCTATCGCAAGGAGTTTTTCAAGTCTACGTTATTTGGTGTAGTACTTTTTGTAATCGGTTACATCATTTATATTGATCTAGCATTTTCACCTACAGGTGGTTTATTCACATTATTGAGAATTGCTTTATTCCTTTGTGGAGTTTTGTATGTAGTCTTGTTGCTCTATATTTTCCCGATTTACGTACATTACGATTGGAGTAAACGTTTGTACATTAAGTACGCGTTATTAATAGGGATATCGTACCCGCATTATACTTTTATCTTAATGGCCGGGATTGTAGCTTTGTATTATCTTTGTATCTCGGTACCAGGGATTATTCCGTTTTTCAGTGTTAGTCTTTTATCATATATGATGATGTGGTTTGTGTATAAGGTGATTCGGAAAATTGAACTAACACAATCTATAGGAAAGGACAAAGGAATAGAGGCGAAATCTGTAGAAGCATAAGGATTAAAAAATGATAGGGGAGCTGGGGAAATGAGTAAGAAATATGTATTAGTAGGTACAGGTGGAAGAGCAGAATTTTTTTATGGTGCAATGGTAAGGGATTTTAAAGATACTTGTCAGTTAGTTGCTTTCTGTGATGTCAATCAAACGAGAATGGATTATTCAAATCGCTTATTAGAGGAAAAATATGATCATCCTCAAATCTCCACTTACTTAGCTAGTGAATTTGAAACGATGATTGCACAGGAAAAACCAGATATCGTTATTGTAACAACGGTGGATCGCACGCATCATACATATATTATTCGGGCATTGGAGCTAGGCTGTGATGTCATTACTGAAAAGCCAATGACGATTGATGCGGAGAAGACACAAGAAATTATCAATGCTATTAAGCGGACTGGGCAGGAAGTACGTGTCACATTTAACTACCGCTATGCGCCACATAACACAAAAATAAGAGAACTAATTCGTGATGGCGTCATCGGGGATGTCTATTCCGTTAATTTTGAGTGGGCATTAGATACGCAGCATGGCGCGGATTACTTCCGTAGATGGCATCGCAATAAAGCGAATAGTGGTGGCTTGCTCGTTCATAAATCGACGCACCATTTTGACTTGGTAAACTTTTGGTTAAATACAACACCTGAAACGGTTTACGCTACAGGTGGATTACGTTTTTATGGAAAAGAAAATGCAGAACAAAGAGGAGAAACTAAGTTTTATCAGCGTGCACATGGAAGTGAAAATGCAAAAAATGATCCTTTTGCAATTCAATTGGAGGACAATCCTCATTTAAAATCGCTGTATTTAGATGCAGAAAAAGATGATGGCTATCAACGTGATCAAAGTGTTTTTGGTGATGGAATTGATATTGAAGATACATTGGGTGTAATGGTGACGTATAAAAACAAAGCGATTTTAACGTATTCACTCAATGCATATTTACCTTGGGAAGGATTCATTGTGTCCTTTAATGGTAGCAAAGGAAGAATCGAAGTAGAGGTTCGTGAGCAATCCTATATAAATTCCGGTGGGTCGAAGGAAGACGAAGGCAAGTTGAAGGAAAAATCAGTAAGAGTTTTACCGATGTTTGGAGAGTCCTATGAGGTAGAAATTATCGAGGGAGAAGGCGGTCATGGAGGGGGAGATCCGATATTATTGCAAGATCTCTTCGGTACACCAGCAGACGATGAATTCAATCGTGCCGCTTCCCATATAGATGGTGCAACATCGATCCTAACTGGAATTGCAGGCAATATTTCATTGAAAACAGGTCAGGCTGTTAGAGTAGATGGCCTAGTCAAGTTTTAACTGATTCATTTGCTAACCCTTATATAGTTGAGTCAATTTCATAATAGGGTAATCAATCCTAAAATACGAACAAGGTTGATTTCCGCTTAAGTCGGACGCTTTCCGTGGGCATGGCTTCAGCCAATCGAACAGCAAAGGGTTCGATTTGCCGTATTTCTGCGTACTTTGCGGAAATTAAGGCATCTGCCCCGCTGCTCCCAACGCTACGCTTTTGGTCGCAAAAGCCGTTCCTTGTAACGGCTCTTCCTGCGGGGTCTTCAGCTCATGCTATTCCCACTGGAGTCGCCGACTTGCACTCCAATCAACGAGAGCAGAGTATCATATTGACGAATGTTTAAATAAGTTATTATATAATTATTTGTCTTTTTTATAAAAATAAGTAATTGTGAATTTGATTCAATTCAATTTTATGATTATATATGTTGAACGAGTGATATTATATATTCTCCAGCAAAGGCGCTTAACTGGGATTGTCTCAGCAATAAGACTCGGAAGGGATGCAATTCACTCTCTCTCTGACAGTAGTTTTCTGTCAGGATTATTGCGAGAGGCATCCCAAGCGCTGAGCGTTGTTAGTAGGATTCTTTATATCAACATGGATAGTAATAAAGCACTGGCATTAATGAGAATCATTTTGTGGATTCTCATTTTCTTTACTTAGGTAGTTCGCAATATTTAGAAAATAATATTTTGGGAGGCTTTACATGCAGAAACATAGACGTTTACTTGCTTTATTCATGGTTTTTATTTTACTGTTACCCAATGTGAACATCACAGCAATCGCTGAAGAAATTGAAGATCCTTTAGAAGGTATGATTGATATTTCGAGTGATTGGAATGGAACTGTTTTTGGTGATGTTGGTGGTCAAGATAAAATAACGAATGAAAACTTTGAAATTACGGAAGATAAAGAAGTAGCCAATAAGGTTTTAGTAAGAAGTTCAGGGAACCGTGGTAAAATCTCCTCAAGTTCTGATGGTATTGCTTATTACTTTAAGCAAATACCAGCTACTGCGAATTTTGAATTGAAAGCAACAGCAAAAGTGGAACATTTTGATGCAAATAATCAGGTCTCATTTGGCATTATGCTACGTGACGATGTACATGCGTATTTACATGGAACTGAATACGGCGTAGGTGATTATGTTGCGGTCGGTGCACTTGATCAGAAAATGAAAGCGTTTACCAGGTTTGGAGGAGTACTATCAAAAGTAGATTTTGAAAATGCTATTACGCCTCCAACGACTGGCGAAGTATATGAGTTAAGCGTGAAGAAGAGCGGGAACTTAGTGACTGTTAAAATTGGTGACGAAGTAAAAGTAATTGAAAACTTTATGGGTGCTATCAATTATGCAGGTTTATTCACAGCACGAAATGCAAAAGTCGAATTTACCAACGTGAATTTAGCAATTGAAGGGCAAGTTGAATTAGGAGATTGGGCCTTTAATGTATTCGGTGATAATACGAATGATGAAAGAAACCTAGATCCGACTGTGAATGAAAACAGTTCGATTACTTTATCTGCAGCAGGTGGTAAAATATCAAGCACTGTTGACGGAATCTCTTTTTATCATAAAGAATTACCAACTAATGCGAACTTCGAAATTCAGACAAAAGCTACTGTTCATAAATTCGGTGCGAATAATCAAGTATCCTTTGGTTTAATGGTCCGTGATGAAATTGGCGAGCATAGAAATTCGAGTGGGCATCAATCGAATTACGTTGCTGTTGGTGGCCTAGATCAGTCAGTAAAAGGATTTTATAAACAGGAAACACAAACAAAACTTAGTCCATTCGATGCGAATATCCCAACACCGGGAAGTGAGTATGATTTAACGATAAAAAAGTCCGGTGATACGTATGTTGTATCTGTTAATGGAGAAGAAAGCGAACCATTGCTTCTCGCAGATTTATTAACTGACAGCGTTTTTGTCGGTATCTATGTAGCAAGAGATGCTGAAGTTACTTTTAGCGGCACGGAAATCCAAGTAGATACAAGAACTGTAGAAAATTTATTTATTGATTCAACGAATATGAAAGTTGAATACTTAGTTGGGGAAGCTTTAGATGTAACAGGACTTGTCGTTACTGCGGAGTTTTCAGATGGTAGCTCGGAAGTACTTTCAGCTAATGATTACATCGTTACAGGATTCGATAATCGTGAAGTCGGTCTAAACACGATTACGATTAATTACAATGGGGTATCTACAGCAATTGATGTGGAAATCCAAGCATTAGCTGTTACAGATCTTACGATTAAATATTACCCAGCGAAACTGGAGTATTACACAGGTGATTTATTTGATCCACAAGGCTTAGTAGTTGTAGCCACATATAATGGTGGATACAAAACGGCTGTGTTGTTGGCAGATCAATATAGTTTCTCTATAGAAGGAACTGATTTACCTGAAGAGGGGTATGCATTTGAAGAAGTCGGTGCTTTTCTAATAACGATTACTTCAACGGAAACACCGGAGCAATCGACTGTATTAAATGTCACTGTGAAAGATGCAAATCTAAACGCCTTGGAAATTAAAGACTTACCAGAAAAAATGCTTTACTTCATTGGAGATGAATTGAATTTAGCTGGTCTATCTGTCTATGCAAACTATAGTGATGGTACAGAAGTTCGATTAGTCCGTGATGATTTTACTATAAGTGGATTTGATTCGACTTCTAGCGGAAGTAAAACAGTGTCAATTATGCACAAAGGGAAAGAAGTATCCTTCGAGATTACTGTAAAGGTTAAAGAAGTAGAAGGGATCGAGGTTACGAACTACCCAAAAACGACCTATTATATCGGTGACGCTTTTGAAAGTAGCGGATTAGTCGTTTCAAAAGTCTATGATAATGAGGACCGTGTTGTCTTAGAGGAAGTAGATTTCACGATCGATACCTCTCATTTCGACAATCAAACAGCTGGAATATATAACATTCAATTAATCCCTGCCGATTCAAGTATGGCAACGATTGATTACAAAGTTACTGTAAGAGAAAAAGTAGAAGTTGAATGGCAGCAAATTCGATTTGGCCAATCATCTTCCACAGCTAATAACTATATCGAAGTTCTAGAAGATGGAGGTATTAAACTCGTCGCTCTTGAAGGTGGAGGAAAAGTCACAGGTGACCATGACGGCATTACATTCTACTATACGGAAATTGATGCAGAGAACGATAACTTTGTATTGTCAGCAGATATTCAAGTCGAAGCATTTGCAAAAACACCGCATGATGGCCAGGAGTCCTTTGGAATTATGGCGAGAGACGTGAATGGACCAGCTGGGGATTCAAGTGTTTTCGCTTCAAACATTGCTGCAATCGGTGGATTTAGTGGTGGAACACGTGAACCAATTGGTACACAATTATTTGCAAGAACTGGCGTAGTCGCCCCTGATGGGGAAGGCAGCCTGGGCATTCAGAAAATCATGCTAGATGCAGTTAGACCTGATGCTTTGAATACGGCAGATAATTACCGATTGACACTTGCGAAAACGAATAGTGGTTTCACAGGTAAAATAAATGATGGACAAGAAGAAACCATTTATGAACCTGACATTCTAAAAACACAAGATGGAAAAATGTATGTTGGTTTTTACACAGCACGCTTAGCTACAATTGAAGTTCGCAATATCGATTTAACAGTAACGACTGCTGCGACGGACGCACCAAAAGTATCGCCTCCAGCTGAAGCGGTAACACCTGAATTGGAAGTACTGTCTTTGGACAAAGTTTCTAAAAAGGATTATTCATTACTCGTTAAATCGAATGTTAATGGAACGGTAACAGTAAAAAAAGGACAAGAAATTATTGCAGCAAATACAGCTGTTGAGGCAGGGAAAGTCATCGAAATACCTGCAGTCCTTGATGCAGCTACGAACTTTAGCATTGCATTTTTACCTGACGATACACAGTATTTAACGGATTACGATAAAATTGTCCGGAACTTTACCGTGACGATGAAAACATTTGTCGATGGGGGCGATATGTATGTATCTCCAACTGGAACAAGTGCAGGGGATGGAACGAAAGCGTCTCCATTAGATCTGGGTACTGCGATTGAGTTTGTCAGGGAAGGACAAAAAATTATTGTACTTGAAGGTCATTATGTTCGTTCATCACCACTTGAAATTAAGAAGTTTAACGACGGTACAAAAAATGCATTGAAATACCTAATTGCCGATCCAAGTGCAACTAAACGTCCGCTCATTGATTTTGATAAAAAATCGGAGGGTGTCGTGCATAGCGGTAACTACTGGCATATCGAAGGAATTGACTTTGCGCGTTCTGCCGGAAATACAAAAGGTTATACAGTCGGTGGAAGCTATAATAAGATTGAAAATATAAGAACATTTGAAAACGGGGATACAGGTCTTCAAATTAGCCGCACGGATATTTATGAAGAAGATAAGACGAAATGGCCGTCCTATAATCTTATCCTCAATAGTATTTCATTCGATAACAGTGATCCAGCTGAAAATAATGCTGATGGTTTTGCGGCGAAATTAACATCTGGAGAAGGGAATATTTTCAGAGGCACGGTAGCTTACAACAATATCGACGATGGATGGGATTTGTATACGAAAGTTGGAACAGGTGCGATTGGTGCAGTGCTAATCGAAGACAGTATTGCGTTTAATAACGGAACATTGTCGAATGGGCATGAAGGCAGCGGCGACAAAAACGGCTTCAAACTTGGTGGGGAAGGGGTCCACGTACCTCACGTCATTAAAAATAGTCTAGCATTCGACAATGGCACGTATGGTTATACGAGTAATAGTAACCCAGGTGTAATCGCGCAAAATAATATTAGTGTGAATAATGGCACGAACCTGGGCTTTACAACTTACGGTGGAATTACAACGGATTTCACAATCGATGGATTTATCTCGATTAAAACAGAAGGTACTTCGAAAGATAGTTATCCTTTAGCATTGGAATCCAATCGAAACTATTTATTCAATGGTACAAACACAGTCAATAAATCTAGTGAAGAACTTTCCACTGAACATTCGGATGCGATTGTTAGAAGCCTCGAAGATCTCTTTAACTTTGATGATAAAGGACGAATTCAATCAGTGAAAGAAGATCAGTGGGCTGCGATTTGGGGCATGTTTGATGAAGCTGTTGGCCCAGAAGAAACTTCAGCCATCGATGTAACGGAATTAGAAGCATTAATTGTACAAGCAAAAGCCATTTCTAATGATAAAGGTAAGTATATCAAAAAATCATTTTCTGCATTACAGGAATCTATATTGAGAGCGGAGAAAGCACTGCCAACTATTACGACGCAAGTTGAACTGCAAGCTGTACTTGCAGATTTAACAGCTGCAATTGAAGCGTTGAAGAAGGCAAACGGAAATGGTAACGGAAACGGCAATGGAAATGGAAACGGTAATGGCAACGGCAATGGAAATGGCAATAATGGAAATCGCTAATAGTACTACGAAGAATACCCAATAACACTAATAAACCAGGAACCTGAAAATGGTTTCTGGTCTATTTTCTGGAGGTTTATTTAAAATGAAAAATAATACGACAATCTATTTGGCAGCAGATTCAACTGTACGGAATTATGAAGCTAGCGAATACCCGCAAGCCGGCTGGGGGCAATTTATAGCGGATTATTTAACAGCTGAAGTGATGATTGAAAACCATGCAGTGGGAGGGAAAAGCTCAAAAACATTCATTACAGAAGGGTTGCTCGATCCTATAATGGATGCAATCGAAGAACACGATTATTTGTTTATTCAGTTCGGGCATAATGATTCAACGAAAAATCGTCCAGAACGTTATACGGAAGCGTATGATGATTATAAAATATACTTACAGCAATACATTGATAAGGCGAGAGCTAAAAAGGCGATTCCGCTGTTAGTTACTCCAGTTGGTAGGCTTCATTATGTGAATGGAGAATTTTTGATGGATTTTGGGGATTACTGCAACGCGATGAAAGAAGTTGCAGAAGCTAATGATGTATTCATCATTGATCTGATGACAAAAAGTATTGATTACCTTTCATCCATTGGCTACGATCGTGCAAAAGAACTGTATATGATAACGGTGAATGGAACGGATTGTACCCATTTTACTGAACAAGGGGCAAAAGAAATGGCAAGGTTAGTTTATCAGGAAATTAAAGAATTGAATTGCAGTCTATCTAGCTATGTAAAATGATAGAAGAGGTATCCTGATAGTGGGATACCCCTTGCAATAGATTAGAAATTATTCACTCAGAAGTTTCTTACTTTTAAAATGGTCACTCATTCGGTAAATGATGATTCCAACAATCACTAGCCCAGCTAATTCACCCAAGGACGCTGCAATCGCACCGTTCACTCCGTTTAACTGAGGAAATAGCTGAATGAGTATTACCATCGTCGAAACCACAACAACCAAATTTGCCATTTGAGCAAAAAGCATTTTCTTTGTTTGTCGTCTAAGCATCAAAAATCCATTGAGAAAATCAACCCAAGGAAAAACAAGTGTTTTAATGATGAAGAATTTCAATACAGTAATTGTTGCTAAGGATAAGGCTTCATCAGCACCCATAACTCCTTGCATAAATGCCATTCCAAGGGGAGTGTAGCATAATAGGCATAATAATAACGTCGGAATGATACTAGCAAAAATCACGAATTTCACGACTTTTTGTTTGTTCACAGCATAAAATTGTAGCACTAATTGATGCGTGTACATGAAAAATCCTAAAATCAAATTGGTAATACTAAACGCTAAGGCAAATGACGCAATGCTCATCTCGATATTACCCGATTTCGCTAATAAAATATAGATAAGGGGAGTGAGAATCGTTTGCATAAGAAAATAATACATCAACGGAAAATAAAATTTCGAAATATCTGCTTTGACTAATGGGGGAGAATCGACTGGATCTAATCCATTTCTTAGCAGTGAATCCCCTTTGTAAATACTAACGAGACATTCAATGAACATTCCTACAAGAAAGATAATCGCTCCACTGGCACTCGTAATGAAATCGTAACTTACCATTAGATAAGCAGTTATAAACATCGCAATTAGTCTAGCGATAACACCAATCGTCAACCAATTCGTCGCTAGTTGTGTAATGATAATGCCCTGATATAAGCCGCGGATTCCAGAGAAAATAATGACTAAAATAATAACTTTAAACGCTAGTGAAACTGCCCCGACCATATTCGCCGTTGCTCCGAAAATGGTTGTATAAATCCAGTGACCTAATGGGCTAAATGCAATAACTAGACTGATTAACATTGTGGCTACTAAGACATAAATAAAAAATAGTCTTACTAATTTAAATGACCTTTTATCAGTGACCAATGCCGAGGATGTTTGTCGGAACACAATCATCGGTCTTTCTAGGATACTGAATAAGGACATTGCAATTGCATAACAAGCGATAATAAAAGCAGCATGCTCACCCCTACTTAATGTACCGTTAATAATCACATGTGTAATTGAAGTTAAACTTGCTGAGACACCTAGCGGAATAAAAAAAGCACTTAGCTGTCCATAAGATAACCGACCCGATGAATGCAAGAAACAAACCCCATCTCATTAATTAATCGCTCTGAGTAACAACGTTGTTATTTTGAGTGTAATGAACTTTGATTGTTATTTCAACTAGAAAGATTAATATAGATTGATATTTTAGAATCTACGGATTAAAAGTATAACAATCACTTGCTCTTTCTTTGAAAATCAATTATCATGAAAATAACAACGTTGTTATTTTGTTGTTATAAGTATCATATATGTGAAAATAGTAGGTAAAACGCTCTCTTACTGAGAGGGTGAAGTATGGCAATTGATTTTCGAATAATTTAGTAGTCAAGTAAAAGTAATTCAAATAAAATACAAAGGATTGATTTGAATGAAGCAATTATTGTCAACGATTGAGTTATTAGAACAGGGAAGAGTAGCACCTCAAACGGAGCAAGTGACAGTCTATCAAAAATCGTATACAAATCATGAAAATGTCCATTTATTGATGGTTAAAGTGAACGGTGAAAAATTTATTTTGGCAACTGGAAGCGGTTCCATTTACGATGAATTAGTAGGGGCGGATGTTGAAGGAAAAGGAAAAGCATGTTCATTGACTTATGAAAACCGACTTGTTTTGAATCGCTATTTCCCTTATACAGCTCCACAGGCATTTGGGACGAAAATTGCAACAATCGGTTTAGGAGATCGATTAGGTTTAGCATCACCTGGACATATTGAAACGGTCAATGGCAGAAATATAAAACCAGTGCTTGCCCAACAAAGTATTCGGGAGTTGACACTAACAAATCGTTCCATGACTGATATGCTAGATGCCGCTGCATATGCGGTTTTTCAAGAAGGTTATACAGGCGGATACGGTGCAGACGGCGATCATATCAAGCTTGAATCAGACATTAAATATGCCTTATCACTTGGTGTATCCATGATTACGTTGGATTGCTCAGATCAAATCGACAAAACAATCGAAGAAGCAACCGATGAAGTAATTGCTAAAGAGTTTGCGAAAGTTCCAGAAGACGTTAAACAAGTATATTTTGAGAAATATTTAAATAAAACTTTTGAAGTGAACGGTTTATCTTTATCTTTCGATGAAACCTCATTAATGAGAAACATCCTTCTGTATGATGAGGCTGTTACGTACACAACATATGTTTACAATGAGTACATCAGTAAAGAAGACCGTGCGATTGACTTTGAAATTTCAATTGATGAAACAGAAACAGTTACAGCGCCGATTTCTCATTTCTTCGTTGCAAATGAACTGATCGAAAGAGGCGTGACAGTCGTCAGTCTTGCTCCAAGATTCTGTGGAGAATTTCAAAAAGGAATTGACTATATCGGGGATGTAGTACAATTTGAAGTCGAATTACGTGAACATGCTTTAATTGCAGAGCATTTCGGGTATAAGTTAAGTATCCACTCCGGCAGTGATAAGTTTATGGTATTCCCAATTATTGCGAAGTACACAAAAGGAATTTTTCATGTGAAAACAGCAGGTACAAACTGGTTGGAGGCAGTCAGAGTGATTGCCAATACCAATCCGAACCTTTATCGAAAAATGCATGTATTTGCATTAGAAAACTTCGAAGAAGCGCTGAAGTATTATCATGTTACGCCAGATTTAGATGGAATCAGTGCTTTGGACACCGTAACTGATGGACAACTTTCTGATTATATGAATGATGATGCAGCACGCCAGCTGTTCCACGTCACATATGGTTTGATTTTAACTGCGAAAGATGAAAAAGATGAATTTATCTTTAGAGATGATTTCTTTAAAACACTGGATGTACATGAGTTGGACTACCGAGCTGCACTTGTTAGCCATATTGGTAAACATATCGACCTACTTGGCCTTTAAAACAGTGCCAAAAATTATGCTTGCTTGATTAGCTAGACAGTTGTATAAAATGAATATTGGTGATGAAATTGATTTAAAAACCGATTAATCAAAATCATTTTCAATTGACAATTTGTACAATGAAAAGTAAGGTTACGGTAGAATCTTATAAAAATCAAGAAAAGTGAGGCGAAAGAGCATGAGCGAAGTAATGAATGATAAGAACCGTCATCTTGGTGAAGTACTTACAGAGATGGGGCGCGTTATCGTCGCTTTTTCCGGTGGTGTTGACAGTGCATTAGTATTAAAACGTGCACAGGAAGAGCTTGGCGACCAAGTTCTAGCTGTTGTTGTTGCATCAGAATTGTTCCGCAAACAGGAATTTGAGGATGCAGTCCAATTGGCTAAAGATATGGGTGTTCAAGTATACAAAACAGAAATTAAAGAATTAGAAAATCCAGACATTGCAGCGAACACGCCTGATAGCTGGTATTACAGTAAGAAAATGCTTTATGCACATCTCAATGATTTAGCTGGGGAGTTAGGTTATCCGTATGTGCTAGATGGCATGATTATGGACGACTTAGACGATTTCCGCCCAGGAATGAGAGCAAGAACAGAGGCAGGGGCACGTAGCGTTCTTCAAGAAGTCGGACTATTTAAGCATGAAGTGCGAGAACTTGCAAGTCAACTAGGACTCCCAGTTTGGGATAAACCTGCATCTTGCAGCCTTGCATCAAGAATTCCTTACGGTATTGAGCTTGATAAGCATAAGATTGAACAAGTTGATCAGGCCGAAATCTTTTTAGCGAAACTTGGATTTGCTCAAGTACGTGTCCGTCATCATGGCAATGTTGCTCGTATTGAAGTAACGCCGGAAGAAATCACGGAATTAGTGAAGCATCGCGATCAAATCCAACTGAAGCTGACATCACTTGGCTTTGCCTATGTTTCATTGGATTTACGTGGTTACCGCACAGGAAGCATGAACGAAGAGTTATCTGAAGAAGTGTTAGAATCAAAATTAGCACAATAATTTTTTGGAAATATCAAATATGCCCTGCTACTTAATTGTAGTGGGGTATATTTGTGTATTAAGTCACAACTGATAATTATCCATTTGCTGGGAAAAGTAGGTAAACACAGGCTTAAAAACTACCTTTTTCACTTGACACATCTTATTCGATTATCTTGTTCCGGATAGTTGCCTGTCGCGTACCTAGACATCAAAACAGCACGGTTATTGTATAGAAGTCGTTCAATCTAAAGCGAAACCAAATGTGATTGAACATAGAGTTCCTACTATTGGATCATGTTATTTTTTAGTTAATCAACAGACCTGTATCAAGTCAGTAATTGGACACCGGGTAATAAAAAACTTGAAAAGTAGAGCGTTTACATATAATCTAACTATAGATAAATAATTAATTTGTCGGATAAACAAAATAATTGGTTGACGAAAAATTCGGTTTTAATCAAAAGTAAGGGAGTAGATGAATTATGAGTAAGGATGGAATGACATATGCGCCAAAAGGTAAGCCAAATCCAGTTGTAAAAGAGGGAGAATTTGCGATTGCAGTTGCTGCACTTGATCATGGCCATATTTATGGGATGTGTAATGGTCTAGTGGAGGCGGGTGCCACATTGAAATATGTGTTTGATCCAGATAAGAAAAAAGTGGCGGACTTCGTTGAAAAATATCCCGACGTCCACGTAGCAGATTCACTCGAACAAATTTTAACTGATGAATCGATTAAATTAGTAGCAGCTGCCGCAATCCCATCTAAGCGTAGTGCGCTTGGTAATCAGGTAATGGAAGCAGGAAAAGATTATTTCACTGATAAAACGCCATTTACAACGATGTCGCAGTTAGAAGAAACGAAGAAGGTTGTCGAACGAACTGGACAAAAGTATATGGTCTATTTCAGTGAACGTCTCCATGTTGAAGGAGCCGTATTCGCTGGCGATTTGATTAAAGAAGGGGCAATTGGACGCGTGCTTCAAGTAACAGGTTTTGGTCCACATCGCCTAAATGCACCTAGTAGACCGGATTGGTTCTTTAATAAGGAACAATACGGTGGAATTCTATGCGATATTGGGAGCCATCAAATTGAACAGTTCTTATATTACGCAGATTGTAAGGATGCTAAAATTTTGCATAGTAAAGTAGCAAACTATAATAACCCTGAATATCCGGAGTTAGAAGATTATGGTGATACTACATTAGTTGGCGATAATGGCGCAACACAATATTTCAAAGTGGACTGGTTTACACCCGATGGTTTAAGTACATGGGGAGATGGACGTACGTTCATTACGGGAACAGAAGGAACAATTGAAATCCGTAAATACGTCGATGTGGCAAGAGAAGAAACAGGAGATCATCTATTCTTGGTGAATAAAGAGGGCGAGAAACATTACAAGCTATCAGGTGAAGTAGGATTTCCTTTCTTTGGTGAACTGATTTTAGATTGTATTCATCGTACAGAAAAAGCGATGACACAGGCGCATGCATTTAAAGCAGCTGAACTATGCTTACTCGCACAAGAACAAGCGATAGTCGTATCTAAGTGAACTATAAAACTGGCCACATCTCAATATTATTGAGGTGTGGCCAGTTTTTTTCTGGAATAGAATGTGCTGATTTTCGGTTGAAATGGAGGATTTTAAACTACAAAACATCAAATTTAACCTTCAGAAGTATCTCAATAAGGTAAAGATTTTGTCATTTAGGTAAAGATAGTACATTGTTGAAAGCGATTACACTCCATATAATTAACCTAACATAAAGAAGCTGAGGTGAACGATATGCAAAGTGTATCAAATGCGCAGTCGAATAAAATACGCAAAAAATCCAAAAGGCGTAATAAAACTCCCTTTGGTGGCTGGAAAGAGAATGTTGCAGGTTATTTATTTATTGCACCAATGTTTATCGGAACATCTGTATTAGTTCTATTTCCGATCATCTCCTCACTAGTATTAAGTTTTACAAACTGGAATTTTGTATCTGGTTTTGAGGGGGCTAGTTTTGTCGGGATAGAAAACTTTAAGAAATTATTTACAACCAACTTGTTTCATAAGGCGTTAATCAACAACTTTATTTTGTTACTTGCGGTACCAGTAACCCTCATCATTTCATTAGCTTTAGCGGTCATTATTAATAAGCATGTTTATTTAAAAGATATGTTTAAAGTAATTTACTTCATGCCTTTTATTTCTAGTGTCGTTGCAGTGGCAGTCGTATTCCAAGTACTATTTCATCCATCCAAAGGGCCGATTAACCAATTACTCATGTCATTAGGTGTTGAAAATCCTCCAGGGTGGATTGCAGATATTTCATTTTCGTTACCTTCTGTTATGCTCATCATGATCTGGACAGGAATTGGCTTTAACTTAATCATTTATTTAGCTGGGCTACAAAATATTCCGAAAGAATTGTATGAAGCAGCACAGATGGACGGAGCATCATCTTGGTATCAATTTACTAAAATAACAGTTCCGTTAGTATCACCAACAACCTTCTTATTATTAATTACAGGTGTTATTTCAAGCTTTAAAGTATTTGACTTAATTATTGTATTAACAAATGGTGGACCTGCGAATTCAACGCTAACGCCAGTCGTCTATCTTTACCAACAAGCGTTCCTTGAGTTGAAAACAGGCTATGCATCAGCAATCTCGCTTGTATTGTTTATCCTAATACTAATTATCACATATATTCAATTTATCGTTCAGAAGAAATGGGTAAACTATTAATTTAAAGGGGGGCAGTATGATGACAACGACTAAAGGAATAGACATAAAAAAATTAATCATGACAATTATCATGGCAATCATCGGTATTATCTTTTTAATGCCATTCATCTGGATGATTTCTGCATCTTTTAAAGTGGAAACTGATGTTCTGACTTATCCTATTCAGTGGATTCCAGAAACGTGGAATGCCGTTGAGAACTATAAGGGAGTTTGGACAGGAACGATGCCGTTCTTGTTACTCTATTGGAACTCGATCAAGGTAACGGTGTTAACAACAATCACTTCAGTTACCGTGTCATCTTTAGCGGCATATGGCTTTGCAAAAATTAATTTTAGAGGTTCAAACTTCTTGTTCCTAATTATATTGGCTACATTTATGATTCCGCCACAAACATTACTGGTAACACAGTTTTTGTTATTTAGATGGTTAGGACTCTACGATACACATATGGGTCTGATTCTCCTAAATAGTTTCAGTGTATTCGGTACATTTATGTTGCGACAGTTTTATCTAGGCATTAGTAATGAACTCATTGAATCCGCAAGAATGGATGGGGCAGGGCATTTCCGTATTTTCGCATCGATTGCGTTACCGCTTGTCCGACCGGCAATTGCAACTTATGCCATTTTACGTTTTATTTGGACATGGAATGATTTCCAAAATCCATTAATTTTTTTGAGAACAAAAGAACTCTATACGATACAACTCGGGGTGCAGAGCTTTGCGGATCAGCATGGCAGCATTTACTCCTTGATGATGGCAGCATCTGTATCTGCGATTATCCCGTTATTAATCATTTTTATCATCGGGCAGAAACATGTTATTGAAGGCATTCAGCTCGGTGGCGTAAAAGGATAAGACACAGTTATCAAACCTTGCGGTAATAATGGAGGTTTCATATAATAAACGAACTATAGAGGGGGAAATTGTTTTGAAGAAAAAATGGAGTCTTGGATGGATCGTTACACTTATTGCAATGCTTGTTTTGTCGGCATGCTCAGGGGGAGATGACGCTAGTAAGTCAGGAGAAAAAGCTGGCGATGACACTAGTAAGTCAGGTGAAGAAATCACATTGAAATTTGTTCACTGGGTTAATGAAGATGTAGGAAAATGGCAGCCTGTGATTGATAAATATGAGGCTGCAAATCCAGGAGTCAAAATTGAATCGATTCCACTAGTCGATAACATGGCTGCTTTAGATTACTTTAAACAATTAGATTTGATGGCATCAGCAGGCGAAAAGCTTGATATTATCATGTTTAATAATCCAAATGAACTCGTAAAAAGAATCGATGCTGGCTTAGTTGCACCGATTGATGAATTTTTGGATGGAGAAGGTATTGATATTAATGAGGTTTATAACAACAGTTATGGCCCAGTAGATGGCAATTATTATGGCTTACCAATGAAAAATATTACTGGTCTGATTATGATGAACAAAAGTCATTTAGATGAAGCGGGTTTAGAAATCCCGACAGAATGGACATGGGATGACTACCGTGACTATGCTAAGAAAATGACGACTGATCAACATTATGGCTCTTATTTACACACATGGCATGAGATATATTCAGGTTTGAAATTAGCAAGTAAGCCAGAAGAAACATTACTTCTAAAAGAAGATGGCACATCGAATGCAGAAGATCCAATGCTACGGGAATCACTGGAACTTCGTTATCAAATGGAGCAAGAGGATAAATCATCTGTTCCCTATTTTGAAACATTTTCACAGAAATTAGATTACCGTCAGCAAATATTCTCACAAGAAGCAAGTATGATCCCGACTTTTAGTTTCATGATTACCGAGTGGGGACAATACACTCCAGACTTTGAAATTGCCTGGGCACCATGGCCTCAAAATGAAAAAGGAACAAATTTTTCAGGTATGTCAGGAGATTTACTCACTGTTTCCAAGACTTCAGATCATAAACAAGAAGCCTATGACTTTATGCGTTGGATGTCAACAGAAGGAATCGTGGAACAAGGTGTATGGACACCTTCATGGAAAGAGGCTGACTTAGACACAGTGCTCGATACTTTAGTAAGTGGAACTTCAAATCCAGATGCGATTCATATGGAATCCCTGAAACATGCACTGACTTCTGTTCAACCAAATAAAACATTTGCCCCAGCACCGTATATTACGGAAGTAAACACAGAATTTGGCGCGGAAGCTGAGATGTATCTGTTAGGTGAACAAGATCTAGATAAGACGATGGAGAATGTTAAGAAGAGGATTCAAGCGGTCGTTGATGCTAACCAATAATAGAATATGATGAATAGAGGGGGGACAATACAGTTCTCTCTCTATTTTTGTGCGCACAGTATGAGCGTAATCCACAGGGAGAAGTCCTGGACTTCGAGGATAGAACTATATAAGAGAAGTGATTTCCTAACGACTTAGATTTAGTTTATAAAGAGGCTGATTTTTCATTTGTGAAATGCACCAAAAAAATAATTAGGGAAATTAAAGTATTAGGAATATTCAAACTAGGTAAAGATTTTTTCAATTAAGTAAAAATAGTACATTGTTGAAAGCGGTTACACTCCATATAATTAACCTAACATAAGAAACTAAGGCGAACGATCTATCGGAGAATTACGGAGTCATAGGATAAAATGCTGATATTAAACCTTTTTTGAATATAAAAGGTTTCATATACAAATCAAACAACAGAGGGGGAATTGTATTGAAGAAAAAACGGGGTCTAATATGGATAGTTACACTTATTGCGATGCTTGTATTATCGGCATGCGCAGGTGACAAGGGAAGTGAAGGCACTAGTGAGCCGGGAGAAAAAGCTGGTGATGATGCTAGTAAGTCAGGTGAAGAAATCACTTTAAAATTTGTGCACTGGATTAATGAAGGTGTAGGAAAATGGCAGCCTGTGATTGATAAATATGAGGCTGAACATCCAGGTATCAAGATTGAATCGATACCATTAGTCGATAATATGACTGCTCTAGATTATTTTAAACAATTAGATTTGATGGCATCTGCAGGAGAAAAGCTTGATATTATTATGTTTAATAATCCAAATGATCTCGCAAAAAGAATTGACGCTGGCTTAGTTGCACCGATTGATGAATTTTTGGATGCAGAAGGTATTGACATTAATGAGGTTTATAACAACAGTTATGGACCAGTAGATGGCAATTATTATGGTTTACCAATGAAAAACGTTTCTGGCCTTGTTATGATGAATAAAGGTCATTTAGATGAAGCAGGTTTAGAAATCCCAACAGAATGGACATGGGATGACTATCGTGACTATGCAAAAGCATTGACGACTGATCAACATTATGGCTCTTATTTACACACATGGCACGAGACATATTCAGCATTGAAATTAGTCAGTAAATCAGAAGAAACGTTACTTCTAAAAGAAGATGGTTCATCGAATGCGGAGGATCCACTGCTACGGGAATCACTGGAACTTCGTTATCAACTAGAACAAGTAGACAAATCATCCGTTCCATACTTTGAAACATTCTCACAAAAATTAAATTACCGTCAGCAATTTTTCTCACAAGAAGCAAGTATGATTCCGACTTTTAGTTTCATGATTACGGAGTGGGGCGAATTCGCACCAGACTTTGAAATTGTATGGGCGCCATGGCCACAAAATGAAAAAGGAGAAAACTTCACAGTTATGTCAGGTGATTTACTAAGTGTTTCCAAGACTTCTGACCATAAACAAGAAGCCTATGACTTTATGCGTTGGATGTCAACGGAAGGGATTGTGGAACAAGGTGTGTGGACACCTTCTTGGAAAGAGGCTGATTTAGACACTGTGCTAGATACTTTGGTAAGTGGAACTTCAAATCCAGAAGCCATCGATTTACCATCATTGAAACATTCGTTGACTTCTCTTCAACCGAATAAAGCATTTGCCCCAGCACCGTATATTACGGAAGTAAACACAGAATTTGGTGCGGAGGCTGAGATGTATCTACTAGGAGAACAAGATCTAGATAAAACGATGGACAATGTCAAGAAAAGGATTCAAGCGGTCGTTGATGCCAATCAATAAATAGAATATGATGAATGGAGAGGGGACCATACAGTTCCCTCTCTATTTTTACCTTTGTGAAGGGAGGTTGTAATAATAGTGAGGAGAATAGTGGGAAAATTAAATGAAATGACATTACGTAGTCGATTATTAGTAGCAATTTTTCTTTGTATTTTATTACCATGGGTGAGCACTTATATTGTTTCCAACTATTTTACGAAAGATGTTTTAGAAGTACGTGCAGTTAAGCAATCGAAGGATACGTTAAGCATGATAGAAATGAGTATGAAAAGAATTCTCGATGATGCGATGTATACATCGAACTTTATTCAATTCGATACAAATTTTAACCGTCTATTAAAATCTAATCAGTCGTTCGATTCGAATTCACCGGAATCTATCAACATTGCAAACAGGTTACATTATTTGCAGGTTTCAAAGAGGTTGACAGACATTACTGACATGTTTTCTTATACATATGTGACGATTCTTTTTGAAAATGGTTTGTACTATACGAATTATCCAATCTCTGAAAATAACCCATTAACATTTCGGGATAAGCCGTGGTTTTCTGAACTAAAAGATTTGCAGTTTTATCAGACGAATTGGATTGGCGTGCATCCAACCTATATTCAGTCAGAAAAGGAATCGGACCCCTATTTAATCAGTATGGCTAGAACAATTAAAGGATCGAATCACTCGAATATCTATCTCATTATAAGCATTGAAGAAAAAGAAGTTCGAGAGTTTTTCAATAATTTTCAAAATGACACGGAAGCAGTGTTCTTTTTGACTGATAATAAGGGTAAGATTTATTCCAGCCTTGACACTGAGAAAATTGGTAGTCATTTGTCCTATGACATCACGAGTAAAGAGCACCAGATTGTCGAATACAATGATGAGGATCATTTACTCGTTTCTTATCCTGTCTCTTATGCAAACTGGCGATTAGTAAGCTTAGTTCCCTATAAAGAAACAATCGGTACGATTAATACGGTGACAAGAACAACTATCCTTATTCAAGGAGCATTGTTACTATTGTTTTTGTTTGCATTAATTATTCTAATTCGGGAAATAACGAAACCTGTAACGAAATTAAGTTTCGTTACTAAATCGGTTGAACAGGGAAATTTGGATGTTCGAGCAAATGTGTCCGGAAATAGTGATGTGGCGAAATTAGCCCATTCCTTCGATCATATGCTCGATCGGATTGAAGAGATGATTGAGCAAGTAAAGGAGCGGGAGGAAGAAAAGCGTATGGCAGAACTTGAAATGCTGCAAGCGCAAATCAATCCCCACTTTCTTTTCAATGTACTAAATTCGATTCGTTTAAAAATTCGTTTAAGTGGTGATAAGGACAGTGCGCAATTGATTTATTCTTTGTCCGCATTACTGCGAATGACGATTAATCGCAACAATGCATTTATCCCGTTAAGTGAAGAACTAACCATAGTAAGACATTATCTGCAGCTCATGAATTTCAGACATCAGGATGATATTCAATTAGAAGCCTTTATGTCGAAAAAGGTTGAAGAAATCAAAATTCCTAGATTTTTCTTACAACCAATCGTTGAAAATGCATTCATACATGGATATAATCATGGCAATGGCACCATCATTATCATGGCGACTCTAAAAGATAATAATCGCTTACAGTTGCAAGTGACCGATGATGGAAGTGGCATGGATGAAATGACATTAGAGTCTTTAAAAAGAGAAGTTTTTGCTCCGAAAAATGAAACAAAAACAAAAAACACTCGCTCCTTTAATGGCATTGGTGTACAAAATGTATTCCAAAGAATGCAAATGATTTACGGTGATGATTTCAAGCTGGAGATTGAAAGTATAGAAGGCGTTGGAACCACCTTTACCTTTAATATCCCGATTGAGAAGGAGTGATAAGCGATGTACCAAGTAGTTTTGCTCGATGATGACGTATTAGTAACAGAGTTTATGGAAAAAATAATTCCGTGGCAGCAATACGGATTTCATGTGGCAGCAACTTTTAATGATAGTTTACAAGCGTATGAGCATTTAAAAGAAAATAAATGTGACGTCCTTATTACAGATATCGGAATGCCAAGATTAAACGGTATAGAGCTCATTACCAAACTGAAGGAAGAGGAAATTAGCTCATATAATATTATTTTGTCCTGTCATGATGAATTTCATTTTGCACAAAAAGCATTAAAACTAGAAGTATTTGATTATATTCTAAAAGAATCGATAGAGGAAGACAAAGTCGTTGAGTTACTCGAAAGACTAAAAATAGCGATGGATCATGAATTTCAAGCAAAGCATCGTCATGTGAAAATCACAAATTTTTTAAAACAAAATAATATGTCATTAAAAACAACGTTTATTGAAAAATTGATGGAAGATCAATATATTGCAGATGATAATTGGTGGAGTGAGCAAGAGGATTTATTGGACATGGACTTTTCTTATGAGCGATACACGGTCGTGCTTTGCTTTGTAGACCAGTATCAGGACGCAATTGATCGTTATGGAAAAGAAGTATTACTTCAATTTAGTTTTAATAATGTGATTGAAGAAGTGTTAGCAGAGCTTCATAAAGGTGTCCAGGTGTTCTTTTTAGATGGGAAATTCCTTCTCCTGTTCCCGTTGATGAATACAAAACAATTGGAAATGCAGCATCTTGTAGAACGTGCTGTAAGAGAAATGCAAAGTAAAATGAGCATGTTTTTAAAAATTAGTGTTACCTCTGTTATTGGGGGAGAAAATCAGTTGCGCCAAGGGTTAGTCGAATCGATGAAGTTGTTGCTAAATAATAAAGGACAGCGTTTTTATTACCCACACGGAACGATTCAATACTTCCAACCGATTGTATATACAAAAGAGTCGATCTTCCAAGATTATATCGATGTCCTACAAGAATTAAGGCATATGATTATGAATAATGAGGAGGTGCGAGTTAAGGAATACATTCAGAACTATATTGCAAGAATAAAAACAGAACATTTTGCGCCAGCGGCAGTGAAAGATTGGGCAATTAAACTCGTTCTAGATATTAAAATGTTTTTAAACACACAGGTTTATAATGAAGAAGAAAATTTTATGACGATGACAGACCAGCTTGTGCAAAATGTGGAGACCTTTGAACATTTACAATCATTGGTGACAGATATATTGATAAAATTAATGGATCGTGTTGAGCAAATTGACGCAACACCTAAAAATGAATACATTCTTCAGGCACAAATATACATTCGAAACCATTTAAATGAAAAAATATCTTTAAAAGATGTTGCAGACCTTCTTCATTTGAATGCTAGCTACTTTAGTCGGCTGTTTAAGAAGGAGACGGGCGAAAGTTTTGTTGAATTTGTGACACGAATTAAAATGGAGAAGGCGAAAGAGTTGTTGGATAATTCAACTAGATCTGTTGAGCAGATTGCGATAGAGGTCGGTTTTGATAGTAAAGGGTATTTTTTGAAAACATTTAAACAGCAATTTGGAATGTCTCCGAAATCTTATAAATATAAAGAGACTGTAAAGTAAAAGAGGAATGCGGTTAATTGTTTTACAAATCAGACAATGCAGTGCGAATAGGAAGAATTTACTTTCTGGTGAGAGTGAATTCTTCCTATTGCTACTGTATAAGGAGATTATGTCTAGTAGTGTAAAGAATTAAGCAGTTTTTTCTTGCGTTTCTAAACTCGCTTGTTTACGCTCGATTTTCCGATAAGTAAATGAAGTTGAGGAAAGGATAACGAGTCCAAGCAGGCTGCCGCTGAAAAAGAAACCTAGTCCAGATAAAGTGGTAACTGCATAATAGACAATTGCAAAACCAAAAATAATAAACAGACTTGATAGAGGATTGTATACCATTATCAATAATGAGTTTTTGATGTGTGTCTTTAAAGTTTGTTCGAATTCGACATAGGATGCGAGCAAATAACAAATTGCCAGCAAGTAAATGCAACTCAATACAATGGTTGGATAATAGAGCATTTCTGATAGCTGACTATCCATCGATTGTAAAAAGTTAATATTTGCGAAGAGAACAAGGCCGATGACTACAATAAGAGCCCCTAGCTTATTACTAGCAAAAAATTCTGCTTTGTAATATTTCCAAAATGTTTTAAATACTGGCGGATCATTCTTTTGTAAAAACTGCCTGAGTGTTGCAAGCATGGCGATTGTTGCAGGAAAAAAACCAAAAACAACCAATCCCATTAGACTAAACAGAATCCATAATATGTTGATGTAGGCCAGTCTTGCGAACCAATTACAAAGTGAAAGTATCCCACCAGTGAATCCACCTAATTGCATGATCATTCCTCCTATGTTTCGTTTTAGCTAGTATACGGCAAGGGTATCGTCAAAATGTAACGTTATAGCTAAGTCATACGAAGTCTTCTGTCTGAAATATAGCATGATTCTGGAAAAAATACTGCTGTTTATTAGAGATAGTAAAAATAATACCGTTTAAGTAAATATCGTACATGATGAATATAAAAGCTGACGCATTTCAATTAATTTGAAGGATGGGCGGTTTGATTTTGCCCGTTAAGAAATCACTGAACTTCGGAAAAGATAATCAACTATGTTGTTTTAGTCCTTGATATGCAATTTAAATCCTGTTAATCTGTTCTGAATTCAACTAAGATTAAAAATGTAAGCACTTTCAAGTTCGATTGTTTAGTTAATAGGGTTTTATCCCTTTTTTAAAGATAATTTCACTGTCAACAACCAAAAAAATTATGCGAGGAGAATTGATTATGAAAAAGGTAAGATTAGGTATTATTGGGTTAGGTCAACAAGGTGGTACTTACGCTGGTTTCATTTCAGAGGGGAAAGTAAAAGGTATAGAAATTGGTGCAATTTGCGACGTTGATCCAGAGAAAAAGGCATTAGCGGAAGAAAAATATCCAGGAGTTCCATTCTATGATAACTATATAGATATGTTGGAAAGCGGTGATGTCGATTCAATTATCACATGTGTACCACATAACCTACACCCTGAAATGGGGATTGAAGCACTTAAAAGAGATATCCATGCATTGTTAGAAAAGCCTGCTGGTGTTTATACGAAACAGGTTAGAGAATTGAATGAGTTTGCAGCTACTAAGCCAGAATTGACATTTAGTATTATGTTTAATCAAAGAGCAAATGAACTTTACCAAAAAGTAAAAGAAATTATTGATAGTGGTGAAATCGGTGCGATTCGCCGGACGAACTGGATTATCACAACATGGTGGAGACCACAAGGTTACTATGATGCCGGTTCTTGGAGAGCAACTTGGGAAGGTGAAGGCGGCGGTGTTCTTGTCAATCAGGCTCCCCATCAGCTGGACTTACTTCAATGGATCGCTGGTATGCCGAAGAAAGTTTACTCTAATGTAAAATACGGCTATCAAAGAAATATCGCAGTTGAAGACGAAGTGACGACAATTCTTGACTACGGTAATGGTGCAACAGGTGTATTTGTGACATGTACACATGACATTATGGGAACAGATCGATTCGAAATTTTAGGTGATAAAGGAAAAATCGTTGTGGATGATAGCAAGAAAGTAACGATTAAACGATTAAAAACACCTGAAGCTGAAATGAGCGCTTCCATGGATATGAGTGATGTTATGAAAATTTTTATGGGTGGAGACGTCTCTGATATATACAGTGAAGAAGTTTTAGAGTTTGAAAGTGTGTGGGGCGGACAACATATCGCTGTACTGGAAAACTTCGCAGCAAACGTACTAGATGGAACGCCATTGCTTGCTCCGGGTAGTGATGGGATTCACGGTGTAGCATTAGCGAACGCAATCCATCTATCAAGCTGGTTAGAAAAAGAAGTAGAACTACCGTTGGACGAAGAGTTATACCTAGCTGAGTTAAATAAAAAGATTGAACACGAAAAGCTTAATCCGATAAAAAAATAAATTGAATATAGGAACTTTTGATTACTAGAATCACAAGTTCCTATTTATAAAGGAGTAAGGCCAATGCTAAAAATAGCGGTTATTGGACTTGGTGATATTTCAAATATTCATATTCCGGTTATTCAAGAAAATCCAAATGTTGAATTAGTGGCAGTGTGCGATATCGATGAATCTCTAAAAAGTACTGTACCTGGAGTAAATTTTTATTCGAATTATCATACAATGCTCGAACACGAAACGTTGGATTGTGTCCATATTTGTTTACCACATGACCTTCATTATAGTGCAACAAAAGCTTGCGTTGAAAAGGGTGTTCATGTTTTTCAAGAAAAGCCATTAGCACGTAATGCTGAAGAGGGCATGGCTTTAGTTAAATTAGAAGAAGCACATCAAAATGTTAAAATCTGTGTATCCTTTCAAAATCGCTTTAATGAAACAGTTGAAAAACTGCAAGAGATGGTTAGCAGCGGTGAATATGGAAAGGTTATTGGTATAAAGGGATTGGTTACTTGGTTTAGACCGAAAGCCTATTATGACGATAAGCCTTGGCGTGGCACTATGGTGAGAGCCGGCGGTGGAGTCATGATTAACCAGGCAATCCATACCTTGGACTTGATGCAGCTGATTGGTGGAGAAATTAATACGATTAGGGGCTCAATTGACAATCTATTTGACTATGGCTATGACGTAGAGGATACTGCTACAGCTAATATTCAGTTTAAGAACGGTGCGACAGGATTGTTTTTTGCCACTGTAACAAATGCAACAAATTCTTCCGTTGAGTTTCAAGTTATTTTGGAAAAAGGGAAGCTAACTATTAAGGACAGTATATTGACAAAGGAAAACGAACAAGGTAAGAAAGTGGAAATAATAGAAGATACAAAACTTCCAGGTTCAAAGTTTTATTACGGCGCAAGCCATGCAAAACTGATTAATCATTTTTACACATGCATTGAAAATAACACAGATAATTATATCCACGTAAAGGATGCGCAAGCTTCCATGGAAATGATTGATGCAATACGTAAATCATCTGAAATAAGAGCGGAGGTACATCAATGAAAAAAGGTAAAATTGGCGTCCAAATGATGATGCTTAAAGATAAAGTTGCAGAGCTCGGGGCGTATGAAACAATGAAAAAGTTACATGAGCTAGGCTATGGAGCAGTCGAAGTGTCACAAATTCCAATGACAACAGAAAATGTAGCGGAGTTAAAAAGGGCAAGTGAAGATTTTAATATAGAAATTGCAGCCATTTCAGCTGGTTTAGATCCGATGTTACCGGGCGCACCAGGTGAAACATTGACGAATGATTTTGATAAAATTGTTAGCGATTGCAAAACACTAAATTGTAACTTTATTCGTATCGGTATGCTTCCACTTACTGTAATGGGTGATAAAGATAAGATTATGGAGTTTATTACAAGGGCGGAGGCAATGGCGGTAAGGCTTGCTGAGCAAGGAATCGAATTATATTACCATACACACCATATTGAATTCCAAAAATATGATGGCGAGTACTTACTGGATTTGATTAAACACAATACATCTACGCTTGGTTTTGAATTAGATGTTCACTGGATTCAAAGAGCTGGTGTAAACCCCGTGGAGTTTATTAAAGAATATGAAGGGCGCGTCGCTCTTTTACATTTGAAGGATTATCGTATCGGACAACTCGATATAAATGAAGATGATTTAAAAGACATGGGTAAATTCTTTGCTAAATTTACAAATTTGATTGAATTTGCGGAAGTCGGCGAAGGAAATTTGGATATACAGGCGATTATCGAAGCAGGACTTGCAAGTGGCGCACAGTACTTCTTAATTGAACAAGATGATACGTATGGACGTGATCCATTTGACTGTTTGAAAACATCAGCAGATAATTTGAGGGAGCTAGGTTATTCAGACTGGTTCTAAATTTAACTTGATACAGAAAAATCCCTGTACTATGTGGTAATCACAGCTTCATGAATAGACAGACTGATAAAACAGGCTTTCTATTCATGAAGAGGGATAGTGCAGTAATAGGTTCTTTGAACCGTGATTGGAAGCGCATTCAACATATGGGAGGAAATTTCCGAAGCATTTGAAAATAGTCCCATACTGGTATTTACTTCTTAGAGAATTTGCTAATTCCAATTTTTAAAGCAATGGAGGAAAAAATGATGAAACAAGCTACACAATCAAATAAGACTGCTATAAATTCCGAATTTAGAAAATTTGGAATGAGAGATAAAATGGGTTATATGTTTGGTGATTTCGGTAATGACTTCTTCTTTATTCTAGTTGCATCATTCCTAATGATTTATTATACGGATATTTTGCACATACACCCAGCAACTGTAGGGGTATTGTTTTTAATTGCAAGATTATGGGATGCGGTTGCAGATGTAACTTGGGGACGTTTTATAGATACTAGGAATGCTGGGAAAGCAGGGAAATTTAAACCGTGGATTTTCAGAATGTCTTTCCCACTCGTTATTTCTGGTATTTTAATGTTCGTGTATATCCCAGGTATGACTAATGGATTTTATCTGGCTTATGCTTTTGTCACATACATTTTATGGGGAACTTTATATAGTACAGTCAATATTCCTTATGGTTCTATGGCTTCCGTCATCACGACTGATCCTGTAGAACGGACAACGTTATCTACGTATAGAACTTTGGGTGCTAATTTAGCAGGTTTAATCATTAATGTAGCTGGTCCATTGATTTTGTTTGTAGATAATGAAGCGGACGCAAATCGATTTCTATTAGGAGCAATCATTTTTGGTGTCCTCTCTATCTCTTGTTATATGGCCTGTTATAAAATGACGACTGAACGTATTATTGCGCCAGTAAGGGTAAAAGAAAAAGGGAATTTTGGTAAGACTGTAAAAGGTCTTGTGAAAAATAAACCATTAATTTGGATCCTAATTATTTCACTTATGTTTATGATTTGTTTTATGCTTATCGGTGCAGTGAATGTCTTCTTGTTTAAAGAGTATTTTAGTAACGCAAAAGCATTAAGCATGGTAGGGTTTCTACAAACAGGTACTGTATTTGTCGCCATGCCGATGGTGCGCTTTCTAGTTAATAAGTTTGGTAAGAAAGAGGTTGCTGCAGCGGGAGCGTTACTTTCAGCAGTTATCTATGCGTTGTTATATTTCTTGCCAAACTTGTCAACTTCTCAATTCATTAGCTTATTGACGGTTGCGATGTTCGGCTATGCATTCTTCAACTTAGTCATTTGGGCATTTGTAACAGATGTGATTGATTATCATGAATATTTAACAGGTTTACGAGAAGATGGAACCGTATATTCGATCTATTCATTTGCCCGTAAAGTGGGTCAAGCGATCGCAGGTGGCCTCGGTGGTTTCGCCATCGCAGCAGTGGGCTATAATTCAAGTTTAGATGTGCAAACGCAAGATACACTAAATGGGATTCACATGCTAGCGACTTTGGTGCCAGCGATTACATTTACGCTAATGTTCTTAATGTTAGTATTTTTCTATCCGTTGAACAAGAAACGTACGAATCAGCTTGCTATTGATCTAGCTGAACAAAGAATATCGAATAAATTAGATATGCTATATCAAAAAAATAGTGAAAAAAGAAATGACTAACATCGTTTTTTATTAAAATACCAGCCTCCATTTTATATGGGGCTGGTATTTTTTATATGATTCTAAACTGGGATGGCGTATGTCCTGTTTCCTGCTTAAAGACTCTTGCAAAATAGGAAGAATCTTCGTAACCGACTCTCCAAGCAATTTCTTCGATAGGCAAGTTTTCATTTTTGAGCAAGTGTTTTGCCTCATGCATCCTAATTTGCTGCTGATAGGCCGTAATTGTTAAATTTGTTTCTTGTTTAAATTTTCGTGAAAGATGACTTGGGTGCGTAAAGTTAAGGGATGCTAATTCGTTAATATCGATTCGTTTATTATAATAAGTCATAATATAGGCAATAACTTCTTGTATGATTTTTGAGTAATGTACGAATGAATTTGAGATTACTAATTCACAGTATTCTTCAATCATTTCATTTTGTAATTGTCGTAATTCTACTAATCGGGTTTTATTTTCGATTTGAACTGCAAACTTTTCGGATGTTCTGTGAATTAGAATAGGTGGGACCTTCTTTTTCACGGCAACTGTCCGTAATAAAGTGTTAATAACAATGACCAAGTTTTTAAGTCTGCGTAAAGGTTGATTGGGAAAGCGTTCAGAAAAGGAAAATAACAAGTTATCAGGGCCAAACAACTCAAGAGCTTTAGCCTTATCGCCTTGTTCAACTGCATGTAAAAAATCTGCTTCTATTTTATATCTCAAATCGACGACTTTACCAACATCCTCAATGATATTATATTGCTGATTTGAATTATTAGTTTCAGCATGTTCTTTGTTTTGTTCAATTTGTTTTGGGAGTACATCGTTCTCTACAATCACATTGAAAAGTTGGAGTAGGCTAGAAAAACTTAATGCTTTTTCCATTCCTACTAGTTGAACTTGATTACAGAAAATAGTTAAATCTTCGCTGTCGTCATGATTCAGTTGGTATGTTTTCGTTAAATGATGCAGATTAGGTGTTAACTGAAGATAGGGACCAATAATGATGTTGTAATCCGATTCAAGTGAAAAAGAATAGCCTATGTAATGCAGGCCCCAATGATTTGTGAAAATATACAATTGATCATTTTGTGTCATTTTTTTATAAAAATTGAATATATCTTCGTCCTTAGACCCAGGCATGAAAACGGGTATAGAAATCGTTTCATGATGAAAAATAAACTCTCCGTTTTGATCTAAGATATATGTATTTAAATTTGTAAGATGATGTATTTTAAAAGCTGCTGAAAAAATGTCTAGTTGATTCATTTTAAATCTCTCCTAGCTACAAAATCATACTATAATCCATTCTAAGATTTAATTATAGTACGATTTTGAAAACTGTACCAATCTAAACGAAAAGTATGAATCAGACTGACATAAAAGAAATGATTATTGACGAAAATTCTGTTAAATGATATTCTATAATTAGTTATTAGTTTGGTCATTAAACAAATTAAAAGTTGGAAGGGCTTTCATCCAACAGAAGTGAAATATTCGAGAAGTGAAATTCAACCAATCACATTTTTTATCATAATAAATAGGAGTGATTTGAATGGATATTATTCAACAATTGTTAAAAGATATTCCATTGCCAAAGATGGTTAAAGTTCGACAAACTTTTAATGATGAACAATTGGATAATGCTGGTGAAGAATTACAAGCATTGTTAGAGGAAGAGCGAATTCGACAAACTGTTAAACCTGGAATGGAAATAGCTGTAGCCGTTGGAAGCAGGGGTGTCGACCAAATTGTTGAGATTACAGCACGCACGGTGAAATTTTTGCAGGGGCTTGGTGCGAAGCCGTTTATCGTACCAAGTATGGGAAGTCATGGTGGCGCATCTGCGGAAGGACAAACTGCTGTTTTGGCACATTTGGGTGTCACAGAAGAAACTGTTCATGCAGAAATTCGCTCTTCAATGGAAGTCGTTGAGATTGGCAAATTACCGAATGGTTTACCTGTTTACATCGACAAACTTGCTTCACAAGCTGATGGAATTGTCGTTATTAATCGCATCAAACCGCATACAGCATTCAGAGGAACAGTTGAAAGTGGCATTATGAAAATGATTGCGATTGGGTTAGGAAAACAAAAAGGTGCTGAAGCCTGCCACCAATTAGGGTTTGAGCATATGGGGAAACATATTATCGAGATGTCTACTATGATTCTTGAGAAAATGCCTGTGCTTTTTGGCGTTGGAACCATTGAAAATGCTTTTGATAAAGTTGCAAAAGTTGAAGTGTTGTTACCACATGAGATTGAAGAAAAAGAAACAGAATTACAAAAACTAGCTAAAAAGTTATTACCGAAAATTGATTTTGCCAATATTGATGTCCTTGTCATCGATGAAATCGGTAAAAATATTAGTGGAGATGGCATGGATCCAAATATTACGGGACGTTATCCAACACCGTATGCGCACGGTGGACCTGTCGTCAATAAGATGGTCGTGCTAGATTTGACGCATGAAACAGAAGGAAATGCGAACGGAGTAGGGACGGCTGACTTTACGACACGTCGTTTAATTGACAAAACGGACTGGGCAGCTACTTATGCGAACGGGCTTACTTCTACAGTTGTTGCACCAACAAAGGCCGCAACAACATTGGAGAATGATCTTCAAGCGTTAAAAGCAGCTATTAAAACATGTAATATTTTAGACTTTACAAAAGTTAAAATGGTTCGCATTAAGAATACATTAGAACTAAGTGAAATTGAAGTATCAGAAGCATTGTTGACTGAAGTAGAAAACAATGACTATTTAACACCAATAACAGACTTATATGAACTAAAGTTTGATGAAAATGGAAATCTGGTCTAAAACATCTAGGAGGAATATTAATGAAAAACTTATTTGATTTAACGGGAAAAACAGCAGTTGCTGTAGGTGGAAATGGTGTACTTGGATCAGCAATGGCTAATGGATTAGCAGATCAAGGCGCACAAGTAGCAATTGTTGGCCGTAATCTAGAAACAGCTGAGAAAGTAGCACAGGAAATTGTAGAACGCGGCGGAGTTGCCAAAGCCTTTCAGGCAGATGTCGTTTCAAAAGAATCGTTAGAAAATGTTGCTAAGGAAATTGAGGCATGGTCAGGCGGCTGGGATATTTTATTGAATGCTCCTGGTACAAATAGCCCGACACCATTTTTCGACATTCCAGAAGAAGAATGGGATCATATTATGGATGTTAACCTAAAAGGAATTGTGTTAACAACGCAAGTATTTGCGAAGCGCATGATTGAACAAAAACGTACAGGAAGCATTATTAATATATCATCTGTGTCTTCCACAACGCCATTGTCAAAAGTATTTACATACTCTGTTTCAAAGGCGGGCATTAATAGTATGACACAGTTCTTAGCACGTGAATTTGCGCCTCATGGCATTCGCGTCAATGCGATTATTCCAGGATTCTTCCCGGCAGAACAAAATCGTAAAATTTTAAGTGAAGATCGAATTGCATCGATTATGGGTCATACTCCTATGAACCGATTCGGCGAACCAGAAGAATTGGGTGGAACGGTTGTTTGGCTTGCTTCTGATCGTGCATCAAGTTTTGTTACCGGGGCGCTTATTCGTGTGGATGGCGGATTTGGAAGTATGACGATCTAAGCGGTGTTATGAGATAAGTAGAAAAGCTTTGGAGGAGAATCCAAAGCTTTTTCTATATTAAATGACTTTTTTACATAGGAAGGAAGAGTAGGCATGTCGAGGGAACTTGTAATTGCACTTGATATTGGTACAACAAGTGCTAAAGCGGTAATTTTTGAATTGAACGGTAAATTAGTTGCTGAAGCGGAAAGAATGATTACATCTTACTATCCACATCCAGGCTGGGTTGAACAAGACCCGATAGAAATAGAACGATCATCAGTCGGGGCTATTAAGGATGTCATTAACAAGGCGAATATTAAATCAGAAGCACTTTTAACGCTTGGAATCTCTAGTGCCATGCATTCACTAATTTGCGTAGATGCGAATTATCAACCCTTATCACAAGCGATTATATGGGCGGATGGCAGAAGTAATTCGCAAGCGAAAGCATTAAAGATAACAAATGGTGATGAGATTTATGCTAAAACGGGGTTACCCAATCATCCGATGTCACCATTCAGTAAACTATTGTGGATGAAGGAAACTGCTTTTGAGTCTTATCAGCAAGCAACCTATTTTATGTCTGCAAAAGAATATATCATTCAAAAGTGGTTTGGCCGCAGACTCATTGACTATTCGATGGCATCTGCTACAGGCTTATTTAATATGAAGACATTCGATTGGGATGAACAAGCTTTGGCGCTTGCTGGGGTTGATCAAAAACAATTGTCCGAAATCGTTCCACCTACAGAAATACTTACAGGAATCGATACAGGCATTGCGGAAGAGATGGGAATTTCAAGTGATATGCCAATTGTCATTGGATCAGCAGATGGACAATTAGCCAATCTAGGGAGTGGAGCGATTTCCCCCGGGGAGGTAGCAATATCTGCAGGTACAAGCGGGGCCATTCGGCAAATGATTAATGGCTTTGAGGTCAGTGAACACCAAGAGACTTTTTGCTATGCATTTACGAAAGAACTATCCATTCTAGGTGGTCCAACTAATAATGGTGGAATCGCCTTGCAATGGTTGAAGGAACTAATTGATTATGAAGGATCCTTTGATGAATTAACTCTTGAAGCAGAACAAGTTGCTCCAGGTGCAGAAGGATTGATATTTCTTCCTTATATAAATGGAGAACGTGCCCCACTATGGAACCAAGAGGCGAAGGGTACTTTCTTTGGACTTTCAATTACACATAAAAAAGAACACTTAGTTCGTGCGGTATTGGAAGGGATTACGTATAATCTATATCATATTGGAAAAGCATTAGAACGCCAAGCAGGGGAGCCAGAGAAGATTTTTGTCAATGGTGGACTCGCTAGATCTCCATTATGGGTACAAATGTTGGCCGATGTCTTCGGTAAAGAAGTTTATCTTTCAGAAAGTCATCATAGTGCAGCATGGGGAGCAGCATGGACAGCATTAGTCGCTGTTGGAAAAGTAGATTCATTCGATGAGATTAAGCGCAATATACCAATAGAAGCAATTATTAAACCGAACGAATATAATCATCAGATATATGCCGAAGCTTTTAAGAAATATGCGAATATTTCTAGGGATTTAGCGAAGTACTTTTGACTTGATTCAGCAAATGTGTTTGTACTGAAAGCGGAGCGTCAGCTAAAGAAGTCCTCCACTTCTAGTAGGGAAGAAATTAAGTTCCATTTCTCCTTAGTGGTGGGATGAATGCCAGAAAAGCATTTCAATCAGAGGGAGCTCAAACTCCCTGCTGGTTCAAGTCAAGCCTCCGGCGGATGTTAGGGATTTTGAGGAGAGTTAATTGTGCTGTGCACAATTCAAAATCCCAACGCAATTACGCCGAGGCGCAATTGATAAAAATTTAAAGCAGAGTAAGGTGAGTGGGGTAGATGGAGGAAATATTGAAACAAGTTCAGCAAGGGACAATTAGTGTGGAACAGGCCAAGGAGCAATTAGCAACATACGAAAATTTAGGGTTTGCTAAAGTTGACCATCATCGGGAGAAGCGGCAAGGATTTCCAGAGACGATTTATGGCGAAGGGAAATCGACCGAGCAAATCATCGCGATTATTACAGCTATAAAAGCAAAAGGAAATGCTGTATTAGTCACGCGCATGTCAAAAGGGAAAGCAACGGAAATACTAGAACAACATACTGACCTTCAATACGATGAGCAATCACAAATCATTTATTCTGAGCGGAACATAAAATCAGAATTTAAATTGGGGTACATTGCAGTAGTATGTGCAGGCACGTCCGACTTACGCGTTGCGGAAGAAGCTGCGGTTACTGCTGAAGCATTCGGTTGTGAGGTCCGTCGATTTTATGATGTCGGTGTGGCTGGGATTCATCGCTTATTTGATAATATAGAAGAAATTCAGCAAGCGACCGTATCCATAGTTGTTGCTGGAATGGATGGTGCTCTCCCTAGTGTAGTCGGGGGACTCGTTTCACATCCTGTAATTGCTGTACCAACAAGTGTTGGTTATGGCGCAAGCTTTAATGGCATGGCTGCTCTTTTAACGATGTTGAATTCCTGCGCTTCCGGTATCAGTGTCGTCAATATTGATAATGGATTTGGCGGCGCATTCAGTGCAGTTTTAATTCACCGTTTAGCACAACAGAAGGAAGAAGGCTGATAATAATGGCTTCCAATCATCCTCCAAATCATGAGCATGTCGATCACGAAATGTTGAAAATGGAAGTAAATCTAGATGATATTTCAGGAGAAGTACTTGGCTATTTGATGGATTTACTCATTGAATCTGGAGCAAATGACGTTTACTATACATCTATTTATATGAAGAAAAACAGACCTGGAACACTTCTTCAATTGCTTTGCTCACAAGAAAACCTTGAGAAAATGAAGCATATATTATTTACAGAAACTACGACTTTAGGGATTCGCTATTACCCGATATCTGTGCATCGTCTTGAGAGAAGATTTCGGACCGTAAAAATCGAGTGGGGAACGGTTACGGTGAAGGATGGCATTTATGATGGGCAGGTCATTCAAAGCTCTCCAGAATTTGAAGAGTGTAAAAAAATTGCCGAACAGCATCACATCCCTTTGAAGAAAGTGTATGAACAGGTGTGGATGCAACTAAAGGAGTAATTAGAAGGTAGGGAAGTTGCTTGGTAGAATTATTTGTGATTTTAAAAGAAATTTTGCTACCTATTTTTGTTGTAATGGGTATCGGGTTTGTCATGCAAATGAAATTTGGTCTAAACTTACAAACATTAGCTAGGTTAAACATTTACTTTCTCGTACCGGGTTTCATCTTTGTTAAGTTACATAGTACACAAATCTCTGCAAGCCTATTCGGGAATATATTGCTTTTTTTCATACTCTACGTCGTGCTTCTTTATTGCGTATCCCATTTTGTAGGGAAAATAATCAAGCTAGAAAAAGGGGAAAAGACAACTTTTTCAAACAGTGTCATGTTTTTTAACTCGGGTAACTATGGTGTGCCTGTAAATGATTTAGTATTCAAAAGCGATCCATTAGCCATGTCAATTCAAGTGATTATGCTTACCTTGCAAAATATTTTCTTATTTTCATATGGCATTTTCTCTCTGCAAGCGGTGCAAATAGGAAAATTGAAGGCTGCACTTGGTTACTTCAAAATGCCAGTGCTCTATGCGATGTTGGCTGGGGTAGCCACAAATGTATTCAATATTACGGTACCCTCATTTATTTGGGTACCAGCTAACTATATTGCTGATGCTATGATTGCGCTCGCTTTATTTACGCTGGGTGCTCAAGTCGCTCAGATTAAATTTAAAGCAGGATTATCCTCAGTTTACTATAGTTTATTACTGCGGTTAGCAATAGGTCCAATGATTGCTTTGGGTATTATATTGGTATTTAAAGTAGATGGAATCGTAGCACAGGCTCTATTGATTGGATCGGCAATGCCTACGTCTGTAAACAGTGCAGTAATTGCACAAGAATATGATAATCATCCTGATCTAGCAGCACAAATCGTATTATTCTCTACGTTAATTAGTGCAATCACGGTTTCGATGGTCATTTATTTAGCAAGATATCTGTTTTAAATTTGATAGATAATTCGAATTGAGTAGCCCTCCTATAGTTGAATAATAGGAGGGCTATCGCGTCTTTTGATTAACCACTTACTTACAATTAAAATAGCAAGCAAGAACTAAAAACCGTCTTGTTTACTGGGCATTTCCGGTTTGCTTTCGGCAATAGATGGACGATAGAATAACCGCAGGATTCGTGTTGCCAGCAATGACTCCGTCATTACTGGCAACACCTTTCTCGATGATTCTATTGTGCATCATTGCCTGTTGTAAACCTCAAATGCTCAAATAAAAAGTGCAGGTACTTGGAAAGAAAAGAATAGATGCCATTGTTAAAGTATGTAAGTTCCCGAAGATACAATTTCGGGAACTATTGCATATTGAACAAAGTAGCTACTTCTTAATTTTGCGTAACTTTTATAAGAAAGCGATATGATTTAAAATAATAATAGGAAACATAATAGAGATAGTAGCAGCCGCCAAAATTGCATCTTTGGCGGCTTTTATAAAGTTAGAATTCCTCTATTCTTTTATTACCAAAAAGCATTGCTTTGTATAGTATTTCCTTTGGAGAGCGATGGATGGACGGATGCCATACGATTACCGAAAGAAATGATTGGGGATGTGACGCAGTCACATCCCCAATCATAAAAATAGCCTGGTTATTGTATAGTAGACGTTCATTCCAAAGAGTTCCAAAGAGATAAGATACACTACTAAGTCCCAACAGTCTAATTCAGTTAATTTTTAGTTAATCCACAGACGTGGAGGGCTATTTCCTATTTTAGGAATGAAGACTTGCCAAAAGTCACAATCCACTAGACAATAGATTGAGAGAATATTAAGTAAAGTTGGTGTAGCATGAAAAAATCAACAAAAATTATACTATTGCTTCTTGGTGGAACTTTTTTTGTGATTAGTTTTATCGGTATGAATGTTTATGGCTATAAAACCTTTTATATCGAGGAAAAGATTGTCCCATCGAATGATTACCGTTATCATTTTGCCTTAGTTTCTGAAGAGATTGATAATGAGTACTGGCGTCTAATTGAGCAGGGGGCAAGAGAGGCCGCTGCTAAGCATAACATTTACTTAGAATATGTTGGTCCGCTTAAGGCTGATAATGATCAACTACTCAAGTTAATAGATCGAATGGTTTCAGTGAAGGTGGACGGCATTATTACACAAGGTGTTGAAGGAAAAAGATTTGTGGACCTAGTTCGAAAAGGTGTGGAACGCGGAATTCCGATATTAACCGTAGATACTGATGTCAAAAGCAGTGCAAGAAAGGCTTATGTAGGCACAGACAATTTTTATGCAGGTCAGCTTGCGGGGGAAACAGTGATTAACAATACGACTGGTGAACAATATGTAGGCATTGTAACAGGGCGCTTTGACGCGATTAATCAGCAGGAGAGACTGGCAGGCTTTAAGGAAGCGACTAAAGCAACAGAACGTATTCATATTGTTGGAATGCACGAATCGAATATTACCCAAATTGGAGCAGCGCAGGCAACGTACTCCCTGTTAAAGAAATATCCCTCTATTACAGTTTTGGTAGGACTCAGTGCATTAGATGGCATTGGGATGGTAGAGGGGTTACAAGAAATTGCTCCAAATAAGGATATCTATATGACTGCTTTTGATATTTTGCCCGAAACACTAGAGTTGATTCGCAAAGGGAAAATCAATGCAACAATTGCCCAATATCCAAAGGAGATGGGCTATGAGGCTATAGAAGTAATGATTCAATTGCAACAGCATAGCTTATTGGAAAATGAAATTTTCACGAAAACAATCGTCGTAGAGAAAGAAAACTCCGATACATTTCTGCGGGAGGACGATAGATGAAAACCATTCGCGGTAAGTTATTCATATACTTTTTTGTTTTCGTCGTATTATTTCAGGTGACCGCCATCTCTATTTTTGTCAGTTCAAAAGAGCTCATTAATAACTATGACAGCAGCTTTCAACGATTTTTATTGCTCAATTCAATTTCTCAAAAGTCCAATGAATTGTATGCGTTTACTAAACGCTACGTCATAGAGCCTGAGGAAGAAAATGCCAAAGATTATTTTGCGAAAAAAAAGCAACTCACCACGGACAAAGAAAAGCTTTCGGAGGCATTCGATTATATCGAAAAGATCAAAGTAAAAAATTATATCAATTTAATCGATACATTTTTACATGAGAGTGAGCTAACCATCGGATTTGTATTGAAAGGGGATATTGAAAAGTATACAGCCCATCTGGAGGAAGCCCGTATTGCTGCCGGTTACATTCAAGAATCGGCTCTTGAGCTAATAGATGTTGAATTGACAGCCTATCAGTCTTTTTATTTAGATTTACAAGTACGGAATGGCAATTTTGTCACATTTATTTTCTTTTTATTTTTAATGACAATTGTGCTGGCTATCTTTTTTGCGCTATGGTTTGCAAACGGTATCACGAGTCCTTTAAATAAGTTATCTCGCGCAGCGAAGGAAGTTGCAACAGGAGATTTGGTTGGAACACCGATAGAAGTCCAGTCGAATGACGAGTTAAAGGTACTCGGAGATGCCTTCAATCATATGCGATCTAATATCCATAGCTTGGTGCAGGAAATCAAAGATCAGTCAGAATTAGATCAGCTGCTTAAAGAAATGGAGTTAAAGCATTTACAAAATCAAATTAATCCGCACTTTTTGTTTAATACGTTGAATGCTGTATCCAAAATGGCTTACTTAGAAGATGCAAATGCTACTTCGGGTCTTATCGATTCAGTCGCTGCCGTATTGCGGCATAGTTTAGGTGAAATTGATACATATGTGACGTTAGGTGATGAAGTATCGATTGTCGAAGACTATTTTAATATACAAAAAAGTCGCTTTTCCGAGCGCGTTCAATTTATCACTGAAGTGGATGAAGCCTGTCTAGCTATGAAAATACCACGCCTAACACTACAGCCGTTGGTTGAGAATGCATTTATTCATGGTATTGAGGAGCGAGAGGATGGGGGGATGATTGCGATTACTGTTCGGCAAACCGATGAAAAGGTCATTGTTGAGGTGAAAGATAATGGCGAAGGAATCGAACCCGAAAAAATTTCGGATTTATTAGCACTCGTGTCAGTTAGAGACGATCACGTCGGACACTCAACAGGTATCGGTTTAACGAATGTCATAAGACGGTTACAGTTATTTTATCAAATGACTCATGTAGTTGAAATTGAATCACAAATAGGACAATCGACCACGGTACGTCTACTGTTACCCAAAATGTTTGAGGGGGATAAGAATGAGAATTTTAATCGCTGATGATGAGTTACTTGAACGGCAGGCGATGAAGAAATTTATCCGTGAGAATTTTAGTGAAATGGATGTTGTCGGAGAGGCTGCTAATGGACGGATGGCCATTGAGTTAGCGGAAAAAATGCAGCCGAATATTATTTTTATGGATATTAAGATGCCTGGTATAAACGGCTTGGAAGCCATCGAACAAATCTACGCATCACAACCTTCTATTAAATTTATTTTAGTATCTGCCTATAATACCTTTGAATATGCTAAACAAGCTATGCAGTATGGCATTAAGGATTACTTATTAAAACCGGGAAAAAAAGAAGAAATTAGTCATGCGCTGCTTCGTGTACAGAAAGAAATTTTGCATGAAGTAACAATAGAAGAGGAAAAACAACAATTATTGAAAGAGAAATTGATTCGAAGATTAATAAGACAGCATATAGACCATGAGGTTATCGATTTGCAAAAGAAGTTATTCCCCACTTTGAAGGAAGGTTATTTTTTTGTATTAAGATCGGAAGGTACTTATGATGTACAAAAAGTAAGGAGTAGCTTGGAAAAGCAACTTTGCCAGCCTTTTATCTTATATGAAGTGAACGATGTGATTGTTGTACTTGTCTTATCATCGGAATTTATCAGAAAGGAGGAGCAATTGACTGTAGTGAGAACCATTCAAATAGGACTAGGAGCTACGATATTTATCGGTATTGGACGTAGTGCGGATTCGCTAGTCAATTTGTCGTTATCGTATCGAGAAGCCTACACAGCAAGCTTTCAGTTGAAGAAAGATCAGAAAAGTAAATACGGCTTTTTTCAGGAGGATCAACAATATTCTGGGCATGAGGACTTAGTCACTCAAATTGCGCAAGGTGTAGAAAAGGGAAATTATAACGAAACGCTTATGGTTTTTAAAGAAAATCAGCAAATACTAACTTTAGATGAGAAGGAAAACTTATACATTCGGATTCAAAATATATTCTCAAAGCGGAATATTTCTATTGCAGGAAGTTCTATTTCATCTTTGCAAACTAACAAAGATTGGCATGCGTATTTGAATGTGTGCTGTATGCATATGAATGAGTATTGCCACTCCAAGCAATCTATGACGAAGGCGAAAGACTATATAGAGGCACATTATGCAAAAGGCATTACACTAGAGGAAGTAGCAGCTTTTGTCAATTTAAGTCCTAATTATTTTTCCAATCTTTTTAAAGAAGAATTTGATGAAACCTTTATTGAATTTTTAACGAAAACACGTATGGAAAGTGCGAAATCTTTCATTGAAGAAAATAGCTATTCGTTAAAAGAGATTAGTTTTATGGTTGGTTACAAAGACCCGAACTATTTTAGCAGAGTGTTTAAAAAGTATTTTCATAGTTCGCCAAGACAATTTCAAGACAGTTTCTTTGATAAATGAAGGAAAACGTATAAAAGTGCAGGTTTTTGGTAACTTTATATATTTGAATTATCATACAATATAAAATGTAAGCGTTATCAATAAAGAAGAGGGGGTAGTATGATGAAGAAGTTTTTTAGCTTATTTGTATTACTAGCACTTGCACTTGTCGTATCGGCCTGTACATCAGATGAAAAACCTGACACGACCTCGGACCCGGGTTCAACGGACAAACCTAAAGATACTTCATCGGATAAGGGCGGAGAAAGCGCAGTTGAAATCTTTAGTTGGTGGACAGGTGCAGGGGAAGAGGATGGTCTTCTCGCACTGATTAGCTTATTTAATGAGCTGCATCCTGAAATCAAAGTAGAAAACGCAGCGGTCGCTGGAGGGGCAGGAACAAATGCGAAAGCGGTGCTCGCTACAAGAATGCAAGGGAATGATCCACCGTCAACGTTCCAAGTACATGGTGGGGAAGAATTGAATAAAAGCTGGGTTGCAGCTGACAAAATGGCTCCACTCAACGATTTATACGAAGCAAATGGGTGGATGGATAAATTCCCAGATGCGTTAATTGAAATGGTCAGCAATGGTGACAATATTTATTCAGTTCCGGTTAACGTCCACCGTGGAAATGTCATTTTCTATAACATGGAAGTATTCAATGAACACGGTATCGAAATACCGACAACATTAGATGAGTTTTTTGCAGTAGCTGACAAACTACAAGCTGCTGGCGTTGTTCCACTATCATTAGGGGATAAAGAATCATGGGAAGCAACACAAATTTTTGAAAACGTCTTAGCGGCTGAATTAGGAAGAGATGATTATCTTAAACTATTCGCCGGAGAAATTGATTTTACGGATGAAAGAGTTGTTGCAGCGGCAGAGAAATTCGGAAAAATTCTTGACTATGTCAATGAAGACCATGCTTCACGTAACTGGCAAGATTCTGCTCAGCTAGTAGCTGAAGGAAAAGCGGCAATGATTAACATGGGAGATTGGGCGAAAGGTTATTTCGTCAATGACTTAAAGCTTGTCACGAACGAAGACTTTGGTTACTTTGCATTCCCAGGTACAGTTGGTGACTTCGCAGTTATTACAGATACATTTGGATTGCCAAAAGGCATCGACGATGTAGAGGCTACAAAGCAATTCCTAACGGTACTTGGCTCTGTTGAAGGTCAAGATGCATTTAATCCTCTAAAGGGTTCGATCCCAGCACGGATTGATGCAGATCCGTCTAAGTATGATGATTATGGTAAGGATACGATCGAAGATTTCAAGACAGCGAAATTGTTCCCGAGTCTTGCACACGGATCAGCTGCTTCCGAAGGCTTCGTCACAAAAGCGAACCAAGCGGTCAATATTTTCGTGACACAAAGGGATGTCCAAAACTTTGTGGATGCTTTACAAAACGCAGCACCTGATATGTAAAAAAATGAGGGTGCCTGCCTTTTGATTGGCGGCACCTTATTTTTTTAGCATGATGAAAGCCTCAAACTGAGGAGGATGTAACATGGAGAAAGCAATGCAGAGTAAAAGAAAAAAGAAACTTTCAAAAGACCAATTAACAGCAATGGCTTTTTTACTGCCCTCCATCATTTTTATTATTGTTTTTGTTTATGGATTTATCAGTTGGACGGGGTATATCTCATTAAGTAATTATAATACCATTGTGCCAGACTTTTCATTTGCAGGTCTAAAGAATTATCTCTATTTATTTAATGATTTCCGCTTTCGGGCAGATTTACGAAATACCTTATTTTTCACGATTTTGTTTATAGCTGTCGTCATTGTGCTCGGTTTAGTGTTGTCCATCTTGCTTGATCAGAAGATAAAGGGAGAATCTCTATTTAGAAACATTTTTTTATTTCCAATGGCGCTTTCCTTTATTGTCACAGGCGTGGTATGGCAATGGCTATTGCATCCATCGACTGGCTTTAATAAATTTTTTAATTTGTTCGGTATACAGCCAAAATGGTATACGGATACGACGATTTTGGCGGGCTTTAAGTGGGGGAGTATTGAGTTTGGCTTACCAGTTGCCATTATCGCAGTTGTCATTGCGGCAGTTTGGCAAATGACGGGTTTTTCGTTGGCGATGTATTTAGCAGGACTGCGTGGTATTGGAGATGAGTTAAGAGAGGCAGCTCGAATGGATGGAGCAACGGAGTTTCAGGTTTATATGAAAGTGGTTTTACCGCTATTACTGCCAATCACAATGAGTGTCGTCATTATTATGGCGCATATTTCGCTGAAGATATTCGATTTAATATATGCGATGACAGGATCAGGTGCAAATTTTGTAACAGATGTACCTGGATTGTATATGTTTGAAACGACTTTTAGAGGAAATTATTATGCAAATGGCGCTGCCATCGCAATTATAATGTTGCTGTTAGTAGCCATATTTATTGTTCCATATCTATGGAATAGTAGAAAGGGTGAGAACTAATGGCTACTATCCGAATCTCAAGCTTTATGAAGTATGCTTTATTAATTATCGTGTCACTCCTTTTCTTAACACCCATTTATGTTATTGTTGTCACGAGCCTTAAGCCACTTCAAGAAGTTTCAATTGACCAAATGTGGACATTACCAACGGCACTTGATTTTAGTTCATATAAGCTTGCTTTTGACAATTTGGCTCCGAACTTACTGAACAGCTTTTACTTGGTAATCCCTGCAACATTGCTTTCAGCATTATTTGGTGCTATGAATGGCTACGTATTATCAAAGTGGAGGTTTAAAGGATCGGATGCCCTGTTTACGTTTATTTTATTTGGCATGTTTATCCCTTATCAAAGTATTTTAATTCCATTGATTCAATTCTTACGGACGATTGAGCTCTACAATACGATTCCCGGGCTCATACTAGTTCACGTGGTCTATGGCTTACCGATCACTACATTGATGTTCCGAAACTTTTATGCAAGTATTCCTGATGAACTGATTGAGTCGGCGCAAATCGATGGCGCAAACTTTTTGGGTATCTTCAGGCATATTATTATCCCTCTATCCATTACAGGATTTGTTGTTGTGGCAATTTGGCAGTTCACGAATATTTGGAATGAGTTTCTGTTTGCCGTTACGATTACGACCGGCACGAAGCAGCCTGTTATGGTTGCATTACAAAACCTATCGGGTAGTCAAATTGTCCAATGGAACGTACAAATGGCTGGTGCATTACTCGCAGCTTTACCGACTTTATTGGTCTATATTTTCCTAGGAAAATACTTTGTCAGAGGCTTGTTGGCAGGCTCTGTTAAGGGGTGAAAAGTGCCGGAAATTAGCAATGGGGGATATGATATGAGGGGATTGATTCGAAAAAAACTGAAATTGAAGTTTCCTGCACTCGTGGAACAACTTAATGAAGAAATTGGTACATTTAAGTTGAAAAGTTAATTTTTTAGAAATTAAGATAGCTTGTTATTCGAATTTTGAATAATGGACTGTCTTTTTTTTTTCGGCAGATGTGATATCATTTAATTAAGTTAATTAATTAAATGACATGACATGCGGACACAATGCATTCATTTTAATGGGTAAAGGCTAGATCGAAGATGATATCATTGATAGAAGGGAGTTTTCTGATGCGACCAGGTACATTCCAGTGGATGAAGTCTGTTAATAAATCGATTATACTCAATAAAATTCGGACAGATGCCCCTATTTCTAGAGCACAAATTGCGAAAGAAACGAAATTAACCCCCCCAACGGTGAGTAGCAATGTCAAAGAATTGATTGAACAGGGGATTGTGATAGAAAGTAAATTAGGTGAATCCCAAGGTGGCCGGAAGCCAACCATGCTACTGATTAATCAGAAGGCTTTTTACGTCATTGGTGTGGATGCAGGGCCCAAAAAAATTGATTGTATTCTCGTCGATTTAGCAGGAAGCATTATTCAACGATCCTCTAGTATGCTGACAATACCGACTACAAATGAACAATATCTCTCAATTTTGAAAAACTGTATTCATGCATGTATGCAATCTACGCCTACGATCATTGATAATCTTATTGGAATCGGTGTAGCCATGCACGGGGTTGTTGAGGTTGAGACAGGTACATCTCTATATGCACCTATTTTAGGTTTGACCAATATCCCCATTAAAGAAGAACTTGAAAAAGAATTTAAATTAAGTGTTAAAGTGGAGAATGATGCAAGAGCAATGGCACTTGGAGAATCTTGGTTTGGTGAGCAAGGAGAAGTAAGTAGTATGTTAGCTGTTAATATTGGTCACGGTGTAGGTGCCGGGCTTGTCATAGATGGAAAACTCTATCATGGAGCACAAAATATTGCAGGAGAAGTGGGCCATATGACCATTGATTTGCATGGTGAGGTATGTGAATGTGGGAATCGGGGCTGTTTGCAAACAGTTATAACAGGTCCTGCGCTTGTCAAGCGGGCCCAAAAAATAATTGTGCAAGAAAGAAATAGCAATGAGCAGCTAACAGGTGAAGATATTTATGAGTTAGCTATTGGCGGGCATGAAGTATTTGAAGCTTTGTTTAAGGAAACGGGAGAGATTATTGGAATTGGCTTAACTAATCTTATCCATATTATTAATCCGGAAAAAATTGTACTTGGCGGTGGGGTTACGAAATCGGGGCCGCTTATTTTACCCGAAATAATTAAAACGATTGAAGAACGTGCCTTGACGCCGCAAGCGAAGCGAACTGAAGTAGTCATCACGAAACTTGGCGATGATGCAACCTTAATGGGAGCCGTGTCCTTGCAGTTAACTGATTTATTTGAACCGATGTGAAAATGAGTTGTCGAAAAACAGCTTATTTTTTACCTATCTTTTAAGGAGGTCATTCATATGACTTGGCAAGTAGAAGCCGAAAAATGGCTAAATCAAGAGAATTTAGAAGCTACTCTTAAGCAACAATTATTGAAAGAAGAACATAATCAAGCTTTATTGGAAGATAGTTTTTATAAAAACCTATCATTTGGCACGGCAGGTCTTCGTGGTGAACTTGGATTCGGTACGAATCGAATGAATATTTACACAGTAAGAAAGGCAGCGCAAGGGCTTGCTTTATATATTGAGAATTTTGGTGAAGCAGCAAAAAGTAGGGGAGTCGTCATTGCATATGATTCAAGACATCAGTCAGCAGAATTTGGCCTTGAAGTAGCAAAAGTTCTTGGATGGCACGGTATTCGTTCTTTTTTGTTCGATGAACTGCAATCAACACCATTGTTATCCTTCGCAATACGAGAGCTGAGCACATTCTCAGGAGTTGTTATTACGGCAAGTCATAACCCTGCGGAATATAATGGACTGAAAGTGTATGGAGAAGATGGTGGACAAGTTACATTAGAGGCGGCAACTGCCATTACAGCTTATACGGAGGGTATTGAAGATCTCTTTTCAGTAGAGGTCATGGAAGAAGCTAGTCTTTTAGCAGAAGGATTATTGATATATTTGGATCAGGACATGAGCAATAGATATCTAAAGAAATTAGATGAAATTTTATTAGATGGCGAGCTGGATAAGCGCTTATCAATTGTTTTCTCACCACTACATGGGGCAGGCGGGAAATTGGTTTCTAAAGGGCTAGAGGTAGCTGGGTTTTCCAATGTAACGCTGGTGAATGAGCAATCCATTCCCGATCCCGATTTTGCAACCGTTAAGTTTCCGAACCCAGAAGAGGCACAGGCCTTTGACTTAGCGTTGGAATATGGTCAGAAGGTGACAGCAGATTTACTGATTGCTACAGATCCAGATGCAGACCGTATGGGTGTGGCCGTTCGGGATGAAGAAAATAATTATGTGTTTCTAACAGGCAATCAAATTGGTGCACTGCTTGTACATACATTGCTGGAGGATAAATCGAACCGTGGTAAACTCCCTGTCAACGGTGTTGTATTAAAAACGATTGTAACTTCTGAACTTGGTCGGGCCATTGCAGATAACTATGGCATTCAAACAATTGATGTGCTTACAGGGTTTAAATTTATTAGTGAAAAAGTGTTGGAGTTTGAAAGAAGTGCAGCGTCAACTTTCCTAATTGGTTACGAAGAAAGCTATGGCTACTTGATTGGTGATTTCGTGCGGGATAAAGATGCAGTACAAGCTTCAGTTTTAATAGCTTCAGTTGCTGCTCGGTATAAAGCAGACGGTCAAACTCTACTGGAAGGGCTACACGCTATATATAAGCAGTATGGTTTTTACCAGGAAGGATTGGAGTCGATTCAGCTAAAAGGTAAAACTGGAATGGGGAAAATTGACACAATCATGAACCATTTCCGTTCTGCATCATTTGGGGGGGAGTTTGCTCAACCACTGGATCTTATTGAAGATTACTCAAACGGTTATGCTATCTATATAAAGACAGGAATACAGCAAACACTCGATTTACCTATAGCAAATGTGTTAAAATTCAAACTAGCGGATGGGACATGGTTTGCCATTCGTCCATCTGGAACTGAACCCAAAATCAAATTTTATTTTGGTGTAAAGGCAAACACACAAGCAGAAAGTGACAAACGTCTATTGGCAATAAAAACGGATGTCATGACGATTGTAGAAAAAATTTTAGCTGGATCATTATGAAAAGAAATGAGGAATGTTGAAATGGTATCACCAGTAACACTCAACCAGTCGCTAATGGCGATAAGTGAGTTGGAAAAAGTATTTGGAGAACGAGTGAAAAATATTCATGATGCAATGGCAAATGGGACATCTCAAGGTGCTGACTTTTTGGGGTGGCGTAATCTTCCAGATGAGGCACTAGCAAATGATTTGGAGAGTGTGCTAGCAGTAGCAGAGAAGTTACGAAAAGCTGCTGAAGTAGTAGTTGTCATTGGTGTGGGTGGTTCGTATTTAGGTGCAAAAGCGGTACAAGATGCACTTTCGTCTTATTTTGAAAAAAGTACAGATGATCCTGAAGTCATTTTCGCTGGTCAGAATTTAAGTGGTACGTATATGAAACAATTGCTACAGTACATCAGCGACAAAGAAGTTGCGGTAATCGTTATTTCAAAATCAGGAACAACGACAGAACCAGCAATTGCTTTCCGTATCCTATTGGAGTATATGGAAGGTCGTTACGGGGCTTCCTCTAGTGAAAGAATCGTTGCGATTACGGATAAATCAGTGGGAGCATTGAGAGAATTGACGAATCGTTCAGGATTTGCATCTTTCGTTGTACCAGATGATGTAGGCGGCCGTTTTTCAGTGTTTACTCCTGTAGGACTGCTTCCACTAGCAGTCGCTGGAATCGATATTAAGCAATTGTTAAGCGGTGCAAAAGATGCGGTGCAAGAGTTTTCGAGTTCAGATATTGCATCGAATAGTGCCTATCAGTACGCAGCATTACGCAATAATTTGTTAAATGAAGGCTATAATATCGAAATTTTAGCAAGCTTTGTACCACGTTTTGCAACATTCCATGAATGGTGGAAACAGTTATTTGGTGAAAGTGAAGGGAAGGATGGAAAGGGAATTTACCCAGCGTCCGTAGCGTACCCAACTGATTTACATTCAATGGGACAGTATGTGCAGGATGGAAGACGTGAAATTTTTGAAACGTTTGTCCAGTTTGTGGAGTCTATGGAGGACAGTGCAATCCCAACTTCTGCTGAAAATTTAGATGGACTAAACTATCTTGCTGATAAAACAATGAATGAAATTAATGAAGTGACACTAAAAGCGACGATGCAAGCACATGAAGTGGGCGGCGTACCCCTTATTTTACTGAACGTTGGTAAGCATGATGCTTATCATATCGGTTATCTAATTTATTTCTTTGAAACGGCATGTGCAATGAGTGCATATTTACTAGGCGTCAATCCTTTTGATCAGCCAGGAGTAGAAGAGTATAAGAAAAATATCTTTAGAATGTTGAAGAAACCAGGTTTTGTTGATGAGCAACAATAATAAGTAATAGAGAACGCCTGTATACAAACGTATACAAGCGTTCTTTTTTTGTATATCGAAAAATGAAAATATGATTGACAACTATAAAATCATCGTCTATACTACAATGTAAGCGTAACCAAAATGCACCTATTATTTTTTAACCCAAAACTAAAACGTTTTCGTAATTAATTTTGAAAATTTTTACAAGTAAAATAGATTTTTTTGCTCCGAAACTAAAACGTTTTCGGAAAATGGAGGTAGCTATATCATGATGGATTATTCAAGGGGGAAAGAAGAATTCAAAAACTGGATTGTTTCTGAAATAGCCTTTTCTCCAGACACGCTTGGCAAAAATGAAGCAGTCATGTATCTTGGCAATGGCTATATGGGGCTAAGATCTGCAATGGAAGAATCCTATAATAAAGAACATAGAAATTTGTTTGTTAGTGGTACATTCAATAAAGCTCAGGTGAATGAAGTAACCGAGTTACCTAACTTAGCAGATGTCACAGCCATTGACCTACGAGTAGATGGTGAACGATTCAGCCTTGAATTCGGAGAAACAAAGAAATACATACGCCAACTAAATTTAAAAATGGCCGAGTTGTCCAGAAGCTTTGAATGGACATCGCCAGCAGGAAAAAAATTACGTTTTCTTTTCAAACGCTTTGTCTCACTGGATCATTTGCATGTAATCGGAATGACAATGGAGATTGAAAGCCTAACACACCCAGTTCATATTGCCTTCGACTCAGGCATCAATGCACAAATGGCTAATTCTGGCTCACAGCATTGTCTTGAAGGTGAGCGAAGAATTTTTGACAATCGATTTATACAGTTAATCCAAACGACGAGTGAGTCGAACATTGATATTGTCATGAATACGGCACATAACATCCGTATTAACGGTGTAGGAAGCTCCGATATTCCTGCTGATATGAACATGAGCCGGCGTAAAGTGTGGCTAACGTATGATTTTAATCTTCAGCCTACTGATACGCTTAACGTGGAAAAGATAACGACAGTCTATACAAGTAGGGATAAGGAAATTGACAATACACAGTACAATCTTCAGCAACTACGGGAGCTTTCTTTACAAGAATTAAAAAAATGTGTTGATAAAGGCTATGATTCACTGTTCCTTTCGCATCAGAGGACATGGCGGAACAAAATCTGGAACGCTTATAATATCGAAATTATGAGTGACGATGGGTTTGATGAACTAGCTATGCGTTTTTCACTTTATCATTTAACGATTATGACCCCCGCACATGATGACCGTATGGGCATCGCTGCGAAAGCATTGAGTGGCGAAGGCTATAAAGGGCATTCGTTTTGGGATACAGAATTATTCATCCTACCGTTTTTTACTTTTTCAAATCCAGAAGTGGCAAAATCTCTCTTACTCTATCGCTATCATGGCCTCGTGGGGGCCCGAAAAAAAGCTGCTGACAATGGGTATGCGGGTGCGATGTATCCGTGGGAAATGGCTTGGCCAACAGATGGGGAAGTAACGCCTATCTGGGGGGATATTGATATTGTAACAGGGGAACAAACGAAAATTTGGTCGGGCTTTATAGAACAGCATATTTCAGCAGATATCGCTTTTGCCGTCTATCAATACGCTAGTGTGACAGGTGATCAGGCATTTATGGAACGCTATGGTTATGAAATGGTGTTTGACACGGCAAGGTTTTGGGCGAGTCGTCTTGAATGGAACGAAGAAAAAAGGCACTACGAGATTACGAATGTCATCGGTCCTGATGAGTACAAGGAGCATGTTAATAATAACGCGTTTACGAATTATATGGCGTATTTTAATATGAAACTTGCCATTCGCTACTATGAGGAGATAGAACGTGAAAATCCAGCGTTCCTTCAACAATTAGTCGAATCAATGGATATAACGAATGCCTACGAACAGTGGCAATCAAAAACAGAAAAAATTTACTTGCCAAATCCACGTGTAGAGGACTTAGTCATACCGCAGGATGACACGTATTTGCAGTTAAAGGAAATTGATCTTACGAAATATAAAAATCAACAACAGGTGAGAACCATCTATCGAGATTATAACCCTGAGCAAATAAATACGTTACAAGTAACTAAACAGGCGGATACATTAATTCTATTCTATTTATTGCAACAAACATTTTTACATGATGATAAACGTCTTTCAAAGGCTGTAAAACAGGCCAATTTCGATTACTATGAACCACGAACATTGCATGATTCATCACTTAGCTTAGTAACACATGCCATACTCGCAAACGATCTTGGCAAGACAGATCTGGCTTACGAACTATTTAAAAAATCTTGCGAAATTGATCTCGGCCCACTGATGGATACATCAGATGATGGTATTCATGCAGCCTCAATCGGCGGGATTTGGAAATCGGCTATTTTTGGTTTTGCAGGCATCAGGCTTGTTGATGGGAAATTGCATATAAACCCAAGAATACCAAAATATTGGCAGAAGATGGTGTTTACGATTCAGTGGTATGGTCAACCCGTCACAATAGTCATCACACCTTCTTTATTAACTGTCACCGTAAGGAATAACGAACAAATCGGGTTTGAAACAGATGGAACAGCGTATATATGTAATGACTCTGTTGAAATACCTATACAAAGCTAGATATTTGGTAGTTATAAAATGACTTGCTCATTTTATTCACTATAGCAGTACAAAATAGAAGGGGAGGAATTGACATGAAATTACAAAAAAGAACATTTGGTAGTCTGTTACTCATCGCATTACTACTTCTTTTAGCTGCATGTGGTGGCGCGAAAGATGGTGGGACGACACCGGACAAAGAAAGTACTGGAGGCGCTGATAAGGTTGATGAAGTAACTGATCAAAAAATTACAATTTTCCAAAGTAAAGTTGAAATTTCTGATCAGCTAGAGGCGCTTGCAAAGGAATACACAGCAGAAACAGGTGTTGAAGTAGAGGTTTGGGGAACGACAGGTGATGACTACTTCCAACAGCTACAAATTCGTTTGAACAGTAATCAAGGACCATCTATTTTTAGCCTTCAACATGTATTGGAAGCTGAAAAATTGAAGTCTTATGTACATGATTTATCGTCTGAAGAATATGTGGGCTACATTGCTCCTGGTATGGAATTAAAGCTTGACGATAAAATTGTGGGAGTTCCATATGGCGTTGAAGGATTTGGCTTAGTATACAACAAAGATTTAGTGAAACCAGAAGATGTTGCTGACTATGCATCATTTGTGAAAACAATGGAAAAATTTAATGCTGAAGGTATTAATGGACTTGGTCTTGCAAAAGACGCTTATTTCTTAATTGGTCATATTAGTAACTATCCGTTCTCTATCCAACCTGATCACTACGCGTTTATCGACAAATTGACGAGTGGTGAAGTAACAATGGCAGATACAAAGGAATTCCAAGAGTTTGGAGATTTCATGGAAACAATTAAAAACAATACACCTAGTCCACTAGATGTAACGTATGATAAAGAAATCGGTGATTTTGCGGCAGGTAAAACGGCAATGATTCACCAAGGAAACTGGGCTTACGGAATGCTTTCAGAATTCGATTTCGATTTTGAAGTTGGAATGCTACCATTCCCATTATTGGGCAATGACAAAATGGCTGTAGGTGTAGGGAATAACTGGGCAATCAATGGTACAAAAGATGAGGCAGAAGTAAAAGCAGCCAATGACTTCTTAAATTGGATGTCAACAAGTGAAATTGGTCACCGTTATATTGTAGAAGAGTTCGGGTTTGTACCGGCTCTAACGAATATTGATGCTGGCGACCTAGATCCACTATCACAAGATGTGTTAGATGCTTCGAATAATGGTCAAACGATTCCTTGGGCACAAAACTACTTCCCAGCGAATATTGTGCCAAATGATTTTACACCTGTTGCACAAGAATTTTTCTTATCTAAAGATATGACAGGGAAAGAATTGATCGACAAGTTAGATGATGCTTGGAAAAATGCAGTAAAATAATGATAAAAATACGGTGAATAGCTGGGCATACTTGGAGAAGTATGCCCAGTAATTCTTTACAGATGAAGTTGATCTTCCCTGTAAAGCACCTTCGTTTGAATAGAATTTCCACTCACAAGCTCAACTAGTATATCTACGAGAAAGCGGTGATTTTCGTGATGAAAAAAGGAAATACAGGCTGGTATTTATTATTTACTGCTCCATTAGTAATCATTTTTACGACAGTAGTCATTATTCCTTTTATAATAGGGATCTATTATTCTTTTTTCCAATGGGATGGAATTGCGGCAAATCCGAAAGTCTTTGTAGGGCTAGATAATTTCCTACGGTTATTCGATGATGCACGTTTTCTTAAATCTACATGGATAACAATCGTTTTTACAGTATTGGCTGTTATTTCGGTGAATATCGTAGGCCTTACAGCGGCAGTCCTCGTTACATCTAAACTTCGAGTAGCGAACGCAGCGCGAACGATGATATTCATGCCTTATTTAATCGGCGGGTTAATACTTGGGTATATTTGGCAATTTATCTTTTTAGATGTCTTTACGCTAATCGGTACTGTCACAGGGTTAGACGGACTATTTTTCAACTGGTTGATGGACATGGATTATGCGTTATACGCAATGGTATTTGTCTTTACATGGCAGATGGCGGGATATGTCATGATCATCTACATTGCAGGGATTCAAGGCATTCCGAATGATGTCATTGAAGCAGCAAAAATTGACGGGGCAACTGGCTGGCAACGTTTCAAAAAAATTACGGTACCTTTGCTAATGCCTGCGTTTACAATTAGTCTATTTTTAACACTATCCTCTGCTTTTAAAATTTACGATGTCAACTTGTCATTAACAGGTGGCGGTCCAGCTAACGCTACAGAAATGTTCGCGATGAATATTTATAATGAAATTTTCGGCTATGGTAATTATGGATTTGGTCAAGCGAAAGCAATTATTTTCTTCTTTGTTGTTGCAGCTATTACGTTGACTCAAGTATATATTACGAAGAAGAGGGAGGTAGAAATGTGATGAAAATATTTAGTAAGTACTCAAGGGAAGTATTACTTTTTCTTGCAGCTCTTGTCTTCTTATCTCCTATTTATATCATCATTGTGAACTCCTTTAAAAACCGTCAAGAACTCTACGACAATGCGCTAGCGTTGCCTGAAAAATTTAGTTTTCAGTATTATACAGAAGCGATGGAGAAGATGGGTTTTTTAAGCGCACTCGGGAACTCTTTGTATATTACTATACTTTCAGTTCTTATTATCGTTGTGCTTTCTTCCATGACAGCATGGATGTTAGCTAGAACGGATAATAAGCTGAGTAAAATTATTTTTATGACGTTTATCGCTACAATGCTCATTCCGTTTCAAACACTAATGATGCCTTTAATGCAATTAATGGGGACAATTACGAATGAACTACATATTCCGATGTTTAATACGCGTGAAGGATTAATTTTCATGCATGTGGGATTCAGTTCAAGTATTTCTGTCTTTTTATATCACGGTTTCATTAAGTCGATTCCGATTACGCTAGAGGAAGCGGCAACGATAGACGGCGCTTCAAAGTTCGGTGTATTTTGGCGAATTATTTTCCCGATGTTAAAGCCGATCACAGTAACTGTGATGATCTTAAACGTGATTAACATTTGGAATGATTATCTATTACCATCGTTAACGTTGACTGATAAAGGCTTACGAACGATTCCGCTATCTACTTTTTACTTCTTTGGTGAGTTTACGATTAAGTGGAATTTAGCAATGGCAGGTTTGATGTTAACGATTATTCCCGTTGTTATTTTCTATGTGCTGGCACAAAAGCATATTATTAAAGGAATTGGAGAAGGGGCGGTCAAGTGACGACGATAAAAGATGTTGCGAAGCAAGCAGGCGTATCCATTGGTGTTGTGTCAAAAGCATTTAATAATTACCCAGATGTCAGTGAGAAAACGAAAAAACGGATTTTTGAAATTGCAAAAGAATTAAATTATACACCAAATGTCATCGCTAAAAATCTATCGTCAAAAAAACAAATGACCATTGGACTAATCTCATCGGGTGTTTTTAATGATAATGAGAAGGATAATAATGCATTTGATATATTCAAAGGAGTTTATTCTGCGGTTTCTGCGGGTCCGTTTGAACTGTCAATTTACTTAATTGATTCACAAGAGCAAAAGCAAAAAAGCTATGTCCAATATTGCCGAGAACGTAATATTGGGGGAGCATTGTTGCAGGGCATTCGGATAGATGATTCTTATTATAAGGAATTGATCACTACGAATATACCGTGTGTTGTGCTGGATATTATGACCGAAACGAATAATGGCTTGATTGGTAGTGTGTCGATTGATAATGCGGTGGCTGGCAAGGAAATAGCTGCTCATTTATTGGCAAATAATCATCGTGACATTGTCGTTATGGCTGGAACAAAGGAAACGTATGTCAATGCAGAGCGTATGAAAGGTGTACAACAGGCCTTTGAAACAAATGGTTTAGAGTTAAGTGAGGATAAAGTGCTGTACGCACAATTTTCTGAGCAGGATGCGTATGAATTGGCGAAGGAATATTTGCGAACGAAAGAGCCAACAGCCTTTTTATGCTTTAGCGATTTGATGGCATTCGGTGTCATGAAAGCAGTCAATGAAGCTGGTTTAAGGATTCCGGAAGATATTTCGGTGACGGGGTTTGATGATTTGGTCATTAGCGCGTACACGCAACCGCAGTTAACAACTATTCGACAGAACTTTATGGAGGTTGGCAAGGTGGCCGCCTTATTACTGCAAGATTTGATGGAAAATAAGCTGGAACGACAGCATGTCTACGTGGAACATCAGTTAATGGAACGACAAAGCGTTCGAATGATCTGATTGGAAAGGAAGAGAATAATGTCACAATACCCAAAGGCCTTTATTTATGATTTGGATGGAGTCATTACAGATACGGCAGAGTTTCACTTTTTAGCCTGGCAGAAGTTGGCGGATGAACTTGGGATAGCGATTGACCGTCAGTTTAATGAACAGCTGAAAGGAATTAGCCGCATGGAGTCTTTGGAGAAAATCTTAGCTTTGAAGCCAGCTCTGTTGGCGCTGGAAAATGATGAAAAGAACAGGCTAGCTAATCAAAAAAATAGTCATTATTTAGAGCTGGTAGAAACCGTTAATACGGATGATATTTTACCAGGCATTGAGCAGTTATTACAGAAAAATAAAGAACATCACATAAAAATCGCGCTTGGTTCAGCAAGTAACAATGCGAAAAATATAGTAGATAAGCTAGGACTTGCACATTATTTTGACTATATCGTCGACGCATCACAGGTGAAAAAAGGGAAACCAGATCCTGAAACCTTTACAACGGCTGCAGATTTCTTAGGGATATCCTATGAAGAATGCATTGGAATTGAAGATGCAGAGGCAGGAGTAGCGGCGATTAACGGTGCCAAGATGTTTTCAGTAGGTGTTGGATCTGTTGAACAACTGGGACAAGCAGATTATTTAGTAGCAGACACTTCACAATTGATTTTTGAAGAAATTATTAACTGTTATTTAGAAAAAAAGAGTAAGTAAGCAGGGAGAGAGAAACATGAGCTGGACATTAAAAAAGTCAGGGCTAGATAATGACAACCTTTTGCAAAATGAAAGCCTATTATCTTTAGGAAATGGCTATTTGGGTGTAAGAGGGAATTTTGAAGAAGGCTATCCACAGACATATAAATCGATTCGAGGGACATACATAAATGCCTTTCACGATGAAATAGAGTTGCAATACGGGGAAAAGTTATTTGGATTCCCTGATATTCAGCAAAAAATAGTCAATATTATTGATGGGCAAACGGTTCAAATTTGGCTAGATGATGAAGCCTTTTCTTTGTTTGAAGGGGAGGTTATTCACTTCGAACGGAATTTGCATATGGATAAAGGATTTGCAGAACGTATCATTCATTGGAGGTCGCCGAAAGGGCGTGAAGTTCAGCTCCATTTCAAACGGCTCGTTTCTTTTATCACCAAAGAATTACTTGCGATTGATATTAAAATTGTTCCTGTAAGTCCGATTCAACAAATTAAAGTGATTTCAACTGTGAATGGTGACGTATCTAATTTTGTCGATAAAACGGACCCGCGAATTGCTTCAGGTCATGCAAAGCGGCTTCACGTAATAGAAGCTCATCAGCAGGAACAATGGAGTATTGTTAAAAATCGAACATACGCAACGGAACTGGAAGTAGCTTGTGTTGCTTCATCGCAGGTGACACAAGGGAACTATCAGTATGAATGTAATTCAACGGATAATAGCGTGGAGCAGACTTATCTATTTGAAGGCAATGAGGCGATTCATTTTACCAAGTATAGTGTGTACACCGATACACTACGACATGGCGAGGCAGTTGTCGAAAAAGCGATTGCCGTTCAACAGCAGCTTTCAGCAACAACCTTTGAGGATCTTCTGCTAGAGCAAAAAGACTATTTAGATCATTTTTGGAGCAAATCCGATGTAGCAATAGATGGAGACACACGATTGCAAGAAGGTATTCGCTTTAACCTGTACCAATTATTACAATCTGTTGGGAAAGACCCTGTCAGCAATATCGCGGCAAAAGGCTTATCGGGTGAAGGCTATGAAGGTCATTATTTCTGGGATACCGAGATTTATATGTTCCCCGTATTTTTAATGACCAATCCAGAAATTGCAAAAAATCTATTGCTACATCGTTATTCTATTTTAGATAGTGCAAGAGCAAGGGCCAAGGAGCTCGGCCATACAAAAGGAGCACTATTCCCATGGCGGACGATCACAGGACCAGAAAGCTCGGCATTTTTCCCAGCTGGAACAGCCCAGTATCATATTAGTGCAGATGTGGCGTATAGCTATATTCAATATTATTTAGTCACACAGGACGAAGCCTTCTTAAAGGATTATATGGCAGAGGTTCTTTTTGAAACAGCACGCTTATGGGCAGATGCAGGTCATATGCATGAAGAACAATTTAGAATTGATAGCGTAACAGGTCCGGATGAATATACATGTATCGTGAATAATAATTACTATACAAATGTCATGGCCAAGCATAATTTACTGTGGGCAGCGAAGGTGTATCGTCTTCTGAAAGAAAAGGATAGCAAACATCTTCAACAATTAATTAACCAGTTAGAACTAACCGAACAAGAAGTTCAGGAATGGGTAGATGCAGGAGAAAAGATGTATCTTCCCTATGATGAAACATACAAAATAAACGCACAAGATGATAGCTTTTTACAAAAGGCTCGTTGGGATTTAGAAAATACGCCGAAAGATAAATTCCCACTCCTGTTGAATTATCATCCACTAACACTCTATAGGTATCAAGTATGTAAACAAGCAGATACTGTATTGGGGCATTTCCTATTAGAGGACGAACAAGATTTTGAAACGATGAAAAATTCCTATGATTACTATGAGGAAATTACAACCCATGATTCATCATTATCTAGCTGCGTATATAGTATAATGGCTTCTAAATTGGGCTATAAAGAAAAAGCTTATAATTACTTTATTGAAACGGCTCGATTGGATTTGGACAATACACATGGCAATACAAAAGATGGTTTGCATATGGCTAATATGGGCGGTACATGGCTAGCCATTGTCTATGGATTTGCCGGGTTACGAGTGAAAGAAAGTGGGCTATCCTTCGCACCTACATTGCCTGATGGGTGGAATTCCCTCGAATTTCATGTGCAGTACCAGGGCAGATTGCTAAAGGTTCACCTAGAAAGTAATGCGGTCAGTTATGCAGTTGTAGAGGGAGAAGCACTGAGTATTTTGCATAATGGAACTGCGGTTTATCTTGAAAAAGGGCAGAAAGTTAGGCTTAATAGTGCAAAATTAAGTTTTTGAAAAGCCATATAAAAAAACGCTGAGTGGAGAAATCCCTTGGCGTTTTTTTACTTCTCATAATGATTGAAATCCGACGTTTTTTTTGAATTAATAGGTTCCATTACAATAAGTACACTTTGTTATCTTGAAAGTGCTTGAGGAAAATAAGAAAGTGAAAAAGAAAAAATTCCATACGCCATTGTAAAGAATTTCGAACGAATAGATTTTTGAAAACCGACGATTCCTATGTTCATTTGAGCCCTACTTGAAAAGAAATTATATCGAGTATCCTGTAAAGGAGTACATGGAATTGGGGGACAAACTTTCCATTATATGTTAAACAAAGAAAGACCGGGCGATGTTTACCCGGTCTTTCATAATTAGATTCGTTTTTTTGTTGAGTTTCGAATAACCAGTTTGGGTTCATATATGATTTGATCTTGTTTTCCGCTATCATTTTTTTCGATGGAATCAATAATCCATTTAGCAGCATCAACCCCCATTTGCGCTTTTGGGTGTGTTAAAGTTGTCAATTTCACATCGGATGCCTCAGATAAATTCGAATCATCATAACCTACTACAGAAATATCGTCAGGTACATTATAGCCGCTTGTACGCAAAATATTGATAACAGCTAAAGCGTTAGCATCGTTATAGCAAACAATACCGGTAGGTTCATTATTTGACTGTGTAAATAATTTTTTTAACTGATTAGCTAAACGTTCATGCATATTTTCTGTTGTGTAAGAAAGGATTGTATCATTTAAAAAAGGAATATTATTTTCACGGAATGCTCGGATAAATCCTTTCATTCGGTATACACCTTGCATATCATCAGTTTTAAAAACCCCAATAATTTTTTCATGCCCTAGATCAATTAGATGTTGTGTAGCCAAAAAACCACCTTTTTCATCATCAATAACAATATGAGGGGAATTTAGTTGTGAGTAGTATTGATTAATCATTAGGTATGGTATACCCTTCCTCTCAAGTTCCATATAGTAATGAATATTTGGATTGTAGCTACTACTTTTTGTAGGTTCAACAATTAGCCCATCAATATTTCGACTTAGCATGGCTTCAAGACATTGTTTTTCTTTTTCTTGATCATTATCTGTGGATGTAATGATAAGTGAATAACCTTTCGAAGTCAGGTATGATTCCATCCCCCTAATAATTGTTGGGAAAATGTAATCGGATATATAGGTTGTAATTAAACCGATATTTTTACCTGAAATCTGTGTAGGTGGCTCACTTGTCAAAAAGTTATCCGATTGTGCAGGTAGTGATGTTGAGCAAAATGTGCCAGATCCCTGTTCCCTGTAAAGAAGTCCCTCATGAACAAGCTGGCCAATCGCTTGACGAATTGTATGCCGGCTAACGTTAAACATTTTTGCTAATTCATTTTCAGAGTAAATTTTATCGCCTGGATTTATTTTTCCAAGGGTGATCCATTCTTTGATTGCATCGATTACAACCATGTATTTTGCGGGTTTATCCATAAAATCCCTGCTTTCGACATATTCATTGTGAGAGTTGTAAGTACAACTTTATTTTTATTATACATGAAATTTGGTACAAGTGTATAAAATTTTATGTTTGTTCTTAAATAGGATGGGGGAAATCAACAGCTTTATAAGAACAGACTCTTGAAAATAGAACTTATTTTAAGTGTAGAAGATTTTATCTTTCGTAAAGTTCGCAAGTTTAATATAAATCAAATATCTGTAAAACCGCAATGAAATAACCTTTTTCTAGTGACGATTGTCATAATTCAGGCTAGAAGGTATTACGTCTTCATTGAGGAAATCTATCTGAATGTCATCCGATTTGCTGGTCGTTTTTATTTGAATTGGATCAAAATAAAATCGAGAAAGAAGCGCCTATTACATAATAGGGTTGTCGCATCAACCATTCATGCATTCAAAATCTTTACAGGACTATAAATGAAAGCGCTATTAAAATAGCTTGCCAAAATATAGTCTCGTAGTATATAATCAAAATAATTCGACTTATACGTACAAGTTGGAGCTGAGGGGTGATAAGTTGTAAGTAAGTTGTTGCGAAGCGAGGAGAACGAAGGAAATTAAAAAATGATGCGAAGGAGACAATACCATGTTAAGAAAAAAAATAACAATCTATCTGTCACTGATTACGCTTGCATTATCTATATTCCTGATTGGTTGTTCTAGTAAAGATGAAAGCACTGGGAAAGAAAATAATGGAGAAAAAGTTACAATTCGATTTAGTATGTGGGATACATTAAAAGAAAGTGAAACTGAATTTATTCGAGCTTTTGAGAAGAAATATCCAAATATAAAAATTGAATTAGTAAATATTCCAGATGATTACTCACAAAAGATTAATTCAATGATTATCGGTGGAACTGCTCCGGACGTTATTTTAGCGTGGGAAGCTGATATTCCAAGGTTCTCGGAAAATGGAGCAATTGAAGCGTTAGACCAATACCTTGAAAATACTGATGAATTCACAATGGATGATTTTATTCCGGCCATGGGTGAGTTAAATAAAACAGGAGATAAAGTATTTGGATTACCGTGGGTGTATGCGACAGAGTTTTTATATTACAACAAAGATATGTTTGATGCAGCCGCTATTGGATACCCAAATGCTGATTGGACATGGGATGATTACGCAGATGCAGCAAAGAAATTAACGATTAAAGATGGAAACAAAACAACTCAATGGGGGACGGATGCGATTTCATTTCCGGGTATCTGGTATTCGATGATTGGTGCTGCTGGTGATGACGTTGTAGATGCCGATGGGAACTTTTCTTTAGGTGAAGGTTTGCGAAAAACACTTGAATTTCAAAACAAGCTAACAAATATTGATAAGGTTTCGCCAGAACCATCTGGTTCAGGTGAAGTAGCTGATTTATTTAGTGCTGGAAAAGCGGCAATGACTCGCCAAGGTAACTGGTATATAAGGAGTTATCAAGATGCTGAATTCAATTGGGATATTGCACCTCTTCCTAAAGAGGAAAGATCTTACGCTTCTCTTCATACAGGTTTCTTCTCAATCAATAGTAAGAGTAAGCATAAAGACGAGGCTTGGAAATTTATTGAGTTTATGATGGGTGATGAAGGACAACCACTTTTAAGCAAGATGTCGAATAACCCGTCGGCACGTCCAAGTATTGCAGCAAATGAAGATTACCGTGTTGAAGGAAAAAATGGTCCAACGAGTTGGGAAGTGTTTAATCAATCAGCGGAGTTCTCGAGGTTTGGTTATGTTTTACTCAATCCAACAATTACAGATGATCTTGTAAAACAATTTAATGCTGTTTTATTGGGACAAAAAACAATTGATGACGTAATTAATATTGAAGTTCCAAATGCCCAAAAGCAATTAGAGGCACAGTGAAAGCAATAAGAAATATTTAAGGTGCCACTTTGCTTTTTGGTCCAGTCGGAATAGTGTGGAAATTTTAGAGAAACAAACTTTTAAACATTAATCGGTAGGGGGGATGCTCCCCCCGCTGATTGAAAGTTTACTTATGTCTAGTCTTTAGACACCATTCGAATTTGTTCTTGTAAGTACTTGAAGAGAAAGTTTCATGATTGTTTTTGTTGCTAAGACGAAACTTTTATGGTTTTTTATTTAGCTAAAGATGAATGGATTGCAATTATTTCTTTGAAAAACCTACCTATCAAGGAGATAGAATGGACGTGAGCATATGAAAAAGAAAGTAAACGGATTTAAGGAAAGCTTGTCTGCGTATGGATTTTTGTCGCCATGGTTTATTGGTTTGATCGTTTTTACTGGGGGACCAATCATTGCTTCTTTTGTTTTAAGTTTAATGAAATGGAATTTGATTAGCTCACCGGAATTTGTTGGCCTTGATAACTTCAAGGCACTATTTGATGGAAGTACAGATTTTCTAAATTCGTTAAGAGTAACGTTGATATTCACAGTTATTAGTGTAGTAGTCACTTTGTTTTCATCGTTGTTTTTAGCAACATTATTGAACTTTAAAATAAGGTTTATGGGAATATTTCAGTTTTTTTACTTTATTCCCGCTGTTATGCCCAGCGTTGTTATGGCCTTTGTTTTTAAATTAATGTTTAACAAAGAGTTAGGGATTGTGAACTATGTGCTTTCATTTTTCGGAATTGATAGCCCACCTAACTGGTTAAATGATACATTTTATGTTTGGCCAACATTAGCAATAACATGCATATTCACTTATGCAACAGGTCAAATGATGTTAATTTTTAGTTCTGCATTAAAAGAGGTCCCTCAAGAGTTATATGAAGCATCAGATATTGATGGAGCTAGTTTTTCTCAGAGATTTTTCCATGTGACGCTGCCGGCGATTTCTCCAATTATTCTGTTTAACCTAGTCGTGGCAACGGTTAACTCATTCAATAGTTCTTTTACGCTTCTTTATCCACTTACAAATGGAGGACCTGGTGCTGAAACTGAAGTGCTTAGTTTAAATATTTATAAATATGCATTTAAGCTCTTTGATATGGGGTATGCTTCGGCACTAGCCATTGTATTATTTGCTATTGTCGGTGTAATTGCATTCCTGCAGTTTTATCTGTCAAGGAAATCGGTTCACTATAATTAAAAGGGGGCGGGAGTACAATGAAAAAACAACACAAGGTAAGCAAGATGAAGAAAAGTACGAAAATAAAAATAATTCAATACGCAGTTTTAGTTACAACCGCTCTTTTTATGGCATTTCCGATTTACTGGATATTTTCAAACTCTTTAAAAACACTAAATGGTATCAGTCAATATCCACCAGAACTTTTTCCAAGCAATCCGCAGTTCCAAAACTATTTAACAGTATTAAAGGATAGCAATACGCTAATTTATTTCCGAAACACAATTATTTTAATTATTGGGAATACGGTCGGAACGCTCGTTTCTAGTTCATTGGTAGCCTATCCATTATCAAGAATGAATTTTAAGGGTAAAAAATTAATATTCGCCATTATTCTTGCTACTATGATGGTCCCAACTGTAACTACAGTTATCCCTCAATTCATTATCTTTCGCCAATTAGGTTGGTTGGATAGCTTTTTGCCATTGATTGTACCAAGTTTTTTCGCATTTCCATATAACGTCTTTTTGTTTAGACAATTCTTTATGACGATACCGAAAAGCATTGATGAATCAGCAATGATTGATGGTTGTAACCGTTGGCAAATATTTATTAAAGTGTTAGTGCCAATCGCTAAACCAATCTTCATTACTGTGGGTGTATTATCAGCAGTGTATTGGTGGAATGAACTCTTTACACCATTAATCTTTATTGACTCAGATAACTTAAAGCCGTTAACAATAGGTGCATTGTCATCGTTTAAAGTAGCGGGTGCGACAAACGTTACGGCTTGGAATTTGCAAATGGCTATGGCGATGATTATGGCTATTCCTCCGATGATTTTATATCTATTTGCCTCACGTTATTTAGTAGAAGGAATTAAAACATCCGGATTAAAAGACTAAAATATCTATATAAATTATGGAGGGTAACTATGAGCAATCTTACAAGTATTTCTTTAGATAATATTAAAATTAATGATGATTTTTGGAATAACTATCGATCATTACTAAAGTCTACAGTCATTCCATATCAATATGAGGCATTGAATGATCAGATTCCTGATGCAGAGCCAAGTTATTCAATTCAAAACTTTAGAGTGGCAGCAGGAGAAATTAGTGGAAAATTCCAAGGAGCAATTTTTCAAGATAGTGATGTTGCTAAATGGCTGGAAGCTGTCGGCTATTTATTGGCAAATCAAAGGGATTTGGAACTTGAGAAAAAGGCTGACGACTTAATCGATTTAGTTGCACGTGCACAAGCTCCAGATGGATATTTACATACGTATTATATCATCGAAGCACCTGATCAGCGCTGGACAAATCTGTATGATTGTCATGAATTATATTGTGCTGGTCATATGATTGAAGCCGGTGTTTCTTATTATAAGGCTACTGGGAAAAGTCAGTTGCTCGATGTTGTATGCAAGTTAGCTGATCACATCGATTCAGTGTTTGGTGTAACAGAAGGGAAATTAAAAGGCTATGATAGTCATCCAGAAATTGAATTAGCTTTAGTAAAACTATATGAAGTAACTAATAATGACAAGTACCTCTGTTTAAGCAAATATTTTATTGACCAACGCGGACAGGAGCCTAATTTTTTCTATGAAGAATGGGAGAAACGCGGTAGAACGCTTCATGAAAGTAGTGTATTTAAAGAACCAAATTTGTATTATAATCAGAGTTTTTCTCCAGTAAGAGAGCAGGAACATGCAACAGGTCATGCCGTCAGAGCGGTCTATTTATATACAGCAATGGCAGATTTAGCACGTTTAACGAATGACTCGGAGTTACATGTAGCGTGTCAAAAGTTATGGAATAATATCACACAAAAACAGATGTACATTACCGGTGGTATCGGTTCAACTGAAATTGGAGAGGCATTTACTTTTGATTATGATTTGCCTAATGACTCAATGTATGCTGAAACGTGTGCCTCGATTGGCTTAATATTTTTTGCGAAACGAATGTTGCTGATGGAGACGGATTCCAAGTATGCAGATATTATTGAGAAGGCACTTTATAACATTGTATTAGAAAGCATGGCACTTGATGGAAAGCATTATTTCTATGTAAATCCGTTGGAGGTATCACCTGATGCAAGTGAAAAGAATCCTGGTAAAACACATGTAAAGAGTACGCGTCAAAAGTGGTTCGGTGTTTCATGTTGCCCGCCAAATGTCGCGAGATTGTTAGGTTCACTTGGAGATTATTTATATACAGTGACGGAAGATGAAGTTTATAGCCATTTATATATTGGTAGTCACGCGAATTTAACAATGAAACAGACTGATGTGGAATTAATCCAAGTATCTAATTTACCATGGGATGGAAATGTGAGTCTTGAGGTAAGGGTCGAAAAACCTATTAACTTTACAATCGGTTTGAGAATTCCACGTTGGACAAAAGGTGAATTTGAATTAATGGTCAATGGAACTGCGGGAAGTTACACGATGAAGAATGGTTATGCAATGATTAGAAATGATTGGGAAACCGGAGATATAATTGAAATTATTTTCCCAATGGGAGTCAAGCTGATGCAAGCCCATGCAAGTGTTAAAGCTAATTCAGGTAAAATTACAATTGAACGTGGTCCATTGATTTATTGCTTGGAAGAAGAGGATAATGGAAAAAACTTAAACACAATTATCGTAAATCCGGATCGGAACTGGAATGTTATTGAAGAATATATGGATGGGATTGGAAAGATTATCGCTTTAGAAACAGATGCGGATATAGATGCACCAGTTCAAGTGAAAGAACTTTATAGTGAATTCCAACATCATCGGACGAATAAAAGAATAAAAGCGATTCCTTATTTAGTTTGGGGAAATCGAGGAGCAGGAGAAATGTGTATTTGGTGTCGACATCATTGAAATTTACCTTTGATTGATAGAAGTTTTTAATATCTTTTGGTGCTAAAAAGAAGTTTAATCCCTTAGTCCAGATGAATACAAAAGGTATCTTAAGTAATCTTGATGGAAATCTGACCAACACGCTAGGGTGTGTTTGGTCAGAGATTGATAAAAGCAAGCTTTATATCGAGGATGAGGTGAGTTTTGTGGCGAAATATACAATTGGTGTGGATTATGGAAGTTTATCTGGTAGAGCGGTGCTTGTTGAAATTGCCACTGGAAAAGAAGTAGCGACAGCGGTGAAAGAATATACCCACAAGGTGATGGATGAATATTTACCTGATCAGACAACTAAGTTAGCGCCGGACTGGGCATTACAGCATCCGAGTGATTATTTAGAAGTACTAGAACTGACAATCCCGCAAGTATTAAAGCAATCAGGTGTGTCTGCCGATGATGTCGTTGGTATTGGGATAGATTTTACTGCTTGTACGGTCATGCCGATTAAAACAGATGGTACACCATTGTGTATGACTAATGAATGGAGTAAGAACCCACATAGTTATGTGAAGCTCTGGAAACATCATGCTGCACAAAATGAAGCAAATCGCTTAAATGAAATTGCTGAAGCGCGAGGCGAGGAATTCCTACAGCGTTATGGTGGGAAGATTTCTTCGGAGTGGATGATCCCGAAGATATGGCAAATTTTAAATGAAGCACCAGAGATTTACGAAGCAGCAGATCAAATACTTGAAGCAACAGATTGGATTGTTTCGCAATTGACTGGTGAAATTAGTAGAAATAGTTGTACAGCTGGGTATAAGGCCATTTGGCATAAACAAGATGGTTATCCCACAAAAGAATTCTTCAAAGCATTAGATCCACGATTGGAGAATGTCGTAGAAGAGAAGTTATCAAATGAAATCTTTTCAATTGGCTCAAAAGCGGGTGAGATTACGATTGAAGCGGCTAAACTAACAGGTCTAAACCCAGGTACAGCCGTTGCTGTGGCGAATGTGGATGCACATGTGTCAATCCCGGCAGTGGGAATTACTGAACCTGGGAAATTACTAATGATTATGGGAACATCTACTTGTCACATTCTACTAGGCGCGGAGGAAAAGATTGTCCCTGGCATGTGTGGTGTTGTTGAAGATGGTGTCATTCCAGGTCTTATGGGTTATGAAGCAGGTCAGTCTTGTGTCGGTGATCATTTTGAGTGGTTTATCGAAAACTGTGTGCCGGAAAGTTATGAACAAGAAGCAGTAGATAAGGGAATGAATATTCACGAACTTTTAACCGAAAAGGCAAATGCGCTTCAAGTAGGTGAAAGTGGTCTTTTGGCACTAGACTGGTGGAATGGTAACAGATCAACACTTGTCGACGCCGACCTTACCGGGGTGTTGATCGGGGCGACATTATTAACCAAGCCGGAGGAAATATATCGGGCACTTATAGAAGCCACAGCCTTTGGAACAAGGATGATCGTTGAAGCGTTTCGCAATAATGGTGTTCCTGTTGACGAAGTATATGCATGTGGGGGAATTGCAGAAAAAAATAAGCTGATGATGCAAATTTATTCGGATGTTTTAAATATGGAAGTTAAAATTTCTGCGTCGTCCCAAACACCGGCACTTGGTTCGGCGATGTTTGGTGCGGTAGCAGCTGGTGCTGAGCGGGGAGGGTATACAACCATTACTGAAGCGGCGAAAGTGATGGGAAGGGTAAAAGCTGAAACATACAAACCGATTGTGAAAAACACGAGTATCTATGAAAAGTTATTCGCGGAATATGGAAAGTTATATGATTATTTCGGTCGTGGCGAAAATAATATAATGAAAATATTGAAGGAAATTAAAATGAATAGTCTCTAATTTTGGTGAGGAGGAATCATCATGCTTGAATCGCTAAAGTACGAAGTATTACAAGCGAATTTGCAATTGCCTAAGCATGGGCTTGTCACTTTCACTTGGGGAAATGTAAGTGGAATTGATCGTGAGAAAGGTCTTGTTGTCATTAAGCCTAGTGGAGTTATCTATGAGGAATTACAACTTGAAGATCTTGTCGTGATTGACATGGAAGGGAATATTGTCGAAGGTGATTTACGTCCATCTTCTGATACAGCAACGCATCTTGCGCTTTATAAAGCATTTACTGAAATAGGTGGGATTGTGCATACTCATTCGCCTTGGGCGACAAGTTGGTCGCAGGCTGGTAAAGCGATTCCAGCGCTTGGTACGACACATGCGGATTATTACTACGGTGAAATACCAGTTACTCGCCCACTGACACATAAAGAAATTGACGGTGCTTACGAATTGGAAACAGGCAATGTCATTATTGAAACGTTCCATCAACAAGCGCTTAATCCTATGGTAATGCCAGGTGTACTAGTCGCAGGTCATGCACCATTTTGTTGGGGGGAAAGCCCTAATGAAGCTGTTCACAACGCAGTCGTTTTGGATGAAGTCGCAAAAATGGCATTCTATACGCTTCAGCTAAATCCACAGATAGATGAAATCGATCACTTCCTTTTAGACAAGCATTATCTGCGTAAACATGGAGCGAAGGCCTATTATGGGCAAAATAACGTAGTAGGGAATGATTGATAAAAATCAGCTAGGGGGAATTTCTTTGTTAAAAATAAAAGCATACGAATTTTGGTTTATAACGGGCAGTCAAATGCTGTATGGAGAAGATGTACTTAGTCAAGTAGAAAAACATTCGAAGGATATAGTTGCTGGAATAAATAGCGCAGGTTCTGTTTCTTACAAGCTTGTTTTCAAGTCGGTAGTCAAAGATTCTGATTCGATTCGTAAGTTAATGCTTGAAGCGAATGCAGACGGAAATTGCGCAGGGGTCATCACATGGATGCATACATTTTCCCCATCTAAAATGTGGATTTTAGGTTTAAAAGCTTTAACGAAACCGATGTTGCATTTACATACTCAGTATAATCGTGATATTCCTTGGGGAAATATTGATATGGATTTCATGAACTTAAATCAATCCGCACATGGTGATCGAGAATTTGGATTTATAAATAGCAGAATGAATATTACTCGAAAAGTCATTGCAGGTCATTGGCAAAGTGATGAAGTGAGAGAACGAATCGGCGGCTGGATGAGAACTTCGGTTGCATTCAATGAAAGTCAAAACCTGAAAGTAGCTAGATTTGGTGATAATATGCGTCATGTTGCGGTTACGGAAGGTGATAAAGTAGAAGCGCAAATTCAATTAGGTTGGACTGTGAACGGTTATGGTATAGGGGATCTTGTTGAACGGCTGAATCTCATCTCTGATCAAGAAGTAGATAACCTCATGGATGAGTATCATGAAAGGTATAACATAACCGGTGGAGAGGAAACAATTCAATCGATTCGTTACCAAGCGAAGATTGAAATTGGCCTAAAATCCTTTTTAGAAGAGGGTAACTACACTGCTTTTACCACTACGTTTGAAGATTTGCATGGGATGAGACAACTTCCTGGGCTGGCTGTTCAGCGATTGATGGAGCAAGGTTATGGTTTTGCAGGTGAGGGTGACTGGAAAACGGCCGCGCTTGTTCGATTGATGAAAGTTGTTGCTGATGGTAAGGGTACTTCGTTTATGGAAGATTATACGTACCACTTTGAACCTGGTAATGAGCTCGTTCTTGGTTCGCATATGCTTGAAGTTTGTCCGACAATTGCTACCTCGAAGCCTACAATCGAGGTACATCCGCTAGGAATCGGTGATAAGGAGGATCCGGCGAGAATGGTATTTAACGGGGCAAGTGGGCATGCACTAAATGCAACAATTATTGATATGGGCCACAGATTCCGCCTCGTTATTAATGAAGTAGAAGCGGTGGAAGTAGAGAAGGATCTGCCGAATTTACCAGTTGCGCGAGTACTTTGGAAACCGCAACCATCATTGAATAAGGCGGCTGAAAATTGGATTATCGCTGGTGGTGCGCATCATTCCTGCTTCTCTTATGTTGTAACGCCAGAACAGCTTATGGATTTTGCAGAGCTTGTTGGAATAGAGTCTGTCCTCATTAATAATGATACGAACTCAAAGGAATTCAAAAATGAATTACGTTGGAATAGTCTTCTATATAGGTAAGAGTCTCATAATAAGTATTGTATATATGAAGTATATTCTCTACCGGGGTTTCTTACTTTTAGGCAACCTTTAATTATAAGGGGGCGTAATCTCGAAAGGATGGATTACATGAGTAGCAAAACAGCAACGATGATTGTTGAAAAGGATTTTAAGGTAGCGGATATTGATGATCGGATTTACGGTTCATTTGTGGAACATCTTGGTCGTGCTGTATACGGTGGGATTTATGAACCAAGTCATCCGAATGCTACTGAAAATGGTTTCCGGAAAGATGTAATTGAGCTTGTTCGAGAATTAAATGTCCCGCTCATTCGTTATCCAGGAGGAAACTTTGTTTCGGGATATAACTGGGAAGATGGTGTGGGACCTAAGGAGGGGCGTCCCTGTCGACTTGACCTTGCTTGGCGTGCAGTTGAGACCAATGAATTGGGTACGAATGAATTTATGGATTGGGCTAAACTTGTGAATGCCAAAGTAAATATGGCAGTCAATCTTGGAACTCGAGGTGTTGATGCCGCCAGAAATCTCGTCGAATACTGTAATCATCCATCAGGTACGTATTACAGCGATTTACGTGTGTCTCATGGTTACAAAGAACCTCATAAAATTAAAACATGGTGTTTAGGAAATGAGATGGACGGGCCATGGCAAATTGGTCAGAAAACCGCTGTTGAATATGGTCGAATTGCTAATGAGGCAGCTAAGGTGATGAAGTTGGTCGATCCGACGATTGAACTGGTTGCCTGTGGAAGTTCATATCGTGATATGCCGACGTTTGCAGAGTGGGAAGCGACAGTATTAGATCATACTTATGAGAATGTCGAGTTTATTTCGCTACACCAATATTATGGAAACCCCGATAATGATCTTGCAAACTATTTAGCAAGATCATTAGAAATGGATGACTTTATAAAATCAGTTATTTCGATTGCAGATTATATAAAATCGAAGAAACGTAGTAAGAAAACTATAAATTTGGCTTTTGATGAATGGAATGTTTGGTATCATACACTTGATACTGATAAAAATATTGAGCCATGGGGTATTGCACCTCAGCAACTGGAGGATATCTACAATTTTGAAGATGCACTACTTGTCGGTTCAATGTTGATTACATTGTTAAGAAATGCTGATCGTGTAAAAATTGCTTGTCTTGCCCAATTAGTCAATGTGATTGCTCCAATCATGACAGAAAAAAATGGAGCAGCGTGGAAGCAAACGATATTCTATCCTTTTATGCATGCATCAGCATACGGGAGAGGCGCAGTGTTAAATCCAATTGTATCAAGTCCAAAATATGATAGCAAAGATTTTACTGATGTACCGGTGCTTGATACAACAGCCGTATATAATGAGGAAAAAGAAGAATTGACGATTTTCGCAGTTAACCGTGATCTTGAAGATAAATTATTACTAACATGTGATATTCGAAACTTTGATGGTTATAGGGTAGTTGAGCATATTGTACTAGAAAATAATGATATGAAAAAAGTTAATACTGTTCATGTACAAGAGGTGGTACCTAATCAGAATGGAGATGCGGTGAATAAAGAAGGTCTTGTGACAGCAACATTACCAAGGCTATCATGGAATGTTATTCGTTTAAAGAAATAATTTATGTGTAGCTTCCACTAGAGTTGTGTGAAGTGAAAAAAATTATAGGGTCCCCAATTCTTCAAAATTTAATGATTACAAAAGAAAAAGTCCTTTATAATGGTTTGTACAGGAAGTACCTGTCAAAATCCAATTACAGAAGAAATGAAAAGGTTAGTACTGTTTTATACGAATGAAGTCCACCAGGAGATTAATTGGGTTATCAAGTAGCAATTTATCATAAAGATACCAAAGGGGAAAATCCTCTTCGGTATCTTTTTACATTCTATCATTAATGACCAAAGGAATTAGTGTGGTAAAATTATTATAGAAACAATAATCCAGATAAATTGAACAGTTGAATATCTAAATTAACTGAGCGAAGGTGCCTTAACGGGTTTAGCCGAAGCTTTAAGGCTGACGGGAAAATCTGGCTTGTGGTGGGAGGCGTCCCTTAGCGCTGCGGCGGATTCAGTGATATTCTTTAATCAATTACAAGAGTTCTTTTTAAAGAAAGAGGTATTTCAATGATCAATCAACTGCGTAAAATCTATCCTTCCCTCATTGTGTATACCGAAGGTCAGGATTATGTAAATCTTACATATAAGTGGTTTGTTATGAATGATGACATTATTGGCATTCATGAAGATGAGCTGACTGCAAAAGATGCATCCTTATTAGCCACTTTTATAGTCCCTTACAACATCAATTTCCCAATACCTACGGATGAAGAACAAAAGTGGAGTGCGGTCATCCATGCGACTAATGCAAGTGCTAGCGCTAGCCTGAAATGGCTAAACCCTTATCGTTTTGTTTACTTTTCAATAAAGAAAAATGAAGTTGATCCGATTGTCTTTAAAAGTGCGGTACAGGAACTTTTTACTAAACCGGTCCCTATTTTATGGGCTAATGGCTATGAAGGCATTATTATTGAGGAACAAGTAACAACTGAGGAAAGTACTTCCTATGAACAAATCATAGATTTATTAATGAGTGATTTATATGTCAAAATCAACTTCTTTGTGGGCCCTTATCGACAAGGGGAAGAGGGGATTGCACAACATTATCAATCTTTATTCAATGCTGCTAAAAGCGTATTTGTCTATTCGAATAAGGCAGTTGTTACCTATATAGATGCTGTCCCTTATTTACTGCTCCATCAAACAGATCAAAACTTCCGGTCCGATATGAGTCAAACCATTTTACAAGTATATAGGGATGACGAAGAAACGCTAAAAATGATTGAAACGTTTGTACATTGTAATTTGAATCTATCGGAAACGGCAAAAGCCTTACATATGCATCGCAACAGTTTACAATATCGATTGGATCGTTTTTTGGAGAAGACGGGCATAGATATTCGCCAATTTCACCAAGCAATGACCGTATATTTGGCCTTATTAGCGAGAAAGTAACCTTAAAACATATCCATTTACTTGTATAAATCGCAAGTAAGCAAAGACTTGAAACTAGCTTGTTAACTGAATCATTTCCGGTTCGCTTTCGGCTAACTATTCAAGACATAATTACCAAGGAGGAATGGAGGTTCATTCCTCCTTTAGGAGCAAGCGTGGCTAGAAACGCCTTCGTCATTTCTAGCCACATCTTTTTCGGTCATCTTGCTATGAATAGTTGTCTGTCGCAAACCTACAATGTTTAAGTGATAAATGTAACTGCTTGGAAAGAAAAGAATAAATGTCTTTCTTTAAAGAGTGTAAGTGCCCGAAGATGCAATTTCGGGCACGCTTGCACTTTGTACAAGGTGTTTCTACTTTACTTTTAGCAAGCTTTATAGAAAGCGACACTTCCTAAAATAAAAATGGAAAAGACCATGGGCAAGGCTTCGGCCGCCAAAATTTCATCTTTGGCGGCCCTCTCCAGTTAAGAAGCCCTCTATTTGCTCGTCCCCAAAAGCATTAGTACTTCATGTATCTGCGTTTTTGGAGAGCGACGGATGAACGACTACCATATGATTACCGAACAGAATGTATAGGGATGCGGCGAAGTCGCATCCCTATACATGAAAATAGTACGGTTATTGTATAGAAGTCGTTCAATCTAAAGCGAATCCAAAGTGATTGAACATAGAGTAGATCTAGTATTTTATTAGGTTGTTTTTTTTGTTAATCAACAGACGTAACCCTATATGTAAATATGCACGAAGATGATACAAATCTTTGTGCATATTCACCATTACTCAAATAGTTAAACTATTGTATGCTGTTAATAGTTAATGAAAGCACTTACATATTGAGGGGGAAAGAAAATGGCAGATTTACAATTAAAGAATATACGAAAAGTTTATGACAAAGATGTTGTCTCTGTAAAAGATTTCAGTTTGGAAATTAGGGATAAAGAATTTCTAGTATTGGTAGGTCCATCGGGTTGTGGGAAATCAACGACACTTCGAATGATTGCTGGTTTGGAGGAAATAACAGATGGAGATCTTTTCATCGGCGGCAAACGCGTAAACGATGTACCACCAAAAGATCGTGATATCGCGATGGTGTTCCAAAACTATGCACTTTACCCGCATATGAACGTTTACGATAATATGGCATTTGGTCTAAAGCTTCGTAAATTGAAAAAAGATGAAATTAAAAAACGCGTAGACAATGCGGCTAAAATTTTAGGATTAGAAGATATGTTAACACGTAAACCGAAAGCGTTATCAGGTGGACAACGTCAGCGTGTAGCTTTAGGACGTGCGATTGTTCGGGATGCTGAAGTATTCCTAATGGATGAGCCATTATCGAACTTGGATGCGAAATTACGTGTACAAATGCGTGCAGAGATTCAAAAATTGCACAAGCGTTTACAAACAACAACTGTCTATGTAACGCATGACCAAACGGAAGCGATGACAATGGCAACGCGCCTTGTAGTTATGAAAGATGGTATTATTCAACAAGTAGGGGCTCCTAAAGAAGTGTATGATGAGCCGAATAATGTGTTTGTTGGTGGGTTTATCGGTTCACCAGCTATGAACTTCTTAAATGGTAAGCTGGAAGGCGAACATTTTGTTATGGGAGAAGTAAAAGTTCAAGTCCCTGGTGGGAAATTGAAAGTGCTTCGTGAGCAAGGCTATGTTGGAAAAGAAGTTATTCTTGGGATTCGTCCAGAGGATATTCATGATGAGCCACTATTCATAGAATCTTCTCCTGAAACAAAATTCCGAGCATCCATAGAAGTTGCGGAATTGATGGGGGCAGAAATTATTCTTTATTCTAAAGTTGACGGGCAGGATTTTGTTGCGCGCGTCGATGCTCGTTTCAACGTTAAAGCTGGAGAATCAGTGGACTTAGCATTTAACTTAAGCAACGCACACTTCTTCGATTGCGATACAGAAGAACGTATTAAATAAGGGTTGGGTAAAACCGCTAGGGGAATGGACTTTCCTTTGGCGGTTTTATATGTGAAACGTTTGTATGATAGAATGTAAGACAATTGAATGGATGAAATAAGGGTGGAGATTGTGTGGAAGAATTAAAGCGACAGTTAACGAAAGAGCTACAACAGGATTTGAATGTGAAGATTTTGGACTCCTTATCATGGGGCTTGCCTGTCCATTCTATTGAGATTGCATTTCAAACGGTAAAGCGTACACAAATGGATATTTTAATGAAGATGATGTTGATGGCTTTCCAAACGGAAGCCATTGCTGATGCAGAAGAATTAAGTGACATATTGCTAGTTGAACAGTTGTTTATCAATGATTTGATTGACAAGATGTCAAGAACTGGTGTCCTAGCCAACAAGGGAAGTTCTTTTGCATTGACCGAGGCGGGGATTCAGCAACTGGAAAGCGGTATTTTTGTCCATGAACCGGAGGATGATTCTAAAAAAGCGCTGTATAGTCCGTGTCATGAAGCTTTTCTGACAGGAAATGTTGAGGAGCTTTCATCAGATGAAGAACAAGAAACATACCGTCATCATAAGGAATTTGTTGATTGGACGGTTAAGTCTCTCGCAAAAATAGATGCAATTACTGCGTTACAATCACTTGGGGTAGAGTCGAGCGAAGGAAATGTTCAAATTGTGATTTCTAAAATAGTATCGGCTACGAATGTTCAAACAGATGCAGTGCCTTGTCTTGAATTTCGACTGTACAATAAGAATGAGGACGTGCTGTATACAAGGGTTTGGAATACGCTGTTAGGGCATTGGGATAAAGTGCTCGAAGCACAGTTAAATGAACGAGAACGGATGGAATGGCGTGAGAAATATTTATCTGAATCCAGATAAAGCTTCCGGACGCAATCACGCCTTGGCGTGATTGATGAAAGTGAACAAGAGACTACTCGTTGTGAGAAGTCTCTTGTTTATTCATCCACCTGCTGGTCATAATATGCGTCAATTGGTACAAAAAGCCCAACTTTCCCGTATGTTTCATGCTCTAACGTAGCAAACACAACTCCGATTACTTGACCATCATGATTGAGGACAGGACTCCCGCTATTTCCACGGTAGACGGGTGCTTTCATCATTATGACGGGCTCATCCCAATCGCTTAATTGATGATAATCAATAATGGTTCCTTCATTAGCAATGCCCGTAAATTTTAAAGGATTACCAATGAAGTAAATAGGCTCGTCAGTTGAAAACGTCGTTTGGCTAGCTAGCTCCAAATAGGGCAAGTTTTCTCCGTCTATTTCCAATACAGCCAGATCGATGGAAGGGTATGTATGGACAACATCGGCGGTGAACACACCTTCCCCTGGGAAAGAAACCGTCACCTTCTTATTGCCTTCAACTACATGATTATTCGTTAAAAGGGTGCCGTCACTGGAGATGGAGAATCCCGTACCTTTGCTATCAGCTGTTGTAATGACGACTACGGATTTTTTATAGCTAGCAATATCATCTTGTGCCGATAATCTCGCGGAAGTTTTGACGAATTCAATCGCCGGAATTGAAAAGACCTCAAAAATTACTGCAAATGTATTGAAGGTCATCATCACTGCAATTAGCCAAAACAACCATTTAGGGAACGGCTGTTTCGGCTTGTGCTGCTCTTGCCCAACGTTAGCGAGTGCCTGTCGCTGTGCCTCCAACACGAGCTCTTGCAGCTCATCATCATCTATTTCTTCCTGTTCGTTGTCGTTCAAGGAAATCACACCCCACATGTCAATGAAATCGATTGTACGATTTTATTATACATGAGGATACCTTAACTTTTTTGAAAAAGATTTAGCGTGATATAATGAGAGAAAGATTTTACTGAAATGGAGGCCTTCGAGATGAGTAGATGTACAGTGGATCATTCACTTGAGGATGTAAAAAACAAGTTAAATGAACAGAGCACATTTTTGCCACAAGAATTATACAAACACTGCAAGCTATTTTTAGAAAAATCACTGGATCAAGTGACATTAAATGAAGTTTTTCATTTGTTGAAGAAGTATGATTTAGCTTCTGATGAAGTAAAGGAACAAAAAAATGTAGGTTTGCGAAAGCTTATTTGAAAATTGTATATAGAAAAGAAGGCGTTTGAATGGCAACAAGCACTGCAAAAAAAGCTCCCGTAAAGCAGCTGAATTTATTTCATCTGACATGGCCGATTTTTTTTGAAGTTTTTCTTTTTATGTTAATGGGTATCGCGGATACATTCATGTTAAGCGCTGTATCTGATGATGCTGTATCAGGCGTTGGAGCGGCAAATCAGTATGTACATATTGCAATTCTCATTCTTGAAGTTGTCGGCAACGGGGCTGCCATTGTTGTATCACAGTATCTAGGTTCGAAAAGATATCTCGAGGCCTCTAAAATTTCAGCATTAGCTGTGACGTTGAATTTAGTAGTTGGCGTTATGATGAGTCTAATTTTCATCGTCTTTTCTAGACATATGATGGTTGCTATGAATTTGCAGGGTGAGGTACTAGAGCACGCTTCGAAATATTTAGTCATTGTGGGCGGAGCAATTTTCTTACAGGCTATTATCAATTCATTGTCAGCTATTATTCGTGTGCATGGTTTTACCAAGCAGACAATGTACGTGTCGCTTGGTATGAATATTATTCACGTAGTCGGCAATTATGCATTAATTTTTGGGAAATTTGGTTTCCCAGAACTAGGTGTGCAAGGGGCTGCGATTTCGTCAGTTGTCAGCCGTTTCTTGGCGTTACTTGTGTTCTTCTGGTTGCTGTACCGGGTGATGGAGTATCGTGTGGAGTGGCGCTATTATATTACTTTGTCGAAAGAATACATTCGTAAAATATTACAAATTGGTATTCCATCTGCGTTTGAGCAAGTGATGTACCAAGGCTGTCAAATTGTCTTTTTGTATTATGTGACGTATTTAGGCACAGAATCTTTAGCAGCCAGGCAATACGCCGTGAATATTTCGATGTTTACGTACTTATTTGCCATTGCGATTGGCATGGGGACAGCGATTATCGTTGGACGGTTTGTGGGGGGGAATGAAAAAGACAACGCCTATACAAGTGTTTGGTCCAGTGTAAAATGGGCTCTTCTATTTACGGTCACAATGGTAACACTCGTCATTCTATTCCGCTATCCATTAATGGGGTTATTTACGAATAATGAGGACGTTATTAAAATAGGTGCATCCGTATTAGTGCTCAGTATTTTACTGGAAACGGGACGGACGATTAATATTATCGTTATTTCCTCATTACGTGCAGCTGGAGATGCGAAGTATCCAGTCATTATCGGAGCCTTTTCAATGGTTGCGATGAGTTTGCCGTTAGGTTATTTCTTAGTGTTCGAATTAAATATGGGACTCGTTGGCGTCTGGCTAGCTATTGCAGCCGATGAGTGGGCACGTGCGGTTATCATGTATTTCCGCTGGAAAAGCAGAAGATGGGAAAGATATGCCCTGGTGTCTCCAAATAAAAATCGAGGGTAATACTTTTGTACTGAAAGGATAATCAATTTAACCGATATTGTATATAAGGATGTAAATGCGACTTTATATGCGAGAGGGTGAAAATATGAAAATCAATGGAAGTCCAGCTTATGTGAAAATGGTTAAAGGGTTAATTGATCATCAGAAAAAGTCTTTTGAAGGTACGTTAAAGCCTAACAATAAGTTCTTTAAAGAGTCATCTGTTGAACTACCTCCTGAAATCCAACAAATGCGCAGATTATTGGAGGATAAGAAAAAAGCACTAGAAAAGTTAGATGTCGATCAAACTGCTAAGAAAATTGCGCGTGGTGAAATGATAACTGAAGATGAACGGGAAAAATTGCGTGCAACTGATCCTGAAAAGCTAAGAAAGGCAGAAGAGGCAAATGAAAAGCGTGCATCTGTTAGTAGGCGACTGGCAAATGCTAAAACTAAAACGGAAGTACAGTCGATTCTTGCCGGTGAAAAATCAATGGCGCTTATGATTTATGATAAAGGTGATCAGGTACTCGGTGAATTATATTTAGAGGCAGTTGGAAAAGCAGAAATCGATTATTACCAGGGAAAAAAATCTAATTCCGCTGCATTTCGAACTGATAATGTTACTAAACGAGCCTATTTATTTGATATGCGCTTGTAACAGATGAACAACTTAGATGCCCTTTCCATATGTATAGAAAGGAAAGGGGCGGGTAAGATGATTACATCAGCATCCATCGATATTGAAGGTCACTCATTTACAGCGGTAACAGTGTATTTACCAAAAACGACCTTGTTAACAGTATCTAATGACAACGGCTATATTATGTGTGGCGCATTAGATGTTGGGCTTCTCAACACGCAGTTACAGGATCGGAAAATAATTGCGGGGCGTGCAGTTGGCGTCAAGACGATTGAGCAATTGCTGCAAGCACCACTGGAGTCAGTTACACTGGAAGCAGAGCGACTTGGTATTCATGCAGGAATGACTGGGGAGAAGGCTTTGCTGAAAATGGCATAAACAATGAAGAAGATACTTTCCCGAAAAATTAGTATTTGGGAAGATATCTTCTTTATTTTGATAAATATCCATATATTCAGTATAATTAGTATTTAACGTCAGTAATTTATTGTTAATTAGGTTCACGGGAGGTTTCTTATGTTTTTCATCGAGGCAAAACGGATTATTGTTGTTATTTTTGGTTCATTATTAGTGGCTATCTCATTGAACTTTTTTTTGATCAATGCCAATGTGTACGCAAGTGGCTTTGCAGGTGCGGCACAGTTGACATCCAGCGTATTTATGGATTTTCTAAACATCAATGTCAGCACGGGAATTCTATTGCTGTTATTCAATATTCCAGTTTTTATATTGGGATGGTTTAAAGTAGGGAAAGGCTTCACCATTTATAGTATCGTTTCTGTTATTTTTGCTACATTGTTTATGGAAATCTTGCCCGTACTGTCTGTGTCGAATGATATTATTTTAAATGCAGTATTTGGTGGTGTGATTGCTGGAGTTGGTGTTGGAGTATCCTTGAAATTAGGTGCCTCAACTGGTGGGATGGATATTGTTGCGATGGTTTTATCGCGTTTACAGGATAAGCCGATTGGCACGTATTTTTTACTTCTAAATGGTGTGATTATCGTGTTAGCTGGCATTGTTTATGAGCCAGAAAATGCTTTATATACGATGCTTGCTTTATACGTAACGACAGCAGTCATCGATATGATCCACACCCGCCATGAAAAAGTAACAGCCATGATTGTGACAGGTAAAGTTGATGAATTGCAGCTGGCCATTCATCAAAAAATGGTACGTGGTATAACAATTCTTCCGGCAAAAGGTGCTTATTCAAAGGAAGATAAAAGTATGCTGTACCTTGTGATTACACGCTATGAGTTATATGATTTGGAGACAATTATAAAGGACGTTGATCCGAATGCTTTTACAAACATTGTTCAAACAGTAGGGATTTTTGGCTTCTTTCGTCGCGAAGGAGAAGTCGTCGTCAAGTAACAAACCCGAGTCACAATAAAGTATCATTCTCTCCGAATTTGCTCATCCTATCTACAAGGAGGTGTGATACGATGGCTCAAGAAATCCTTTGCGAAGTGAATAATTGTAAGTTTTGGAGTGCTGGGGACAAATGCAGTGCAAAATCTATTTATGTCGTCAGCCAAAAAGGTAAAAAGGCAACAAGTAGTGAAGAAACGGATTGTAAAACATTTGTACCGAGGGACTAAGGGTCACCATTCATGCCCCAACAATGCTCCTTCTACGAAAGCTAGTCGTAGAAGGAGTTTTTTGTTGAATTATTTTTTAATAAAGTAGAATGATGAATATTGTGACTGTTTAAGATGACTTAAAAATATGTCTAACCCCTTATGAATCATGTATAATCATAAAGAATGTACTAATTAAAGGACGTGTTTTTGTGGTAGGACGTAACGAGCCATGCCCGTGTGGCAGTGGCAAGAAGTATAAAAAATGCTGTGAATCGAAAGCGGCATTGTCAATAGAAGAAGTGAAGGTAGAAGAGTTGGAGCGTATTTTGCAAGTTTTCTATGAAGAGTATCCTGAAAGACGTGACGTAGGAGAGTACTTGCAAGTAGCGAACAAGTGGAAAGAGTCGCTACAGACCTATTTATTAGAAGAAATGATTGAAGCGATTGCAGTAGATGAATTCTTTTTCCATCATAGACCAGAGATTTGGACGGGCTATTTAGAAAAGCAACGTAAAAAAGCACTTCGTCCCTCAGTTGTAAATATTTTAGAAACTTGGAGCCATCCACGTGCTTTCATCGGAGAAGTCGTTGCAGTAGATGAGGTCTATCTAACTGTAAAAAGTATTTTCGAGGATGAAACTATCCAGTTAAGACGTGAAAGTGAGAAACCAGTCCCAGTAGGGGTGCATCTCTATTGCTTCATCTTGCCAGATGGAACGGCAAAGGAAAATCATTATTTAGCAATATCGAGTTTACTATTCTTCCCAACAGACCATCAACAAGTATTTAAACAGTTTGCGAAGCAGTTTGAAGTACAACAAAACCCCGTTTCAATATTTTTAAAAGAAAACGGTATTGCATTTTGGCAACTGCTTGGTGAAGATGGCTATGGTGGAGGAGAATTTACCAATTTTGAGGCAGGTGTCCTACTCGAAGTCATCGATTTTTTAGAGAAGAATGAGCGGAAGTCTGAAAAGTTAGTAGAAGTATTGGAAGATTATTTGGTGGAGCAACAGCCGAGTGCTCGTAAAGAAGTAGCGATTGCAGCTGGAGCGATTCGTTTTGGTCAGGAAAATGGATTATTTGAGCCGCTACCATTGACTATTAAAGAAATTGCAGAGTGGTTTGAAGTTTCTACCTCTACTTTGAATAAATACTATAATGATCTAAATGGGTATTACGCAAGCAAGGAATAAATAGAAAACATCTCACTTACTGGAGCAATTCAGTTGAGTGGGATTTTTATTATATCGAAAAGGAACTTCGAAATCCTTTTTTTATAAATGTATTTCAAGATTAATCCGATAATTGCTGATATAATAATATGAAAAACCTTTTGAAAGGATAAAAGGATATGAAACTACATTTTTATCAGCCAGAGTTTGATAAACATATCGAAACATATCTATTAACGGATGAACAGCTTCAGTTCACAGGCATACCGAAGGAATCAATTGAGTTTTCAAAGGCGGAAGATAATCACTACCCCATCTTAGTACTAGAAAACGACCAGCTAGTTACATTTTTTGCTTTACATACATGCGAGGGCGTAGAGCCTTACTCAGAGAATGCGAATGCAATACTAATCAGAACTTTTTCAACCGATTTTCATCACCAGCGTAAGGGGTATGCGCAGCAAGCATTATCGCTTGTGCCGGAATTTGTCACTGAACATTTTGCAGGGATTAATGAAATTATTCTAGCTGTCAATGTAAGAAATAAGCCAGCGCAAGCTTTGTATGCGAAATGTGGGTTTGTCGACAAAGGTGTTCGAGCGATGGGGCGAAGAGGAGAATTAATTGTATTGAGCTATTATTTGTAGGGTTCATATAGTGTTTTTAATTCATAGGAGGTAAATAAAATGATGTTAGAAATTATTGCAACGAGTGTAGCAGATGCGATTGCTGCGGAGCGAAGTGGTGCAGATCGGTTGGAGCTTTGCGCAGCCTTGTCTGAAGGCGGGCTAACGCCGAGTTTAGGTTTGGTGGAAGCTGTTGTGGAAGCGGTTAGTATTCCGGTCCATGTTATTGTTCGACCACATAGCAGAACTTTTCAATATGACGAAAGTGATTTAACTGTCATGCTCGCAGATATTAGGTATATTAAGCAGGCGGGAGCTGCGGGTATTGTAATTGGTGTATTGAATGAGGATAACGAAGTCAATACGAGAGCTTTATCACGTTTATTGACAGAGGCAGGGGGAATGAAAGTCACCTTCCATCGCGCATTTGACGATATCGCTAATCAGCTGGAGGCGTTAGAAGTTATTGCTAGTTTCCCGCAAATTCAACGGATTTTAACTTCTGGTGGGCAAGCGCCCGCGCCAGAAGCAGCTGAACAGTTGAAAAAATTGGTGGATAAGTCCCGTAATACTTCAGTTCGTATTTTGGCGGGTAATGGCATGAGCCCTGAAACGTTATCTACATTGGTGAGGGTAACAGGGTTGGAAGAGGTTCATTTTGGCTCGGCTGTTCGCGTGAATCGAAGCTTCATGTATCCGATTGATGAGGCGGTTATTGCTGGGGTGAAAAGTGAGCTTATGCAGTTGGGTGAATCGTAAGGAAAAGACACATAGGCGGTTTAACAATACCAGATCATAGCAAATTGCTGTTGATCTGGTATTTTTGTGTTGTAAAGGATGTGCGGTAAGAAATGTCCTCCACTATTGTCATGTTATTTTGATGCTGCATATTGTAATAAGTGTGGCAAAAATTCGAAGGGAATCCTCTTGTGTTCTTTTTTTCTTGTTATTTATTGACAAGGAAATAACAAGTTCAGTAAGATAATAAAGTTGATCCGTAACTGCTTTGAATGAAAAGCCTAATGATCACCGCGTGGAAGGGAGTGAACAATACGCGTTACACATAAATCGGAAAACAGTTAAAGCGCCAGTGCTGAAAAAATCGGAAGCTATCTATTTTCAGCAGACGAGGTGGAGGAGTATCGAATCTTCGGCGGAAGCCTCCCGATCGCAATTGCCCGGTTGTAATTTTTGCTAGCAAATCGTTTGAGTAATCGAACGGACAAAGAAGCAAAAAGGCAAAGTTCTTAAGTAATATGCAAGTACACTTCGCTCATGTAGCTGGGGTGTAGTTAAGTGTTGCTAATTTTGCAAACATCGGAGGAAACGACATGTGTGGAATTGTTGGTTATATTGGATCAGTAGATGCAAAGGAAATCTTGTTAAAGGGACTTGAAAAATTAGAGTACCGTGGCTATGATTCAGCTGGCATCGCGCTTCGCAATGAACAAGGCATCACGGTTATAAAGGAAAAGGGACGCATTGCAGACCTACGTGCAGCCGTAGATACAGCTATTTTAGCGTCAACGGGCATTGGTCACACACGTTGGGCAACCCACGGCGTTCCCAATCAAACAAATGCACATCCTCATCAAAGTGCATCAAGCCGATTTACCCTTGTGCATAATGGTGTGATTGAGAATTATAGTTCTTTACAAAAGCAATATTTGCAAGATGTTTCAATGAGCTCTGATACAGATACAGAAGTTATCGTGCAGCTGATAGAAACATTCGTCGCAGGCGGAATGACAACGGAAGTGGCTTTCCGCCATACGTTAGCCTTACTGCATGGTTCCTATGCGATTGCCATGTTGGATGCTGAAGCAGCAAACACTATATTTGTTGCAAAAAATAGAAGTCCGTTGCTAATTGGCCTGGGCGAAAACTTCAATGTTGTGGCCTCTGACGCAATGGCGATGCTGCAAGTGACAGACCGCTATGTAGAACTACATGATCAGGAAGTCGTCATTGTTCGCCAAGACACGATTGATATTATGACATTGGATGGTGCGAAAATAGCACGCGATCCATATGTAGCCGAGCTTGATATGAGCGACATTGAAAAGGGGACCTATCCTCATTTCATGCTGAAGGAAATAGACGAACAGCCAGGTGTTATTCGGAAGATTATTCAAATGTATGAAAATGAGCAAGGCGAACTGTCAGTGGACGCCGCTATTGTCAATGCGTGTAAGGAAGCAGACCGTTTATATATTATTGCGGCAGGTACTAGCTATCATGCGGGTTTGATTGGCAAGCATTATTTTGAAAAAATAGCTGGCATTCCAGTAGAAGTGCATATTTCAAGCGAGTTTGGCTATAACATGCCTTTGCTGTCGGAAAAACCTTTGTTTTTATTCATTACTCAATCAGGCGAAACTGCAGACAGCCGCCAAGTATTAGTGAAAATGAAAGCACTAGGCCATCCGACAATCACGCTAACTAACGTTCCAGGGTCGACACTTTCTCGTGAAGCAGACCATACATTACTGCTACACGCAGGTCCAGAAATTGCGGTAGCGTCGACAAAAGCCTATACTGCCCAAGTAGCTGTTCTAGCGATAGTCGCTGATGTGGTTGCACAAGGACGTGGAAAAGCGGTAGATTTTGAGTTGAAAAAAGAGCTAGCCATTGTCGCAAATGCCATTCAAACACTTGTAGATTCAAAAGAAGAGCTGGCACAAATCGCACATGAATTTTTAGCTGTGTCACGAAATGCGTTCTTCATCGGCAGAAGTCTCGATTTCTACGTAAGCTTGGAAGGCGCACTAAAGGTCAAAGAAATTTCCTATATTCAAGCAGAAGGCTTTGCTGGTGGAGAATTAAAGCATGGGACGATTGCCCTGATCGAACAAGGCACCCCTGTTGTTGCATTAGCTACACAACAAGCCGTAAGCCCCAATATCCGTGGAAATGTCAAAGAAGTCGTTGCCAGAGGAGCTATTCCATGCATTCTATCAATGGAAGGGCTGGAAGAGGAGGGCGATCGCTTTGTACTACCAAGAGTCCATGAGTTGCTTGCACCACTTGTAGCAGTAATTCCTATGCAACTTATTAGTTACTACGCAGCACTTCAAAAGGGCTGTGACGTTGATAAGCCGAGGAATTTGGCGAAGTCAGTTACGGTGGAATGAGGTTTGGTGCAGGAGGACTATAGCTGTTAAGTTACAAAAAAGATGTATACTGGACAAAAAAGATGTATACCGGACAAAAAAGATGTATACTGGACAAAAAAGATGTATACTGGGCGAAAAAGATATATAGTAACTAAAAAAAGTGTAAAATCGTATTTAAAAGGGTATCCTTTTAAATACGATTTTTTTATATGGGGTAAAGGGGGGATTTTGTTATGGCAAAACGGAGGAACAGTTGGACAGAGGAAAAAATTGCACGGTATATAAAAGAAGGAAGAGGAAAAGGAGAGTTGTCAGAATATATCCCGTGGCTGAAAATACAAGATTTTTCAACGAATGGAAATGCGTCACGTTTTGTAGGATGGAAAACGAAAAGGCAACATGAATTTCTCTCGAATTTGGAAAGGGATCTTTTCCTCTTATTAGAATGGGAACCCAGTGTAATCGATATTAGGGAACAATTTCCCTTAAATCGGGAAGAAACAATTTCTATTGCCGAAGCGAAAGGGATCAAACATTCAATAAATAATATTACGGATACTTTTATCGTAATGACGACAGATTTTTTTGTTACGGTAAACCAAGGTGATCATATAGAATATATTGCGCGAACTGTGAAACCTAGTGAATCTTTGGAAGATAAAAGGGTCGTTGAAAAATTTGAAATTGAAAGAGAGTATTGGATGTCAAAAGGTATAAATTGGGGGATTGTAACCGAAAAAGAGTTACCTAAAAATTTTTCGAGAAATATCTTATGGGCCCATAAGTACTTTTATTTAGATGATAAAGAGGATGAAAAATACGCGTTGATTTTTCTGAATATATTGACAAATAAACGCGGGAATGATGAAAATTTATTAGATGTTTGTAATCAATTTGATGCAGATTATAACATAGAAATTGGTTCAGCATTATCCTATATAAGACACTTTGTAGCTAGGAAATTGATTTCAGTCGATATGGAAGAAATAATTACTGCAAGTAATTTAACTATTAAAGAACTGAAGATGAATGTTAGTGGGGTGGATTATTTTGATTATATTGGCAGTTAATGAACTAATTAAGGATATGGATTCTGATAAAACCTTTAGATTACTTTGGATTGATGAAAATAATTTTTTTTCATATGCAATTGATATAGAGGATAAAAAAGCGTTACCCTTTGTACTTGGTGTAAAAGAAATTAGTCAGGGATTGATAGATAAAACATATACCAAACTAGATTACGATAATTCTGCTACCGCGTTATACAATTTAGATTTAACTGATAAGGAGTTAATGTATAGGGATAATTCATGGAACATTATTAAAGATTTGGTACAAGATGAACCATCTATATATAGACAAAAGGAGCGTGGGCAATATATTAAAAAACTTGTTGAGGAGAATGTTTGTACCAAAAGTACTGCATATAAGTATTTAAGAAGATATTGGCAAAAAGGAAAGACTATTAATTGTCTTATACCAGACTACAGTAACTCCGGAGGTAGGAATATAAATAAAAAAAGTAGTGATTTAAAGAGGGGGGTCCCACGAAAAAGTAATAGTATTGGAATTAATGTTACAGAAGAGACCAGGGAAATCTTCAAAAAGGCAATAAAAAAATATTACTTTAGTGATAAAAAAAACTCCATGGCATACGCATATAAAATGATGATTAAAGAATTTTATGCTTACCAAGTTCGTTATGAAAATGGTGTAAAACATGTTGTAATAGAAGATGAAAACAAAATACCTACAATTCGCCAATTTAGATATTGGTATAACAAGGAATTTGGTATTAAGCAAACAATAGTTAATCGCCAGGGGAAAAAGAAGTTTGAACGTGATCACAGACAAGTGCTCGGTTCATCTACATACGAGACCATTGGACCGGGATCAAGATACCAAATTGATGCAACAATTGGTAATCTGTATCTTATTTCTAGCTATAAATCGGATTGGATAATTGGTAGACCCATTATTTACTTTGTTGTTGATGTTTTTACGCATATGATCACTGGAACATATATTGGACTAGAAGGACCCTCATGGGCGGGGATGATGATGGCAATTGAAAACGCAACAACCGATAAGGTCGAGTTTTGTAGTAAATATGGTATCGAAATAACTAATGAATGGTGGCCATCAGCACATTTGCCGGAAATTATAGTAGGTGATAGGGGTGAATTAGAGGGCTATCAGGTTAACAATATAATAAATGGACTGAATGTTTCAATTGAAAACAACCCATCATTTCGTCCCGATTGGAAAGGTATAGTCGAAAAGTTATTTGATACCTCACAAGAAAAGATTAAACCATTTTTGCCTGGATATATACAAACTGATTTTGGGGAAAGGGGTGCCGAAGATTATAGGTTACAAGCAAAATTAACACTGGAGCAATATACAAAAATTATCATCAATTTCATTCTGCATTACAACAAAAATTACTATATGAAAGATTATCCAAGGGATGTATCCATGATTGAAGCTGACGTTAAACCAACACCAAATGAGATTTGGAAATGGGGAATTAGAAATAGGGCTGGAAAGTTAAGAAAAGCGGATACCGATACGGTTAGATTTTACCTGATGCCAAGGGATAAGGCAACCGTCACCCCTAAAGGGATTAGATTTAAAGGAATGCTATATAGTTGCGAGACTGCCATAAAAGAATCATGGTTTATAGTTGCTAGAAATAAGAGGAGTTGGAAAGTCGATATATCTTATGATCCGCGGAATGTGAATAATATCTATATTCATACCCAAAATGAGAATCTGTTTGAACTGTGTTCGCTTTTAGAACACCAAGATAGATATAAAGACAAGATAATCGAAGAAGTTGAACAACTAATAGATACTGAAGGAAATAATTTTAAAAACGAGGCACATAATCTGCTTCAAGAGGAAATTAACTTATATAGCAGCATTGAATCAATAGTTGAGAATTCAATAAAAAGTGCGAATGAAACCCAAACTAGAATGTTAACTAAAGCGCAAAAAACCAAAAGTATTCGCGAGAATAGACAAATTGAAAAAACACTTCAACGGAGTAAAGAAGCCTTTCATCTGACAATGGCCAATGAAAATTACGAAGAAGAAACAATTGAATTTAATGATGTTAGTGAAAATAATAGTGAACTCAAAAATCAGTCGATTATGGATTTATTTAATAAAAAAAGAGGGGAAAAAAATGAATAAATCTAAAACCGTGGTATTAGACAGTGGAATAGAAGTTCCAGTAGCTATGTATCAGGAACAAGGGTTAATTGACTATAAAGGAAATCCGCTTATAGAAGCATTACCATTCATTTTATCCAGGGAAGAGGCATTTGACCAACTAAGTTTTTTACCCCCGTATCATAAGAATGAAAGAAATTTATCTATACAACATCGTTATCACGCTTTATTGCGTTTGACCCAATTTTTTCAGCCAATAGGGCAAACTTTGGAGTTAGAGCAGAGGTTTTCCCGACTTATTCGATATGGCTATGTGAATAGGAATCCATTACAAAAGCAGCATATTCAAGTTCTGAATGAACTACACGATAAATTGATAAATAAGGATGAACTTGTATTATCTCCAGATATTCGTACATCGGCTTCAAGTTTTACACTAATAGGATTTCCAGGAATCGGTAAAACGTCTGCAATTGAAAGGATAGTCTCTCTGTATCCTCAAGTGATATTACATCAGCATCCAATAAATATTATTCAAATTGTTTGGCTTAAGTTAAATTGTCCTCATGATGGTTCGTTGAAAACACTATGCATGAACTTCTTTCAAAAAATAGATATGTTGATTGGGACAAATTATTATGAGCGGTACGGTAGGAAAATTAACTCAATAAGTTCTATGGTAATAAGAATGGGGCAAATTGCACGTTTACATTCAATTGGAGTCTTAATTATCGATGAAATTCAGCATTTATTATCTGCAAAAGGGAGTGCATCTGAGCCGATGATGAACTTCTTTGTAACGTTGGTTAATGAAATTGGTATTCCAGTTATGTTTATAGGAACAATGAAGGCAAAGGCTTTATTGCAAAAGGATTTTAGGCAAGCCCGCAGAAGTAGTGGACAAGGTGATATGGTTTGGCAACAAATGAATAAAGATGACAATTGGAATGTTCTTATCACTAGTATGTGGGACTATCTATGGACTAAGGAATCAGTGGAGCTTAACGAAGAAATGAACGAAATCATATACAAAGAAAGTCAGGCAATTATAGATGTCGCAATTAAACTATTTATACTGGCACAATCAAGGGCTATTGAAAGTGGTATGGAAAAAGTAACACCTCAATTAATTAGAAAGGTTGCAAAAGAGGATTTAATGATTATGCGACCCTTGTTGGATGCCCTTGAATCGGGGAATGTAAGTGAAATCGCTAAATATGAAGATATTATTCCCATGGATATCGAAGAATATATAGAAAATCGAATTCCGATTATAGATATTAAACAACAAGCACAAATCAAGAAAGAAAAAATTAAACAAACTGGGTTAATGAAAGAAGTTACAAATCAAGAAAAACTAATTATATCTTTAGTTAGTATGGGGATAGATGCGGAAATTGCGGAAAATGCAACTAAGTATGTAATGAAAAAATCTCCCGATTTAACAATCAAGGAATTAATGATAGAAGTAATTCAGTATATAGATAGGATGGACGAAAAAAAACAAAGTAAAAGAAATATCAAAAACAAACCAGCAAATAATAAATTACAAATAATAATTGAAAATGGGAAAAAGAATAAAAAGTCCGCTTATGAGGCATTAATGGATAAGGGGTATATAAAGAATCCTTTCAATGACTTTATAAGTTAGGAGCGATTTAAAATATGTTAGCTTATTTTCCAACTATATATAAAGATGAACTCATATATAGCATGCTGAGTAGATATCACCATCGTTCGGGGAACGGAACCCTTAAGGAATCTACAATGGATTTATTTGGAGAAAGTAATGCGTATATTATTCCCGACTTAACAACTAAGTTAAGGGCGTTAGTATGCAGGGTTGGTCAATTTCATAAAGTAAACATCGACGATTGGATTAATAATCACACTTTATATAATTATTATACAAATTTTAACACTAAAAATATTAAACAGGCTGTTAGGTTTTATATGGTAAATGGTGATGGAGAAAATAAATTACATTATTTAACTGGTCAAATGGCGACTACTATAAAAGAACCCCTATTTTTTCGATATTGTCCTGAATGTCTAAAAATAGATATACAAAAAAATGGGGAAACTTATTGGCGAACATATCATCAATTACCCAGTGTATTTGTTTGTCTTGAACATGAAGTTCCATTAGCGGATAGTAAAGTAAAGATTAGACCAGATAATTCAATACTTTCCCATCCTAGTATTGAAAATTGCCAAACTAAGTATGAACATGATTTCATAAAGCTCAAAAGTTTATGGTTTTACATAATTGGTGAGGAAAGTTATAAAGTAACAATCAAAAATTATGACTTCGACCAGATAAAATTATTTGGAATTTACCATTATCTTTTGCGGAAAAAGGGATATATGAAATCTAAAGGAACAACTAATCAAATTAAATTAAGAGAAGATTTTATTAACTTTTTTGGAATAGAATTTTTAGAAATGATGCAATCATTACCATGCGGTGTTGATGGAAAGTGTTGGTTGAAAGCTATAACCAGAAAACACAGAAAATCATTTCATCCAGTAAGGCACTTATTATTAATCCACTTTTTAGGTGAATCAGTAGATACAATTTATCAAAATGCAAATAAGTTATATCATCCATTTGGTGAAGGTCCATATTTATGTTTAAATCCCGCGGCAAATCACTATCTTATGCCTGTTCTATTAAATTTAAAGGTGACATGGTGCAAAGATACTAAAAGACCAGTTGGCACCTTTTCCTGTACATGTGGCTTTGTTTATTCCCGTAGAGGACCTGATGAAATGCCAGGTGACAAAACAAAAATAGGACGTATTAAAGAATTCGGCGAAATATGGTTGGAAGAACTACAACAATTAGTTGAAAAAGAAAAGTTGAGTTATCGTGCATGTTCAAAAATACTAAAGGTTGATATCAACACAATCATTAAGTATTCTAAGCCTCGAAAAAATAAACCTATTGGTGTGAAAATTATCACGACATGTAATTCAAAGCAACAATGGCTAGACTTAATAAAACATTATCCATCATTATCAAAAACTGAACTCAGAAAAAAGAATCCAGCAATTTACATGCGGATTTATAGGAATGATAAGGAATGGTTGAAAAATAATTCGCCAGTTACTAATGTAAATGTTATTACTACCAACAGAGGAGATTGGATAAATAGGGATCTCCAAGTACTGGATGAAGTAAAAAAAGCATTAAAAGATTTATACTCTAAAGAAAAGCCTGTTAGAATAACTGTAAGTAGTATTGGAAAAGCGATTAATCAGAAATCCCTTTTGGAGAAAAAAGCAGATAGGCTGCCATTGACAATGGAATTCATTGATACCGTCAAAGAAACCGTAGAGGATTTTCAAAAAAGACGAATTAAATGGGCGGTGAACCAGTTAGCGGATGAGAAACTTGAAGTATGGAAAATAATGCGTAGAGCCGGTCTGAAGAGTGAATTTTATCCCAGTTTGGCAGATGAAATATTACATTACTTAAAATAATGCAATGTCTAATCCGTAAAGTTGCATACACTGTAGATTCAATTAAGGACAGTACTGTTGTAATCATATTTACTTTAACCCAAAAGGGAATTTTTCAGTGTTGGGCTCCCTATTCAGTATCGTAGATTTGCACTGTACAAGGCAAGGAAGGAGCGCGAAAATCATATTTGCTGTATTCAATAAGTTCCAGTTCTAAATTTGGGTAACAGCGTTTAGATCTTTAACTGCTGTCTAGTTACATTATAATTGGTAATTTGACATTATAGTTGGTCCCAATTGCACCTTCAAAAGGAGTAAAAAAATTTTAAAAGCCTAACAAAATCAGTTAGATGGTTAGTAAATCACAAATTTAAGCTAGAAACTGACTACCGATATTATTGTCGGTTATTTTACTATAAAGCTGCGTATAAAAAAATCGTTTTCAAGGGGTTCATTTCTCCTGAAAACGATTTTTTTATTTCTAACTGTTTTGAAAATCGAGAAATAAAGAAAATAAATCCCCTTTTGTTATTATTTACTAGTCTTTAACTGACAATACCGAAATAAAGGTAGTTAACCGGGTTTAATCTGCTCCATATAACCTTTAATATCGTTTTCCGACATTTCCCCTGTTATTATTTTTTCAATCTTACCTTCCGGGTTGATAAGTAAGGTGGTAGGCAAAGGTTTGACATTATACGCCTGCATTACACTTTTTGTTGTATCAATTAAGGTCGGAAACGTCATGCCATATTGTTCGACGAATGCCTGGACTTTCAAATCAGATTCAGCAATATTTACAGCTAATATTTGAACTCCTTGATCTTTATATACCTCATACTGACGCCCCATGGCAGGCATTTCCTTTTTACAAGGAGCACACCAAGTACCCCAAAAGTTTAAAAAGACCCCTTGTCCCTTATACTCTGATAACTGATGTTCTATCCCATCCAAATCAACAAGCGCAAAGTCTGGAGCATAATCACCGACCTCTAAAACATCATATTTCTCTTTTGTCACACTTGTGTATATTGTAAAGACAATGGCTGCCGCCAGAACGGACAATATTATGATACGGGTAATAAAACGGTTCCTTTTTTTGTCATTCATTATTATATGCCCCTTTCGAGACCCTTCAGGACACCAATCGCACGCCTGGGATGTCTTCGTTATGATTATAACCACTACTATACCGAAGATTTATGAAAAAAGTATGCAGACACAAAGAAGTCATGAATTCAAGTGAACTCCTTGATTTGACTTACGTCTGCATACATTTTCCACAATTTTTTTCTATACTAATTGCATGAGGAGAGGAGTACGAACTGGTATGAATAAGATTTCGAAAAAACTGGCTGCTTACTTTATCGTTTCTTTCCTCGTACTGGAAACAGTGCTGATGATGTATTTACACCAAAATATCATTCATACAAGAGTGGATGAAGAATATGCCCGCTTATTAGCGAGTGGTTCGAACCACCGAAATGTTCTAATAGACCATTATTCAGCTGAAACAATCACGCACATTGTTTTAATGGAAGCTGAAGGGGACAGAGGCGTTATCATTACTGGAAAGAACGGTGAGGTTATCCAGAGTTCGGATAAAAAATTAGAAAATCTAATGCCTTCCTTGTCTTTCCTACAAAACTCCACTATTCAAAATGATCGAGTTGTCATGACGGATTGGGAAGATTCGCCATATATCGTAAGCGCCCATCCATATGAGATAGATGAGGATAGAACAGGATTTGTTTTGATGTTCCAAAGCAGCGCCCCAATTGAACGGTTGGTTGGGAAACTGAACTTTCACTTCAGTTTGGCGGGGGGAGCAATTATCATCATCCTTTTTGTCATCTATTCGATTCTATCCAAATTTCTTACACGACCATTGATACGCATGAAAGAAGCGACGGAGAAATTAAGTGAAGGGAAATTCAATGTAAGCCTTCCGGCAGGGGGGAATGACGAGCTTGGCGAATTATCAGTCGCAATTCGGAAGTTGGCAACCGATTTGGAAAGGATGAAAAAGGAGCGTAATGAGTTTCTTGCATCCATCTCCCATGAATTAAGTACTCCGATCACTTATTTAATAGGGTATTTAAAAGTCGCGATGAGACCTGAGCTGACTGAAAAGGAAAGAAATAGTTATCTAACGATTATTGAAGAAGAATCAAATCGGATGAAAGATCTCGTGAAAAACTTAATGGACTTGGCGAAAATGGATGAAATGACGTTCACTGTATCTAAGATGCATTTCTCAGCCCAACAATTTATTGAAGATATTTATCGTCTTGTCGTTCCTTCTTTTGATTTGAAAAATGTAAAGTTGAATGTGATATGTACAGAGAATTTTCAAATCGATGCAGATCCACTACGACTGGAACAGATTGTACTGAATCTATTGGATAATGCTTTAAAGTATTCAGAGCAAAATACAACGGTAAAGGTGGAAATTTCCATGGAAAACCAACGAACTCTCATTTCTGTCAAAGATGAAGGGATTGGAATTCCAGCAGAACAAATCGATCTGATTTTTGAAAAGCTTTTTAGAGTTGAAAAATCCCGTTCCAGAACCTATGGCGGATCTGGTCTTGGTCTAGCGATTGTAAAAGAATTGGTGGAAGCACATGGAGGAACGATAAAAGTAAAAAGTGAGTCGGGAAAAGGGAGCCTATTCACGATAAAGATATAAATCGGTAAGGAGTTGAGAAAATGCGAACGATTTTGCTTGTAGATGACGAACACAGGATGCTCGATTTGCTGGAGCTGTTTTTGGAGCCTCATGGATTCAATTGTACAAAAGCGGATAACGGAAAAAAAGGACTAGAAATAGTAGAACAAGAAAAGGTCAATCTCGTTTTATTAGATGTGATGATGCCGGATATGGATGGTTGGGAAGTGTGTAAGAAAATACGTGAAATTTCGACTATCCCGGTGATTATGCTAACTGCGAGGTCGGACAAGGCAGACCTAGTAAAAGGGCTTGAATTTGGGGCGGATGATTATATCACGAAACCGTTTGATGAGAGGGAACTTGTGGCGCGGGTAAACGCATTGCTACGCCGCACTACAAGTAATAAAGAAGATACTAGCAACCCAGTGTATGGCGACTTCTTATTGAATCGGGATTCTTATTCGTTGCATTACAAAACCCTAGATGTGCAACTTACTTTGAAAGAATTTTATATTATAGAGGCGTTAATTACCAGTCCGAAAAGGACATTTACACGGGAACAGCTATTACGCACAGCATGGGATTTTAACACATTCACAGATATTCGAACAGTGGACTCACATATACGAAATTTAAGGGAGAAGTTGAAAAATGCGGGATTCCCGATGGATGACTTTTTAAAGACAGTGTGGGGAATCGGCTATAAATGGAGCTAAAGGAGATATGAATAGGATGAAGAAGTTCAAAGTTATTGTGGGATTGCTATCACTGGTCGCCATCATGTCGGCCTGTAATAAAGAAAGTGAACCGTATGCGTTTGACAAAGTGAAGAATGGTACTTTTGAGCACTTACATGGTTTGGGATATATCAATGGAGGCCCAGAAATTGTGATTTCAACGCATGATGGGCTTTATGAATATGGCAAAGACGGTTGGAAAGAAGCAAACAGTGAAAAGCATGATTATATGGGTTTTCAAGCCATACGTGACGGTTTTTTCTCAAGTGGTCACCCAGAACCGGGATCCGACTATAAAAATCCACTCGGTTTAGTTAAAAGTACGAATCGGGGAGCTAGTTTGAATAAATTGGCGTTCTATGGAGAAATTGATTTTCATTACCTAGCCGCAGGATATGATTCAAACGCGATTTATGTACTCAATGAAATGCCGACCAAAGAGATGTCAGATGGTTTCCATTATACGCTAGATGAAGGGACGACTTGGGAAAAGGCTTCGATGTCTGGATTCAAATCTGATTTTATTTCGAACTTGGCTGCACATCCTTCCGCTAAGGAGCTGATTGCCATCGGGAGTAAAGATGGGATATTCCTTTCGAAAGATTACGGTGAAAGTTTCAATTTGTTTAGTAATGCAAAAATGGTCATTTATGTGACGTTGACTGAAATCGGAGGATACTATTCGAGTTATGAAAATGAAATAGCTCAGCTCAAGTCATTTACATTTAGTGACGATGAAGAAACGACTATTCAACTACCTAATGAAAATATAAGTCCTATCGTTTTTATCGCGGTTAATCCGGATGATGAGAAAGAAATTGTTATCGGAACCTATACGAACGATATTTATGTGACGAAAGATGAAGGAGTCAATTGGGATATGCTCGCGGTAAATGGTGAATTAGCGAAATAAGATAATGGATGGTGCTTCATAGATGTATGGATTGATGTCGAAAATCAGTCAAACGATAAGTGAACCGCTTACGATACTTGTACATTCTTTTGCAGATGTTCCACTAATTTATGCACTTCTATTGGGATTAATAGGTGCAGTTGCGCCTTGTCAGTTGACTGGAAATATGAGTGCGATCACTTTTTATGGGAATCGTACGGTTCAAATAAAGGCAGATTGGGTAGAAATTCTTTTCTTTATTGCCGGGAAAGTTGCAGTCTTTAGCTCTCTTGGACTTCTGGCATGGCTATTTGGCCAATCGTTTGAAACAAAAATGACAGAGTACTTTCCAATGTTCCGAAAAGCGATTGGTCCACTTATTATTATGACAGGACTTGTTTTGATAGGGGTTCTAAAACTAGGATTTCTTCAACGCATAACAATGCGGATCCCGATGAAGTTGCGTGAGGGAAAGTTTGGTTCCTTTTTGTTGGGAGCTAGTTTTTCGCTTGCCTTCTGTCCGACTATGTTTGTCATATTTTTTCTTTGGCTTATGCCCGTCGTTGTAACGACATCGTATGGTTTAGTTCTGCCAGCCGTTTTTGGTATTGCAACTTCACTCCCTCTCCTATTACTGTTCTTTTTAATATGGTTTTTTGATGCGAAGCGCTTAATTATGAAGCGAAGCATGAAAATAGGAAGAGTTATACAACGTTCTGCTGGCTTTGTATTAATCGTAATTGGAGTTTTGGATACAATTACTTATTGGGCGATTTGATTCGCCAGATTAGTGCACCAATCGTGCGTAAAATAGTCTACGCTGTTCTTTGGTATTTTGAAAAAAGGAGCCTAAATAGATGTTTGCGGATTTGAACCTATTTCTTGCGTTTGGTGCAGGATTTTTGAATTTTATATCTCCTTGCACATTACCGTTATATCCAGCTTTTATATCTTACATAACGGGAATGTCGCTTGATGAACTTAAATCAGATAAAAAGAGATTTAGGAAAAGCGGGATCTTACATACAATTTTTTTTCTAATCGGATTTTCAGTAATTTTCATCTTTCTCGGTTATAGCTCATCACTTGTCGGTACATTCTTTTATCAGTACCAGGACCTTTTACGACAGATAGGTGCGATTTTCATTGTTATCTTCGGTTTGATGATTTTAGGTTTCTTCACACCTAAGTTTCTTATGCAGGAGAAAAAATTACAATTTAAAAATCGTCCAGCCGGTTATTTTGGTACGTTCCTCATAGGACTTGCATTTGCAGCGGGATGGACCCCATGTACAGGGCCTATCACGGGGGCTGTTTTCATGATGGCGTCTCAAAACCCAGGCTCGGGTGTATGGTATATGGGTGCGTACGTTCTTGGATTCGCAATTCCATTTTTCCTTATGTCCCTATTTATAACCCGAGTTTCATGGATACAAAAACACAACCGGGTAATTACGAAAGTTGGGGGATATATCATGATTGCGATGGGCGTACTGCTCTTCTTTGATGGTTTGACGTATATTATTATTTGGCTAAGTCCTTTTTTTGGCGGTTTTATGGGGTTTTGATGTTATTGGAGAAATATAGTGCGAAGTTTTGAAAGGGAAATATCTCGTGGATACTTTTTAGGTGGCTAATCAAACGATAGATTTGTAATCGTGTGGGATATGGAAAGGGGATAGATCTATGTTTAATATTCTTGCAATAAATCCGTTTGCATTTTCGCTTGGGTCATTCGGAGTCCGTTGGTACGGGATTTTGATAGCACTCGGCATCGTTCTAGCATTTATTGTCGTTCAGAAGGAAATGAAGAAACGTGGCATGCATCCGGATTTTTTGACGGATTTACTTGTGTGGGCGATTCCAATTTCCATCATCAGTGCACGGATCTATTACGTCATTTTCTCTTGGGATTACTATAAAGAAAATCCAGGGCAAATCATTCAAATTTGGGAGGGTGGCATCGCCATCCACGGTGCGTTGTTTGGTGCTTTTATTACGACATATATTTACACGAAGCGTCGCGGTGTTTCGTTTTGGAAAACGGCGGACATAGCAGCTGCTGGACTTCTGATAGGTCAAATAATTGGACGATGGGGCAATTTCATGAACCAAGAAGCGCATGGCGGTCCTGTATCGGAAAAGTTTCTTGAAACGACAATCATTCCGGATTGGATCATGAAACAAATGACGATTGAAGGCGTGACATATCATCCTACATTTCTTTACGAATCGCTGTGGAACATTGTGGGGCTTATCATCATAATTTTGCTGCGCAGAGGAAACTTGAAGCGTGGCGAAATGTTCTTGTTTTACCTCGTTTGGTATTCCACTGGACGGCTCTTCATCGAAGGGATGCGGACGGATAGTTTGTATATCATTGGTGAACTTCGGGCGGCACAACTTGTATCCGTTACGGCTATTGTCGCTTCAATCGTTCTATTTATTATCAGACGTTATGTTCGGAAAGTGAATGTGAATTATCGGGATGAATACTAGGGGACTATTGCCAGGTAAATAGAATTTGGAGGCAGATATTTATGTTTCGCTTATTAGATAATTGGTCGATAAGGCTGAAGCTTTTTATCAGCACGACAATCATTTTAATAGTTTCATTCGCTATATTAGGTTATCAACAAGCGAATAATGTGATATCCATTATCGAGGGAGAAGCGCTGGAAAAGGCTCAATCTGATTTGCAAATGGGATTAGCAGTTATTGATTATAAATATCCTGGTGAGTGGAAATTGGAAGGAGAGAATTTATTTAAGGGATCAGTAGTAATGAATAATAATTTCGAGATTGTTGATTTAATTGAAGAATTAACGAACGGAGATACAGCGACATTATTCGCAGGTAATACGAGTATCACATCTAGCGAGATGTCCGCGGGCGAACGAGGAATTGGGACTAAAGCTATAAAAAAAGTTGCAGATCAAGTATTGACTAAAGGCGAAATATTCCACATAAAGGCCGAAGTACTTGGTCATACTCACCAAACGGTATATGCACCATTAAAAAATGGAAGTGGTGAAATTGTTGGAATTTGGGCTGTTGGTGCCCCTGATGCATCAATCCGTATTCAAGAAATAAAGAATGCAACTGCTTTAAGTGTCTTCATTTCAACAGTGCTTATTTTAATTGTTTCACTCATTATTTATTATTTATTGACGAGGCCAATTATAAATCGAATTAAGCTTGCGTCTACTTCACTTGTAAGAGTGGCAGATGGGGATTTATCTTATAAATTACAGGAATCTACGAGCAATGATGAGACTGCTGTTTTATTGAACGCGGTGAATCGAATGATTGCTCAATTAAAGTTTTTGCTGGATCAAACAAAAAAGGTGTCTATGCAAGTGGCTAGTTCTTCAGAACAATTAACGGCCAGTACATATGAAAATACGAGGGCTGTGGAACAAATAACCGCAACTTCAGAAGCAGTAGTGAAAGGAGAGCAAGAGCAACTGAGGAATGTTGAAGAAGCCATTTCCATTGTCGCGACTATGTCGGATGGGATTGACCAATCGATTACGAAGAGTGAAGAAGTGGCGACATTGGCTCAAGAAGTTTCAGTTGCTTCATCAAAGGGGATGGAGGCAATCGGAATTGTGCTCAATCATATGGAGGGAATCGACAGCAACGTTGCAGAAACATCTATTATTATTAAAAACTTGAACGAGCGATCCCAAGAAATCAACGATATTATTTCAATTATTACAGGTATTGCGAGCCAAACGAATTTGCTTGCACTAAATGCAGCTATCGAGTCAGCACGCGCGGGCGAAATGGGGAAAGGTTTTGCAGTCGTGGCTGATGAAGTGCGTAAACTTGCTGAACAATCATCGCAATCATCAGAGAGGATTGCCCATCTAATTATTGAGATTCAAAGGGAAACAGAAGAGGCAGTGAACTCAATGGCAATCGGAACGAACAAGACAAAAGCCGGAATGATTGAAACCGAGCAGGCGAATAACATGTTTATCCAGGTGAATGCATCCATTGCAGATGTAACACCGAAAACAGCGGAAGTTTCACGCTATATTCAAGAGATGGCTAGGCAAAGTAAACAATTGGTGCAGTTAATCGAAATGATTGGTGCCAAGGCGAATGATGGAATTATAATCAGTCAACAAAACAACACTGCGACAGAAGAACAATTTGCTGTGATGAAAGAAATTGCTTCCTCTGCAACAAACTTATCTCAGCTGTCAGAAATGATGACGCAAACGTTTGAGAATTTTAAGACAGAGTAGGTAAGAGCGACAGACACATTTGTAATCACGGAATTTTTACCCAACATTATTGTTGCAGTGTTGGTATTAAATATGAATTGAATCCATTTATGCAACACAATTGTTTATAAAGCATACAAAAACTCCATGGAGAATTTTCCTTGGAGTTTTTGTGCCTGAAAAAGTTATTCAATTATCATCACTACATCAAAGTTTCAATAACCGTGCATTAATCGCAAAATAACGTTTAAAATAACTCCTTAAGTGACAATGGATGTATGGACACAAGTAGAATTAGTTTGTAATTTATTAATACTTAGAACGCATTAATCGAAGAGAATTCAGTACAACAATGACAGTAGCACCCATATCCGCAAAAATCGCCATCCATAACGTTAACCAACCTGGAATAATCAGCAGTAGGGCTATTAATTTAAGACCTAATGCGAATGAAACATTCTGCAAAATAATGTTTAGCGTTTTGCGGCTTAGACTGATGGTATAAGGCAACTTTTCTAAGTCGTCAGCCATTAGAGCAATGTCAGCGGTTTCCAGTGCAGTATCAGTACCAGCGCCACCCATCGCAATCCCTACAGTTGCACTGGCTAAGGCAGGTGCATCATTGACACCGTCACCGACCATGGCAACATTTCCGTATTGGTTGCGGAGAGACTTGATTGTATCCAATTTATCTTGTGGCATCAATTCAGCTTTAACTTCAGAAAGGCTAAGTTGGCTACCAATGGCAGTTGCCGTAGCCAGATTATCTCCAGTGAGCATAATCGTTTTTTGTATACCTAATTGATATAACTTCTGTATAATCGTCAAGCTACTTTGTCGAACCTGATCTGCGACTGCGATCAAGCCTTTCACATCATTACCGATGCCTAACAACATCACTGTTTTACCTTCTTTTTGAAGTGTTTCAATCTGGTGTTCGTATTGTTCGGGCAGGGATAACAATTCCCTGAACATATTAGGGCTCCCGATATGGACAAGATCATTGTTAATAGTTGCTTTTGCACCTTTACCCGTTATTGATTGAAAATCATCAATAGGAACTAATTTCAAATTTTGTTTTTCGGCATCTCTGATGATAGCAGAAGCTAATGGATGCTGCGAGAATTTTTCAATAGATGCTGAGATACGAAGAATTTCATCGGTACTCATATCTGTCAATTGAACGATATCCGTTACTTCTGGCGTACCTTGTGTCAATGTTCCTGTCTTATCAAACGCCACCACTTTTAAACGTCCCGTTTCTTCCAAATGGATACCGCCTTTTATGAGAACGCCATTTCGTGCAGCATTTCCAATTGCCGTCACAATTGCAACAGGGGTTGAAATTACTAACGCACAAGGACAACCGACAACCAGAACCGCAAGACCTCTATAAATCCATTCGTTCCAGACACCACCGAAAAATAGAGGTGGCACTACAACAATCAAGAGGGAAATGATCAATATGGCAGGTGTATAGTACTTCGCAAATTTATCCACAAATTGTTGGGAAGGTGCCTTTTCTGCTTGAGCTTCTTCGACTAAGTGGATAATCTTGGCGATTGTAGTATCTTCTACTCGTTTTGTTACTCGTACTTCTAGGGAACCTTCTTCGTTAATTGTTCCCGCAAATACCTCGTTACCGAGAGTTTTATGGACGGGAACAGATTCACCTGTAATGGCTGCCTGGTTGATGGAAGAATCACCTTTTACAACCTCTCCATCCATCGCAATCTTTTGACCAGGCTTAATGATCATAATGTCATTAATTAGAATATCATTTACGTCAATTTCGAACTCATTGTTACCGCGTCGAATGGTAGCTGTGCTTGGGGCGATATCCATTAGAGAACGAATTGAATTACGCGCTTTGTCCATCGAATAACCTTCGAGAGCTTCACTTATAGCAAAAAGGAAGACAACAAGGGCACCTTCGCCCCACTCGCCGATAATAGCAGCTCCAATAACAGCAATTGTCATAAGGGTATTCATATCGAACTGCAATTTAGTTAGATTTACCAATCCAACCTTGAATAGACTATACCCTCCAACGAGAATGGCTGAAGCAAAGAGAACGATAGCTAGTATACTTTCTTCTCCCTTATAAAATGAAGCTATATAGCCAAGAATTAGCAGGAATAGGGATACAACGGTCGTCTGATTCTCCCGTTTTTTCCAGAATGGCTCTTTCACTTCAACAATTCGTTGCTTTTCAGGATAAACCTTGATTCCATCAAAGGCTCCAGCCTTTTCTAATTGTTCTACGGATGCATCTCCTAACACAGTTATTTTTGACGCACCGAAATTCAATTGTACATCGTCAACTGTCTTTATCTCACGAATGTTTTTTTCAAACTTTGCAGCACAATTGGTACAAGATAGGCCTTGCAGTCTATAAACATTTTTGTCTGAACTCATTTGTGCCATCCTTCTTTCGAATGCGCGAGCGCAATATTCACCAATTGATGGACGTGTTCGTCAACCAAGGAATAAAAGACAAGCTTTCCTTTTTTCTTGGAAGCAGCAATTCCCATATCGCGTAAATAACGCAAATGGTGGGAGGCGTTTGCATTGGATGTCTTCAAGACATTGGCAACATCACAGACACACATTTCCTCTTCTAGTGTAAGCGCATAGGCGACTTTCAAGCGATTGGCATCTGCAAGGGCTTTAAATAGTAATTCGACACCACTGATTTCGTCTATCCGCTCGTTGACGCGTTTAACGACTGCTTCGTTGTAACAAAATGTTTCACATGTATCTGTTGCAGTAGAGCCAATTATTTCTTTGATTTTTTCCATTATCCCTTCACCTCATTCAAATATTCATTTGATTATACTTATCATATTCAACAGTTGAAAAATTGTCAATTATAATATTCAAATGGCTGTTTTAATGAGTGGCTTTTCTGTTACAATAAATTTGAATTAAAAAGTATCGCCATCGCTTTAGAGAGGAAGAGAAGAAATGAAGAGGATTATTAGTGCAACACTTATTTTGTTGTTCGCATATACAAGCACTGTCTCTGCACATACCGGTTTAACGAGTTCATCACCGGCTAATGGGGAAGAAGTGGCTGAAGAAGTCTATGAAATTGTAATGGAATTTAATTCGAAAATCGAATCGACAAGTACAGTGAAAGTCTTTAATGAAATCAAAGAGGAAATCATCATCGGTAATACGCAAGTGACTGATAACGTGATGACAGGTGGTTTCATGTCGCCGTTAGAGAATGGTACATACACAGTGGAATGGAAGATTATTGGTGCGGATGGCCACCCAATCGAGGGAACTTATTCATTCATAGTAAATCAAGAAGAATTAGAGGATCCGTCAAAATCCGAAGAATCTCGAGAAACACCTGCTGAGCCTATTGAAGACCCAGTAGAGCAGCTAGTTGAAGTTCCATCAAAAGTAGCTTCAAATGATGTCCTTGTTGTCATCCTTGTCGCTTTGTTTACGATAGCTGGCGGATTTTTTGGCTGGATCATAGGAAGAAGGCACAAGTAAATGATTTGGGTTTATATTTCTGAAAGTTTATTGTATCTATGTTTTTCACTATTGATGGGCGCATTCATCATTCAATTCATTCCGGAACGGTTGAAACCTGAAATTCGTATTTCTAAACGGTTAATTCAGTTGGCGGTGTTAGGTGTTGTGTTCTTTTCGGTTGCACCTGTGATCAGGATTATCCTATTTCTTTATGAAGATATCGGTCTGATGTTGACTATACAAAATGTTTTAACGGGCTTTGAAGTAGGAAAGGCATGGAATTTCACGGTCATACTTGCAATTTTCTTTTACTTGTTTGTATCGTTGTTCCCGGTATTGAAAAGCAAAGTACTTTCTGGCATTTCATTGGCTTTCACCATCGTTCTGCTCCTTGCTTTAGGATGGGCGAGTCACGCAGCATCGCTTACCGAATGGAGTGGATTCATCTATCACTCATTGCACTTTTTAGCTGTTACCATATGGATCGGTATACTCCTTGTCGTCGGTTGGTGTTCAAAAAACCAAGAGAATTGGCTTTCTTATTTAAGATGGTTTACCCCTCTGGCAATCATGTGTTTTCTTACGATTGCGGGAACTGGATTATTTCTTATGACATTGGTAATTGATGTAAACGAATATGCGGACGCATGGATGATACCCTATGGCCAAGCCTTATTAGTGAAGCATCTGACCATCATACCTGTTTTATTTTTTGCTTTTATAAATGGGTTCTGGATTAAACACAAATTGAAAAAACAAGAGCAAATCAATCCATTACCGTGGCTGAAGTTCGAAAGCGTTCTTCTATTCTTTACGTTCGTTTCGACAGGGGTACTGGGACAACAGGAACCTCCTCATAGTATCGAGATAACTCTCGCAGGCAACGGTCCTTCAGCTATATTTGATTACTTTTATTCAGGGGTCATTGAACCTTCAATGAGTTTGCAATTTGGATTCAATACAATAAATACATTATTTTTCGTAGTGGCGATCATCTTCATGTGGCTGATCGTGTACAGCTTTAGGAAAAAGACGCCCGCAGTTGTTCCATTTTTCATGGGGATGTTCAGTTTCCTTTCGCTCTATTTTGGATTAATGGCTAGCATTTAATAATAAATATTAGAGAAGAGGTATTTTATGAAGCAGAATAAGAATTCAAAGATGAAAATGGCGGTAGTTTTGACACTCGTGGTCGTAGTTATATTGGCAGCAGTCGTCGTATTTAGCAATAAACAGGAAGCCTTACCAACTGACATAAAGCAAATCGATATCACTGGGCAGCCCTTACTTGGGGAGAAAGATGCACCTGTCACAGTAGTTGAATTCGGTGATTTTAAATGTCCTGCATGTAAAGCGTGGGGTGAAATGATTTATCCGAAATTAGTTAATGATTATATCGAAACAGGTACAGTTAAATTTGCATTTGTAAACGTATTATTCCACGGTAAAGAATCTACGTTAGGATCGATTGCCGCTGAATCGGTCTTTAAGCGGAATCCAGGTGTGTATTGGGATTTTCATCAAGCATTGTTTGATGCACAGCCAACTGAAAATCATGATGCACAATGGATAACTCCAGAAAGAATTCTTGAAATTGCAGTCGGATTGCCTGAGATTGATCAAACACATTTAAAAGAAGACATGGAACAAGAAGCGACTATGGATAGCGTTAAGCTTGACGAAGATTTAGTAAGAGAAGTTGGCGTATCTTTGACTCCGACCATTGTTATAAACGGAAAAATGATGGAGGACCCATTTGATTATGAAGCCATTAAGACGGCAATAGAGCAAGCGACGAAGGATGCAGAATGATGGAGAATAAAGAAAATAAATCCAAGCCGCAGGGATTCTTATTATATATTGCATGGGTTGTCTCTTTAATCGCCATGTTCGGAAGCCTGTACTTCAGTGAAATCAAAGGATATATTCCATGTGAATTATGTTGGTATCAACGTATTCTTATGTACCCACTTACTTTGATATTGGGGATTGGGACTTTCCAGAATGACATTTCCGTTAAAAAGTTCGTACTCCCGTTATCCATAATTGGGGGAAGCATATCGTTCTTGCATTATTTAGAGCAGAAGATACCCGGTTTTGGGGGCATCAAGCCATGCGTAAGCGGTGTGCCTTGTAGTGCACAGTATATTAATTGGTTCGGGTTCGTTACGATACCATTTTTGGCATTAGTGGCATTTGTGATTATTGCTACCTGTATGTTTTTTATAAAATCGAAAAAGTCAGTTGAGTAAAGAATAGTATTAAAGAAGCCAAAAGAAGCCGCAGTTGTCACTCCTCTGGCTTCTTTGCGTTTGAAAATACTCTTGTTAGGGGGATAAATTTATGCAGTATGAGGCAATTGTTATAGGGGCTGGTCAAGCTGGACTGGCGATGGGTTATTATTTAAAACAAAGTAATAAGAGGTTTTTAATTATTGATAAAGGGCAGGCTTTGGGTGAGGTGTGGAAAAACAGGTATGACTCCTTAAAGTTATTTACACCTAGGATGTATAGTTCATTGCCTGGTCTTATCCTAGATGGAGAACAACAGGGGTTTCCCTCAAAAGATGAAATCGCAAATTACATAAAGCACTATACGGAAATATTTGCATTACCTGTTGAATTGAATACTGAGGTTATTTCCGTAACAAAAAATGAAGAAGGTTTTTGTGTAGAAACAACAAAAGGAATATTTAACACATCGAATGTTGTGGTTGCCACAGGTCCATTTCAAAAGAAGCTGATTCCCGCATTTTCGGATTCCTTTAGTAAAAATATCTTACAGCTACATTCATCTGAGTATAAGAATCCTAGTCAACTTAAACAGGGAAATGTGCTTATTGTTGGAGGTGGTAATAGTGGCGCTCAAATAGCGGTTGAGTTGTCGGAAGATAAAGATACATATTTGGCTATAAGTAAAAGGCCAAGCTATTTCCCATTAACGATTGGTGGAATGAGTGTGTTTTGGTGGTTAGATAAATTGGGAATACTAAAAGTGACGAACAAGTCATTCATCGGGAATTTATTGCAAAAAAAGGGCGATCCTATCTTCGGTAGTGAATTAAAAAAAGCCATAAAAGATTGGGAAGTTACGTTAAAAGGGAGGGTCGTAAATGGGGGGTACGATCATGTTGTATTTGAAGATTCAACTACCCTTGAAGTGAAAAATATTATTTGGGCAACTGGATTCCAACAAGATTATGAATGGCTAAATGTGGATGGTGTAGTTGGTCAGCAGAAAAAGATTAATCACAACAGGGGGATAAGCCCGGTAAAAGGCTTATACTTTTTAGGTTTACCATGGCAATCACGTAGAGGATCTTCATTGCTTCAGGGAGTAGGGTTTGATGCTAGGTATATAATGAAACATATGAAAAATACAACTACATGAAGGGGGCCCTTGAATGGGGAGCCATGAGCATAATCATTTTGCGGAAAAACGAGAAGGGAATAAGCGGGGGCTCATCATTGCCTTATCCATTACAACACTCATTATGCTATTGGAGTTTTTCGGGGGGCTGTTCACAAATAGTTTAGCACTGTTATCAGATAGTGGTCATATGCTATCGGATGCAAGCTCGATGGCTCTAAGCCTCGTGGCAATTTGGTTTGCAAGTAGACCGCCATCTCCGAATAAGACGTATGGGTATTATCGATTTGAAATCCTCGCCGCTTTATTTAATGGCGTTACGTTATTTGTAGTTGCCGGGTTTATCGTCAATGAAGCAATACAACGGTTAAATGAACCGCCAACAGTCGCAAGTGGAACGATGATGATCATTGCATTCATCGGATTAGCGGCAAATCTTCTTAGTGCTATGGCTCTTCTAAAAAAAGCAGATGTAAAAGGGAATATTAACTTAAAGAGCGCGTATATACACATAATCGGTGACGCTTTAGGTTCGGTTGGTGCAATATTAGCTGGTCTGCTCATGCTCCTATTTGACTGGTATATTGCAGATCCGATCATTTCAGTGATAGTCGCTTTATTGATATTGAAAAGTGCATGGGGAGTGCTTAAGCAGAGTATTCATGTCTTAATGGAAGGCTCACCCTTGATGATTAATAAAGCAGAAGTTTTAGCTGAATTTGAAAATATTGAAGGTGTGAAAAATGTCCATGATCTTCATATTTGGACGATTACATCGGGGCTGGATATGTTAAGCTGTCACATTCTAATTGAAGAGGAGAAGGATGAACAAGAAGTACTTCAACAGGCAATCAATCTGATACGTGAAACTTACAAAATTGAACACACTACGATTCAAATTGAAAAATCGGATCTTCAGCATCAAGAATTAAATATATAGGAAATGAAATTCAATGTAGATTGAACTTACATTGAACTTACATACAAAATTCAATATCATAATTGATAGTCAACGACCATATAAACATATAGACAAACAACTGAAGGATGGTTTATTGACGCATGTCTGGTTTATCGGTTTTTTATCAACTTTTGCTGGAATTGGCGTAGGTGGAGTTATTGCAAGTTTTATAAATGGTTTTAAGAAGAGTATTGGTACCATCTATGCTGTATGTACTGGGCTAATCTTAGGGTTAATAAGTTTTGAAATCGTACCCGAAGCCATACAACTAGGTAATTGGGTTGTTTTTTTCTTAGGTTTCTTTGCAGGAGTTATTTTATTCAAGCTTATTCATTCAGGGTTTCGTAATACCCCTGAAGGTTCAACATCACGTAAACAACAGAATGTAAGAATAGGTTTATTCTTAGCTGTAATTATTTCTATTCACAATTTTCCTGTAGGGGTGGTTCTAGGAACTAGTGAACACTCTCAATTTAGCACTGCCTTATTACAAGCGTTAATATTGCACAATATTCCCGAGGGAATGATATTATTTACTCCATTATTTATTGCAGGAATTAGATTTCATATATTGTTTCTCCTTTCTATAATCGTTGCTATTCCCGTTGCACTTGGGGCATTAATTGGAGAGATGATAGGTCAGCAAAACAATCTAATATGGGCATTCCTAATAAGTTTGACAGTCGGAACAATTTATATGGTTACGATAAAGGAAATCCTAATTGAATCAATTAGGCAATCATCCAATAATTATAGCTTACTGGTTGCTTTAATTGGTTTTTGTCTTATGGGTGTGTATCTAATTTATTTATAAAGGGATTCAAAGTTGTTATTATCTTTGTAACAGCGTTTCTGTGTAGTGTAATTTTCGGTAGTAATCTTCGGATTGCTCATAAAAGTCGTCCTTTCTTTGATGGTAGTTTCGTCATCTCCATCTTACTAGATTGGGCTATTTTTTTGTACTCGGATCATCTCAGTTATTGGAGTGGAAGAAGAGGTGAATCCCGTCGCCCCGCGGAAAGCAACGGATAGAAGAAGGAACCTCTAGATGAGTTCTAAACAAGAAAAGAGCTGTCGCAGAAAAACAATTTTCATGGATTTGTTATTATGTAAAAGTAAAGTAAAACCGTTAAATTATTTCTTATAATAAGTAAATACTAATACCATCTTAAGAAGTGGGTATTAGTATTTACTTTGCTTAAGTTAGAATGAGATATGCCTATTCATTTCTACAGAATTGCATGAAATACCTTTAGTCATCATAATTTCAGAAGTTTTGCATTGATTGCTACAATTACGGTACTTAAAGACATTAATATTGCTCCAACGGCTGGACTTAGAACAATGCCGATTGGATATAGAACACCAGCTGCCAATGGAATTGCGGCGATATTATATCCAGCAGCCCACCACAAGTTTTGTGTCATTTTTCGATAGGTAGCTTTCGAAAGCTTAATAATATTTACAACATCAAGCGGATTGCTTTTGACAAGAACGACATCAGCTGTTTCAATGGCTACATCAGTTCCAGCACCTATAGCAATGCCGAGATCTGCTTTTGCAAGGGCAGGAGCATCGTTTACACCATCTCCAGTCATCGCAGTTCGAAGACGATCAACTTTTTGGATATGCTCAATCTTTTCGGACTTCTCGTGTGGAAGGACTTCAGCAAAAATTTCTTCCATTCCGAGTTGCACACCTACATAATGTGCCACTTTTACATTATCGCCCGTCAGCATGATTGATTTGACATTCATTTCTTTTAGCTCGTTAATGGCATCTACAGCTGTTTCACGGACGATATCGGCTAGAGCAATCATTCCGGCAAGTTTTTTGTCGATTAATGTGAATACTACTGTTTTCCCTTCCGATGACCACTTATCGAATTGAACGTTATCATATTTAAGATTCAGCTCTTTCACATAGCCTGGACTGACGACCAATACCTGCTTTCCATCTACTGTTCCTTCGAGACCTTTACCGGTCAGTGATTGGAAATTCTCCGTCCGTTGAAGAGGGATACCCATCTCTTTCGCTTTCATCGTTACACCTTTCGCAAGAGGGTGTTGGGATTGAGCTTCGACTGCGGCTGCATAGGAAATGACTTCTTCCTCACTGAAATCTTCTGATGTTGCAATGTTTGTTACACCGAACTCCCCTTTTGTAAGTGTACCGGTTTTATCGAAAACGACTGCTTCAATATTTCGCGCCCCTTCAAATGCTGCCCGATTTCGTATGAGAAGCCCATTTTTTGCCGCGATGGATGTAGAAACGGCTACAACCAATGGAGCTGCCAATCCTAAAGCATGTGGACATGCAATGATTAGAACTGTCACCATTCTTTCCATGGCGAATGAAACTGGATAACCAAGCGAAATCCAGATTATGAACGTTATCAAACCTGCTGCCAACGCACCATAAAACAACCACTTTGCAGCTCTGTTGGCAAGATCTTGGGCACGTGATTTGGATTCTTGTGCTTCTTTAACCAAGGTGATGACTTGCGATAGATATGTTTCACTACCAGTCTTCATAACAGAAATGACAAGAGATCCTTCCCCGTTTATCGAGCCACCAATAGCTTCTAAGCCGACATCTTTTTCTACCGGAACCGATTCACCTGTCAGCATCGATTCGTCAATTGTCGATTTCCCTTCAAGTATTTGACCATCCACTGGTACTTTCTCACCAGGCTTGACGAGTACATGATCTCCTTGTTTCAACTCCGTTACGTCCACTTCTGTAATATTTCCACCATCGTCGATGAGATGAGCTTCAGAAGGCATCAACTTGGCTAGTTCTTCTAAAGCTTTTGACGCACCCATTACAGAACGCATTTCAATCCAGTGACCAAGTAGCATGATATCAACTAGTGTGGCCAATTCCCAATAGAAATCATTTTCTGCAAAACCGAATACTGCGGCTGTGCTGTACACATATGCAACGGTAATTGCCAATGAAATCAGCGTCATCATGCCGGGGGCTTTATCTTTCAGCTCATCCTTAGTCCCTGCAAGGAAAGGCCAACCCCCGTAAAAGAATACAAAGGTAGAAAGTGCAAATAGGATATATATATCCCCGTTAAAACGCCAATCAACGCTAAGAAACATTTGAATCATCGGTGATAGGATCAAAATGGGAATTGTGATAAGTAACGAAATGTAAAATCGTTTTTTGAAATCCTCTACCATGTGCGTATGATGATCATGATGTCCGCCATGAGAATCATGTGCTTTCTGATGTTGGTGCTCATCTGTTGTCATATGTTTTTCCGGTTCGGGGTGATGATGTGAATGATTTGACATAAAAATAACTCCTTTCTCTCATTTATCCAATATTAGTACATCTCAAGTATACCCGTTAAATATGCAGAATTAATGCAAAATATCCATCAAAGGAACACATGATTATTTTCGCGTATCAGTCATTTAGACTGTTCATAGTACATACCCTTATAAGGTATATAGCCTATTGTTACAATATCGAAACATAAGTATTTTCAGTTAAAGAAGGACGGGGATTAATGGGGAACTATCAATTATTTGTGTTAGGTTCACTTGGTTTGATAGCATTTGTAATTGTTATTTTGTCGGTATTTTGGAGAAAAAAGTTTCGAACGATGCAAGGAATGATGATTTCAATGTTCTTTGGGATGAATGTGGGATTGACTGCCGGCGTTCTATTAGGTGCAACTTATCAAGGTAACCTATTTCTCTCAACGACCCTTTCGATGGTTATTGGCGTGGTTGCGGGCACATTATGTGGAGTATGTTTTGGGATTCTTCCAGTATTAGAAGGAGTAATGGCTGGGTTAATGGGCGGTATGATGGGGGCAATGCTTGGCGAGATGATTCGTGTAGAACAGTCGCTTCAATTGATACGGCTATTTTTATTTCTATCCATTGGTACAATTTTTATCATGGTTATTTTGAAAACATCTAAAAATTCGAAAATACCTAGTAAAAAGTGGTTATTAAAACCTATATTACTCTCGAGTGTTATTGCTGTTTATCTGATTGGGGGTAATACATTTGTCGAAAGTTCTGAAAACCTAATGGAATTAGAGTCGTTAAATCGTCATCATTCAGTGACAACTACGCCAACTGAAAATCCTGATCGTGAAAGCCAACTGATTGTTCTAGAAACCGCAGATATGAAGTACTCTGCAAATGAAATTATCGTTGAGAAAGATAGGGAAGTCAGTTTGACTCTTACGAATCTAGATCAGTTCGAGCATGACATTGAAATCAAGGTTCCATCCCTTTCACTTGACAATAGATCCCAACATAATCATGGGAAAGAAAATAATGTGATACATCTCCATGCCGCGGCCAAAAGTACGGAGACATTAACATTTACTCCGGTTGAATCAGGAATTTATGAATTCATTTGCACAGTACCTGGACATAAGGAATCTGGTATGGTAGGTAAATTTATAGTAGATTAAATGAGATAGAAATTTGCAAGTTCCAGGACACTAGAGCATAGAAGAAGTCGCTTAGATTATGAATCTAGGCGATTTCTTCTGTTTTCCAAGTCAAAATATAAGATGCATTACAAAACTTCGCACCAATTCTCCATAATTAATCCTTAGTTTTGTCATACGAATGTATTGGAATTGTAAAGCGATAATCATGGTTATTATGCTAAGGTTATACATGAATTGATAAATAATGATGTTGCACAAAGAAAAAATAAAAATAAATATAGTTGGGGTGGAGAATGAAAAATCGGTTTATGCAAATAATAATGGCTGTTTTTTTGATTAGTGCGCTACCACTTTTGTCGTCAACAAAGGTAAGTGCGGCAACTTCGAATGATATTGCAAACTATGCGGAAAAGTTTTATGGAACGTCATATAAGTTCGGTGGGACAACTCCTGCTGGATTTGACTGTTCAGGGTATATTAGATATGTATTTAATAAATTTAATATTAGCTTACCTAGAACTTCAGCGGATCAGTTCAAAGTGGGAACTAAGGTAAGTAAAGACAATTTGCAACCTGGAGACCTTGTATTTTTTGCGAATACATATAAAAAAGGTATTTCACATACTGGAATCTATCTTGGGAACAACGAGTTCATCTCAGCTAAGAGCCGTGGTGTTTTAAAGGCAAACCTTAAGACTGACCCTTATTGGGCTCCTAAATATGCTGGAGCAAAACGTATGACAAACGTCCAGGTCTCTATTGAACCTATACAGATAAAACCCGCAGAGCCGATGAGTGAAGCATTTAAAGATCTAACAATAAAACATCCTGCTTTTGAGGCAATCATTGCACTAAACGAGATTGGTGTTATAACTGGCTACGAAGACTCCACATTCAGACCGGAGAAATCAATTACCCGTGGACAAGCAGCTGCAATGATAAATCGAGAGCTTAAATTAGAAGCATCAACTGGAGTAACATTTAAGGATGTCGCGCCAAATCACAAATTTGCAGCTGATATTGCAGCTTTGACTGAAGCGGGGATCATTCAAGGTTTTGCAACGGGTGAATTTGGTATTAACGACAAACTTACACTTGCACAACTTGCAGCCATCGTCGATCGGGCCTTTGACCTTCAAGGACAAATGGATGGAAAAGTACAAATCGCATCAAGTTATAATGATATCCCAACTAGTCACTGGGCCTATGATGCGATTCACGCATTGAAAACACTTGACCAAACAGAAATATTCAAAACATCAAACTTTAATCTTGGAAAAGAAGCATCACGTGCAGAATTTTCCGCAGCTCTGTTCACTGCGATTTCGGAAAACTAAATTTGCTAACTTAAAGTGATGGTATTTAGTTCGGTATCGGTAGCGTTGAATGAATAATGTTTACAAAAAGTGAATCTAAAGAATCGACAAGAGATAAGTAAAAAAAGTCAATGCCAACATTTAATGTTGACATTGACTTTTTTATATGGATATTTGTTAGAACACTTCATGGCATCTCAAAATTATCTTGATTGTCATCTAAACTACATACTATTCCTTTATTCTTCGCAATCGATTGTGTTCAAGTTCTGTTCATAAAAAGATGCTACTATATGAATTGAACCAAAGAATAGCTTTATGGACTGAGCGAAGACGCCTTACAAGGGGATGTCCCTCGCTGGATCGGATTCAATGGAATTATTTATTTTATATATATCAGACGTAAAAGAATGGGGAGGCCAATGAATGAACAAGCAAATTAAAGTTCTCGTCATTGAAGATGATCCTTACATTTGTGATTTGATCATTTTATACGCTGAAAAAAGTGGCTATTTAGTTAGTATTGCAAACGATGGAATGGAGGGGTTAGAGATGTTTTATGATAGTCCCCCTGATCTTGTCATTCTGGATATTATGATGCCCGAAATGGACGGTTGGGAAGTTTGTAAGGAAATAAGGAGACATGATAAAACACCCATTATCATGTTGACTGGGAAAGGTGAAAGTTACGACAAACTAAAAGGTTTCGACCTAGGAGCTGATGATTATCTAGTGAAACCTTTTGATCCGAATGAATTGATGGCACGGATAAAAGCGGTACTGCGACGAACCAATCCGATATTAGGAACAAATGAGATTATTGAACTTCCCTTGTTAAAGATTAATCTGCAGCAATACAAGGTAATCTATGATGAAAATGAGATTGTGTTACCACCTAAAGAAATGGAATTGCTACATTTTCTCGCTATACACCCGAATCAAGTATTTACACGTCAGCAGCTGTTGGAACAAATATGGGGGTTAGATTTTGAGGGGGATCAGAGAACGGTCGATGTGCATATTAAAAGGATACGAGACAAAATGGGAGATTCCAACTCTTATTGGAGGGTGAAAACCATAAGAGGAGTTGGCTATAAATTTGAGGTGGGCATCTAATGATTCGAATAAAAAGCATTTTTTTGAAGCTGTTTCTCACATATATCGTCATATTAATTGTGTCACATTTCGTTTTTGCTGTTGCTTCCTATTTGTTATTTCAGAACAATCTAACTGATATGCACTTAAATCCTGAAGGTTTTATCCAATTGAAATATTTGTTTATATCATCCTCTATTATTTCGATAACCATTACAGGCTTATTTACCTATTACCTTACTAAAAGAATTACCGCTCCACTTCGGGAAATGAATCGGGTTGCTCTTCTTATCGCAAAGGGACAATTTAATCAGAAAGTCAACATCAGGACCCATGACGAGCTTGAAGAATTGGGTGAGACGTTCAATTATATGACGCATGAGTTGGCCAGCCTAGACCAGATGAGAAAGGATTTTGTTGCTAATGTTTCCCATGATTTACGCTCCCCTCTTACTTCGATTCACGGGTTTACCAGGGCGTTTTTGGATGATAAAATCCCCAGTGACCGAAAGCGCCATTATTTTACTATCATGAAAGAACAAACTGAGCGAATGATTAAGCTAGTCAATGATCTTCTCGATATGTCCCAAATCGAATCTGGACAGTTGGAAATTCGCGCAGTGCTCTTTAATCTGTCAGAGCTGGTTCGTCAAGTTATGGCACGTATGGAACCTGAGTTTGTAAATAAAAAACTAAATGTGGAATTGATAACTGAAGAAGTACAAGACATCCACGTATATGCTGATTCGGATCGGATTGATCAGGTGATCGTTAATTTGATTCAAAATGCAGCCCAAATTTCCTCAAATGGTAGTTCCATAGAAGTTATTTTGAAAAAAGAACAACAAGCGGTGGTTTCTATTCGGGATTATGGGCAGGGAATCAGTCAAGAGGATATTCAATCCATTTGGAAAAGATTTTATAAAACAGATAGATCGCGTACTAAAATGGTGGGCACAGGCATCGGACTGTCCATTGTTAAGCATTTATTAGTCCTTCATCAAACCGATATCCAAGTGGAAAGCGAAGTAGGAAGAGGAACTACTTTTACTTTTACGCTCCCAATCACTCAAAGCAAATCGTAAACACATGAATAAAGGAAACGCTCTGTTCATCATCCGTTCATAATACATTGCTATACTGATTTTGGATACTAAGAGATTTTGAAAAAAGGGAGGATCTCTCAATGGGAAAATTAAAATCAGGACGCGATACGGATAAGGATATGGACAAGTCAGGCAGCGAATCGACCAGCAACACACCAAGTTGGGTGAAAATGTTCGGACTCATCGCAATCGTCCTGATTGTGCTCGTTGTCATCATAATGTTCTTTAGTGATGGTGAACATGGTCCAGGTCGCCATCTAAATTCTAATGGCACCGGTATTCAGACACCGCCTATAGAACAAGGGATGCGACAGTTATGATTATGACACCCGGTCTACGCAAGTTTGCACTTACCGCACATATCACTTCCTCTGTTGGCTGGCTGGGTGCGGTCGTTGGCTTCCTAGTTCTCGTTGTTTCAGCTTTGACGATGCAAGATGCTCAGACTGTGCATTCTGTTTGGATTGCGATGGAGTTGATTGGCTGGTTCGCCATCGTCCCCTTAGCCTTTGCCTCACTGCTAACTGGGCTTGTTTTGTCACTGGGTACCAAGTGGGGCTTGTTTCGGCATTATTGGGTCCTTTTTAAACTTCTGCTAACCAGCATTGCTACCCTCGTCTTATTGCTGAACATGCAGACAGTGAGCTACCTAGTAGGTGTAGCGGCAGAGGATGGAAGTGTCGATCTTGTCGGGATGCGGGGTGAACTTCTTCACGCCGGAGTTGGCCTGCTGGTGTTAATTATGATAATAATACTGTCGGTGTACAAGCCACGGGGCATGACTCGATATGGGATGCGTAAGCAAGAACAAGAGCGTAAGGCCTTGCGACCATAGATACAGCGACGCGCCCAGTTTAGTATCTGTGGTGTTGAATGCATTGCGTCTATAAGAAAGCAAATTTAATAAATTGAAAAGAAAAGAACACCAAATAGAGCCAATTCTAACTCCTTCAAGAGTAGGAATTGGCTTTCTTATATTAATGGCCCGGTCATCGCAAGTACCTCAATAATTTCTTCCTTTCAGAATTCCCATAAAGTATGCGAACTCTATGGGTTTATTATGTCGATTTTCATACACACCGTGGTGATGAGGGTTCTTGCTGTTACATTGATGGCACCACCTCTCCCGTTTGCTTTGAGTTTTTCGGTAGGAGCGATGATTTCTGTAGTAGTGGAGAAGGTTATTCCGGGTTCTCAGGAAAATGGAAACAAAGATTTGCTTCAGTGTACTTGGTGATTGGATTTGCAGCAATGATGATATTGGATATGGCATTCGGATAAAAAGTATGTAAAAGATAAAATGGTTGTATTCAAAAAAAAAAAACAAGGTGAAGGATTTTACGCTTCCCCCTTGTAGAAAAATACACTTCGATGACTTATTCTCTTATTGTCTGCTTTTCATATAAGTTAGTGAAATTATTTAATAGGAATCTGTAGTTTATTTATCGGCTATCAGTTTATGTGACAATCAGTGTTGACTTCATATCGGCATGTCCCGTCCCACATGGAATATTACAATAGATTGTATATTCTCCTAGCTTTGTAGGTGTGAAAGTAGCCTCTCCATCACCTTTAATGTCGACATCATGGCCATCGATAGCAATCCCGTGCATTCCTTCTTCGTTTGCAAAAGATATTTTCACCTTTTCGCCAGCTTTTACAGTGTATTCTTCCAGATCGAATTCAAAGTTGATTGCTGAAATATTTATGTCATTGTTTACAATTGCTTCATCCGAAGAACTTGTATTTTTGACCTGCCCAGTATCATTACTTGTATCCTTCCCGCCACACGCGGCAAGAACAAACAAAACACTTAAGAAAACCGCTGACAATAACCATTTTTTCAAAATGAATACCTCCTGTATGTTTGGGGATTGATTTCTTTTGTATCCCTCTTACACATAATGATATCTTTCATATATCCATTTTCCATGGAGAAGATAAGACAAAATTATGAACGATTATTATCGGGCAGTAAATCCCGCCTTCATTCAATGTTACATCAGATGAAACAAAGTGCCCATAATGCCCCACGAGAAGTATTTAAGGAGTTGATCTGCCTTTTAGTGTTCCTATAAAGTATGCAAATATTATGCATTTATTATGACGATTTTTATACACTCCATTCGTATGCATATTTTTTTCATATTATTTTGATACACTGCAAAGGAAATGAACAATAGGAGAGGAGTAATCAGTAATGGAAATAAAAATGAAGATTACCGCATTGGCGATAAGTATATTGGTTATCAGCGGTTGTAGTAATTCTAATTCACAACCAGATGAGGAAATGGATCATTCCATGATGACTGATGAAGAGATGGATCATTCAGCTATGGATATGAATGACGACATGATGGAAGGACATATGAGTCATGACGAGGTTGTCAGTTTAAACGACTCAACCGGGGAAAATGAATTGAAAATCCCTTCCATGCTTGAACGCGATGATGAAGAAGGAGTCTACATCGTTAGAGCACAAAAAGGGAAAACTGAGATATTCGATGGGATTGAAACAACTACCTATGGCTACAACGGAGCGTTTCTAGGACCGATGCTTCGTCTTGAAAAAGGCGAAACTGTAAAAATTAAAACGATCAATGAGCTTGACGAGGATACTACTTTCCATTGGCATGGACTGGAAGTGCCAGCGGATGCAGATGGTGGACCGCATGATGTGATTAAACCGGGAGAAGAAAAGATCATTGAATTTAAAGTAGTGCAAGAAGCGGCAACATTATGGTTCCATCCTCATCCTAAGGGCAAAACGGCTGAACAGGTATATAATGGACTTGCAGGACTGCTTTATATCGAGGATGATAATTCGACAAGTCTTGGATTGCCAACTGATTATGGGAAGAATGATATTCCTCTAATTTTTCAAGATAAAATATTTGACGATAAAAAACAATTGAATTTTAGTTCTGCAAAAAATGAAGACGGGACAATCGGTGATACTTTACTAATCAACGGGACGTTGAATCCCAAGTTGACTGTAAATAAGGAGAAAATACGTCTTCGTCTATTAAATGGATCGAATGCGAGGAATTTCACATTTAAATTGAATACAGGGAATTTTTTCATTCAAATCGCAACGGATGGCGGTTACTTGAATGAACCGGTTAATTTAAAAGAGGTTACGTTGACGCCTTCTGAGAGGGCAGAAATTGTTATTGATTTTTCACAGCTTAATACAGAAAATGACCTGGCGTTAATAAATGAGGATGGATCTGTCCTGTTACCATTTGAGGTTTCTGAACAAAGCGGAGCGATTAGCAGAATTCCGGGAGAAATGAATGATTTTTCATTGACAGAAAAAGAGAAAGGTTTGCCAGTCACAAAGAAGATAGAACTCTTTGGGATGATGGATATGGTAGCGATAAATGGAAAGAAGTTTGATCCGGAAAGAATTGACTTCACACAACAGCAAGGGGTCACAGAAGTGTGGGAAATTTACAATAAACCCGACATGATGGGTGGTATGATCCATCCATTCCACATTCATGGTACGCAATTTAAAATAATCTCCAGAGACGGAGAAGAGCCACCAGAAAATGAACGGGGCTGGAAGGACACTATCTCCATAAAACCAGATGAGCGAGTAAAAATAGCGATACAATTTAAGCATAAGGGTGTTTATATGTTCCATTGCCATATTCTTGAACATGAAGACAATGGCATGATGGGACAAATATTGGTAGAATAAATTTCAATCCAATTCTGTACAAAAATCGGGGAAATTAAAACCTAAGGTATAATAGTGATGTGCAAACCATTTGTAAAGCAGCCAATGTGTATTATTTCGCATTGGCTGTTTTAAAAGTTACAATGATAATTATATGAGAAAATATTTTATTTTATCTAAAGGTAGGCCACATAATGTCACCAAAAATCAAAAATTACTCAAAGAAAAGGAATAGACCTCTATTAATCATTCTTTTATATTTGGCAATTTTTCTATTTATCATTTGGTTAGTAGTTGTTTTATGGCTGGAATTCTACTTCTGGCGTAATGAAATTGAAGAAAACTCTTTACTGGGAAGAGTAAGTTCTTTTTACAGTAACGACTTGGAGAAGTTGAAGGCTTCCCCTTATTATTTCGGTTCTTTAGGTAAACCAAACGAATCTATTAACGGGATTTCCAACGAAAAAGAAAAGATGAAGATTCAGTTGAAACAGCCAGATAGGGATGAATTTGAACCCGAAATGAAGGAACTTTTAAAAGATAGAGATCTTACTTTCAAGAATATTGATGCTATCTTTGAAAATATGAAATCACCTAAAAGAATTACAAATGATCCAATCCATTCGACATTTGGAAAAGATGTTGTTTATATTTATCATACCCATAACAGGGAATCATTTTTACCGTATTTAAAGGGCATTGATAAACCGGAAGATGCCTATCACTCAAAAGCAAATATTACGTTGGTCGGTGAAATGCTGGGTAGGGCATTGGAGCGAAGAGGGGTGGGAACGAAAGTAGATTCAACTGATATCGTTCAAGAATTAAGTTTGAGAGGGGTGGACTATGGCGGTTCTTATAAGCTATCGGGAGATATAGTACGGTCTGCACTTGTTGAAAATAAAAATTTGGAGATTTTCCTGGACTTACATCGTGATTCATTGCGCAAAGATTCTACCACACTAGAAATGAATGGGGAAAATTATGCGCGTCTGTTATTTGTTATTGGAACTGGACATGAAGATTTTGCAAGGAATCTTTCGTTTGCTGAAGGAGTGGATAATCTCCTCGCTATCCAGTATCCCGGTTTGTCAAAAGGTATCCTGAAAAAAGACAGTAGCCAGGGCAATGGAGTCTATAATCAAGATATTTCCCCAAACTCGGTTATTGTAGAAATTGGTGGCGTCGATAATACGGTAGAAGAGCTATATCGGACTACCGAGGTGCTGGCGGATGTACTAAGCGATTATTACTGGCACGGAGAAAAGTAATTAGTTTGTCTCGATTTGAATGGGTGGTGATGGTTAAAGACTATCTAACTCCTAATTCCAGACATATAGTAAACACTTTCTGAAGCAAGGTGAAAGGTGAAATAGTAAACCTGAAATTTCAACGTCTATACATCGTGGATTTCCCCTCCAAATACAATTCTATTCCGTTGATTAGATACATAGAATTGTATTCGGAGGGGAATAAAATGCGGAGAGAAGCACAAAAATATTTATTTTTCATATTTTTATTATTTTTGGTTCCAATTATTGTCGCGAATTATCCGTCTATCCCTGAACAAGTAACCAAGGCGGAGCCACAAAGAAAAAGTCTAATGGTATATGCGGAGAATTTGGGAGAATCTGAGTTTCCCCATTTACAACCAAAGTCTACAAAAGCCTTAGTTTATTTCACGCATTCACATGAAGCCTTCCAACCTATCGTACAAAGTAAGGAAAATTTGACAGCTGTTTATCATCCTAATTCAAATATTATGGCGTTCGAAGATACGATAAAAAGTCATTTTGAATTAAACGGCATTCAAACGGAATTTCTTGCTGTTGATACAATGGACGAAATGAAAAAGAAGAATAAAGTTTTCCGCGAGGCTTATAATGTGGTACGTCCTTTTATTGATCAACAAATTAAGGAAAATGAGTATGATATAATCATTGACCTACACAGAGATTCTGCTAAAAGAAAGACCTCGACACTTACTTACGAAAATCTAACGTATGGAAAAATTTATTTTGTTTTAGGAGAAAATAACCCGAATTATCCCGAAAATAAAGAATACGCTGAGCGTTTGTCTATTCAGCTAAATAATTTGGTGCCAGGTATTTCACGGGGCATATTTGGGAAAAAGGGGGAACATGTAGACGGAGTCTATAATCAAGACTTGGCTCAAAATATGGTTCTTATTGAACTTGGGGGTATAGATAATACAGAAGAAGAAATTAATCGCACGATTTCTGTATTGGCGAAGGCAATTTCTACCGCACTACAAGATCAATCATCTATATGACAATTTGGTGTTTTGTTGGATGTTATTCCTTAAACCACCTTCAGAATTTATCTGAAGGTGGTTTAATATGTTTATGGAATAAAAATATGTATAGCTCGACAAAGTAACTATTCCGAAATCTAAAAAGGGAATTTAGGACTTTTTAAGGAGATTCACTCTTTCAGTTTAAATTTGAACCTGGAGGGAAAAATAACACCGAATGCAAAATAGCAGGAGGTGAGTCCATGAATACAAAATACGAAGAATGTCTAAAAGTATGTTTAGAATGTCTAGAGGCATGCAATACCTGCTTCGATGCATGCTTGAGAGAAGATGATGTTAAAATGATGGCAGAGTGCATTCGATTGGACCGTGAATGTGCTGACTTATGTGCATACACAGCACAAGCGATAACTCGTAATAGTCTTTTTACTAATCAGATTTTAGAACTTTGTGCAACAGTTTGCGAACATTGCGGCGAAGAGTGCGCTAAACATGACCACAATCATTGCCAGCACTGTGCTGAATCTTGCCGGAAATGTGCTGAAGCATGCCGACAAATGGTAGCTTAAGCTCTTTGTAGAAGATGCAATCATCAATGAAGTTATTCCGAGAAATGAAAACTATTTCTTGGAGTAACTTCATTGCTATCTATGATTTACAAAGGTCAGAATTCTAATTTTTTCCTGTTCGATCAATAAAATTTTCGAAATCAGAGGTGTGTTATTGAAATGAAGAAACAACTATTTTTTCTAGGTCTTGCTATGATGATTGGTTTAAGTGGATGTGGAAGTAAAACGAGCACTGAGAAAACTCCAAACGTCAATAATGAACCGGAACAGGAAGATGTGGAACACAAAGACATGGAAATGGAGATGAATCATTCCGGGTCAGGTGAAGTCCCTGCAAACTTAAAAGTGGCAGAAAATCCAACCTTCAAAGCCGGAAGTAAAGCAATTATTAAAACAGACCACATGAAGGGGATGGAAGGTGCAGTGGCAACAATTGTGGGTGCTTATGACACAACTGCTTATGCTATCTCTTATACGCCGGTAACCGGTGGAGAAAGAGTGGAAAATCATAAATGGGTTATCCAAGAAGAGATTAAAGATGCTGATGACAAAACTTTGGAACAAGGAACTGAAGCCACTATAGAGGCAGAACATATGGAAGGGATGAAGGGGGCATTAGCTGAAATTGATTCAGCTGAACAAACTACAGTGTATATGATTGATTACACACCTACTACAGGCGGAGAAAAAGTTACAAACCATAAATGGGTAACGGAAAGTGAACTTTCTACTCAGTAAGATTGAACAAGGATGCAATAGTGAATTGAGAAATCTTTTTCGATTACCTTGTCGCTATTGTGGTAGATCCTTTTGGTGATGTCAAATCTGTAATTGTGTAAATTAATAATGACCTTCCATTATCAGTAACACATTATCTTCAGATGTATTAAACTCGAATTAACAAGCCGAATAATGTCAAAATAAAATTCGATTTAGCATCACCGATAGGTGGTGCTAATTTTATTAGAAAGCTAAATATTTTGACCCTGTACTTAGGTACAGGGTTTATACTACATATGAGGTGAAGCAAATGGAGTTTCATATAGGAGAACTGGCCGAGAAATGTAATGTTAATAAAGAAACCATTCGATATTATGAACGATTAGGATTAATTCCGAAACCATCTCGTACAGAATCGGGATATCGAATATACACGGAACAAACAGTTGACAGATTAAATTTTATTAAGCGCGTTCAGGAATTAGATTTTTCTTTAAACGAAATTGATAAGCTTTTAGGCGTGGTAGATCGAGATGAAGAAAAGTGCCGTGATATGTATGATTTCACTGTTCATAAGATAGAGGATGTTCAACGAAAAATTCAAAATCTCAAGAGAATCGAACAAATGCTTATCGACCTAAAAGGAAGATGTCCCGAAAACAAAGACATTTATGAATGTCCCATTATTGAAACATTACTAGAAATTTAAGGACGGAGGAATAGTATTGAAAAGATATCGAATTAACATTCAAGGAATGACTTGTACAGGTTGTGAACACCATGTTTCAGTTGCCTTGGAAAATACAGGTGCAAAATGTATCGAAGTTGATTTTCGTCGTGGAGAAGCAGTATTTCAGCTACCGAATGACCTAAAGGTTGAAATAGCGAAAAAAGCGATTGCTGAAGCGAAATATCTACCAGGAAACGCAGAAGAAGTACAATCGCAAGAAATGGTGCAATTAGGTGATAAAAGTGATTACGATTACATCATCATCGGTTCGGGTGGGGCTGCTTTTTCATCTGCCATCGAAGCCGTGAAATACGGAGCAAAAAAAGTGGCAATCATCGAACGTGGTGCGGTGGGTGGAACATGCGTAAACATTGGCTGTATCCCTTCAAAGACTTTGCTGCGGGCTGGAGAAATCAATCATCTGGCAAAAAATAATCCATTCATCGGATTGCACACATCAGCCGGGGACGTTGATTTGTCATCATTGGTTCAGCAGAAAAATGAGTTAGTGACGGACCTTCGAAACTCAAAATATGTGGATTTACTTGATGACTATGGCTTTGAATTAATCAAAGGAGAAGCGAAATTCGTGGACGAAAAAACAATTGAAGTGAATGGCATGAAGTTATCAGCAAAACGATTCTTAATCGCGACAGGAGCTTCACTATCAGTGCCAAATATTCCTGGACTAGATGAGGTTGATTATTTAACAAGCACGACGTTGCTTGAACTAAAGAAGGTGCCTAAACGTCTTACGGTTATCGGTTCGGGGTATATAGGTATGGAATTAGGACAACTTTTTCATAACCTGGGCTCAGAAGTTACACTGATGCAAAGAAGCCCACATCTGTTAAAGGAATACGAACCTGATATTTCAGAAGCGATCACACAAGCTTTGACAGAACAAGGCGTCAACTTAGTGACGGGAGCATACTTCGAACGAATCGAACAAGATGGAGACATTAAAAAGGTCTATGTTGAGGTTAATGGCAAGAAGCGAATCATTGAGGCAGAACAATTGCTGGTCGCTACAGGAAGAACAGCAAATACGACATCTTTGAATTTACAGGCAGCAGGAGTCGAAGTAGGCTCCCGTGGTGAAATTATTATCGATGATTATTCGAAAACAGCGAATTCACTCATCTATGCAGCAGGAGATGTCACGCTTGGTCCACAATTTGTGTATGTAGCTGCTTATCAAGGTGGAATTGCGGCAGGAAATGCTATCGGGGGACTGAACAAAAAACTGAATTTCGAAGTAGTTCCTGGGGTAACGTTCACAGCCCCGGCGATTGCAACGGTTGGTTTAACAGAGCAACAGGCAAAAGAGAAAGGCTATGAAGTGAAAACATCCGTATTACCATTAGATGCTGTTCCAAGAGCCTTGGTGAATCGGGAAAAGACAGGTGTGTTTAAACTGGTGGCGGACGCGAATACACTGAAAATTCTAGGGGCTCATGTGGTGGCAGAAAACGCAGGAGACGTAATTTATGCGGCGACATTGGCTGTCAAATTCGGTTTAACCGTAGAGGATCTCCGTGAAACCCTTGCTCCTTATTTAACAATGTCAGAAGGGTTAAAATTAGCTGCCCTTACGTTTGATAAAGATGTATCAAAATTATCTTGTTGTGCAGGATAATGATTTTTTTTAATCTGAGCTTTAACTGGACTGAAAGTAAAAAATAATGATACTGGCGAAAAAGAGATAGTTGAGGCAGATGTGATTTTTGTCGCAATCGGACATACACCAAATACGGCTTATCTCTTGATTGGCCGCGGGAGACAGATTCTGTTTCTACGATCAATGATATCTAAGTTGCGGTTTCCATGATAGCTTTAAGGTTTTTGAGCGATTTAACTTTGGACTTTGAATCTAAAGGTGAACAATCCGGTTTAGTCATGATTGGTTCGCCAAATAATTGTAAAACAAAAAGTCTGTGTTGTTTTATATACAAACAGACGAGGACTCCCTTTAAAGAGACCTCGTCTGTTTTCGTGATTTATAAAATAAACGAGCTACAAATTATGTACTCAGTAATTAAAATACTTACAACTACTTACTTAACAGGTTTTGATGTCGTATAACGGGTATAGGTATAGGTATAGGTATAGGTATAGGTATAGGTATAGGTATATCACTCCGATATCTTTCATTGTTGAAAAGTCTTGGCCAAATGGATTCGTGATTCTGTAATTGATTTCAATCTATTGTGATTTTCCAAGTACAACACTTTGATATAACTAGTGAGGTGGACATAATTTGTTAGCTTATTTTCCTCGACCATATGAAAATGAAACTATGTACAGTATAGCAGCAAGGTATGCTAGTCATATGAGTATTTTATCCAAAAATGCTGTTTTAGAAGACCTGTTTGACATTAAAAAATCATTTGCAAATGAGGACTACATATCGCAAATAGATATACTTGTACCTAAAATCAAGAACTTTTCAAATGAGTATACAGTGGAATACTTTTTAAATAAACACACTGTCTTCCCGCTTTTTTCTCCATTTACTAATACAAATCACTATAGCCTGAGTTCTATAGATAATTTAATAAAAGGAAGGAAACGGTTTTTAAATGACATTCCAATAAAAGAAAGTTTGTTTTATTGTAGCGAGTGTGTAAAAGAAGATATAGAAAAATACGGGGAATGTTATTGGAATAGGATTTTTCAATTACCTGGTGTAATGATTTGCGGTAAGCATGGAAAACTATTAAGCAAGTCGCAGTTGAATATTCTGAAAAACCCTTTGAATAAATTTATTATGCCAGATAAAGAGTATGACATATCGGAAAAAAATAAATTTGACAATGGCACTTTTGAACAATTGTTAGAAATCCAAATAAATGCTGAATATTTCTTTGTTAATAAAGTAAACACATTTACTTACCAGGGACTTTATGAAAAGTATTTTGAGTTTATTAAGGTAGCAGGCATCGCAATTCCATTGGCACGTTTTAAGATAGAATTGGGAGAATTAATATTATCAAAATTTAATGAGAAAACTTTAGAATTTCTTAACTCCAATCCGCTTCAGAATGATTGGTTATCATATTTAAGTGTGGAAAGGATGAAACATATACATCCAATTAGACATGTTTTATTAATGATGGCCTTAGCCCAATCTGTTGAAGGATTTATGAATACCATCCCCCAATACCAACCTTTTGGCAGTGGTCCGTGGATATGTATGAATCCTCTTGCTGAACATTACTTAGAAAAAGTTATAACAAATGTTAATATTACTTTCTATAAGGACAAAGGTGATTTTCAAGGAGAATTTAAGTGTTGTTGTGGGTTTACTTATGTATTATATGCCGGGGAGACTAATCCACGTGAAATAAATATGTTCAGTTTTAGAATAAAAGAAAAAGGAGATGTTTGGAAAAAGGAATTTGATGATTTAGTCAGCAGTGGAGTATCTATTAAAGAGATAGCTTTAAAAACAAATCACAGTAGAAGTACTGTTAGCAAGATTATAAAGGGAGGGCATAACTATATTGAAATTGCAAAGGGGCGAAGAGGGCAAAAATTGGAAGATGAAAGACTTATTAAGGAAATGAAGGTTAAAAAGGATTGGATTGAAATAAGAGAAAAACATCCTAACTACTCACGTACGGAATTAATAGATGAATACAAGAAAATTTACAGTAGAATACTTCGATACGACAGGGAGTGGTTAGTAGAAAATTCCCCACCATCCCAAAGGGGGATGGTGAAAACAGGTGATCATATTAATCACAAAAGGGATTTATTATATTTAAGGGATGCCCAAGACATGTTGAATAGTTGGGCAGTATATGAGAAACAGGCAGGGAAAATTATTAAAAGAACACAATTTACCCTTTATACAAGGCTGGGAATGACGCCACGTAATAATGATAACTACCCATTAACGACTAACTATATTTCATCAGTTATAGAGTCACATGAAGATTATCAAATTCGATTAATTAATCAATGTATTGAGAACTATTTTAAATATGAAGTAATAAAAAAGTATAAACTACTTGCCCTTAGTGGATTAAGAAATTTGCATCCTAAAGCAGAGAAATATTTGGAAAGTATAATAAATGAACATAATAATGGTCATAATTAAAAATTTGATTTCATTAGATACTTTGGAATAAAGTAGCGGTTAGTGGGACAGGTAGGGTATTATTAGCGTATAAGCCATTTTATTCTGTATGTTCAAGATCTGAAATACAGAATTTGTTTCTATAAGAAAGTTATTAATTTTGTGGTCGTATTAGAGGGTAATGACAAAAGTGGAAATAATGCAACATAAATGAAATTTATTTTAATTGCAGTATACATCTTTTTTGTCACCTTTGTTCTAAAATTCTATACAATTTGCGAAAGTGAGTATACATCTTTTTTGTAAAATTTATTTTGATTAACTATTAAGAATGCGTCTTTGAACGTCTTAGAGTATACATCTTTTTTGTCACTTAACAATAGCTTTAAAAAGAGCTCAATCCTCAATTTAGTGTTATAGTTAAAGTACTATATTAAAGTGAGTAGGCGAATGAACATGATAGAGGTAAAAGTATCTCCATTAAGTGATGGAGAATTCAATAGAGGCGTATTTGCTACATGTGATTACAAAAAAGGGGAGCTTTTACATGAAGCGCCTGTTATTTCTTATCCAAACGAAGAGCATCAGCACATTGAGAAAACGCTTCTCGCTGACTATGCGTTTGAGTATGGGATAGGTCAATCTGCTATTCTTCTGGGTTATGGCATGTTGTTTAATCATTCGTATGAACCGAATGCGACGTATGATATTAATTTTAAAAATCGTACATTTGATTTCTTTGCTTATACGGATATAAAAGCAGGCGATGAAATTCTAATCAATTACAATGGCGATGTAGATGACAAAGATGAATTGTGGTTTAATAAGGATTAACAGGATATGGATGCAATTCGCTTTCCATAATAAATAGGTATCCGACTATGTCCGTTGATTAATTATTTCTTTTTATGTAAAATGCTCCTTCATTTATAGAGACTGAACTGATTGGATTGTCAGTATCTCTCCCTACAGAAGGAGCATTTTTTTATTATTACGTAAAATTATTGGGGACTTATAAAGCAGGTACTTTGGCGAAACGTTCAAAGCGCAATGGATCGATTGGAATAATCGTGTCCGTCTCTTCGCGGATCAATTGTTCAATCAGCTTACCTGTTACAGTGGCAAGACTGATCCCATCGCCTTCATGACCGGCGGCAATGAAAAAACCAGGTATTTCATTAACCTCTGAAACGATTGGCAAATGATCAGATGTCCACGGTCTAAAACCGGTGTACGTCCGAATCATCGTGAAATCATTCAATTTTGGATAGAATCGCGTCGCTCTTCTCGCCATTGTTTCCACCACATTGATATCAATTCTTCCATCGTATCCTACAAATTGACGACTGCTTCCAAGTAAGAAATTCTGACTTTCCGTTGGCTCAAATACTAACGCAACGCCGTGTTCCTTTGTTCTGTCGTCCACAATCCGCTCCCGGCCAAATTTATTCATCAAATAACCGAATTCCATAACATTACGCATCATCACCGGTTTTTGTCTGGCGCCAACCATGATATGACCTTTTCTCGGGATAATAGGAATATCGAGATCGAGCATTTTTCCGATGAAAGGTGCCCAAACGCCCGCCGCATTGACGACTTTCTTCGCAGTAAAGGTTCCGTTTGTCGTTTCAATTGTAAAGTCTTCTTTTTTTGTAATGGCTGTTACTTCTGTTTGTATTTGCAATTTCAGGCCAAATTGCTTGGCCTTTTCAATGAGTGAATAACAAAATAGATAGGGATTGATTAGTGAATCCGTTTCACACTCCAACCCACCTGGAATATCATCTGCAAAATAGGGGGATTCTTGACGAAGATCCTCTCGGTCAAGTAAGTTAAACTTCAATCCAGCGGCAGTCTGAATATCCACCCATTCCTTCGCCGCTTGCATTTCTGTATCATTCTCACAGACAAGCAAACTACCGAGTGCTCGGTATTCGAATGGTAAATCTAATTCTTTGTTCAATTCTATTGTAAGTTCTTGGCTTTTCCAAGACATCAAACTATCGAATCCGGGGTCTTTATCTACAATGGTCACATTGCCATCGCAGCGTGAAGATGTGCCGCTTGCAATATCATTTTTTTCGATTAACACACAGTCAATGCCAGATTTCGCAACATAGTAAGCGATTGCACAACCGACAATTCCACCACCGATAATTGCCACTTCTGCATGATTGTTCTTTGCCATCTTCAAATCCTCCTTTGACATCTGAATGCCATTTGGTCTATTCTACATGATAGAATGAAGTTTTGCAGTTTTTTCGGAAATTTGAATATACTATTCTTACTCTATGGTAAAATAGGGATGGATATTGTGTCAAATTTAACTTGATTCAGCAGAAATCCCCCACTTCTATAAGTGGGGGTTGAATGCCAAAATATTCTTCAATCAGGGGAGAGCCATACTCCCTGCCGATTCAAGTTAAGCCTCCGGCGGATGCCACGGATTTTGAAAGGAGTTAATCGCGCAAGCGCAATTCAAAATCCGGACGCAATTACGCCGAGGCGTAATTGATTTAGTAATAGATTATAAGGAGGAAGTTGCCCCGTGGATCGAACGATTATTTGTAGATGTGAAGAAGTTTCGTTAGAAGATATCCAACAGATCGCAAGCCGTTTTAACTGTTCTGCCCGTGAAGTAAAATTACGGACAAGGGCTGGAATGGGGTATTGCGGGGGACGCACATGCAGACCTGCTGTCGACGCAGTTTTGGAAGCGGTAACAGGAGAAAGAGCTAGCCATGATATTCCGTTGAAAGTCCAACCCCCTGTTCGACCTGTATCATTATCCATTTTAGGAGGGAAATCGAGATGACGAACCGTATTGTAAATCATCCAGTCTTAGGAGAATTGACCAATCAAACACCTGTCACTTTTACCTTTGACGGTAAAATGTACGAAGGACTTGAAGGGGATACGATTGCATCTGCTCTCCTTGCAAATGGGATTCGACAACTACGCGTGCATGAGGGAACAGGGGCACCGCGTGCGATTTATTGCAATATCGGGCATTGTTTTGAATGTCGTGTAACGGTGAACGACACGCAAATCGTTCGTGCATGTATGACGCCTATTCAACATCAAATGGTGATAGAAAGTGGAAAAATGCAACCTGCACCATTTAAAGCGTCACCTGAAGAATGGCCGCGTACATATGCTGATTTTGAAAAAATGAATGAACATCATAAGGAGGGGGCACCACATGGTTGATGTCGTTATCATTGGTGCAGGGCCAGCCGGTTTATCCGCCGCAATTGCCTGCCGTGAATCCAATTTAGATGTATTGGTCATTGATGAGTTTCCGAAACCGGGTGGCCGACTTCTTGGACAACTTCATCAAGAACCAAATGGTGAGTGGTGGAACGGGATTGAAGAGACTAAAGCTTTATTGGAAAAAGCAGAGAAATTGAACACGACGATTCAATGTGAGGTTTCTTGCCATCATCTTGAAAAAATAGATGCTGGCTATAGAGTACACACCAATCGAGGTCTTTTTGAAACGAAAAATATACTTCTTGCAACGGGTGCAGCAGAAACACCTGCGCCTATACCCGGCTGGACATTACCTGGCGTTATGTCCATTGGGGCAGCGCAAGTGATGACAAATGTTCATCGTGTCCGGGTTGGAAATAAAGGGATTGTCGTTGGCGTCAACGTTTTGTCAGCCGCCATCGCTAGGGAGCTGCAGCTTGCTGGCATTGAATTACATAGCATGGCGTTACCTGTCAGCAATCCCGTCACGAAAGATCATGCACATCCTGGTAAGGTCATGGAAGGTTTAGTGCGCATCGCTCATTTAGCGCCTTCTGTATTCCTCCGTTTTGGTAGCAAATTTGCCAAAGCCGATTGGGTACGCGATTTGGCTGTGAAATTCTATCCTAAGGGCGGTGTGAAAATGTGGGGGATGCCGATTCACATTCGAAAAGCCGTTGTTCAAATCAATGGTGCCGACCAAGTGGAATCCGTGACGGTGTGTGATATCACACCTGAAGGAGAAGTGATTCGAGGCAGTGAAAAAACGATTGCTGTCGATTTCGTTTGTATCGCGGGCGGACTTTATCCGCTAACAGAACTTGCCTCAGTCATCGGTTGTCCGTTCCAATATGTAGAGGAACTAGGTGGGCACGTACCCATCCATAACGAACAAATGGAAACGCCGCTTGAAGGGGTGTATGTCGCCGGAAATATCACCGGCATTGAAAGTGCAAAAGTGGCGCGTGCACAAGGAACACTTGCTGGTTACTCAATCGCCAAACAAAACGATAAAATTCAGCAAGCAATGAAAGAAGTTAAATCTATTCGCGAAGCTGCAACAATCCAATTCCATCCGGAAATCGCCGCAGGACGAAGTAAAGTTGAAAAAGCATTTCATGAATATGTGGTGTCCTGATAAATATAGTTACAGTCGTAAAAAGCTGAATCTTTGATTGAATAGCAACATAAATCATTTATGGCGGTTGACCTTCCCAGAAGGATTGACCGTCATGTTTGCTTATGCATAGGCATTAATTTTCGAAAGGGAGTACGTTAATGAAAAAAGAATTTCCTATAATTGAAACCGAAAGATTAAGGTTAAGACAAGTCACAACAGAGGATGCCTCAAATATGTTTGCTTATCTATCTGACCAAGATGTTGTGAAACCAATGGGGCTAGATCCCTTCGAAACAGTAAAAGACGTATTGGATGAAATTAGCTGGTATACATCTATATACGAAGAAGGCACTGGAATTAGATGGGGAATCACTCTAAAAGATTCTGGTAAGGTGATCGGAAGCTGTGGCTTTCTGAATAGGATTCCAAAACATTATCGAGCAGAAGTGGGGTATGAATTAAGCAAAGATCACTGGGGACAAGGGATTGCTAGTGAGGCATTGGAAGCTGTTGTGAAGTATGGTTATCATCACTTACAGTTAGAAAGAATAGAGGCTTTAATTGAACCGGCGAATGTTCTATCGCAAAAATTGGTAGAGAAGCAAGGATTTTTAAGAGAGGGCTTGCTGCGACATTACGAATTTGCACGTGGTAAATTTGATGATTTATATATGTATTCGATTATAAAGGAAGATTTCGATTCAATGTATTAATGAACAGAAATATTTGAATATGACGTATCATATATTTCATTTTGGAAATCCTAAACAACAAGATTGTTAGGAGGTTCAATAATGAAAAAAATGTATGCGAGCTTCGGCATGATTATCTTCCTTTTTCAATCTTATTTATTTAACGTGTGCTTTGCACTAACAAATGACGAAGCAATAATGACCGAGTATGATGAAATTGCTAAGTTAGATGAAGAGGATATTATCCTTTATGCTACAAAGATGAATGGGAATGATATTTATACAGATTTTAAAATTGGTTTTAAAGGTGTTATTCTTTCAAGGCCACACTGGATAAATACAACAAGTTCTACCTGGCTTCCTGAAATTAACTATGAGGACATCAATGGAGATAGTAAGAAAGAGTTGATCATACAATTAACTAAAGGTACTGGTACTGGAGTTTTAGAACGAGAAGTTCATGTTTTCCATATACAAAATTAACGAATGGGTAATAAGTTTTTTGAAATACCCGTTGAGGTGCTTGTTGATGATCCCATTGCTATTGTGTTGAAAAATGTGAAGACCGCACTATCTCTCAACAAAGCGATTGTAAGTATTGGTGACAAGAACTATACAATTGATATAAAATCTTTAGGTATTCAACCTGAAGTCTTATTTAGCGATATATACTTTGGGAATAGTGTGGACTTTGAAATCAAAGATAATCAGCTTGTTGGAAAAGTAGGGGGAATCATTTCTTCATCTGGTTATATAGGGAGTATTCAAATTACGTATACGTTCAAAGACAAAATGTATCAAGCAAAATCAATTGAATTTAAACCAAACGAATAATGCGATGTTGACTAATAGGTGCTTTAAGTGAAATAGCCATTCAGCGTGATTATAAAAAACCATCCGAAATACAACTTTCGGATGGTTTTTCACAGTGAATCAAAACATTTTCGTCGTCCAATTTTCTCCGTTCCAAACACCTGTCACAAGGCCTTCATAAAAATCAGGTTCGTGGGAAATAAGTAGAACACTACCTTTATATTCCTGCAAAGCACGTTTCAATTCATCTTTTGCATCTTTATCCAAGTGATTGGTTGGCTCATCGAGGACAAGCAGATTCGTTTCGCGATTGATTAATTTACATAAACGGACTTTCGCTCGTTCTCCACCACTCAACACTTTCACTTTGCTTTCAATATGCTTCGTTGTCAAACCACATCTGGCTAACGCGGCGCGCACTTCATATTGTGTGAAATGAGGAAATTCCTCCCACACTTCTTCCAAACATGTATTGTTGTTATCTGATTTCGTTTCCTGCTCGAAATAGCCGATTTCTAAATGCTCGCCAAGTTCAACGGAGCCGGAAAGTGCGGGGATTTCTCCAAGAATACTTTTCAATAGCGTTGTTTTACCAATACCATTGGCACCAGATAAGGCGATTTTTTGTCCGCGTTCCATCGTCAATTCCAGCTCTCTAGACAATGGCTCGTCATAGCCAATGACAAGGTCTTTTGTTTGGAAAAGATACCTGCCCGGTGTCCGCGCAAGTTTAAAGTTGAATTGTGGCTTCGGCTTTTCAGCATCTAACTCAATGACATCCATTTTATCCAACTTTTTCTGACGTGACATGGCCATTCGACTCGTCGCTGCATTTGCTTTATTACGTGCGACGAAATCCTTAAGATTTGCGATTTCCTTCTGTTGCTTTTTGAAGGCAGCTTCAACTTGTTGCTTTTTCATCTCATGAACGCGCACAAATTCTTCATAATCTCCAACGTAGCGAGTGATTTCTTGATTTTCCATATGATAAATCAACTGAATCACGCTATTCAAGAATGGAATATCATGCGATATTAAAATGAATGCATTTTCGTAGTTCTGTAAATAATTACGTAGCCAGTTGATATGCTCGACATCTAAATAGTTTGTCGGCTCATCGAGTAGAAGGATATCCGGTTTCTCTAACAATAACTTGGCGAGCAGTACTTTTGTACGCTGACCACCACTTAAATCATGAACATCACGATCCAGACCAAATTCATTCAATCCAAGGCCGTTCGCTACTTCTTCAACTTTTGAATCAATGATGTAAAAATCGTTATGCGATAACTCTTCTTGTATTTGGCCTGTCTCCTCAAGGAGTGCCTCCAGCTCATCCGGCTCTACTGCCGCCATTTTTTCAAAAAGTGCGTTCATTTCTGCCTCTTGGTCATAGAGGTATTGGAAAGCAGTTCGCAACACATCCCGAATGGTCATCCCTTGTTTTAACACAACATGCTGATCTAAATAGCCAACGCGCACACGCTTCGACCAGTTCACCGTTCCTGCATCGGGTTCTAGCTTGCGCGTAATAATATTCATAAACGTCGATTTACCTTCACCATTGGCACCAATTAGCCCGATATGCTCTCCCTGTAATAAGCGGAAGGAGACATCCTCAAAAATCGCGCGATCTCCAAAGCCATGGCTTAAATTTTCTACTGTCAATAAACTCATCTAATAAACACCTTTTCCTTCACTAAGAATAGTTCTCGCTGCCCTAAATTAGGTGACGTCGAATCTTTTTTTATTATATAGTTATTTTGTGGTTGGGGATAGGAATTGTTTCTTTTTGTACTCAAGCTATCTTACTCTACACCAAATCTTTTGGCAGAACGGGCCCGAGCGCGTTCCGCTTCAATTTCTCGATTGCGGGGCTCTGCATTGGTGACAGCTGTCTTAAGCAGATGTTGTGTAGCAATTGCTACTTGCTCTACAGCCAAATTAAAAGCGTCCTCGTTTACCTTGGATACTTTGTTGAAACCTGTGATTTTACGTACATATTGTAAGGAAGCAGCGTAAATTTCATCATCAGTAGCAGGGGGTTCAAAGTTAAATAAGGTTTTAATGTTGCGACACATAGCATTCACCTCTGTTGTTATTTTCTTGATTGTAGCATATTCTTTTATTTTAAATGTAATTGAAGTCGAGTGAAATAAGAAGGTTGTATTCTCTTGGGGGGAATTTGGGCAAGAAAGAGTTGTTACAATTACATTAACAGAGCTAGACAGTGTGAATACAAATATTGATATAAACGAATCGGGTTTGAAAGAGGAGGAATTGACATATCAAGGGAAACCAGTTACTATCATGGTAGATTGAAAGGAGCGATAGACATGGCATTTTTACAACTATACTGATCCATACGCATATATTTTGAGTAAACCACTCTTTGGAGGGGTTATTTGCTATGCGTACTAGGTCGGATATGTTGTAGAAGGTTTTGTCGCTCTACGGGATATCTATGCCGATATTTAAGTACGCAGATTGCTCTGCGTACTTTTTTAATTGGAGGGATATTATATGGGGATGTTATTGTTCTTTTGATACGAGCTTGAAATAGAAGCTCGTATCGATCCTAGCTATCGATACGAAATCACAAATTTCGGAGGTAGCAAATATGGAACAAATCTGTATTGAATTAGAAAATGTTGAGATGACTTATTTTGATAGAGTGATTGTAAAGATTGAACGACTAGCTGTTCATCGATTTGACCGTATCGGCATTGTTGGAAAAAATGGTGCGGGAAAGAGTACATTATTAAAAGTACTTGCTGGTAGCATTCAACCGACTAGTGGAAAAGTGAAACGTCACGTCGAGTGTGGTTATTTTGAGCAACTGGAACCGCCAACTGTTGCCGAAGCAGATGCAGCATTACTCGGAAGGTTAGCCGTTCCGCAAACGTCCGAGCAGTTAAGTGGCGGCGAGCAAACAAGGCTGAAGCTTGCACAATTGTTTACGCATTATTACGAAGCATTATTAATTGATGAGCCGACAACTCATTTGGATCAAGAGGGTATTTCATTTTTACTAGATGAACTCCGCTATTACTATGGAGCACTTGTGTTAATTAGTCATGATCGGGCTGTGTTAGATGCACTTGTTACCACCATTTGGGAAGTAAGTGACGGTGAAGTGCAAGTTTACGCAGGAAATTATAGTGAATACCTGGAACAGAAGCGGGTAGAGCGTGAACAACAGCGTCACGCTCATGAACAATTCATAAAAGAAAAGAGTCGCCTTGAACAAGCAGCACATGAAAAAATGAAAAAGGCTGAAAAAATTGCTCAAGCAGGAAGTATGTCGAAAAAAGAATCGAATGCAAAAGCCAATCGAATGTTTGAAACGAAATCGAAAGGTACGAGTCAAAAAGCAGTGCATCGTGCAGCAAAAGCGATTGAACAGCGAATGGAGAAACTGCAGGAAGTCGATGCTGTACAAGAAAAAAGGCCGATCGTCTTCCGCCAATCGAAAGCATTGGAATTGCACAACAAGTTTCCGATTATGGCAGACCGGCTAACCCTTAAAATTGAAGATAATGTACTAGTAGGTGAAGTGAGTTTCCAATTGCCACTCGGTAAAAAAATCGCAATTACGGGGGCAAATGGTGCTGGTAAGAGTACATTGCTTCACCATATTGCAAAGAGGGGTGCAGGTTTAATCATTTCACCGAAAGCAAAAATTGGTTATTTTCATCAAATGAGCTACCAATTTACAACGGATGAAACAGTGTTGCAATTCCTGAAAAACCGTTCAGGCTATGATGATGGATTGTTACGCAGTGTATTACATGCCATGCAATTTGTTGGTACAGATATCGAAAAAAGTGTGGGGTCACTAAGTGGCGGGGAAGCAATCCGCTTACAGCTATGTCAGCTATTCCTTGGGGAATATAACATTTTACTGCTGGATGAGCCGACCAATTTTTTAGATATCCATGCGCTTGGAGCATTAGAGAAATTTATGGCTGCATATGAAGGCACGGTTATATTTGTATCTCATGATCAAACATTCATAAATCATGTGGCAGACTTGCAGTATCATATTCATGCAGGAAAATTAAATCAAGTATGATAGTAAGCCGTCGAGATAACCTCGACGGTTTTATTGTGATTGGGGTTTCTTCGCTTGTCTGGTACTATAAACAAGTAACTCATTAAAACTAGAGTCTAAAGGAGCGTGAATAGGGAATGAAGCAACAAAATGCCGCTGAAGTAGAGCATTATCTCCATTCAGCTGAAGCTCAACAAAAGTTGTATAAGCGCTCACTCATTGTGGTCATCATGTCGCAAATTTTCGGTGGTGCAGGGCTTGCTGCTGGGATTACAGTCGGCGCACTCCTTGCGAAGGACATGTTAGGGAGTGCAAGTTATGCTGGACTGCCGACTGCTTTATTTACACTTGGTTCGGCGTTAGCCGCTTTTTTAGTGGGGCGGATTTCACAGCGCTTCGGTCGTCGATATGGGCTTTCTTTTGGGTTTATCGCCGGAGGAATCGGAGCCCTTGCGGTTGTGCTTGCTGCGACGATCAACAATGTCTTGTTATTATTTTTAGCGTTATTTGTGTATGGTGCGGGTACTTCGACGAATTTACAAGCACGGTATGCTGGAACTGATTTAGCCAGTGAGAAACAACGGGCAACAGCCATTAGTATCGCGCTGGTTTCTACGACATTGGGTGCAGTGGCAGGACCGAATTTGGTCACACCGATGGGGAAATTCGCGTTGACACTTGGTATACCAGCTTTAGCGGGTCCATTTATCTTAGCGGCTGTTGCTTATCTTATTGCAGGTCTAATTTTTTTAATATACTTACGCCCTGATCCATTTTTAGTGGCAAGAGCAATTGCGACAGAGAAGGATACGCAAAGGCAGAACAAGGTGAATAATGGACATCAGGTGTTACAAAGTAAGCTGAATCGTGTCGGTGTTGTCGTTGGGGCACTAGTTCTTATTCTCTCACATGCGGTGATGGTCGGTATTATGACGATGACACCCGTTCAAATGCAAAATTATGGTGCGCAATTGAGTGCGGTTGGTCTCGTCATCGGTCTCCATATTGCCGCCATGTATTTGCCATCGCTGGTGACAGGCATCTTGGTCGATAAAATCGGTCGTATGTTTATGGTCATTGCTTCGGGTGTTACATTAGCCGCGGCAGGTGTTGTTGCAGCCTTGGCACCAGGTGGCTCTCTGTTTTGGCTAGCCTTTGCACTCATATTGCTTGGACTTGGGTGGAACTTTGGTTTAATTAGCGGGACGGCTATTATTATTGATTCGACGGATATGAAAACACGTGCAAAAACACAAGGAACTGTTGATGTGTGGGTGGCATTAGCTGGGACAGCGGGTGGCTTATTATCAGGACTCATCGTTGCGTATTCAAGCTATGCGATTTTAGGATTTGTAGGCATGTATTTAGCCTTATTGCTAATACCTCTTATGATATGGATCCGTGTGAAGCAGAAGCGTAGCTAAGCTTTTGCGCTTCAAGAAATGACACGTCTTTTATGTTATAATATACACGAATGAATGGAGGAATTGAAATTATGTCAAATTTACCAAATTGCCCAAAGTGTAATTCAGAATATACATACGAGGATGGCAACCTTTTTGTGTGCCCAGAATGTGCGCATGAGTGGACGTTAGAATCAGCAGCAGAAGAGGTAGAAGAGAAAAAGGTCTACAAAGATGCCAATGGCAATATTTTGAACGATGGTGATTCTGTTACAGTCATCAAGGATCTTAAAGTAAAAGGTAGCTCAAACGTTGTAAAGGCGGGTACAAAAGTGAAAAGTATCCGTTTGATTGATGGCGACCATGATATTGATTGTAAAATCGATGGTTTTGGGGCTATGCAGTTGAAGACGGAGTTTGTTAAGAAGCTATAAATGTAGTTTTCATGCAATAGAGGTCAAATCGCGCATGAAAGTGAAGATTGAAGAGAAAGGGCGTTCATTTAGGTAGTTTTATTTCTGAATGAGCGCCTTTTCTCTTCAAATAATTTGATTACCAGCAGTTTCTTCAATAGTGGGTTGGGTATTTTTTTTATTGTTTAGTTGAGCAAATCATTGATGAAAAATCTAGTGTTCTGCTTATATTATCTATTTAATCGCTATATTAAATCAGAGAAGAAGAGAGGACACAATATGAAGAACAATATAATCGCTTTATCGATTTTCAGTTTAGCATTGGCCATTGTGTTAGGAAGTTGGTTGATAGCAGGGGGATTAAGTGAAAATGCAATAAATAAAAAAGAGTTATTGATATCGACTACACCAACAAACGAAATCGTGCAACCACAAATGTTTACCAAGGCGGAGTTAGCTAGCTATTTAGGTTTGAGTGAAGAAGAGATTGAAATGTTGGGACCGGTACCGACGGGACCTAATACAACAACCAGTGTACTGCCGTATTTGAAAATAGGAAAGACTATCTATCATCCAAAGGAAGCGGTGGATAGATGGTTGGAAAATATGGAAGTTGATATTGTTTTTTGATTGTTAGAGAGACCTTATTATTGGGCCTTGTTAGTAGTATGGAGTTCCATTTAGATGCGCAAGGGGAGACTATATGTAAGATGAAGGACTGTTCCATAAGTCGAAGAAACTTCGGCGTATGGGACAGTCATTTTTTGATTATAGAGTAAAGAAGCTTGATCAATCCAAAGCACGAACCAAAGGCCACATACGAGCCTCTATCTTTTTGGAAAAGTGTAAGAGGGGTTGGTCGCTTTTAACAAGAATGCCCTGCTTGGACAGCATCGTATTTTGGCTAAACTCCGCCTTTGCATGCTGTAGCAGCCAGGGGCGATGCAAAATATCACAGCGGAATGGCACACCTTTATTATTTAGCGTATATAAGCAATAGCGTTCGGACATCCATTCATCAAAGGACCCTTTAGCTGCGTAATATGGCTCAGAGATGGGTCGATAGCTGCACACAAAATTGGCATCATTCCCGCTTCTTCTCCTGCTTTCATAATCAATGGTTGACCCGTTCTTTCTCACCATCATGTCAGCATTCATATAGGGCAAGTGATAGAACAGTTTGGCCACCTCGACAGCAAGCCGGTTGTCAGCGTCCAGGCTAAAGAAATAAACCCCGGGTTTGCCATCGAGTGTTACATACGTCCGAACGTTGAGCTCAGGGAATCGGGCAACTCCAGGAATAGGGGGGAGACCTCGCAGTCGAATATCCGTTATATGAAATGGAACAATACCAATCCAGCCCATGCCGTTAAAAGAATCCAAGGGAAGAATAGCAGGTACGAGCGTTTGTAAGACCTCAAGTTTAACAGGATAATGCGCAAACAAAAGATCGTTCCAAGTCTGCTGCATCGTCCAAGGTAAATGTGGTAATGGCCATAAACGATGACTGTCGTTCCAGCCGGCTTGTTTTAAGTCCATGTGTTCTTCCATAGCTTGAATACCTCTTTCTACGATCGAATGTTGAACGTCTTAGAAATGATACTGCTTTTTAATGATTTCCTCACAAGATAGTTTTGCTAAGATTGCTACTAATTATAATGAAAATAATTCATTAACTCAAGTTGGAGTAATAATCTGTCATATTAGATATTTATAATAAATAAGGTAGGTCTTGCATATGCTATAGCTAGTACTATGGGATCCGACAATTTTGGATTCATAAAAGACCATTAGAGGGCATCAGGTTTATTGGTTGAAAAAGCTCTTTTACTGATAATTATATTGCGAATTTTTTCAGGAAGCATAGATATCACAGCTGCGATGCTGATGTATAAATTTAACGATTTAGAAAAGGCCTTTTATATCAACACACTGCTTGCATTAGTGGGTCCTGTTGTTTTAATTGTAACGACAGGAGTAGCATTATTTGGCCTCGCTGAAAAGATCTCATTGACTCGAATGATTTGCTTGTTTGCAGGAATCGTGCTTATTCTATTTAGTCTGAAAGCTAAATGAGGACTAGCTGAAGTTAAGGGAAATGATGTTAAAAATACCCGAATATGAAAGAAGCCAAGTTCTGAAATCACTCAGAATTTGGCTTCTTTCTATTTAAAATAGGAAAGTTTTATTCACAGTATGCTATTAATTAGAACCTTCTGATATATTAATCGTCTACCTAAAGTATCAGAAGTAATGGGGGAGAACATAATGAATAAACTACCGATTGATGTCAAAATCATTTTAGACGAATACATTGTTTTGTTTCATACGAGTTTACCTAATACGCTTGAAGGCTTCTATTTACAAGGCTCGATTGCACTGGATGCTTATGTGAAAGATTCAAGTGATATTGATTTTATTGCCATTATCAATCGTCGTTTGTCAGGGGGAGAAGCCGAGATATTAGCTGAAATCCATAGGGAAATAGCAAGTACTTACCCAAAGTCGGAAATGGATGGCGTCTATTTGATGTGGGAGGATATTGGTATACTAGATGCTGCAGAGATGAATTATCCTTATTATAATGAGGGTAGGTTGAGCTATGGAGCTTATTTTAACGCTATTACTTGGTGGATTTTGAAAAAGCATGGGATTAATATTATTGGACCACAACCAACTGCGCTCAATTTTGAAATTGGCCCACAGCATCTGGTTGAATATGTAGTGGAAAATATGAAGACATATTGGGCAGGGCGGATTGAAAAAATCGAACAAGCTATGGAGAACATGTATCAATTTACAACCGAGGAAATTGATGTTGAAATCGAATGGTCCGTTCTTGGCCTATTAAGACAATATTATACGTTAAAGGAACATGCCATCATTTCAAAGCTTGGTGCTGGTGAGTACGCCATGATGCATATGCCGGCGGAATGGCATCCGGTTATTCAGGAGGCTATAGATATTCGGAAAGGTCTGGATGGAGAAAGATTTGTTTCTGATAGGGAACGAATAGACGAAGCTTTAAAATTTTCGAAGTTCCTGATTGATTACTGTGACAGGCATCTTTCTTTTAATAAAATAGGTCATCCCAATAGTTAGCGACTTTGGGATGACCTATTTCTAATTCGGATAATATAACACCATACTCAACCTCGTCGCGTTATCTCCGGAATTCTCATAACTATGCGGCCTGTCAGCCTTAAAGCGAATGGAATCACCGCTTCTTACGGTATACGCTTCTTCATTGACGCGGATCGTTAGCTCGCCGTCAAAAACCGTTAACAACTCCTCGGTTCCTTCCATATGTGCATCTGCACTTAGTAATCCACCTGGGTCGATTTCGACCGAATAGATCTCAAATCGTTTGTCTTCTTCAAATGGAAAATGGGGGTAAACACGATATTTTCCATCGTCCTCGGATAAGACTTGAATATTACTTTTAGACACAACAATTGTATCTGGCTGCGGCTGATTAATGAGAGCAGTGAAAGAAATCTTCAGTCCATTAGCTATTTTCCAGATAGTTGTAATGGTCGGGGCTGATTCGCCACGTTCAATTTGGCCAATCATCGTTTTGCTGACCCCGGTTAGTTCGGCCACCTTTTCAAGGCTTAATTTTTTACTAACTCTTAATTTTTTTAAGTTATTTGCAATAATAAGATGAATTTCCTGCATACAGACACCTCAATTTCTTCTGTACAATATAACGTCCAAATTGTACAATAAAAAGAAAACGTTATACTGTCCGTTTTAGACAGTATAACATATTGAAGAGGGGAAGGTCTATTATGCCAGTCGTCTCATTTTTGGTATATGTCTTTGTTATGAGTTTTACACCAGGTCCGAATAATATTATGGCGATGTTATTTGCAAATCAGTATGGATTTAAGAAGACACTTCGCTTTTGTCTAGGTGTAGGTGCAGGCTTCTTTGTCATCATGATTTTATCGAGCTACTTTAACCTTCTTCTACATAATGTCATCCCAAAAGTTGAATTGCCGATGATGATTTTAGGTGCCGGATATATGCTTTATCTGGCTTACAAAATTATAACAAGTACTACTAGTGGTAATAGTAATGATGGAGGCAAATATAATAGTTTCCCGGCTGGAATGCTACTACAATTCGTCAATCCGAAGGGTGTTTTATATGGTATTACGGTTGTTTCGACGTTTATTTTACCGTACCATACCTCACATAGTAGCTTATGGCTGTTGTCCTTATTTTTAGGTTTCGTCGGTATTTTGAGTACGGCTAGTTGGAGCCTGTTTGGTTCTGTCTTTCAAAAGTTTTTGTCAAAATATAGACAGCAATTTAATATCGTGATGGCGTTGTTATTGGTATATAGTGCAATGTCAATTTTTATCTGAATTCAACCGGAGGTTGAATTCAGATAAAGCCTCCGGCGGATGTCACGGATTTTTAGGGGTACTTTTCGAGCAGGCTCGAAAAAATCCGGACGCAATTACGCCTCGGCGTAATTGATTTGAGAAAGCTAATCCTCCACGATTTCCCTCGTCGCTGTAATCGAGATGCCATGCAGTGCCTGTGTTGCTAATCGATCTGCTTCTGCGTTTCGTTTTCGTCCGACTAATTCGTATGTTGCTTGGATCTTGAGGTCTTTTAGTTTTGCTTCAATCCGGTCTGCCCACCTCGATAGATTATTTTCTAGTGTCGGCCATTCCTCACTTAATTGGTTGATAACGACCTGTGCATCGCCAATAAATCGGACGGGCAAATGATGCACATTCAACAGCTCGAGCTCCTGCAGGCATAGATAGAGGGCTGCATATTCAGCTTCGTTATTTGACGTGAGTTCGACAGAGGGGGCATTGCGCCGTAGCCTGTAAGACTTTCCGTTCTGGTCATAATAAATAACACAGCCCATACCTGATTTCTTCGTCTCACGGTCGAATCCACCGTCGAAATAGACTGTAATGTTATGTGGCTCTGTTTCAATTTCTTTCAAATAATGTTTCATCTCTTTAACCGTCCATATGGTGTCGAGCTGGTCCATAAATACTATGTTTTTAGCACGTCCAGTTCGCTCAATATCTTCAGCAAATAGCAAAGCCTTTGCTGCTCGCATTTCTTCGGAGCGAAAAACGGTTTCAGTACCTCTCGGTGTTTTGTAAGTCCATTCAATTAGAACATGCATAGCAATTCCTCCTCTACAAGTAAATCTATGAATCCATCTTCTTATATACACTGTAAGTTTACCCAATGCCAACCGTTTCTAAAACAATTTGGCTTCCCATAAATGTTAGTTTCAACACTGTCTTCAAAGGGGTGAGATTTCTAGACGCTAAGGTTCATAAAGTCCGGAAGTCTAATTGCTAGATTTCAAGGTAATGAACATGCTAGAATAACTTTTGTTGTGCCATGGTAAGCGCATGGACACATAAAAGAAAACAACTTGGAGGAAAGTCACAATGAATATTTTAGTTGTAAAAGCAAATAACCGCCCAGCTTCAGAGGCAATCTCAAGCAAAATGTATGAAACATTTATGGAAAACGTACAGGATGCAAAAGATCTTAACATCACAACTTTTGATGTATTTGCAGAAGATATGCCTTACTTCGGTCAAGACTTGTTCAACGCATTTGGAAAAATGCAAAACGGTGAACAACTATCTGACCTTGAGCAACGCCTTGTTACGGCTAAACAAAAAGCAATGGACGCTTTAACAGCTGCTGATGTAGTTGTTTTCGCATTCCCATTATGGAACCTAACAATTCCAGCACCACTTCAAACATTTGTGGACTATGTATATCAAGCAGGCTATGCCTTTAAATACAGCGCAGAGGGTCAAATGATTAGCTTAATGACAGAGAAAAAAGCAATTCTTCTTAATGCGCGTGGTGGGGTATACTCAACACCTGAAATGGCACCGATGGAAATGTCAGCGACGTATATGCGTAACGTATTTGGCGGCGTGTTCGGTATGTCAGTTGAAGAAGTCATCATTGAAGGCCATAATGCTATGCCAGATCAAGCAGAGCAGATCGTTGCACAGGGCCTTGAAAAAGTAGCCGAAGTTGCTAAAGCATTGGTTACACAACCAGCTACTGTATAAAATATAAATAAATAAGTTCAGTTAATCCCTTCGTGAAACTTCAGCGAGGGGATTTTTTGGATGTGTTCATTAAAGAATCGAAAAAAGGGAATTTACTGACTGAGAATAAATAAGACTAAACGTTTTACTTTTAGATTTCGATAAGTTAAACTAACATGGATAATGAATATCCGAGTTAGTCGAGAATAAGTACTACCAAAAAATATTTTTAAAAAAGGGGTTAGGTATCATGCAGATGAAAACCGGTGTTGAACAATCTGTCTACGCCATTCTGATTCTGAATATGTTGCCAGATCGAGCGGTATTACCAGGAGAAGCAATAAGCCAACAGTTGGGAACATCACCGACTTACTTTCAAAAACTGTTGAGGAAGCTGGTCAGTGCGAACTTAATTACCTCTGTGGCAGGCGTAAAGGGTGGCTTTAAGTTAAAGAAAAAACCTGAAGAGATTCGCGTGTACGATGTGTATCTTGCTATAGAAGGTCAACAATCACTTTATTCTCCAAGTGGGATTCTAGATGACATGCTTGAACTGGGAAAAGAGGAAGAATGCTGTTTGTTGACGGATTTAATGGATGAAGCTGAATCGACTTGGAAATCGGTTTTGAAGCGTGAGACGATGGCATCGCTATCTTCTGAAACAATGAATCGTTTTCCTGAAAAAATGGATGGTTTGAAAGAATGGATAAAAGAAAGAATGGTTTTATAAGAAAATAGGAGAATCACTTTATGGATAAATTTCAATCACATCATGGTTTTGCACAAACCTTTCAAGATAAAACATTAACGCTAGGGCTATTCTTTCCTTTGGAGTCGTATAAAGGAAGCTTCCCGAGGATGGATTTGGATGAGCAAATGGTACTGGCAAAAAAGGCAGAAAGTCTAGGGTTCGCCTCCTTATTTGTTAGAGATTCACCACTTTACGATTCGAGTTTTGGTGATGTGGGAACACTATACGATCCATGGGTGTTTCTTGCTTACGTAGCAGCACATACGGAGCGGATTGCACTTGGTACTTCGAGTATTGTGACGACATTACGTCATCCGCTGCACGTAGCAAAGTCAGCTGCCTCACTGGACACAATATCTAGTCAGCGATTATTATTAGGTGTTGCAACTGGTGATAGACCTATTGAATTCCCGGTATTTAAAGTGGATGTTAACGAAAAAGCGGCGTTATTTAGAGAATCAATAGACGTAATGAAAAAAGTCTGGCAAGAATCATTTCCGCAAATTCAGACTGAGCGCGTTGATATGCTTCAAGGTGATATTGTTCCCAAACCAATGTTATCGGACATTCCGATTTTAGGTACAGGGTATTCTGGCCAAACGATTGAATGGCTAGCGAAGCATACAGATGGTTGGTTATTTTATTCCCAAGGGGTCAATGAGCAGCGCGAGCTTGTAAAAAAATGGCGAGAGGCAGCTGGCGGATTCAAGCCATTTGCGCAAGCTTTGGCAATTGACTTATCAGAGAATCCAAATGAAGCACCGAAACCGATAACGGGTGGATTTAGATCGGGTTATAAGTTTTTAATCGATTATTTACAAGCTTATCAGGATGCTGGCGTTAATCACGTCATGTTTGGCTTAAAAAACGGTACGCGCCCGGCAGCAGAAGTGATTCAAGAATTAGGAGAATATGTGGTTCCTCATTTCCCTACAAATACAAGATGAAAGAAGTGGCATATAGATGATTAAAGGTCTAGATCGCATTAATGAATTGGCAAAAAAACAGCGAGAAGAAGGTCTAACAAATGCTGAAATGGTTGAACAAACAGTGTTACAACAGGATTACTTACGTGAAATTCGTGGACAGGTACTCAATACTGTCTCGGGCATAACTGTACTGGACCCACTCGGCAATGACGTGACTCCTGACAAAGTACAGCGGGAAAGGAAGTGAACGACGTGAGGTTAAGTGTTCTGGATCAGGCACCAATAACAAAGGGCAATAACGCAGCGGGTGCTTTGAAAAAAGCAGAAGAACTCGCTGTTTTGGCAGATGAATTAGGCTACCGACGAATGTGGATGGCAGAGCATCATGGAACAGACACTTTTGCAAGTTCAGCTCCAGAGGTGACAGCGGCACATCTAGCCGCCAAAACGAAACAAATTCATATCGGTACTGGTGGCACAATGATGATGCACTATTCTCCGCTAAAACTGGCTGAAGTATTTAAAACACTGAGCGCATTTTCACCAGGCCGAATTGATTTTGGGGTAGGGCGAGCACCAGGAGGAGATAGTGATTCCATCTATGCTTTATCAGAAGGACGTCCTCCGATGGTTAACAATATGTATGAAAAATTCAGCATAGCGCTGCAATTGATCAACGATGAAGTGCCAGACGATCGTCTATACAATAAAACAATCGCGACACCATCTCAAGTTGTTTTACCTGAAGCTTGGCTTTTAGGTTCGAGTGGTAATAGTGCCATTCAAGCAGGGCGTATGGGCGTTGGCTATTCTTTTGCACAATTTTTTAATGGCCAGCTCTCCGAGTCGATTTTGGAGGCTTATAAGAAGAACTTTCAACCTTCAGCGTTTATGGAGAAACCGGAAATTAATGTGTCTTATATGGTGACAACAGCCGAAACAACAGAAGAAGCTGAATTTGAGGCTATGCCTCAAGATATTTGGCGTTTACTGTTTATGAAAGGTAGAATTGGCCAAATATTGACTCCTGAAGAGGCTCGCGATTTTCCGCTGTCAGAAATGGATCGCATGACGATTCAAGAAAATCGTAAAATCCACTTAGTTGGATCTGCAAAAGAAATTGCAACGCGATTACAGGAAGAGCAAAAGTCTTATGGATTTGATGAGGCAATGATTTGTAGTATTCCTCATTCGCAAGAGAAACGTTTGAATGTCTATCGCTTATTAGCACAGGAATTGCTGTAGGAAAGAAAGGAAGTATGGAAATGAAGGATTATTTAGTCAAAGCAACTGCTTATAACAATCAAGTACGTGCCTATGCAGCTACAACAACAGAAACTGTTGGAGAAGCTCAACGTCGTCATCAAACATGGCCAACTGCGTCCGCAGCGCTAGGACGCTCAATGACAGCAGGCGTAATATTGGGCGCGCTGTTAAAAGGCGAAGAGAAAATATCGATAAAAATTAATGGTGGCGGTCCAATTGGCACGATTTTAGTCGATGCAAACACTGAAGGAGAAGTCAGGGGTTACGTGACAAATCCCCAAACTCATTTTGATTTAAACGATCAAGGTAAACTGGATGTGAAAAGGGCAGTTGGAACAGATGGACTACTTACGGTTTCAAAAGATATTGGCTTACAACAGCCCTTTGTCGGATTTGTCCCTCTTGTATCAGGTGAGTTAGGTGAGGATTTTACATCGTATATTGTCAATTCAGAGCAAGTGCCTTCTTCTGTTGGAGTTGGGGTTTTAGTCAATCCGGATCAGACGATTCAGGCAGCTGGTGGCTTCATCATTCAACTGATGCCTGGAACAAATGAGGAGACCATCCAGATGATTGAAGAACGCTTGAAAGACATCACGCCTATTTCTTCAATGGTGGAGCAGGGAATGACGCCTGAACAAATACTCGAACAAGTATTAGGGGCTGGAAATGTAAAGTTTCTAGAGACAAGACCCGTTCAGTTTCAATGCCAATGCTCTGAGGAGAGGATTACCAATGCCATCATTAGTTTAGGTAGCGCTGAGATTCAAGATATGATTCAGACTGACGGGCAAGCCGATGCGAACTGTCATTTTTGTAATGAAAACTACCATTTTTCTAAACAAGATTTAGAGGCATTACTGGAATCAGCGGTTTCATAAAGTTTATGCTATGCACACCATTAAGAGCCATCTTTTGAATTATAGAAAAGATGGCCTTTTTCTTTGAAGTGAAAATAGGGAATACGTTCAAATCTCCTTGGCTAACATTTGTAGACGTTCCTCGTCTCTTATGATATAGCCTTGTGATTGTTTTTCAATGACGTTGGTTTCGCATAACTCTGCGAGTACGTAAAGTAAATGGCGATAGGAGACACCTAAGTATTCGCATACTTCGGTGTGTTTTTCTTTGTAAAAATTCTGATCAGCCGACATAAGAATGAAGGCCGCAAGACGATTTTCAAGTGGATAAGCTTGATTTTTTGTATACTTAGTTGAAATCATCGTCATCTTTTTGCTTAAAAAGATACATAAATATCGTAGAAAAGTAGCATCTGTTAAAAGTTTATCTTTGCAGGCGTGAATTGGAATGGCAAGACATACTACTTGCCTGGTAGTTTGGATACTTTTGGAACAAACTTCTGCATTTAACAGTTCAACTTCACCCATGAAGGTTGGGGCTTGCAAAAAATTGACGAGTGATACTTTTCCGTTTTGATGTGTAGCATATAGCTTCGCTTTTCCTTCGATGAGATAGTATATGTACTCTGTATGAGAACCTTCTTTATAAATAAATTCGCCTCCCTCGAATTGAACAACTTGCAGAAATGGTGTGATAGGAAAAGAGAAAAGTGACTGAATTGGATACTTCTCGATATAGAAGCTACGCATAGGTTCGGTTAGAAATTGCATTCATTTTTCCTCCTAAGTATGAGATATCTCATATTATTGTATGTATAGGCGTGATATGATGCAACAAATAGGAGGAATGGAGATTGAACAATCAACGTTGGCTTTCACAGAATTTTTTTGTGTTTTTTATAACATGGGGAGTCTTTTTGCCTTATTGGACAGGATGGCTTGTGCAGGCAAAAGGATTGAGTGTTGCAGAAGCTAGTTTAATCATGGGGGTTGGCTTGTTGGCCCGTGGTGCATCGACGCTGTTTGCCTTCCCATATGTATCCAAGTATTGGAGTAGTCAAACGGTTATTCTTGTTTTGACAGCCTGTTCACTTGTGGCGACGCTGCTTTATATTCCTATTTCTTCATTTAGTACACTTTTCGTTGTAACCATTCTATTTAGTGCGGTGTATCCAGCTTTACTTCCTGCCGTAGAAAGTACGGCAAGTGCGTTGGTACAGCAAGGTGATGTGAATTACGGAAAAAGTCGTTCATACGGTTCACTAGGATTTGTGATTTCCGTACTTATCGTAAGTGTCGTAACGGGTTATTTTGGGGAACAGGCGATTTTATGGAGTATGATGGCAGGACTTTGTTTCATACTTTTCATACACTTTTTACCGACACCAGCTGTACTGTTAGTGAAACCGACAAAGGGAGAACGTAAAGAGTCACTAACGATGCGTAGTCTATGGCAAGTTAAAAGCTTTCCAATCGTATTGCTTGTCGTTGTGTTACTGCAAGGTGCACATGCATCTTATTATAATTATGGTTATATTTATTTGCAGAATTTACATGTCAAAAACTATTACATTGGGCTGATTATTAATATTGCCATTATTTTTGAAATCCTTTACTTTGCGAAGGCTGATCATCTGTTTAAGAAATGGAAGCCCTCATCGTTATTATTGCTTGCGGCAGCGGGATCGACTCTACGTTGGGTACTTGTATTTTTATTCCCAAATGTGTGGATGTTTATGTTCTCGCAAAGCTTGCATGCATTATCGTTCGGCATTGCACATTATGCTTTTATTCTTTATATAACTAAAAATTTGCCCAAGCAGCAAATTCCAAATGCACAAGGCATTTATTCGGCTTTTGCATTGAGTTTGAGCACNTTTATTCGGCTTTTGCATTGAGTTTGAGCACTGCTGTTTTAACGTTAATAGGAGGATTTTTATACGAAATTTCTCCGGGCCTCGCATTTTTAGGGATGATTGCGTGTACAGTGCCAGCACTGTTGCTAATTGCAGTGACAAGAAAGCGATATGATTACTAATGAATGCTCTATTGTATAAAACGTAAGAAGCTAGGTTCTGCATAATCTGAGAACCTAGCTTCTTTCATTTCATTTTTCATTAATACATTTTCATATAATGTTCAACTTCCCAAGGGTGGACAGTGATTCGATAACTTTCCCATTCTACTTGCTTTTCCGCCATAAAGTTTTCAAAGATGTGTTTGCCGAGTGCCTCTTGAATGACGTCATCTTTGCTAAGTGCGATGAGTGCGTGGTCAAGATCCGTTGGCAAAGTACCGATGCCAAGTTCTTTTAGCTCGGAAGGTTTCATCTCGTAAATATTACGGTCAATCGGTTTTGGTGGTGTTAGTTTACGTTTGATGCCGTCTAGTCCTGCTTTTAGGATTGCCGCCATTGCAAGATAAGGATTCGCAGCGGAGTCAACGGAACGAACTTCAATACGTGTGCTAATCCCTCGAGATGCTGGAATTCGAATGAGTGGGCTACGGTTTTGAGCGGACCAAGCGATATAGCAGGGTGCCTCGTAGCCCGGGACGAGGCGTTTGTATGAGTTGACGGTTGGATTTGTCACAGCTGTAAAACCAGGAACATGTTCGAGAATGCCAGCCATGAATTGATAAGCGGTTTGACTCAGCTTCAGTTCACCTGATTCATCAACAAAAGCATTTTCACCATCTGTAAACAGGGATACGTTGCAATGCATACCTGAGCCATTGACACCGAAAATTGGTTTTGGCATGAATGTTGCGTGCAAGCCGTGTTTACGTGCTATGGTTTTGACGACGAGCTTGAACGTTTGGATATTATCACAGGCCGTCAGTACATCTGCATATTTAAAGTCAATTTCATGCTGTCCAGGTGCGCATTCATGATGAGAGGCTTCCACCTCAAAGCCCATTTCCTCAAGCTCCAGGACGATATCACGTCGACAGTTTTCTCCAAGATCCATCGGTGACAGATCAAAATAGCCTCCGTTGTCGTTCAATTCCATTGTAGGTTGCTTATTGTCATCGAGCTTGAAAAGGAAGAACTCTGGTTCTGGTCCGAGATTGAAGTCTGTGAATCCAAGCTCCTTCATTTCCTTCAATACACGTTTTAAATTACCACGAGGATCGCCCGCAAATGGTAACCCGTTGGCAAGTGAGACATCACAGATGAGCCGTGCAACTTTGCCTTTACCTGATGGCCAAGGAAATACCATCCATGTGTTAAGATCAGGTATAAGGTACATATCCGATTCTTCGATTCGAACAAATCCTTCAATAGAAGATCCATCAAACATCATCTTATTATCTAGCGCCTTTTCGAGCTGGCTGATGGGAATCTCTACGTTTTTTATCATTCCTAAAATATCCGTAAATTGTAGGCGAACAAAATTGACGTTGTCGTCCTCTACAAATTTCCGAATGTCTTCTTTGGTGTAATTCCTCATCCTGCCACTCTCCTTAATTATCATTTAGTATGAAAGCTTACATACTATTTTTTAATAATAAAGCAAAGTATATTCCATTAACAAGAATTTTTTTGCATTTTATTGAAATTTTTTTGAATTACAGATGCTCTATTGCCAAACAAATTTTCATTGTTTGTCAATAAAGCATCTTTTTATTTACTTCGAATGTTTGTTTTTCAAAGTTTCGGGGCAATACTTGTTCAAACAAATGAGTGATAGCAGATAGCTTGATTCAGCAGAAGCCCAAAATACCAGCTGAATCTATCGAAGTCTCCTGCGGATATCACAGATTTTGAAGGGAGTTAATTGTGCAGGCACAATTGATTTGTTGTCATTAAGACTGTAAAGGAGAGATTTTATGTTGAGGAAAATAAAGATTTTTTTGCTAGCTCTATTTTTTGTAGGCTTCACTTATTCTGTCGCACAGGCATCCGTACTTTCAACTTCTTTTGAAGGAGAAGAATACACATTTTCACACTATTTCCCGGATGGAATTGATTCACAGGAAAGTGAAGTTCCTTTTCAGGACTACCTGCTGGCAGATGCACCAGTGAAATTGCAACCAGATCCAGAAGTATACACAGTTAACGAGGGGGATAATTTGTACAGAATTGCCCTTAATCACGATATCTCATTGACATCTCTTATGACCTTGAATGGTTTGACGGGGTCTTTGATTCACCCTGGTGATGAATTGATTGTCAGTGGGGGGGAGGGAGGGACAGTTGAACTAGCAAAGGATGTTGTGCCCAGTTCTACTCCGCAAGTAGCTGTTTCGGCACCACCTCCATCTGTTAGTGAGGGGGAAGAGTTATTGGTAACTGCCACAGCCTATACGGCTTATTGTGAAGGATGTTCAGGTACAACAGCCTATGGTATTGACCTACGTGCGAATCCTAACCGTAGGGTGATTGCAGTTGATCCGAGGGTGATTCCACTCGGGACAAAGGTCTGGGTAGAGGGGTACGGGGAAGCGATTGCTGGTGATACGGGTGGAGCTATTAAAGGACATAAAATTGATGTATTCATCCCATCTTATGATCAAGCAATGGAGTGGGGCGTTAAGAAAGTGAAAATGAGAGTACTCAATTAGAAAAACAGGCCTGTCCAACAATCAAATAAGATTGTTTGGACAGGCCTACCTATTGTCTAGGCTGCATCGCTAGTGGCACGGCTCATAAGCACTTGAACAGGCACTTGCATAATTCATCTTAAGACAAACGGCTTTTAAAATCTTCGTAACCAAATTGTTTAACGACCTTAGCGCCATCTTTTACTGTGTTTAATACAATAGCAGGTAAGTTGACGCCGTTAAATGTATTATTTTTCACCATGGAATAGTGAGCCATATCGCAAAATACGAGCTTGTCACCAGGCTGTAAGGGCTGATCGAAAGAATAATCGCCAATGACGTCACCTGCGAGGCAAGTAGGTCCGCCAAATCGATACGTATGAGCCTTTTCGTTAGGCATGCCTGCACCGATAATTTCAGGGCGATAAGGCATTTCTAAGACATCAGGCATATGACACGCTGCTGAAGTATCTAAAATGGCAATCGGCATACCATTATCGAGTGTATCCAAAACGGTTGCCACAAGATAGCCTGTATTCAAGGCAACAGCTTCACCAGGCTCTAAATAGACATCAATATTGTATTTATCTTTTATAAATAGAATGGAACGAATCAGTGTTTCAATATCATAATCATCCCGCGTAATATGATGTCCACCGCCAAAATTGATCCACTTCATATTTTTAATATAGTCCCCAAATTTCTCATCAACGACTTGAATCGTCCGCCAAAGGGTATCCGAATTTTGTTCACACATCGTGTGGAAGTGTAATCCATCAATGCCTTCAAGCTGATCGGGTCTGAAATTGTCCAATGTGACTCCAAAACGTGAGTGTGCAAAGCATGGATTGTACATATCGACTTCAATTTCCGAGTACTCCGGATTAATGCGAAGTCCAACGCTAATTTGTTTTGAATGGTTGTTAACTCTATCTTTAAATTGATCCAATTGCTGAAATGAATTAAAGACAATATGATCTGAGTACGACAGAATTTCATCAAACTCAGCTTCTGAAAAAGCGGGGGCGTAAGTATGAACTTCCTTGCCCATCTCCTCAAAGCCCAGTCTTGCTTCGTGTACAGAACTAGACGTTACACCGTTCAAGTATTGTCCCATTAATGGATAGACGGAAAACATCGAAAACCCTTTTTGTGCAAGCAAAATTTTGCAGCCAGTGCGATCTATGACGGATTTCATTTTTTCCATATTTTTAATAAGTAATGCCTCATCTACTACATAGCAAGGAGAGGGAAGTGCATTTAAGTCGATATTCACTTGCCAGTCCTCCTCAGTCAATCAATTCAGGATTGAAGCTTTCCTGCCATGGTAATCCATATTTATTCAATGCATCCATAAATGGATCTGGATCGAACTCTTCGATATTATGCACGCCTGGCTTTTTCCATTTCCCAGTCAAAATCATCATAGCACCAATCATAGCAGGAACGCCTGTTGTGTATGAAATGGCTTGTGAGCCGACCTCTGCATAGCATTCTTGGTGATCGCAAATATTATAAATATAATACGTTTTCTCTTTGCCATCTTTGATACCTTGGAAAATACAGCCGATATTTGTTTTCCCTTTTGTGCGAGGTCCAAGAGAAGCTGGATCTGGTAGCACAGCTTTTAAGAATTGAAGTGGAGCGATTTCTTTCCCTTCAAATAGAATCGGTTCGATAGATGTCATGCCAACGTTTTCAAGGACTTTTAAGTGGTTCAAATAGTTTTCCGAGAAGGTCATCCAGAAACGAATCTTTTTAATGCCCGTCATATTGAGCGCCAAAGATTCTAATTCTTCATGATAAAGCAAGTAGACATCTTTCGGGCCGATTTCCGGTAGGTTATAGACGCGTTTGACGGAAAGCGGTTCTGTTTCGATAAATTCGCCGTTTTCCCAGTAACGGCCGTTTGCCGTGATTTCACGAATGTTGATTTCTGGGTTAAAGTTTGTTGCGAACGGATAGCCGTGATCGCCAGCGTTTGCATCGACAATATCAATCGTGTGAATTTCATCGAAATGGTGTTTGAGTGCATGGGCAGAAAAGACGCCTGTAACACCTGGGTCGAAGCCACTGCCAAGTAGTGCTGTAATGCCTGCTTGTTCAAACTTCTCCCGGTATGCCCATTGCCAGCTATATTCAAATTTAGCGGTATCGAGTGGCTCGTAGTTTGCTGTGTCCATGTAGTCAACACCAGTTGCCAAACATGCATCCATGATTGTTAAGTCTTGGTACGGTAATGCTACGTTAATGACAATATCAGGTTGGAAACGGTTGATCAGTTCGACGAGTTCTTCTACGTTGTCTGCATCAACTTGAGCCGTTTGGATTTTAGTACGACCGCCATCTAATTTTTCTTTTAATGCATCACATTTGGATACTGTACGACTTGCGATACAAATTTCTTCGAATACGTCAGGAACCTGACAACATTTATGCACGACAACGCCAGCTACTCCGCCAGCACCAATAATTAAAGCTTTACCCATAGGTAAACACCACCATTTTCATGTATTTTTTAGTAATAAAAGTTGAACATATGATACTTATTCAAACTGAGTGAAGGCGCTTTACAAGAAGGCATCTCCTAGCGCCGTAGCGGATTTAAAAGAATTCACTTAGTTAGTTTTAATCGCCAACAACAATTCCCGTAATACTTTACATGCAACCGCCGTTGATACGCCGCTTTGATCGTAAATAGGGGACAGCTCGTTAATATCGCAACCAACGACATTCAACTCAGTCACTTGTAGCATCGCTTGTAACAGCTCCATAAAGGTAACACCGCCAGCTTCAGGTGTACCAGTTCCAGGGAACACAGAAGGGTCTAGTACGTCTAAATCAATCGTTAAATAAACGGGCTTACCTTGTAATTGTTCAATGACTTGCTCTAGTCCGTTGAAGTTAAACTTGTTCGTATAAACATGATCTTGTCCCCATTGGAATTCGCTACGGTCTCCAGAACGAATGCCGAACTGGAAAATCTTGTTGTCTCCGAGCAGGTCCCACACTCTATGAATCACCGTGGCATGAGATAAGGATTCACCGAGATAATCATCGCGTAAATCGGCATGTGCATCGAATTGAATAACATGCAAATCGGGATGCTTTTTAGCAACAGCACGAATGGCGCCTAATGTTACTAAATGTTCGCCACCAATCATACAAGGAAGCTTATCATCCTCAAGTACTTTAGCTGCAAATTCTTCAATTTGTGCTAGTGCTTTGACGGTATTACCAAAGCTTAATTCTAAATCTCCACCGTCAAAGACGGCGATATCTTCTAAGTCCTTATCTTGATAGGGGCTGTATGTCTCGATTCCGAATGACTCACTACGCATCGTTTTACTGGCAAAGCGTGTTCCAGGACGAAAGGAAGTTGTCGAGTCAAAGGGAGCCCCAAAAATAACAAGGCTAGATTCTTCGTAATCATTGTCACAACCTATAAAGGTTTCTATGTTTTTATTCAACATCTTTTAATTGCTCCTTTACATAGTTAGGTAATGCAAATGAGCCAACGTGGATGTCTGTATTGTAATACTTTGTTGTTAAGCCAAGTGCGTTCCATGCCGCCGCATCTAAATCCTGAATCGGATCGAATTTTTTAGATGCAAATCCAAATAGCCAGTGTCCAGAAGGGTAGGTAGGAATATGCGCTTGGTACACGTCACAAATTGGGAAAAAGCCTACAATCCGTTGATGTGCTCTTTGCATGCCGAGTGCATCCTCACTGTAAAATGGACTTTCATGCTGATTGACTAGAATGCCATCCTCATGTAATGCCTTGTAACAATTGCCGTAAAATTCTTTTGTAAATAATCCTTCACCTGGTCCAAATGGATCCGTTGAGTCCACAATAATTAAATCATAGGCATTTTCCTTATTGCGAACAAATTTAAGACCATCCTCAAAAAACAAATTGACGCGTGGATCAGTTAATTTTGAAGCCGTCTGTGGTATATATTCCATGCAGACATCGACGACCATTTTATCAATTTCGACCATATCGATTTGCTCGATGGAATCATATTTTGACAGTTCTCGAACCGTACCTCCGTCGCCTGCACCGATGACTAATACTTTTTTAATCTTTGGATTAGTGGCCATCGGGACGTGAACAATCATGTCATGATAGATGAATTCATCCTTTTCAGTGACCATGACCAATCCGTCGAGAGTAAGTAGCTTGCCGAATTCAGTCGTTTGCAAAATATCAATTTTTTGAAACTCACTTTGCCCAGAATAAAGATGTTGTTCCACTTTTATCGAGAAACGAACCCCCGGCGAATGATCCTCTGTATACCATACGTTCATTGTCACCGCTCCTTCACAACATTAATCGTGTCAATTTTACTATCCTCAGTTCCAGTTAAGAAACAGCCTTTTTCCTTGGAGTAGCGAATATAATCTAGTATTTCTTCAGTAATTCGTTCACCTGGCGCTAAAATTGGAATACCGGGTGGGTAACACATAACGAATTCACTCGAAATCTGACCTGCGCTATCCTCAATCGGCATCTTTTCTTTCGGTGCATAAAAGGCAAATTGAGGCGTTAACACGACTTGTGGCGTAATATATTCATGATCAAATAGCCCAGTCTTATCCTTTGCATATCTTCGTTTTATTTCCGCGAGAGCAGCGACCAATCGCTCGATATCGAGCTGTCGATCACCAACGGAAATATAAGCTAATAAATTACCAATATCGCCAAACTCAATTTGGATATCGTATTCATCCCGAAGAATGTCATACACTTCAATGCCGGCAAGTCCGATATCGAGTGTGTGTACTGATAGCTTTGTCACATCGAAGTCAAAGACGGTATCGCCATTCAATAACTCCTTTGAAAAAGCATAATAGCCTTCAATTTTATTGATTTCATCTCTTGTATATTGCGCCATCTCGGTTACTTTTCGAAAGATTTCTTTGCCGTTAAGGGCTAGATTCCTACGTGAAATGTCTAAAGAGGAAAGCAATAAGTAAGACCCACTCGTCGTTTGTGTCAAATTGATAATTTGGCGAGTATAACCTTCACTGACATCGTTATTGATCAAGAGAAAAGAGCTCTGTGTCAATGAACCACCAGATTTATGCATACTAACAGATGCCATATCAGCGCCAACTGACATAGCAGATGCGGGTAGATCTTCACCAAAATAAAAGTGAGTACCATGTGCTTCGTCGACAAGGACGAGCATATGATGTTGATGGGCAAGGTCAGTAATGGCTTGTAAGTTTGAACAAATTCCATAATAGGTAGGGTTATTAATAAGAATTGCTTTGGCATCTGGATTATCTAAAATAGCTTGTTTAACCTCATTTACTGACATGCCTAAAGGAATTCCTAATTCATTGTTAACGCCTGGATTGACATAAACCGGAACAGCACCACTTAAAATAAGTGCATTAATGGCACTGCGATGAACATTGCGTGGCATAATAATTTTGTCTCCAGCTTTGCAGGCTGTCATTACCATCGCTTGGACAGCAGAGGTCGTACCGTTGACCATGAAAAAGGCATGCACGGCACCGAAGGCTTCAGCCGCCAATTCCTCGGCCTCTCGAATGATTGACACAGGATGGCAAAGATTATCCAGAGGCTTCATCGAGTTAACATCCATGCTCAAGGCTTGTTCGCCTAAAAATGCAGCTAATGCATCGTTCCCTCGTCCGCGTTTATGACCGGGTACGTCGAAAGGGACGACTCGCATTGTTTTGTACCGATTCAGGGCTTCCATGATCGGGGCTTTGTTTTGTGAGTATTCCGTCATTTCGACAGCTCCACATCTTCATATATATTTGTACCGCTAAAGATTTCAATCATTTCTTTACGGAGGTTATTTGTAATATGAAGTCTTTCTTTTGGCGGTATTTCATAGACATCTGTATTGAATAAATAATTTTGTAGATCGATATCTTTAATGAGTAGCTTTGTATGAAAAATATTCGATTGATAGACATTCACATCAATCGCATCATATTTTTGTAAAGTGTCTGCATCAATATAATCTTGAATGGAAGTCATTTTGTGATCGATGAATAATTTACGTCCTCGTTCATCACGTGTAAATCCACGGACACGATAATCAGTCGTAATGATATCAGAATCAAAACTTCCTATTAAATAATCTAAAGCGGTTAAAGGAGAAATTTCGCCGCATGTTGAAACGTCTATATCAACACGGAATGTGGCAATTGAGTTATCTGGATGATACTCTGGGTAGGTATGCACCGTAACATGGCTTTTATCTAGATGACCTACTACCGTTTCGCGAGTCTTTAAAATATCGACCTCACCACGGTTGCAAGATTCGTCAATCAAACCAACTGGAATTGCCTCTTCCGAAATAAGGATGGTTACACTAGCACCTTGGGGGTCATAATCCTGTTTACTTACATTGAGGACATGTGCTCCAATGATTTCTGTTACTGTATACAGGATGTTCGTTAGTCGCTCAGAATTATACTGCTCGTCAATATAAGCAATATAATCTTTTTGCTCTCGCTCACTTTTTGCATAGCTTACATCATAGATGTTGAAGCTAAGTGTTTTGGTGAGGTTGTTAAAGCCATACAGTTTCAGCTTATTTTCCAACCCAATCATCACGCCTCTCATTATGAAATCTAATTTGTTGAATCAATGGTACAAGTCGCATTAGAACAGAAGTTAAGCGATTATAAAGTTGATTCAACTTTAAATATAAAGTATAACTTTCTCCTGTCAATATTATTTTGAAAAATAATAATTTGAGTACTACTTTTCAATATATTCTAATTACTTTAAGGTTATTATGAAACGCCCATCTATTCATAAAATTACGTTCTTCGGAAGCCGCTAAAACTTGATTCAGCAGAAGTCCTCCACTTCTATAAGCGATGGGATGAATGCTGGAAAAGCATTTCAATCAAAGGGTGTTCAAACTCCCTGTAGCTGACGCTTCGCTTTCAGTACAAATACATTTGCTGATTCAAGTTAAGCCTCCGGCGGATGTTAGGGATTTTGAGGGGAGTTAATTGTGCTGTGCACAATTCAAAATCCCAACGCAATTACGCCGAGGCGCAATTGATCTTAGTTTGTAGTAAGAAATGAGGTGTTGAAAATGAAGTTGCCTGTACATTCGCTGTCCTTAATGCATCAAGTGTATCGACATATTATGCCTGCTGTTCACGAGGAACTAGCGTATTGGAAAAAAAGAGCGCTGGACATTCCAAATAAGGAATTGAGAGAGCAGGCGTTAGCCAGTATTGAACATAAAAAATTCCACTGTGAGGGTGGTGCCATTATGGCTTTGACGGCACTCGGAGACAGAGACGCAGCTATTAAATTTATCGTTGCTTATCAGACAATCAGTGATTACTTAGACAATTTATGTGATAGAAGTACATCGCTCAACCCACAAGATTTCAAGGCTTTACATGAGTCCATGATGGATGCAGTCACTGTTGATGCATTGCCGCAATCCTATTATCGTTTTCGTGATGACCAGGATGATGGTGGCTATCTACTAGAGCTGATGCGAACATGTCAGTCTGTACTAGGTAATATGCCACATTACGTAATAATCATGCCTTATTTACATGAGCTTTGCCAATATTACTGTGAATTACAAATTCATAAGCATGTTTGTATAGAAGAGCGTGAGGAACGATTAAAAGGCTGGTATGAAGAAAACAAACACAAACTTCCAGAGATGAGCTGGTATGAATTTTCAGCCTGTTCGGGTTCTACGCTAGGAATTTTTGGTCTCGTATCATATGCGTTACGCAGCGATTTTAAAGCGTCCCATGCGGAGATGATTCGAAATGGATATTTCCCATACATTCAAGGGTTGCACATTTTGTTGGATTATTTTATTGATCAGGATGAGGATCGGGCGGAGGGGGACTTAAATTTTTGTTTTTATTATGAAAGTAATCTGGAGCTAAGTCATCGCTTAATCTATTTTTTACAGCAGGCAGATCAGCACACGCTTGTTTTACCTGATCGGAAATTTCACAAATTGATTAATCGAGGCTTACTGGGAGTTTATTTATCTGATCGTAAGGTGAATGAGCAGAAGGAAGTGAGAGCGCTCTCCAAAAAAGTGATGAGGCAGGGCGGCAAGGTTAGTTACTTTTTCTATTGGAATGGGCGGGCGTATAGATGGTTACAGCAGCGTTTTTTTATTGAAAAAAGCCTTCTGAAAAATGCTTGCTTACTTATTTAAAAAGCAATTTGAACTAGTGGTAGATTTGTTCCGTTACAAAACGGGAGCCGATGAGAAAATTATAAAACGTTCTCAGTAAATATGAAACTTTTTCGGAGAAGCAACGTATATATAAATGCTTATCCTATTTTAAACCTTGTGTTTGCTCTAAGAAAGATTGCTTGGTATGATAATTTTTATATGACTAAATTAATATCATTATACGAATGAGGAGATGAAAAAATGGCTATTAGTTTACAAAAGGGTCAAAGAATTGATTTGACTAAAGGAAATTCGGGCTTAAATCGCATTCAAGTGGGCTTAGGCTGGGACCCAGTAAAAGCAAAAGGCGGCGGGCTTTTTGCTGCCTTTAAATCAGCGCCGGAAATTGATTGTGATGCATCGGTATTTATGTTGACGGATGATAAATTCATTAATAAAAATGATCTTGTCTATTTCGGAAATCTGAAAAGTGAATGCCAGTCTGTTGTCCATTATGGAGACAATACAACGGGGGAGGGCGATGGTGACGATGAGGTCATCATGGTGGAATTAAATTCTGTTCCTGCTCGTATCAATAAACTTGTTTTCGTCGTTAATATCTATGATTGCGTGAAAAGAAAACAGGATTTTGGTATGATTCAAAACGCTTATATTCGCATAGTTGATCCGAAAACAGGGAGCGAATTAGTCCGATATAACTTATCTGAAAATTATGGAGGACTAACTTCACTTGTCACGGGTGAGATTTATCGTCATAACGAAGAATGGAAATTTGGTGCTGTTGGAGATGGTACGACAGATCAAAACCTAACAGGGATTAGTAAAAGGTTCCAGTAACTTGATAACGGAAATAAATGTAGCATTACTATATTAATTAGGAGGTTTTATTAAATGGGAGTTATTTCTTTAGCAAAAGGTCAGAAGGTTGATTTAACAAAAACGAATCCAGGTTTATCTAAACTAGTTGTAGGTCTTGGATGGGATGTTAATAAATATGATGGTGGACAGGATTTTGACCTAGACGCATCAGTATTTTTATTAAACGCCAATGGCAAAGTATCAGGTGGACAAGACTTTGTATTTTATAACAACACAACTGGTGCAAATGGCGCGGTAGTTCACTCAGGGGATAACCTAACAGGTGATGGTGATGGGGATGATGAGCAAGTGAAAATCATCATCAATGATATCCCTTCAAGTATTGAAAAGGTTTCTTTTGCAGTTACGATTCATGATGCAGAGGCAAGAAACCAAAATTTCGGTATGGTCTCAAACGCATTTATTCGTATTGTGAATGAAGATTCGAATGCAGAGCTGATTCGTTATGATTTAGGAGAAGATTTCAGTATTGAAACAGCTGTTGTTGTTGGAGAGTTATATCGCCATAATGGTGAGTGGAAATTTAGTGCTGTTGGTTCAGGGTATCAAGGTGGACTAGCTGCGTTATGTAATGATTTTGGTCTACAAGTAGGCTAATCATTACGAAGGTCGTCAAAATGTTTGCATAATAGAAAGGAAGATATCACTTATGGCAATTCAATTAAGTAAAGGTCAGCGTATAGACTTAACAAAAAATGATCCTACTTTACAAAAAATTGGTATCGGCTTAGGCTGGGATGTTAAACAATTCGATGGCGGGCAGGATTTTGACCTCGATGCATCTGCATTTTTGCTAAACGCCGCTGGTAAATGTCGTACTGAACAAGATTTTATTTTTTATAATAACTTGAAAAGTACCGATGGCTCTGTTACCCACGCGGGCGATAATCGAACTGGAGAAGGAGATGGGGATGACGAGTATATTAGCGTCAACCTATCGAGAGTGCCGCAAGATGTTGACAAAGTAGCGATTACGGTAACAATTCACGACGCAGAACTGCGCCGTCAAAATTTCGGACAAATTTCGAATGCCTATGTTCGTCTTGTAAATGAAGACACGGGTGCAGAAGTACTCCGCTACGATTTGGGAGAAGATTTCAGCGTGGAAACGGCAGTCGTATTTTGTGAAGTGTACAGACATGCGAATGATTGGAAGTTTAACGCAGTTGGTTCAGGCTATCAAGGTGGACTGCAATCTTTAGTTCATGCTTACGGGCTCGATGCATAAGGAATGTAATTCTAGAGAGGCTAGCCCCTCTCTAGTTAAATTTGGAATTATTTTGGAGGATACCGAAATTGGATGTTATTAATGAGATATTAAGTACGTATGCCTTATTTTTTGATTACGCTCATTGGGTAGAAGTATTATCGGATCCAGTCAGCTGGGGACTTATTGGTACATTAATCATTATTGAAGGATTGTTATCAGCGGATAACGCACTTGTTTTAGCTGTATTAGTAAAACACCTTCCAGAGAAACAGCGTAAGAAAGCTCTGATGTATGGTATGTTTGGTGCTTATTTCTTCCGTTTTGTCTTCATAGGGGTTGGTGTCTATCTTGTTAAATTCACATTCATTAAAGTCTTGGGTGCCGCCTATTTAGCTTGGATTGTTATTTCCCACTTCCGGAGTAAGGCTGCGGACGAGGATGAAGGTAGAGAGTTTAACAAAAAATCTTGGATGGTTCGTGTATTTGGTACGTTTTGGGCAACTGTTGTTTCAGTTGAGCTAATGGATATTGCATTTTCTGTGGATTCAATTTTAGCTGCATTTGCTGTATCCGAAGAAGTTTGGGTGCTGTTAGTCGGTGGTATGCTTGGAATTCTCATGATGCGTACAATTGCTGGAGTATTCCTAACGTTGATTGAAAAGGTCCCTGAGCTTGAAAGTACTGCTTTTATCTTAATTGGAATTATTTCAGCGAAAATGTTTGCAGGTGCATTTGGCTATAATCTTCCGCATATGGCGTTTTTCGCGATCTTAATCTTTGCTTTTGCGGCAACTTTTATTGTTCATTATATCAATAAAAAGAAAGCACAAAACGAAATTAAAGTGGTCTCGCAAGAAACAACAGCTACACAAGAGGACACAGAAAAATAATTTTTTTCAACTTGCTCCAGCAGAAATTTCCTGCTGAATCAAGTTGAATCCTCCGGAGGATGTCATAGATTTTGAAAGGAGTTAATTGCGCAAGCGCAATTCAAAATCTGACACAATTACGCCGGCCGTAATTGAACTGGCTACTGTACAAGCAGTAGCCCTTTTTTATTAGTTAAATGAAAGCGGATAACATAGAGAGGGGATAAATATGAAACACTTTGATTACGAAACACTTGAAAGAAGACAAGAGATTTTCTTTCAAGAGCCGGAGCATTTTACAAAGTTTACTGAAAAAGAAATACTCTCTTATGCGCTCGGTGCAACACTGTATATGCCCGCTTTAAAAAAGAGTATCGCCCAAGATTTGATTGACAAAAAGATTTCAGGACTGACGTCGATGGTTATCGATTTGGAAGATGCGGTTGGTGACAATCAGCTACGAGATGCTGAGCATAATCTATTTGTTCAAATCCAGGCATTGTCCAATGCTCTGGACAAACAATTGATAACGATTGACGATTTGCCCCTCATTTTTGTGCGTCTTAGAAATCCGAAACAAATGCAGCGAATAACAACCCAGCTTGGAAACTATCAACGCGTTCTAACAGGTTATGTTTTCCCGAAATTTTCTTATGAAACAGGAAAAGAATACTTAGCCATCCTCGAAGCAAACAACCGTGATGGCATGTTGCTATACGGTATGCCTATTTTAGAATCCTCTGATATTATCTACAAGGAAACCAGAATTGCTACTCTTTTGAAGTTGAAGGAACTAATAGACACATACCGAGCCTATATTCTAAATATTCGAATTGGAGCTACTGACTTTTGTGGTTTATTTGGCATTCGCAGAAATGTGGATACGACAATTTATGATGTTGCGTTAATACGGGATTGTATCACAGATATTTTGAATCTATTTAATCGACAAGAAAATGGCTATATCGTTTCAGGTCCAGTATGGGAATACTTTTCGAAGGATCAACGTATTTTGAAATCAAAACTCCGTATGACGCCTTTCCAAGATCGTTACGGGAGAACGGGTATGCAAAAACGAACAGAAATTATCAATCATTATATAGATGGTTTGATAAACGAAGTATTATTAGATCGTTTGAATGGTATCGTTGGGAAAACGGTAATACACCCTACTCATATTAAAACAGTGCACTCACTGTACACGGTAAGTCATGAAGAGTACTCGGATGCTTTGAGTATTATTGCAAACAGTGAAGGACAGGCGGGTGTGTTAAAAAGTCAATATAATAATAAAATGAATGAAATGAAGCCTCATTTGTATTGGGCAAAACGAATACTGCTACAAGCGCGGATTTTTGGTGTATATAATGAAGACCAAGACTTTACAAGTCTTATTATGGATACGCAGCATGAAGAGGAATTTTACGAGGTGAAGGTATGACATCGAGTGTTCTTGCAACAAAAGCTACCTATCATGTATTAGATAACTTAACTGTTGAAGTAGACGTTTATGAAAATCCTTATCATTTTCAACTAGACGAGCTATTCCAAATGGCCACACGTATTAATAAAAAAAGAAGTTTTTTGTTTGTTAGTAAGGTACTGGGGAAGCATCTCGCCGTTAATCCACACATCCCGTTGCTAATCGGTAATCTTCTAGCGATGCGCTATCTGGAAGTCGTTCATGGGATTCAGGATCCCCGCGCAATTGCAATTGCGAAAGCCATTCAGACGAATGAACAAACAGCCGAGCTACTCCAATTGCTTCGCGATGAACCGATTCATTTGTTAAAGCCCACTACATTTATTGGTTTTGCTGAAACAGCTACGGCGCTTGGTCATGCTCTCTTTAGTACATTTGAAAATAATGCAAAATATATACACACGACGAGGGAGCAAATCAACGAACGTCCTTCTGTTATTTATTTTGAGGAAGAGCATTCACATGCTACGAACCATCGGGTTTATGCACGTGATTCACGTTTTTTCCAGGACGACAGTGAAGTTGTATTAGTCGACGATGAAATTACAACAGGGAAGACGGCTATCAATATTATTCAAACAATTGTCGCTGCATACCCATCGAAAAAAATCTTTACGGTCGTTTCGATTTTGGATTGGCGTTCTATAGAACACCGTCAAAGATATCGTGAGTTGGAGAAGGAATTAGGCATTACCATTCATGCTGTTACGCTATTAGATGGAACTATCTCTGTTAAGGGGCAGCCTATTTTAACTGAAGATGTCGCTGAAGTCGTTTCGGACGGAGTGCAGGAAATCACTTATTTGTCGATGGCAGATTATTTAAGCCCCGAGTTTTTGGAAAATGTGACGTCAATTTGCGCAAATGGTCTCCAAAATGATACTCCTTACTTAGCCGTGACAGGTCGATTTGGACATACGATTGAGGAGGATCACACATTTCAGCAACAACTTCAGCTGGTAGCGAGTGTACTAAAGGAACGGCGTCAAGGAGCTAAGACATTAGTCATCGGAACAGGGGAATTCATGTTTGTGCCCATGCAAATTGCCTCGTCTATGGGACCCGATGTCTATTTCCAAGCGACGACTAGGAGTCCGATTCATCCAACAGATAAAGAAAATTATACAATCCGTAATAAATTCATTTTTGATAGCCCGGAAAATGCGGGTTTGACTAATTATTTATATAATATTACAGCGAATCAATATGATGAATTATTTGTTTTTGTAGAAAGAGTATCAGGAAAAAATGAATTTGACTCATTGTTGAATGAATTAAGCAAAACAATGATTTCTCATATTACAATTGTTACTATGCTATAGCCGGTCATTATAGAAAGGAGGGGTAATAGATGCTTACATCCAAAGTGAAGCCGGATCAGATGGGGAGTTATAAGTCGGATGATGTTATTTTTTTACTGCGTGATATTGGCCAGTATGTCATGGAAAAAAATACAGAGGAACGGGAAGGCCTTATTCAAACAGGTACGCATTATTCGGAAATGCTCCCGGTTGAATATCAGCCTACGCAGGATTATATCGCCTTATTTCACAGCACATTAGACATGTATGCAAACCGAATTGGGATTGCTGTTGGTGTAGTCGCAGAGCAGATACGAGAACGCAACGGGTTAGATCAGCTAGTAATCGTTAGCCTTGCAAGAGCAGGTACGCCGATTGGTGTGCTCATTAAAAGATATTTGCAATTCAAGTACGGGATTTCAATTCCACACTATTCGATTTCTATTATTAGAGGACGAGGGATTGATGAAGTGGCTATCCAGTATATTTTCGAGCAGCATCCAGGGGCGAAAATACAGTTTGTCGATGGCTGGACAGGTAAAGGTGCGATTACGAGTGAATTGGAGCAATCTTGTTTGCGTTATAATGCGACATACACTGATAAAATAGATGGGAGTTTAGCTGTATTAGCCGATCCGGGACATTGCGTCAGCATTTATGGAACGAGGGATGATTTTTTAATCCCATCTGCTTGTTTAAATTCAACTGTTTCTGGGCTAGTCAGCCGAACTGTCTTAAATTATAATTTTATGGAGAAGGGTGATTTCCACGGTGCTAAATATTATAAAGAATTAGCAGCTGTGGACGTTTCCAACTTGTATGTTGATGTAATTGAGCAGACATTTGCTGATGTGCAGCAAGATGTAGAAAAAGCGTTAGCTTCCGTCTCGCAAAAGGATTCAAAGCCTTCATGGATAGGTATACAATCTGTTGAACGAATCCAAGAGAAATTCGAAATTGATAATCAGCATTTTATCAAACCAGGAATTGGTGAAACGACACGTGTATTATTGCGCAGAGTGCCGTGGAAAATTTTGATTAATCCCAACTTCTCCAGCGATTTAACACATATTTTGCTTCTTGCAAAAGAACGCAATGTTCCTGTTGAAGAATTTACCGAAATGTCGTATTCGTGTTGCGGCATTATTAAAGAGTTGTAAAGGTAGTGTAGCTTTGATTTTATTTACATCTGATCTAGATCGAACTTTACTGTATTCAGCGAGTATGATGAAGAAATATCCGAGTGATAATGCCGTTACGGCTGTGGAATATAAAGGCGAAAAAGTAATTAGTTTTATGTCGCAGTATTCTATTGAAAAACTCTCACAGTTTCATGAAAATCATCTATTTGTACCTGTTACGACAAGGGCCATTTATCAATACGAACGAATTGCAGCTTTTCAGCAATGGCTTCAACCGAAATATGCCATTATGAGCAATGGTGGAACTATTCAAGTGGATGGCCAACTAGATATCGAATGGGGCCGAAAGATTCAAGAAAAAATAACTACAACCTCTGTTTCAAAAGAAGATTTTTTACAGCTATTTGCTGAAATACGTCATAATGACTGGGTCTTAAAAGAACATGTGGTTGATGAGTTTTTTTATATGTTCCACATCAATGAACAAAACGTTCCTTTTGGAGAGCTCATTGAATTTGAAAGAAAACTGGCTACAATTGGCTGGAAACTGTTTCTACAAGGTAGAAAACTATATTTCCTTCCGATTCAACTAAACAAAGCATCGGCAGTGGCGTATCTGAAAAGTTGTGTGGATTATGACATACATGTTGCGGCAGGAGATTCATTGATGGATTATGATATGCTTAGACAAGCAGGAATTAGCTACAGCCCAGCTCATGGAGAATTGTTTAGGCAGTACGGCGATGATTCGATGGTGACTTGGTTGAAAGGTAAAGGGGCTAATTCTGCGGATGAACTACTTAGACAGCTTTTACAAATGACAATACAGAAGTAAGCGTTATGTCTCTGAGGAAGGGAGGGCGTTAGGTGAGCAATTTGCAAATAGAACCTATTTTATATACTTCAACAACGGATTGGTTGGCTGTGTTTATTGCCACTGTACGAGATCGACCATCCTATGTTGTGGATGACTCGACTTTTCGGTTTAACAGAATAGGACTTCGCGTTTTAGGTGTTCCTTTAGTGGAGGATGAATATTATAATTCTTTATTTGATATGCATCACAAGCCCTTCATTCACGTACTGAGTGAAGAGTTAGATAAAACTATTGAAACACAGGATTTTCAATCGATCCAGGAAATTCTTCAAATGCATCAAAAAGAACCGAAGGGTTTGTCGATTAATCGACTCATTGCATTTATGTATGGCAAAAACTTAATCCCAAAACATAAGGACCCTGCGATTAACCGCCATGTGCAATTATCGACAATAAAAATCGTTAATCATTTCCAACAACACCAAAATAGTGGCTTGCAGTCGCCAGAGTTTCGCCGGTTTTTGATAGATATTGTCAAGTGGTTAAAAAATCACTGGGAAAAGTGGTCTGAATCACTTGTCATAGGTGAAGATTTCCCCAAAGTTGTTTGGTATGGGGAGTTATCGAGCAGTCAACAATATTTTTTACTGTTGTTAATGGAGTTCGGATGCGATGTAGTTATTTTTCATCCAGGAGCGCAGGATTCGTTTGCTGAAGTAGATTCAGATAATCAATTTTCAGTCGTCTACAGCTATCCGGATAAAGGACAATTGCAGCCATTTCCAACACAAATTAGAGATCGTGAAACAACTGTAGCGTATCGTGCTAACAAACAACTAGAAAAAATGATGAATGATCATCAGTCAGGTGTCTATAAGCCATGGCAATTTAGGGAGTATATTCCTACTGCACTCACTCTGCGTATGACCTATGACGATATTTTTATTTATTCGAAAGAGAAGGCGATGATTCGACCTGATTTCAAAGTCAAGGGGAAACTTGTGTCGATTCCCGTTGTGTTTGCCAAAATAAAGGGTGTATCGAGTGACCGAGATGATTACTGGCAGCGGATGCATCAGCTGACAAATGAACCGAATGCGTTAAGCATTTTGCAATTCCCTTATGCGACAACTACGAAAGCCAATTATCATTTTCATTATCAGCAGTCATTGGATCGAGAGGGGCTATTATCCCCTGAAAAAATGGTGAAAAGTAATTGGTGGCGTTACGGACATTTATATGCTGGCCTACAAAATGCCATTGCCTATACAATAAAAGAATGCTGTGAGCAGCCGAGGCTACATAAATTGGATCACGAATCATTGTATGATTTACAGTTATTCATATTTAAACAAGCAAGTATGCTATCAGAAGAAATTTTACAATTACTACAAGGATTTGATTATTCACAAGAAGTGCCGCGACTTGTGTTATATAATATGGAGAACAATGGTGCGCCATCGCGCGAAGATGCGGCCTTGCTATTATTCCTTAACCGGTTTGGTGTGGACATTATCCTTTATAATCCGGCTGGGCATACTGATATTGAAGAATATATAAACCCTGAAAATTACGATGTTCACTGGTTGGAGGATATGGTATTTGGTCAAGAATATCAGCAGTATCAACCGAAAGAACAATCGATATTTAAGAAATTCATTAAAAATATTTTTTGATTATAAATAGATAGGAGATTTTATTATGACGATGCCAGTTGTACTGCAAAAAGAAGAGTTAAATGAACAATCTGCTAACGAATTACGACTTCAAATGCGCCAAGAGCCAGAGGTGTTACAAATTGTCAGCAAGATGGACATTCGAGATCAAACAGAATTGTTGTCACTAGGACGAGAGCCAGCAGATCGACTGTCACGCTTTTCTGATCGGATTTTAAACACGATGACGATGTCTAAATTAGATGACTCTGGTGAATTACTGAATCAGTTGGAGAAGTTAATGAAGCGATTTGATCGCAATGAAATTACGAAAGACCCAAGCTTATTCAATAAACTCTTTAAACGTGCTAAGCAACAGGCGGAAGCGATGTTTAAAAAGTATCAAACTTTGGGCGGCGAGATTGAAAAAATTCACGGTCAATTCGCCATTATTGAAGAAGAACTAAAGCAATCCAATCGTGAGCTAGAAGGTCTTTATGCGGAAGATGTTGAATACTATTTCGAATTAGAGAAATATGTAGTTGCGGCTGAAATGAAGCTAGAAGAAGTTAATAATTCTTTAATTCCACACTGCCAGCAAAAAGTGGATAATGGCGATCAAATGGCTCGCATGGAGCTTGAAAATTTAGTAGGTGTCAAAGAACTATTAGAGCGTAAAATTGACGATTTAGAAAAGGCGCGAATGGTAGCCGTTATTGCTGCTCCTCAAATTAAAACGATGCAAAGAGGGAATAATGATTTAGTCGCTAAGATCAATAGTGCTTTCGTAACGACGATTCCGATTTTTAAAATGGGAATTATTAATACGGTTAGTGCAAAGCGTCAAAAAGTACATTCCGATTCTTTAAATGCCTTTGAAGACCGCGCCAATCAGATGTTGCAGGATGTTACAAGTGACATTATGAAGCAAAGCGTTGAAATTGCTCAACGTTCGGGTAGTGCCAGCATTAAAATGGAAACAATCGAAAACATGTGGGATACCATTGTTTCGGGTATTGATGAATATAAAAAAGTAAAAGAAGAACAATCGATGCAACGAATTGAGGATCGCAAGCGTTTAGAAACATTACGTGAGGACGCAAAAAAAGTATTATCTATGAATTAATCAAATTTCGAGTATAATAAAGAAACAATGGAGGGATATACAATGACTGAACAGAAGAAAATGAGTTTAAAAGAAGCAATTCAAAAACAGTTAGAAGCAAAGAAAAATAATACGGCTACTAATAATGCTAAAGGAAATGCAGGCTCATCTGCAAAGAAAATGCAAAGTCAACAAGCTAAAAAAGTAAGTAGTGCACGTCGGAAAATGGGTTCATAAGTAGTACGATATGTAGCTAAAGAAGGAGATTGGAATAGTTGTCAATTAAAAATGAAATGCCGCCCAATTATGAGGAATTAAAGAAATCAATCAACCGAGCATCAAATTGGAGAGAACGCTTTGATGCAGTCGAAGAATTGGGCAAATGGAAGCATAAACGAATTATAGATGTACTCGTCTATAGAATGAACAATGATGCTGTCTATAAAGTGCAAGAGGCGGCTTATCGCCAGCTTAAAAACTTTGGAGAAGATGTTCGATTGCCAGCAAGAAATGAACATGAACTGATTAAAGATGCAAATAAAGTATGGTCAAGAATTAAGAAGAGTTTGCCTGCGGATCATACGTATGAAGATTTTAAAGAAAAATTGAAAAAGATGAGATTAGATCTGTATGATACGTATGAAGGTGATAAGGGCGCTGACTTCGATAAGTGGCTTGAAAACACATGGGCAACTGCCGCGACAAGAAGGAAATAAAAAAATCCAGCCTCTCACTTGAGAGGCTGGATTTTTATTATAATATATGGCGATCAATTTTCAAAATCAGCTCTGCAATTTCAGGCTTACTAATTTGTTCAATTGCCCCAACTTGATCGCCTTTATGACGTAAGGTGTCTGTGATAAGGCTTGAGAAAATGACAACAGGTAGCTTGGATAGTACCGGGTGTGTTTTAATTTTTTTAGTAAGGTGATGGCCATCCATTTGTGGCATTTCGATATCTGTAATAACAAACTGGACGTGATCACTAATACTACCACCCTTGTCGGCAAGACTTTCTAAGTGAATAAAGGCCTCTTTACCATTTTCAAAAAACTCAAGATTGACATATCCGGCTTCAGCTAGTGTGTCAGACAATAGCTGACGAAGGAGTGGTGAGTCCTCTGCAATGACAATTTTCTTATCAGAGCGCTCACGTTTACCAAGTTTTTTCACTGCTTGGACATTAATACCAGTGTCTGGGTTAATGTCCAAGACAACTTTTTCGAAATCGAGTAGCAAAATCATTTCGCCTTGGTATTTAATGACACCAATAATTTGTGAATTCCCACCTTGATACATTTCAGAAGGTTTTTCAATTTGCTCCCAAGAAATTCGGTGGATTTGGGATACGCTGTCAACATGAAAAACGACCGTTTGTTTATTAAATTCAGCAACGATAAATTTCTGCTCGGCATGCCGGTTGTCAGTGGTCAAGCCAAGTACTTTGACCATATCGACAACGGGTAATACTTCACCTCGCAATTGAATAATCCCCTCTACATGTGGGTGTGCATGGGGGATAAAAGTGATTGGAAACGGTTGAATAATTTCTTTCACCTTAATAACGTTGATGCCGAATTTGCTGTTCCCTACTTCAAACTCTACGATTTCAAGTTCATTTGTCCCAGTCTCTAGTAATATACCTTTGTTATCCTCCATGAAGACATCTCCTTCATCTATCTTTAGTAATTCGATTGTATCATGAAATGGTTAAATATCCTATACTATGTCTTTAGGTCTCTTGTCCTTGATGAAAATGAATAGGAGACTATTTGATAGTGAAAGTTTATGGAATTGATAAATCAAGTGACGAATTTTGAACTTTTTCACGATAACTTCACATTCGCTTCAATTTACAGTGCAATTTTCTTTGTCATAGTTGAAGAGTAATAGTAAAATGAAATCAAGTATGTCAGTGTTCCAAGAATTTATGCATTTATTTTATTGGAAAAGCATCTGGCGTTTTTGAGGAGAGAAAAATAGATGACTAAAGTTATGGTACCTTCTCAGCGGAAGGTAGAGAAAGCTACAATGTCGAATGAACGAACGTTAGCTACTAAAATTGCTGATTTAAAATCATTGTTTAAAGGAATTGTCCTAATTGCAAACGTCTTGCCAGTGTTGACTGGTTTTTGGTTGGCGTTGCACTTTTCGAATACGACACTCGCTGCGAACTGGGATGTCTTTTTATTTACTATGATAGGAAGTGCGCTTGTGATTGCTGGCGCTCTCATCTTAAATAATTGGTACGACGCTGATATTGACACGGTCATGGAGCGTACAAAAAAACGTCCAACTGTGACTGGCCATATTTCTATGAAGACTGTTTTGATATTAGGGATTTCTTTATCTGTAATCGGTCTTATCGTTTTATTTTTTACTACGTTTGAGGCTGTAATTTACGCATTTGTTGGTTGGTTTGTCTATGTCATTTTGTATACAATGTGGTCAAAACGTAAATATACATTGAATACAGTTATCGGCAGTGTGTCAGGTGCAGTGACGCCGTTAATTGGTTGGACAGCTATTGCTCCAGGTTACCATATTGTACCGATTGTGTTGGCACTTATTTTATTTGTATGGCAAATGCCCCATACATTTGTTATTGCTATGAAAAAGTATGATGAATATAAGGCTGCTAAGGTTGCCATGCTACCAGTTGTTCATGGTTTTGCATTTACGAAGCGACAAATTACTGTCTATATAGCTTGTTTGCTACCGTTTCCGTTCTTTTTAAGCTCATTAGGAACTGTCTTCCTCGTTATAGCTACAGCTTTGAATGTGGTATGGTTAATTGCCAGCTTCACAGGGTTCTCTACAAAGGATGATTTGAAATGGGCACATATGATGTTCCTGTTTTCAGTGAATTATATTGCTATTCTATTTTTAACGATGATTATTGTGACATTACCGATTTTTAACTAAAACCAAGTAGAGCAGGTGGTTGAGCCATTTGTTCTATTTTTTTGATTAAAATGCTACTAAACAGATATGAATTAAAAAATAATCTGAAAAATGTTTGACATTTACTACTATTCTCCTTACTGTTAGTAACATATTAACTTGATTCAGCAGAAGTCCTCCACTTCTATAAATGGGGGATGAATGCCAGAAAAGCATTTGAATCAGAGGGAGTTCAAACTCCCTGCTGATTCAAGTTAAGCCTCCGGCGGATGTTAGGGATTTTGAAGGGAGTCAAGGAAGGCAGTCTAAGCTCGCGACGTCCTGTCGCAACGACTGCATGACCTGTGCATCCTGTAGGCCTCAAGCTCAATTCCAAATCCCAACGCAATTACGGCGAGGCGCAATTGATTAGTTTACTGACAAAGAAGGAGGAGAAGTAATGCTGGCATCAACGAATATTGTGTGGCATGAATCAGAGGTAACGAAAGAAAATCGTCAGGAGCAAAAAGGCCACAAAAGTGCGATTTTGTGGTTTACAGGGCTATCTGGCTCTGGTAAGTCAACGATTTCTGTTGCATTGGAAACCGCATTGTTTGCACAAGGTCTTCATACGTATCGCTTAGATGGTGATAATGTACGGTATGGTTTGAATAATAATTTAGGATTTAGTCCGGAGGATCGGACAGAAAACATTCGTAGAATCGGTGAAGTGTCGAAGCTAATGGTTGATGCAGGCTTATTTACGTTAACTGCATTTATATCCCCGTATTTAGCAGATCGTGATCAGGTACGTAAGCTAGTTGAGGTCGATGAATTTATCGAAATCTATGTAAAGGCTAGCTTAGAAACTTGTGAACAACGAGATCCAAAGGGGTTGTATAAGAAAGCAAGATTAGGTGAAATCACAGGGTTTACAGGAATTGATGCTCCTTACGAAGAGCCGACGCAGGCTGAAATCATCATTGATTCTAATGAATTAAGTATTGAAGCATCGGTTGAAGTTATTATTGCCTATTTGAAAAAGAAACAATATATTTGAAAAATGGTTATTGCCGTAACATTTTGAGAAAAAGGGCATAAAATACTTTAAAACCTACTTGACACATAGGAATTATAAGGATATTATAATCAATAATCATTAGCTGACTGGACAGCCAGAGGCGATTTTAATCGAAGACAGATTAAAATCGCCTTTTTATATCCTTGGAGAAAGGAGAATTGCAATGGGAAATCTGACGTATATGGATTGGGCAGAAACGGATCCGCCAGACTTTGCAATAGAGGATGAAACGAAAGGTGCTTTAAACGTCTTGCGCTGGTCGTATACGGAGTATGATGAGGAACTCGTCTACGCTTGTAGCTTCGGTGTTGAAGGTATTGTGATGATTGACTTAATCTCGCAAATTAAACCGACGGCGAAAGTGGTATTTTTAGATACAGGGCTTCATTTTCAAGAAACGTATGCCCTGATTGACGAAGTGCGGCAACGCTATCCGCAATTGGCAATTGAATTGAAAAAGCCAGCCGATAGCGTCGAGCAGCAGGCGGAAAAACTAGGCGATAAGCTGTGGGAAAGACAACCCGATCGTTGTTGTTATTTGCGAAAAGTGATTCCACTCCGTGAAGCGTTAAGCGGTGCAACTGCATGGTTATCGGGACTTAGACGAGAGCAATCTCCTTCAAGAAGTCAGACGAATTTCATCAATAAAGACGAAACATTTCAATCAGTTAAAATTTGCCCGCTTATTCATTGGACATGGGAGGATATTTGGGCATATGTTGACCAACATCAATTGCCTTATAATCCGTTGCATGATCAGGGCTATCCTAGTATTGGCTGTGCACCTTGTACGTTGCCAGGAGATACTACGACAGGTTCGAGGTCGGGGCGCTGGGCTGATCAAACGAAGACAGAATGTGGCTTGCATAAAAATTAACGAATCTGATGGGGGAATTACAATGGCTTTGAGTCAACCGCATGGTGGAGTATTAATTAATCGTTGGAATCCAAATTTTAAACTAGATGTGCTTACTGAAACTGTTGAACTTGATGAGATATCTAGTAGTGATTTGGATTTGATCGGGACGGGTGCATACAGTCCGTTAAGTGGTTTTTTGTCTGAAAAAGATTATCATTCTGTTGTGACAACAATGAGGTTGACCACGGGTGAACCTTGGACGATTCCAATCACATTGCCTACAACAGAGGAAAACGCGAAGAATATTGCAATTGGTAGTGTTGTGAAATTAGTAAGAGCTGGCGTAGTCTATGGGGTACTTGAAGTATCGGATATTTTCACACCTGATAAAGAACAAGAGGCTGCACTGGTGTTTCAAACGACAGATCGAGAGCATCCCGGTGTAAAAAAACTGTTTGAACGACCAAATGTCTATCTAGGTGGAGAAATTACACTTATTCAGCGACGCCCTTTGAACGAATTTTCAGATTACCTGTATGATCCAGCCAAAACGCGCGAGAAGTTTCTGGCACTTGGTTGGAAAAGTGTTGTTGGTTTTCAAACGAGAAACCCAGTACATCGTGCGCATGAATATATTCAAAAAACAGCATTGGAAATTGTGGACGGCTTGTTTTTAAATCCATTAGTCGGGGAAACGAAGTCGGATGATGTACCAGCGGATATCAGATTGAAAAGCTATGAAGTATTATTGGAAAACTATTATGCGAAAGACCATGTGTTTTTAGGGGTTTTTACTGCAGCGATGCGTTATGCCGGACCACGTGAGGCTGTATTTCACGCGATGGTGAGAAAGAACTTTGGTTGCACGCATTTTATCGTTGGGCGAGATCATGCAGGTGTTGGAAATTACTACGGAACCTATGATGCCCAAAAAATATTCAGCAATTTTACGCCTGAAGAACTTGGGATTACGCTATTATTCTTCGAACATAGTTTTTATTGCAATAAATGTGCGAGCATGGCGACACCAAAAACTTGCCCTCATGATGCGAGTGATCATGTCATATTGTCAGGGACGAAGGTCAGGGAAATGCTACGCAACGGTGAGCAACCACCTGCAACGTTTAGTCGTCCGGAAGTAATTGAAGTACTGATTGACGGATTGCAGAAACAGGTTGTTCATACGTAAATTGGTTATGAAATAAAACGGTGAGAGGAGAGAAGAAGATGGGAAAAGTCTATTTAGTAGGAGCTGGACCTGGCGATGTTGATTTGATCACCGTTAAAGGGTTGAAATGTATTCAAGAGGCGGATGTCATTTTGTATGACCGTTTAATTAATAAAGAGTTATTAAGTTATGCAAAACCCGGAGCTGATTTGATTTATTGTGGGAAATTACCGAATTACCATGCCATGATTCAGGAAACAATTAATCATTTTTTAGTGAAATTTGCGAAGCAAGGAAAGACAGTGACACGGTTAAAAGGTGGAGATCCATTCATTTTTGGGAGAGGTGCTGAAGAGGCTGAGACTCTTGTAGATCATGGGATACCGTTTGAAGTGGTTCCGGGGATTACAGCTGGAATTGCTGCCCCAGCTTATGCGGGCATTCCTGTAACGCATCGCGAATTGAGTTCTAGTTTCGCCATCGTCACAGGGCATATGCGCGCTGGAAAAGATGATTCCATTCACTGGGAAAGCCTGGCAAAGGGCATTGATACGCTTGCGATTTATATGGGGGTAGGGAATTTACCTTATATTTGTAAGCAATTGACGAAGTACGGCAAGCCCTCTAGTACGCCAGTTGCTCTTATACATTGGGGAACTACAGAAACACAGCAAACTGTGACTGGTACGCTTGCAACGATTGTTGATGTCGTAAATAAATCTACTATTAAAAATCCAAGCATGATTATTGTTGGCGAGGTGGTTAATTTTCATAATAAGCTTCAATGGTTTGAGCAATGTGAATTGAACGAAGTCTCAATTTGATAGGGAGGGAGCTATATGCAAGCCGTTTTATATGTAGGGCATGGAAGTAGGATTCAGGCCGGCGTTGAGGAGGCACTTCAATTTATTGAAAACTGCCAGGTTCTGATTGATGTTCCGATTCAAGAAATTTGCTTTTTGGAGCTAGCTTCACCAAGTGTGGATGAAGGGATTACCAAATGTGTAGAACGAGGCGCAACTAAAATTGCTATTGTTCCCATACTCTTATTAACAGCGCATCATGCTAATGAGGACATTCCTTTTGAAATTGAAGTCGGGCAGATCATGTATCCTGATGTGGAATTTACATATGGCAAAGCGTTTGGTGTTCATCCTAAAATGGTGGATAGTCTATATGATCGTGTGATTGAACAACAAGTACCAATTGAAAGAGATGCCCAAGTGTTGCTTGTTGGGCGGGGAAGCAGTGATCAAGCTGTGAAACGTGATTTATCAGAGATTGCTCATCTACTCGCTAAAAAATACCCCTTTACAAAAGTGGACGTTTGTTTCCTATATGGAACATCCCCTTCGTTTGATGAAGCCTTGGAGCAATTACAACAAACAACAGAGCAACAGGTTTTTATCATCCCTTATTTATTATTCTCGGGTATCCTCATGAACGGAATTGAGAGAACAATTGCTCAGCATTCCACAAATGGACAGCAAATTATTCTTTGTGAAAATTTAGGCTATCACAAATACGTTCAAGATGTTCTTGTTGAGCGAGTGAATGACTTGCTAGCCGAAACGGCAGTATTGCAAGCGATATAGTATGTGTTGAAAGGATGAAGCCGACGATGGGAGAGCAAAAAGACAATGTTGAACTAGCGATTGAAACGCTAAAGACGATGTTGACAACGATGAATTATGGCTCGATTACTTTGGTTGTTCAAGATAATGTTATTGTTCAAATTGAAAAAAATGAAAAGATTAGGCTTAAATGATGATTATGCATGACATTATTAAAATGTGAGGTGGATACAATGACTCTTCAAGTGATGAACAGTCCGTTCAATGAGCAGCAGGTAAAACTTCTCAATCAGCTATTGCCAGAACTGACAGAGACGCAGCAAATTTGGTTGGGTGGTTATTTAAGTGCTCGGCAAATTGGACACCAAGCAACTGAGTCCAGTAGCACAGCTGTTTTAGAAGCGCAGGAAATTGTCAAAAAGGTCAGTACAAAGGAAGTAACGATTCTTTTTGGTTCACAAACAGGCAATTCACAAGCGCTAGCAAGCAAGTTAACGAAAAATTTACAAGAAGAAAATTTTAAGGTTACGCTGACGTCGATGAATGACTTTAAGACGAATAGCTTAAAGAAAGTCGATAATCTACTGTTGATTGTCAGTACGCAAGGAGAAGGGGATCCACCGGATACAGCACTTCCTTTCTATGAGTTTCTTTTGGGGAATCGTGCGCCGAAGTTAGAAAATCTTCAGTATTCTGTCCTTGCCTTAGGTGATAGTTCATACGATTATTTCTGTCACACAGGAAAAGAATTCGATGAACGTTTACTCGAGTTAGGTGCAAAACAGCTTGCTCCACGCGTTGATTGTGACTTAGATTTCGATGAACCTGCGGAGGAGTGGTTTGCAACTGTATTATTAGAGTTAAATGATTTACAAGGCAGTCAATCTACGGATAGTCAGCTAGTCAATAGTAGTTTGGATGCTACAGGAGAAGAAGAGTACTCTCGTACCAATCCATTCCATGCAGAAATTCTTGAAAATTTAAACTTGAATGGACGCGGTTCGAATAAGGAAACACGCCATATTGAATTGTCATTGGAAGGCTCGGATTTACAATTTGAACCCGGGGATAGTTTAGGCGTCTATCCACAAAATGAACCTGAACTAGTTGATGCTTTAATTGCAGAATTGGGTTGGAGTGCTGAGGACACTGTTGCGGTCAATCGGCAAGGAACATTCCGACCGTTACGTGAGGCACTGCTGTCGAACTTCGAAATTACGGTACTTACAAAGCCATTATTACAAAAACTAGCAGAGTTGACTTCGAACATTGCTTTGCAAGACTTAATAGCAAACGGCAAGGAACAAGAATTGAAAGACTATATATACGGTCGTGATTTGCTGGATATTATTCGTGATTTTGGACCATGGCAAGTACCTGCACGTGAATTTGTCGCAATATTACGCAAGATGCCCGCGCGTCTTTATTCGATTGCGAGTAGTTTAAAAGCCAATCCCGATGAAGTTCATTTGACTGTAGGAACGGTTCGTTATGATGCACACGGTCGCGGGCGACTAGGCGTTTGTTCAGGCGAATTTGCGCTACGTGCACAAGCTGGTGATAGATTACCTGTTTATGTCCAAAGCAATCAAAACTTTAGATTACCAGCTAATCCAGATACGCCAATCATTATGATTGGGCCGGGAACGGGTATTGCACCATTCCGGGCATTCTTGGAAGAGCGCGAGGAGATTGGTGCAGAGGGGAAGACGTGGTTATTTTTTGGCGATCAGCATTATGTGACGGACTTCTTGTATCAGACGGAATGGCAGCGCTGGGCGAAAGATGGCGTTTTGACACAAGTCGATGTTGCATTTTCACGTGATACAGATGAAAAAGTGTATGTACAACACCGCATGCTAGAGAAAAGTCAGGAACTTTTCGAGTGGCTAGAAGAGGGCGCAGTCATTTACGTTTGTGGAGACGAAAAACATATGGCGTCAGATGTCCATGATACGTTGGAAACCATTTTACAAGAAGAAGGCGGGTTGAATGCGAAGGAAGCTGCGGATTATTTGGCAAAGATGCAACAGCAAAAACGCTATCAACGTGATGTATATTGAGTGAAGTGTGAAGGGGGCAAGCTAGAATGACGAAAAAAATTGTACTACCGCCACAATCAGGTAAGCCAAGTGATGTCGAACGCATTAAGCAAGAGAGTAACTATTTGCGAGGAACACTAGCGGAATCACTTGAAGAACAAATCAGTTCGGGGATCAACGATGATGATAACCGTTTAATGAAATTTCACGGTAGTTATTTGCAAGATGACCGTGATTTGCGCAACGAGCGTCAACGACAAAAATTAGAGCCGGCATATCAATTCATGGTGCGGGTACGTGCACCAGGTGGGATTGCGACATCGGCACAATGGCTAATGATGGATGATGTTGCTAACAAGTACGGTAATGGAACGTTGAAATTAACGACGCGCCAATCATTCCAAATGCATGGTATTTTAAAATGGAATATGAAGAAAAATATTCAGGAAATTAACGCAGCATTGATGGATACGTTAGCAGCTTGCGGAGACGTTAACCGTAATGTCATGTGTAATCCGAACCCTTATCAATCGGAAATTCATGCAGAAGTTTATGAATTGTCTCGGAAATTAAGTGAATATTTATCGCCACGGACGCAAGCCTACCATGAAATTTGGTTGGATGGTGAAAAAGTGGTGGACAGTCAAGAGGTTGAAGTTGAGCCAATGTATGGCGAGCTATATTTGCCGCGAAAATTTAAAATTGGCTTGGCGATTCCACCTAATAATGATATCGACGTATTTTCACAGGATCTTGGTTTTATTGCGATTTTAGAAGATGATAAGTTAGTAGGCTTCAATATTGCAGTTGGTGGCGGTATGGGGATGACGCACGGGGATACAGCGACATACCCCCAGTTAGCAAGAGTAATTGGCTTCTGCAAGCCCGATCAAATTATTGAAGTGGCAGAAAAAATTATTACGATTCAGCGTGATTATGGGAATCGTTCTGTCCGAAAAAATGCTCGTTTTAAGTATACAGTCGATGCGAAAGGACTGGAATGGATTGCAAGCGAGCTCAATAACCGTTTAGGTTGGGATCTTGAAGCAGCACGTGCTTATCATTTTGAGCATAATGGTGATCGCTATGGTTGGATTAAAGGCAATGATGGCAAATGGCATTATACGTTGTTTATCGAGAATGGGCGGGTTCGAGATGTGGAAGGGTATCCACTGATGACGGGTCTACGAGAAATCGCTAAAATCCATACGGGAGATTTTCGACTAAGCCCAAACCAAAACCTTGTTATTAGTAATGTGACTAGTCAGAAAAAAAAGCAGATTGTAGCGTTATTGGATCAGCATAACATGACAGACGGCGCGCATCATTCTGCATTGCGACGTAGTTCAATGTCGTGTGTGGCATTTCCGACATGTGGTCTTGCGATGGCAGAAGCAGAGCGCTATTTACCTGTGCTATTGGATAAAATCGATGTTATTATAGATGAATCTGGCTTACGCGACAAGGAGATTATAATTCGTATGTCAGGGTGTCCGAATGGTTGTTCTCGGCCTGGACTGGGAGAAATTGCTTTTATCGGGAAAGCACCAGGCAAATACAATATGTATTTAGGTGCGGGTTTTGCCGGAGATCGCTTGAATAAGATTTATCGTGAAAATATTGGAGAAGAAGAGATTTTGGCCTTGCTTAAACCGTTGTTTGCTCAATATGCAAAAGAAAGGTTAGAAGGCGAGCATTTTGGCGACTTTGTCATTCGTGCGGGTCATGTCAAAGCTGTTCATAATGGAATGGAATTTCATGATTGATTGGAAAAAAGGTGAATAAAATGGGAGCCTATCCAATGATGTTGAATATGAAAAACAAAGCAGCCGTCGTTGTAGGGGGCGGCACCATTGCTTATCGAAAGACACTCGGCTTATTACAGGCAGGTGCCGATGTAACGGTTATTAGCCCCGTCCTTCATTCGAAAATGGAAGTTTTGTTTTTGAATGATCAAATTATGTGGAAAAATAAAGTTTTTGAACCGAGGGATCTTCAACTAGCCATTGTGGTTATTGCCGCAACGAATCAGCCGTATGTCAATGAGCTTGTTGCCTCATCAGCTGGAAATCACCAGCTTGTCAATGTCGTGGATAGCCGTTCGTTAAGTGATTTTCATATACCTGCTAAGCTAGAGCGTGGTCATTTAACCATTACTGTGGCAACCAACGGGGCTAGTCCTACATTGGCAAGGGTTATTCGCGATGAGTTGGTAGAAAAGTATGATGACTCCTATAAGGCTTATTTGGATTTTCTTGCACTAGCTCGTGATCAAGTGAAAAATGCCTCGATTGACGAACAAACGAAGCTACGTCTCTTGAAAGTCATTACAGATGAAACGTACCGACAATCGCATAATATGCAGCAGGCGTTTCTTGAGATGATAGATGACTTTGAAAAAAAGAGTCATCATCAGCTTATTTGAATCTGACTTCCTTCTATTATATATAGCCGGTTTACATGGTGAAATTCGATGCCAAGTAAACCGGCTATTCGTGATTCAAACTATTCCTTGGCGTTATTGATTTATAGTGAACTAAAAAGGTAGGAATTAAACGCTTTGATTTGTTATAATAAAAAGACAATGTGGAGTTTGAAAGGATGATGGCGGTGAAAGTTGTAAATAATATAGCTGACCTAATTGGTCATACACCATTAGTCAGATTGAATCGACTTACAGATTCAGATGGGGCGGCTGTCTATGTGAAGTTGGAATATTTCAATCCGAGCAAAAGTGTGAAGGACCGAGCGGCGTTCAATATGATTGTTGAAGCGGAGAAAAATGGGCAATTGACGACCGGTGCTACGATTATTGAACCGACCTCGGGCAATACTGGAATTGGTTTAGCAATGAATGCGGCGGCGAGGGGCTATCGAGCAATTTTTGTCATGCCGGATAATGCAACATTCGAGCGCATAAATTTGATGAAGGCATATGGCGCGGAGGTAGTTCTAACACCGAGCGAAGAAAGAATGCCGGGAGCCATTGCCAAAGCCAATGAATTAGCTTCGCAAATTGACAATAGCTTTATTCCGATGCAATTTGAAAATGCCGCTAACCCAGACGTACATCGGACAACAACGGCTATGGAGATAATAGATGCCCTGGCATCTATTAATCGAAGACTGACCGCTTTTGTCTGTACATCGGGTACTGGCGGCACGGTGACAGGGACGGGCGAAACGCTAAAAGAGCATGATGCAAATATTACTGTTCATGTTGTGGAGCCTGCTGGTTCACCGGTACTATCAGGCGGAGAACCAGGGAAGCATAAACTTGTTGGGACAAGCCCAGGATTTATTCCTTCTGTGCTAAATACTAGTGTCTACGATGAAATATTTCAGATTAAAGATGAAGAAGCGTACGATACTGTACGCAGTGCTGCTAGGCAGGAAGGAATTCTTGTCGGACCTTCTGGAGGGGCGTCTATTTACGCGGCTCTAGCCGTTGCGAAAAGGTTGACGCCGAACGATACTGTCGTCTGTATCGCACCAGATTCTGGTGAACGTTACTTGTCGAGTGATTTATTTACATTCTAAGACTGAACCTTTTGCCCTGAATAATGTGGGCAAAAGGTTTTTATCATTTTCCGACAGAAAACTTCCACTTCAATCTCGAACTATAGGAAAAAGGATTGCCTCGCAATTTTTTGAAGGGTACACTAGGAAGGTGAATTTATTTAATGTTTGGAGGTATTATGTGAGAGATAAATTTAATATAGTCACATCTACAATTTTGGCAAGTATTTTTATTGCAAGGTTCGGAACATTTCTAGTACTGCCTTATCTTACATTATTTTTGTTAGAAGATTTTCATTATACAGGGATTCAGATCGGGACGATTATTTCTACGCTGGCGCTTTCTAGATTGATTGTTAGTTTCTTTATTGGACCTTACATAGATAAATATCCGAAGGACAAAGTGATTCTTATTGGCTTGCTAGCTTATTTTGGTAGTTATGTGTATTTTCCATTTATTGACCAGTATGTTGGGTTTATTGTGTTTGCGGCTATCCTTGGTTTTGGTCAAGCTGTCGTGGAGCCGACCTACCGTGTTTTACTTAGTTTCTATACGGAACAAGAAAACAGGAGGTTTATTTTTAATATTCGCTATTTCCTAATCAATATTTCTGCTGCAATCGCTCCACTTACATCTATTTTCTTTCAACAGTTTGGAACTGATTTATTGTTTTTTACAGTTGGACTTATTTTCCTTATAAATATTTTTACATTTACGATTTTATTTAAAAAATATCCTATTGAAAAAGAACCAGAGAAATCAGGCAAAATATCCATTTTTCAATCGTTCTATGTATTTAGGAAGGACTATGGATTTACTATTTTTATAGTAGCTTTAATTTTTATTAGCTTTGGTTATAGCCAATTTGACTCTACGTTTAGTCAGTTTTTAGGGCTGACATTTGACTATGAACTTGCACTGAAATATTTTGCCTGGCTGATTACAACAAACGCCATTACTGTACTAGTCATTCAATACTTTGTTTATAGATTAGGTGAAGTCATTAGCACAGCTTCTTGTTTAATCATTGGAAGTTTGTGTTTATCGCTAGGATTGTTTTTATTCGGTCAAAGCGGAAATATTCTCTTTCTAATTTTTTCAATGGTCATTTTTACAGCAGGGGAAGTACTTGTGTTTACGATGGTCGATGTACATATTGACGAAATTTGTGAGGATCATGAAAAAGGCACTTATTTTGCATTGTCGGGGGTAAGCTCGGTTGGTAAAATTGCAGGACCTAGTCTTGGAGGCTTTCTATTAGATAGTTTAGATGGAGGAGCATTCGTATTTATTATTATAAGCCTAATTACAGTATTATCAGTACCTTCCTTTTACTTGAGTAATAAAGTAATGAAAAATAAGACCCATGAAATGACGTTAGAGAAGCACTGAACAGTGCTTTTCTAACGTTTTTATGTTTAAATGTAATTTTATTTAGCTTTTTTGTGGCTATTCTAAAAATATAGAGGATTTTAAGAATAATGGTTGACAAATGGTATAGAAGTAAGCGATTATATACAAAAGATATAAAACTTATCAATTTAGTTGGTATTGTAAAGGGAAGGAGAATTCCTATGTATTTAACGATTGATGGTATTGAAAAAAGCTTTCCTCATCAAGAAAAAGGGCAAGTGAAAGTACTAGATAATATCCAATTAGAAGTGGAAAAAGGGCAGTTTGTTTCAATTGTTGGTCCGTCCGGATGTGGAAAATCAACGTTACTGTATCTCATTGCCGGTCTTGAAAAGGCAGACAAAGGTGAAATTCGGATTGATGGGAAAACAGTGGCAGATGCAGGACCAGATCGAGTCGTCGTATTTCAAGAGGCAGGGTTATTCCCATGGCTCACGGTCCTTGATAATGTTACCTATGGCTTGTTATTGAAAGGAATGGCTAAAAACGAAGCACAGGATAAAGCGAAAGACATGTTGAAAATGGTGCATTTAAGTAATTATATTGATGCCTATCCTCATCAGCTTTCAGGAGGCATGAAGCAGCGTGTGTCGATCGCACGTGCACTCGTTATGGAGCCGGCGGTCTTGTTGATGGATGAACCATTTGCAGCCCTCGATGAACAAACGAGGATGGTTTTGCATCATGAACTGCTTGAAATATGGCGCAAAACAAAAGTGACGATTTTCTTCATCACACATAATATACGCGAAGCGGTTTTATTATCTGAAAAAGTGATTGTATTTGAAACACGTCCAGGGAAAATTAAATCGACCCACACGATAAAAACATCAACGGACGGCATTACGCCAAATGATGTAACATTCCATTTGGAAAAGGTCATATTAGCAGAATTACAGAGTGAAATTGAGAAAGTGCTAAAGGAGGAAATGGGGGATGATTACATTTTGGAGACGGACCCTCTTCATCGGGCTACTAGCGGTGATATGGGAAGTAACATCTAGACTATCGAGCTTACCGGATTTTATGTTTCCGACGCTAACCCAAGTACTTCAAACGCTTTTTACGGGGATCATTAGTGGGCAGATTACGACAGCTATTTTTACGAGTATGATTCGACTGCTGATTGGATTTTCGATTGCGGTCGTGATTGGTCTATTTCTAGGCTATCTAATTTGGCGTTCTAAACTGGTAGAGGATACACTTGGTTTTTTGATAACGGCTTTACAATCCATTCCAAGTATTGTGTGGTTTCCGCTCGCCATTATATGGTTTGGTTTAAATAACTTCTCTATTTTGTTTATCGTCACGATTGGTGCTACGTGGACCATGACAATCAGTGCGACAAGTGGCTTTAAAAATGTACCGACATTGTATCAGCGAGTTGCTAAAACGCTAGGGTCAAATGGTTTTCACTTTTTACGTACGGTGATTTTACCTGCATCCGTTCCACAAATTATATCAGGCTTACGCATCGCTTGGGCATTTTCATGGCGTGCGTTGATGGCTGGTGAACTACTTGGGGGTGGAGGAGGACTTGGCCATCTACTTGAAACCGGGAGATCATTGGGGCAGATGGATTTAGTGATTTCTGTCATGATTATCATTGGTGTCATCGGTACGATTATGGATAATTTAGTGTTCTTACGATTAGAGCGTAGCGTACAGAAGAAGTGGGGCATTAGTTAAATAAGATGGAAACTTTAAATTTGGGGTGAAAATAAATGAAGCGTAAATTAATTGTGCTCGCAATTATTTCCTTGGTTGTATTAAGTATAGGGACGGCATGTGGAAAAGGAGTACAAGGAGCGGTAGGTAGCAAAGAAGTAAACATCGGCTACTTTCCGAACTTAACGCATATCACTACCATTGTTGCATTGGAAAAAGGTTACTTTGCTGAAGCTTTCGGGGAAGATATCAAGATTAATACGAAAACGGTCAGTAGTGGTGGGTTGTTTATGGAAGCCATGGTGACAAAATCAATCGATGTTGGAACTGTCGGGCCAGGTCCATTATTGAACTTCTATGTAAAAGATCCTAGTTATCATATTATTTCAGGTGCTGTCAATGGCGGAGCCGTACTTGTTGCAAGTGAACATAGTAATATTACTGATCTTGTAGAGTTAGATGGTAAAAAAGTTGCTATCCCTGGCATAGGAAATACACAAGATATTATGTTGCGAAAAGCACTTAATGATGTCGGTCTGAAGCCAACATCGAATGGTGGAACAGTCCAATTGTTTGCAACAGCACCGGCAGATACGACAACGCTATTTATTCAAAAATCCGTGGACGTGGCAGCAATTCCAGAACCATGGGGCTATATTTTAGAATCGCAGGCGAATGGAAGGGTGCTGCTGGATTGGGAGTCGTTTGCTTGGGGGAAAGAAACGACTAATACCGTAGTTGCGGCAACTAAAAACTTTTTGGAAAATGAACAATTTGTAACGGCATATTTAACAGCACATACAAAAGCAGTTGATTTTATTAAACAAAAACCGGTGGAAAGCCAAGAGCTTGTCATCCGACATATCAAAGATTTAACTGGAAAAGAAATCAATAAAGAAGAAATACAGGTTGCTTTTTCTAGACTCGAAGTGACAACCTCTGTGAATGAGCAAGTCATCCAGGAAATGGCTGATATTAGTAAAGAAGCAGGTTATGTCCGTAGTAATGACATTGACGGATTGATTCAACTGGATCAGTTGAAGGAAATTGAAGGGAAATAGTAGAAAACTTTGAAGCTCGGGGGAGAGAGTGAAATGAATCGAAAATTATTAGTGATTGGACTTATTTCTTTGTTCGTATTAGCTGTCGGAACAGCATGCGGCAAAGGAGATCAAGGTGCAGCAGGCAGTAAAGAAGTGAATATCGGTTATTTTCCAAACTTAACACATATTGCGACGATAGTTGCCTTAGAAAAAGGTTATTTTGCTGAAGAGTTCGGGGAAGATATTAAGATTAATACGAAGACAGTTAGTAACGGTGGCTTGTTCACGGAAGCATTGGTGACAAAATCAATCGATGTCGGCACTGTTGGACCGGGACCATTATTAAATTTATATGTGAAAGATCGTAATTACCATATTATCTCGGGAGCTGTTAATGGTGGAGCTGTGCTTGTCGCAGGCGAACATAGTAATATTACAAACCTCGCGGACTTAGACGGTAAAAAAGTTGCGATTCCTGTCATTGGTAGCACACAGGACGTTATGCTGCGTAAAGCATTGAATGACGTAGGATTAAAGCCGACATCAAATGGTGGAACAGTCGAATTGTTTGCGGCAGCACCTGCCGATACAGCAACGCTGTTCATTCAAAAATCAGTGGATGCGGCAGCGACACAAGAGCCATGGGGCTATATTTTAGAAACACAGGCGAACGGCAAATTATTGTTGGATTGGGAGTCCTTTGCATGGGGCAGAGAATCGACGAATACAGTTGTTGCGGCGACTAAAAACTTTGTGAGCAATGAACCATTTGTCACTGCTTATTTAACAGCTCATACGAAAGCTGTTGATTTCATTAAACAAAATCCTGAAGAGAGCCAGGATCTCGTTATCAAACATATCAAGGGCTTGACGGGGAAGGAAATCAATAAAGAAGAACTGCAAGTTGCATTTTCACATCTTGAAGTGACAACGTCGGTCAATGAACAGGTCATTCAAGAAATGGCCGATATTAGTAAAGAAGCCGATTATATTAAAAGCAGTGATATTGATGGGATGATTCAATTGGATCAGTTAAAGGCGATTGAAGGGCAATAAGAAAAGACAACGAAATTCAATACACTAGTTACACGTCCATATGGCGACGATTAGTGGCAGTAAGGATGTAGAGGTGATACACTTCTCCATCCTTTTTATTTATTATGAAACTTAATTACTTGCCATGCGTAGAATAGGTAGTGAAAGGGGTGTTCATTTATGCATAACAAAGGAGATTTGAATGTATGGACGGCTGTTTGGCTAAGACCAAAAGAGGCAGCTCGTTATGCAATTGATTTTAAACCGATGCGTTTTGCCATTATTTTAGCCTTGATAGCAGGAATATTCGATATGTTGAATGGGGCGTCGCAAAATGATTTAGGTGATACGATGTCACTAACGAAAATTTTCGTTGTGGCTATTATTATGGGACCTATTTTAGGGATAATTGGTTGGTGGATTAGTGCTGGAATTGCTACGATTGTTGGAACATGGCTAGGTGGTATTGGTAGGTTTGAAGAGTTGAAAAAGGCCTTTGCCATTACCTTTATTCCTGTTATTGTTGGGGGGATTTTATGGATCCCTGATTTGCTCTTACTTGGCCAATCGCTTTTCACTGAAGATACTATTATTACAGGTGGCAAATTTATTTGGCTACTCTTTAGTGGGACAATTAGTTTCATTATTGGGGTATGGGGATTTGTCATCAGTATTATGGCTATTGCCGAGGCACACCAATTTTCTGCCTGGCGGGGATTTTGGACGGTTGTCATCCCGGCAATCTTGATATTTATTGTAGTATTTATTTTCTTTTTACCGTTTATAATCGCAATATTTTAAAGTGAAAGCGGAGCTGGACAGCAGTAGCATTGTTGTCCAGCTTCGCCTTTTATTTAGCAAAGTATGTGGCGACTGCCTGTGTTGTTTGTTCTGGGACTTTTAAGCATAGTGGCTCGTTATGCAAGAAATTGAAAACATTCATGTCGCTAGTTTGCAAACCACCGACGGTTAGGCGGGGGACGATGCGTACATGTACTCGTTCCGAGTTATTTGGGGCGATAGGAATAAAGAGCCCGAGGTTAAAGCTAGCGATACCAATGCTTTCAAAATAACGGAAAAAAAGTATCATGCTATTGGCAAGATCCTTCCAGTTATTATCACTCAATTCATCCAAGGAAGAAGCGTTGAAAATTCCGATAAAGTCGGTGTGACTTTTCGGTGCGAACGCATGTAACCAGTCGATTGTTCCGGCTGTTCCAATGAAACGTTCAGCTAGCTCGCACTCTTGTTTCACTAACGTATCGTAGAAGTTTTGACCTTGTGTCTTGTGAAATTGTTTGGCAGCTGATGATGTTGTTGCTTGGTAGTTCGTTGGCAGTTCGGATGCTAATACGTGAATATGCGGATGTAAAATACTGCCTCCTGAAGGCGGTAAGTAGTTCCAGTTGATGGAGGCATATGCTGTATTTGGATCTTGCGCAATGACTTTATTCAAGTAATCATGTGCTGCTGAAAATGATTCGACGATCATTGAATCCGTGAATTCATCGAGCTTCACATAATGCTGATCACACATGCGGACAACGGCATTGTGTTTACTATATGGAAACAGGTTTGGAAAAACGACTGCTTCGCCCTGGGTGAGTCGTCCTCCCATTACTAGTGTTTCAGGGAAGGTTGGTGTAAATGATTGTACGTTGTCGGGACAGAAGGGACATTTGCTACCCGCAGTTTCTTTCGCAAGTTCAGTATAATCCGTGGGGACAAATGGGGCACCTGGATCGAAAATAATACGTGATGTTTCGCCTGTTAAAGGGTCTTTCCGGATCTCTGTTTTTCGGTCAATGAGTTTTCGCTCTTGCGTTGGATCATGGAATGTGAAAAATTCTTCATGTGCTGTGAATTGAATAGACATTTTATTTCCCCCTCGTATATTAGTAGTAAGAGCTCTTTCCGATAGAATTTCCAGTTGATCCGGACTGCTGG
>NZ_JADHDX010000006.1 GCF_016820585.1 Arthrobacter beigongshangensis
CCGAACGGTACGTACGGTGGTGTGAGAGGTCGGCTAGTCAATTAATGATTAGCCTCCTACTCGATTTAATCAATCGACACCGCAAACAAATCATTCAATGCCTCGCTCATCGTAGGGTGTGTGAAAATCGTATCGCGTAAAAATGTGTACGGCAATTTGGCTTCCATAGCAAGGCGAACGATATTGATCATTTCACTCGACTCTGCACAAAATAAGGTACACCCTAAAATCTTTTGTGAGTCGGGATCGACAAGAGCTTTTAACAGCCCGTCCGTTTGTTGTACAACACGTGCACGTGGAATGGCAGCCGCGGGGAGTGTAACGACCTGGTAAGCAACACCTTTCTCCTTCGCCATTTTTTCATTCAATCCGACTTGTGATAAAACAGGGTCAATAAATACGGAGTAGGGCACATTGTTGCGTTGTTTTCTTGTATAGTTTCCGGCGCCAAACAGTTGGTCCTTCACAATCCGAAAATCATCTAATGAAATATACGTGAACTGAGGACCGCCATTGACATCGCCTAGCGCCCAAATATGATCCACCGTCGTTTTCAATACATCATCGACGACAATGGCTCCTCGCTCACTGACCTCAATAGAAGTATTTTCGAGTCCTAGCCCTTCTGTATTTGGCTTTCTTCCTGTAGCCAGTAGCAGTGCATCTCCATATACTTCCGCTTGATCGGAGTCTCCTGCTTGATAAGAAACAACCACGCCACCATCTCGATTTTCAACGGACTTCACTTTACTGTCGACAATAAATGTGATGTTTTTCGACTCAAGTACTTTCTTCACTTCAGCCGCAATATCCCGATCTTCATTGCGTAAAAACATGGGAGAGCTGTCAATGACGATTACTGTTGAACCGAAGTTTGCATAAATTGAAGCAAACTCTAAGCCAATATAGCCCCCGCCAATGATAACCAGCTTGTCAGGAAACTGATCCAACTGTTGCAAGGTCGTTGAATTATAGACGAAATCAGCAGTCTTCAATCCTTCAATGGCTGGAGTAATCGGCGAAGAGCCTGTGTTAATAAAGAATTTATCGGCTGACAACTCAAGTGTTTCATTGTCAGTTGTTACTTGAACCGTACTGTTATCTAAAAATGTAGCGGTTCCCGTATAGACCGTGACGCCTTCCGCATCAGCTAGCATATGAAAATTTTTATCGCGTAAAAATGAAGTTAACCCATCTTTTTGTTCAATCGCATTTTTATAAAAATCCTCGTTAGAAGCACTAGAAAGCTTACGTTCATTCGATTGATGAACGAGTGATTTTGTGGGAATGCAAGCAATGTTTATACAAGTCCCTCCGTACATCTCAGCAGACTTCTCAATCATCGCAACATGCTGGCCATTCTTCGCAAGCGTTGAAGCTAATGTTTTTCCACCTTTACCAAACCCGATGATAATTGCATCAAAATGATTCATAATTTCACGCTCCTCTTTTAACTATTGCCTTGTTGGTGGAAGGGTAAACGTGTGGGGAAATATTGAAGTGAAGAATAACCCTCAACAGTCAGCTTATCTATATATGTTGACCTAAAAAATCTCTCAACAACGCTCGGCGCTTGGGGATGCCTCCCGCGATAAGCCTAATAGAAGACCGCTATTAGTCTTATCGCTTCGGCTACCCCGGTAAGGCGCCTTCGCTGGAGACTAGATAGAATCATTGCGCAGGCATTCGCCTATGTAAGGTATAATCAGAGTATTACAACATCGAGGGGGATTTTATGGATTACTTATATCACCCGTACCAATCACAGCGTCATACTGTATTTGCTAGAAAAGGAATGGTCGCTACATCTCAACCTCTTGCAGCCAATGCAGGATTGGAGATTATGCAACAAGGTGGCAACGCGATAGACGCAGCCATCGCCACTGCGGCAGCGCTAACAGTCGTTGAACCGACTTCAAATGGAATTGGCGGCGATGCATTTGCACTCGTGTGGGTGAAGGATAAGCTCTTCGGACTCAATGCATCCGGTCCAGCGCCTGCCACATTAACGCCCGCAGCCGTGAAAGCACTTGGGCATGACAAGATGCCGGTTCATGGCATGGTGCCGATAACAGTGCCCGGTGCGCCAGCTGCTTGGGCGGAATTATCACGGAGATTCGGTAAGCTACCATTAAAAGAAGTGCTGGCACCCGCCATTCGCTATGCAGAAGAGGGCTATCCATTGACGCCAATCCTCGCGAAATACTGGGGATTCGCTTATAAAAAATTCAAAGAAACGCTCACGGACGATGAATTCACAGCATGGTTTGACACCTTTGCACCAAATGGCCGTGCACCTGAAACCGGTGAAATGTGGTCTTCGCCAGGCCATGCGAAAACACTACGGTCGATTGCGGACACAGATGCGCGTGATTTTTATGAAGGAGAAATTGCGAATCAAATCGATGCCTGTATGAAAAAGTACGGTGGGTTTTTATCTAAAGAAGATCTTGCTGCCTACAAGCCGGAATGGGTTGAGCCCATTTCTGTGAACTATAAAGGGTACGACGTATGGGAAATTCCACCGAATGGTCATGGCATGGTTGCACTTATGGCGCTTAATATCTATAAGAAACAAAGTAAACCACAATGGAATTCGGTCCAGACATTCCATGAGCAAATCGAAAGTATGAAGTTAGCCTTCACAGACGGCAAAGCATTTATTACAGAAGAAGCGGATATGCCAGTCGAAACGGCACATCTATTATCGGAGGAATATGCCGAAAAACGTTCCGCATTGATTGGTGATGAAGCACTAGATCCACAACAGTATGACTTGCCGAAAGGTGGAACCGTCTACCTGGCAACGGCTGATGAGGAAGGGAATATGGTGTCCTTCATCCAGTCCAACTACATGGGCTTTGGTTCGGGCATTGTGATACCGGGAACAGGCATTGGCCTGCAAAATCGCGGACATGACTTTTCACTGGAAGAGGGTCATCCAAATGTATTGAAGCCGGGGAAACGAACGTATCACACGATCATTCCGGGATTCCTATCGAAAGATGGACTAGCAGTTGGACCATTTGGTGTCATGGGTGGCTATATGCAACCGCAAGGCCACTATCAAGTTGTGCTCAACACAGTGGACTTTTTACTGAATCCACAAGCGGCATTGGATGTGCCGAGATGGCAATGGATAGAAGGCAAGAAAATACTGGTGGAGCCGGAGTTTTCGAGTCATTTAGTGCAGGCGCTTATTCGAAAAGGACATGATATAACCGTTGCTAAGGATAGCGGCAGTTTTGGACGAGGGCAGATTATATGGAGGAATCCGGTGACGGGTGTGCTGCAGGGAGGCACGGAATCGCGGACGGATGGGGCGATTGCGGTTTGGTGAGGAATTAAAAAAGGTACTTAGCTCTGAAACAATTGCGCGTTGTTTTCAGAGCTAGGTACCTTTTTGTGGTCTAATCATTATTGGTCGGAAGTTGTATTGGTATTCCCAGAAGCGTTTTCATAAGCAACTAAAGTTACTCCTAATTTATCCTCCAATACATTCAATGCTGCTAATTGTTCATGGTTCAAATCTGCTATTGCAACCTTATCAAGTGGCATATCAAATCCCCCTCTCCAATTTAGCTATATTGTATCCGGTGTAGGTGGGATTATACGCTTGAAATCAATACCGATGAAGCGCCCTCGCTCAAAGCTAGTTGGAATAGGGTTTTCAATGGGTAAGGACCAAATAAGGAATGTTTAGCTCATCCTCTTCGCGAATTCATTTCATATTTATTGGTACTTGTAATTAGTCGTGGATTACTGATAAAGGAAACTTCCAAACCAATCGGTTATTATTTTTAGTATCTTTTTCAGTGACTTGATAAGGAGTTCCAGCTAATTTAACTCTACCTGTATATTGATAGCGATTGCTTTTATGTACTTCAAATAGATGCAAATCCACCTTATTCGTGTCAGATTCAAACAAAGTAATATTTTGATTGCCTGTTAAAGTTTGATCGCCTGTCTGGCCCATTCCTGTGTAATGTAGAATATTGCCTTGCCAATTATCTAAATAAAGGCCCAGCGTATGGTTCATGACTAGAACAAGGGTAGTTGTTTTATGGGACCTTCTCATACCACCCTGAGGAGAGCATTTGAAAGTTTGTGCAAGTGTTTCATTATCAATGATTGCATTACTTTTGAGCTTATTGATATCTTCCCTTTGCAGTTCAAACCATTGATCCAGTTCGGATTGAAGGAAGTAAGGTTTCTTTCCTCTATAAAGAGTAGGAATGCCTGCTTTTCTTAACATCGTTAAACTAGATGAAGTTAGGCCATATTGTTCTAGCGTTTGTTTTACGCTTAAATAATTATTATCCAAATGTAGGCACACTCCTTTTTACTCAATTTATTCAGTCAATTGTATCAAAGAAGTTAATGAAATTGATAGATATTTGATCTTTCGGGGAAAATCTATCCAAATAAAATACATATAGCTGGTTTGAAAAAGTTATTGTAGGGGATCGGATAGATAGGTGGAAAGGAGTGCCTAATTTGAAACCAATGATCCAGTATAGAATTCAAGAAACAGCAGTCCAAGTGATTCGTGATGATGGAAAAGTCGCGATTAAGAATGGAGTGTTAATAGAAGGAGAGCAGCTTTGTACAATTTACAATTTGGATGAAGAGTCGTTTTCATTTGTTTGTGCCATGATTGAGGATTTGGCTCATATACTTTCATCCCAGGGCTTGTCGATGCAAGTAGGTGATTACGAAGAGGAAACAGAAGAATCAGTAGGTGTATGTGATGAAAAAATGCTTTACGTCTGCAACGAGTGTCATGAAATGCACGAAGATGAAACATACATATGCCAGGTTTGTGATTGTGAGAGCTTGCGGCTTGTCCCTGAATCAGAACTGATCAATTGAGTGGGGGGGGGGAACAATGAATTTCAAAAGTGCATCAGTTCAAGTGCTGAATGAAAACGGGGAAATAATTATTGATGATGGAATATTAATAGAAAGTGATGAAATCTGTGCGATTTATGATACAAATAAAGGCTGTTTCGAGTTCATATGTGAAACGCGCTTTGAATTGAGTATCTTGCTTACTGCTCAAGATCTGCGCATAAAAAACCCAGATGAAGAGGAGCGCTTATGCTCGGAATGTGGAGTGCTGATGCAAGAGGGGTTTGTCTTTGAATCGGATGCCACGCAGTATTGTAGTGAGGAGTGCTTGACCCAAGTGATTACGTGGGAGGATTATTTGGTGATGCATGATAATGGCGATGGAGATGTTTATTGGACGGATTGGTATGATTGTTGAAAAAAGAAATTACCTTTACTTTTCATGGGTAGCATCATTTGATTTTCTTGTAATCATCATAAGGATCATAGTCTTCATGATTATATTCAATACATTCGTAAAACAGTATTTCGCCATGTTTATTAACGATGACATGCTCCTTCAACTCTAATTCAAAGACTATTCCTTCCGCTTCAATAGCCAAATTGTTTCGCTGAGCTAAGGCTACTAATTCATTTGTTTTAAGACCGTGAGCTTGATCCCACACAACACTAACTTCATAAATACCAGGCGTATCCGTTTTCTTTATATCGTGCTTACGCTCAAAACCAATAAACGCACGATCTGTATCTAATACATACAAATCTTCAGGAGTAAAATCATCCGGAAAAACAAGTGTACTTCCTTCTACTTTTGCATGTACAGGCATCCTTAGCTGCATCGTTCTCGTTGTGATGAACGATAAAATATCCTCAATTCCGCCCGTTAATATCGCATAACCATCGACCCAGTTTGCCATCATGATCCCTCCGTAAACAAAAATGTTTTATATCAATTAAACATAATGGGCCGGGTGGCTTATGGCAATCCTTACATCGGAAAGTTCATAGAATGGCCAAAGAAAATGTATAGTCCTCATGATTGTTGAAAATTGGCGGTAGATGTTGGATAATGTTTGTATACAGATAATTCGGAACTAAATTTAATGTGAATAGAAAGAAAAGGTGAGCATCATTAAGAAAACAGTGCATGTTGTAGGTGCAATTATTGAAAATGATAACAAAGAAATTCTTTGTGCACTACGCGGACCAGAAATGACGTTACCAAACTACTGGGAGTTCCCGGGGGGCAAGATTGAGCAAGGTGAATCAAAGGAAGAAGCATTAAAGCGAGAGATTCAAGAAGAGTTGGGCTGCACGATCGAAGTTTTTGATCATGTTGAAGACACGACATATGAATATGAAAAAGTCATTGTGAGATTAGAGACATTTATAGCGAAGGTTGTTTCAGGAATACCAAAAGTCTCTGAACACGCGGAATTAAAGTGGATGACTAGACAAGAGTTACCGTCACTTAACTGGGCACCCGCAGATATTCCCGCCATTGAAAAGTTATCGAATACAATCCTGAACAAATAATATAAAGAAATGATGTGATGTTTAGATGGAAAGCTTTATTCGTAATTTAACAACATCATTACATGAAGGATTTATCGATAAAAGTCAAAGTAATTCTGGAAGCTTTAAGCCGGAGCTACTCATCAATAATGAAAAGAAAAATAGTCATGTATTAAATACATTACAGGAGGAACTTGCTACTAGTGAGGACTTCCTTTTTTCAGTTGCATTTATAACTGAGAGTGGGTTAGCTACGCTAAAATCCTTGTTTTTGGACCTTAAAGAAAAAGGTGTTACGGGACGTATATTAACTTCTACCTATTTATACTTTAATCAACCAAAAGTGTTTAAGGAGCTTATGAAATTAACAAACATAGAAGTACGATTAACTAATTTAAAAGGCTTTCATTCTAAAGGTTACATATTTAAACAAAAAACACATTACTCGTTGATTGTAGGAAGTTCCAATTTAACTGCACATGCATTGAAAGTGAATTATGAGTGGAATGTGAAATTGACTTCCCATGAAGATGGCGACATTGTTCATCATTTTAAAAATCAGTTTGAAGACGTATGGTCCAACTCAGAATTACTTACTGAAGAGTGGATAGAAAGTTATGAAATAGAGTACGAGAAAAATGCGGACAAAAGGTTAGCTGAGCAAGTTATTGAGATACCTGGAAAGTATACGACCAATGCAATTGAAGAGTCTTTAAAAATAGTACCAAACAATATGCAACAAGTTGCATTACTGCAAATTCAGGCAGTTCGTGATGAAGGAAAAGAAAAGGGGCTCGTCATTTCCGCAACGGGTACTGGAAAAACGTATTTATCCGCATTTGATGTGAGAAATTTTGCACCTAAACGCATGTTGTTTATTGTTCATCGGGAGCAGATTTTAAACAAAGCAAAAGATGACTTTCAAAGGATTCTTGGTGGTATCAGTGAGGATTTTGGGATGTATGTAGGGACAAGTAAGCAGCTGGATAAGAAATATCTATTCGCTAGTATTCAAACCCTGTCAAAAAAAGAGAACCTAAGCCAATTCGATCCAGCAGATTTTGATTATATATTGATAGACGAAGTACATAAGGCTGGTGCAGCTTCTTATCGAAGAGTAATTGATCATTTCAAGCCGAAGTTTTTAATGGGCATGACAGCTACACCTGAACGGACAGATGACTTTAATATTTATGAACTGTTCGATTACAACATCGCGTATGAAATCCGTTTACAAGAAGCGCTTGAAGAGGACATGCTTTGCCCATTTCATTACTTTGGCGTGACGGATTTTGAACATGATGGAGAGGAAATTGACGACGCAACCCTTTTATCAAAGCTTGTTACAGAAGAACGTGTCGATCATATACTCGAAAAAGTAGATTATTATGGTTTTTCTGGTGAGAGTGTAAAGGGGCTAATGTTCTGTAGTCGAAAAGATGAAGCTGTACAGTTGTCGCAGGTGTTGAATGAGAGAGGATTACGGACCGTAGCTTTGTTAGGCGATCATTCTCCAGAGGAAAGAGAACGTCAGATAAACCTATTGGAAAATGGTTACCTTGATTACATTTTAACCGTGGACATTTTTAATGAAGGAATCGACATCCCATGTATCAATCAAGTCGTCATGCTAAGACAAACGCAATCGAGCATTATCTTTATCCAACAGCTGGGGAGAGGGCTACGGAAGCATGATTCAAAAAGCTATGTCACGATCATTGATTTTATTGGGAATTATAAAAATAACTATCTCATTCCCGTGGCTTTGTCAGGTGACCAATCTCTAAATAAAGATAATATACGCCGTCATACGAAAGATACGAGTTATATAAAAGGTGTTTCAACGATTAACTTTGAGGAAATTGCCAAGAAAAAAATCTTCAGCTCCATCAATCAATGTAATCTAACTGCATTAAGGATTTTGAGAGATGCGTATACTGATTTGAAAAAGAGGATTGGCAGAATCCCATACTTATATGATTTTATCGAAAATCGTTCGATAGATCCTGTAGTAATTGTGAACGGCGATTTAGAAGTACAGAACAGGCCCTCGAATTATCACCAATATCTGTTGAAAATGAATGAAAAAGTTCCGGGTTTAACAGAATATGAAGATAAAGTTTTAACTATGCTTTCGATTGAAATATTGAACGGGAAACGAAAGCATGAAATTATTTTGATTGAAATGTTATTGAAACAAGCTGAAGTTTCACATGATGATTACTTGGAACAGCTAGTAGCTAACGATTGTCGGACAGACAGGGGAACCTTCAATTCTGTAAAATGGGTTCTGGATCTGACGTTTTTTACACAGGCTAATAAAAAGAAGTATGGTGAACGACCAATTGTGGAATCACATGAGTCTGGCCAATATCAGTTCAATGCATCTATCCAAGAAAGTCTGGCGAAGAATCAATACTTCACAAAATTAATTAAAGATGTCATAAAAAGTGCTAAAGAGAAGGCGAGAAAATTTCAATGTGGACAGCCGCTTACATTGTATGAAAAGTATTCAAGAAAAGATGCGTGTAAACTTTTGAATTGGAACAACGATGAAAGCTCGACGATGTACGGATATAGAACTAAGTATGGGACATGTCCGATATTTGTAACTTACCATAAAAATGATGAAATTGAATCAAGTATAAACTATGGTGACGAATTCTTAAACCCGCAACTATTCAGATGGGATTCCAAAAGAGGAACAAAAGTAGAATCAAAAGATGTTCAAAAAATCATTCATGCAGTAGAAAATGATATAGAAATTCATATTTTTGTACAAAAAAGTGACGATGAAAAAGGTTTTTATTATTTAGGAAAAGGATTCCCGGACAAGTCTAGTGTCGAAGAAGGTAGAATGGCAGATAAGAATGGGAAGGAACTTCCGGTTGTGCATATGAACATGGTGATGGAACAGGCTGTGGAGGGGAAGTTGTATCATTATTTGATGGAGGAGTGAAGGGATAGCTTTATTAATGATATGGGAACCGTACCATAAGTAATCACTTGTTCGCTCTATTAGACACAGGTATCATTGTAATAGGTCTATTAATTGAAAGTTCATGCGTTTTGAAGAATGGGAGATTTTGTTTTTTAGAAAGATATGAAAATTGAAGTTTATGTTGAAGTAAACAAATGAAGAATTCATTTTGAATTAGGATGAGTGTAGTGAAAAGGAAAGTTTATCAAATCTCACGTTGTATAAGAACACGGGGGAATTACTCTTAAGTAAAAGGACTTGTTGGGAGAGAAGTGAGATGCAGACTATTTCTAATGGTGAATTAAAGAATAAGATAATTTCTATATATGAATCAACCCTTAAAAGTAAACTAGATAACGTTGCTATCGAAATCACAGAGTTAATTGAAAAATTAATAGATATTAAAGTATCCAATCCTGATGAATATAATTTAACACACAATAATTCAGGTTATTTAGGAAGATATTATAAAGTGGTCTCAAGGGTTAAAAGTGGTGAAAGTTTAGGAGAGAAGTTAGTAAAAAAAGACGCTTTATTAGAAATCAAAAAAGAAATTGAATTTACAAATATTGATGCAATTGTTGATGATCTTAAAAATAGGTATTCAGATTTGATTGGTATAAAGGTTTTGGGGGATTTAAAAATTGACGTCAATAATATTTTGAAGTTAATTCAAGACAATAAGAATAAATTTATAAATAATGATTCTTCGAAATATATAACCTTTGAAAATATAGAAAAACAGCCTGATACCATGACAAATGGAAGTGAAATCATTAAAATTGATTGTACCTACCATAATGATTCTGAGAAACATAAATTCGAATTGCAAATTAAAAGTCAACTAACTTCTGCATGGGGAGATATGGAACATCAGCAATTTTATAAAAATAATAAATTTTCACCAGTAAGAAAAGCCCATGAACCTATAATGCAAGATGTGGGAAAATTAATAGAACAGTTGGATACTCTGTTATTAAGTATAAGGATATCGGAGAATACTTATCAAATAAACGAAGAATATTGGGGATTTACAAGTGATATTCAAAATGAATTTTCAAAAATGCTAATAGATTTATTTGAAGTTAGCGTTGATGCAATCATCCCTCAAGTATCAAAGTTGTTATTTATATTGTTCGGAATAGTGGATCCTAATAAGGATAATTATAATTTGGAGTTGGATATTCTTGGTGATATTGAAAGTGGTAGATTCAATAATATTGACTACGGTAACGATAATTTTATATATAACTTTGTAAACTTTCGTCAGGTGAGATTTAAACTCAAAATCATAGAGAGTATTATGCTTGTTTGGTATTCATCGAAAACTCAAGTTAACACATCGGAAGAAAATTATATAGAATTTATAAAATGGTATTTCCAAATGTACTTGAAGATGATTGAGGGAATGTACGAAATTGATACGGAAGATGAAGAAGTGCCATTTAGCCCTATTTTTTATAATGCAATTAATAAAGCGAAATCGGAAAGCTGTTATATAGAACCAGACAACTTCAATGAAGTGGTAGAGTATTATAAGTTCACCAAAGATGCTTATATAGAATGGATCCAAGAAGAGGAATCCGTGTTTCCTCTGGAGGTTCTTTATGCTATCAATTATCTCTTTACTCAACACCATATTAATGAAACCCCACTTAAAGATATTGAGATAAGCTTAGAAAAGAAGATTGTCATTCCAAAATTAGACGAGTATGTCTCAAATTTAATAAAAGATGAGGAACATACGCTTAATGAAAAATTTATTCAAATTAGTAAAGATATTCAAATGATTTTGAGGAGGGGGGAGTATTAATGCAATATATAGCACAAAAATATTCTCAAGGTGATCAAGAATACTTAAGTTTAGTAATGGATTTAAAAACTATCTATAAGAATTCGCAAGCATTGATTTATGGTGTCGATGAATTTGGATATCAGCGCCCATTAGATATAAGTCATTCTAATAAAATAAAAAATAAGGTTCTTGGAATTGAAAAAGATATCTTGTTTCCAACTTCAATAATATTAGGTTTAGATGAGGATGAGAGCACAAATATAATAACAAATGTTTCGAATTTTGCCGATCAGTTGTCATCTAGTGTAGTTTATTTTAATTTACCTGAGAACATAACATATAAAGTTTTTAGAATAATTGATGGTCAACACCGAATTGCTGGACTTTCAGCTGCAGCAGAACAAAATCCTGAATTATGGAATCTTCCGCTAAATATAATTATATTATTAATGTCTAAAGAAAAAAGAATAAATGAGCTCAATGTATTTAAAGATATAAACTCTACAGCTAAAAAATTGAAAACAGATTTAGTAATTTTAGCTAAGCAACAGTACATTCTACTAGGTCAAGAAGATTTAAAGAATAAAAATGATATGGAATCATATGTAGCAACTAAGACAAGTTTTATCTTAAATGAGGAGATAAGCGGTAGTGTATGGGAGAATGCAATAAAATTTGAAAAAGAAATTAATAGCCAATTAGGGGTAATTGGTGTCTCAGCCTTTAATAAAGCGATAATGCCATTAGTTAGAGAGAGGGTAAAGGATTTTAATTTATACGAAATTAACATAAGCTCTTTAGATGAGGTTGCTGATGGTTTAGCAAGATATATTAATACAGCATGGAGTTTAGTTTTTGATAAATGGAAAGATTGTTTTGGAAATTATAACGTAATATTAGATTCAGATGAGTACCAATACCGTTATAATAGTTCGTTTTATCTTCAGAAAACTACTGGAGTAAATGCAATAAGTCAGATTTTGTATCAACAAAATGAGAAGAATAATCCTTTAGAATGCTTTAAAGCCATTATTGATAAGAGTCCTTTAACTTCGAAGGATTGGATTAAAGGTGGGAAATTAGCGGGGCTTACATCTGGTTCTGGGTTTAAAAAAGCAGTTAATCTGATACAGGTCGGAGACAAAAATAAATTCGAATGAAGATTTAGGTGCATCTCCGCTTATCTCTAGGTATTTTGATCATCATTACTTTCGATTTTGTACGGCAGTTTCAACTTTTACTACGGAAACTGTTGAATTATAATTATAGAAATAGGGATGTGTAAGTATCAATTGAGAAATCATAACTTCACACAGCGATAGAAAAAAGTGGGGATTAATCGTGCTAGTTAAAATAAAAAATGAGCTGTCTAATAAGTCCCTAAAATTAAACAGGTGGAGAAAAACGAGTCGCTTTTCTCCACCTGTTTTTGTATCTTTTTGTTTAGAATCTGAAAGTGGCTGACGGATACTCGCTACTTGTAGGAGATTGCGAAACAATGCGACAATCCCGAATTCAGTTCTGGACAGCTCTTTCCAAATGCCTAGTTTGTCAAAGGCTTAATAATATAGTCTTCCCCAAGATCAATTATATTTAGGTTGAGGTTTTTTGTCATTTCTTTTATCTCTTCTGGTTCAAGCGATGTTCCTATAATTGCTTGCCCCTTCGTTTTCGATAGCACTTCGAAAAGTTTTTTTTGGCTTTTTACTGCCATTTGCTGCTGGCCTGGTTCATCAAATACCATAAGTCCCGGATGGTTTCCATAAAACCGTTGACTTGTTTCATAGATGGCAATTACATAAGACCAAATTAAGCGAATATTATCGCTGGCAGAAGAATCAAATTTGATATCAAAACCGCTGACAATAGGCGTGTATTTATCATTGGAAATCGTTATTTCATTCATATTAATACTGGAAAAGATAAAATTCTCCAACAAACCTAGAAATTCTTTCTCGAAATAAGTTAACTTTATCTGATCTTGCTCCGAGAAATAATTTTTCGGTAAATCTTTGTGCCTATCTAAGTAACTTCTCCACTCCCCTTTTATTACTTCAAAACGCTGTACCATCTTTTCAAAAGAGCTGTTTACTTCATATAATTTATTTAGAAGAATTTTTAATTCTACTAACTTTTCTAATTCAACTTTAGACGGTAATTTAGGGTTTTCGTTTAATTCGGATTTATATAATCGTAATTCTCTTCTGGCGTTATCAAGGTGTTCGGAAATTGCAGCTAGTTTTGATTCTTTATTTTGTATCACTTTTTGGGATTGCTTTACACCAAATTGAAGCGTCTTAATTTGTTCTTTTATAAAGAATATATTCTCTGACAAATCTAATGGTAGAATATTTGTTTCAGGAGGCATAAGTGAATCCTCGACATGTTGGTTACATGTTGGACAGATACCATGTGAAAAGGTTGAATCAATATCTGAGCCTAGTTTGTAAAGTTTTTCTGCTTCTTGGTTTCGTTTTAAATCCACTTCCAATTTTTTTAGATTCATATCCATAGAGTTCTGGTTGTTTTTTTCCAGATATAAATCCTGCCTGATAGAATTTATTTCATTTTGCAATTGCAATACTAAAAGTTCCTGCTCTTTTACTTTCTTTTCATATTTTGATGTTACATCTGATATTTTTACTATATTATAATTCTCTTTTTCTTTTATTATACTTTCTAATTGGAATATGCGATCAATAATGGGTATTAGATTTGTCTTTTCGTCATAAACATTTAAAGATAGTATATCTAAAAGTGTAGGATTTTCGGATAAACTAGGAACTTCTGAGTGAATAGTGACTGCTAATTCCTCTATATCTTGTTTTAAAGTGGACCATTTATTTGTGAGTAAAGCTTTAATGATTTTTAATTCATCGCGTTCCTTGGCATTCTTGGTAACATCCATTTTTAATAGAAATTCAAGTGCGCGCTTGGATAAATCCCTTATTCCGAAACTTCCTGAAATAGGTGAATAAAAACCATTCCAACCTTTATTCTGCTCAATAAAAAATAAAGGGAAAAGTGTCTGAAGGTATAAAATTCTATCGCTGCCTTCGAATGTGGGAACTTGTGGCAACTCCCATTCTAAAAAACTGGACAAAAAGGAATGGAATCCCGCATTCTCTGATGCAGAACCTTTCATATGAACGTAAAAGTCGCTGAAGCTTACGCTCTCCCTCTTAGATAATAGAGCACCGAAATGAACTCTAATTAATTTTTCATCAATGCTAGAAGATTTAATCCATCTAGTCAGTGTAATAGTATCTCCCCTATGATTGGCAACTTCTAACTGTACTTTTGATTCTAGGACAGGAACTTCTTTTTCTTTAAATAATAGTTTATCTTTTAGCACTGGTTTCATTGTTTTCGCATTTCTTCCACCTAGCATCTCTTCGATTCCTAGTGTGTAAAGGATTGAATTTAAAGCGGAGCTTTTTCCCTTTGTATTTTTAGCTCTTAGTATATTAAATCCGTCTTTAAAAGGAATATCAGTACCAAATAACCCTTCTGGCGTATCGATCGTTATTTTTAGGTGATTCAATTTTATTCGATTCATGAGGGATACCTCTCTTTAAATAATTGCAAAATATAAGAATCAGATAGGCTCTTTTTAATTGATATCAAGAACTTTTTTTCTTCTAATAGTACATCTTCTTTTATTATACTTTGTACCAAATGGTCCCCTTTTACGGTTAATGAGAACTTTCCGGTTTTTTCATTAAATGATAAAACATCCATCGCTACACCATAGTTTAGTGCTCTATTCAGAAAAGGGTCAAAACGAATAACTGGAAAGTGTCTTGTTTCTTTTAATTTGAGCAGTCTTTCATAGCGACCCTCATTTTGTAACCCCCAATTAAATAACTGTAATTTTAAGAGAGATGCGGTTTGTTTTGTTGATGAAAAATGCAGGACAAGAATAATCTGTGAAATTCTGTACATGGGTCGTAGTTCAGGTGGGATAGGGATTTTTTTCCTATTAAATCTAATTTCCTTTATATCTTCAAAAGGTAAATCCATTATTTCAACCTCCAAAATCTAATGGACAGTCAATTAACCAGCTTGCAATTGCTTCGTGACACAAATCGTTGTACACTGAAAACTCGAAAATATCATGAAAATTTTCTCCCATAAGTGCTTTCTTATATTTTTCTAAAGTATCATTTAATAACTCTTTTGGTGCTAAATCAGATAGTAGTACTTCTGCTTCTAAATGACTTGCAATGGAGCTCTTTATCTTCACTTGTTTCTCATATGCAGAACTATATGTCTGCTGCATATGATTTAAAATTTCTTGACCTTTAATATAGTTTCTCACTTGTAAATCAATATATTTATTTGTACTCTTAGATTTGGTTGGTTCATCTAGACCGTGAAAAAGATTCCCTATTTTCCTATCCAGTATTGTAATGGATGCCGTTTGGCATTGTTTCCAGTTAATAATCTCTACCTCATCAGGTATTGGAACATTAATATTTATCTTTTCATCTAAAATTTGCTTTGCCTTAATAATTTCTTTTCCATAAAATAACTCATCATGTGCAAGAACATCAAAAGAGTCATCCAATAAGTCCTTCATTGTCGCATCAATTCTATATTCAATGGCTTTTTCATGGCAGTGCTTAATAAGCGCTTTATTTGTGATTTTTGGAGTGATGAAAATCCATTTTTTGATTTTTACTCCTTGAAGGAACGTCAGTAATTGGCTCTTGAATTTTTTTAATTTACCTAAGTCCCTAGTGATTTTGTCCCTTTGATGGTCGTAGAGTTTACTGGAATCATATTCTTCATCGGGGCAATAGCATTGAAAAACAATTCCGTCTCTTGTAAATCCCTCAATACCTAAATCACCATTGGTATGTGCAGTCATCTCCTGATAGCCATCAGCTTCATATTTCATTTTTAAAAAGGCTTGACAGTGCTCTTCCCAGCTGTCCCCATTGTATGTACCAAAAGATGTTCTGAACATATTTACCCTCCGTACTAAAAGTAAGAATTATAGGAATAAATTAATGGTACATTACTTCCACAATTTTAGCTACTATTCGTAAATAGTTTATTAGGTATATTCAAACAACATACAGGTATATATCCTATTTTTTAACGAAAGTCTGAATAAAGACATACGAAAGTGACACGTGTGCCATATTTCAGAGCCACTTAGGACAAATTCTAGGGACACTTAAAACAGACAAAGAGCCACCTTCTATAGGATCGGTAGTTGCCGCATTCGGCTGTTGTTTAACTTTTCTCTTAATATCTCAATAGTTAATAAATCCCCAAGTTCAATCAAAGCTGCCGCGCTGTGCTTGCTGGCCTGGTGATTTGAATCGAAAGGAAAAGTAATCTTTCGATTCAAATCACCAGGGTAAAGGGGGAATTAGGGTTTTACTAATATTTCTATTCCCTCTTGTCTCGCATTGGGTCAAGTGTTACTCATTCGCGTAGCACCCCATTCCTTGTATCATGTACCAAACGTTCTAGATATTTTTCTTTTGCTGCTCCATACATCTCGTAAAATTTAATGTTGTAAGTTTTTAGTGGTTTCAAATATAATGGATGGCTTTCGTTTGTCCTATGCGGATCTATTTCTTGTCTCAAGTGGCTCTAAAACATGTCCGAGGTGGCTCTTTCAGATGGCGGTATTCAAAAGTCATTTTCATTTGTCTTATTTTTAGGTCAATTCCTTTTTACAAATGTACTACTTCGAAGGTATTTATATTGTCTAAATAATTTAGATTGGTTCAATTTGTGCTGAAGAGAATTATCCCCTTTTATGACAATATAAATGACGAAAAAGATTTGAAGGAAATTCAAAATATCCCTCGTAGAGTAGATTTTTCTAAATCATCTGCTCTACGAGTGATATTGTATTCACGATACTTATATTTTCACGTAATCTCCAACGGCATAAACCCCAATCCATATAGACGACCTCAACCATCATTGGTAGTATAAGACAAGCACCACTACTTTCAAATAATGCTGAATAATGCAGATATGGAGAATGACATGAAGAAGTTTGTATGGATTGCTTCACTAATTTATTGTTTGAATGGGTTTGGTCATATAAAAATAGGTACCTGGTTCTGAAACAATTCTAAATCGTTTTAGAACCAGGTACCTTAGTTTATGATTGTATGGGGTAGGTAATAATCACTAACCATCCTCTTTGGCTATAGATATACAAAACTACACGAAATCATTTTTTTGATTTTTAAGTATCGAATTAAAAACGGTTTAAATTATCATTCATATTACATTTTGGGGGATTGAAATGAACATAAACGTTTCTACATTAATCACGTCATATCTTATACCAGGAATTATTCCATTTATCTCTGTTGTGTTTGCTTTTATAATAACTAAAATACATAGTGAAAGAGAATATAAAAGAAACCTAAGAATACAAAGAATAAAGTTACTAACGCTTTTAAAAAAAGAAGCAGAGATGTATAAAAGTTATCGTTTTCAAAAAAATACTCACAGATCAAAAGAATTCATTACTATTAAATTAATAATAAATAGTCCATCATTTAATGTTGAAGAACATGCAAAACTTATTGAGTTGTCCCTCGAGATGGAAAGAATAAATCAAAATATTGAAATTGCAATTAATGCCTCAACAGGTTTATTATCAACTATCTTGGGTGGTTATTTGAGTAATGTATCAACTGGAAATCCTTTAATGGCATTCTCTAATTCTCGACTTAGAAAGTTCATTATGGGAAAAACTCATGCAGAGCAAATTGGCGAGAGTTTAGAGAAAATGTTTGAGAAAACTATACAAGATTCTTCCAAGGAAGCATTACCAATAATAGAGGGAATAATTAATGAGGTAGATAGACTTATCTCAGTTGAAGCGGGTAAATCTAAGTTGAAAAGGTAAATATGTAAAAAAGTAAATTTATAGTTACCTGTATAGGGATATTTCTTATAAGATATGATGAGCAGGAATGAGAAACATTTCGATAATATACGTTCCATAAAGCAAAATCTGATGTTCAATAAGTTATCAGGGGCACTTCATCTGCAAGATGGCTCAAAGCATGTTGTTTCCGTTAAACTTGGTGGTTATGTAAAGCTGAATTGTATTGTGAAAGTAGATAAAGAAACGATTTTGGATGACTCTCTGAAGTTAGAGTTTCTTCCGTGGGATAATAAAGAAAAAATTGTTCCCTTTATTCAACAACAAGTTCAAATGCATACTAAAATAGTAAACGACCATTTGCCGGATGAGGAATATTTATTTGATGAAACCCATCCGCGATTGGATGCGGGTTTATTCGATCATGTTGCACATGATATCCCTACACCCTTTTACGTGAAAAAACTACTAAAGCTTTTTGAAGAACAACTGAATGATCCTACTACTAAGACACGAAAAGCCACATACGAAAAAATCATTTTTGATAATATAGCCAACTACAGCAGTGAATTCATCGAGCTATTCCAGCAAGCTCAATTCGACGAATCCATTGTACAACAAGAGGCATTATGGCTTCTTAAGCATGCAGCGCATCGAGAGGTTGTGAAATTTTCAATCACTGTACTCGGATGTACGGATTGTGAAAAATATAAAGAGCTATTGTTCACATTAGGTATGCATGAAGAATTCACACCCTATGTCCTTTTTGCGTTGAAAAATGGCACAATTCGAGCCAACACCCAGGTTTGGCAACTAGCTCAATCCGTTCGTGGTTGGGGAAAGATTGCGGCTGTTGAGGGGTTGGAAGCAACGACGCCAGAAATAAAACAGTGGTTGCTCACAGAAGGCTGTAGCAATAGTATTATGGATGAGTATTTAGCCTATACTTGTGCCGTAAAAGGAGAGCTTGACGTAGCTTTATACGAAGAAACGATTTCGAAAGAGCTGTATGATGGAGCAGGTCTTATCATTCAAGCCCTACTTAATGAGCGTTCAGCTGAAGGCATCGAAGAGTATCCGTATGCAAGCGCAGTTCTTTCGCGTTTCGTGTACCATGCGCGTACACACTGTCAAACGCTTGAGGATTTTTATCCGCTCATGAAAATAAATGGATTTTTAAAAGCCGATAGTGAGGTTTGGGAAGAACGGTTTAATGAACAATGGAAACAACATGAGTACACTTCTATTCAGCAAGCGATTCAACCCTTTATGAATGATGCTAAGTGGCCACGGCTTGTGATGGATGCACTACAGCAAGAAAACAACGTAAAGGCACTTGAAATTGCTTTCTTTTATCAATTAGATGTTTCGCAAAATTTGTTTGATATGCTAGAGAAAAACCCCACAAACAGTGCACTATATGTGGCTGTTATGGATGCAAATAATCGTAAGTACATCGAAGACATCTGCACATTTGCGGAAACGCATTTAACGCTAACAAGTCTATCAAATGAAGAACAAAATTGTCTGCAATGCATTGTTCAAGATTTGTATGGACACGAAGGAGTAGGGGTGCCACTCCTTCAAGCTGCTCTTGCATCAGATAATGGAAGCCTACAATACCATGCACTCAGTGTACTGGAAGGATGGTCTCCGTCAATTGCGCAACAACCTACCCTGCAGGAAATCATTCAGAACATTGCAATGACGACAAAAGACAAAGAAGATCGCGAGTTAGCAAAAAGATTGTTGGAAAAGTGATAAAGTGTAGATGTGTTTTCTCCCCCGGATGTTAAACTAATACTTTTTACATAATCTCCAGCGTAGGCGCCTAACAGGGGTAGCCGAAGTGATTAGACTGACAGTGATCTTCTGTCTGGCTAATCACGGGAGGCATCCCCTAGCGCCAAGCGTTGTTAGAAAGCTTCTTTTATTCACTCTCATAAATTATTCTTTTAAAAAATAAAATAACTATTGACTAGAGGTAAGAAAGCGTCCGTCTGAAGCGTAAATCAACCTTGTTCGGATTTTATTGTTGATTGTTCAATTATGAAGTTGATTCATCCTTATATTTAAACGAATAAATATGTGTTTTTGATAGATCAGTTACTTCTTGGATAAACTCCTCTTGCGTTTCTTTGAAATCACTTGTAATCCAGTTCAGTAGAAGCCCATAAAAACCATAGGCTGTGTAACGTTTAAAATAATCCATGTTGACGGTGATATTGTTAATCGTTTCGAAAACAAACTGTTCCTGGTAAATTTTTAATATCGTTTGAGGAAATCTGGTATGTAATCCTGGTAAAGTGTCTTCGAATTTAATCAATTCAAAAAAATGTCTGTGCTCATAAATGAACGACACGATATTAAAGGATGATGCATTTAGCTTCGTAGTATATACTTTTTGTCCAGGTACATAGGGTTTTCCTACTGAATCTTCTAACCCTTGAAGCATGGAGTCGAGTACATCTTTCGCAAGCTCTATTTTGTCTTGGTAGTGGACATAAAAGGTACTCCGATTATACGCAGCATAATTTACAATGTCTTTTACAGAAACGGAATGGTACCCATTCTTCTTCGTGAGTTCAATGAGTGCTAGCTTTAAATGTTCTCTTGTTCGGTTTCGTCGCTGAGATGTCACAATTTGTTGGTCATTCATCAAAAAAACCTCCCGAAAATAGACAATTCAGTTCGAAGTGTCTACTCCATAGACACTTCGTCAACTTTTAATGATTGTTACATATGAACAAAATAGTACAATTAAGTTGCAGATGAAATAGCGCAAATATTGTATCTTTTTTTGGGTAAAATATAATTGTGCTATGGATATTATTATACTGGAGGAATCAATTATGGGGAAACTACAAGACAAAGTAGCCGTGATTACTGGTGGAGCATCTGGTATCGGTGCAGCAACAGCTCGTTTATTCGTGTCAGAAGGAGCCAAAGTGGTTCTTGTTGATTTAAATGAAGAAAAAGGAAAAGCTTTTGAAGAAGAATTGAAAGCGCTTAATGCCGAAGCACTATTTGTAAAAGCAAATATTACAAGTGAAGAAGATGTAGCTGATATCTTTAAACAGACAGTTGAAACATTTGGTAAAGTGGATGTTGTGTTTAATAATGCAGGTATCGGGCGTGTTCATTCTTCCCATGACTTAGAGTACTCTGAGTGGCGGAACACAGTAAATGTTGATTTAGATGGTGTATTTTTAGTAGCACGTGAAGCAATTCGTGAGATGTTGAAAGCGGGTGGCGGTACAATCGTGAATACTGCATCTATGTACGGTTGGGTTGGTTCACCTGGTTCAGCAGCTTATAACGCAGCAAAAGGTGGCGTGATTAACTTAACACGTTCGCTTGCACTTGAATATGCAGAACAAAATATCCGTGTGAATTCACTATGCCCAGGTTTCATCGATACACCAATTATTCCAGAAGAAAGTAAAGAAGTGTTAAAATCGATGACACCGATGAAACGTCTTGGTCGAGCAGATGAAATGGCGAAAGCTGTATTATTCATGGCGAGCGATGATTCCTCATTCATGACTGGCAATAGCTTAACTGTTGATGGCGGTTATACAGCTCAATAATTATATAAGTAGAAAGAACAGCTCGTTTTACTTTGCCCATCATCGATTTAGGTGATGGGCTTTTAGTATAGGTAACCAAGTGAGTGTATTCATTAAATAAGTCAAAAATATAAGGTGTGTATCTAGAATATCGTAGTGTCAATTGCGGTAGAACCGTTTACTAAGACTTACAAAGATAGAAACACAGCTTCATATAGACTCTCCCAACCATTATTGGTAGTATAAGACAAGCGACACTACTTTCAAATAATGCGGAATAATGCAGATATGGAGAATAAAATGAAGAAATTTGTATGGATTGCTTGTCTAATTTATTGCTTGAATGGGTTTGGTCATATTATCATAGGGACCGTTTTAGAACCGATGGTGGATTCGTATGGGATTCATTATAAGGATGGCGGACAGCTGATTATGAATCAGTTTTTGGGCTTTTTAGGTGGGGTTATGCTTGCGCCGCTTATCGTCAATCGGTTGGGGCGGAGGATGACGATTTTTCTTGCATTATTGGTTTTTGCCCTTTCCCAGTTTGTGTTTAGCGTTTTACCTAATTGGAATGTGATGTTAGCTATCGCTCCATTTGGTGGGGCGGGAATTGGGATTGCCGAGACAATTGTGGCTGCTCTTATTATTGGCCATTTAAAGGAAAAGAAAGCGAAGACACTTGTCATGGTTGAAATCTTTTTTGGAGTCGGCGCATTGGCGATTCCGGTCATTTCTGCCTTTTTGATATTGACAGGTGTATGGAGTTTTTCGTTTACATTTGTAGCCGTGTTTGCTTCGGTCATTATGCTACTCTGGTTACTTCTTCCGTTTGGAGAATTGGATTCAGTTTTAAAAAGGCAACCGAAAGTTTTACCTGAAGACGGGCATAAACCAGCGAAAAAACGTTATTCTAAAAGGCAGTTGCCGATTATTGCGACGGGTGCGGTGTTTTTCTTTATGTATGTGGGAACTGAAATGGTGTTGCCGAACTACTTGCCAACCATTTTGAGCAAAACAACGAGTTTAGACGCTTCCACGCTGGCTTTGAGCATTACAGTCTTTTGGGCAGCGATGACCATTGGGCGTATTAGTATGACAGGTATCATCGATCGAATAGGCTATAGCAAGCTCTTTGTGATTTGCTGTATAGGTCAGTTTTTCACCATTTTGATGTTTGCTTATTCAACCTCAGTCACATTTAGCTTTATCTCCATATTTTTAACGGGTCTATTAATGGGTGGCGTTTTCTCCATGGGCCTCTTGATTGTGAATGAAACGTCTAAAGGATTAGAGGAATGGACAACAAGCATATTGATGGCAATGGGGGGATTAGGCGGCGCATTCCTGCCAAGAATTGCTGGCGAACTAATCGATCGCCACCCAATCAGCGTTACGCTATGGGCACTTGTATTATGTACCTTTGTTCTTGCGTGTTTAATGGGCATCATTTTTTACTTTAGGAAAAAGGCGATCCCTACAATACACGAAAGCTCGGAACGTTCGTTACTTGAGAATTGAATCAACTCGTAAACAAATAAGATGTCTGGTTTTCAACAAGTAATATCGTGTTGGGAACCAAGCATCTTATTTTATTTTACAACTAACGACTCGCGACTGGATACCAAAGCACATGCGTATCATTCACATCTATACCTAAACGTAGGCTCTGTCTGAATATAAAAAGCATTTCTGACTTGTGCAGACCAATTTGCAAAGGCTGATCTCCATTCGGGTGTTTTAAAGAATTGCTCAACAGTCTGTGTTTCAGAATGCCAAACTATAAATAGGTTGAGCGGGGCAATTCCTCCTGCCCAAATGCCATTATTTGCGTCAGTATCTTCCTCTCTTACTAATAATAAGGGTAGTCCAAATTGAAAAGCCATGGAAGGCTCTACTTGTGAATAAACGGATCCTTGCCAGACCGGAGTGGGCGGTGGAACGGGGCCTGTATTGACGTCAACAGTTTCAATTTTAAAACGACGAAAGTTTGCTGCCAACATTCCATAGCTTGATGAAACTAACCGGCGAATATCAGTTAAAATGGATTCGGGATAACTTTCGCTTAAGGGTAATGTACGCGGAAAAAGCAAAGCATTCTCAATCTCTAAAATTAAACGGTTTAGAAACCGCTGCTGGTTGTCATTTAAATGCGTTGTCGTACTTAAAAATATGGGAATACGATAAGCACGGTCAATACATTCTAGGTGTGCTGATTCTATTTTTTCTTTATCTTTACGTAAAGAGCTATGCTCATGATTACTCATGATTTCACCTCCTTTTTCAATAGTATATGAAAAAGGACAAAGTTAGCTTGGACACAAAAATTAGATTCCGCAATACAGTAAATTCACGAAAAAATCCGAGTAAACTCAAACTTAAAGTGCCTGATTCTAAAATAATAGAACCAGGCACTTTTTTAGCATGATTTATAGTGTATTTTCTGTTTCCGCTTCCCATCGCTTAATTTCAGCCTTTACGATTGGCGCTACTTTTGTACCTAACAGCTCAATCGCCCGTAATACTTCGTCATGTGGCATAGACCCGACTGGAACATGGAGCATGAAACGTTCAACTCCGACATTTTTACGAAGGAAAATGATTTTTTCCGCTACTGTCTCTGCGTCTCCTACATACAATGCGCCTTCCAAGCTACTTGCCGCCTCAAAGGTGTTCCGTGTATATGGTCCCCACCCACGTTCTCTGCCTAACACATTCATCGCTTGCGCAGTGGACGGGAAAAACTGGTCTTTTGCCTCAGCTGTTGTTTCTCCAACAAAACCATGCGAATGCGAAGCGACTTTTAGTTTCGAAACGTCATGTCCCGCCTGTTTAGCAGCTTGCTTATACAAATCAACGACCTGCGCAAACTGTAACGGACTGCCCCCTATAATCGCGAGTACTAGTGGCAATCCAAGAATTCCTGCACGCACTGCAGATTGTGGCGTGCCGCCGCTTGCAATCCAAATGGGTAGGCGCTCTTGTTCAGGCCGAGGGTAAACGCCTAGATTCGAAATCGATGGACGATGATTTCCATTCCAAGTCACTTTTTCCGATTCATTAATTTTCAGTAATAACTCTAGTTTCTCATCAAATAATTCGTCATAATCCTGTAAGTCATAGCCAAAAAGGGGAAACGATTCAATAAATGAACCGCGACCTGCCATGATTTCCGCACGTCCATTTGAAATGGCATCAATTGTTGAAAATTGTTGATATAAACGTACCGGATCATCTGATGAAAGGACGGATACGGCACTTGTCAATTGAATGTTTTTCGTCCGTGCTGCCGCTGCCGCGAGCAAAACAGTTGGCGCAGAACAAGCGAAATCCGCACGATGATGCTCACCTACTCCGAACACATCCAATCCTACCTGATCCGCTAGCACAATTTCCTCCACCACTTCACGTATCCGCTCCGCATGGCTCGTCACTTGACCCGTCTCTACATCCGGGGTTGTTTCAACAAACGTCGTTACACCAATTTCCACTTTGGTTTCCTCCCTTTTTGTCGAATATGGGGTATTCCCCTTGACCTTCATTCAGTCCTTACGTTGCATACCCAGTATAAATTAAGCAGAATGGCTTGTATATTAACTAGATTCTGAGACGGGTCAATGAATAAAGTGGAGGTACTGATTTGATTCCGAAGTATGTGAGAACAGGGTGCCCGATTTTAGACGCTCAACATCCAAAACATTGCTATAATAAGAGGGTGTCAAATGCAGAATGAAAGCTTTGACGCTCTTTTTTACGTTCAAAACGTGAGTTTTAGGTTCGATATGCTAGTTGGGAGTTGAAGTTGAGATGAACAAGAAGGATATTGCAGCGATTCGCAAGCAATTTAAGTTGGATACGGATTTACTGACGATTACTGAAATTTACAAAGTGTATATTAGGCAGGAGAGCAGTGAATTTTATCATGAGGAAAGTCAGCCATTTTCCCTTTTGGATAGGGAGCAGCAGGAGTTGTTTCTGAACAATTTTAAAAAAGTGTTGGGTGGAAAACTGGGGTTGAAGCTATTTGAGGTGAAGTTTCGACAGCAAGAGGAGGAGCAAACGGACCATACGCAACGACTTTTATATGAGGGACTCCAAACGGCTGAGGTAGAAGATTGGAAAGAGAATATGCAAAGCATCGCTGAAAAGATGGTGCAGGACGTTCAATATGAAAAGGACATCGTTGTGACTTTCATTCGCGGGACTTATTTTAAACCGACGAAAAGGAATCATGAGGAAGAGGAAGTCGCCAAACGGGATGAAGTGTACAAGAACCCGTTCATTCTCTGCAGTATGAATCAGACTGAGCTGCCGAAACGATCACTTGTATTTGATTTCAATGAGAAGGAATTTAAGTCGCAGGACATGCTCGATCCGATTATCAATTTAACATCTCCAATCGGTGGATTTTTGTTCCCAGTCTTTACGGACAATGCGGCAGATGTCAATCACATCTTGTATGCTGCGGGTAAAGCGAATAAGCCGAATTACGAGTTTGTCGAGAGTGTGTTGGACGGTGAAGAGGTGATGACTGCTGATGATGATAAAGCGGTCTTTGAAGAAATTATAAAAGAAGTAGTTGGGAATGAAGTGAGTACCAAAACCCTTGCCAGTGTCTATGATGAAATCAACAGTATGTTGGTTGTAGAAGATGAAGGTGAAGAGGAATACCTTCCTGTTCTGGACACGAAAGAGGTGGAACGTGTGCTGAAGGCGAGTGGTGTGAAAGATGTCAGCTCGGAAAAAGTGGAGAGGGCATTTCAGACTGTAATTGAAGACAAAACCTATGAAATGCAGGCAAGCCATATCATTCCAAGTTACACATCCAAGTCCATCAAGATTGAAACGAAAGTGGCAAATATTGCGATTAGCCCGCAAGACTTGAGATATGTGCGACAGGTCACTGTCAATGGCAAACGTTGTATCTTGATTGAGGTGGAGGAAGACACTGTGATTGAAGGGTTTACGCTGCTTCCAGAAGAACTGGAAGAGTAGTTGCCACTTAGCATCTCTTTAACTGTAAAGAAGTCCTTTACGTGAAAAAGTACCACGTCCTAAACCGATTCATCGTTTAGAACGTGGTATTTTTATTCCATAAGGGATTGCTGCTATGGGAGTTTCGTGTCCTTGTCTTGTTCAATGGCAGACAATGCCAACTTTTTGATGGTCATGTCATCCATTGGGGGATTATGTAAACCTGCTCGGACATCGCGGTAGTGTCGTTGTAAAGGATTGCTGCGCTGCAGACTTTTGGCGCCGACAATTCGCATCGCTTTATCGACAATCGTCACAGCCGAGTTGGTGACGGTATGTTTGACGACGCCCATCTCATTGGACAGTAGATGTCTGCGAGATTTATCGTCATACACTTCTGCGACGCTATATATCAGATGTCTTGCTTGTGTTAACGCTAAATCCATTTCCCCGATGAGCTGTTGAACGTTCGGTAATTGGCTGATGGGGCCGTTTAGACTGTTTGGCTTATGGTTATTGGCGAAGTGGACGGCGTAATCACGCGCAGCTTGTGCGATACCGAGATAACAGGCGGGAATGTGAAGAAGCCAAGCGTTCATTGTCCCGCCACTTGGTGCATCTGGAAGTTCAACAAGCTTGGAAGCATCGACGATGACGTTATCGAGCACTAGATCATGACTTGCGGTTCCACGCATGGAAATCACATCCCACGTTTCTTCAATGGTGAGCCATTCTAAATCCTTATGCAGCAGAAAGAAGCCAATCTTTTGTTGTTCTTCAATCCAGGCAGATGTTAGAAAATAGGTGAGAACGGGGGAGGCGGTTGTGAAAATTTTACGTCCTGATAGAACCCAAGCCCCATCTTTCTGGATGGCAGTTGTTCCAGGGCGCCCACCTCGCGTCGGACTTCCTGTTTGTGCTTCACTTGCTGAACGATTTATCAACGCTCCGTTTAGTACTTCCTTGGCTAAAAAGTCTAAGTTGTCGTCCGTCCAAAGTTTTTTCTCGAAAAGCTCGCCAATTACCCCGAGGTTCCAGCCGATGGAAAGGGCTGTGTTTGCGTCGAAACTAGCAAGTGTTTCTTGGAGAAGCACCATGTCATAGATGGTTAATCCTGCACCACCATAGGCTGTTGGAAGCGTACTGCTGGTATAACCGATATCCACCAACGATTGAATATTATCTTTTGGAAAGATGGATAACTCATCAATTTCGGCTGCTCCTTTTTTGAATGCGGCTTCTTTGTCATATAGTTTTTGTAGCCATTCTTTTTGACGTGCTGTTTTCACGAATAAATGCATAGTATTGCGCCTCCTCATGTCGTTGAAAATGAAAGTAAGATTATATGATGATTATAATCCATATTTGTTTAGTTGGCTTTGAAAGAGCTACTTATTAAAAAATTGAAATAGGCTCCTCCATGCATACTTTTAGGATATTTTACAATACTAGGCTCACCGTAACTTATCTTATTTGCAGGAAGGGAAGAGATATAAATGGCTAAGCGCTCGGACACAAGTTGGAAAAAGGATAATCCAAACACTTTTTTAAGCAACTCTGTTCAAAAGGCGGATCGTGCGGTGAAGCAAGCGATGTCACATCCAGAGGAGATAGCAGTTGAGCATGCTTTCAATTCGATTTCACGTGCAGAAAAGGCATTTTCGAATGTAGAACAACATAAGGAGCAGCCGAATTCGGTCGAGCAAAACAAAGAACAGTTAGACCTGATGAAGCAGCAATTGAACGATGTCCAGGAGATTGTGGAAGAGTAATCCTATATGACAATGCCCCCGTAGGTGTCGTAAAGTTTATGGGGGTTATTTTATGTCTACCTTGTTGTATGAAGCGATTAAATTAATGATTTCGTTTCGCCTCTTTCACTGATACTATCTCGGCGTCTACTCCGTATTCTCCCCTGATTACTTTCCTTGCACCGACTGGAGTTCTCGCAGTGACTTGTTTGAACTCTCTTGTTCCGTTTAGTTCCATTTCCACAAGGAAGCATTTTGATCCGCACATCATATGAATCCCTCATTTCTTAAGTTTTTCATTTTCTTCATTGTAGGCTAACTCCGCTTTAATAGGAAATCTACTGCTATAGTAACATTGAAAAGATCGCACAATCTCTAGCGATGGCATTCCGTTATTCGTGAAATTCTTCAGATCAGTCCATACTCGCTTTCTCGATTTCCACATACTATAATTAATGATAAACGTATTCCTTAATTTGTAACTTTGTCGAGGGATAATAGCATAAAGTTGAACTTCTTCGTTTTCATTAAAAGATGATTCCAGCCAATGAAATGTATCAACGCCGGCATACTTTTTACCACTGATTAACAAAACATGTACCAATAAGTAATAGGTAATGACAATCTTACATCCTGGATTGATTATCAACATGAACTGTCTTCAACGATTAGGGCAGAAAATTGAAGATGTTTACTTGGATTTTTTTTCTATTACTACACTACTAAAATTGAAATCAAAAAAGCCCTTGCGGTTGACGTAACGTCAAGTGATATAGTTCAAACTGAAAGGAAGTGAATAACAATGGAGAAAGAATACTCTATTGGAGAATTTGCAAAACTGACAGGAATTACTGAACGTACACTGCGTCACTACGATCAGATTGGGCTGTTGAAACCTTCGGAGTACACGGAACATGGACATCGGAAGTATAACAACAAATCCATTGTACAGCTTCAAAAAATAGCTGTACTAAAATTTTTGGATTTGCCGTTGGTAGATATTTCTGAACATCTCAAGCAGCCTGAACAGGATTTTTTGAAGACACTGGAAACTCAGGCAAATATGCTGGAAGAAAAAAAGGTGCAGATTGAAACAGTTTTACAAACCATTGACCGCGTTCAAAGAACTGTTTCAGAATCAGAAGCCGTCGATCCTGATTCACTGATAGTACTCATTCATGCATTGAAAAATGAAGAGGCACGAAACCGCTGGACCAATGAGCATGCGACCGACTCGGTGTATAATAAGTTACACTCGCATACGGCGCAACTAGAATTGGATAAGGAAATGACCGTGTGGACTAGTAAAATGAAGCGATTCATTCAAGAAGGAAAAACACCTAATGATCCTGAAGTGCTTAAACATACCGAAGCCATGATATCGTTTATGAAGCCTATGGTCGAACCCCTTTTAGATGATGAAGATAGGAAACAGCTCATGAATAGTGAAGGTTCTTTCGTAGAGCCTAACCCTTATTTATTTCCTAGTGCTTTTAACAAAGAAGAGGAGAAATTTGTGGAAAAAGTGATTGATGAGCTGATTAGCAGTAAGATAAACAGTGATCGGCATACTGGTGAAAAATCATAACGTTCACCAAATCGTTCTTCAAGAACAAGCGCGATTATTAAAGTGCAAAAGTCTAATTGTCATCTCATTGGTAAATGCAGTGGTGCATTCTTGTGACTGTAATCAAAAGATAAAATAATTGGAAAAGAGGCTGGTATTCATGTATTCGTTTAAACATGTTAGATGGATTGTTCTAGGTTTGCTAATGCTACTACTTGTCGCCTGTACTGGAACACCAAAGGCTACTCCAGACTCTCCAATTGAACAATCAGAGGAACAAGAAGAACAGGAGCAAGAATCTGAACCTGAACAGGAACAGCCAAGTGAAGTGGAGGAAGGGGTGCCGCCAACTGTATTGGAAGCAGGCACAACAGTCGTAAGAGCGCTTAAGAATGGTGATCTAAACACACTCGCAGCTTGGGCAGATCCAAATGAAGGTGTTCGGTTTTCACCATACGGATATGTGGATACGGAGTCGGATCTTATATTTTCCAGGGATGAGCTAAAGGGTTTGATGAAGGATCCTACAGAACACTTATGGCGGTCATTTCCTGGTTCAGACACGTTAATCAAGATGCCATACAGCGAATACCATGAGACATTCGTATATGATGCAGATTTCATGGAGGATGCTGAAATTGCAGTAAATGAGGGCATTGGGCAAGGCGCCATGATTTACAATGTGAATGAAGTGTATCCGAAAGATGCTTATGACTTTGTTGATTATCATATTGACGGCGTCGATCCTGCTGTTGAAGGGATGGATTGGCGCAGCCTACGTCTCGTCTTTAAGAAAATCGGAGATGACCGTGCACTTGTTGGTATTATTCATGACCAATGGACACCGTAAGATAACAAAATCTTTGATCAAGTGTCAAATAAATAAGGTGTCTGGGTCTAAACAAGTAAGAGTTGTTTGAGAACCAGACGTCTTATTTTATTCAAATATTGACTTCCCAAAAGAAACCGGCTTATCCCTGCACACTACACACAACCTGCCCAACAGCTTTTGCTGCAACTAAGAGTGCATCTTCGTCGATATCAAATTTCGGATGGTGATTGAAATAGGGGTTTTCAACGCCTTTTGGTGAACACGCAATATAAAAGAAACAAGCAGGGAATTTTTCAGCATAATAAGCAAAATCCTCGGAAGGCGCCATTGGTGGTACTTCTTTGACCTCTGTAATTTCTTTCACATCCGCATTTCTTAGTGCTTCAGCCACTTTTTCGGTCAGCTCAGGATTGTTGTATAAGGGCGGATAATCCGGCACGTACATAAGTTCACAGCTGACACCGAACTCTACTTCAATTCCTTTGACAAGACGTTTTATTTCTCGTTCAATCGTTTCTTTCGTTTCAACAGTCATATAACGGATATCACCTTCTAGCGTTACGCTATCTTTAATGACATTAAATGTACCAGCTCCGTCAAAGGAACCGATTGTAACGACGCCGATGTCAAATGGACTTAATCTGCGGCTGATGATGGTTTGAACTGCAGTTACAAAGTGAGCACCTGCAACAATTGCATCATTTGCTAAATGCGGTGAAGAACCGTGCCCCCCTCTGCCTTGTATTTTCAATTTCATATATGCCCGTCCGTTGAAAGCGTAGCCCTTATTGTAAGCAACCACTCCAGCAGGAGCGATGGGTAATAAGTGAATGCCATACACCTCATCCAGATCATCTAGCAGTCCGGATTCGACAATGCTTTTTGCTCCACCTGGTGGAACCTCTTCAGCATGCTGATGAATGATTTTAATCGTTCCCGCTAGTTCTGATTTCAGTTGAATTAAACAATCGGCAAGCACTAACAAGTAAGCTGTATGACCATCATGTCCACATGCGTGCATGACACCTTCATTTTTCGACTTGAACGGCACGGGCGTTTCTTCCACAATTGGAAGAGCGTCAAAATCTGCGCGCAATCCAATTGTTTTTCCAGGTTTTCCACCTACGATTGTTACAATAATTCCAAAACCGTTCCCGACGTTTGTTTGGACATCGACGTCTTTTCCTTTGTAAAAGTCCGCAATATATTGGGCTGTTTGTTCTTCTTGAAACGATAATTCAGGATGTTCATGTAAAAAACGCCGAATTTGAATCATTTCATCTTTACGTTCATCCAACATTTCCATTAATTTTTCTTTCATATCAAAATCACCCCTTATTTAGCATCACTTTTACCGGCATTATTTGGGACCATGAAGATAATGGACAATAATGCAATCACCGCGAAAATTACATTGGCAATAATACCTCCAGTTGCCGCTGCATCTACGCCCGCCTTGTTTGCAATCATCGCATAGACAGTCGCGGAAATGGCGACTCCAAAAGCAGAGCCGAGGGAACTTGCCATCTTATAAATCCCTGATGCTGCTCCAATTTTATCGTTAGGTGCATTCGAAACCGCGGTGTCTGTAGAGGGTGTTGCATAGATCCCTAATCCCAAACCAAACAAAGCGAATCCTATAAATACAACAACTGTATAAGCAACATCCGGTAAGAATGTTAAGCCCATCACCCCAACACCGATCAGCGTCAACGTTGTACCCCAAAGCATTGGTTTCTTCGCCCCAATTTTTTGAAGAATCTTTTCCCCAACACGAATCATGGCAAGTACGGCAATGAGATAACCTATAGAAAGCATACCCGATTGAAAAGATGTAAAACCCCTTCCTTCTTGTACATATGTATTCGCAACGACAAGCGTTCCGGCAACAGCATTGAGCAAGAAGTTTGAAACGGTTGCACCGGTGTATGGCGTGTTTTTAAATAATCCAAAATCGATGAGCGCATTCGATTTACCACTCTCAACTTTTATAAAGATAATCGCCCCAATGACTGCGACAACTAACAGTACGATAGTTCTCCAGTTTGTCCAACCTATTTCAGCACCTTGCGTAATAAAAATATTTAAGGCTAACATGGCTACAATGAAAACAAGTAGACCGCTAAAATCAAACCTCGAATCACCCGTTTGTTTTGCCTTACTCTCAGGTGTGTCTTTTATTAACCATAAAGCAAGAATGGCAAAGATAATCGAGAAGATGAAAATCCATTTCCATCCCATATAGGTTGCAATCGCTCCACCTAATAATGAACAAACACCAGAACCACCCCAAGAACCAATTGACCAGTAACTAAGTGCTCGCTGACGTTCAGCCCCTTCAAAATACTCTTTCACCAAGGCAATCGTTGCAGGCATAATACAAGCAGCCGACAAACCTTGAATGATCCGACCGATAATGAGTAATATTGCCCCATTTGCTAACACTAAACAAAGTGAACCAACGATACTTAAGAGCAGTCCGATATTCGTTATTTTCTTCCGCCCTATTTTATCGGCAAGACCACCTGCCGCGACGATAAAAATCCCCGAAAAAAGTGCTGTTAAACTAATGGCGATGTTTAATGTCCCTGAAGAAACACCCAGATCCTTTTGAACCGCGGGGACTACGTTGACCATTGCTTGAGCAAAAAGCCAAAATGTTAATACACCAAACACAATCCCTATAATCAATTTATTTGTCCCTTTATAGGTGGTTGTCATCATTTGCTCTCCCTTATTTTTTGACCTCCATTCATTCTTTACTGAACAGCTTATTCTATGCATGAATCGACTTGAACAACTAGCATAAAAAAGCCTGATTTCTCCTCTTGGTTAAAGGAGAAATCAGGCTTGCAATACTATTCATCTGTAGCTTTGACACTGCAAATAAGTAAAAAATAACCGTAAACCTTCAATTATGAATTGGAATGATCCAACTCAATCACACGGTGGCATAATCTTTGCATCAACTTCTCTTCATGGCTGACTATGATAATTCCCATCTCTCTCTTTTTGGCGATTTCAAGAACAGCCTGCCAAATTTGTGCCTGTGTAATCGCGTCTAGCATTGTTGTCATTTCATCTGCTATTAAAAAGCGAGTATTGGAGCCCAATGCTCTCGCTACACAAAAGCGTTGTAACTCTCCGCCAGATAGCTCGTTTGGCCAACGGGTCAACCATTCCTGCTCAATGCCCAATAAATCTAACAGCTCAGGATCAGGCTTGCCTACTTCATTCAAAACCTTTTCCATTTTCCAGCGTGGATTTACTGCTTTTTCCGGATGCTGAAAGACTAGCTGCACGGGATGAAATCCTTTTTTGGATACCGGTAAACCATTTATGGTGATGCTTCCTTCTAGCGGTTTTTCAAATCCTGCTAAAATCCGACATAATGTTGTTTTACCGCGTCCGCTAGGGGCTGTGAGTCCCACAATTTCGCCTGGTTCAATCGTTAAATTGACGCCTCGAAATAACCAAGGTCCATTGCCATAGCGGAATCCGATATTTTTTGCTTCAAGTTGCATGGATACACCTCACCATTCCATTCCGAAGGTTACGCATGTCCGGTTGTGCCTGACTACATTCAGGAGTTGCCATAGGACAACGAGGTGTAAATAGGCAACCCGATGGTAATGCATTTGGATGAGGTTGTGAACCCGGAATGGGTATAAAATCATTTTGTGGCAACGCTCTCCATAACGCCTTACTATAAGGATGACGCAATGCCTCACCATCGCCAGCAAAGTCATCGACAGAGGCTATCTCCACGGTGGTACCCGCATAAAACACAGCAATTTTATCGGCAATTGTTAAAGCGGATTCAATATCATGCGTGATGAGCATGACTGCACATCCATTGTCTGCAAATTCCCTGAAATTGCTCAACGCTTCTTTGATGACAACAGGATCTAGTCCCGGTGTAGGCTCATCTGCAATAATCACCTTTGCTCCACTGACAATTGCAGTGGATAGAAGCGTTCTTCGCGCCATACCTCCTGAAAGCTGAAACGGATACATGCTCTCTACATTCGATTGTAAGTGAAGCCGCTCAAAAACTGCTCGTTGTGCTGCAATTGCATCTCGATCCTTTACAGAAGTCCGGACTTGGTTCCCTACACGCATCAGTGGATCCAAATAGTTTACCGATTGAGGAATAAGTGCAATGTCCTTCCCGCGTAATGACGCTTGCCGTGCAGCAGTAAGCACCTCTCTATCATATGTTATTGTCCCACTGACAGTTGAATTGTTTGGCAGTATTCCAAGAATGGCGTGGGCCAACAAGCTCTTCCCAGAACCACTGGCTCCCACAACCGCTAGAATTTCACCTTCTTCAAGCGTAACATTTAAACTTGAAATGACATTCACACTTTCCTGTTTCAAACCACCTGTATATTGATTAAATGATATCGATAAATTTTCCACTTCAAGGATTGACATTCGTTACCTCCTCAGCAAACGAATAGGACGATCTGTATTTCATCATCCTACTCTCTTCCTGTCTTACTTTTCATTAGCTTTAGTAGGATCTATAAGCATTCGGAAACTTTCTCCAACCGTCTCAAATGTTCGTACGATAATTAGTAAGCAAAGTCCTGGGAAAAAGGCGAGCCACCACATACCCGAAGACAAATACTTCATGGATTCTGACAAAATTATTCCAATGGCTGGCTCGTGAGGCGATAACCCCAAGCCTAAAAATGTAACTGCAGCCTCATGTAAAATCACATGAGGAAACATCAACATGAACCCAATTAACAATTGGGGAATCAAATGGGGAAAAATATGATGTCCAGCAATCCACCAACGGGATTTCCCCATCTGCTGAGAAATCTGCACATATTCAGCTGAACGAATTTGCATAACTTCTGCTCTAATAACCCGTGCAAGACTTGGCCAATGCGTTAGCATAAGCCCAATTACAATCCCTTTAAATCCACCACCCAATGTAAAGGCAATCAAAATCAGCGTTACAAGATGTGGCACACTTAAAAAAAGGTCAATGAGCCACGTAATGAAACGATCTGCCATTTTCCCCATTGTTGCTGCAGCCATACCAAGGATAAGAGCAATTGACGTACTGCCAATTGCTCCAAGCAACCCTACGCCCATACTTAAGGAAAGTCCCATAATTGTACGGGTAAACATATCTCTACCTAACCAATCTGTACCGAAAAAATGGGCTAGTGAGGGGGCTAAATTTCGGGCATTTAGATTTGTAGCAATCCTTTCTGGATCAAGCAATGTACCGCCTACTACAACACTTAGTAAGATAACTGTTGCAACTACAATCGTCAGCAGCGTTCGCTGTCTTCGATTCAGATAAAATCTTTTCATCTTTCCTACTTTGAGGCTTGGAATCATAGCGTTCGACTCTCCCTCGTTCTCGGATCTACAACATAGTAGATCATATCGGCAATTAAATTTCCTGCAAAAACAAAAATCGTACTAAATAGGACTAATCCTAGTAAAAGAGGCACGTCTCCTCTTAAGCCTGCCTCAACGGTTGCTTGTCCAAGACCTGGATAAGAGAATACTTGCTCCGCCAGCACGGCTCCCCCAAACAATTCACTAAAAGCGGCAAATTGTAAGGTGATGGCAGGCAAAGCAACATTCCGTAAACCATGTCTCCAAAACAGGAGAAACCCCCGTTCACCTCGCGCCCTCGCGAATAGCACATAGTCACTCGCAAGAACTTCGATTAGCTTTTGGCGCGTATGCAAAGCTACATTCGCAACACCAAGAATGCTAAGTGTCATCGCTGGAAGTATGAGGTGTTGGATTCGGTCTGCTAACGTGACATCTTCCGCAAGAACTCCTGCTGGAACACCCAACCCGATTGGGAACCAACCGAGCCACACTGCAAAAACAATTAGCATGAGAAGGCCCATCCAAAAGGTAGGTGTCGACGCAAGTGTGTAACAATACCATTTAATAATTCGATCCATCCAAGTGCCCTTTTTCATGGCAGACACAACGCCCATGACAAAACCGATAACTCCCGACAATACCCAAGCGGTCAGCATCAAGACCAGCGAGTTCAAAAATCGCTCCCCGATGATTTCAGACACTGGACGACGGAAAATCATTGAGTTTCCTAAATCACCTGCAAGTAAAGCAGACAGCCAACTAAAAAACTGTACCATAACGGGCTGATTGAGCCCCCAATACTCAGCAATTTTCTCTCGCTGTTCAGGTCCAACCTTTAGCATATCAGCACCAATGTAGGCCTGAATCGGATCAACCGGAGAGTTCTTGATTAATAAAAACGAAATTAAGCAAATCGCAAACAATAATGTTAGCATTCTTAAACCTTTCATCAACAGAAAGACTCCGACCCTAGCACCAAAACTTTTATTCACATTATTGACTCCATTTCCAATCGACTATGTTGTCTGTAGCGGGCCAACCATGCCCATGGACATGGATCCGCTGCTCCCCGATATCAAGACCTTCTTTCACTAAGTACAAATGGTCGATGTTCACCAGCCACGACCATGCCGCATCACCTTTTCCACTCAAACCAGTCTTGCCATCCCATTGCGCTTTTTTCCAAAACTCAATGGCTTCTTCTTCGCTATTCGCTCGAAGTGCTTTCTTAAAGTACGCATCTACTGTGTCATTTTTATAATATCCGGTATTATTGTACTCCACACCGGCATTATCGCTACTATAGATGTTGTATAATTCGTGTGGATCATGGCTTCCCCAGCCCATCAGTACAGCCTCTGAATACATTTTCTGACCGATGATATCCCAGCTTGCACCTTCTACTTTAATGTTGATACCAAGTGGTTTTATCATATCTGCAACTGAAATAGCAAGGGATTGTCTAGTCGTATCACTTGCTGGATAATAAAGATTGAACTCTGCTTTCAGAGAGCCTTTTTCAAGAACTCCATCTCCATCGCTATCTTTCCATCCTGCTTCTTCCAACAGTTTGCGAGCCCCGTCCATATCTGCATCTTCAATGACCGTATCCGGATTCCACCAAGGAAGTCCGTCAACAGATGTATAAGCTGGTGTTCCGTACCCTTCTAATACCCCGTCAATTAACGCTTGTCGGTCAACCGCAATATCGATTGCGTGTCGAATCGCAGCGTCCGCTGTTACATTATTGCCAATTGGGAAGCCGTCATTTGTAAACTCGCCCGACTTTACAAATGGAAATACGATTCCCCGATTATCAACAGTTTTAACAGTTTCTAATTCCATGCCTGGCACTTTCTTATTTGTAAATGCAGCTGGGATAGCGGCGAGGTCGACTGTACCTGCTTGAGCCGCAGCAAACGCAGCATCTTCATTTAAGAATACAAAGGTTATTTTTTGGAAAAACGGCTTTTTGCTATAGTAGCTAGGATTCGCCTTCACAATCATCTGTTGCCCTTTATCCCATTGAACGAGTTCATAAGGACCTGATCCGATCGGATTCTCCGCATACTCTTCGCTATATGCATGCTGTGGTACAATTCCCGTTGCAACCAATGTATTGATAAATGTAGATTGTGCTTCCTTTAACGTGAATTCCACTGTCGTATCATTCAACGCTTCAACTTTCTCTAATACATGTAAATCGACAACCGATCCACTGTCGGCAGCTTTTTCAAAAGTAAATTGCACATCTTTTGCTGTCAAAGGCTCACCGTCTGAAAATTGGACATCATTGCGTAATGTAACAGTCCAGACCGTTCCATTTTGAGTCACCTCATAGTCTTCCGCAAGATCATTAACGATGGCCAATTGATTATCTCTTTTTAACAGTGTACTTTGGAAGAGAGGTGACCCGTAACGCCCCCATCCGGTGATTGGATCAAATCCCGTTTCCGGCTCAGAACCGAAAGCGAGTACAAGCTCGTCCTTTGGTCTCTCGTCATTGTTTTTATTTTTATCACTTGTTTTAGATGATGAACATCCTACTAACATAATTGATATAGCTAAAGTAGCTATTCCTATGAATCCCAAAAATTTCTTTGTCAAAACGTACACTTCCTCTAAGCATATTATTAATCTAAAATCCTGTCACAACCGCCGGGGGCTTAACAGGGAGGAATTGAACTTCATTCCTCCTTATTCAGCAAATGTACCTGTAGCTGAATTAAGTTAAATTTGTTCTACAGGTGCGACTGTGAAATTCCCATAGGAAACACCTTTCAAACTCGTCAGCTTATGACTGAGCTCCTGAATATCTCTTGCTTTCCCTTTGACAACAATCAGCTCAAGGCAGCTATCATGGTTCAAATGGAAGTGTGTTGTAGCAAGGATTACATCGTGCACACTATGTTGGATTTTCGTCATTTCTTCAAGTAAATTGCGTTGGTGATGGTCATAAAACAAAAGAATACTTCCTGCAATGATTTGTTCTCCGTCTTCCCATGTTTGTTGAATAATCGCCTCTCGGACAAGATCTCTAATCGCCTCGGAACGGTTTTCATAGCCCTTTTGTGTGACTAAATGGTCAAACTTTCGAAGTAAGCTTCCCTCCATTGAAATACCAAATCTTTTTAACGTTGAGTCTTGCATACCTAAACCCCTTTATATTTATTAATTAGTAACACGTTTTTGGAAATTCGTAACACGGCAATGCATAGTGAATGACATTATACCCCTCTAAATCACGCGCTATGATGAAAAATAATAAATATGAAGACAATCCCTTGTGTCAAGCAGAGGCAGTCATGTAGAAGTTGGATTACCATCTTGCGGAAGTTAAAAATAATCATAGAGGACGGCTAGAAGCATTGTGGATTAAACTGAACGGTCCTCTATGATTATAAAATTATTCGTGCCGATTATCAATCACTTCGCATGAAAAACTGGCGATATTACAAAACCCCTTTTCTCACAGCGAAACTCAAATGTCTTCCACATTGCTTATGTTCACGATAAGAAAAACCGTTCGGACTAAGATATGTACAAGTCCGATCAATCGTAATCTGTTCCGTCGGAATCCCGGCCAACTCACATTGTCTTTTCACGGTTAGTTGATTATCAATATGATATTTAGCTGTGCCCTCATGAAGATATATAAATTCATCTGCATAGCCAAGGTTCTTGAATTTCACATAAACATCTTCATCAACTTCAAACTTTTCTTGACTGAGCGCTGCGCCAATCTGGATATGGAAATCACTTGGATTACATTGTTCAACTTGTGTTAAATGCCTAAAAAGCTTCATGGTAATTTCTTTGACGGTGCCTTGCCAACCAGAATGGACAACACCGACAAGTCCACTCACCTCATTATAAAAAATCACGGGAACACAATCGGCGGTGAAGCTACATAATACGAGATTGGGCTCATAGGTGTAGAGGGCGTCTGTATCTGCAATGGCGGTATCCATTTGCTTCGCCCCTCGTCCTTTGTCGGCGAACGTTACACGGTGGAAATTGTCGCTGTGGGTTTGATTGGCGCAAACGAAATCGTTCAGCTCGTAGTGCAAGGATGCAGCGAGTTTCTTACGGTTTTCTACAATGTAATCAAGGTTTTTGCAGGCGTGAAGCGCCATGTTGTTGTGCTCGAGCTCAGTGCCGTCTTTCATGGTCATTCCTACTATGAATTTATTGTTGTTTACGTAAATGTTTGTTGTCATATGATCATTGCTCCTTCTGGAATGAATGATTAGGAATCCGCTGAATAATTGCAAGTAATTGCTCGGCCATATAGTCCGATGTATAAAGAAATTCACTATCAATCCATTCAATAATCATTCCCCAGATGGCGTATGCTTGATAGCTGGCCAACATTTTAGGATTGATTTTAGGATTGAGGGGTGTATGCGATTGGGATAGATCTTGAAAGAGAAGTTGCGTTAGTTCGTCGCAGATTCGGGTCTGGAACCCTGTTAAACTATTTGACCTCCCGAGTAATGTATAAAAGTTGGCGTATGTCGTTACGTGCTGAAATATTTTAATGGCTGAAGCGGTCAGTTGGCTCACATCAAAGTTTTCTATCTCGTCATAGGGAGCACGGTATGATTCAGTTAAGCCTTTCATGACATCATCAATTATTTCCTCCAACAACTCTTCTTTATATTGGTAATGTTTATAAAATGTTCCGCGATTGAGGTCGGCTAGCTGCACAATGTCTGTGATGGAAATTTTTTTGAAATCCTTTGTTTGCATTAAGGATAGAAGTGCTTCTTTCAGCGCAGCTTTGGATTTTCGAATCCTTCTATCTACACTGGTTAATTGGTCAGACAAAGCTGTCACCCTCTTTTTTGTAATAAATCGACAAAACCCTATCAAACTGTATGCTAATCAACGATTGACTCGTTATTTGCTGATTGAATGTAGTCGTTACGATTGATTATACTATAGATGAAAGATAATCAACATCTGTTCACTAACGTAGTTGTGAAAGCGTACTTAAATTGATGGAGGAGGAATTAACATGAAACTTCAAGACAAAGTAGCAGTCGTAACAGGGGCCGGTTCGGGTATGGGGAAAGCAATTGCGATTCTTTATGCACAACAAGGAGCAAAAGTAGTCGTATCTGACATTAATAGCGATTCGGCCAATGCAGTTGTAGAAGAAATTAAATTGGCTGGCGGGGCAGCGATGACGGTCGTGGCGAATGTAGGGAAAGAAGAGGATATTCAGAACCTAATTGATACAACTGTTAGCACGTATGGCACAGTGGATGTATTGGTGAATAATGCCGGCATTATGGATAATTTTGAACCTGCAGGAGATATTGAAGATGACAATTGGGAGCGGATTTTTGCGATCAACACGACAAGTGTGATGCGTTCTACTCGTAAAGTGTTGCCGATCTTCTTGGCAAAAGAGCAAGGTGTCATTATTAATATCGCTTCTGCTGGCGGATTATACGGAGCTCGTGCTGGTGCGGCATATACAGCTTCCAAGCATGCAGTGGTTGGCTTTACAAAAAATACTGGCTTTATGTACGCGAAGAATGGCATTCGATGTAATGCGGTTGCGCCAGGCGCGGTTGAAACGAATATCAGCTCTTCGATGACAGGCGTCAGTGAGTTCGGTATGGGTCGTATTCAACCAGGACTTGCAATTAACCCAGGCCTAGGGAAGCCTGAAGAAATTGCGAAGGTCGCGCTGTTCCTTGCTTCGGATGATTCAAGCTTTGTGAATGGTACGGTTATTACCGCAGATGCGGGATGGACTGCTTATTAATCAATTGTATAATGCCCCATTTGAAACAACATTGAGTTGTTTCGAATGGGGCATTTTTTGATAGGTCATGAACTGTTCGGAGAAACCGAATAGTTGAGAGGGAAAGAGAACCGGCAGTTAATTCACATGAAACTTGCCATCAACCTCGACCGTCTCATAAATATTAATAAACGCGTCTTCGTCATGCTTGCGCACAATTTTTTTCACATGCAGTGTTTCGTAACGTGTGACGACCATCATTAAAATATCTTTTTTCTCTTGCGTATAGCCCCCGTATCCTTCTGTAATCGTAATGCCACGATAGATGGATCCCAGTAGCTCGTTGCGGATGAAGTCACCTTTTGTGGTGACAATTTGCATCGTTAATTTGACATGATCGGTGAAAATGGTGTCGATCATTTTACCAGTGATATAGATGGATAACATCGTATATAATGCGAGTTCCCAGCCGAAGAAAAATCCGGATAGTAGTACAATGATGCCGTTCATTCCAGTTAGAAGAAGGCCAATGCTGAAAGAGCTTGTGCGAGAAACGATAATAGCAATGATGTCTAAGCCGCCGGAAGTTCCCGAATACTTAAGAATAAGACCCACACCAAGACCGCCAATGCCACCGCCGAAAACCGTAGACAGCATGATGTTATCCGTCACTGCAACGACAGGTATTACGTATAGGAAGGCTGAGAGTGACACGACACAAACCATCGTATTAACGGTAATGGTTTTACCTAGTTTGTAGTAGCCTAGAATGAGCAAAGGAATGTTGAGCACAAGATTCAATAGCCCTGTATTAAAGGGTGTGAGTAACCCGAGTAAGATGGCAATTCCACTAATGCCACTGCTTAAAATACCGAAAGGCACGAGGAAGCAGTTAAATGCAAACGCAACAATGAGCGAGCCGAGAACGACAATTAAATTTTTCATAACTAGTAAATCTCCTTCCAACCTCTGTAAATAAAAAAATCGACCCAAAGTAGGGAGGAGTTTGCGCTCGTGATTTTATTCATACGTACACATATAACGATGGAAAACCGTCAAAGCCGTGAATTTAGAGCTGTATATCTTTATAGAACAGGGTTCTTAGCGTACTTTTTTCCGCTAAAGACTTTTGTGATTAGCTGTTAATTTAGCAGAGAAAAATGGGTGTGTCAATCTATGTTTTTCGGGGTATATAAAAAGTATAGATAATGCGATGAAGTGTTGCAAACATTGAACTATTCTGTGTAATTGAATAGTTGGAATCCATGGGAAATACAGCGTGGATTTTCTTTTTATATTGTGCGATTTGGCGTTTGATTCTTATGTGGTTTGTTGGAACTTACTTGGAGGTTGTCCCACGCCACCAGATGAATACTATTTGATATACTGGTGCTATCTATTTGTTATGAAAGTTTATCTATTTACCAAAAGAAGACTCTCACTTCAATCACTTAAAGGGCATAGCCCAGTGATAAGTGGGAGATGAATTTCGGTTGGGCGATAGCCCAAAATACTAGCGTTAAAGGAACGTATATTCTATAATTAGATTAAAGTTCCTTTGAAGCGAGGTGGAAGTCCATGCAGATTAACAAAGCCTATAAGTTCCGTATCTATCCAAATAAAGACCAACAAGTTCTCATTGCTAAAACAATTGGATGTAGCCGTTTTGTCTTTAATCACTTTTTGGATAAGTGGAATCACGTCTATAAAGAAACAGGTAAAGGACTAAATTATGGAACTTGTTCAGCTGGGCTTCCCTTGTTGAAAAAGGAATTACCCTGGTTAACAGAAGTGGACAGCATTGCCCTCCAATCATCTGTCCGCAACCTCGCAGACTCATTTGACCGTTTTTTTAAGAAACAAAACAACGTACCTCGTTTTAAATCAAAAAGAAATCCTATCCAGTCATACACGACAAAATACACAAACGGTAATATTGCGGTTATTGGCAATGCCATTAAATTGCCCAAGCTGGGGCTTGTTAAACTTGCCAAGAGCCGCGAAATCACAGGGCGTATACTAAATGCGACCATCAGAAGAAATCCAAGTGGAAAATATTTTGTTTCCATTCTTGTTGAAACAGTAGTTTGTGAGCTACCTAAAACCAATATTTCGATCGGTCTTGATGTGGGTCTAAAGGATTTCGCCATACTGTCAGATGAAACTGTCTATGAAAACCCGAAGTTCTTTCGCACGTTGGAAAAGAAATTAGCCAAAGCACAGCGGATTCTATCAAGAAGAAAAGAACAAGCGATACGTCAACAGAAACCTATGCATGAGGCGAAGAACTATCAGAAACAACGAAGAATAGTCGCTTGTATTCATGAGGAAATTGTGAATAAAAGAAATGATTACTTGCATAAAACTTCCACCGAAATCATCAAAAATCACGATGTCATCGGAATTGAGGATTTGCAGGTATCAAACATGTTAAAAAACCATAACTTAGCCAAAGCAATCAGTGAAGTTAGTTGGTCACAGTTTCGCACAATGCTTGAATACAAAGCGAAGTGGTACGGGAAGACAGTCATCGTTGTGGCTAAAAAATACCCATCCAGTCAGCTCTGTTCAAGCTGCGGCTATCGCAATAAAGACGTTAAAGATCTCGGATTGCGTGAATGGGTGTGTCCAGCATGCAATACTCACCATGATCGAGACTATAACGCAAGTATCAATCTTGAAAAAGAAGCCATCAGACTTCTAACCGCAGGGACTGCGGGGCTAGCCTAATCCAAACTTTCGGTTACGAAGGTGTTCTTAGGAATCCCCCACTTCTAAATGAAGTGAAGGTGGGGGTAGTTCAATAATGGAGAAGAATAGAGGGCTGTCATGAGGACCATTACGATTGAAGAGGTTAGCCAAAAGTTTTCGTTAGAAGTGTTGAGCGGACAGGACCAATTGCAGCGTGTGATAAAAAGAACTAGAGTCCGTCGTCCTGGGTTAGAGTTTATGGATAAATTCGATTTCATGGGAATGGAATACATCCAAGTGCTAGGCAAGAATGAAGTGAACTATTTGCATACGCTGACAGCTGAAGAACGAAAGTTACGGATTGCTAATATTGTTCAATATGCTCCGCCTTGTATGATCATTACGTCTCAGCAAAAGGAGCCATTGGGCTTGATTGAGTATTGTGAGCAAGAAAAATTCCTGTGTTACGAACTGGGGATTCCATGAGTGAGTTGGTCGCCAAGTTGGATGCATATACAGTGAAAGCGATGGCTCCAGAAATTGCGGTACATGGCGTTTGCCTCAATGTATCAGGGATTGGAATTTTGTTGCGTGGTAAGTCTGGCTTAGGTAAAAGTGAGACGGCGCATACGTTGATTTGTCGTGGACATCGGCTTATCGCGGACGATATCGTCGTGCTGAAAAAGCTGAGTCCCCAAACGCTTATTGGTACGCATGATGAAAAAAACAAAGAATTCCTTGCACTGCGTAGCATTGGTTTGTTAAATGTAGTGCGTCTTTACGGGCAAGCTGCTTTCCAAGAAGAAACGCGAATTGCACTGGATATTGAATTGACTGAGTGGGAAGACAATGCGTTAAATAATGAGTTAGAATTGGAGAACAAATTTGTGGAATACATGGACGTGAAAATTCCGTATATCCAAATACAACTCCAGCCTGGTCGTGATATTGCGAGCTTGATTGAAGCGGCGGCGAATAACTGGTATCTTCACCAGCAAGGTTATAGTGCTGCGGAGGAATTTATCAAGCGGATTGAAGAGGATATGGCAGAATAAAATAGGTCCCTCGTTCTAAAAGACTTTTTAGAATGAGGGACCTTCTATTGTTAATCGAGTAAACCAACCATCTTTAAACCGTTGACAATACCGTCTTCGGTGACATTTGTTGTGACATGTTTTGCTGCTTTTTTTGCTTCTTCCCTTCCGTCGCCCATTGCAACGCTATTGACAACGGTTTTAAGCATTTCGACGTCGTTTAAACCATCACCGAATGCGTAAATATTTTCAGGGGCGATACCTAACTGATCGATAACTTTTTGAATGCCTTTTGCTTTCGAACCTCCAGCAGGTATGATATCGACAGCGAATGGATGCCAGCGGATGAAATCGAATTCGGGAAATAATTTTTCATATTCCTTATCTTTGGGATCCTGGCAAAATAATAGTGACTGATAGAGTTCGCGTCCTTCATGAAATGCTGGGTCATGTGCTGGGAAGTGGCTGATTTTCAACGACTGGATACCCGCAGCGATATGTTCATGGTCCAATGTGTTTGTTTTCATGTCCTCGTGGTCCATATAGACAATGGGATGCTTATTCTCTTCTGCAAGAGCGGCTAGACGAAGAAGTGCCTCTTTGTCTAGTGCGTTTTTATAAATTGGTTCGCCTTTAAATACGACATATTGTCCGTTGTAGCTGACGAATGTTTCAATCCCGAGTTCCTCTAGTAAATCTTCAAACATAAATGGCGCGCGTCCTGTGGCAATCGCTACCTCATGTCCTTTTTCCTGTAATTGGAGAATGGCCTTTTTGGTTGAAGCAGGTAGTTTTTTATCGTGATCGTATAATGTACCGTCTATATCGAAGAAAATTATTTTTTTAGTCATGTGTTGCTCCTTTGTACTTTATTTGTTGAGTATAGCTTAGCAGACATTGTTTGATAGAACAATTTAAGCGTTTAGAGTCAAATTTAAAACAGGCTGATTGCATGTCAGCCTGTTTAGGAGTGGTAGGAATTGTTATCTCATTAGATCATTTATGATGACGCCGGCGATAATAATACAAGCCCCTAAAAGACTGAGCCACATAGATTTGTCAGGGTTGTAAGGTCTATGATCCGTATCATGCTCATGCATAGTGATGCGCCTTCTTTCGATTAGTTGATATACATGTATTGTTCCCTTATGGTTAGTGAAGTAAACGATTGAATAGGGACTTTATGTGAAACACCAACAACTTTATTGAAAAGGAATCGACGGGTGGATGTTGTTATAACCAATTTTTGATGTTTTATCGAAGATTACAAGGGAAAAAGAATAGAGAGGTAGACATTTTACGAATGGGGGTAGAGGCATTTTGGAGAAAATAATTTACATTGTGCGCCATTGTTCAGCGGAAGGGCAACCGCCGCATGCGGATTTGACCGCTAAAGGTGTTTTGCAGGCCGAAGAGCTTGGGAAATTTTTTGACGGGATTGAGGTCAATCGTATTATTTCGAGTCCGTTCAAGCGGGCACGACGCTCAGCTTGGCCAATTGCTGAAAGGAAAAAGCTGCATGTAGAAGTGGATAGCCGACTTACGGAGCGTGTGCTAAGTTCACGTGATTTCGGAGATTGGTTGGTGAAGCTGGAGGATACTTTTTCTGACCAAGACTTGAAATATGAGGGCGGGGAGTCTTCTAGCGAAGCAATGTCACGCGCATGTAATGTGGTTGATGAGCTAGGGGCTGGCTCCCGAACTGTGCTTGTGACGCATGGGAATTTGATGGCGTTGTTGTTAAAGCGTTATGATGAGCAGTTTAGTTTTGAGGGGTGGCAAGCACTGTCGAATCCGGATGTATATCGGGTGCGAATTACGGATGATGGAGCCGAAGTGAAGAGGATTTGGCATTAATTTTTAATACCCGTAATACTATGATATACTTTCTGTAATTGATTGAGAAGGGAATGACGGGTGGACGATGGATAACTAATCTTTGATTCCGAGAAATTGAATTTTTTATCTTCATACGGAAAATAGGATTAGTCTGTCTACTTTTAAGTCATTTCATTTCTCATTGCGCATGCAACGGGTTTTTTTAGAGAACTTTTAACTTGATTCAGCAGAAGTTCACTGCTGAATCAAGTTAAAGCCTCCGGCGGATGTCACAGATTTTGAAGGGAGTTAATTGAGCTTTGCTCAATTCAAAATCTGGACGCAAATACGCCAAGGCGTATTTGATTTGGGCACATAGCGACTAATCCTTCCGATTACTTTTTCGGAGGGATTTTTTAATCTCTCCGTACTTGGAGGAATGGCTATGCTTTTAGGAACATTGCATCAATTGTCAGTTGTATACGGTGAGACGGTGATTTTGGATCGGTTGTCTGCGGATATTCCGGAGGGAGCTTGTATTGCCATTGTTGGTGCGAATGGTGCGGGTAAAACGACATTGTTATCGCTGTTGGCAGGGGAGATATTACCGACTTCGGGCTCGATTGGTTGGAGTAATAAGGCACCGTCTATTACGTATTCCAGGCAGGAGCAGGAAGACGAGGGGCAAGTGAACTGGGAACAGTCAGAGATGCATTTGTATCGTAGCAAGTGGAAGTTGCCGGAGCGGGCGGAGTATGTGTCTGCAAGTGGTGGTGAGCGGATGAAGATGAGGCTTGCGGTGGCACTTGCTGATGAGAGTCAGCTTGTTTTGTTGGATGAGCCGACGAATCACTTGGACAGTGACAGTGTGGAGGAATTGATTCGGATTATTAATGAAGGTAAGCGGACGTATATGATTGTTTCGCATGATCGGCATTTCATTGACCGAACGGCGGATATTGTTTTTGAGATTGAGCACGGCAAATTGACGGTGTATACGGGGAATTATTCGGATTACCGCAAGAAGAAAGAGGCGGATCGAGAAGCGCAACAGAAGCATTACGAGCAGCAGCAACGGAAAATTGCACTAGTGGAGGAACAGATTGAGGCGTTAGGAAATTGGTCAGCGAAGGCGCATGCGGAATCGACGAAAAAGGGCGGAGGAGTGATGGGAGGAAAGGAATACTTTCGGATGAAGGCGAAAAAGCGTGACGTGCAGATTCGCTCGAAACGAAAGCGGCTGGAAGGAGAATTGGAGAAAAATCGTATCGATAAGCCAGAAGACGAAATTGGCGTGTCTTTTGACGTCAAGGGGCGCAAGAAGAAAGGAAAACGGGTGCTGGAGTTGAAGGGGGTTCGAAAGGTATTTGGGGGGCAGGAATTGTTTGCAGATGTGTCGTTTACAGTTCAGGCTGGTGAGCGTATTGGTCTTATTGGTTCGAATGGTGCCGGGAAATCAACACTATTTCGGATGATACTTGGTGAAGAGGCGTATGATGGAGACTTATGGACAACGGCTGGAATGACGATTGGTTATTTGAGTCAGACGGTGCTGGATTTGCCTGAGGACATGACGATGGCGGAGTATTTTTATGTCGATACGTTTCAGGAACGGGGATTGATTCGCACCAATTTGATGAATCTTGGGTTTACGAAAGAGCATTGGCAATTACCATTGTCGGCGTTAAGTATGGGGGAGCGCGTGAAGGTGAAGCTGATGCAGTTTATCCTTGAAGGAGTAGATGTATTGGTGTTGGATGAGCCGACGAATCATCTGGATTTACCATCGAGGGAAGAACTTGAAAAGACGTTGGAGTCGTTTCCGGGAACGCTGTTGTTTGCCTCACATGACCGTTATTTTACGGAACGGATGGCAGGCGGGTTATTGGTATTTAACAAGGGAACGATACGAAAAGTACCAATGACGTTGGCGGAGTGGCAAGCACGTGGGACTATGGTGCGACCGGAAGAAACGGCGCAGGAGCGATTGCGTCTGGAAACAGAATTACAGGCGGTGCTTGGACAGTTGAGTTTGATGAGGCCGGGGGATAAGAAGTATGTGGAGTTGGATAAGGTTTTTAATGAATTGAGTAGGCGGTTGAGAGAACTACCTGGGAAATAATTTTGGGAAACGATAGATTTCACAAGTAAATATTTACGTTGAGCAAGCAGCCGCCCAGTTATAATGAGGCGGCTGCTTGTTTTTATTGAAATAGATCTACAAAGTATCCCCAATCCTACCGCCAACCCGCGTATGTTGTAACCGTACGACAAGCACTAAACCAAGTGCTGCACCACTGATACTTGATACAAGAAATGGCGGTACAAAAAAGAACGCAGTCATTGTTGTACCCATTAGTATTTTGGCGTAGGGAACGGCAATAAGTGACGCAATGCCGCCGGTCCCGATGACTTCACCGATGGCTGCGAGCCAAGTTTTGCCGAACTGCTTATACAAAATGCCAGCTAGGAAAGCCCCAATCATACCACCTGGAAATGCGAGCAATGAGCCCGTGCCAGTGAGGAGGCGAACGAGCCCGGTCACAAAGGCGATCATGACGGCGGGGATAGGTCCAAGCATAATAGCGGCAACGACATTGACCGCATGTTGAACAGGATAGGCGCGTGCGATGCCTGCTGGGAATGATACGAATGTGGAGCCGGCAACCGCAATGGCAACGAACATCGTCATAATGACCATTTTTCTAGTTGTTATGATGAAAAAACCTCCTTGCTTATCGCAATCTTGAAACGGCGAACTGTGATATAGGGATCAATAGCTGAGGCGATGGCTGAAATAATGGAGACGCCCGAAGCACCTGCTTCTAAGACTGGTTCAAAGTTAGCGACTGTAATGCCGCCAATCCCGACAATCGGCATAGCGGGATAAAGGCTACTCATTTGTTGGATAAGAGCTGTCCCGCTGACGGGTTTTGCGTCTGCTTTGGATGAAGTTATATAGACTGGTCCCATTCCAACATAATCAGCACCCACCTTGATTGCCGCTAACATTTCAGACTCATTGTGCACGGAAACGCCTAGTATTTTATCTTTACCAATCCGCTCCCGTACTATTGCGGCTGTTTCGTCATCCTGTCCGACGTGCACGCCATCTGCATTGATGGCAATTGCCAACTCCACATCATCATTGACGATGAATGGCACATTGTAGTGCTGACAAAGTGTTTGACAGGCTTCAGCAAATGCCCGTTTTTCATTACCAACTAAAGCGTTGTTGCCTTTTTCCCGTAATTGAAAACAAGTTACGCCACCCCGCAGTGCTTCCTCCAATACTTTCAGCGGGTCAGACACCCCGGTATTGACACTGCCCATGATGAAATACAATTGTAGTTGTTGTTTAATCAATGAACACTGCCTCCTTTTTCGCCGCTGCATTCTGTTGTTGATATGCCCAGTGATTGGTGGGTCCATGTCCTGCCGAGCCAAGAGTTAGCCCGTCTGAAATGGCTGCTTGGATAAACCGTTTGGCATCGATAACCGCCTTGGAAATGGGCATGCCTTGCGCAACCCGTGCGGTAATCGCAGCAGAAAAGGTACAGCCAGTGCCATGTGTATTTTGGGTGTAGATCCATTCGGAACGAAGGGCAAGGCGTTCACCATCTGCAGATAACAATAAATCCTCCGCATAGTGAGCCCCTTGTCGATGTCCGCCTTTCATGACAACCGCTCCTGCTCCTAGCTGCAAAATGCGGTTCGCGGCTTCCTCGATATCTTCATCCGATTCGATTGTCATCCCGGCAAGCACTTCCGCTTCTGGAATGTTCGGTGTGATGACAGACGCCATTGGGATTAAAAATGTTTTCAATGCATCGACCGCCTCCTCTAATAAAAGTGAAGCGCCACCTTTCGCTATCATGACAGGGTCGATAATGAGCGTGGGGGAGTCGTATGATTGTAGTGTTTCTGCCACAGCACGGATGATGTCTGCAGAAAACAGCATGCCTGTTTTCACTGCTCCAACATTGAAGTCGTCTAGTACTGCCCGTATTTGTGCGGTCACACCAGCCGCATCAATCGGATAAACACTGTGTACGCCGAGTGTGTTTTGTGCCGTTACAGCTGTCAAGGCAGATGTACCAAAGACGCCTAACTCTTGAAAGGTTTTCAAATCGGCTTGAATGCCTGCGCCGCCCCCACTATCGGAGCCTGCAACTGTTAAAGCGATAGCTGTCATCCGGCTTCACCTCCAAGAGCATTCAAAAACTGAACTTGAAAATCGCCAGGTCCCTCGGATTTTTCAGCCGCCTGTTGTCCAGCTTGTTTATAAAAAGTACATGCAGTTACCACTGCACCTAACTGATTTCCATTGGCGACAGCCAAAAATGCCCCTGCAACGGCACTTAGTAGGCAGCCGCTACCTGTAATTTTGGCCATCAATGGATGCCCGCCTGTAATGTGAAGCGTTTTGTTGCCGTCGGTGACAATATCGACCACGCCAGTAACGGCAACGATACAATGATGCCTATGCGCAACTTCTTCTGCAAGTGCCGTCAAATCTGCCTCACCTTCACCTGCATCGACGCCTTTCGCCTCCCAGTTTGCACCCGCAATCGCCGCCAGCTCACCCGCATTACAGCGGATGAGCGTGACATCGACTTCATCTAAAATCCCTAAAACGGATTCTTTACGAAAAGCGGTCGCTCCCGCACCGACAGGATCGAGGACGATAGGTTTTCCATGCTGATTGGCACTTTTTCCAGCAAGCAGCATCGCTTTTACGGTTTCTCGTTTTAATGTACCGATATTCAGCACGGTACAAGACGAGATGCTAGCGATTTCGGCAGCTTCCTCTACGGCGTCCGCCATGACAGGAGAAGCGCCGAGTGCTAGAAGACCGTTCGCTTGGAAGTTAGCAACGACAATATTTGTGATGCAGTGTATGAGTGGTTGATTGTCCCGTAGTTTTTGTATCATTGGCTTGCCGCCACTTCGTATGAGTGAATGGCCCACTGTTGTTGTGTCCAGGCCATTTCCCAGAACTGCCATTCATAATAGCTACTCTTGCGGAAATGTTCTTTAAGCTGAGTACGTCTTTCAGGTGAAACGGCTTCCGCAAGTTCATTCATCCGAGAAATTTGTTCTTGTACAAGCTCCGCGAACCATTCTGAACCGTATGTTTGAATCCATTTATCGTAAACAGGGTGATTTGGTTTCGCGTCTTTGAGTCTTTCGCCAATTTCATAATACAACCAGTAACACGGTAACAATGCAGCAAGTGTATCCGCCAAATCACCTTCATGAGCTGCACGGTACATATGCGAAACGTATTGATAAGCTGTCGGTGCAGGTTGGAACGTCGAGCGTTCTTCCTCGGTTATTCCTAACATGCCGAAAAAAGACTCATGCAAGGACATTTCTGCACTACACGTCTGCTCCGCATGAGCTGCAAAACGTTGTGTTGTCAATAAATCCTGTGCTTTTACTGCACCAAGCGCCTGGATTTTTGCAAAATGTGATAAATAATAAGAATCCTGTTGCACATAAAACTTGAACACATCTAACGGCAACGTGCCGTCCGCAACTCCTTTGACAAATGGATGGTCAAAACTCCCTTGCCATAACGCATCACATTCTGACCGCACTTCTTCACAAAATGTCATCCTGTCCACTCCCTATATTTCTTATATTGAAAATGAAAAAGCCGCCTCCTGAATTAGCTCAGGAAGCGGCCCACGATGGTTTGGTTCATAAATAAACAGCGCGGTCCCACTTCCCTACGCTGGTATGATCCAGATCAGGTTCCAAGGGTCCGCATATCTATATGCGTCTCAGCCTTTTACAAGACTCCCCTAGTGGCGATAAATATTCGATTTTCATCACAACTATAACATAATTCGGACAATTAGCAAGGTATAAAACGATTGTTTGTCGTTTTGCCACTCCGAATAAAAAGTTACTAAACGCTTCTGGCACCTACGCATGAAAAAACACAATAAATTAATACTAGCTTAATAATAGACAGCTAGAATTGGTGATAGGAAGATAACATATTTGGAGGGCAAACAGATGACAATGAGAAAGAAAATAATTACAGGCATTGCGGCAGCGAGTATTCTTTTTGGTGCAAGTCAGCCACATAATGTATTTGCGGAACAATCGTCTTTATTTCAATATAAAGGGGATGATTTGAAGGTGACGCAAATTGGTCAATATGACAGCACTGTAGGCATTGGCGGTACTGAAATTATGGCTTATGATGAGACACTAAAACGTGCCTTTGTAACAAATGGTGTCGTATCTGGAATTGATATTCTTTCTTTTGAATCATTAACGTCTGGTGAATTTACAAAAGTAAGAGCATTAAAACGCATATTTTTAGCGGAGTTTGGAATTGAAAATGTAACAGATATTACGAGCGTGGCATCACACCCGACAAAAGATTTAGTTGCTGTTTCTGTTGTGAGCAATCCGAAAACAGACCCTGGTTATATTGTTTTTCTATCGAAAGACGGGGCATACATATCGAACGTGCAAGTCGGTTCGTTGCCTGACATGGTGACATTTACACCGGACGGAACAAAGGCCATCGTTGCAAATGAAGGAGAGCCGAGTGATGATTACGCGGTTGATCCGGAAGGTACGATTTCGATCATTGACGTCACGAAAGAACCAAGTGATTTCACAGCAAATACGCTTTCATTTAAAGATGTAGAAATCGATGGAAAAGTTCGAGTGAATTCTAAAGGCACAGTTCTTCAACAATTGGAGCCTGAATATGTAGCGGTTTCAGAAGACAGTAAACTAGCGTATGTATCGATGCAAGAAAATAATGCCATCGCTACAGTTGACCTTGTAGCAGAAAAAATCCTTCATGTGAAAGGGCTTGGGGTGAAGGACCACTCCATTCCTGGGAACGAGCTCGATGGGAAGCGCAATGATGAAACAACAATTGAACGCCTTCCACTTCTAGGTTTTTACATGCCAGATGCCATTGATACGTTTACCTCCGGTGGAAAAACGTATATTTTAACACCTAATGAAGGAGACGCCCGAGATTACGATCCGTATTCTGAAGAGGCGGAAATCGGTGATATCGCTGATAAGATTAAATTGAATGCCAATCATTATAAAGGGTTCACCCAAGAAGAACTCGATCAGTTAGTGGCAGATGGATTATTTGATGAAATGAAGAAAACAAAAATTACACTCGAGCAAGGTATGACTGCAGATGGTTCTTACGAGGCCCTTCATTCGTACGGCGGACGCAGTTTCTCGATCTTTAATGCTGAAACAATGGAGCTCGTTTTTGATAGTGGAAGTGAATTCGAGAAAATTACAGCTGAGGCACTTCCTAAGTTTTTTAATACGGATAACGAGGAAATTGCCTACGACAAACGGAGCTCGGCAAAAGGTCCAGAACCAGAAACTGTTGTCAGTGGAGAAATTGACGGTAAACAGTATGCATTTATCGCTTTGGAGCGAGTGAGCGGAATTATGGTCTATGACCTCGCAAACCCATTGAAACCCGAATTCGTTACATTTATAACAAGTAGGGATTATAGTGGGGATATTAAAGGGGATGTATCACCTGAAGGCTTGCGCTTTATTTCAGCTGATAAGAGCCCTACAGGTCATGCCCTATTAGCGGCGACTCATGAAGTGTCCGGCACTGTCGCAATCTATGAATTTGGCGGAAAAGACATGAACAAATCGAATTTGTTTGAAGATGTTGGAGAGAGCCACTGGGCACATCCATTTATTAATGACCTGTACCAACGCGGAGTTATCAGAGGCAAAACGGAAACGACTTTTGCACCTCAAGAATCCGTAACGCGCGCACAGTTTGCGGTTATGTTAGCAAATGCCCTTGATTTAAAGCCCGCTTCTAATGGTCAACAATTTTCTGATGTTCCAAGCTGGGCGCAGGATGGGGTACAAGCTGTTTTTGAAGCGAAAATTAGTAACGGTAAATCAGAAAGACGATTTGATCCAAGTGCAAAACTTACACGTGAACAAATGGCTGTGATGGCGATAAATGCATATGAATTTGCAACAAAAACAACAGTTCCAGTGGCGGGTAAACAGAACTATAACGATCTAAAAAGCGTGAGTGATTATGTACGTGAAGCTGTTCAAAAAGCATATACGCTAGGGATAATGGAGGGCGAAGGGAATAAGTTCCAACCGAAAGAATCTTCTACGCGTGCACAAGCTGCAAAAGTGATGTCAACTTTGCTGAAGCAAATAGAAAGTGAACCGCAAAAGTAATAGTTAGTGCCTGCCACCCTTCGAACCTACGATGTGGACAGGCACTTTTTTATCTGGATTGATGACTATGCTTTTGGATGAAAGGATAAAGAGGAATTGTGGCAGGGGTGCAAGATATGAAAAGGATTTGTAAAAATTATTTCAAATAGATACTTAGGTCCCTTTTATTCCTCCCGATTTGATATAATTCCTTAGGCCTGAAAAAGCCATGAAAACAGATTGGGGAGAGAAAATATGCGCATCAAGACGCGGCTTATACTTGTGATTTCTATCTTGATTTTATCGATTTCGATTGTGGGGATATTATCTACACGGTCTTTACAAGATAATGTAGAAGGCAATAAGAACCTGAATACGTTGATGGACATGCAAACTATTTCAAAGCATATTCAATATCGACTGGCAGGTCTTTCAAACGATGAAAGAGCTCTGCTAATCACGGGAGATGAAACGTTTGCGGAGCAAATGGAAGAAAAGTCAATGGACATACTCGCTCAATTTGATAAATTAAGTGAGCTATCCAAAACCTCTTTGGATAAAGAGAGAGTTGATGAAATAAAGAGGAATTATGAAACATATTGGTCTCAAAGTCAATCGGTTATCAAGACGTTTGCTACAAGTCCAGATAAAGCGAAAGAAATTCATTTTGGAGAAGAGCGAAGAATTCGCAAAGAAGTGTTAGATCCATCCTTCGAAGGTTTTATTGCAGAATTGGATCAAGAGACAGCCTACGTCGATACGAGTATTCATGATCAATCCAAAGTAAGGTTGGTTATTTTGGTTGTCATTACGGTTGCAGCAATATTGTTTGGCCTAATAGTAGGCGCACTCCTTTTGAGAGCCATTGTCATTCCTTTGCGTCAGTTGAAGGAGCAAATGAATGATATTTCTAACGGTGACGGTGATTTGACAAAGACAATCCATGTGAAAGGTAAAGATGAATTGGGGGAAGTAGCAGGCTCGTTTAACCAATTCCTTGGTTCGTTAAGAGACATGATTATGCAAATTGGCGAATCTTCTCAGCAAGCGGCCGCTTCGTCACAACAGTTCTCGGCGAGTGCAGAAGAAACAAAATTCTCAGCGAATCATATAACGGATCGCCTGCAAACAATCTCTACAAGCATGGATCAGCAATCAGAATTCCTTGATGAGAGCTCACATGCTGTTGAGGAGTCTTTACAAAGATTACTTCGCATGACATCTCGCACAGCAAAGGTTGCGGATGCCACTTCTGTAGTGACGGAGCAAGCCGGTCGTGGAGAGAAGTCTGTGGAGGAAATCGTTGCATCTATGGAATTTATTCACCAATCCGTAGCTGAGGCAGATGACAATATTAACTCATTAGCTGAGGATACAGTAAAGGTTGGAGAAATTACAACCATCATTAATGACATTGCGGCACAGACGAATCTATTAGCTTTGAATGCAGCAATTGAGGCAGCTCGGGCAGGGGAGCATGGAAAAGGCTTTGCAGTTGTAGCAGAAGAAGTCCGTACATTGGCTGATCAATCGAGTCAATCAGCGAATGAGATTCGACAATTAATCACACGCATACAAGGGACAACAAATGATACCGTTCATACCATTAACATTGTCAAAGAGAATGTTAATGAAGGGAATCGTTTAACGACGGCGACTTCTGTTCAATTTAGCGAAATATTGAATTCAATCTCCGATGTATCCGTAAAAATACAGGAAATTGACGCATCGACTGAACGGCTCACTGCAGATTTCAAGATGGTGGCTGAAAAACATGAGGATGTATCGAGATTATCTGAGGAAAACGCTAGGAATACAAATGAAATTGCTGCCGCTTCTGAAGAGCAGGTAGCTTCTATGGAAGAAATTCAATCTGCTTCGCATTCTTTAAGCGAGATTTCAGAGGCATTGAACGAGATGGTTCTGCGTTTTAAAATTTAACTTGATTTAGCCGGGGTCCCCCCGGCTAAATCAAGTTAAAGCCTCCGGCGGATGTCACAGATTTTGAAGGGAGTCAATTGAGCAAGCTCAATTCAAAATCTGGACGCAATCACGCCGAGGCGTGATTGATCTTAATTCAGCCGAAGCCCCCACTTTTAATATAAGTAGGGGCTTTTATAATTGCCGCTTCGCTTACAGTGAATAAGTTTGTTAACAATGATATTGTTAGAGTATTATGAAAGTATTAATGAAGTATAGGGTGATCAATATGAATGGAGTTCCGATGCTACAAATGACACTGGCGATGGCGATTTTTGGTTCAATCGGATTTTTTACGGGCAAGACGGGGATTCCAGCGGCTGAATTGGTATTTGTTCGGTGTATTTGTGCCACACTTTTTTTAGGTTTTTGTTGGATTGTCGCAGGTCAGCATAAAGTGGAGGTTTGGCGAAAACGGGAAATTGTACAAACGATTATTTGCGGTGTTTTCTTAGTTTTGAATTGGGTGTTTTTATTCAAAGCATTCGAAGAAATGTCCATTACGGTTGCTATTACACTCTATAATTTAGCGCCCATTTTCGTGCTGATCATAGGGAGCTTGTTTTTGAAAGAGAAGATGACAGTAACGGCTTTGCTAGCGATTGTTACTTGTTTTTTAGGAAGTGTCTTCATTATCGGTATACAAAGTTTCACTTCACTGACGGATTTCGTTAGTTCAGGTTTTGGCTGGGCCATCCTCTCGGCTGTGTGCTATGCAATGACGATGCTAATTGGGAAGGGAATCACGGGACTAAGTGCGTACGCGATGACATTTGTTCAAACTTCAATCGGCATTTTGATGTTATTCCCGTTTATGAACTTTACTGTATTTATAGGGTTAAGTGATGCGAATTGGCTGTACATCATTGGGACAGGCTTAATACATACGGGATTTGTCTATTATTTATTTTTCAATAGCCTTCGGAAATTAACGACAGTCGTCATTTCTGCTTTAGTATTTGTCGACCCAGTTGTTGCCATTCTATTGGATGTCATTATTCTAGATTTCCATCCATCTATTTTACAAACGGTTGGCATCCTTCTGATTTTCGGAGGAATTGTCTATACAATAATAGGGGCACCTGTACGAGAAATAAAAACAGAGTCTGCTTCTAAAGTAATGTAGCATTGATCCAGAAACATTACCAAAAACTTAGTTAGGAGATGGCGTCATAACATGGATAAAATCATTCAATCTTATTTTGAAAATTTAGAGGTCGAAGACAAAGATGCTCAATTCGAGGCCTTTGAAAATATCGTTGCGGCTACAAGTAAAGAAGTAGATTGGGCCTATGAGGTTTGGGACTCATTAAAGGAGTGGCTAACAGACTCCGATAATCACCGAAGGTCTAGAGGTGCTCAATTCCTTTGTCGGTTAGCAATTAGTGACCCGGAAAAACGAATCCTCGCTGATTATCAGGCGATTTGGGAAGTAACAAAAGATAAAAAATTCGTCACTGCAAGACATACTCTACAAGCAGTTTGGAGAATTGGTCTAGCGGGCACAGAGCAAAAAGTGCTGGTCGTAAAAAGCCTAATCGACCGGTTTGTAAATGGAACGGATGAAAAAAACTATACATTAATTCGTTATGATATTCTTCAAGGTCTTCGGAATTTGTATGATGAAATAAAGGACGAGGAAATAAAGAAGATCGCTTTAGATTTAATTGAACAAGAAGAGGATCCAAAATATAAAAAGAAGTATGCGACTGTGTGGAAAAAGGCGTAAACTTTTGACCATGCTATTTAGTGATAATACATCGAAAGCAGGAGGGTTCAGGTTATGAACAACGTTACGAAATTTAACATAGTAAAGCCAGCCAATGAAGTATTTGAAGCATTCGTAGATCCCTCGAAAATCGGGAATTTTTGGTTCTCGTCGAGCTCTGAAAGATGGGAACAAGGCAAGACGATTACATTGCGATATGACGAATACGATGCACAAGGGGATATAGAAGTATTGGAAATTGTAGTAAATCAGAAAATCGTGTTCCGATGGGGTGCTAATGGGGAAGGTCATATTGTTACGATTACATTAACAGAGCTGGATAAATCGAGCACACTCATTGAAGTTGTTGAGTCGGGTTTTGTTGAAAATGATGAAGAATTTATAAGTCAATTGATCGATAACAAAGAGGGCTGGGTTTACATGCTAACTTGTTTAAAGGGTTATTTGGAATTCGGGGTCAAGGAATTGAGAGCAGGAATCGTTAAATAATTGGGTGTTTAAGTAAGCCCCACTTTCAATATATCTGTTTAGCTGACGCTAAAATGTCTCACACTTGGCATAAGGAAGGTGAGTGCATTGTTTTTTGAAATGAAAACCGTTATGCATCAGACAGATGTTATATCATTCGCGTGGAATGATATAGGTGGGGTTTATCACGTTTATAAAGATGGAAATCATGTTTACGAGGGAACTGTACCCGAATTTAATGACGGTGATTTTAAGCACGCAAGATTGTATAACTACGCGATTGAACGCACGGAAGATGGCGAAGTGGTCGATGTTATCGCGCTGCAAACATCGGCGTTTGCTGAACAAAAAAGTAAGGATAATCCCCTTCAATCGCTCGTCATGACAACGATTGTTGCGAGGTCACAAATCGCATTGTCGTGGGAGGAAATTAGCGATGTAGATGAATATGAAGTGTTTCGAAATGGTGTGCATATGAAAACAGTGAAGGAGAATTACTATAGCGACCGGGATTTTTCATTGGATGAAACCTATCGCTATACCATTCGTTTGAAGCGCCCGATTGCTAGATCGGAAGACCGATTTAATAGGAGTAAATCAATGTCTTCAACCATTTTTGGTATGTTGAATCCGGTAGCATCGAAAGAAGAGGCGGCTGTTGAGGTGTTTGAGGTGACAAAGTGGATTGCGCAGCCGCAACAATTATTGACGCCTATTCAAGATCGAATTCGCCGTCCGAATGTGGACAGATGGAAATTGCGCTATACGACTTTTTTGGCTGATAAATGGGTGGAAAATCCAAATGTCTTGGCATGGAATCATTATTTTAAAGGGGATGGCAGAGGTTTTGATGTAGATGGGGAGGGCTTTCGAACTCGCGTTCATATTGAACTGGCATATGATCAGCCAAATGCGCCATTGACGTTTACAAAAGCTGTTGGACCATCGATTGCCTATAGTCGTTTGAAGCGATTCCGTGAACAAGCGACTGCTTAGCATGAAGGAATTGTTTTGAAACGTTTGGATTATGGACGGGGAGAATCGGGGTTTACACTCACACATGCAGTCGGTAATCCCTTGACGCCTGCACCGAAAATAGACTATGAAATGCAGGCTGTTTTACGACGAGATGGACCGTTTGATATGACAGGTTACCATGACCAGGCGCCACATCACGAAGTTTATATGATGCGCGGCGAAGGAAATGAGTGGCTGCCGATTCACCAGGCGGAAAGTAAAGGCCTTGCCTGGCTTTCACCGGTCATCGCTTGGCAATATTGGCGTTGCTCGAGTTTTGGCTGAAGGTTAATTGTCAGAGTAAAAGTCGGAACTGTGAGCGCGATGCCAAGCAGGCTCTTTGACAATTGTAATTCTATTTGATAAAGTTATCTTGAATTCAAGATAAGTATTTTATCCGAAATAGGAGTGATAGATCATGAAACATATATTCAAACAAGGAACGAATGCTTCGAAACCAGTGTTGCTAATGCTTCACGGAACAGGTGGAACTGAAAATGATTTGCTGCCACTTGCAGATTTGATTGACCCGGAAGCGTCAGTACTGAGTGTGCGAGGAAATGTCCTTGAAAATGGGATGCCACGCTTTTTCCGAAGATTAGCGGAAGGTGTTTTCGACGAGGAGGATTTGATTTTCCGAACGAAGGAATTGAATGAGTTTCTCGATGAAGCAGCTCAAAAATATGGTTTCGACCGATTGAATATCATGGCAATTGGTTATTCCAATGGAGCGAACATTGCGGCGAGCCTGTTGTTCCATTATGCAGGCGCTTTGAAAGGTGCGATTTTACATCACCCGATGGTGCCAAGGCGTGGCATTGACTTGCCAGATTTGACTGGCACTCCGGTGTTTATTGCCGCTGGGAAAAATGATCCGATGTGTTCCGCGGAGGAATCTGAGGACCTGGACGAACTATTGACAGCTGCAGGGGCACAAGTGAAGGTGCATTGGGAAATGAATGGTCATTCGTTGACGCGAACAGAAGTGGACGCAGCAGCGGAATGGTATCGAGCACTATTTAACGATTGAAGAAGTAAAAATGTGGCACTATTGAAAAACGATTCAAAGCGAGGGAGTTTCCAAAATCGTCTGTATATGCTAGACTGAAATTAAGTTAATAGAAACGGTTTGAGCCAATGAGAGACCTGACGACATTATTGCGAATATGCAGTAGTATGCGTTCAGGTCTCTTTTTGTTAAATAAAATACTAAATAGACAGCAAAAGGAGACGATTAATATGGGTACATTTTCGGCGCTAGAAAGACAGGCTACGTTTGACAGAATGGCAGACGAATCATTCGATTTACTCGTCATTGGTGGAGGAATTACGGGCGCGGGTATTGCTTTAGACGCCGCAACCCGCGGTTTGAAGGTGGCGCTCGTGGAGATGCAGGATTTTGCATCTGGTACGTCAAGTCGTTCGACGAAATTGGTGCATGGGGGATTACGTTATTTAAAGCAGTTTGAAATTAAGGAAGTGGCGGAGCTCGGTAAAGAGCGTGCGATTGTTTACGAAAACGGTCCTCATGTGACGACGCCAGAATGGATGTTATTACCGTTTCATAAAGGGGGTACCTTCGGCAAATTGTCGACGTCATTTGGACTGCGTGTTTATGACTTTTTGGCGGGTGTTAAGAAACAGGAAAGAAGAACAATGCTGTCGCTAGCAGAAACCATTCGTAAGGTGCCGATTGTCAAAAAAGATGGCTTACTTGGCGGTGGCGTTTACGTGGAATACCGCACAGATGATGCACGCTTGACGATGGAAGTAATCAAGGCGGCAGTGGAAAATGGCGCAGTGATTACGAATTATGCCAAGGCGGCGCAGTTTATTTACGATGATAGGGAGCAGGTAATAGGTGCTGATATAAAGGATATGCTGACGGATAAGACAGTGTCAGTGCAGGCAAAAAAAATTGTCAATGCAACAGGACCATGGGTAGATGACGTACGAGAAATGGATGGCTCTAAGAGCGAAAAGCACTTGATTTTATCCAAAGGAGTCCACTTGGTGTTCGATCAATCTACCTTCCCATTGCAACAAGCGGTCTATTTCGATACGCCTGACAAACGCATGGTGTTTGCAATTCCTCGGGATGGCAAAACGTATGTAGGGACGACGGATACATTTTACGATGCGAGCCGTGCGACGATCAAGATTACGACAGATGATCGCGCGTATATTATGGGGGCGATTCACTATATGTTCCCAGATTTACAAATTGCAGAAAAAGATATTGAGTCGGGCTGGGCAGGGATTCGTCCGCTCATTCACGAAGAAGGTAAAAGCCCTTCTGAAATTTCAAGAAAAGATGAAATTTGGCAATCAGATACAGGATTAATTACTATTGCAGGTGGGAAATTAACGGGTTATCGTAAAATGGCAGAAACCGTAGTGAGCATGGTTGTAGAAAATATGGCTGCAACAGACAATAAACAATTTGGTCCATGTGTCACCAAACATTTCCCGATTTCTGGCGGAGATGTTGGCGGTTCGGCAAGGCTGCAACAATTTTTATACGCCAAGAATAAGCAAGCGCAGCGTTTAGGGTTGAATGAACAGCAAGGCCTCAAATTGGCGAAGATGTATGGGTCCAATGTCGATACGGTGTTTGGTTATGTGGAGGTCAATGATACGTTGCTTCCCCCTGTGTTATATGCTCAATTAATGTATGCGATTCATCATGAAATGGCCGTTAAGCCAACTGATTTCTTTATTAGAAGGACGGGGGCTTTATTATTCGATATTGCTACTGTTATGGAATGGAAGGAGCAAGTGATGGCAGAAATGGCGACAACTTTTGGCTGGACTACAGATCAGCAGACACGCTATGCGAAAGAATTACAGCAAGAAATCGTGTGTGCGACGACTGCGGTCGAGGTATAATAAGGCTCGGAGGGAGAGGGGAAATACAATGCCTTTTCGTGAACAAAAAATCTTACCTGCTTTGCGTAATCTGAAGCAGCTCGAACCATTGCTGAGCAGCCCCTATGAGTATATTGTCTTGTTGGAAGTGCATATAAGTAATCTCAAAACGATTAAAAATGAGGCAGATCGCTATTGTAAAAAGATTATTATTCATGCGGATTTAATTCAAGGGTTAAAAACAGATGATTTTGCCGCAGAGTTTCTTTGTAATGATATTCGGCCAGCGGGTATTATTTCTACCCGGTCGAATATGATTATGAAAGCGAAGGCCAAAGGGATTATTGCGATTCAACGAATGTTTTTATTGGATACGATTGCTTTGGAAAAGAGTTATTCGCTCATTGAAAGGACGAAGCCAGACTATATTGAAATTCTTCCTGGTGTCATTCCCCAAATCATTAGTGAAGTTCATGAAAGAACGGGGATTTCAATTATTAGTGGGGGACTTATTCGGTCAGAAGACCATGTCCGTGCTGCATTGGATGCGGGTGCAAAAGCTGTAACGACGTCCAATCAACAGCTGTGGGCAGCGTTTGCGAAAGATAGAAAAGCGTAATGTTCATATTATTTTTAGAAAAGTATTGACAATAGTTTGAATCTTTACTAGACTATGGATAGGTTAATAAAAAGTGGTTGAGCATTGAGGTCCACATTTATTCATTCCGCACAAAGCGGGTGATTAAATGTGGACTTTTTTATGATTCCACACGTAACCGCTTACAAAAAATCAAAGGAGGAAGAGGAAATGACACCATTTTTAGGGGAGTTAATTGGTACAATGATTTTAATCATCTTTGGAGCGGGTGTAGTCGGCGGAGTGTTAATGAAAGATTCGAAGGCTGAGGGTGCTGGCTGGATAGTCATTACACTTGGATGGGGGCTTGCTGTGACGATGGGCGTTTATGCAGTTGGAAATTTCAGTGGAGCTCATTTGAACCCAGCGGTTACAATTGGATTGGCATCTATCGGAGAATTTCCATGGGCTGATGTTCCAAACTATATATTTGCACAAATGACGGGAGCTATTCTAGGGGCAGTCATCATTTATTTCCAATACCTACCTCATTGGAGTAAGACAGAGGACCAGGGTGCGAAACTCGCGGTGTTTGCAACGTCGCCTGCAATTCGTCATCCACTATCGAATTTAGCGAGTGAAATGATTGGTACGTTTGTCTTGCTATTAGGTCTGTTGATGATTGGTGCAAATGAATTTACAGAAGGATTGAACCCGTTAATTGTCGGTGCACTTATCGTTGCAATTGGTATGTCACTGGGCGGAACAACTGGTTATGCGATTAATCCGGCACGTGATTTAGGGCCAAGAATTGCTCATTTCTTCTTGCCGATTGCGGGTAAAGGATCATCAGACTGGAGTTATGCATGGGTACCTATCGTAGGACCAATTCTTGGCGGTGCGTTCGGTGCGCTATTCTATCAACAATTTTTCACGGGTGTAAATAGTGTTGCGTTTTGGGTAGTTGGAGCTGTTGTATTAGTAGTTCTGTTGGGCGCTCAATTTACGCTTAAACAAGAAACTGCAGTAGTCGTAAAACAAAGAGTTGCAAAAGGGGCATAAGACTAAAAAATAGAGGGGGAGAACAAATATGACTGAGAAATATATTTTAGCACTTGACCAAGGGACGACGAGCTCACGAGCCATTTTATTTGATCAACAAGGAGAGATTTTTCATACCTCTCAACAGGAATTTACGCAATATTTCCCACAGTCTGGGTGGGTTGAGCATCGAGCGGATGAAATTTGGAGTTCGATTTTAGCTGTTATTGCAGGTGTGTTGTCTGAGAAAAATATCAATGCCAATCAAATTGCGGGGATTGGTATTACGAACCAGCGTGAAACGACTGTTGTGTGGGATAAGCATACAGGTGATCCTGTTTACAACGCAATCGTTTGGCAATCGCGACAAACGGCTGACATCTGTGAAGCGTTAAAAGCGCAAGGGCATGATGATATGGTTCGCGATAAGACGGGTCTACTCATTGATGCTTACTTTTCAGGCACGAAGGTGAAGTGGATTTTGGACAATGTTGAGGGTGCAAGAGAAAGAGCGGAGCGGGGCGATCTGTTATTTGGCACAATCGACACATGGTTAGTTTGGAAGCTATCCGGTGGCAAGACACATGTGACGGATTATTCCAATGCTTCAAGAACACTAATGTACAATATTTACAATTTAGAATGGGATCAAGAATTGCTCGATATGTTAGGTGTACCGGCATCCATGCTTCCGGAAGTTCGCCCATCCTCTGAGGTCTATGCACATACAGATGAGGATTTATTCTTTGGTCACGCGGCTCCACTTGCGGGCATCGCAGGCGATCAGCAGGCGGCACTATTTGGTCAGGCGTGTTTCGATAGCGGTATGGTGAAAAACACATACGGAACAGGTTGCTTTATGCTCATGAATACGGGTGAAAAAGCAGTGAAATCGGAGCATGGCTTATTGACGACGCTTGCATGGGGAATAGATGGCAAAGTGGAATATGCACTTGAAGGTAGTATCTTTGTTGCAGGCTCAGCGATTCAGTGGCTACGAGATGGACTGCGGATGTTCAGAGATTCGGCAGAAAGTGAACGTTATGCTAATCGCGTAGAATCAACAGAAGGTGTTTACGTTGTACCTGCATTTGTTGGATTAGGTGCACCCTATTGGGACAGTGATGTAAGAGGAGCTGTATTTGGATTAACGAGAGGTACATCGAAAGAGCATTTTGTTCGGGCAACGTTGGAATCACTTGCTTATCAGACGAAAGATGTATTGGATGCAATGGAAGCAGATTCCGGGATTTCATTGAAAAAGTTACGTGTAGATGGCGGAGCAGTTGCGAATAATTTCTTAATGCAGTTCCAAAGTGACTTGTTGAATGTACCAGTGGAACGTCCAGTCATTAGTGAAACAACGGCATTAGGTGCAGCCTATTTAGCCGGTTTGGCAGTTGGATTCTGGAAGGATCGTTCAGAAATTGCGAAGCATTGGCATCTCGATAAACAATTCCAGCCTGAAATGGAGCAAGACGTGCGTGAAGAAATTTATGGCGGCTGGCAAAAAGCCATTCGTGCGACGATGGCTTATAAATAACTTGAAAAGGCTAGCAAGTATCGCTTATAGCGTGCTTGCTAGCTTTTTTTCAATAGATATATTAGGCTTTCTTAGGCCGAGGCCAAATAAAATATGAAATGGAGATGACGAGGTCGATGCCAAGGACGATGGCCCATACTTTCAGCGTTCCGGATAATGCTTCTGTTTTTGTTGGATTATCGATGAAGTAAATCATGGCCATTAGGAATGCGGCACCAATGATATAGGCGAGTCCATGCTGCAGGGAGCCTTTCAAAGAATGACGGGCGTGTGCCAATCCGGTTTTCCTTATCGGTTTTTGTCCCTGTTTCTGAATATAATAAACAAAACGTTCATCTGCCCAGCGAATCATACTTTTTCCGAAAGCGACGGATACCCCGAGGTAGATAGCCGCAAGAGCATGTACTTGGGTGGCAGTTGCTCCGTTGTATAGGTTAGTTGCTGTGACGATCAGTAAAATTAAATCAATAACGGGTGTTAAAGCGAGCAAGAAAAAACCGAGTTTTTCACGCTTAAATAGATAACGTGTGATAAGTCCGAGTAAGATGACGACCCAAAATCCGATTTCACACGCGACGATTGTCCATGCGATGAAATTCATATGAATACTCCTTTTTAACCTATTTGTATTGAATAATCCTATATTACCATTTCAATTCAATTTGTAGCGAATAATTTGGTGTATGACCGACACTCAAAAAAAAACGGAAAAGCCACTTTAGCTTTTCCGTTTCATTGTTCATTTATTTCCCTACCAATGAATTCTCAATATCATATTTCTCTTTCACTTCGTCTAGCCAGTCAGTATACGCTGTCTGCATTTGCTCCTCGACTAACAGCTTTTGGATGTCTTCTTTCTTATCCTCATAAACAGCCTCTTTCGCCGCTTTTTTATCGGTGACATGAATGATATGGTAGCCATGTTCTGTTTTCACGGGCTCACTAATTGCATCAATCTCCATTGAAAATGCAGCCTCTTCAAATTCGGCAACCATTTTACCATGGCCAAAGTAGCCTAATTCGCCACCTTTTTCTGCACTACCTGTATCCGTCGAATATTCTTTCGCCAGTGTTGCAAAATCCTCGCCATCTGCCAGTTTTTTCGCAACTTCTTTTGCTGTGGCTTCATCCTCAACTAAAATATGACTCGCTTCAACCTGATCCTCTGTGCTAAGTGTTTCCTTGTTTTCATCGAAATAAGTTTTAGTATCCTCGTCTGTTATGTCGATGCGTGGTTCAACCACTTTTCGAATCGATAAATATTCAGTGATACTCGCTTTGAATTCCTTCTCAGTGATACCGCCTTGCTCCAATGCAGCAGCAAAGGCTTCCTCTCCGCCGGCGCTTTCAATTTGCGTGACAAGCTCGGCTTCTACTTCCTCATCAGAAACGGTCACTTTTTCTTTTTTCAGCTCCATAGCAATGACTTTATCTTCAATCATCATATCAAGGGCTTGTTGTCCGGAAGCTTTGACAAGTGTGTCATATAATTCTTCCTTAGTGATTTTTTCATTGCCCACTTTCGCTACGACTTCTTCGTTCCCTTTTGAACACCCCGCTACCATCACAAGGATGACGGCAATTATTAGTGGGTATAGCCATTTCTTAGACATGTATTCTCCTCCAAAATCTTTGATTACTCATATGGTACATCGTAAATATGAACAAATTATTACGGAGGAGGTTAGTTCGGTAATAAAATCGTAAATTTCGTGCCTTTCCCTTGTTCACTAAACACTTCAATTGTCCCATTATGCATGGTGACGAGCTGTTTGACGATGGATAGACCGAGCCCAAATTCTCCATATGGATTCGTAGTCCGTGACACAATCGCCTTATAAAACCGTCCCCAAATTTTTTCGACATCTTCTGGATCAATGCCGACACCGGTATCTTCAATTTCAATCACGGTCATATCGTTCTGCACATAGCCACGTAAAAAGATAGACCCGTTTTCAGTAAATTGAATACTGTTTTTCGTAATGTTAATCAAAATCTGGGTGAGCCGATCATAATCAGCATGTACAGTTACGTGAGGTGCTACATCGACGATTATCCTATCCTGCTGTTCAACCGCGACTCCTTCAAGCTGATCCTTAATAATTTCTAATAGTTCAGCGAGCTGGATGTCTTGTTTAAATAATGTAATTTGGTTGGAACGTATTTTTTCATAATCCAGGTTTTCATTGACGAGGCGGATGAGTCGCATCGTTTCATTACTGGCGAGCTGGAATCCTTTTTCTTTTTCCGTTTCTGAAATCATGTCATTTCTCATGCCCTCGATGATGCCGCGGATCGTTGTCAGTGGTGTTCGTAGTTCATGGGAAACATCTGCCATGAACTGGCGTCGACGGTTTTCTAGGCTTTCGATTTCTTCCATGGATATATTTAATGTCTCGACCATTTTGTTGAAATCCTCGGCAAGTTCACCAATCTCGTCGACATTAGCCGATGGAATACGGACAGAGTAATCTCCTTGTGCCACAAGTGAGGTTGCTTCACGAAGCCGCTTGATACGCTTCCCATGGAAATTCGATAAAATCCAGCTGAGTAATAGTGCGACCGCAAGCGCGAGCACCATTGTGAATAGCAAATAGGTATTCATCTGCGTAATAACTTCCTTTGAGCCTTTAATCGGCGACGTCAATAGAATGCCCCCGACAAACTGGTTGTTTTGGACATAGGGAAGTAGGACGAAGGTGACCGCTTCGTCGAAACGCTTGAAATCCTGTTTAACTGTGACTGTTTTACCGTTTTTAATCTCCTGCCATTCGTCCTCACTTAATAGTCCGATGACAGGTGCCTTTAGCTCGGTGGTATAAATGATAGCAGATTGCTCGTCGAATAAAATGTATTGAATATCACGGCCGTTTAACACATGTTCATAGGCTTGTAGCGTACTCGTCGAATTGCGAGGGTTGCGATTTAGGTCGCGTAAAATAGTTTGTCCATACGTCGCCAGTTCTTCCGTTTTATTGTTATAGACAAATTGTTCAACATAATGAGTGAATAGCACACTTAGTATTAAAAAGGCGATGACGATAACGCTGACATGGCTCGCGAGCTGCTGGTATAAGTATTTGACTTTCACTTGGACTCACCTATTGTTTCATCAAAACGATAACCGACGCCCCAAACGGTGTGGAAAAAGGGTTGCTCCTCTGTCGCGATTTTCGTGCGAAGTCGCTTAATATGGACGTCCACGGTACGGTCATCCCCGTAGAAATCATAGCCCCAGACGTTGTCTAATAATTGCTCGCGTGAAAAGACTTGTTTCGGGTGTTGGGCAAAATGGGACAGTAAATCAAATTCTTTTGGCGTTAAGTTAAGGACGGGCTTGCCGTCTAATCGCACTTCGCGTGTGTTGTGATTGATGTTGAAATGCACGGTTTCGATGATGCCTTCTTGCTGCTCATTGACTTGTTGAGGTGTGTACCTGCGTGTCACGGCTTTAATACGTGCCATGAGCGCGAGTGGGCTAAACGGTTTCGTGACATAATCATCCGCTCCCATCTCAAGTCCGAGTACTTGGTCAGATTCACTGTCCTTGGCGGTTAGCATAATCATCGGGCCTGTGTAATTGTCTTGTCTTAATTTTCGGCAAATCGAAACGCCATCCATTCCGGGGAGCATCCAGTCGACAATGAGGCAGTCCCAATTCTCCTCACTTGCACGGCGATAGCCTTCTAAACCGTCTTTGACGAAATGTCCTTCGATGCCTTCTTTGGAGAAAAAGAGTTCAATCATCGAAGAGACACTTTCGTTGTCTTCAATTACTAAGATTTTCATAAAATCGCCTCCGCTTTAGCAATATCTTATATCCATTATGATAGCGAATGTTACAAGGCTGCAACCGTAAATACTTACGAACTTAAATAAGGGCGGCTAAATTGAAACAATCCGCCTCCGATGCATGCCAATGGTCATGCTCCGAAAGTGGATTGTGTGTTAAAAGGCTTATTCAACGAATTTAATTGTTTTCAATTCAATGGAAGCACCATATGGATGGATGATTACATCTTTCACATGTGGTTTTTGCAAATATGCTTTACCCTCAAAATAGAGTGGTCCTAATGCGCCGTCATCTGCGAGCATTAATTCTTCTGCATCAATCAACATTTGGAGTCGTTTGCTTTCATCGGGCTCTACAAGTGCATTATCGATAAGATTTTTAAAGTCCTCATTATAGTAGTTTCCGCGAAGTCCTTTTAACGGTTCTCCAATCCAAAGACTTAAAATATCCATTGCATCGTTATAATCGGCGCCCCAACGGGAAATTCCCATTTGGAACTCATTTGCTCTCATTGCATCTAAGCGGCCGCTATATGGTTTCGTTTCAATTTGCACGTCAATACCAAGATTTTTTTTGAATTCACTCTGAAGGAAAATGGCAGTGTCTTTGGCAATCGTATCATCCGCCGTTAAGATTTTGAGTGCTGGTAGTTCACCGATTTCTTCCAGTCCTTTTTCCAAAAACTCATTTGCTTTAGCGACGTCCATCTTCACGTGATCACCACTTAACTCGCGGAACGTTTTGTTTCCATCGCCGTGTACGCCAGCAGCGACTAGTCCATAAGCAGGTGCCGATCCATTATTAAGGATTGTTTTCGTTAATATATCTTGATCATATGCTAGTTGGAACGCTTTTCTAATATTCAAGTTGTCGAACGGTTTTTCGAGGAAGTTAAATTGTAGATACCAAGAGATGAACTCGGTTTCTGTTCCGAACTCATCGCTATTACTGTACGAATCAACGTCCGATGAAGCTAAATAGACTCGATCCAGTTCTCCGGCTTCGTACAGATTTAATGCTGTGCTTTGTTCTTTAATGACCTTCATCGTAACTTTATCAAGGTCAACATTGTCTAAATCCCAGTATTCTTTGTTTTTTAATAAAGTGACGCCCTGTGCTTGGTTATATTCTGTCATGACAAAAGGACCGTTGTATAAAATGGTATCGTAGGAAAGTGCAAATTTGTCTTCGCCTACTTCATTGATGAAATTTTCGTTCAATGGGAAGTACGTAACAAAAGCTGTTAGACCAAGAAAGAATGGCGTAGGCGATTTGATTGTCACTACTAACGTTTTATCATCCTGTGCTTCAATTCCGACAGCAGATTCATCCGCCTCTCCATCTGCAAATTCCTGGCCACCAACGATGTAATTGGCAAGAATGTCAAAGTAAGCGCCCGCTGTGTCTGGATGCATTGCACGTAACCATGAATATTGAAAGTCATAAGCTGTTACAGCCTCTCCATTACTCCACTTAATGCCATCACGAAGGTGGAAGGTGTACGTTAACTTGTCGTCGGAAATATCAACGCTTTTCGCCATAGCTGGTTGTGGCTCATTATTCTTATCTAATCGGAAAAGTCCCTCCATGACATTATTCAAAACAGAGAAAGAGATACCATCTGTCGTTAATACTTGGTTCAAGTCGGGAATATCATTGGCTAAACTTAAATTTACAACCTTTTCTTTCGCGCTACTTTTGGATTCATCTGTTTTACCCTCGTCCACTTTCGGTGAATCAGTAAATCCACACCCGCTCAAAAAGACTGCTAATACAAGCGATAACGCCATTACTAAATTGAATCTTTTCTTCATAGAAATTTCCCCCTCTTTTTTAAATAAAATTGCATCGTATTGAAGTAGCATCTAACTTCCTTATTTGTGGCTAACAGTCAAACCGGGACGATGATCCAAAAAGTTTTGATAAGCAAATCCTTTCACTTCGTCCTCACTGAATTTCTTCAACAACTCATTTATCAAATTGGGATGCATCGACGCATCTTCCAAACTGACAATCTTTCTTGAAATTCCATCGAAATCAGAGCCTAACCCAATTTGCTGTATGCCGCCAAGTGAACAGAAGTGGTCGATATGCTCAATTAAGTCGGAAATGGATACTGATTCTTTTTCATTTACAAAAGGTGGGTTATAGACAACGTGAATCATACCCTTTTTATCAAACATCGCTTTTGCTTGCTCATCCGTTAAATTTCTGATGTGGTTGCATAACGTTTTCGAGTTTGAATGACTTGCAATCGGGAATTTTGCCTCGTTCATGACATCCCAAAATGCCTTTTCACTTAGATGGGAGACATCAGTAAGGATTTTATGGTCGTTATTGAATGCGATGATTTCACTGCCAAATGAGGTGATGCCTGCACCACGTTTTTCACCGGCGCCATCCGCGGCTAAATTTGCATTGTTCCAAGTCAATCCAATCGAACGAACGCCTAATTCGTAAAGGATTGATAATTTATGCATGTCGTTTCCGATTGCATCGACCCCTTCAAGAGTCAAAAAGGCACCTATTTCATGCTCTTTCAGATGATCGAAGTCTGTCCATTCTTTCAAGATTTTCATGTTCGGATTTTTTCCGAGAACTTCTGTATAGAAATAATGGACCTGATCCAAAGCAGCTTGAAACTTATGGTCGGACTTAACAGAAGGGGAAATGAAAATAGCGAATGCTTGAACTTTCACACCTCCTTTTTTGAGCTTTTCATAGTTTGCATCGAGTTCGGAAGCATTTTGGAAATTCAATTCCCCCTGCCCTGAAGCTAAACGTAGCAGGACATCGCAGTGTAAATCGATAATTTGCATAGTCAATTTCTCATTCCTTTCCAATTGATTTTGTAATAGTCTGACGACTGAGTTGTTATAACCTTATCAAACCTGAAAGAACCTTTCAACATATTTTTTAATTATTTAAAATTATATGAATATATGGTTGTAATGGGGTGTTCTAGGGTTTATACTAATTTGAAAATGAAGAAAGTAGGGGTGAGAATATGTCATCAGAAGTACTTGTAAATGTAGAACGAGGCGACCTCGTCGAAAGTATCCACAGGGGTCATATTGTAATTGTCAATTCAAAGGGGGAGGTAGTTGCTTCGAAGGGGGATATAAACAAGGTTGTGTATGCACGCTCCTCTATGAAACCATTGCAAGCAATCCCAATTGTTGAAACAGGGGCAATGGATCACTATGATTTCGATGAATGGGACTTGTCGCTTACCTGTGCTTCGCATAACGGAGAAGATCAACATACGGATAGGGTCACTTCGATATTGCAACGATTGGATTTGGGTGCATCGGATTTACAATGCGGAATGCACAGTCCACGTTGGCCGGAAGCCTATGAAAATCTAATTAAATCGGGTAAGAAATTAACGCCAGTTTATAATAACTGTTCCGGCAAGCATAGCGGAATGCTAGCAACGGCAAAGCATATGCATGAGACGCTAGAAGATTATTATAAACTTGACCATCCAGTACAACAGAGAATCCTTTCGGTCATCAGCGAAATGACGGAGACTTCACGTGATGACATTGCGATTGGAATCGATGGATGTGGCGTACCAGTTCATGGAGTACCTTTGAAAAACTTAGCAGTTGGATTTGCGAAGTTAGCAGATCCAAGCGAACTGAGTGAGGCAAGGCAGCAAGCGATTCAGAAAATTACTTCAGCGATGATGAAGACTCCGGAAATGGTCGGCGGAACAGAGCGTTTTTGTACAGATTTCATGAAAGTAATGCAAGGAAAAATGTTCGGAAAGTCGGGTGCTGAAGGCGTGTATTGCATCGGAGTGCCGGAAATGGGCATTGGAATCGCATTAAAAATTGAAGATGGTAATGGTCGGGCTACTTCGTCAGTCGCAATTGAAACGCTTAGTCAACTGAATTTAATAAATGAAGAAGAGAAAAAGCAATTAGAAATCCACCATCTCCCAAAACTTCTGAATGCAAGAAAAGAAATCATTGGATTATTGAGACCGGTTTTTTCCATCAATCGATAATTCACGAAGATCTAATCTTTTTAGTCCAATCCACGAATGTACTTCATTATTTATATAAAGAGGTGAATCGTTTGAAAAAGTTTATCGCGGTAAGAGTAGTGAACATCATCTTGACATTACTTGTCATTGCTACGGCCACGTTTTTTCTTATGAAGTTATTGCCGGGATCGCCGTTCGATGAAGAGAAACTAGCTGGCCTGTCGGATGAGGCGCGAATGGAGTTCTATACGAGATACGGACTGGATAAACCGGTATTTGTGCAATACGGTAAATATATGGGGAATCTCGTTCAAGGCGACTTGGGGACTTCCTTTTATTTTAAAGGACAAAAAGTGGAATCCCTTATCAAAAGTAGGATCGGTCCCTCTGCTTTGTTGGGTTTACAAGCAGTCCTTTTAGGTATGTCGATTGGTCTTCTATTAGGGATGATAGCTGCATTTCGGCATAATACGGCATGGGATTACTTCACGATGTTTATCGCAGTGATAGGTGTATCCATTCCAAACTTTGTATTTGCGGCATTGCTGCAATATTATGTCGGATTGAAGTGGGGGATTTTTCCTGTAGCATTTTGGAACAGTTATAGTAGTTCCGTTTTGCCGACCATTGCCCTTTCGATGATGGTAATCGCACTTATTGCCCGTTTCACTCGAAATGAAATGTTAGAAGTTTTGCAACAAGATTATATTTTAACCGCTAAAGCTAAAGGTTTATCGCAGTGGAATGTGATTTTTCATCATACGTTGCGGAATTCGTTGATCCCGATTATTACCATCTTGGGACCGATTACAGTTAGTTTGTTGACGGGCTCACTTGTCATCGAAAATATCTTCGGAATTCCTGGTATAGGAAGTCTGTTTGTTGATTCGATTAAAGTGAATGATTATACAACGATTATGGGACTGACACTTTTCTACAGTGCCTTTTATATTTTGATAGTACTCATTGTAGACCTACTTTATGGGGTTATTGACCCACGAATACGCTTAACTGAGTCAAAGGGGTGAGGCAGATGGCGAACAACAGTCTAAAAGAATATGAACTTAATCATGATGACTTGATTCGGGAAGATTCGTTTAAGGTGGTTGGTGAGAAGAAAGATTCACAAGATCTTGTATCAAGACCCCAGATAAGTATGGCGAAAGAAAGCTGGCTGCGTTTAACAAAAAATAAAGGGGCCATTTTAAGTTTGTTCATACTAGCTATTCTCATCGTTTTGGCTATTGTGGGTCCTTACATGAATGATTACACCTATGAACAAACCGATTATGACCAGGTTTTCCAAAAACCAAACAACGAGCACTGGTTAGGCACTGATCGGTTTGGACGAGATCAGTGGACGCGTGTTTGGGAAGGTACACGAATTTCGCTTTATATTGCTCTATTGGCGACAGCTCTTGATTTGATGATCGGAGTAGCATATGGTTCCATTTCTGCCTTGATTGGTGGACGTGTTGATAATGTTATGCAACGTGTAATCGAGGTATTGGTCGGGATTCCGAATCTTATTCTTATTATCTTACTAATCATGCTTATGAGACCGGGTATTATGACAATTACAATCGCCATGGTTATTACAGGGTGGGTGAATATGGCAAGGCTTGTTCGGTCGCAAGTATTCAAATTGAAAACACAGGAATTCATCTTGGCTTCCAGGGCATTGGGAGCTTCGAATAGTAGGCTTATCAAGGAGCATTTTATTCCGAATACGCTAGGCCTTATTATTGTCAACATGATGTTTACGATTCCGGCAGCTATTTTTACCGAAGCGTTTCTTAGTTTTATTGGTCTAGGGTTACAGGAACCGTTAGCGTCATTGGGCGTATTGATTAATGATGGATTTCAGGCAATGCGAAATCACTTTTATCTGTTGTTATTTCCAGCCCTTGTCATAGTCGCTTTAATGGTCTGTTTTAATTTACTAGCGGATGGTCTACGGGATGCTCTCGACCCTAAAATGAGAAAATAATACATCAACTTGGAGGTGATAGATGATGAAGCCATTATTAGAAGTGAAGGACTTGCATATTTCTTTTCATACTCAGTCAGGCACTGTAAAGGCGGTACGGGGTGTGAATTTCACTATGAATAAAGGTGAAACCTTGGCGATCGTTGGGGAATCAGGATCTGGGAAATCGGTTACCTCTAAAGCGATTATGCAGTTACTTCCATCCCAATCGGCGACTTACGATCGGGGACAAATCTTATTTGAAGGACAGAATCTTTTGGAAGTCTCAGATAAAAAGATGGAATCGATTCGCGGTTCGGAAATAGCGATGGTGTTTCAGGATCCGATGACGGCACTTAATCCTACCATGACAATCGGAAAGCAGGTTGCGGAAAGTGCGGTTAAACACGGGGGAGTTTCGAAAAAAGATGCGCTAAAAAAGGCGATTGAAATATTGGAGCTCGTCGGAATTCCTGAGCCATCAACGAGGGTGAATCAATATCCTCATCAATTTTCTGGTGGCATGAGACAGCGTGTTGTCATTGCGATTGCGATTGCTTGCAACCCTAGGCTACTCATTGCGGATGAACCCACAACAGCATTGGACGTGACGATTCAAGCGCAGATTTTAGATTTGTTAAGAGATATTCAAAAGAAAATGGACACTTCGATTGTGTTAATTACCCATGATTTAGGTGTCGTTGCAAATATGGCTGACAAGGTTGCGGTTATGTATGCAGGAAAGATTGTGGAGGAAGGCACTGTTAACGAAGTTTTTTACGAGTCACAACACCCATATACTCGGGGGTTGCTCAAATCGATACCAGACTTAAGTTCAAATATGGAACTCTATTCAATTCCTGGGTCTCCTCCGGATCTTATGAATCCGCCTCAAGGTGATGCATTTGCCGCTCGAAATGAGTTTGCCCTTGCAATTGATTATGAAGTTCAACCTCCAATGTTTAAAGTATCTCAGACACATTCCGCTGCAACATGGCTATTGCATCCAAAAGCGCCAAGTCTCTCTTCGATTGTTAAAGTGAGAGAGAAAGAAGTAGTTGCGGTAGAAAAAAAGAAAAGAACCGACTTTTCTGCTACAGATTCCATTATCCAAGTGCACAACTTGCAAAAGCACTTTCATATCTCCGGAGATACATACTTGAAGGCTGTAGACGGGGTATCTTTTGATATTAAAAAAGGTGAGACACTCGGTTTGGTTGGAGAGTCGGGCTGTGGGAAATCGACAATTGGGCGGACCATTATACGATTATATGAACCTACTGGCGGTGAAGTCTATTATAACGATAGTCCGATACACGGTCATTTAAAGAAAGAAAGTGAAAGTAGAATTAGGCAAAAGCTTCAAATGATCTTCCAAGACCCCTATGCTTCACTGAATCCTAGGAAGAAAGTGATTGACTCAGTTGCTGAAGGAATTGACATCCATCAATTAGCTGCGAGCCCAAAAGATCGAAAAGATATTGTACAAAACTTACTGGAAATTGTCGGGTTGAATAAAGATTTTATGAATCGGTATCCGCATGAATTCTCGGGTGGTCAAAGACAGAGGGTCGGAATTGCACGTGCATTGGCAGTCAATCCGGAAGTCATTATTGCGGACGAGCCTATTTCGGCACTGGATGTTTCGATTCAAGCTCAAGTAGTGAATTTGTTAAAAGATTTACAACACGAAAAAGAATTGACATATTTATTTATAGCACATGATATTTCAATGGTGAAATACATTAGTGATCGCATTGGAGTCATGTACCTAGGAAACTTGGTTGAACTTGCTTCAACGGATGATTTAAGTAGAGAACCGTTACATCCGTATACACAGGCACTCATGTCGGCGGTTCCTGTCCCGGATCCGAAAATAGAGCGGGAGCGTGGACGAATTGTGTTAACTGGAGATCTTCCAAACCCGATGAATCCGCCAACGGGTTGCCGATTCAGAACGCGTTGTCCGTTTGCTATGGATAAATGTAAGGAAACGCCGGTTTGGAAGGAAGCGCAACCGAACCATTGGGTAGCTTGCCATCTTATTGAATAGAGGATGGATCATTGATAGTATCATGGAAAATAGTTGAGTTATGCAGGAAGACGAGGAGAAATAATGAAAAAGAAAATTCATATCATCTCGATTCAAGAAGGATATTTAACAACAATCTCTAAGCAATTGGAGCTTGTATTTGGAGATAGAGCATCTATTTCCAAGCTAATTGTGAAGGATCTTGAAATGGGAATGATTGCCGAGAAGGATCTTGTCATTTTATCAAGATCTATTCTAATGGGGGTTGCTCGCCCTTTTATCCCGAAATCATGCAGTATCATTTTTTCGACCAGGGAAGTAAATATTGCGAATGCAAAAAGAATAATAGATCTACCGCCGGGTCAAAAAATGTTAGTTATCAATGATACGATGGAAAATGCTCAGGAGACGGTAGATTCGTTGCAAAATCTTTTCTTCACTCACACGTATTTTATGGTTGATGAAACGAATCCAAATCAAAGTATTCCAGAGGATATTGATTATATTATTACACCTGGTGAAATGGATTATGTCCCGAATCAATTCTCCAATGTCATTGATATTGGACCGAGATTATTATCCTACGGCACATTGTGGGAAACTGCCCAAGCCCTAAATGAAGATTTCACGCATGAACAACTCGTGAATCGTTTTGTTAAATCACAGGTATTTCTTGCTGAAGAAGGATTCAATGATAAGGAGGGAACTTCGGGGTCAAATGAGGCTTCTCCAAGAATTAGACTTACCAATGCCGAAATTCAAACGATAAACCTGAAAATTGAGGAGCATGGATTCTTGGAGGAAAGTGTCAGAATCCTAGAGCTTTATGCGGAAGGAAAGCGTAGTTTAAAAACGTTCGGACGCTTGAAATTGAAAGACCTACTAGAGGAGTACACTATTTTTCTGTCCGAGCAGCAGCTAAGACTGCGCTTAGAAATTCTTCAAGAGCTAGGGTTGTTGAATGCCCGACAAGGAAGAGGTGGTACAATGATTACCGCCTTGGGAGAAAATTATTTGCAAAATAGGATGTAGATTATATATAAGTATGTACACGAAGCACCCCCAGCCTTTATTGAGGGGGAGGTACTTCGTGTTTTTTCTAGTGGTGGGAATATTTAAATCCTATGTTCCCGGCGGGACGTATGCGCGTTATTTTGCCATGGATTGGTTGCTTGTGAGTGTGATGGCGATTGTTTTTAATTCCGCGCCGCGGTAAATCGTAAACGTAGCTGTATCGCCAACCTTTAGTTGTGCATATAGAAACTTGCGTAGTTCCGTTGGGTTATTGATATTAGTGCCGTTAATGGCGGTGATCACATCTTCCACTTCAAGTCCAGCTTTGCCAGCAGCAGATAAAGGATCGACGTTTGCGACCATTACGCCACCTTTTACTTCTTGAGGAAGCTGTTGTAGGTACATAGGCGGTACTTGTGCAAGGTCAGCAAGTCCAATACCGATGTAAGGACGTTCAATTTGTCCATGCAATGTCATTTCTTCAATCAGTGGAATGACTTCGTTACTTGGAATGGCAAAGCCAAGTCCTTCAACGCCGTTTTCGGCAATTTTCAAGCTGTTAATGCCGATGACTTGTCCCGCTGAATTCAGTAGCGCACCACCACTATTCCCAGGGTTAATGGCTGCATCTGTTTGAATGACGTTCATCTCCCATTCACCAGCGGATGTATTGACGTTAATGGCCCGATTGACTGCACTAACAATCCCTTGCGTTACAGTACCAGAAAAATCAAGTCCAAGCGGGTTACCGATGGCAACGACTGCATCACCTGCGCGTAATTGATCAGAGTCCCCGAATTCAAGAACGGACTTGGCGTATTTTGCATCGATCGTTAGTACAGCCAAATCGCTTAGTGCGTCTTTACCGACTAGTTCTGCTGTTGTCTTTTCTCCACTTTCTAACGAGACTTCAAGTTTTTCAGCTCCTTCAATGACGTGATTGTTTGTGACGATGTAAGCTTTATCGTCGACGATTTTGTAAACAACACCTGAGCCTGTGCCGCTTTTCACTGCCTCAGAATTTTGGGCGAAGCGATTAACGGAAGTTTTGTAATTGACAATTCCGACGATTGCACTGGATGCCTGTTCTACCATATCTGCTAGTGACGTTGGGTCTTTTACGGTTGTTTGCTGCACATTATAAGGAGCAGTAGTTGAAGTAACAGGAACGGTTCCTTCAGAACTTGCCTGTAGGAGATCGGTATTGGTCACGACCCCCAATGTTAGCATAGACCCGATGATACCAGCTCCAATTGTTGATAAAAAACGTTTACCTGACTTGTTTTTGTTCTTTGGGGGTTTCACTATTTCTTGTACAGTTTCTACCTCAGTTTCTTGAATTGTTTCTAACTCTTTATCCATCATTTATTCCTCCCGTTCAATCTGATTATTTTCATTCTAAAAGGAAAATATGAACAAACTATTACCGAGAGGTTAACAATTGGTGAATAAATGTACGGCTTGTCGAAATATCACAAAAACAAATAGTTGAACCATTCAATAGAGGCGTGGGGCAATCCTGTTTTATTGAAAGTGTATTGGTCGTGTTTATCTTACGATTGATGCATATTGAGGGAGTTTGCAACGTATAGTGTCGGGGGGTAACAAATACAACTCACAAGGAGGAATGGAAAATGGTTCAAGCGGTAGAAAACCTAGTTTATGCTTTTCCGAACACAGAAGGAGCAAAGGTGAATTTTAAAGAGCGATATGAGAATTTTATCGGTGGTAAATGGACATCCCCGATGAATGGCCAATACTTTGACAATCCAACTCCAGTGACAGGGAAGGTATTTACACAAGTAGCTCGATCAACTGCAGAAGATATTGAATTAGCGTTGGATGCTGCACACGCCGCAAAAGATGCTTGGGGGAAAACGTCTGTTACAGAACGCTCCAATATTTTATTAAAAATTGCAGATCGTATGGAGAAAAATCTAGAAATGCTGGCCGTTGCTGAAACGTGGGAGAATGGTAAAGCGGTTCGTGAAACATTGAATGCGGACTTGCCACTTGCCATCGACCATTTTCGCTATTTTGCTAGTGCGATTCGGGCACAAGAAGGCGGCGTCAGCCAGATTGACAATGACACAGTGGCGTACCATTTCCATGAGCCGATTGGTGTTGTTGGACAAATTATTCCGTGGAACTTCCCAATTTTAATGGCCGTGTGGAAGCTTGCACCCGCACTCGCCGCAGGAAATTGCGTCGTGTTAAAACCAGCAGAACAGACACCGGCATCGATTTTAGTGTTGATGGAACTCATTGAAGACTTGTTGCCGGCAGGTGTTGTTAACATTGTAAATGGTTTTGGTTTAGAAGCTGGAAAGCCGCTTGCGTCAAGCTCGCGCATCGGTAAAATTGCGTTTACGGGTGAAACGACGACAGGTCGTCTCATCATGCAATACGCTTCACAAGCTGCTATTCCTGTAACGCTTGAGTTAGGTGGAAAATCACCAAATATTTTCTTTGAAGATGTGATGGATCAGGACGATGCATTTTTGGATAAAGCTGTAGAAGGCTTTGTCATGTTTGCCCTAAATCAAGGGGAAGTGTGCACATGCCCTTCACGTGCGTTAATTCAAGAATCGATTTACGATAAATTTATGGAACGCGCACTCGAGCGAGTGAAAGCTATTAAAGTGGGGAATCCACTGGATCCGACAGTGATGATGGGCGCGCAAGCCTCAACGGAGCAGCTGGAGAAAATTCTATCCTATTTAGATATTGGTAAACAAGAAGGTGCAGAGTGCCTAATTGGTGGTGAGCAAAATCAACTAGAAGGCGAGTTAGAGGGTGGCTATTACGTTAAACCAACCGTCTTTAAAGGAAATAATAAAATGCGGATTTTCCAAGAAGAGATTTTTGGCCCTGTCGTGTCTGTGACGACGTTCAAAACGAAAGAAGAAGCCCTTGAAATTGCCAATGATACACTATATGGGCTCGGTTCAGGTGTTTGGACGCGCGATATGAATACAGCGTATCGTTTTGGCCGCGGTATTCAAGCGGGGCGTGTGTGGACAAATTGCTATCATGCTTACCCAGCGCATGCTGCATTCGGTGGCTATAAAGCTTCGGGGGTCGGTCGTGAAAATCATCTTATGATGCTGAATCATTACCAGCAGACGAAAAATATGCTTGTTAGTTATAATGAAAATAAACAAGGCTTCTTTTAAAAGAAAAGGTGGCGAGTGTGGATGACTGAGCGTGTAATAGCGACTGATGCTGCACTTGAACTTATGGAGCTTTTGAAGAGAAAACACGGTCCGCTGATGTTTCATCAATCCGGGGGCTGCTGTGACGGCTCATCGCCGATGTGTTATCCGGATGGGGAACTCATTATTGGCAATCAAGACGTTCTACTTGGACATATTGGAGGAGCTCCATTTTATATGCATAAAAACCAATTTGACTATTGGCGGCATACACAGCTTATTATTGACGTTGTCGATGGGCGTGGCGGGATGTTTTCACTCGAAGGGGTTGAAGGCAAACGTTTTTTGACAAGATCCCGAGCGTTTACTGCGGAGGAGAATAAAGAACTGCAAGTGTGAATAACAAAAAGGGTCATCTCGTTGTGGTTGATGAGATGGCCCTTTTATCAGCAGACAAACTGGAATAGTAATGGTAATTAAGTTCATGGTGGTGATAAATCGCTCGTGGCGGCGATAACGCCGTGGAAAACTCGATTCCGTTCAAATGAACCTTTTCCTAATCTCAGGAGGCGGCAGCATACAGGCATCTTCCTTTTTACCAAACCATTTGTAGCGATTTTTTGCCACATAGTCATAAACGCCGTCACGGATTTTACGTGGGACGAGTATAAATAGGAAGAACAGATGCCATAAGCCATCCAATTTTTTCGCAATACGCAATGCAGCGGAGGATTTTGTGAATGCCTTGCCATTTTCAATTAATACCAAGCTGTCGACATCTGCGGGAATATTATATTGCTTCACAAGCTCGACACCTTTGTCGCTTTGCAATGAAGTGAACAGAAAATGGGCGGCGGGGTCACGTTTAATAATGAACTGCACACTTGAATCACAAAAGTTGCAATCACCGTCAAATAATACAATGCGTTTCATGGAATGACCTCCCTCTTTATTGTAAGTATAACCTTGTTGGACAAATATTAACACGATGTAGGCGCAAGTATTTACGTATGACAGAAAATTTAGTATAATGGTAGAAAGGGTAGAGTAAGTGAGTTGTTTTCCATCGCATGTAGCCGCGGTTAATATGTTGAGGAGGATGATTTGAATGGAACGTTTACCTATTGAGCCAGCAGAAGTAGAGTTACGGCATAATCGAGATTTCATCGCTTCGCTAAAAATGATTGGTGAAGGTGCTCCGATTTATGAACGTTATGAAGAAGATGAGCCAGTCGTGAAAAAACGGCAAGAACAGGATGGCTTTGACGAAGAAGATTTGCCGCGCGACTACCAATAACCGTAATCCCCACAGAGATGTGGGGATTTTTCTATGGAATCGATACTCTGTAATGGAGTGATAGTCGCTTTGTTTTCCTAAAGGTAGTCGAGTTTGGTAGCTAGGTAGTTCAGTTTTGTCATAAGGTAATTGAGTTTGCGGAAAAGGTAGTCCGGTTTCCGCAGGGTAGTCGAGTTTGGCGGATAGGTAGCTCAGTTCTGCTAGAGGGTAGTTGGGTTTGTAGAAAGGGTAGTACAGTTTTCTAAAGGTAGCTATCAGTAAACCTAATTCGCTCATTAGCATATGCATTGTTGAATGCGAATGACGCAGTCACGAGTCTGGCATTTTCCCTCCGCTCTAGTTGCTCGCCCGTTTGTCCTCTTTCTTTTGACATGTAATAGAAGGAGGAGGTGAGAGTATGATGCAACATGGACAGTGGAACTCTAACCAGATGCAGGGAATGTGTGGGTGTAATCGGATGCATGGTCAGTGCAATTGTAATCAAATGCGACCAAGCAACCAAATGCAGCCAATTGTGTGTCCAACACAGTATAGATGTCACGATACGTTTGTACCGCGTGAAGTTCCTGTTATTCATCCAATAGTCAACGTGAACCGTCAGCATACCGTGGTAGTGCCGCGTAACTATGTGACGGAAACGACTAGAACAGTGCCGGGCTCAACAGTATTCGCTAGACCTGGTCAGCAGTTTGGTGGCGGTTTTGGAGGACCTGGTCCAGGATTTGGTCCAGGTTTCGGACCGGGCTTTGGTGGTCCTGGTCCTGGTTTTGGCGGATTCGGACGTGGATTTGGCCGATAACAATGGAGATAAATGAGTCATACATGTGATGTTCTCGCCAGCTCTTAGCATTTTGGAATCAAAGACGAGTAGAACCTTTGAAAAAGTTAAAAAGAGGCGTTCTCGTCAGTCGGTAAATCGATTGATGAGACACCTCTTTTTTAATTAATCCACATTAAAATATCTTGCATCTGGATGGGCAAAAACAATTGCAGAAACCGATGCTTCTGGCTCCATCATGAATTCCTCTGTTAGATGGACGCCGATATCTTCCGGTTTTAACAGTTTGAATAATTTAGCTTGGTCTTCCAGATTCGGACATGCAGGGTAGCCGAATGAGAAGCGTTGTCCCGTATATTTTGCCGCAAAGCGGTCGAGCATTGTAAAGTCCGTTGCATCTGGAGTGCCCAAGTGGTCGCGCATTTCTTGGTGAATTCGTTCTGCAAATCCTTCTGCAAGTTCAAGTGCAGTTGCTTGGAAAGCGTGACTCTCCAAGAACTTGCCTTCTTCTTTAAATTTATTAGCAAAATCTCGAACGCCGTGCCCTGCCGTCACTTGCATGAAGCCGACATAATCCATCACACCACTAGAGACTGGTTTCAAATAGTCAGCTAGGCAAAGGAATGGCTCTTTGCTTTGACGTGGGAATGTGAAGCGTTCAATTTCTGTTTTTGCATCTTCTGGATCGTACACAATGACATCATCGCCATCGGATTGTGCCGGGAAAAATTGATAGAGTCCAGAAGCAGATAAATTATCCGACTCCAAAAATTCAGTGACCATTTCATGCAGTTCCACAGCGCGTGGCTCTTTATTTTCAAGCATTTTATTGACATTGCCACGTAGACCAAGATGGTGGCCAATTAATGTCCGCATGTTGACGTATGGATAGAGATGCTTAATAGAATAATCTTTTTGAATGCGGCGACGCAAGTCCTTTGGAACTTGGACAGGGACATCTTCGCGCACGGTTTTAACAGGTCGTGGCGCAATCTCTTCCGCATCTGGATTGGCTGCTTTTTTCGCGGCTTTAATGGCATCATTTTCCGCTCGTTTTTCACGTTGTTCATCCAATTCGATGAGCAAAGCTGCTTTTTCGTCCTTATCTTGAAGACGATTCGCCAATTCAAGTCCGAACATCGCATCTTTAGCATATAGCACTGGACCGTCATACTCTGCGGCGATTTTTGTGTCCGTAAATCGGCGGGTCAGTGCAGCCCCACCAACCATAATCGGCAAATCAATGCCTGCTGCTTTAAAGTCTTGAGCGGTGATGACCATTTGTTGTGCAGATTTAACGAGTAGTCCAGACAAGCCGATAATATCGGGCTTTTCTTTGCGAATGACGTCAATTAGTGTTGAAGGTGTTACTTTAATACCGATATCGACAACTGTAAAACCGTTGTTGCTTAAGATAATCTCTACTAAGTTTTTCCCGATATCATGGACATCGCCTTTAACAGTCGCCAAAACAATTTTCCCTTTACCTGTGTCACCCTCAGCTTTATCCATGAATTGCTCGAGGAACGCCACGGATGCTTTCATTACGCCAGCGCTTTGTAGTACTTCGGCAACAATTAGTTTGTTCGTATTGAATAAATGTCCAACCTCGGCCATTCCATCCATTAAAGGTCCATTGATGATGTCGAGGGGCGCATCATACATCTTAAGAGCAGCTTCTAAGTCAGGGATTAAGCCCTCTTTTGTACCTTCGACTATATAATAGCTCAGGCGTTCAGGAACGGTTTTCGGGATATCGTCCTCTGTTTTCTCTTTTTTCTTGCCCCGATAAAAATTAGTGAACTCGGCAAGTGTTTCATCCGTTGTATTGAATAGTAAATCATTGGCCATGTTAATTTCCGCTTCGGGGATAGAAGCATAACGCTCTAGTTTCTCCGTATTGACGATTGCGTAGTCAAGCCCTGCCTGTGTACAGTGATATAAATACACAGCATTCAATACTTCACGACCGACAGGAGGAAGACCGAATGATACGTTACTGACACCGAGAATTGTCAGTGCGCGTGGCATTTTTTCTTTAATGAGACGAATGCCTTCAATTGTTTCTACGGCAGATCCGATGTATTGCTCGTCTCCTGTGCCGACTGGGAAAACAAGTGGATCGAAAATAATATCTTCCGGCGCAAGTCCCCATTTATTGACGAGAAGGTCATAGGAACGCTGTGCAACTTCGAGTTTTCGTTCACGCGTAACCGCCATTCCGGGTTCGTCGATTGTTCCAACAACGACAGCTGCCCCGAACTTTTTGACCAGTGGCAGTACAGCATCGTAGCGGTCTTCACCGTCCTCCAAGTTAATGGAGTTAATGATCACTTTCCCTTGTGAATATTTTAAAGCCTCTTCAATTACCTTCTCGTCTGTGGAATCAATGACGAGAGGCACTTTCACTTTTTTGACGACTTCCTTCATGAATTTCGTGACATCCTCTAGCTCGTCGCGATCTGGATTAGCTAGACAAATATCGATGACGTGTGCGCCACCTTTTACTTGTGCACGCGCAATTTCGGATGCTTCTTCAAATTTGCCATCAACGATCAGCTGTTTGAATTTCCGAGAACCTATGACGTTTGTTCGTTCGCCGATTAATAGCGGACGCATAGAGTCGTCATACAACAAAGGCTCAATGCCTGATATAGCATGACCATGAACAGTTTCGGGACCTTGACGAGGTTTTTTATCAGCTACGACTTCACGAATAGCACGGATATGCTCAGGTGTTGTTCCGCAACAGCCGCCAACAATATTTAACCAACCTTTATCAGCAAAGCCTTGTAGTTTTTTAGAGAGAGACTCAGGTGATTCGTGATAATGACCTTCCTCGTCTGGGAGACCAGCATTTGGATAACAACTGACATAGCTAGTTGCTAACTCTGATAGCGAACGGAGATGATCTGTCATGAACTCTGGACCTGTTGCACAGTTCAGACCAACAGATAGAGGTTTTATATGCTCGATTGAAATATAAAATGACTCGATGCTTTGACCTGCTAATGTCGTCCCCATAGGTTCAATTGTCCCGGAAATCATCACGGGCAATTCTTTCCCTGTTTCTTCAAATGCACGCTTTATACCGAGTGTGCCAGCTTTGACATTCAGCATATCCTGGCTCGTTTCCATCAATAGCAAATCGCAGCCACCTTCAATCAATGCTTTTGCTTGTATGTAAAAGTCATTGGTTAAACCATCAAATGTAGCTCCTCCTGTAACAGATAATGTTTTTGTCGTTGGTCCCATTGCACCTGCAACGAAACGCGGCCATTCAGGAGTAGAAAAGTCTTCCGCACACTTTTTAGCAAGCTGTGCAGCATGGAAGTTAATATCATGTGCTTGTTCACCTAAATCATAGTCATCCAAAACGATTGGCGTACCACCAAATGTATTCGTCGAAATAATATCTGCCCCAGCCTCTAAATATTCACGATGAATGCGATCTAGGACATCGGGTTTTACAATATTTAAATACTCATTACAGCCATCGTATTCTTCGCCGCCGAAATCCTCGGGAGAAAGGTTGGCGTTTTGTAGCATGGTCCCCATCGCGCCATCCATAATGAGTATTCTTTTCTGTAGTTGTTCTTCAATAGGATGTTTCGGCATCGCAAATCACTCTCTTTCTTTCCGTCAAGTATTTTGTAGCTTTTAAGAAAATAAAAAAAGCCTTCAAAAGAAGGCTTTACGAGTATACGTAGGTGTCCCTTCTCATCTTCAGGATCATGGATAGATCCCACTGGAATTAGCACCAGTCCTTTCGGCAGGTTGCTGAAGCTTCATAGGGCCAGTTCCCTCTGCTTCTCTTGATAAGAATATAGTATGCAGTTGTAGTAAACTTTTTCGTCAATGAAGTATTGATCGAATAATTGAAATCATCATAACGTTATAATTTGCTTCCGTCAAGTCGTCCTTTGCAGAATGCTAGAAATTCTGTGGTAAGATGGAGATAATATGATAAACAGAAGGTGAACGAGTTGAGAGCTTTTACATATATTATTCCGATCATGATGATTGTTGGGACAGTTAGTATTATGATGTTGAATAAAAGTCACCAAGGTGTTCCACCTATGTCTCGCATTTATATTACGTTAGGTGCGATGGCTGTCAGTGGGATTTTAACTTATTTTTTATTTCCAAAAGACGAAGAAAAGAATAAATGACAAGAAATCGCTAGCGAATTTTGCTAGCGTTTTTTCATATAAACACGAATCAATTTCATAAAAAGTGAAACGATTCCATCGTTTAAACGTATAAAAGCTATGGAAAAAATCTTAGTAATAGAAAAGAGTGTTTTAGATGGTTAATTTACTTATCTTCTCAATCATTACAGGGGTTGTGTCTAGTTTAATTATTGTCCCGTTTGTGTTGAACACAAAGGAGACGAAAGTGGCTGTCCCGTTTAACAAGGTTGCGGCAATGGCAAGCACTGCTGTGTTAAGCACAATCATCGTGTTTGTCTTTTATTATCTAACCAATATGGATCGCAACTGGACGTCTTTATGGGGGCCGTTGCTCGTAGTGACTTTATTAGGTGCGGTTGTTGCGGGGAGTAAAGATCGCAAACTGAAGATCGTTTTATTTTTAGGGGCTTTAGCGTTTGGCGTCTATATTCTGAGCGCGCCATTATTCAATGCCAATGAAAAATATAAGGCAGTTGAAATGGATCAGCAGGTAGAAATCAAAGCGTTTGATGAAACAAAAACACCGGCAAGCGTACCGCCGAAGTTTGCGCGCAATAAGATGAAAAAAGCGTTCGGCCAAGTGCCGAATACGAGTTATTATGAACTTGGTAATCTGCAAATTCAAAAAGTAGGCGAGGATTTTGTCTACATCGCACCTGTTGAATTTTCGGGTCTTTTCAAATGGTGGACTGGGAAAACGACACCAGGCTATTTCACGATGAGTGCGACTGATTCGGCAGACAATCCGAAATTCGTGAAGGCTGAAATGGCTTATACGCCGTCGTCCTATTTCCATAAGCAAGTAGAGCGTCATATGCGGATGGAAATGCCACATCTTATTTTCTACGGGGATGTCCAGCTGGAAATTGATGATGAGGGGAAACCGCATTATATTCGCACATACGGGAACTTTATTTCAGCACGTGACGGCTTTGATGTACAAGGGGTAGTTGTAGCGGATCCGGCAACAGGTGATATGAAGCAATATGCACTTGTGGATGTACCAGCATTTATTGACGGTGCAGTTTCTCCTGAGGCGGTTAGCCTGCAAAACAGTTATTTTGGTAACTACATTCATGGATTCTGGAACTCGGTATTCGGGAAAAAAGATGTGAAACTGCCTTCGGATGAAGGAACGGAAGCGAATGTGAGTCCAATTTTCGACGAAAATGGTCATATGTATTATTTCACTGATTTTACAAGTCCGAAAGAGGGTGTCGATTCGATGCTTGGTTATGCCTTAACGGATGGTCGGACGGGTGAAGCGACGTATTACACGGGCAATCTGGAAGAGTCCTACATGGATTCGCAAGGTGCTCTTCAAATTATTGAAAAGAAATTTATCGAAAAGAAATGGTCTGGTGAAATGCCTGTACTGTACAACTTTTACGGGGAAGCGAGTTGGTTAACGCCGGTGCTCGATTCGAATGGCTTCTTGCAAAATTACTTCATCGTATCTGCTGCGAATCCGGAAATATCGGTGTATGGAAATACTCCGAACGAAGCGCTGAAATTGTATAAAACGGCACTTCAACGCGGAGGAAGTACTGTCGATGGTAGTTCGGGCGCTGAAGAGGCACAAGCGTCGGTGACTGTCGTACGTGTTTTCAAGGAGCGTGTCGGTGACTTTACGGTAGTGTCGTTTTTGGCTGCCGATGGACGGAACTTTAGCGTGTCGTCTGAAACAGTGCCACTTGCTATTTATATCCAAGAGGGCGATCAATTGGCGATTACGTATATAGAGACAGGTGAGTTATTCTTACCAGTGAAAGCATTGACAAATAGCAGTATGAAATAGTATGTAACGGAGTACAGGGGAATTTCTCTTGTGCTCTGTTTTTAATTGGATGATTAAATGTCACTTATTCACGCCGATACTGCTGAAGTATAGTGCTTTTCAATTGCAGATTAATCGGTGCGTCATGTACAATTAAGTCAAAGATAGTCAAAGTCAACGGCTTATCACCCGGATGAAAGAGGTGAGGACATGCGAAATATTTCTGACATTATAGAAGGTTATTTAAAGGCCATAATCGAAGAAGAACAGAAAGGTGCAATTGTCATTAAGCGCAGCGAAGTTGCAGAGAAATTCCAATGCGTTCCTTCTCAAATCAATTATGTGATTAAAACCCGTTTTACGGTTGAACGTGGGTACGCGGTTGAATCGAAGCGCGGTGGCGGTGGATATATTCGGATTTTTCGAGTGCAGACCAATTCGCGTAAAGAATTGATTGAACATATTTTAGAAGGAATTCGAACGGGAGTCTCCTTTACAATGGCTGAAGATATTGTTTATCGGTTGATGGAGGAGGATGTCATATCGGAGCGTGAATCGAGGCTTATTTTAGCCGCAGTCGATCGTGCAACACTCTATCAGCCGCTTCCAGAACGTGATATTCTTCGGGCTCGCATTTTACAGGCGATGCTCGTAACGCTTATTTATGAGCAACTAGATTGAATGCCAATTTAACTACAATGAGGTGATTGTGTGATATGTGAAAATTGTAAGGAACGACCAGCCTCCGTCATTATTACGCAGGAAAGTGTAGCCGGTTTGGTGGAGCGTCATTTATGTGATAAATGTGCTTTCCAAACACAGGCATTCCACTTCGACCCAAACCAGGAACCATTGTCCATTCAACAATTTCTGTCACATTGGTTTAGCGGGACGGACCCATTTCAAGCACAGCAGCAAGCGCGTGATAGTTCACAAATCGGACTTGAATGCCCATCATGTGGCTTAACATTCCAAAAGTTTCTCGAAATCGGCAAATTTGGTTGTGCAACATGTTACGACACATTCCGTGGCAAATTACCGCATGTATTAAGAAAGCTTCACAATGGTCATTCAACTCATGTAGGGAAAATTCCAGTGTCATTCAATAAATTGTATGCGGTTAAAAAGAAAATCGAAGAGATTCGCGTGAAAATGCAAGCAGCTGTCGAGGCGGAGCATTTTGAAGAAGCGGCAGCTTTACGTGATGAGGCGAATACACTAAAGCAACACCTTGCCAATGGAGGTGAAACGAGCGATGTCGATTGAAAAGTTCATGCGCAATGCGGTGACGGGTTGGATGACGGCTCATGGCGAGCATTCTGACATTGTTATGTCAACGCGGATTCGTTTAGCTCGCAACCTAACGGGTTATCATTTTCCGATTGCATTTAAAGAGGAGGATGCAATGGCTGTCGATAAGGCTGTTGCTGGTGTCCTGCTCGATTCGGATGAAAGTTCGTATACCTATACGAAAATGGCGGATCTTCCGGCACTTGAGCGTCAAGTACTTGTTGAGAAGCATTTAATTAGCCCGCATTTGGCTAATCCAGATCGTCAAGGGGCAGTCATTCTATCGCAGGATGAAACCATTAGCGTCATGGTCAATGAAGAGGATCATATTCGCATCCAATGTATCTACCCGGGGCTTCAGCTCGAGGACGCCTATAATCAGGCGAACCGCGTAGATGATCACCTAGAAAAAGAATTGCCATATGCGTTTGATGAGGACTTTGGCTATTTAACAAGTTGCCCATCGAATACAGGAACGGGTATGCGGGCTTCTGTCATGATGCATTTGCCAGCTCTCACGATGACTAAGCAAATTGATCGTATTATCCCAGCTATTTCGAGACTCGGTATGGTCGTTCGAGGGAGCTATGGTGAAGGCAGCGAGGCACCTGGCAACGTATATCAAGTGTCGAATCAGACGACACTTGGAAAAACGGAGCAGGAAATCCTTGTCGATTTAGGCAATATTACATCGCGTTTAATCGCCCACGAACGGAATTCACGTGAATTGCTATTGGCGAAATCACGAATTGCACTCGAAAACAGGGTTTTCCGTTCGCTCGGTACAATTAGCTATGCTCGTCTATTGCCGTCGGGCGAGGCAGCGCGCTGTTTGTCAGATGTTCGATTGGGCATCGATATTGGTATTATTGAAGATATAGACATGTCCATTTTGAATGAACTACTGATTTTTATGCAAACAGGATTTTTACAGCAATATGCCGATGTGGAATTATCACAGGAAGAACGGGATATATTTAGAGCGAAACTATTTCGTGAACGACTCCATGCCGAGCGTGTATCGGCTTCGGCAGAAAAAAGTAAGGAAGAATGAGCAGGTACTTTGCGCATTTTATTTCACTTTAGTAAAGTTAAGTCAAAGATGGTCAAAGTCGATTTGGAGAATAAAGGAGTTCTCGTATGTCCGGTTGAATACCTATAAAAGAGGATACATTTCATCCCCTCTTATAAATGAGAACTTTGATTGATTATATAAAGAGAAGGAGAGGACTGAATATGATGTTTAATCGATTTACACAGCGCGCACAAAAAGTGTTGCAACTTGCCCAAGAAGAGGCGATTCGGATGAAACACGAATCCATCGGAACAGAACATATTTTACTTGGACTGATTCGTGAGGGCGGGGGCATTGCCGCAAAAGCGCTTGAAGCGATAGATGTTAGCTTTGAAACGATCGAGCAAGGTGTGGAAAAACTTGTCGGTGCAGGGTCAAAGGAAGTCGGTCCAATCGTTCATTATACGCCGAGGGCTAAAAAGGTCATTGAATTATCGGTAGATGAGTCACGCAAGCTAGGGCATTCCTATATCGGTACGGAGCATATTTTACTCGCCCTCATTCGTGAAGGTGAAGGGGTTGCAGCGCGTGTCTTAAACAATGCAGGAGTCAGCTTGAACAAAGCGCGTCAACAGGTGCTACAGCTGCTCGGTAGCAATGATAGCTCGGCGGGCAGTCAAGGTGTTGCAAATTCAGCATCAACACCCACATTGGACAGTCTTGCACGCGATTTAACAGAAATTGCACGCGAAGGTACGCTCGATCCCGTCATCGGACGTAGCACGGAAATTACACGTGTGATTGAAGTGCTGGCACGTCGTACAAAAAACAATCCTGTGCTTATCGGTGAACCAGGTGTAGGGAAAACGGCGATAGCAGAAGGGCTCGCACAACAAGTCGTGAATAATGAAGTGCCGGAAATTCTTCGTGACAAGCGAGTCATGACACTTGATATGGGAACTGTAGTTGCTGGAACGAAATATCGTGGTGAGTTTGAAGATCGCATGAAAAAAGTGATGGAAGAGATTCGACAAGCGGGTAATATTATTCTGTTTATCGATGAGTTGCATACACTAATCGGTGCAGGTGGAGCTGAAGGAGCAATTGATGCATCTAATATTTTGAAACCTTCTCTCGCACGTGGTGAATTGCAATGTATTGGTGCTACAACACTTGACGAATATCGTAAATATATCGAGAAGGATGCCGCACTTGAAAGACGTTTTCAGCCGATTCAAGTCGACGAGCCAACTGTCGATGAGACCATCCAAATTATTTACGGATTGCGCGACCGGTACGAAGCGCATCACCGTGTGAAAATTACGGATGCTGCGGTCGAAGCAGCAGCGAAAATGTCGGATCGTTATATTTCTGACCGTTTCCTTCCGGATAAGGCCATTGATTTGATTGACGAAGCAGGCTCAAAAGTACGTCTTCGTTCCTATACAACACCGCCTAATTTGAAGGAACTTGAATTGAAATTGGAAGCCATTCGTTCTGAAAAAAATGCGGCTGTCCAAAGTCAGGAATTCGAAAAGGCTGCTTCTTTCCGTGATAAGGAACAGAAGATGAAAGAAGAGCTTGAGACGACGAAAACAGCTTGGAAAGAAAAACAAGGGCAAACAGAATCGGAAGTAACGGTCAACGAAATCGCCGAAGTAGTGGCGATGTGGACGGGTATTCCGGTCTCGAAAATCGCCGAAACAGAAACGGCGAAATTGCTCAATATGGAAGAAGTGCTACACGAGCGTGTCATTGGTCAAGCGGAAGCAGTGACGGCTATTTCCCGGGCAATACGTCGAGCGCGTGCTGGATTGAAAGATCCGAAACGTCCAATTGGGTCGTTCATTTTCCTAGGGCCTACAGGTGTCGGGAAAACGGAATTAGCAAGAGCGCTTGCAGAAGTCATGTTTGGGGACGAAGATGCGATGATTCGTGTCGACATGTCTGAGTACATGGAAAAACACTCTACGTCACGCCTTGTTGGTTCGCCTCCGGGCTATGTCGGCTATGATGAGGGAGGACAGCTGACGGAAAAAGTTCGTCGCAAACCGTACTCTGTTGTCTTACTCGATGAGATTGAAAAGGCGCACCCAGATGTCTTCAATATTCTGTTACAAGTATTGGAAGACGGTCGTTTGACAGATTCAAAAGGTCGTACAGTCGATTTCCGCAACACGGTTGTCATTATGACATCCAACGTAGGTGCGCAGGCATTGAAGAAAAATCGTTACGTCGGCTTTAATTTACAGGAGCCAGGACGCGATTATGAAGGTATGAAAGAAACGATGCTTGGTGAGTTGAAGAAGGCATTCCGACCGGAGTTCTTAAACCGTGTAGATGAAATGATTGTATTCCACTCACTTGAAAAAGAGCATTTACGTGAAATTGTTACACTGATGTCTAACGAATTGACGAAACGTCTCGGAGAGCAAGATATTGAACTTGTGTTAACAGATGAGGCGAAACTGAAAATTGTGGATGCCGGGTATGACCCAGAGTACGGTGCTCGTCCATTGCGTCGCGCCCTTCAAAAGCACGTCGAAGATCGATTGTCTGAGGAACTTCTTAAAGGGACAGTTTTGACAGGTGGAAAAGTGCTCGTCGATGTGGAGGACGGAGAATTTACCGTCAAGACCGTTACCGATAAAAAGAAAAAGCAAGTTACAGCGGAAAAATAATAAGTGAATGGGATAGTCTGTCCGTCGAAGGTGTTTTTCGATGGAATTGGGCTGTCCTTTTCGTCTTCATTCATCTAAGGTTAAACTTCAGATAAATAAAGACGAAGGAAGGAAACTTAAGTGCGCCGTGTTCTGTGGGGTACTTGCTTGATTCGAAATCTGGACGCAATTACGTCGAGGCATAATGGATAGATGTGGAGGGCAATATGGCAAAAAGAAAAACGAAATTCATGTGTAGGTCCTGTGGCTATGAATCGCCGAAGTGGATGGGGCGCTGCCCGGGGTGTGGGGAATGGAATACGATGGACGAGGAAGTTGAAATTGTTCAAAAAGGCCCGCGAGGTGCATTCCAGCATACCGATAATGTTCGTCAGAAGGCTATGCCAATCAGTGCCATTGAAACGGTAGAGGAGCCGCGGATTGACACGGATTTAGAGGAATTAAACCGGGTGCTTGGCGGCGGAGTTGTCCCGGGCTCGCTTGTCCTTATAGGTGGAGATCCGGGAATTGGTAAGTCCACGCTGTTGCTGCAAGTCTCATCGTTACTTGCCAATAAAGGGCAGCGCGTGCTGTATATTTCGGGCGAGGAATCAATTCGTCAGACGAAGCTCCGTGCAGAGCGGCTTGGTGTAGCGTCAGATGAGCTTTATATATTTGCAGAAACAGATTTAAGTCAAATTCATGAAACAATTTCTAGCGTAGAGCCGCAGTTTGTTATTGTAGACTCTATTCAAACGGTTCATCACCCAGAGGTGACATCGGCGCCGGGAAGTGTGTCGCAAGTACGGGAATGTACAGCGGAATTGATGCGTATTGCGAAGACGAAGAATATCGCTATTTTCCTTGTTGGGCATGTGACGAAGGATGGCCAAATTGCAGGGCCAAGACTGCTAGAGCATATGGTGGATACCGTTCTTTATTTTGAAGGGGAAAGGCATCATACATACCGTATTTTGCGTAGTGTAAAAAATAGGTTTGGCTCAACGAATGAGATTGCTATTTTTGAAATGCTACAGGCTGGATTAAAAGAAGTGTTAAATCCTTCGGAACTATTTTTACAGGAACGCTCGCAGGGAGGGGCAGGCTCAACGGTCGTTGCCTCGATGGAGGGAACGCGTCCGATTCTTGTGGAAATACAAGCGCTTGTCACGCCATCGAGCTTCAATTACCCGAAACGAATGGCGACAGGGCTTGATCAAAATCGTGTGTCCTTGCTCATGGCAGTGTTAGAGAAACGAATAGGGATGCTGTTGCAGGCACAGGATGCTTATATTAAAGTGGCTGGCGGTGTAAAGTTGGATGAACCGGCCATTGACCTAGCGGTGCTGATGAGTATTGTTTCTAGCTATAAAGATACGGCAGCTGGTTTGTCCGATTGTTTTATTGGCGAGGTTGGGTTGACGGGGGAAGTGCGTCGAGTTTCTCGTATCGAACAACGTGTGACGGAAGCAGCGAAGCTAGGCTTTGAGCGTGCTATTATTCCCGCATCCAATCTAGGGGGCTGGGATTATCCGAAAGGTATTCAAGTAGTGGGTGTAGAAACGGTTAGTGATGCTTTAAAACTTGCCTTTTCGAACTAGCAGGAATGAAGGAGTGTCAAGAAGGCAATTATGTGAACAGCGAAACTTCTATATGTGATTCGGAGTCCTATCACATATAGAAGGAAATTTTCGTACATTTAATGCTTATCAAGGCAGCTTGTAGGGAAAACATGTATAATTACAAAAAAGGAGGTGGTTCATATGTTGAAAAGAGTAGTTCAAGTTTCATTACTGCTTATCGGTGGAACACTTGGCGTTTTATTTTTACCGCATTTATTCACATTATTTTCCTTTACTTCGAATCCGTTCATCAATAATCCTTACGTATCCGCCATTCTTGGAGCAACAATTTTATTTGTGCTAAGTCTTTTTATAACTGAACCAATTGTTAATTTTATTAAATGGCTAGAAGACCGTTTACTGAAGGCACCGATTTTTGATTTACTGTTTGGGACGATTGGGCTTATGGTTGGTTTAAGCTTGGCGTTTCTTGCTAGTTTTGGTTTAAGCAGTATGCAGATTCCGTTTATCACATCGATTGCACCAATTTTATTATCCATTCTTCTCGGTTACTTAGGTTTCCAGGTTGGTTTTAAAAAGCGTGAAGAATTCATAACGGCTTTGCAATCTACAAAAAATAGTGGTTTAAAGAAGAGAGACGCGGAAGAGGCGTCTTCGAAAAAAAATAGTAATTTTAATAAAATATTGGACACAAGCGTGATTATTGATGGTCGAATTGCTGACATTTCAGCGACTGGTTTTCTTGAAGGTGTGCTCGTTGTACCCCAGTTTGTTTTAACGGAATTACAACATATTGCAGATTCTTCCGATACGTTAAAGCGAACGAAAGGTAGGCGTGGCCTGGATGTTCTGAAGCGAATGCAAACGGATGATGGACCGAATATTCTCATTACGGATGAGGATTTTGCAGATGTGTCTGAAGTTGATTTGAAGCTTGTTCGCTTAGCTAAAAAAATGGGCGGTCTCGTTGTTACGAATGATTTTAATTTGAATAAGGTGGCAGATTTACACGGCGTATCCGTGTTAAATATTAACGACTTGGCGAATGCGGTGAAGCCGGTAGTTATTCCGGGTGAGGATATGCATGTGGTCGTTATTAAGGATGGCAAGGAGTATAATCAAGGAATTGCTTACTTAGATGATGGGACGATGATTGTCGTGGAAGAAGGAAAATTCCATATTGGCAATGCGATTGATGTAGTTGTGACGAGTGTGCTACAAACATCGGCAGGAAGAATGATTTTTGCGAAGCCGAAAAACGGTAAACCTGCAAAAGCGAATTAAGAGTTGTAGCAAGTAAAGAAAGAAGAGGAAGATCAGTCGTGAAGTATACAGTTATGATGCCGGCAGCAGGAAGCGGACAGCGGATGGGTGCCGGTTACAATAAGCTTTTTTTGAGATTGAATGATAAGCCGATACTTGCACATACACTTACTGTGTTTGAAGGAGATCCAGCTTGCGAGGGGATTATTTTGGCGGTGAAAGCGGATGAGCGCGATGAAATTCAAACGATGCTCGAACAGTTTTCCATAACGAAAGTAACAGCGATGGTAGATGGTGGAGGCGAACGGCAAAATAGCGTTGCGGCTTGTATTCAAGCGTATGATGGAAATGGCATTGTCCTTGTCCATGACGCGGCTAGGCCGTTCATCCGCCGCTCGGTTATTAATGAGCTGGTCAAAGTTGCAGCTGAGCATGGGGCGGCAATTGCGGGTGTTCGTGCGAAGGACACGATGAAAGTTGCTTCGGCGGGTGTGGTGGAAGAAACGGTAGATCGGAATATACTATGGATTATTCAGACGCCACAGGCATTTCGCTACGCTTTATTGCAGGAGGCCTCTGCCGAGGCTGAGGCTGAAGGCTTTTTAGGGACGGATGAATCCATGCTAGTGGAACGGCTAGGTCATCCTGTCAGAATCGTCGAAAGCACGTATGATAATGTTAAGATGACGACGCAGGAAGATCTCGTTTTCGGAGAGATTTTATTAAAATCCAGCAGATGATGCGCCACTTTTATAAGTGGCGGGATTGATTAAATAGACAGTAGGAGTAGGTGGAGAAAATGATTCGAATTGGACAAGGATTTGATGTGCACGAGTTCGGAGAAGGTCGTCCGCTCATTATTGGTGGAATTACAATTCCGTATGATCGAGGGCTGACAGGACATTCTGACGCGGATGTACTGTTGCATACCATTACCGATGCGGCACTTGGCGCAATTGGTGAAGGAGATATCGGACGACATTTCCCTGATACGGATGAGGCGTTTAAAGATGCCGATTCTGCAGTGTTATTAGAAAAAATTTGGGCACTTGTAGAAGATAGAGGTTACAAATTGGGTAATATCGACTGCACCATTATGGCGCAAAAGCCGAAAATGGCACCTCATATTGGGGAAATCCGTGCACGTGTGGCACAGCTGTTACGTGCCGATGTGACACAAGTGAATGTCAAGGCAACGACGACAGAGAAATTAGGCTTCGTAGGACGCGAAGAAGGCATCGCATCGATGGCTACAATTCTACTGTTAAAGTCATGATGAGGCGTAATTGATAACAATCTTAGCAAGTGATAGAATGGCATGTAATTAAATTAGAACGGAGATGTACGAACTATGACAGCAGAAGTACGTGTACGCTATGCGCCAAGCCCAACTGGCCATTTACATATTGGAGGAGCGCGAACGGCGCTTTTTAACTATTTATTTGCACGTCATCACGGTGGGAAATTCATCGTGCGGATTGAGGATACGGATACAGAGCGTAACATTGAAGCTGGCGAGTTATCTCAGCTCGACAATTTGAAATGGCTAGGTATCGACTATGATGAGTCTGTCGATATCGGGGGGCCATACGGTCCTTATCGTCAAATGGAGCGCCTAGATATTTATACAAAGCACGCGAAAGAAATGCTTGAAGGCGGACAGGCTTACAAATGTTTCTGTACGACAGATGAGCTGGAAGTTGAGCGTGAAAAACAGAAAGCATCTGGCATCGCTGCGCCGATGTATGGCGGAACATGTCGTCATTTGACAGCCGATGAAGTGGCGGAAAAAGAAGCTGCTGGCATTCCGCATACAATTCGTATGAGAGTTCCAGAAAATATTACGTACAAAGTGGAAGACCTTGTTCGTGGTACAGTCGCATTTGAGTCGAAGGATATCGGTGACTGGGTACTTGTCAAAGCGAATGGCATTCCGACCTATAACTTCGCGGTCGTCTTCGATGATCATTATATGAAGATTTCCCACGTTTTCCGTGGTGAGGAGCATTTGACAAACACACCAAAACAATTGATGATATTCGATGTTTTTGGATGGGAATACCCACGTTACGGTCATATGACGTTGATTGTTAACGAAGATCGCAAAAAGCTTTCAAAACGTGATGAGTCTATTATTCAATTCATTTCACAATATAAAGATCTCGGCTATTTACCACATGCGATGTTCAATTTCTTTGCGCTACTGGGGTGGTCGCCGGGTGGAGAAGAGGAGATCTTCTCACACGAGGAGCTGGTTAAGTTATTCGATGAAAGTCGTTTGTCTAAATCACCTTCAATGTTCGATAAACAAAAGTTGACATGGATGAACAATCAATACATGAAGCAGATGAGCCTTGATGAAGTGGTTGACTTTGCCTTGCCACATCTGCAAGAAGTAGGTCTAGTGAATAAAGAAATGACGGCAGAGGAAGCTGCGTGGGCACGCGATTTGATTGCCCTTTATCACGATCAACTGAGCTTTGGTGCTGAAATTGTTGAATTGTCCGCCCAGTTCTTCACGGAAGAGCTTGAATACGATGAAGAATCCCAAGCTGTGCTGGCGGGTGAGCAGGTGTCTGAAGTAATGGCTTCATTCCGAGCTCAATTAGAAGCGCTTGAAACGTTTGATGCTGCGTCTATCAAGGATGCCATCAAAGCCGTTCAGAAGGAAACTGGTCACAAAGGGAAAAACTTATTTATGCCAATTCGTGTTGTGACGACAGGTCAAATGCATGGGCCTGAATTGCAGTCTTCGATTGCGCTCATCGGTAAAGAGAAGTCGATTGCACGAGTTGCGAAGTACGCGAAGTAATTGCATTGACTTTACAGCTTGTCAGCATGTAATATAAATGATTAATAGCTATAAGAAGAATAAACACAATTTAAAATAGACTGCTTTGATAAGGAGAAGTACATATTGCAAGCTCTTCAGAGAGGATCATCACCGGCTGTAAGTGATCCGTGCCGCTGCAATGTGGAAATGCACCTTTGAGTGCCGTGCCGAACGTGAGTAGGCCGGACGCATCGTCAGCGTTATGGACGTCAAGCGGGAAGGGGAAAATACCTTCCAAGCGGAGTGGAACCGCGCATTCAATGCGTCTCTGTCATTTTTGGCAGAGGCGTATTTTTTATTTGAATTCAGCGAAAAAACCATCTGCTGAACACGGATTTTTAGAGAAAAAAAGGAGGAGAGAATATTGTTTCAACGCATGAAGGAAGACATTCAGTGCATATTTGATCAAGACCCGGCCGCGCGTAGTACATTGGAGGTTGCGCTTACTTATTCAGGTTTACACGCCATTTGGTCTCACCGTATTGCACATGCACTATATAAAAAGAAATTATTGTTTTTAGCACGAGTTGTGTCACAAATTAGCAGATTTTTCACAGGGATTGAAATTCATCCGGGTGCAACGATTGGGCGTCGATTTTTTATCGATCATGGTATGGGTGTCGTTATAGGAGAGACGTGTGAAATTGGTAATGACGTCACAATTTACCAAGGTGTGACGCTAGGTGGAACGGGTAAAGAGAAAGGAAAGCGGCATCCGACGCTTCGTGATAATGTGCTTGTTGCATCAGGTGCAAAGGTGCTTGGTTCTATTATAATTGGTGAGAACAGCAAAGTGGGGGCGGGATCAGTTGTGCTCAAGGATGTTCCAGCTGATTCCACCGTTGTTGGCATTCCGGGGACGATTGTCGTCGCGAATGGTGTTAAGGTGAAAAATAAGTACGACCACCAAGAAATGCCGGATCCAGTAGCCGATAAATGTGAGATGCTTGAAAATGAGCTCGAACAGTTAAAAGGGCGACTTGTTGAAATAGAGAAATCTGCTGAAAAGGAAGGAAACTTATTATGACCATTCAAATTTATAATACATTAACGCGAAAAAAAGAGCCTTTTATTCCGATGGAAGAAGGAAAAGTGAAGATGTATGTATGTGGGCCAACGGTTTACAACTACATCCATATTGGTAATGCCCGTCCCGTGATTGTTTTCGATACGGTTCGACGTTATTTGGAATATAGAGGTTTTGATGTATCGTACGTTTCGAATTTTACGGATGTTGACGATAAAATTATTAAAGCGGCCAATGAGTTAGGGGAAGAAGTAGGAGAGCTAACGGATCGGTTTATTAACGCCTATTTTGAAGATGTTGGTGCGCTTGGTTGCGGTAAGGCTGATGTTCATCCACGTGTGACGGATCATATCGAAGACATTGTTGAATTTGTTCAAGTGCTTATTGATAAAGGATTTGCTTACGAATCACAAGGGGATGTCTATTATCGTACGCGGAAATTTGTAGGATATGGCAAGTTGTCACAACAATCGACAGATGAGCTGAAGATTGGTGCGCGGATTGAGGAAGGCGTTAAAAAAGAAAATTCTCTTGATTTTGCATTGTGGAAAGCGGCGAAGGAAGGCGAAATTTCATGGGAAAGCCCATGGGGGGCAGGACGTCCCGGCTGGCATATCGAATGTTCAGTGATGGCGCGTGAGCATCTCGGCGATACGATTGATATTCATGCAGGTGGTCAAGACTTAACATTCCCGCACCATGAAAACGAAATTGCGCAATCGGAAGCAATGACGGGCAAGCAATTTGCGCGTTACTGGATGCATAATGGGTATATTAATATTGACAATGAAAAAATGTCGAAATCACTGGGGAACTTTGTGCTCGTCAACGATATTCGTAAACAGATTGATCCGCAAGTGTTGCGTTTCTTTATATTATCTGTTCATTACAGACATCCAGTCAATTTCTCACAGCATCTTGTTGAAGGTGCCGCAAATGGTTTAGAGCGTATTCGTACGGCGTACAATAATTTGGAGCACAGACTTGCGACGTCCGCCGACCTCGGAGACCAGAAAGATGTCTGGTTACACAAAGTGGATGAACTCAAGCAAACATTTGAATTGGCGATGGATGATGACTTTAATACGGCCAACGCAATTGCATCGATTTTCGAACTTGTGAAGTTAGCGAACGTCTATTTATTAGAGAAGAATACGCAATCGGAAGTACTTCAGCACTTCATCCAGACATTTGATAGTTTATTATCAGTTCTCGGGCTACCGTTTACTACGGGGGCCGAGCTATTGGACGAAGACATCGAGGCGTTAATCGAAGAGCGGTTAGAGGCACGTCGCAACCGAGATTTCAATCGTTCAGATGAAATTCGAGATGAATTGAAGGCGAAGGGAATCCTTTTAGAAGATACAGCGCAAGGTACGCGCTGGAAGAGGGATTAAACGGGATGTACAACTTGCGTGATATAGACGTTAAACAATTAAATCCTTTAGCTCTTGCGTATATGGGAGATGCGGTGTACGAACAAGCAGTTCGTGAGCATCTCCTGCGCTCGGGGCGTGTGAAACCGAATGTGTTACATAAAGAGGCCACAAGTTATGTGTCTGCAAAATCACAGGCGGCAGTTGTGAAAATGATGCAGCAATCAGGTTTTATGACAGAGGAAGAGGAAGCGGTCATGAGACGGGGGCGCAACGCCAAGTCAGGTTCAGTTCCTAAAAATACCGATGTTGTGACGTATAATTATAGCTCGGGATTCGAAGCGGTAGTTGGATGGCTCTATTTATTAGGCAGAACAGAGCGGGTAGCAGAATTTATAGGTGAATCCATTGCATTTATAGAGAAAGTAAAGGAGGAGGGGAAACCATGACGGAAATAGAAGCGGAATTGATTGGTGGTAAAAACCCTATTGTCGAAGCGTTGCGCTCAGGTAGAGAATTGAACAAGATTTGGATTGCTGAAGGACTTAATAAAAAAAGTATCGGGGAAATTCTGGCGCTTGCCAAAGAGGCTGGGGTTATCGTTCAAGCAGTGCCGAAGCAGAAATTGGACGGCATGTTGGATATGAACCATCAAGGGATTATTGCATCGGTTGCAGCCTACGAGTACGCAGAACTTGAAGATCTTTTCAATGTTGCAAAAGATCGTGGGGAAGACCCATTTTTCATAATTCTAGATGAGCTTGAAGATCCTCATAACTTAGGGTCAATCCTACGGACGGCAGACGCGTCAGGCGCACACGGGATTATTATACCGAAACGTCGTTCTGTTGGTTTGACAGGTGTTGTGGCGAAGGCGTCGACGGGTGCAATTGAACATATCCCTGTCGTTCGTGTAAATAATCTTTCGCAGACAGTGGAGGAATTGAAAAAGCGCGGTGTTTGGATCGCGGGGACAGATGCAGCTAAATCAGTGGATTACAGGTTGATGGACGCAACATTACCACTTGCCATTATTATCGGCAGTGAAGGGAAAGGGATGTCGCGTATATTGAAGGAAAAATGTGACTTCCTTTATCATTTGCCGATGGTAGGACACGTGACGTCATTGAATGCTTCTGTTGCTGCTTCGCTTTTGATGTATGAAGTGTTACGTAAACGTCAACCGCATCAGTCTGGAAGATGAAAAAGGATGTACTTCTTGTTGACGGCTATAACGTCATCGGTGCGTGGCAGGAGCTGCGTAAGCTGAAGGAAAAACGATTGGCAGATGCCCGTGACCGTCTCATTGAGAGAATGGCAGAATACAAGGCGCATACGGGATGGCGTGTCATTATCGTTTTTGATGCGCATCTTGTCCCAGGCGTGGAAAAGAAGAAGAAGCATCATGATGTTGAAGTTGTGTTTACAAGAAAAAAAGAAACTGCTGATGAAAGGATTGAAAAGCTAGTTTCTGAATTAGGCGGACGGCGTATACAAATTCATGTGGCGACATCAGATTTAACGGAGCAATGGGTTATTTTTGCGCAAGGAGCTCTTCGAAAATCGTCTAGAGAATTAGAAATTGAAATGGATGAGATTGATAAAAAAATCACGGGAAAAGTGAAGGAGTTCCAAGAGCAGCGGCCAATTTCAAAGATCCCTTTAACGGACGAAGTTGCAGAAATATTTGAAAAATGGCGGCGTGGAAAGAAATGAACGGTTGACGCAAAAAAAATCTATACGGTATACTTGTAGAATAATAGTGATAGCGAACCGGGGTGATCCAGTTGGTGGAGAGAACATACGTTGAAGGTAGCATATCGGATTTCACCGGGTTATCAGACGGGGAAGTCATTGCAATCATCCACGAAGGGAACACGGATGCACTCGATTTTCTTATTACAAAGTACCAATCATTTGTTAGATTGAAAGCGCGCTCATATTTTCTGATTGGTGGAGATCGGGAAGATATCATCCAAGAAGGTATGATTGGTCTATACAAAGCGATTCGGGACTTTAAAGAGGATCGGTTAAGTTCATTCAAGGCGTTTGCGGAACTGTGCATCACGCGGCAAATCATTACAGCTATTAAAACAGCGACGAGGCAAAAGCATATTCCACTCAATACATCGGTATCATTAGACAAGCCGGTATTTGACGAGGAGTCAGATCGTACCTTGTTGGATGTGATTGCAGGGCCGATTTTGGACGACCCTGAAGGGCTTATGATTCATAAGGAAGACTTTACTCAAATGGAAGAAGAGATGAATAAAGTATTGAGCGGCCTTGAGAAGCAGGTGCTTGCCCTGTATTTGGACGGGCAGTCCTATCAGGAGATTTCGGAAGAATTAAATAGGCAAGTGAAGTCTGTCGATAATGCACTTCAGCGGATTAAACGTAAGCTTGAGCGCTATATGCAAGTCGACGCAGTGCGTTAAGACGAATTTCCATCGTATTGACACCATTAAAATTAGGTGGTACTCTTTAGCAAGACTATGAGTCGTATAGGGTGAGAAAATGTCTAAAAAAGTTATTTTAAGTTGCGATATATGCGGATCACGAAATTATTCCGTGCCGGCACAGAGTAATAAGTCTACGGACCGACTGTCACTCAAGAAGTTTTGTAGCCATTGCAATAAACATACAATGCATAAGCAGACGGCATGAAGTAGACAGGTTTGCTAGCAGCATCATATTTGTATTCGGAGGTTTGCGGTAAAATGAGCAAGTTAAGCGGTTTTTTTAAAGACGTCGTCTCGGAAATGAGAAAAGTCAGCTGGCCGAAACGTAAAGAATTGACACGCTATACAATCGTTGTGCTTTCAACAGTTGTTTTTATGGCGGTGTACTTCGGACTCATCGACCTTGGCATTTCGCGAGTAATGGAATGGTATCTTGCGTTATAATAAGCAACATGAATAAACACTTTGAAAAATATCCCGTCTGACAGTATGAACGGGTTTTTTCAATTGTCTGAACATAAAGGTCTGGGTAGGCTACTTTACTGGGTTTTAATTATGTGCGAAAAAGGAGGGACGGACGAATAGTCCTCGTTATTATGGATATGGAGAAAAATTGGTATGTTGTTCATACGTATTCCGGTTATGAAAATAAGGTGAAAGCCAATCTGGAAAAACGTGTAGAAACGATGGGTATGCAAGATAAAATTTTCCGCGTCGTCATTCCGGAAGAAGAAGAAACGGACTTCAAAGACGGCAAAAAACGGGTAATGATGAAAAAGACATTCCCGGGCTACGTTTTGGTAGAGATTATCATGACGGATGATTCTTGGTATGTCGTCCGAAATACACCTGGTGTGACGGGCTTCATCGGTTCTTCGGGTGGCGGAGCTAAACCAACGCCGTTACTACCCGAAGAGGTAACATTCATCCTTAAACAGATGGGTGTGAAGGAACGCAAGATTGAAGTTGATTATGTCATTGGCGAAATGGTGCAAGTACTTGAGGGGCCGTTTGCGCACTTCCAAGGTAAAGTGGAAGAAATTGATGGAGACAAAGGTAAAGTTAAGGTTACTGTCGATATGTTCGGTAGAGAGACTAAAATGGAGCTGGACTTCGAGCAAGTAGAAAAATTATAATCGAAAATTACTTGCGTGTACTATGTAATTGTGGTATCATTTCAAAGGTCAGACTATGAACAAGTATTCTGAACGGATTAACCAAAATCTACCGGCGTAAGCCGGCAGGCACATATTGAGTGGGAGGGGTAACCCTATTACCACATCACGGACTTAAGGAGGTGTGTCTCGTGGCTAAAAAAGTTATTAAAGTTGTTAAATTGCAAATTCCTGCTGGAAAAGCGAACCCGGCTCCCCCAGTTGGACCGGCGTTAGGTCAAGCAGGTGTGAACATCATGGGATTCTGTAAAGAATTCAACGCGCGTACAGCTGATCAAGCAGGTCTAATCATTCCTGTTGTGATTTCTGTATTCGAAGACCGTTCATTCACTTTCATTACAAAAACTCCACCGGCAGCAGTATTGCTGAAGGTTGCAGCTAATCTTCAAAAAGGTTCAGGTGAGCCGAACAAAAAGAAAGTTGCTACTGTTAAACGCGATAAAGTTCGCGAAATTGCAGAAACAAAGATGCAAGATTTAAATGCAGCATCAGTTGAAGCGGCGATGGCAATGGTTGAAGGTACTGCACGCAGCATGGGTATCACGATCGAAGACTGATCTTGATCTTATGAAGTGATGTTTTTTTGTAGTGGGGGTTGCGCTTGTTCTCTGGAACACGCAACCCTTATTCGTGGGAGGTTTAACCCGTTAAAACCACAATCGAGGAGGAAATTTCAAATGGCTAAAAGAGGTAAAAAATTCACAGAAGCGGCAAAGCTTGTAGAACGTTTGAAAGCTTATGACGTAAACGAAGCGATTGAACTTGCGAAAAAGACTAGCACAGTTAATTTTGACGCGACAATCGAAGTTGCATTCCGTCTTGGAATCGACACTCGTAAAAATGATCAACAAATCCGTGGGGCGGTAGTGCTTCCGAACGGTACTGGTAAAACTCAACGTGTTCTTGTTTTCGCAAAAGGTGAAAAACTTAAAGAAGCTGAAGCTGCTGGTGCAGACTACGCTGGAGACGCGGAGTATATTACTAAAATCCAACAAGGTTGGTTCGATTTCGACGTTATCGTTGCAACGCCTGACATGATGGGTGAAGTAGGTAAAATTGGTCGTGTTCTTGGACCAAAAGGACTTATGCCGAACCCGAAAACAGGTACAGTAACATTTGATGTTACAAAAGCAATCGAAGAAATCAAAGCAGGTAAAGTTGAATACCGTGCAGACAAAGCTGGAATTATCCACGCTCCAATCGGTAAAGTTTCATTCGACAATGAGAAACTTGTAGAAAACTTTGTAACTGTATTTGAAACGGTTCAAAAAGCAAAACCTGCATCAGCAAAAGGCACATACATGAAGTCCGTTAACGTGACATCTACAATGGGGCCTGCTGTTAAAATTGACCCTTCAAGTGTAGTTGTTAAAAACTAATATTGACAAATAGATAGTCCTCTGGTAAGATGACTTTTGTTGTGAATATTACCATTTGTACCGTAGACAGTAGGTGCGGCTTGCCGCTTAAAATTCCTGCCGAGGACAAGACGCTCTTTTATTTAAAAGATGACGACTTTTCTGCCCTCGTGTCTACATGATGTAGATGTGAGGGCTTTTTCATATCGGTATAAGTGACCCCAAATTTTTAGGAGGTGTCCAGATGAGCAAGATACTAGAAGCTAAACAAGCAGTAGTTGGTGAGATTACGGATAAGCTGAAAGCAGCAGCGTCAGTTGTTGTTGTTGATTACCGTGGTCTTGATGTGAGCCAAGTTACAGAACTTCGTAAACAACTTCGTGAAGCAGGTATTGACTTTAAAGTTTACAAAAACTCAATGTCACGCCGTGCAGCTGAAGCTGTTGGACTTGAAGGGTTGAACGAAAGCCTTACAGGACCAAACGCAATTGCATTCTCAAACGAAGATGTTGTTGCTCCTGCAAAAATCCTTAACGATTTTGCAAAGAAAAACGACAAACTAGAAATCAAAGCCGGTATCATCGAAGGTGTAGTTGCATCAGCAGATGATATTAAAGCGTTGGCGGAACTTCCATCACGCGAAGGTCTACTTTCTATGCTTCTCAGCGTACTTCAAGCTCCAATGCGCAACTTCGCGTTGGCAACAAAAGCTGTTGCAGACCAAAAAGAAGAACAAGGCGCTTAATCAAGCAGCCTGAAATACAACTTGCGGGTTAGCCCGACAAAAACAACTATTAGGAGGAACTTATAATGACTAACGCACAAATCCTTGAAGCAATCAAAGAAATGACAGTTCTTGAACTAAACGACCTTGTAAAAGCAATTGAAGAAGAGTTCGGCGTAACAGCTGCAGCTCCAGTTGCAATGGCTGGAGGAGCTGGTGGCGGAGACGCTGCTGCTGAGCAAACTGAATTCGACGTTGTTCTTGCATCTGCTGGAGACCAAAAAATCAAAGTTATCAAAGCTGTTCGTGAAATTACTGGCCTAGGCTTGAAAGAAGCGAAAGAAGTAGTTGATAACGCACCAAAAGCAATCAAAGAAGGCGCTTCTAAAGAAGAAGCAGAAGAAATGAAAGCTAAACTTGAAGAAGTTGGCGCAGTAATCGAACTTAAATAATTTTCTGAATAAATGAAGGGAAGCTCGTCGGATATGGACGGGCTTTTCTTCGTTTTTTTATCTGCGGGTAAGGGGAATCTGGACACAATCACGCTGAGGCGAGATTGATTATTCGAGAGGAGGACTAACATGTCTGAACATTATTACTCGAGAGATCCTAAGGTGAAAAGTGATCCGAAAGAGTGGTCTGCGGTATTACGCGGAAAAACACTGAGATTCAAGACGGACGCTGGGGTATTTAGCAAAGGTGAAGTGGATTTTGGTTCGCGGCTCCTCGCTGAAGCTTTTGTTTTGCCGGAATCGGAAGGAGCTATTTTAGACGTCGGTTGTGGCTATGGTCCAATCGGATTGTCGATTGCCGCATCTTTTCCGGAACGGAGTATTCACATGGTTGACGTCAATGAACGAGCACTCTCTCTCGCAGCGCATAATGCGGGGCAAAATACGATTGGGAATGTGGAAATATATCCGAGTGATGCCTTGTCTGCGGTTGTGACAAGTGGATTTGCTGCAATTTTGACAAATCCTCCAATCCGTGCAGGAAAAGAGACGGTATTCAATTTTTATGAGGGTGCTTTTTTGAAACTTGTTGCTGGTGGTGAGCTGTGGGTCGTTATCCAGAAGAAGCAGGGGGCACCTTCGACAATTGACCGTTTACAAGAACTTTTCGGTAACGTCGAGACAGTTGTAAAAAAAAGAGGTTATTATATATTAAGAGTCGTAAAGTCTTGACTTGAGAGTATTGATATGGTAATGTTGTAAAATGCATAAATTATTATAATGCGTTCGTATGCCCATTTTGTATGAGTAATGGAAATGATAGGCATACTGGCGATGTATAAAAGATTGTCAAACCGAAAATGAGCTCTTACCGGAACTCGTTTTCTTTTTGTTTTTTTCGATATCATACACTATTTTTATGGTTTCGCAAAGGACTAATATTTTTTTATCTTCATTCAGCAGAAGATCCCACCGCTATATGTGGCGGGACGAATGTGGTTTGAATTTCTGTTCAGGGGGTGTTTCCAACTCCCGCTGAACGATGATGAAGCCTCCGGCGGAAGTCGCGAATTTTTTCGAGCGGGCTTGAAAAAATCCGGACGCAATTCCACCAAGGCGAAATTGATAAGGGGTGAAAGAGTTGACAGGTCATTTAGTTCAGTATGGTCAACACCGTCAGCGTAGAAGTTTCGCACGGATCAGCGAAGTGCTGGATCTGCCGAATCTGATTGAAATCCAGACGGCATCTTATGAGTGGTTCATGGAAGAAGGACTACGAGAAATGTTCCGCGATATTTCTCCGATTCAAGACTTTACGGGAAATCTTTCGTTGGAATTCATTGACTATCAGTTGGGAGATCCTAAATATCCCGTTGATGAATCAAAAGAGCGTGACGTTACTTTTGCAGCGCCGCTACGTGTGAAAGTTCGCTTGCATAACAAAGAAACAGAAGAAGTAAAAGAGCAAGACGTTTTCATGGGTGATTTCCCACTTATGACAGAAAACGGAACTTTTGTTATCAATGGTGCGGAGAGGGTAATCGTATCTCAGCTTGTCCGCTCGCCAAGTGTTTATTACAGTGATAAGACAGACAAGAACGGTAAACGTGGCTTTGGTGCAACTGTTATTCCAAACCGTGGTGCTTGGTTGGAATATGAAACAGATGCAAAAGATGTCGTTCATGTCCGCATTGACCGGACACGTAAGTTGCCAATTACAGTACTTCTTCGTGCACTCGGATTTTCATCCGATCAGGAAATCATTGAGTTAATCGGTGATAACGAGTACTTACGCAACACGCTTGAAAAGGACAATACGGAAACTTCTGAAAAAGCATTGCTTGAAATTTACGAACGCCTCCGTCCAGGAGAACCGCCAACACTTGATAGCGCGAAGAACCTCTTGTTCTCTCGTTTCTTCGATGCGAAAAGGTATGACCTAGCAAACGTTGGACGTTATAAAATGAATAAAAAATTGCATGCACAAAACCGTTTGTTCAATCAAATTGTTGCGGAAACATTAGTTGATCCTGAAACAGGTGAAATTTTACTGGAAAAGGACCAGCTTATAGATCGTCGTGCATTAGATCGCCTTCTTCCGCATTTAGAAAAAGGAATCGGTTTTGAAGAAATTACGCACGCAAGTGGAGTACTGGATGAAAAGATTACAATCCAGTCAATTAAAATATATTCTCCGAAAAGTGAAGAGAAACAGGTTATCAATGTTATTTCTAATGCTTATGTAGATGAGTCTGTCAAGCACGTAACACCTGCGGATATCGTTGCATCTATTAGTTATTTCTTTAATCTTCTTCACGGTGTCGGCAATACGGATGATATCGATCACCTCGGTAATCGACGTCTTCGCTCGGTTGGGGAACTTCTACAAAATCAGTTCCGTATTGGGCTTTCCCGTATGGAGCGCGTTGTAAAAGAGCGTATGTCCATTAATGACACGCAATCTATCGTACCGCAGCAACTGATTAATATTCGTCCAGTTATTGCATCGATAAAAGAGTTTTTCGGTAGCTCTCAACTTTCCCAGTTTATGGATCAGACGAACCCACTTGCGGAACTGACACATAAACGTAGGCTATCAGCACTCGGACCCGGTGGTTTGACACGTGAACGTGCCGGAATGGAAGTACGTGACGTTCACTACTCCCACTATGGCCGTATGTGTCCGATTGAAACGCCAGAGGGACCGAACATTGGACTAATCAACTCGTTGTCAACATTTGCGAAGGTGAATAAGTTCGGCTTCATTGAAACACCTTACCGGAAAGTTGACCCGGAAACAGGACGCGTTACAGCGCAAATCGATTACTTGACTGCGGACGTGGAAGATAACTACGTCGTGGCACAAGCGAATGCGATTCTTGCGGAGGATGGCTCTTTCGTCAATGAAGGCGTCGTCGGTCGTTTCCAAGGGGATAATACAGTATTTAAACGTGAACAAATTGATTATATGGACGTTTCACCTAAGCAGGTAGTTTCTGCGGCGACGGCGTGTATCCCATTCCTTGAGAATGATGACTCCAACCGTGCGCTTATGGGAGCGAACATGCAACGTCAAGCAGTTCCTTTGCTCAATCCAGAAGCTCCTTTTGTAGGAACAGGTATGGAGCACGTGTCAGCGCGTGACTCAGGTGCTGCGGTTCTTGCGAAATACGACGGGATTGTTGAACATGTCGAGGCGAAAGAAATTCGTGTACGCCGCATTGAAACTGTGGATGGCAAAGAAGTGAAGGGTGACCTGACGATTTATCGTTTGGAAAACTTCATCCGTTCGAACCAAGGAACATGTTATAACCAACGTCCGATTACAAGTGTAGGAGATCGAGTTAAGCCGCTTGATATTTTGGCGGATGGTCCATCTATGGAACAAGGAGAACTTGCTTTAGGGCGTAACGTTCTAACTGCGTTCATGACTTGGGACGGTTTCAACTATGAGGATGCTATCATTATGAGTGAGCGTCTTGTAAAGGATGACGTATTTACTTCGGTTCATATCGAAGAATACGAATCTGAAGCACGAGATACGAAACTCGGACCTGAGGAAATTACACGTGATATTCCAAACGTTGGTGAAGATGCACTTCGTAATCTTGATGACCGGGGAATCATTCGTATAGGTGCTGAAGTTCGTGATGGCGATATCCTAGTTGGTAAAGTGACTCCAAAAGGAGTTACGGAGCTAACAGCTGAAGAAAGACTGCTACATGCAATCTTCGGTGAAAAAGCACGTGAAGTTCGCGATACATCTCTACGTGTACCACATGGTGCTGGTGGGATTGTTCTTGACGTGAAAGTGTTCAACCGTGAAGACGGTGACGAATTGCCACCAGGTGTGAACCAACTCGTTCGCGCTTATATCGTTCAGAAACGTAAAATTTCTGTTGGAGATAAAATGGCCGGACGTCACGGAAACAAAGGGGTTATTTCTCGTATCTTGCCGGAGTCGGATATGCCTTACTTACCAGATGGCACACCGATTGACGTCATGCTTAACCCGCTTGGTGTACCATCACGTATGAACATCGGACAAGTTTTGGAAATGCATCTTGGTATGGCTTCCCGCAGCCTTGGTATTCACATGGCTTCTCCTGTATTTGATGGAGCCAATGAAGAAGATGTGTGGGAAACGATGGAAGAGGCTGGAATGGACCGTGACGGAAAAACAATCCTGTATGATGGTCGTTCTGGTGAAGCCTTCGACAACCGTGTATCTGTTGGTGTCATGTACTTGATTAAACTGGCGCATATGGTTGACGATAAGCTTCATGCCCGTTCAACAGGACCATACTCACTTGTTACGCAACAACCGCTGGGTGGTAAAGCTCAGTTTGGTGGCCAGCGTTTCGGGGAGATGGAAGTGTGGGCACTCGAGGCATATGGTGCAGCTTACACGCTTCAAGAAATTCTAACTGTGAAATCCGATGACGTCGTAGGACGCGTGAAAACGTATGAAGCGATTGTCAAAGGTGAAAGCGTTCCTCAACCAGGTGTTCCAGAATCGTTCAAGGTTCTTATTAAGGAACTTCAAAGCCTTGGGTTGGACGTGAAGATGTTGTCACTCGATTTAGAAGAAATTGAGTTACGCGATCTTGATGACGATGATGATATGCAACCAACAGACGCTTTGAATCTTATAAAAGAGGATCAGCCTGTCTGATTTGCCTAGTGATGATATAACTGATTGTTAAGGGGGATAATGTTTCCCCCTTAAGTATGTTTGATTAAAAGTGTGCGCTTGCTCGGAAAAGCCAAAAGCAGCGATAAGACTAAAGGGAGGTAGGCTCCTTGATAGATGTAAACAATTTTGAGTATATGAAAATCGGCCTAGCTTCACCAGATAAGATTCGTTCATGGTCCTATGGAGAAGTAAAAAAGCCAGAAACAATCAACTACCGTACGTTAAAACCTGAAAAAGATGGTCTATTTTGTGAACGTATTTTCGGACCTACAAAAGATTGGGAATGTCATTGCGGGAAGTATAAACGTGTACGCTACAAAGGCGTCGTTTGTGACCGTTGTGGAGTAGAAGTAACTCGTCAAAAAGTACGCCGTGAACGTATGGGGCATATTGAACTTGCAGCCCCTGTTACACATATTTGGTATTTCAAAGGGATTCCAAGCCGTATGGGACTTATCCTTGATATGACACCACGTGCTTTGGAAGAAATCATCTACTTTGCATCTTATGTTGTTGTAGATCCTGCGGATACACCGCTTGAAAGAAAGCAATTGCTTTCTGAACGGGAATATCGTATTTATCGTGAAAAGTATGGTTCTAAATTCCAAGCACTTATGGGTGCAGAAGCGATTGAACGTCTGTTAATGGCGATCGATCTCGATAAAGAAATGGAATTCTTGAAAGAAGAATTGAAAACTGTTCAAGGGCAGCGCCGTACACGTGCGATTAGACGTCTTGAAGTTGTTGAATCGTTCCGTAACTCAGGTAACAAGCCTGAGTGGATGGTCCTTGAAGTACTGCCGGTTATTCCGCCAGAACTACGCCCGATGGTACAACTTGACGGCGGACGATTTGCAACTTCTGACTTGAATGATCTATATCGTAGGGTTATTAACCGGAATAATCGTTTGAAACGTCTACTTGACCTTGGGGCACCTGGAATTATCGTTCAAAACGAGAAGCGGATGCTGCAAGAAGCGGTCGATGCGCTCGTGGATAATGGCCGTCGTGGTCGTCCAGTTACAGGACCAGGTAACCGTCCGTTGAAATCTTTGTCTCATATGTTGAAAGGTAAGCAAGGACGATTCCGTCAAAACTTACTTGGAAAACGTGTTGACTATTCTGGTCGTTCCGTTATCGTTGTTGGACCTAACTTGAAAATGTATCAGTGTGGTCTGCCGAAAGAAATGGCGATTGAATTGTTTAAACCATTTGTGATGAAAGAACTCGTTGAACGAGGACTTGCACACAACATTAAGAGCGCTAAACGTAAAATCGAACGCCTTCATTCGGAAGTATGGGACGTTCTTGAAGATGTCATTAAAGAGCATCCGGTCCTTCTGAACCGAGCACCAACTCTTCACCGTCTTGGAATTCAAGCGTTTGAGCCGATTCTTGTAGAAGGGCGTGCAATCACACTGCATCCACTCGTCTGTACAGCTTATAACGCTGACTTCGATGGTGACCAGATGGCTGTTCACGTTCCTTTATCAGCAGAAGCACAAGCAGAAGCACGTTTACTCATGCTAGCTGCACAAAACATTTTGAACCCGAAAGACGGTAAACCAGTCGTTACGCCATCCCAGGATATGGTTTTAGGAAACTACTACCTGACATTGGAGCGTAAAGGTGCAACCGGTGAAGGAACTGTATTCCATAATGCGGACGAAGCACTTATCGCTTATCATAATGGTCACGTGCATCTTCACTCACGGATCGCTATTCAAGCAGGTTCGTTGAATAACCCGACATTTACGGAAGAACAAAATAGCCAATTGTTATTAACGACGGTTGGGAAAGTAATTTTTAACGAAATTTTACCGGAATCGTTCCCGTATATTAACGAACCAACTGATTCCAACTTGGAAGTTGAAACGCCTGCTCATTATTTCGTTCCAGGAACTGTAGATGTGAAAAAACATTTCGCGGAAATGGAACTTGTGGAGCCGTTCAAGAAGAAAATCCTTGGGAATATCATCGCGGAAATTTTCAAACGTTTCCACATTACAGAAACGTCAAGAATGCTTGACCGCATGAAAAACCTAGGATTCAAATATTCAACGCGTGCAGGAATCACAATCGGTATCTCGGATATCGTTGTTTTACCTAACAAAGGCGATATTTTGCAAGAGGCGCAAGATAAAGTTGATAAAGTGATGCAACAGTTCCGCCGTGGTTTGATTACAGAAGAAGAGCGATATGATCGCGTTATTTCTTACTGGAGTCATGCGAAGGATGTCATCCAAGCGAAACTGATGGATTCTCTTGATCACTCGAACCCGATTTACATGATGAGTGACTCAGGGGCACGGGGTAACGCATCTAACTTCACGCAGCTTGCGGGTATGCGTGGTCTGATGGCCAACCCGGCTGGTCGTATCATTGAACTTCCAATCAAATCTTCATTCCGTGAAGGACTGACAGTACTTGAGTACTTCATCTCTACACACGGTGCGCGTAAAGGACTTGCGGATACAGCCCTTAAAACAGCTGACTCAGGTTACTTAACACGCCGACTCGTCGACGTTGCGCAGGATGTTATCGTTCGTGAAGATGACTGTGGAACAGACCGTGGTCTGGAAATCAGTGCATTGATGGAAGGTACGGAATTGATTGAAGGTCTGGATGAGCGTATTGAAGGTCGTCACACGAAGAAGACAATTTATCATCCTGAAACTGGCAAGTTAATTCTTGAAAGAGACGGACTTATTACGGCGGATGCTGCGCGCAACATTCTTGATGCGGGTATTGAAACTGTGACAATTCGTTCAGCATTTACATGTAATACGAAGCATGGTGTTTGTAAGAAATGTTACGGCATTAACTTGGCTACTGGCGAAACGGTTGAGGTTGGTGAAGCGGTTGGTATTATCGCTGCACAATCTATCGGTGAGCCAGGTACACAGCTTACAATGCGTACATTCCATACAGGTGGAGTTGCAGGGGATGACATTACACAAGGTCTTCCTCGTATCCAAGAGATCTTCGAATCGCGGAATCCGAAAGGGCAAGCGGTTATCTCAGAAATCAAAGGTAGCATCATTGAAATTGATGAAATCCGCGAAGGTCAGAAGGAAATTACTATTCAAGGTGAAGTGGAAACGCGTAAGTATCTTGCGCCGTACAATGCTCGCCTGAAAGTTCAAGTTGGCGATACGATTGACCGAGGCGATGTTATTACAGAAGGTTCTATCGATCCGAAGGAACTGATTGTTGTAAAAGATGTAGCCACTGTTCAAAATTACCTCTTGAAAGAAGTTCAAAAAGTATACCGTATGCAAGGTGTTGAAATCGGTGATAAACACGTAGAAGTAATGGTTCGCCAAATGCTTCGTAAAGTGCGCATCATCGAAGCAGGAGACACGGATCTATTGCCGGGCTCATTGTTAGACATCCATCAATTTGCAGATGCGAATGCAGTCGTGCTGAAAGCTGGAAAAGTTCCAGCGACATGTCGTCCTGTCATTCTCGGTATTACAAAAGCGTCACTTGAAACAGAATCCTTCTTGTCTGCAGCGTCATTCCAAGAAACAACTCGTGTCTTGACAGATGCAGCAATCAAAGGGAAAACTGACGAACTACTTGGTTTGAAGGAAAACGTTATTATCGGGAAACTTGTACCAGCTGGAACGGGAATGCAACGTTACCGTCACATCGTTATGGAGCAAGGTGGAGAGAAAACTTCAGCTAAGAAGGTTACAGCTGAATAATTCGATACTAAAACGGGGGATTTAAATCCCCCCGTTTTATCCTTTATGTGTTGACAATTTTCTTTGCAGGTGATAATATACAAAAGGTTGATAGTTGAATGTCTGTACTTTGGAGGATATGGAAATGTCTTATGAAAAAGTCGAGCGGGCAAAGAAGACAATCATCGGTACAAAGCAGACAGTGAAAGCGATCCGTGCAGGGGTAGTGACTGCCGTCATTATCGCGCAAGATGCTGAAGAACGGGTTGTTGCTCCTGTAAAGGAGGAAGCCGCGCTTCATGGCGTCCAAGTGACATATGTTGATTCGAAAGAAAGACTCGGAAATGCATGTGGAATTCAAGTCGGTGCAGCCGTGGTTGCGATTACTGGATAATGGTTTTTGTGTGAAGAAGCACAAAGACTTTGTTTTTACCCCAAAAATGAACCACCTGGATGTGTGGTCTTACAAAACAAGTACGAAGGGAGGAAAATCCGATGCCTACAATTAACCAATTGGTCCGCAAACCACGTAAACCAAACGTGACAGGATCTAAAGCACCAGCACTCGGGAAAAGCTATAACAGCTTCAAAAAGTCAATGACGAACGTGAACTCACCACAAAAACGAGGTGTTTGTACACGTGTTGGTACAATGACACCGAAGAAGCCAAACTCGGCTCTTCGTAAATATGCACGTGTTCGTTTGACGAACCAAATGGAAGTCAATGCGTACATTCCTGGTGAAGGTCATAACCTACAAGAGCACAGTGTCGTACTTATTCGCGGCGGACGCGTAAAAGACTTACCGGGTGTTCGTTACCATGTTGTTCGTGGAGCGCTTGATACTGCTGGAGTTACTGGCCGTATGCAAAGCCGTTCTATGTACGGTGCTAAAAAACCTAAAGTTAAAAAAAGCTAATTTAAACAAAAATTATGATTGATAGTTATTTAAGCGGAAAAAGCTTAAAAACTTTGAAAGGAGGAAAACAACATGCCTCGTAAAGGTCCTGTTGCAAAACGTGACGTACTTCCGGATCCGATTTATAATTCGAAACTCGTCTCACGTCTTATCAATAAAATGATGGTTGACGGTAAAAAAGGTACATCTCAAAAAATCCTCTATGGTGCGTTCGAGCTTGTGAAAGAACGTTCTGGTAAGGATCCAATTGAAGTATTTGAAGCTGCACTTAACAACGTAATGCCGGTACTTGAAGTACGTGCACGTCGTGTTGGTGGAGCAAACTACCAAGTGCCAGTTGAAGTACGCCCGGAGCGTCGTACGACTCTTGGACTACGTTACCTTGTAAACTACTCACGTTCACGTGGTGAGAAAACAATGGAAGAACGTCTTGCGAATGAAATTCTTGACGCTTCTAACAATACAGGTGCATCCGTTAAACGTCGCGAAGAAATGCACAAAATGGCAGAAGCGAATAAAGCATTCGCTCACTACCGCTGGTAATATTCGGCAATATCATCAAATGCGCCTTGGCGTATTTGTGTTTGCCGGAGGCATAAACTTTATTCCGCGAATAAAGTTCATACTCTAATCCGAAACGGAAGGAGATCAACAACATGGCTAGAAAATTCTCCTTAGAGAATACACGTAATATTGGTATCATGGCTCACATCGATGCTGGTAAAACAACTACGACTGAGCGTATCCTTTATTACACTGGTAAAATCCACAAAATCGGAGAAACGCACGAAGGTGCATCTCAAATGGACTGGATGGAACAAGAGCAAGAACGTGGTATCACGATCACTTCCGCTGCAACAACTGCAGAATGGAAAGCTCACCGCGTAAACATCATTGACACACCAGGTCACGTAGACTTCACTGTTGAAGTTGAACGTTCACTTCGTGTTCTTGATGGTGCTGTAACGGTACTTGACGCTCAATCGGGCGTTGAACCACAAACAGAAACAGTTTGGCGTCAAGCGACAAACTACGGCGTTCCGCGTCTAGTTTTTGTCAACAAAATGGACAAAATGGGTGCAGATTTCCTTTACTCAGTAGGTACACTAGTTGAGCGTCTTGGTGCAAACGCACATCCAATTCAATTACCAATTGGTGCAGAAGATTCTTTCGCTGCAATCATTGACCTAGTTGAAATGAATGCTGTTTACTACGGCGATGACACAGGTCTAAATGCTGAAATAAAAGAAATTCCAGAAGAACATCGTGCGAAAGCAGAAGAATACCGTGAAAAGCTAATTGAAGCGGTTGCTGAATTCGACGAAGATCTTATGAACAAATTCTTGGATGAAGAAGAAATTACGAAAGAAGAAATCAAAGCTGCAATTCGTAAAGCTACGCTTGCAGTTGAATTCTACCCTGTCGTATGTGGAACTGCATTCAAGAACAAAGGTGTCCAACTCGTCCTTGACGCAGTAATCGACTACCTCCCATCACCACTTGATATCGCTGCTATGAAAGGGACGAATCCTGAGACTGATGAAGAAGTAGAACGTCACTCAAGCGACGAAGAGCCGTTCTCGGCACTTGCTTTTAAAGTAATGACAGACCCTTATGTAGGTAAACTTACATTCTTCCGTGTGTATTCTGGTGTTCTTCAATCAGGATCATACGTGCAAAACTCTTCAAAAGGTAAGCGTGAGCGCGTAGGACGTATTCTACAAATGCATGCGAACTCTCGTGAAGAAATTGCTGAAGTACACGCAGGGGAGATTGCTGCTGCAGTCGGACTTAAAGATACAGGAACTGGCGACACATTATGTGACGACAAAGCACTTGTAATCCTAGAGTCAATGGACTTCCCAGAACCAGTAATTTCACTTTCTGTTGAACCTAAAACAAAAGCCGACCAAGATAAAATGGGTATGGCGCTTGCTAAGCTTCAAGAGGAAGACCCAACATTCCGTGCGCACACAGACCAAGAAACTGGAGAAGTAATCATCGCCGGTATGGGCGAGTTGCATCTTGACGTTCTTGTAGACCGTATGCGTCGTGAATTCAATGTTGAAGCGAACGTTGGAGCACCGCAAGTATCTTACCGTGAAACATTCCGTGCTTCAGCGGAAGTTGAAGGTAAATTCGTGCGTCAATCCGGTGGACGCGGACAGTTTGGTCACGTTTGGATCGAGTTCTCTCCTAACGAAGAAGGAAAAGGATTCGAGTTCGTCAATAATGTTGTCGGAGGATCTGTTCCACGTGAATATATTCCGGCAGTTGAAGCAGGTATCCGTGATTCACTTGATAATGGTGTAATTGCTGGTTATCCTTTAATCGACATTAAAGCTCGTCTATTCGACGGTTCTTACCATGACGTTGACTCCAACGAAATGGCGTTCAAAATTGCTGCATCTATGGCATTGAAAAACGCTGTATCGAAAGTTAACCCAGTTCTACTTGAACCAATGATGAAAGTAGAAGTTCAAATTCCAGAAGAATACATGGGCGATATCATGGGTGACGTTACTTCACGCCGTGGCCGTGTAGAAGGAATGGAAGCTCGTGGTAATTCACAAGTAGTTCGTGCAATGGTTCCACTTGCGAACATGTTTGGTTATGCAACATCTCTTCGTTCTAACACACAAGGACGCGGAAACTTCTCAATGGTATTCGATCACTACGAAGAAGTGCCGAAATCAATTGCTGAAGAAATCATCAAGAAAAACAAGGGCGAATAATTATAATTTGAACTTGTTTCTATAGTAAATTACTTGTAAGATATGGGTAGGTGGAGGGCCCTCCAACACCTGTAGCTTCAAAAAAACTAAAAAAACTTTTATATTTTAAGGAGGAATTCCCAAATGGGTAAAGAAAAATTCGATCGTTCCAAAACACATGCTAACGTTGGAACAATTGGTCACGTTGACCATGGTAAAACAACTCTAACTGCAGCAATCGCAACAGTTCTTTCTAAAAAATTAGGTGGAACAGCACGTTCATACGCTGATGTTGATAACGCACCTGAAGAAAAAGAGCGTGGTATTACTATTAACACGTCTCACATCGAATATGAAACTGAAACTCGTCACTATGCACACGTTGACTGCCCAGGTCACGCCGACTATGTTAAAAACATGATCACTGGTGCTGCTCAAATGGACGGCGGAATCCTAGTTGTTTCTGCAGCTGATGGTCCAATGCCACAAACACGTGAGCACATCCTTCTTTCACGTCAAGTTGGTGTTCCTTACCTAGTAGTATTCATGAACAAATGTGACATGGTTGATGACGAAGAACTTCTTGAGCTTGTTGAAATGGAAATTCGTGATCTTCTTTCTGAATATGACTTCCCTGGCGATGACATTCCTGTCATTAAAGGTTCTGCTCTTAAAGCACTTGAAGGCGACGAAGCATACGAAGATAAAATCATGGAACTTATGACTGCTGTTGACGAGTACATCCCAACACCACCACGTGATACTGAAAAACCATTCATGATGCCTGTTGAGGACGTATTCTCAATCACAGGACGTGGAACTGTTGCTACTGGACGCGTTGAGCGTGGAGTAGTTAAAGTTGGAGATGTTGTTGATATCATCGGTATCGTTGAAGAAGCAAAATCTACAACTGTTACAGGTGTAGAAATGTTCCGTAAACTTCTTGATTATGCAGAAGCTGGTGACAACATCGGTGCACTACTTCGTGGTGTAGCTCGTGATGACATCCAACGCGGACAAGTACTTGCTAAACCAGGTACAATCGTTCCACACACAAAGTTTACATCTGAAGTTTATGTTCTTTCAAAAGAAGAGGGTGGACGTCACACTCCATTCTTCTCAAACTACCGTCCACAGTTCTACTTCCGTACAACTGACGTGACTGGCGTTATCGCTCTTCCAGAAGGCGTAGAAATGGTTATGCCTGGAGATAACATTGAAATGACAATCGAACTAATCGCTCCAATCGCTCTAGAAGAAGGTACGAAATTCTCTATCCGTGAGGGTGGACGTACTGTAGGCGCTGGCGTTGTAGCTTCAATCCTTAAATAATTTTAGATTCTTAAATCCCGCCCTTTGTGGCGGGATTTTTTCTCGCGATATCTTAAATGCTTCGATATGGAAGTGTTGTGCTACTCTTGTGCATAACTAATCAGTAAGAGGCTTGAGTTAAATGGTCTGACTATTAACATACAAGTTGCATTTCAAATCAAATAGAATTATAATAGTAAAGTTGAGAAAAGAAATTCCACAAAAGACTTGCGGAATTCTTTTTTTACGTGTATAATCTTTAATGTTGGTCTTTGACTGCGATGAAGCGAGAGGTTGCCGACACACCCGGCCGCTTTGCCATGGCATGTGTGTGGGAAATTTTCGTGGAGAATGTCTATAACAAAATAGGCGAAAAGGAGGGAAAATAATGGCAAAACAAAAGATTCGTATTCGTTTGAAAGCATATGATCACAGAATTTTGGATCAATCAGCTGAGAAAATTGTAGAAACAGCAAAACGTTCAGGTGCTAGTGTGTCGGGTCCGATTCCACTTCCAACTGAAAGATCTGTTTACACGATTCTTCGTGCGGTGCATAAATACAAAGATTCGCGCGAACAGTTTGAAATGCGTACACACAAACGTCTTATCGACATCGTTAACCCAACACCACAAACTGTGGATGCGTTAATGAAACTCGATTTACCATCGGGCGTAGACATTGAAATCAAACTTTAATTGCTACTAAATAAAACTTAAATTAATTCAGGAGGTGTGACAAATGACCAAAGGAATCTTAGGAAGAAAAGTCGGTATGACGCAAGTATTTGCTGAAAACGGCGACCTCATCCCGGTAACGGTAATTGCAGCTGGACAAAACGTTGTTCTTCAAAAGAAAACAACTGAAACAGACGGCTACGAATCAATCCAAATCGGTTTTGAAGATAAACGAGAAAAGCTAGCTAACAAACCTGAAAAAGGACATGTTGCTAAAGCTGCTACGGCACCTAAGCGCTTCATTCGCGAATTCCGCGAATTAGACGTGAACGGGTACGAAGTTGGTCAGGAAGTCAAAGTTGATACTTTCGCTGAAGGCGATATTGTCGATATTACAGGAACAACAAAAGGTAAAGGGTTCCAAGGTGTTGTTAAACGCCACGGTTATTCACAAGGACCAATGAGCCACGGATCACGTTTTCACCGCGCACCAGGTTCTATCGGATCTGTTGATGCTCAACGTGTATTCAAAGGAAAAAAACTACCAGGACGTATGGGTGGTAAAACAGTAACGATTCAAAATCTTGAAATCATACGAGTAGATGTAGAACGTAACTTGCTACTTGTAAAAGGTAACGTTCCGGGATCACGCAAGTCACTTCTACAAGTGCGCAGCGCAATCAAAGGGAACTGACCACTAAAGAAAGGAGGAAACAGGAATGCCTAAAGTATCCGTACTAAACCAGACAGGTTCTTCTGTCGGCGACATCGAACTAAACGATGCGATTTTTGGAATCGTGCCGAACGAAGCTGTCTTATTTGAAGCATTGGTTCAACAGCGTGCGTCATTACGCCAAGGGAACCATAAAGTAAAAACACGCGCGGAAGTCGCTGGTGGTGGACGTAAACCATGGCGCCAAAAAGGAACAGGACGTGCTCGTCAAGGGTCGATTCGTTCACCGCAATGGCGTGGAGGCGGTATCGTATTTGGTCCGAATCCAAGAAGCTATAGTTACAAACTACCGAAAAAAGTTCGTAGATTAGCTCTTCTTTCAGCACTTTCAACGAAAGTACGCGAAGAAGACATGATCGTTCTTGATGGACTTACATTCGATGCACCAAAAACAAAAGAATTCGTTAAAGTACTAGCAGCACTTTCAATCGAGAAAAAAGCATTGATCGTAACTGCAGACTTAGACGAAACAGTAGCATTATCAGCACGTAACATCCCTGGAATCAGTGTTGTTACTGCATCAGGACTTAACGTCCTTGACCTTATCGGCCATAACAAACTTGTTATGACGAAAGCAGCAGTTCAAAAAGTAGAGGAGGTGCTTGGTTAATGGAAGCACGTGATATTTTAAAACGTCCGGTCATTACCGAGCGTTCTTCTGAGCAAATGGAATTCAAAAAATATACTTTCGAAGTTGACACGCGCGCTAACAAAACACATGTGAAGCAAGCTGTCGAAGAAATTTTCGGAGTAAAAGTCGAAAAAGTCAACGTTCAGAACTACAAAGGTAAGTTCAAACGTATGGGTAAACACGCAGGCTATACAAACAAACGCCGTAAAGCGATTGTTACACTAACTGCTGATTCAAAAGACATCGAACTTTTTGAAATCTAATTTAATCACCTAAGCTAGTTAATTATACAAAGGAGGGAACACCAATGGCGATTAAGAAATACAAACCTACCTCCAACGGACGTCGTAACATGACTTCTTCTGACTTTGCTGAAATTACTACAGACAAACCAGAAAAATCATTGCTTGCACCGCTTAAACGGAAAGGCGGCCGTAACAATACAGGTAGGACTACTGTTCGTCACCAAGGTGGAGGCCATAAGCGCCAATACCGTGTCATCGATTTCCAACGCCGGAAAGATGGCATACCTGGACGCGTTGCTACGATCGAATACGATCCGAACCGTTCTGCGAACATCGCTTTAATCAATTATGTAGACGGGGAGAAACGTTATATCCTCGCACCAAAAGGATTGGAAGTTGGCATGACAGTTATGTCAGGTCCAGATGCGGATATTAAAGTAGGTAACACACTTCCACTTGAAAATATTCCAATGGGTTCAACTATCCATAACATCGAATTGAAACCAGGTAAAGGTGGTCAACTTGTACGTTCAGCAGGTACATCTGCTCAGCTACTAGGCCGCGAAGATAAATACGTTATCGTACGTCTTCAATCTGGCGAAGTTCGCATGATCCTTGCAACATGCCGCGCGACAATTGGTCACGTTGGTAATGAGCAACACGAACTTATTAATATCGGTAAAGCAGGACGCTCACGTTGGTTAGGCAAACGCCCAGCGGTTCGTGGTTCTGTTATGAACCCTAACGATCACCCACATGGTGGTGGTGAAGGACGTACTGGTATTGGTATGAAGTCACCAGTTACTCCTTGGGGTAAACCAACTCTTGGTTTCAAAACTCGCAAGAAAAACAACAAATCCGACAAATTTATTGTTCGTCGTCGTAAAAAATAATGTGAGCGCACTGCGGTTCAATGATTGGACCGTAGTACAAACACGGAGGGAGGTTCCGACATGGGCCGCAGCTTGAAAAAAGGACCTTTTGTAGATGATCACCTTATTAAAAAGGTTGAAGAACAAAAGGAATCCCAGAAAAAACAGGTTATTAAAACTTGGTCACGCCGTTCAACTATCTTCCCGTCGTTCATTGGAATGACGATTGCTGTCTACGACGGACGTAAACACGTACCTGTCTATGTGACTGAAGATATGGTAGGTCATAAACTAGGTGAATTCGCACCTACGCGCACATACAAAGGTCATGGCGCTGACGATAAGAAAACAAGACGCTAATTGAGAGGAGGTTAATCTGATGCAACAAGCAAAAGCTATTGCCCGCACAGTCCGTATTGCTCCTCGTAAAGTCCGTTTAGTCGTTGATCTTATCCGGGGCAAAAAAATCGGTGAAGCTGTCGCGATTCTACGCCTGACGCCGAAAGCGGCATCTCCGGTAGTGGAAAAAGTATTAAATTCAGCGATTGCAAATGCTGAACATAACTACGAAATGAATGTCGAAAACCTAATCATCAGCGAAGTATTCGTAGATGAAGGTCCGACAATGAAACGTTTCCGTCCACGTGCACAGGGACGCGCGAGTGCAATCAACAAACGCACAAGCCACATCACTGTAGTGGTATCAGAAAAAAAGGAGGGATAATTCGTGGGTCAAAAAGTACATCCTAACGGTTTACGGGTTGGTATCATCCGTGATTGGGAGTCAAAATGGTATGCTGAAAAAGACTATGCGACTCTACTACACGAAGATTTAAAAATCCGTGCTTATATTGAAAAACGTCTTGTAGAAGCTTCTGTTTCTAAAGTAGAAATCGAACGCGCTGCAAAACGAGTTAACGTTACTATTCACACTGCGAAGCCAGGTATGGTAATCGGTAAAGGTGGTTCCGAGGTAGAAGTACTTCGTAAACAACTTAATGATATCTCAGGCAAGCGTGTTCACATCAACATTATCGAAATCAAGCGTGCAGACCTTGATGCGAAACTAGTCGCAGAATCAATTGCACGTCAACTAGAAAGCCGCGTATCATTCCGTCGTGCACAGAAACAAGCGATTCAACGTACAATTCGCTCTGGCGCTAAAGGAATTAAAACACAAGTATCTGGACGTCTTGGCGGTGCAGACATCGCTCGTGCGGAACATTACAGTGAAGGTACTGTCCCTCTCCATACACTACGTGCAGACATTGATTATGCACACGCAGAAGCAGACACAACTTATGGTAAGCTTGGCGTTAAAGTATGGATTTACCGTGGAGAAGTCCTTCCAGTGAAGAAGAAGAACTCTGAGGAAGGAGGCAACTAATATGTTAATGCCTAAACGCGTTAAATATCGTCGTGTATTCCGTGGTAAAATGCGCGGAACTACAAAAGGCGGAGCAACGGTACAGTTCGGTGAGTTCGGTATCCAAGCTATGGAATCTGCATGGATTACAAACCGTCAAATTGAAGCTGCACGTATTTCGATGACACGTTATATGAAACGTGGCGGTAAAGTTTGGATCAACATCTTCCCGCATAAATCATATACGAAAAAGCCTCTTGAAGTCCGGATGGGTTCCGGTAAAGGTGCTGTAGAAGGCTGGGTAGCAGTTGTTAAACCTGGCAGAGTTATGTTTGAAATCGCAGGTGTGTCAGAAGAAGTTGCACGTGAAGCACTTCGCCTCGCATCTCACAAGCTTCCTATCAAGTGTAAGTTTGTAAAACGTGAAGAAATTGGTGGTGAATCTAATGAAAGCTAATGAAATCCGTGACTTAACAACTGCAGAGATTGAGCAAAAAGTGAAATCACTGAAAGAAGAGCTTTTCAACCTACGCTTCCAGTTAGCGACAGGTCAATTAGAAAACACTGCACGCATCCGTGAAGTACGTAAATCGATTGCGCGCATGAAAACTGTAATACGTCAAAGAGAAATCAGTGCAAATAACTGATGAAGGAGGTTGCAGCCATGACTGAGCGTAACCAGCGCAAAGTGTATACAGGCCGTGTAGTATCCGACAAAATGGATAAAACAGTTACTGTAATGATCGAAACACAAAAGAAGCACGCTTTATACGGTAAACGTGTAAAGTACTCTAAGAAATTCAAGGCCCATGATGAATTGAATGAAGCGAAAAGCGGTGATGTTGTTCGTATTATGGAGACTCGTCCATTACCAGCAACAAAACGTTTCCGTGTTCTAGAAATCGTCGAAAAAGCGGTCATCATCTAATAACGTTCGGAGATATAAATCCGGGAGGAGGTAGCCTCAATGATTCAACAGGAAAGTCGCATGAAAGTCGCTGACAACTCAGGCGCTCGTGAAGTACTTACAATTAAAGTTTTAGGCGGTTCAGGCCGTAAAGTAGCAAACATCGGTGATGTAGTCGTGGTTACGGTTAAAAAAGCAACACCAGGTGGCGTTGTTAAAAAAGGTGAAGTTGTAAAAGCTGTTATCGTTCGTACGAAAAGCGGGGTACGTCGTAAAGATGGTTCATACATTACGTTTGATGAAAACGCATGTGTTATCATCCGTGACGATAAGAGCCCACGTGGAACACGTATTTTCGGACCAGTTGCTCGCGAACTCCGCGACAGTAACTTCATGAAAATCATTTCACTAGCTCCAGAAGTTCTTTAATTCACATGACAGTGCCAATCAAGGAGGTGCGACAGAATGCATGTTAAAAAAGGCGATAAAGTTATGGTGATCACAGGTAAAGATAAAGGCAAAACAGGTGTGATCCTAGTTGCTTATCCTAAAAAGGATCGCGTACTTGTGGAAGGTATCAATATTGTTAAAAAACATACGAAACCTAACCAAGAAAATCCTCAAGGTGGAATCATTAGCCTAGAGGCAGCGATTCACGTATCAAACGTCATGGTGATCGATCCTAAGACAGGCGAGCCCACTCGTGTAGGATACAAGATTGAAAATGGCAAAAAAGTTCGTGTTGCTAAAAAATCCGGTGAAAACCTGGATAAATAAGTAACGGATGAAAGGAGGTCCAACAGATGAGCCGTCTAAAGGAAAAGTTTAAAAGTGAAGTCACACCTGCTCTTATGAGCAAGTTTGAATATACGTCAGTTATGCAAGTACCAAAAGTCGACAAAATCGTCATCAACATGGGTGTTGGTGATGCTGTTCAAAACACGAAAGCACTAGACGCAGCAGTAGAAGATCTTACAATCATTGCTGGTCAAAAACCGGTCATCACAAAAGCGAAGAAATCAATCGCGGGATTCCGTCTCCGTGAAGGGATGCCTATCGGAACTAAAGTTACACTACGCGGTGAGCGTATGTATGAGTTCCTTGATAAGCTAATCTCGGTTTCGTTACCTCGTGTACGTGATTTCCGTGGTGTTTCAAAGAAAGCATTCGATGGTCGCGGAAACTATACGCTTGGAGTTAAAGAGCAACTTATTTTCCCTGAAATCGACTACGATAAAGTTTCTAAAATACGCGGTATGGATATCGTCATCGTTACAACTGCAAACTCCGATGAAGAAGCACGTGAGTTATTAACGCAGTTCGGCATGCCGTTCCAAAAGTAAATAAGAGGGAGGCGTAAACGTGGCTAAAAAATCAATGATCGCTAAACAACAACGTACACCTAAGCACCCAGTGCAGGCATACACACGCTGTGAGCGTTGTGGTCGTCCGCATTCTGTATATCGTAAATTCAAGCTTTGCCGTATTTGTTTCCGCGAACTAGCGTACAAAGGACAAATTCCAGGCGTTAAAAAAGCCAGCTGGTAAACCCGGCAATTTGGGAAGGAGGTAAATGGAATGACAATGAGTGATCCGATCGCAGATATGCTTACACGCATCCGTAACGCGAACATGGTTCGTCACGAGAAGCTTGAAGTACCTGCTTCAAATATGAAAAAAGAAATTGCAGAAATCTTGAAACGCGAAGGTTTCGTCCGCGAAGTTGAATTCGTAGAGGATAGCAAACAAGGTATCATCCGCATTTTCCTTAAATATGGTCAAAACAACGAGCGTGTTATCACAGGTCTTAAACGTATTTCAAAACCTGGTCTTCGTGTTTACGCAAAAACAAATGAAGTACCTAAAGTTTTGAATGGTCTTGGCATCGCCCTCGTTTCAACATCACACGGTGTCCTTACTGATAAGGAAGCACGTGCTAAACAAGTAGGCGGAGAAGTAGTCGCTTACGTATGGTAATTTGTAACAAATGAATGGAGGTGCAATTGAATGTCCCGTATTGGCAAAAAGCCGATTGAGGTACCTGCAGACGTAACTGTAACCATCGCTGATGGCAACTTCGTTACTGTTAAAGGACCTAAAGGCGAACTTACAAACACATTTAACTCTGATATTAAAATCGAGCAAGAAGCTAACGTGATCACTTTGGTCCGTCCTTCTGAATCTAAAGAACATCGTTCTATTCACGGAACGACACGTTCATTACTCGATAATATGGTGACAGGCGTTTCAAAAGGTTTTGAAAAAACTCTTGAACTTGTTGGGGTAGGTTACCGTGCATCACTTCAAGGTACAAAACTTGTATTGAACGTAGGTTACTCACATCCGGTTGAATTCACACCGGAAGCAGGAATCGTAGTTGAAGTTCCTGCAAACACAAAAATCATTGTACGCGGTATTAACAAAGAACGCGTTGGTGCTCTAGCATCGAACATCCGACAAGTACGCCCACCAGAGCCGTATAAAGGCAAAGGGATTCGTTATGAAGGCGAAATCGTACGTCGTAAAGAAGGTAAAACAGGTAAATAATGCCGCTTAAGGCATCCCGGAAGGAGTGACCACGATGATCACGAAACAAGATAAAAACGTTACTCGTAAAAAGCGTCATGTACGCGTACGTACGAAAATTAGCGGAACTGCAGCTCGTCCACGTCTAAACGTCTTCCGTTCAAACAAGCATATCTATGCTCAATTGATCGATGATGTAAATGCCGTAACGATTGCAAGTGCTTCTACAATGGATAAAGACTTCGGTTCTGATTCCAAGGCAGACACTGCAGCAGCGGCTAAAGTCGGCGAGTTGATCGCGAAAAAAGCTGTTGAAAAGGACGTCAAGGCGGTAGTTTTCGACCGTGGCGGTTACCTATTTCACGGCCGTGTGAAAGCTCTTGCGGACGCAGCACGTGAAAACGGTCTGGAATTTTAATTAAGAAGGAGGGACACATTTCATGCGTCGTAATGATCAGAAACAAAGTGAATTCGAAGAACGCGTAGTTACGATTAACCGCGTAGCGAAAGTTGTAAAAGGTGGACGTCGTTTCCGCTTTACAGCTCTCGTCGTTGTCGGAGATAAAAATGGTCGTGTAGGTTTCGGTACAGGTAAAGCACAAGAAGTTCCAGATGCAATCCGTAAAGCTATCGAAGATGCGAAGAAGAATTTGATCGTTGTACCAATGGTCAAAGGAACGACTCCACACCAAGTACTTGGACATTTTGGTGCAGGAAAAATTCTTATCAAACCTGCAGCACCTGGTACTGGAGTAATCGCTGGTGGACCTGTCCGTGCGGTACTTGAACTTGCAGGTATCACGGATATTCTTTCCAAATCCCTAGGTTCAAGCACACCAATCAATATGGTTCGTGCAACAATCGAAGGATTGACGAATTTGAAACGCGCTGAAGATGTAGCTAAATTGCGCGGCAAATCCGTAGAAGAACTGTTAGGTTAAGGGGGGAAACACAATGGCGAACAAACTTGAAATCACCCTTACAAAAAGCGTAATCGGTTCAAAGCCAGCACAACGTAAAACTGTTGAAGCGCTTGGACTACGTAAATTGAACCAAACGGTAGAACACCAAGATAATGTTGCAATTCGCGGCATGATCAACAGAGTGGACCACCTGGTTACTGTCAAGGAACAATAATTCCGATTTTTGAATAAGGAGGTGCCAAAGAAATGAAATTACACGATATGAAACCAGCTGAAGGTGCTCGTAAAAAACGTAAACGTGTTGGACGTGGTACAGGTTCTGGTCATGGTAAGACTTCTGGTAGAGGTCATGATGGTCAAAACTCACGTTCGGGCGGTGGCGTACGTCTAGGATTCGAGGGTGGACAGATTCCACTTTTCCAACGTCTTCCTAAGCGTGGATTTACGAACATTAACCGTAAGGAATATGCAATCGTAAACCTTGATACACTTAATCGTTTCGATGCTGGAACGGAAGTAACTCCCGAGCTACTACTCGAATCAGGCATCGTGAGCAAAGCCAAATCAGGAATTAAGATTCTTGGAAACGGAACTCTTGATAAAAAGATCACTGTCAAAGCTCACAAATTCTCTGCTTCTGCTGTTGAAGCGATCGAGAAAGCGGGCGGGCAAACCGAGGTGGTTTAATGTTTCAGACAATCTCCAACTTTATGCGCGTTAGAGATATACGGTCTAAAATCTTTTACACATTACTTGTGCTGATCGTTTATCGACTAGGGACATTCATCCCAGTTCCAAACGTTGACGCAACTGCTTTACAACAATCTGATAATAATCTGATTGGGTTAATGAATGTATTTGGCGGGGGAGCTCTTGCTAACTTCTCTATCTTAACGATGGGGATTATGCCATACATTACAGCATCTATTATCGTGCAATTATTGCAAATGGATGTTGTGCCGAAATTTTCTGAATGGGCGAAACAAGGGGACGTTGGAAGACGTAAACTTGCTCAGTTCACAAGATATTTCACAATAATCCTAGCTTTTATTCAAGCGATTGCCATGTCATTTGGTTTCAACCGGATGTACGACGGTACGCTAATAACTAGCGAAGGTGTTTCGACATATGTGGTCATTGCGATCGTATTGACGGCAGGAACTGCATTTCTTCTATGGCTTGGCGAGCAAATTACGGCAAAAGGTGTTGGAAATGGTATTTCCATCATTATCTTTGCAGGTATTGTTGCAGCGATTCCAAATGCAGTCAACCAACTTTACGCAACTCAGATCCAGGATGCAGGCGACGCGCTATTCATTAGAATTGCGATGATGCTTCTGTTACTCCTAGTGGTCATTGCAATAACTGTTGGGATTATCTACTTCCAAGAAGCACTACGGAAAATTCCAATCCAATATGCGAAGCGTGTCACTGGCCGCGGTCCTTCGACTGCAAGTCAACAGACACATTTACCATTGAAACTTAATGCTGCGGGAGTTATCCCGGTAATCTTTGCGGCAGCATTTTTCATGACGCCACAATCATTGGCTGCTTTCTTTGGAACAAATAGTGTGACGACAACAATTACGACTGTATTCGATTATACGAAACCGGTTGGTATGGTCTTCTACATCGCATTGATTGTTGCATTCACGTACTTCTATGCGTTTATCCAAGTGAATCCAGAAAATATTGCGGATAATCTTAAAAAGCAGGGTGCGTATATCCCGGGCATTCGTCCAGGACAAAACACTCAAAGCTACTTAACGAAAACTTTGTATCGACTGACATTTGTAGGAGCAATTTTCCTTTCAGTTGTATCAGTCATGCCGATATTCTTTATCAATTTTGCAAACCTTCCACAGGCCGCGCAAATTGGAGGAACAAGTCTAATCATCGTCGTTGGGGTTGCCCTTGAAACGATGAAGCAGCTTGAATCACAACTTGTGAAAAGGCATTACAAAGGTTTCATGAAATAAGAGTTACAACTTTTTGTAGCTCGGATGTGAAAATGGGAGGGCAAGACGTATGAATATCGTATTAATGGGTCTGCCAGGTGCTGGTAAAGGTACACAGGCAGACGGAATTGTCGAAAAGTACGAAACCCCTCATATTTCTACAGGCGATATGTTCCGTGCAGCTATTCAAGAAGGTACGGAACTTGGAGTCAAAGCAAAATCGTTCATGGATCAAGGCGCTCTTGTTCCTGATGAAGTAACAATTGGCATTGTGCGTGAACGATTAAGCAAATCCGATTGTGATAATGGTTTTCTACTCGATGGATTCCCGCGTACAGTTCCACAAGCAGAAGCGCTTGATGGTTTACTCGCTGACATGGGACGAAAAATTGATCATGTACTCAATATCCAAGTTGAGAAAGAAGAACTTATCGCAAGGCTAACTGGCCGTCGTATTTGTAAAGTTTGCGGCTCATCTTATCATCTTCAATTCAACCCGCCAAAGGTTGAAGGGAAATGTAATAAAGATGGTGGCGATCTTTACCAACGTGCGGATGACAATCCCGAAACTGTAACAAACCGTCTGGAAGTAAATATGAACCAAACGGCACCGCTATTGGCTTATTATGATGCCAAAGGCGTGTTGGCTAACATTGATGGACAACAGGACATCAGTGACGTTTTCAAAGATCTGGACGCTCTTCTTCAAAAAAGCGGACAGTAAGCTTTTTCAGCCGTAGATATTATTGGTCATTTTTGGGCATAGTAGTAATATGGTATGAAGAGGTAATTCAACGAGCTGCAAAAGCATTTGATGCCCGGTATAGGAACTAGTCGGAGTTCTGCGGGCGTAGGTTCTGAATCCTCATAAGTGCATTTAGCTACAAAAGTAGGTATAATCATTTAGTGGAAAGAACTGTATAGCGCAACTAGGAACTCATCCACGGCAATCTGGACAGTCGTGTCCATTCCGACGCGATTTTCCACAACAAGAGGTCGGGGACTGACTTAAGGGAAACGAAATGTGACAGACGTCTTTCGAACATCACTCATGCAATCCAGACATATGTTGAAGGAAGCTTTAACTTGATTCAGCTAAGTCCACCATTTCAATATGTGTTGGAGTGAATGCCGGCTATAACTATATCAGTGTGAGTTCAAATACGCGCTGATTCAAGTTAAGCCACCGGCGGATGTCATGGATTTTGAGGGGAGTTAAATGCGCAAAGCGCATTTCAAAATCCAGACGCAATTATGCCAAGGCATAATTGATTTGAGACTGATGCCGCTCGATGGTGAGAACCTTTATTGGATATAGAAGGGAGACAGGATTGATGGCGAAAGACGATGTAATTGAAGTTGAAGGAACCGTAGTCGAAACGTTGCCAAACGCGATGTTCAAAGTAGAGCTGGAAAACGGCCATACGATTCTTGCGCATGTATCAGGCAAAATTCGTATGCACTTTATCCGCATCCTGCCTGGCGACAAAGTGACAATGGAACTTTCGCCTTATGATTTAACACGTGGTCGTATCACATACCGTTTTAAATAAACTTTTGCACTCCGGAATATTGAAGGAGGTTGGGTAAGATGAAAGTAAGACCATCTGTAAAACCGATCTGTGAAAAATGTAAAATTATTCGCAGACGTGGCCGAGTAATGGTAATCTGTGAAAATCCGAAACATAAACAAAGACAAGGTTAATTCAGAAGGAGGTGCACAATCTATATGGCACGTATTGCTGGTGTAGACGTTCCGCGCGATAAGCGCGTTGTAATTTCATTGACTTACATTTTCGGAATCGGAAAAACAACTGCTCAGAAAGTATTGGCAGCAGCTGGAGTATCTGAAGAAGCACGCGTACGCGATCTTACTGATGCTGAGCTTGATAAAATCCGTGAGGAAATTGACGGCTTAAAAGTTGAAGGGGACCTTCGTCGTGAAACTTCTCTTAACATCAAACGTTTGATGGAAATTGGTAGCTTCCGTGGTATCCGTCACCGTCGTGGATTACCTGTTCGTGGACAAAACACGAAAAATAACGCACGTACTCGTAAAGGTCCAAAGCGGACAGTTGCGAACAAGAAAAAATAATAGGTAAAGGAGGTATCTTCTTAACATGGCACGTAAACAACAAACTCGTAAACGTCGCGTGAAAAAGAATATCGAATCAGGTATTGCACATATCCGTTCGACGTTTAACAATACAATCGTTACAATTACTGACATGCAAGGTAATGCATTATCTTGGTCAAGTGCTGGTGCACTAGGTTTTAGAGGTTCCCGTAAATCTACCCCGTTTGCTGCACAGATGGCTGCTGAAACAGCTGCAAAAACATCTATGGAGCACGGCTTGAAAACATTGGAAGTTACTGTTAAAGGTCCAGGTGCTGGACGTGAAGCAGCAATTCGTTCACTACAAGCAGCAGGTCTTGAAGTTACTGCAATCAGAGACGTTACACCGGTTCCGCACAACGGATGCCGTCCGCCAAAACGCCGTCGTGTATAATGGCTTGTACTCCATTTGATTGAGAAACACAATTATTGTCAAAAATGAATTGTGCGATTGCAAATTGCCGTCTGTGAAACTCGATTTCAATATGGAACGGCCTATACATTCGACGTTTAAAGGAGGGTAAATAAATGATCGAGATTGAGAAACCGAAGATTGAAACAGTTATGATCAGTGATAATTCCAAGTTTGGTAAGTTTATCATCGAACCACTTGAGCGTGGATATGGTAATACGCTAGGGAATTCCCTGCGCCGCATCCTATTAAGCTCATTGCCTGGAGCCGCTGTTACATCTATCCAAATCGATGGTGTACTTCATGAATTCTCTACAATTGAAGGTGTCGTTGAAGACGTCGCAACAATTATTTTGAACGTGAAGAAACTAGCTCTTAAAGTCTATTCAGATGAAGAGAAAGTGATTGAAATAGATGTGAAAGGTGAAGGTACGATTACGGCTGCTGACATTACACATGATAGTGACGTAGAAGTATTGAATCCTGAACTACCTATCGCAACACTTGGTAAAAACGGACACTTGCGCATGCGTATGTATGCTGTACGTGGTCGAGGTTATGCACCTTCTGATCAGAACAAACGTGAGGATCTTGCGATTGGTGTTATTCCGATTGACTCTATTTACACTCCAGTTTCACGTGTTAACTTCCAAGTGGAAAACACTCGTGTTGGTCAAATGACGAACTTCGATAAGTTGACATTGGATGTTTGGACAGATGGAAGCATTGGTCCGAAAGAAGCTGTTGCGCTTGGAGCAAAAATTCTTACTGAGCACTTAAATATATTTGTCGGCATGACTGACGAAGCACAAACTGCTGAAATCATGGTGGAAAAAGAGGAAGATCAAAAAGAGAAAGTACTTGAGATGACGATTGAGGAACTCGACCTTTCTGTTAGATCTTACAACTGCCTGAAACGCGCAGGCATCAATACTGTTCTTGAACTTGCTAGCAAGTCTGAAGACGAAATGATGAAAGTGCGAAATCTCGGCCGTAAATCACTTGAAGAAGTGAAAGCAAAATTGGACGAGCTTAACCTAGAGTTACGCTTAGAAGATTGAGCCAATTTATAGATTGAGGAGGGAAACTTCTAATGGGATACAGAAAACTTGGACGTACAAGTTCACAACGTAAAGCGATGCTTCGCGACCTAGCGACAGACCTTATCGTACATGAGCGTATTCAAACAACTGAAGCACGCGCGAAAGAATTGCGTTCTGTAGTTGAAAAAATGATTACACTTGGAAAACGTGGAGACTTGCACGCACGTCGTCAAGTTGCACAATTCATCCGTCGTGAACTCGTTTCAGTAACGGACGAAGAAGGCAAGGAGACAGAAATCTTTGCCATCCAAAAACTTTTTGATAATGTGGCTCCACGCTACGCTGAGCGTCAAGGTGGATACACACGTATTATGAAAATGGGACCTCGCCGTGGCGATGGTGCACCTGTAGTCGTAATCGAATTAGTTTAATTTAATTCGGTAGGGGTTCCCCTGCTTAATTGATTTACTTTTAAAGAGGGTATGGCTGTGCGTAAGCCAGACATACCCTTTTTCAATACACTGTAAGGATTTATACGACAACTTTAAAAGCTGAGTGTTATGATCAGCGGGGAGTTTCTCCGACTGGTCTAGCTCTACGCACCTCGTCCGCGATACTGGATTGAGCACCCAGTATTAGTCATAGATATGAGCGCATTTCTTCGGATGAGGTGCGCGCTTTTTTTTATTCAAAAATAAGTTTTGACATGATAGAAGGGGATTCCTTAGCGTATTGCAAGGAATCCTTCGTATTATACATATAGCTGGAGGTGTTAGGTGTGATGAAGGAAATCCTGTCCATTGATCATGTGAGCTTTTCTTATCCAACTGAGGATGAGGAAGTGAAGAAGGCCATTGATGACGTGTCATTCACGGTGCAGGATGGTGAATGGATTGCGATTGTCGGTCATAATGGTTCTGGCAAATCGACCCTTGCAAAATTGATGATTGGACTACTGTTCCCGGACGAGGGAAATGTCAATGTGTTTGTCGAGAAGCTGACGGAAGAAAATATCTGGGATATTCGATCTCAAATGGGCATTGTTTTTCAAAATCCAGATAATCAGTTTGTTGGTTCGACAGTCCAAGATGATGTGGCGTTTGCTTTAGAGAATAATGGTGTTTCTTTCGAGGAAATGACAATTCGGGTCCACGATTCACTTGCGCAAGTGAAGATGAGTGATTTTCTTAATCATGAGCCGCACCATTTATCTGGCGGACAAAAACAACGCGTTGCGATTGCGGGCGCATTGGCACTTGAACCTCGTCTACTAATCATGGATGAGGCGACTTCTATGCTAGACCCGCAAGGTCGTGACGAAGTCATTCGCATTGTTGAGGAACTCAAGCGGAAGACAGGTCTGACTGTTATTTCAATCACACATGATTTGGAAGAAGCGTTACTGGCAGATCGTATTATCGTTATGAATAAAGGGAAAGTGTTAACCGTTGGAACGCCCGAGCAAATTTTCGCTCGAGGGGATGAATTAGAAGCGATTGGATTGGATTTACCGTTTGCGTTAAAGGTATCTAATTTACTTAGACAGTTTGGATTAGAGCTTGATGGTGAACATATGACAGAAGAAGAGTTGGTGAATGAATTATGGACATCTCACTTCAGCAAGTAGGCTATTTATATGGAAAAGATACGCCTTTTGAGAAGAGGGCATTGCAAGGTGTAGACGCCACAATCCGTTCCGGCTCTTATTCGGCAATCATTGGGCATACGGGTTCTGGCAAATCGACGTTACTGATGCATTTGAATGGTTTATTGAAACCGTCAGAAGGGGTTGTTCAAATTGGTAAGACAACCATTTCTGCGGGTACGAAGGCAAAGGGTTTGAAGGATGTTCGCAGGCATGTGGGAATCGTCTTTCAATTTCCGGAGCATCAGCTGTTTGAAGAAACGGTTGAAAAGGATATTATGTTCGGACCGATGAATTTTGGTGTGCCTGAGGAAGAGGCAAGGAAGCGAGCGCATGAATTGATTGCGCTCCTTGGATTGCCACCTGAAGTTGCACAGAAGTCGCCATTCGATTTATCGGGTGGGCAAATGCGCCGGGTTGCCATTGCAGGTGTGTTGGCGTTTAGACCGTCCATACTGGTATTAGACGAGCCAACAGCTGGACTTGATCCAAGAGGTCGACAAGAAATTATGGAGCTGTTCCATCGGCTGCATGTCGAAGAACAGCTAACGATGATCCTTGTGACACATAGTATGGAGGATGCCTCGCGTTATGCAGATAATATTATTGTCATGCATGATGGCCGCTCTGTGCTATCAGGGACGCCACAGGAAGTGTTCGGGGATGAAGAGAAATTAAAATCCTTCAGACTGGGCTTACCGCGGTCTGTGAAGTTCCAGCGTGATATTGAGAAGATGATAGGTCGTCCTTTGCAAACATTAGCTTTAACAGAGGAACAGCTTGCCGAGGCCATTGTCCAAGCGACGAAGGAAGAAGGTGACCGAGAATGTTAGAAAAAATGATTTTCGGACGCTTCATACCTGGGACGTCATTTGTGCATAAGCTGGATCCACGCTCGAAGCTCTTATTCGTTTTTTTATTCATCATTACAGTGTTTTTGGCAAATAATGCGTTGACGTATGGACTATTACTAGGGTTTACGTTACTGGTTATTTTTAGTTCACGGATTCGTTTATACTTTTTAATGAATGGCTTAAAGCCGATTTTATTCTTAATTATTTTCACGTTTCTCATGCATATCTTTTTCACAAAAGAGGGTGCATTGTTGCTGGATTGGAAATTCATTAAAATTTATGAGGAAGGATTGAGACAAGCTATTTTCATCTCGATTCGTTTCCTTGTGCTTGTGTTAATGACGTCCGTACTGACGTTAACAACCTCGCCTATTTCAATTACGGATGGACTAGAGGATTTATTAGGTCCATTTAAACGTTTTAAATTGCCCGTGCATGAGTTGGCGCTGATGATGTCGATTTCCTTACGATTCATCCCAACGTTGATGGATGAGACAGATAAGATTTTGAAAGCGCAGTTGGCTAGAGGCTCGGATATTAGTACAGGCTCTATTAAGCAGCGTATCCGTGCAGTCATTCCGTTGCTTGTTCCTTTATTCGTCAGCGCCTTTAAACGTGCTGAGGATCTTGCGGTTGCGATGGAGGTTCGTGGCTATCGTGGGGGCGAGGGAAGAACGCGCTATCGGCAGTTGAGGTGGCATTGGCGCGATACGTTGGTCATGGTGTTATTTGTTATTCTCGTAGTAGTGCTTGTGCTTGCGAGAGGGTAGGAGGTAGTTGCATATGACACGTGTGAAAGCAGTTGTTTCTTATGATGGGACAAACTTTGCAGGGTATCAGTCCCAACCGGGTATGCGGACGGTGCAATCGGAAATCGATAAGGCATTGGTGAAGATTCATAAAACGATGCCTGTGCATTCGGTGGCAAGTGGACGAACGGATGCGGGTGTTCATGCAAATGGACAAGTCATTCATTTTGATACAGCGCTTGGGCTCCCTCTGGATCGCTGGCAGCGGGCATTGAATGTTTTATTACCTACGGACATAAGAATTATGGGCGTTGAATATGTCGATGAGGATTTTCATGCGCGTTATTCAGCAAAGGGTAAGACGTATAGCTATCGCTGGTCATATAGTGAGGTGCACAGCCCTTTTGACCGTAATTTTTCGGTTCATCTTGGCGATTTACGACCTGATGTGGCACGTATGCAGGAGGCGGCACTTCATTTAATTGGCAAGCATGATTTTACAAGTTATTGCTCATCCAAAACCGCAACGTCCAATAAAGTACGTACAGTCAGGCAACTGACCCTTGAAAAGCAAGGGGAGTATCTGATCATGACGATTGAGGGCGATGGATTCTTGTACAACATGGTCCGTACCATCGCGGGAATGCTTTTGGCAGTTGGCAGAGGGTGGAATAGTCCAGATGATGTCAAGCGGATTTTGGAATTACGCGATCGTAATGAAGCAAGCAAAACCGCACCGGCACACGGTTTGTACTTAGAAAGTGTAACCTACGGGGACTGAGGCAACTTTTCCTGGTGTTTTTAAGAAAGGTGCTTGACTTATTGTGGCATTCGATGTAAGATGAGTAATGGTATTTCAATAACCCCACAAAAAAGCCCCGGAAGGTTAATTGTGTTTAGGGATAGAGAAAACGGAACAATTGAATTGATATTCATTTAGGAGGATAAAAACATGCGTACAACATTCATGGCTAAAGGTCACGAAGTAGAGCGTAAATGGCTCGTTGTCGACGCTGAAGGACAGACGCTTGGTCGTCTTGCTTCTGAAGTTGCATCACTTTTGCGCGGCAAGCATAAACCTACGTTCACACCACACGTTGATACAGGTGATCACGTTATCATTATCAATGCAGAGAAAATTGAACTTACAGGTAACAAATTGAAAGACAAATTGTATCACCGTCACTCAGGTTACACTGGTAGCCTTAAATCACGTACAGCGCTAGAAATGCGCACGAACTACCCAACAAAAATGCTTGAATTGGCTATCAAAGGAATGCTTCCAAAAGGTCCTTTAGGTCGTCAAACATTCAAGAAATTGAACGTATATGCTGGAGCGGAACATCCGCACGCAGCACAAAAACCGGAAGCATACGAGCTTCGCGGATAATTAAGAGGAGGAAACACCTTTGGCACAAGTACAATATCTCGGCACTGGCCGTCGTAAAAGTTCAGTAGCTCGTGTTCGTTTGGTTCCTGGAGATGGTAAAATTATCATCAACAACCGCGACGCAGAAGACTACGTACCATTTGAAACACTTCGTGAAATCATTAAGCAACCATTAGTAGCAACAGAAACTCTTGGAAGCTACGATATCCTTGTAAACGTCCACGGTGGCGGATACACAGGACAAGCAGGCGCAATCCGTCACGGCGTTGCACGTGCACTTCTAAACGTAGATCCTGATTTCCGTCCAACGTTGAAATCAGCAGGACTACTTACGCGTGATGCAAGAATGAAAGAGCGTAAAAAACCAGGTCTTAAAGGCGCACGTCGTGCACCACAGTTCTCAAAACGTTAATATTTCAAATCAAAGCCCTTTTCCATTCGTGGAGGAGGGCTTTTTTATGTCGTATTCATCATATAGGGATTTCCCTATTAGTTGGATAATTTCTTGACCTGTAATATGCACTTACTTATAATTAGTTATATCCAGTTATAACTAATTATATATAGTGTTTCGGCAGGGGGATTTTTATTGAAAAATAGAGTATGGCTTTTGGTAATTAGTTGTTTGTTACTTTTCTCTGCAGGTTGTTCTGCTGAGAGTGCGGATAAGTCGGCTGAACCGGTTGAAATAATGGTATCAGCCGCTGCTAGTTTAACGGATGCTTTAACGGACATGAAAACTAGCTTTGAACAGCAACATGAAAATATTATAGTCACTTTTAACTTTGGTAGCTCTGGAAAGTTAGTGCAGCAAATTGAGCAAGGTGCTCCATCGGATTTGTTCTTATCTGCGAGTTCAAAAGATATGAATACATTGGATGAAGGGGCGTTGTTAGTAGAGGAAACCCGCATTAATTTTGCGACAAATGAATTGGTGTTAATTACAAATAAAGACGAATCATTCACTGTGGATTCGTTTGAAGATATTGATCCGTCAACGATTGCTCATTTTGCTATTGGTGAGCCTGAAAGTGTGCCAGTTGGGCGTTATACAAAAGAGGTGTTAGAGAATATTGGTTCATGGGAGTCGTTGCAGGATAAGATGGTGTTAGGCTCGGACGTACGCCAAGTATTAACGCATGTGGCAATGGGCAATGCAGATTTAGGCGTGGTTTATTCAAGTGATGCGAAAATTTCGGACAAGGTAAAAGTGTTGGCTACAGCTAGTGCTGAATGGCATGGACCGATTGTCTACCCTGGAGCGGTTGTTTCAGAAACTAAACATCCGGAAGAGGCTAAGGCTTTTTTGGCATACTTAACGGGTGACGAAGGAAAAGAAATTTTGAAGAAATACGGTTTTAAGTAAGTAGGGGGAATACTTGTGACTATGACTGACAACACGCCATTGATGTTATCGTTAAAAATAGCGGGGATCTCCACTGTTATTGTGTTCATAACGGGTGTGTTTTTTGCGCATGTATTGTCTAGGAAACAGTTTTTTGGGAAAAGCATTGTCGAATCATTGTTTCTATTACCGCTAGTGCTACCGCCGACGGTTGTTGGTTTTGGGTTGCTCATTCTGTTTGGTAAAAAAGGATGGATCGGTAGTTGGCTAATCGAGTGGTTTGATGTCCAGATTGTGTTTACGTGGATTGGCGCGGTCATTGCTTCGGTTGTTGTTTCTTTCCCGTTGATGTATCAAAGTGCTAGCGCGGCGTTTGATAGTTTGGATAGTCGGATGGAAAATGCGGCACGGACGATGGGAGCCTCGGAGTGGAAGGTATTTAGAACGATTACCTTTCCGCTCGCCTGGCCAGGATTGCTTGCGGGCTTGGTGCTGTCTTTCGCACGTGGGCTTGGTGAATTTGGTGCGACATTGATGTTGGCGGGCTATATTCCTGGTAAGACGGATACGATTCCGATGGCGATTTACTTTGCAGTTGAATCGGGCCAAATGGAAAAGGCTACTTTTTGGGTAGTCATTATCGTGGCACTCGGTTTTAGTACAATTATGTGGTTGAATTGGTGGAGTAGGCGCAATATGCAACGGTATAAAAATGGACATACGTAAGAAGGTGATTAGATGTTAGACGTGCGAATTAAAAAAGCGTTGGCGCACTTTTTGGTGGATGTCCATTTGAAGGTGGAGAACGAAATTGTCGTTCTAGTTGGTCCTTCGGGGGCAGGGAAAACGACGATTTTAAATGTCATTGCCGGACTTGATCAACCAGATGAGGGTTTGGTTACGTTAAATGAGCAAGTGTACTTTCAAGGGAAAGGTCAATCACTGCCGCCGCAGAAAAGAAATGTCGGTTATCTATTCCAAGACTATGCACTATTTCCGCATATGACGGTGGAAAAGAATATTAGCTATGGCGTTAAAAATAAAATAGCACTGTCGCGCAGTGACCAGCTGATTAGCGTACTGGGCATCGGGCATTTGATTAAAAAATATCCCCACCAGATTTCCGGCGGGGAAAAGCAACGCGTTGCGTTGGCACGTGCATTGGCGACGGAGCCCTCTGTTTTATTATTGGACGAGCCATTGTCTGCCTTGGATCGAGAAACACGTCTTGAGTGCCAGGACGAACTACTGAGACTCCATGAAATGTGGAAAATTCCATTCATTATTGTGACGCATGATATGGATGAGGCTGAAAAGTTAGGTGATCGCATTCTATTCCTTGAACAAGGGGTCATTAAGGAGTCTCGTACATAATTTCCCCTGTTCGTGATAGATCATAGCCTCCAATGGCTGCGAGCTCATTTTTGAAGGACTCTGATTGCACAATACTTTGCAATAGCTCGATGAATTCGGTATTTTGTGCTGCCTTCATGATGACTAAGTCATAATGCTCTTGAATAATGGGGATAAAGTCGACGTCGACGAGGCGGGCGGCTTTTTCAATGCCTACGCCTACATCGGCTTGTCCACTAACTACCTTACTTGCGACTCCAATATGGCTCGATTCCTCTGCGTAATAGCCCTGAACGTCATGAGGGGAAATGCCAGCCAATCGTAATTGTTCATCAATCAATACTCTTGTGCCTGACCCTTTTTCTCGGTTTACCATTGTGATTCCTGAGGTTATAAAGTCCGCCCAGGTTTGAATGTTATGGGGATTGCCTTTTTTAACATAAAATCCTTCCCAACGTGACAGAAGATTGATGACGATATAGGAATGCCCGACTAACATTCTGCGGATATAGGGGAGGTTATAGGAACCAGTATCCCCGTCGTATAAGTGCGTGCTTACAACGTCTGCTTTCCCTTGGTACATGGCGACTAAGCTATTCAAGCTACCTGTATAGGAACGTAGCGGGCGGATGGTTGTTGAGCTTTTCTCGATATAGTTGGCTAGAATATCTAAGCTAATATCCTGCCCGCTAATGATGACTTGTCGAAGTGAACTGGACAATGATTCGGGGCTTTCAATCAGTGGCGACGCTAGATTCATGGTCGAGTGTCCACTTTTCATTTGTTCTTTATAAGCGTTGAGATCGTGGGCATCAACACGTATTTGTCGCCCGACACGGTAGGAAGGCAACAGCCCTTTTTTGATTAAATCATAAACGGTTAATTTCGATACTTTTAAAATATGGGCAATTTCTTCAGTTGTATAGGAAATAGATTCAGTCATGCAAGTGTCGGCCTCCTTGGAAGAGTCTTGTCTCATAAGTATAGCAAAGCGTATAGGTATCGCCTAATTGGGTTTCGTTTTGTCGTAGAAAAGGGATAGCTATGGTAAAGTGAAGGGTAAGAAAAAGTTTGGAGGCGTTAAATGATGAAAGAAATTACGACGACTGAGTTACAGCAATTACTAGAGCAAGGGCAGGAACTGAATTTAGTGGATGTGCGCGAGGCGGATGAAGTGGCGCAAGGGATAATTCCAGGAGCGGTCCATATTCCTTTAGGAGAAGTAGTAGAGCGTCTGGATGAGCTGGACAAAGCAAAGCCTTATATTCTAATTTGCCGTTCTGGTGGACGTAGTGGGCGTGCTTCAGAATTTCTGGATGCGGAAGGCTATGACGTTACAAATATGGTCGGCGGTATGCTGGAATGGGCAGGCGCGACTGAATAATAGACCATTTTAAGGACCTTTCGAGGTTCTTTTTTTGATTCGAAAATAGGACATATCTTTCACGGACACTGCGTATAGTGAAGGAAAAAGGCGGTGTCCATATGAAACGATGGGTTATCATTGGTTTACTGTTTGTTTGTTCGTTAGGAGTCGTCCTCTATGGTGTCAAGGCATCGGATCGTAACTTTTTCATGCCGGAGGAGCTGGGCGGTGTGAAAATTGTTGTGGACCCAGGCCATGGAGGGTTGGATGGTGGGGCTTCAGCGGGCGATGTAGTGGAGCGCGATATTACATTGAGCATTGCGCATGAATTGAAAAAGAAACTTGAAAAGAAGGGGGCGACAGTGGTGATGACTCGGCTAAAAGGTGGCGACGCATTAGCCGAACATGCACCTGAGGAAAAGTTTAACACGACACGTCAACGGAAGATGGCTGATTTAAAGCTGAGGGAAAGCATCGCAATCGATGAAAATCCTGATATGTTCATCAGTGTGCACGTCAATGCCATTCCACAGGAGAAGTGGCGTGGATCGCAGGTGTTTTATCATCCTGAAGGTAATCCAGGGGGCGAAATGCTGGCGAAGTCGATACAGGACTCTTTTCGTGGCAATTTAAAAAATACAGAACGTGAAGCGATGGCAATTAAGGGAGTTTATTTGCTAAAGAAAGTCCCGATGCCTTCTGTGCTTGTCGAAACAGGCTTCCTATCTAATCCGGAGGAAAGAAGCTTATTGACAGACCCCGCCTATCAAAATAAAGTTGCAGACGCTATTTTACAGGGGATTATTGACTTTCATCAAATGGAAGAAAAATGAGCATTTACTAACTTTAACGGCAAGTTATTATGGTATACTTGGAGGCGAATGAATATACCTCCAAGGAGTGTCGGAATTGATCAATGAGCAAACAGTACGTGAATTGTTAGGCCAGTTGAAGGATCCGTTTTTACATAAAACGCTTGAAGAGACGCAGGGAATTACTGAAGTTTCCATCAAGCCAGAAAAGAATCATGTGAGTGTCAAAGTAGCGATTGCAAAAATAAATACAGCAGAGCAAATGCCACTGCAGATGAAGGTTGTTGAGCTATTGAAGGGTGCTGGAGCAGGTTCTGTCGGTATCCGTTTTGAGGAATTGCCAAGAGAAGTGTTGGAGCAATTCCGTGGGACGGCAACGGATGCAGAGGCACAGGATCTTTTATCTCCGCTAAGCAGTGTTGATTTTATATCGATCGCGTCTGGTAAAGGCGGCGTGGGTAAATCGACAGTGTCAGTAAACCTAGCAGTGGCGCTTGCGCGTCTTGGTAAAAGGGTTGGACTTATCGACGCAGATATATACGGATTCAGTGTACCGGATATGATGGGGGTAACGGAATTACCAGTCATTCGTGGCGACCGGATTATTCCTGTTGAACGTCTAGGCGTTAAAGTGATTTCAATGGGCTTTTTCGTCGAAGATAACGCGCCAGTTGTTTGGCGTGGCCCGATGCTCGGTAAAGCACTTGACCAATTTTTCCGCGATGTGGAGTGGGGCGATTTAGACTATCTATTACTCGACCTTCCACCTGGTACGGGGGACGTTGCGCTTGATATCCATCAAATGATCCCGATGTCGAAAGAGATTGTAGTGACGACTCCACATCCAACGGCTGCATTTGTTGCGGCGCGTGCAGGTGCGATGGCACTTCAAACGGATCACGAACTTCTAGGAGTTATTGAAAACATGTCTTGGTTCGAATCGAAAACGACTGGAGAGCGCGAGTTTGTCTTCGGTCAGGGTGGCGGCGTAAAGCTAGCAGAAGAACTACGTACGGAGCTACTCGGCCAGATTCCACTTGGACAACCGGACTGGAATGATGAGGATTTTGCTCCATCTGTCTATGCGGGAGACCATCCGATTGGACAAATTTACACAGGCATTGCAGAAAATGTTATTAGCAAAACAACAAAATCATAAGCTGAAGAAGCGGAGGGGCTACTTGCCCCCTCCGCTTCCTTTACTTCCGCCACTTCCACCCGAAGATTGATCCCCTCCTTGCCCACTACCTCCGGCTCCTCCCTCGCCACCTTCCGCTGGTTTTACCTCGCCAGCTTTTAAAATAAGTTCCTGCCATTTTGTTTGTAAAAGTGGACTATTGATTGTTTCTCCGACAACCTTCTCCAAATGTTTTTTCATATTTCCAGACTGCATAACCGTCTCCAGTTGCTTTTGCATATCGGGCTGGCCGAAAAACTCCTCAAGTTCTTTCTGGAAAGAAGAATCATCCATCAGTAGCTTCATAATTTCTTGCTGTTGTTCTTTCATGCTTTTTGCGATGGTTTCCGTGAACTTGGGATCTTCAAATGTTTTTTTCCAAAACTCTTCTCCTTTCTTCGATAATAATGTGTCTTCGATGGATTTTTTGACCTCGGGCTGATCCAAGATAAGAAGTTCTTTGAATTCAGGGTCTGCAAGCATTTGCTTGATGGCTTTTTTGCCATCCTCCGTTTGCAAGGTATCTGTCATCATTTTTTTCATTTCGTCGTATGAGGGACCGGATTGTTGTCCCGCGCATCCGGTTAAAAGCAAGAGTAGCAACAATAAATGAAAACACTTTTTTTTCATGGAAATCCTTTTCCCTTCAACAAGCATTTTCATTTATTGTTCACAAAATGACGGGGAATATGCATCGAATGTGTAAGTAAATAGATTTTTTGTCGAAACGTTGTTACACTAGTAAAAGCACTAAACAAACGGAGGATTATTGTTGTGACCATACGAAATTGGATAAAATTCTTTTTTAATGCATTACTAATCGGTGGAATTGTGACAGCGGTCATGGGATTGATTGTTCGCTGGGAATTCTTTTCGCAATATTTAACAGATGGCGAGTACTGGCAATTTACCGGCGCTCTTCTGTGGATGGTGTTTCTTGGGTTTACGATGAGCGTTGTTGCTCAAATGGGCTTTTTTGCTTATTTAACAATTCACCAATTCGGTGTCAATATGTTTAAAACATTGACGCTATGGAATTGGGTTCAGTTATTGATCATCGCAGTCGTTTTGTTTGACCTAATCTTTTTCCGCTTCCGTTTAACTTCTGATGATACAGGACGGACGTTGTTGTATATTGGTTTGTTGGCATCGCTAATCGGCGTGTCTGCAATTACTGCGTATTTCAAGGCGAGATGGACGAAAAAGCATACGCTCATTTCGGCGTTGTTTTTCATGATTGTCGTAACAACACTTGAATGGTTACCAGCATTGATGGTACGTTCAGGCAATATCGATACGTGGGTGACAATTTTACTATTCCCATTATTAGCGGTGAATGCTTATCAGTTACTGATGCTACCGAAGTACAATAGGCAGTCAGATGAGGATAAGATTAAGCTCGAAGAACGTAGAAAAGCACGGAAAACAGCGAAAGCGAAATAACAAACAGCGCAGTCCTTTTGGCAACTGCGCTTTTTTTATTTTCACACAGTAAATTAAATGAGGATGAAGCCTTGTGAGTAATTAATTAGTTCGGTATTTTTTTTGTTTTCACAGTCGTTTTGAATAACATATCTTCAATAGTTGAAAATGTCCGCCCTTTATACACTTTTTTCAGTTCGGTCAGTACGATATGATCATCGCGGTGATGGGGAACGGATATAATTTCACCTTCTACGATGGGTGGGGAATCACCACCATGCCAGACGATGGAAGAGCCGAGTGCATTGATTTCCGCTTCCAAAAGCTGTGTGTGAAGGGATTGAGGGAAAACTTCGTCGACTGTGCGGAACCAAAGTGGCCTCACCTCGAAAAGAGTTTCAAATTGCTCGAGCTGTGTGAGAAATAGTGAATTGTCTTGCTCGTAAGCATCGCCCTGATGACCAAGAAGTCCAACAGGGATATTTTTTTCACGGATGAGTCGCACGGTGCTTGGGAATCGTTCAGCCCAATCTATATCGACAAATAAAAGTGGATATGGCTTGGCTAATTGTTGAACCCACTGTTCGACTTCAACATCGCCGAATGAAATATTGACGGTCAAGACGGATCCGCTTGTCCCCCGCGTGATAACGGCAGGCTCGTCTGTCAGGCGAAAAACGCTCGTCAATGATGCCTGCTCAGGCAATGGGGGAAGAAATAAGGATAGTCCAAGGCAAGCGATGAAAACTAAAAAATATTTGCTACGCATATATTGTCCCCCTTGTGCACAATCTACTGTACGTTATGAAACAGATTTGACTAATATGCAAAAGATATGGTACTATGTAAAAGTTGCTGTCACGAATAAAGTTTTTTAAGAAAAACCTTGAAAAAGAATTTATTCTTGTTATAATAAAATTTGTCATGAATGACATAGATACAATTAATAGTTATTATTCCGCAGTAGCTCAGTGGTAGAGCAATCGGCTGTTAACCGATCGGTCGTAGGTTCGAGTCCTACCTGCGGAGCCATATTGCTTCCATAGCTCAGTAGGTAGAGTGCTTCCATGGTAAGGAAGAGGTCACCGGTTCGAATCCGGTTGGAAGCTCCAGAGAGCGTTTTTGCTTACATATCTCCGCTTCAATTGAGAGAAGGAAGGAGCGTACTCAGGTACGTGACTGACTGAGCGAGTGAAGTTGACGCAGTAATNGAAGGAAGGAGCGTACTCAGGTACGTGACTGACTGAGCGAGTGAAGTTGACGCAGTAATGCGAAGCTTATCGCATTTCCTGTTAAAATTGGGAGAAGCGAGCAGAACAAGGAAACGATTGAGAGAAGGAAGGAGCGTACTCGGGTACGTGACTGACTGAGCGAGTGAAGTTGACGCAGTAATGCGAAGCTTATCGCATTTCCTGTTAAAATTGGGAGAAGCGAGCAGAACAAGGAAACGATTGAGAGAAGGAAGGAGCGTACTCGGGTACGTGACTGACTGAGCGAGTGAAGTTGACGCAGTAATGCGAAGCTTATCGCAATTTTAACATGAGGCCCCTTGGTCAAGCGGTTAAGACACCGCCCTTTCACGGCGGTAACACGGGTTCGAATCCCGTAGGGGTCACCATTTTTTAAGAAATAGTATAAATGCTTATCTACTATCCCGTTAAAATTGGGAGAAGCAAGCAAGGCAAGGAAACAATCGAGAAAGCGAAGGAGCGTACATAAGTACGTGACTGAGCGCACGAGTGAAGTTGACGCAGAATTGCGCAGCTAATCAGAACTTTTTCGATAAGAATTATCGAAAAGAGTTTTCCATATTTAAAACTTGGTGGGGTAGCGAAGTGGCTAAACGCGGCGGACTGTAAATCCGCTCCCTCCGGGTTCGGCGGTTCGAATCCGTCCCCCACCACCATTTTTTCTGTAACTCTAAACTTATGCTAATCAAATCCCGTTAAAATTGGGAGGAGCAAGCAGAACAAGGAAGCAATTGAGTTTTTAATGAGCTTCGACAAAGATCGCGACGTCCTGTCGCAAAGTCGAAGTCAGCACATCCTGTGCAAGCGAGCGTACTCAGGTACGTGACTGACCGAGCGAATGCAGCTGACGCAGTAATGCGCCGTTCATCGCAATTTTAACTACTTTGGGGTATAGCCAAGCGGTAAGGCAACGGACTTTGACTCCGTCATTCGTTGGTTCGAATCCAGCTACCCCAGCCATTTTCTGTTTTTAGCTTTACCTTACCTAACCATGTTGATTACAATAAGCACGACTGAACCCTTTTCATATGTGAATTGGGTTTTTTATTTTCAATGAAAACGAATAAATATTCAGATACTTGTCGAGTTGAGTCAAAGCCGCTTATAGACTTACAATAGAGTTATTGTAAAGGGGAGGTAGTTTGATATGAAGCAACTAGACATTTCGATTATTGGAGTTCCACTTGATTTTGGACAAAGCCGTCGTGGGGTAGATATGGGGCCGAGTGCCATTCGTTATGCGGGGGCTGTTGGGAGAATCGAAGCGATTGGCCACCAGGTAACAGATGAAGGAGATATTCCAGTCGGAGCTTCTGAGCGCAAAGAGCATATCGATTCGACGCTTAAAAATTTAGATGAAGTGATTCAAGCGAACACGGCGCTTGCGGTGAAAGTGGCTGCGGTTGTCGAAGCTGGAAAATTTCCGCTTGTGCTAGGTGGAGATCATAGCATTGCAATTGGAACACTGGCAGGACTTTCTGATAAATATAATAATCTGGGTGTCATTTGGTATGATGCACATGCTGATTTGAATACAGCAGAGACTTCACCATCGGGGAATATTCATGGGATGCCGCTTGCTGCAAGTATTGGACTTGGGCATGAGGATCTTGTGAACTTATATAGCAAGAAGCAAAAAGTAAAGCCAGAAAATGTAGTAATCATCGGAGCTCGCTCTGTAGATCCAGGAGAACGTAAATTGATTAAAGAACAAGGTATAAAAGTGTATACGATGCATGAAATCGACCGTGATGGCATGACTGCGGTAATGAAGGACGCAATAGCCTATTTACGTTCACGTAATGTGGATGGCGTGCATTTGTCTCTCGATCTGGACGGACTTGACCCACTATACACACCGGGTGTTGGAACGCCGGTTCCGGGGGGAATTAGCTACAGAGAGAGTCATCTAGCGATGGAAATGTTAGAGGATTCCGGAATGGTGACTTCAGCTGAATTTGTAGAGGTGAATCCGATTTTGGATGAAAAAAACAAAACAGCAGATGTCGCAGTCGGTTTAATGGGCTCATTATTTGGAGAAAAACTACTTTAATTATAGGTATGTCGGGAAGAATTCGATTTCTTCCCGATTTTTTTGATTTCCTTTTGGTAGTTAAAAGAATTCTGGAAATAAGGAGGAAAACCTTTATCATTTCTGTTAAAATAAAACTAATTCAAGTTAATCCTCTGGCAGGTAGGATTCCAGATTTGGAGGTCATCATGCCGAGGTATAATTAATTTTTAAAAAAATGAAACCTGTCGACACCTTCATACGTATAGAAGAGACAGCCGCATAGAGCGGAGGATGAATGCACATTGGATGATTTGGTCAATAGACGAGTGAATGAAGTCCTGAAAGGTCGCCAGGATGCTTTTGAAGAAATTGTGACCTTATTTCAGCATCGCTTGTATCAGGTTTGTTACAGGATGCTTGGCAACGCGCAGGAGGCGGAGGATATCGCCCAAGAAGCGTTTGTTCGCGCCTACACAAATATCCATACTTACGATCAAAACCGGAAATTTTCAACGTGGCTGTTTCGGATTGCGACCAATTTATGCATCGATCGGATTCGTAAAAAGAAGCCGGATTATTATCTCGACGCAGAAGTGCCAGGTACAGAAGGTTTGAATATGTACTCACAAATTGCCGCGCCCGATGAATTGCCGGAAGAGCAAGTCGAAAAGATGGAAATGCAGGAACGGATTCATTATGAAATTGGTAGACTCCCTGATAAATACCGTTCAGTGATTATTTTAAGGTATATTGAGGAGTTACCATTGCAGGAAATTAGTGATATTTTGAAATTGCCATTGGGGACTGTCAAAACCCGCGTCCATCGAGGCCGGGAAGCACTGCGTAAGCAGATGAGCAATTTGTAGGAGGGAAAAGTATGAATACGTGTCCGGAACACATCGTTCATTATATGCACGCGTATTTAGACGGTGATATAAGCCGCGATGAAGAGCGGGAGTTACGGCAGCATTTAGAAAGCTGTGAGCAATGTAAGGAAATGATGAATGGACTAACTGAGTCTATTGCTTTTATAGGAAGTGCTGTCCAAATACAGGCACCGGCTAACTTTGTTAATGGTGTCATGGCGCGTCTTCCGAAGGAGAAGTCTCAAGCAGGCTTCCAACGTTTACTACGCAGACATCCGTTTTTAGCGGCTGCTGCGATGTTTGTGATTCTCATGAGTGCATCACTTTTTTCAAGCTATGGCAACGACCAGCAGTTTTCAGTGACGAAGCAACCGAATTTAATTGTCGAAGGGCAAACAGTGCTGGTGCCAGAAGGTGAAACGGTGAAAGGGAATATTGTTGTGAAGAATGGCGAATTACGTATTGAGGGTCAGGTGGAAGGCAACGTTACTGTCATTCACGGCTCTAAATACATGGCGTCAACAGCGGTGGTGACAGGAACAAGCGAGGAAATCGATAAAGTATTTGATTGGCTATGGTATCAGATGAAGACGACCTTCCAGAATGTTTTCTCGGCTCCGTCAAAAGAAGAGCCGGTGACAGAGTGAATAAGGCGACTGATGTGGACCGCTACAGCGGACACTCAGTCGCTTTCTTCGTTCCAGGGAAGCATAGTCTAGTGCCAGTATGATATACTGTAGGCAAATGAAATTGTGTAAGAAGGTAGGCGAAGCACATGCCCAAGTGGGGAGAACTAATCGATTTAAGTCCAGTAGCAGCACTTGTTAATATTGTGGATGTGCTTCTTGTCTGGTTTGTTTTTTATCAACTGATGAAGATTATAAAAGGAACGAAGGCAGTTCAATTATTAAAAGGAATTTTTGTTATACTAGTCGCCCGTGTGCTGACAGACGTTTTCAGTTTGGATACACTTCGGTTTTTAATGGACCAAGTGCTCCCAATGGGTTTTTTAGCCATTATCATTATCTTCCAGCCTGAGCTAAGACGTGCGCTTGAGCAGCTTGGGAGGGGGCGCCTATTTGCTCGAACGAATATGCAGGAGGATGAAGAGAGGGAGCGGTTGGTGATCGCACTAACGAAGTCCGTGAGTTATATGGCAAAACGCCGGATTGGTGCGCTTATTTCTATTGAAAAAGAAACAGGACTTAGTGAATATATCGAAACGGGTATCCCGTTACATGCAGATATAACATCTGAACTGCTCATTAATATATTCATTCCTAATACACCACTTCATGACGGTGCAGTGATTCTTCAAAAGAACCAAATCGCGGCAGCAGGATGCTATTTACCGTTGTCGGAGAGCTCGTTTATTTCAAAAGAGCTTGGAACACGGCATAGGGCTGCAATAGGGCTAAGTGAAGTCACGGATGCCGTCACGATTATTGTGTCGGAAGAAACAGGTGCCGTCAGTATTACTGCGACTGGCGATTTGGATAGAAATTTAAGTATGGAAGAATTTGAAGCGCGCCTACGCAAAGCGTGGTTTGGTTCAGCGCCTGAGCAGGTTGATCACTCCATCTGGAAGTGGAGGCGGAAAAATGGATAAATTAATGGATACCCCATGGTTTCTTCGACTCACAGCCTTGTTTCTCGCAATCGTTATGTTCTATTCGGTGAGGGCGGCAGAAGAGGACAAAACGGTAGGTGAGGAGCAGGATGTAATCCGTGATGTTGCAGTAGATGTTTACTACGACAATGAAAATTCGGTTGTAACAGGTGTTCCGGAAAAGGTTGACATAACGATTGACGGACCGGCGAATTTCGTTCGAACGACGAAATTGCTGAAAGACTTTACTTTGAAGGTGGATTTACGTAATTTACCAATGGGGCGGCATACTGTTGAGATTAAAGCTGAAAATATCTCCGATAAATTGCGGGTGCGCATAGATCCTGCGACAATTGACGTTGTCATCGAAGAAAAAATTACTGAAACGTTTAGAGTAGACCCAGAAATCAATGAGCGTTTACTCGCCGATGATTTCAATGTTACGAGAATGGAAGTAGTACCGCGAACGATTGAAGTGACGGGTGCGAAGAGCGTCATTGAATCGATTAGCTTTGTGAAAGCATCTGTAACGGGTGAAAAGGGTATGAATAAGTCATTTGAACAGCAGGCAAGAGTCCGTGTGCTCGATAAAGATTTAACGAAATTGAACGTGACGATTGTTCCAGAGCAGGTGACGGTCAAAGTTGAAATCGAAGAATATAATAAAGAAGTTCCTATTGTACTGAAGGCTCGTGGCGTACCGAATGCAGGTGTAACGGTCACCAGTCTTACGTCCGAGGAAAAAACAGTTCGCTTATTTGGTTCCCGTAAAGTGGTGGAAAAAATGACGGAGTTTACCGTTGACGTGGATGTTTCCCAAGTGAGCGGGCAAGGTAGTTTAGATGTGGAGTTAAAAAAGCCGAAGGGCGTTTCACAATTGTCTTTGGATAAAATTAAAGTGAATATAGACGCCTCCACAGAGGATCTCGATGAGGAGACTACCGCACCAGACCTGCCGATTGATGACGAACAAATTGCTACAAAAGAATTCTCAAATGTACCTATTTCGGTAAAAGGGCTTGATGAAAAATTCAAGGGCTCATTTGTGAAACCAACGGATGGTCTGGTTGTATTGACTGTAACGGCAGAAAAAAATGTAATTGATACGTTAGTGCAATCCGATTTCAACGTATACATTGATGCGTCGGAGACGATAGATGAGGGAGAGAAAGTTTTACTCGTTTCGGTAGAAGGCCCATCTGATGTAAAATGGAAGCTTTCAAATGATGAAGTGACGATGCATATTGAACTTGCCTGAGGATTCAACTGAATGTACAGGAATTGAAAGGGAGAATGGAAATGACAAAGTATTTCGGGACTGATGGTGTCCGTGGAGTCGCAAATAAGGAATTGACACCGGAGCTCGCATATAAACTGGGTAGAATGGGTGGGCATGTGTTAACGAAAGAAGCGCAAGGGAAATCCCAGGTGCTTGTCGGAAGGGATACGCGTATCTCAGGACAGATGCTTGAAAGCGCCTTGATTGCTGGACTTTTATCGACAGGGGTCGAAGTGATGACGCTTGGGGTAATTAGTACGCCAGGTGTTGCTTACTTAACAAGGGTCATGAATGCACAAGCGGGTGTGATGATTTCAGCCTCACATAATCCAGTCGAAGACAACGGCATTAAGTTCTTTGGTGCTGATGGATACAAACTGACGGATGAACAGGAAGAGGAGATTGAATTACTGCTAAATGCGGAGGAAGATACTTTGCCGCGTCCTGTAGGTGCAGATGTTGGATCCATTACTGAATACTTTGAGGGTGGCCATAAATATATTCAATACCTTAAACAGACGGTCGATGAGGAGTTCACAGGCATCCACGTTGCACTTGATTGCGCGCATGGTGCAACATCACCACTGGCGACCCATCTATTCGCGGATTTGGATGCAGATTTGTCAACGATGGGTGCTTCTCCGAATGGCTTGAATATTAACGAAGGTGTCGGTTCAACTCACCCTGAGGAGTTAGCGAAATTTGTCCTTGAAAAAGGCGCTCACATTGGTTTGGCGTTTGACGGGGACGGAGATCGTTTGATTGCAGTCGATGAAAATGGACAAATCGTAGATGGCGACCAAATTATGTACATCATTGCTCGTTATCTCCACTCAGAAGGTCGACTAAAGTCGGGGACCATTGTTTCGACAGTTATGAGTAATCTCGGTTTTTACAAAGCACTTGAAAAGCATGACTTGAAAAGTGTAAAAACAGCTGTCGGTGATCGATACGTTGTCGAAGAGATGAGAAAAGAAAATTATAATCTTGGCGGTGAACAATCGGGTCATATTGTTTTCCTTGATTATAATACGACGGGTGATGGGCTACTGACTGGTTTGCAGCTCGTTAATATTATGAAACGGACGGGTCGAAAGCTATCTGATCTTGCTGGCGAAATGACGATTTATCCACAAAGACTCGTGAACATTCGTGTGACTGATAAAAATGCGGTGACAGATAATGAGCGAGTGGCGAAGGTTATTGAAGAAGTTGAGCAGGAAATGGCTGGTGACGGTCGAGTACTCGTTCGTCCTTCAGGCACTGAGCCGCTTGTCCGTGTGATGGTGGAGGCTTCGACAGAAGAGGATTGTGAACGACTTGTAGAACGGATTGCCGATGTCGTTCGTAGTGAAATGGGAATGGAATAATAGACTGAAGATGCCACTATTGTTGGTATCTTCTTTTTTATTCCAAAAAAAGATCATTTGCCAGTGAGTGAAGAAATACACTCCCATGCAAATGACCCATTGAACTCAATATCTTTTTTGGAATTTATTTCGTATAACAATAGCTGATGAATTTAGAATGAGCAAAGCGACTAACAGGACGATAATTGTTGCTGCCGCTAGATTGGCATATTCCGCGACGAGCGAGGAATCGAGTGTCCAATAATAGATTTGCATCGGTAATACAGTGAATTTATCGAAAATACCTCCCGGAAAAGGAAGAAGTAATGCTGGAATTCCGATAACGACTAATGGTGCTGTTTCACCAATAGCACGTGATAAGGATAGAATAGCACCCGTTAGAATTCCAGGTAGTGCGACGGGTAAGATGGTTGTTTTAATGGTTTGCCATTTTGTAGCGCCCATTCCATAAGAGGCTTCGCTTAAATGATTGGGTACCGCACGAATGGCTTCCTGGCTAGCAACAATGACAATCGGTAAAATAAGCAATGCCATCGTTAAGCCGCCTGCTAAAATAATATTACCGAACTGCATGGCTCTGACAAAAACGGTTAAACCCAAAATTCCGTATACGATAGAGGGAACACCTGCTAAATTAGCAATATTCGTTTGAATGAATCCTTGCAGTCTGCCTTTTTTAGCATACAGCTCTAGATAAAGTGCTGTTCCAACGCCTAAAAACAGTGTGACAGGGACAACGACGAACATTAACCAAGCAGTACCGAGAATCGCACCCATTATACCGGCTCGTTCAGGGCGTGTAGACAGCTTACCTGTCAGGAAATCCATATTGATCCAGCCGATTCCTTGGGAGACGACACGATAGATAAGGACAGCTAGGATAATTAGCCCGAAAAGCGTGGACAACAGAAAGATGAATTTAGCAACGCTATTCAGTAGCAATCTAAAATTAATTCTCCGTGTTACGCTACCTTGATTCACTTGCTCCATGTTAATATTCCTCCCTAAATTTACGTGAAACGGCTCTTGCAATGATATTCATCACGAGTGTGAAGACGAATAATGTCATGGCAACTGCATAAAGACTATAGTAAACAGTCGATCCCGTGGCAGCATCTCCGCCGGTTACTTCAACGATATAAGCGGTCATCGTTTGCATGGACTGTGTAATGTCAAATGTAAAGTTTTTCGTACTACCACTTGCGATTGTTACAATCATCGTTTCACCAATCGCTCGTGAAATACCGAGTACGAAGGAGGCGATGATACCTGATAACGCAGCAGGGATGACGACTTTTCTCGTCACTTCTAGCTTGGTCGAACCTAAACCAAGTGCACCATCACGCATAGCTTGTGGTACAGAACTCATCGCATCCTCTGATAAGGAAGCAATCATCGGAATGATCATGACGCCCATAACAATCCCTGGACTTAAAATGTTTGTGGCCTGTAGATTTGGAATTAATTCACGTAATATGGGTGTGACGAACGTGAAGGCGAAAAAGCCATAGACAATCGTCGGAATTCCTGCAAGAATTTCTAATAATGGTTTAACAACTTTTCGTACACGTTCTGATGCATATTCACTTAAATAGATAGCTGTCATGAGTCCGATAGGGACAGCGACAAGCATGGCGATGAGCGACGAAGTGACCGTTCCCAAGATGAGAGGGAGCACACCGAATTCAGGTGTTTGACTCAAAGGCTTCAGTACAGTTCCTGTGAAAAAGTCTAAAAATGGAACACGCTTGAAGAACTCGATCGTCTCAGATAGCAATGTATAGATAATCCCAATTGTCGTAAAAATTGAAACGGAGGCGATTAAGAATAGCAGGGTAGGTATCGCTTTTTCAAATAGCTCTTTGAAGTTTCTCGATTGCCTTTTTTGTTCAATTAATTCTCGGATATTGGGCTCTTTATTGGTTGTGGACATTGTGCAAAGCACTCCTTCTACCGTATATAAGTAATAAGAAGATGAGCCGTAACTTAAATCAGTAGAGTTCTCTACTGGTTCAAGTTACGGCCATTGGTGGATCTAGCACCCATCTTCTTATGTTGTATTATTTCAAGCCGTTTAAGAAATCAACGTTTGCTTTTGCTTCTGCATCAGGAATCGGTGCGAAGCCTGTTTCGCCTGCAAATGTATTGACGTTGTTCATCGCATAGATTGCGAAGTCTAGTACTTGTGGTTTAGCTTTTGCATTATCTACATTCAAGTAAGTAAAGACAGGGCGTGTGAAATCAGCGTAGTCTCCGTCTTCTGAAATTGTATCAAGTGACGGTTCAATTGCACCATTTCCGAAGTCTACATGTACTGCACCTAACTTATCTTGGTTGTTGACGTAGTAACCAAATCCGAAGAATGCAATACCATTTTTGTCTTCAGATACTAAGTTAACAAGTGTTGAGTAATCTTGTTGAAGATTGACTGTGCTTACTAGGTCTTGCTTATCAAGAATTTTTTCATAGAAAAACTCGTACGTACCGTGGTTTTCATTCGGGCCCATTGCTTTAATGTCTTCAGCAGGCCAGTCTGGATTGATGTCAGACCATTTTACGATTCCGCTATCAGCTTTGAAGATGCTGATAAGTTGTTCAGGCGTCATTTCTGTAGCCCAGTCATTGTCTTTGTTAATAACGAATGTTAAGCCGTCCAATGCTACTTTTAACTCTTTTACTTCCATGCCGAGTGCATCTGCTTCAGCTTGTTCTTCTTCTTTAATGTTACGAGAAGCATCGTTAAAGTCTGTGCCGTTTTCAACTAAAAACTTTTTGAATCCAGCGCTTGTTCCTGCGCGGCTTACTTCGACAGATACATCTTCTTGCTCATTGATCATATATTCTTCAGCGATTTTAGCCATTAACGGATATACAGTTCCAGATCCATCAATTGTTACACTACCTTCTAAATCAGCTGATTTGCTGTCATCGACTTTGCTTTCTGTTGCTGGTGTTGTTGAATCGGAATTATCTTTGTTATCTGTTCCTGAATCCGCCCCGCCACATGCTGCTGTGATTACTGCGAGTGCAGCCACTACTAGGAATAAAAGATACTTTTTAAATGACATTTGAATTGTCCTCCCAAAACGGATTTTTTGTTGAAAGATTTGCTCTTTCAATTGTTAGTATAAGGGCTGAATGTTAAGAGAGTATGATTAAAATGTAAATGCTTTGTAAATGTTAAGTTTAATGAATTAAAAAAGTCATCCTGGGGATGAGGATGACTTTTACATAGAGAGTTGACTGGGGTATTCCATTGAAATTCGCTTGGCGCTTGGGGATGCATGTGCTAGTTTGTGGTTAACACGTTCATCAGTTCAATTAATATAGATAGTATTATTAACCGAAACGACCGTTGATGTAGTCGTTTGTTAACGGGTCTGCTGGGTTGTTGAAGATGGTAGAAGTACGATCACATTCGACAATTTCACCATTGAGGAAAAAGGCGGTGCGATCTGAAATCCGAGCAGCTTGCTGCATGTTATGTGTGACGATTGCGATAGTGACATCGTTTTTAATGCTGTCGATCAGCTCTTCTACTTTATGCGTAGAAACGGGATCGAGTGCAGATGTTGGCTCGTCCATTAGGATGACTTCTGGATCAACCGCGAGACAGCGGGCGATACATAGACGCTGCTGTTGACCACCGGAAAGTCCATAGGCGCTTTTATGCAGGCGGTCTATTACTTCATCCCATAGTGCGGCTTTGCGTAAGCTGTCTTCGACAACCATGTCGAGCATCGCTTTATTGCGGATACCGTGAATTTTCGGGCCAAATGCAACATTTTCATAAATGGATTTTGGGAATGGGTTTGGCTTTTGAAATACCATGCCCACTTTCGAGCGCAACAATTCGACAGGCATTGCTTTACCAAGTATGTTGTTACCTTGGAAAGTTAAGTTACCAGAAATCGTAACGTCGGGTACGAGCTCGACCATGCGGTTTAGTGTTTTTAAATACGTCGATTTACCACAACCGGAAGGGCCGATGATCGCTGTCACTTCTTTTTCGTTGATAGATAGATCGATATTTTTAAGTGCGTGGGATGATCCATACCAAAGGTTCAATCCATTTGTTTCGTAGACGGGTTTATTCCAAGTTGTATTTTTCATAACGTGTAATTGAACATCCTTTTTACGCTCTAATTGTAAGGTCATGAGTATCCTCCTTATTAGTGTTGGAGCTATATTTAGTCAAACTTATTAGTGTAAGTACCCTTGCTTTCTTAATGATAAACAATGATTGTTGAGTGCGTGTGAAGGAATTGTTAAGAGATTGTAAATGGCAAATGGACCTCATTGAAGTGAGGTCCATTCGATGTCATTCAAAAATATAATGCAATGCTTTCACTGCTTGGTCGACGGTTTCGACGGTGGCGTGTGCTTTGCGGGATAATTCTTTCAGTGCGTGGTGATGTGCTTCGTTACGAATGAGGATAAGTGGTTTTCCGAATGCAACGGCGGCGCTGGCATCCATTGCCGTATTCCATTGTTTATATTGTTCGCCAAAAAGTGCGATGACGACATCGGCTTTCTTCATTAAAATCTCTGTGCGTAAATTATTGAAGTTGGACGCCGCAGCATCTTTGAAAATGGCGTTAGGCTGCTTGCCTAAAATATCTTCCCCGATGTTGTCGGAACGATCGTGGTCTTCCATTGGTCCGACGAAGTCGATTGGTAAATTCAGTGCGGCTACTTTCAGCTTTACGTCCTTTCTCCATGAACTATGAATTTCTCCAGCAAGGTAAACGGTTAATCGCATATGTCAATCCCTCCTATTATGATTCATTGTAGCACTTTGAAGCAAGCGACGAAAGAAGATGAAACGCCAATGACATCGAAATGAGTGAACTTCCCGAATAATGGCATTTTTATAAAGTTATTTTGTCCTACTACTATGCTACTAAATGTAGATGGGCTATACTTAATTTAAAGTTGAAATGTTTACGCTTACATAAGGGGGATATGTATGAGGTTTACAGTGGGGAAAAAATTATGGGGTGGATTTTTATCGGTGCTAGTACTGCTAGTTATTGTCGGTGCAATGGGTTATTGGTCACTTCTAAAGATGAATGACGAATATCGTTTTTTAATTGATGATCGGGTGGAGAAGATAAAGCTTCTCCAAGAGCTTTCAGCAACTCAGCTTAAAACTGAAAATGATGTGCGGGGCTTCCTTCTATTTAATAATGTTTCCTATTTAACGAATCGGAGCGATTTGAGTGATTTGTTTGACGCGCAGTGGGAACAATTGTACAGCATGAACCAAGATGACTCCGCGAAATTGCTGCTTGATGGGATAAAGGGTGGACGTCAGAGCTATACGGAAGCAGCAGACAAGACGATAAGCGAGTTTAATAAAGCGATTAAAGACATGGAAGCAGCTGTCAGTATTGCGTCAATTGCAGCTGTTCATGATAAAGCGATTGAACAGAAAATTACAGAGTTGATTGAGCAGCAGGAAGAGGAGATGAGACAGACAGAAGTAAGTCTAAAAAGTTTACTGAATTGGACTCGTCTAGTCATCATTGGAATGATAGGGGTTGCTGTAGTTCTGAGCATTGTAGTGGCACAACTTATTAGTCGTAGTATCGCGCGACCAGTTGGAAAGATGACGGGTGCTTTAGCGGAAATTGCAGCTGGAAATCTTGCGGTTGAACCACTTTCTATTCGTAATAGGGATGAGATTGGAGAAATGGCAACAGCTTTTAATGAGATGACGGGAGATTTGCGTGGAATTATTACACGTGCCCGAGAATCGGCGGCAGAGCTTTCGAGTCAAGCAGAGGGGCTCTCGGCAAGCTCCGATCAAAGTCTTGCAGCATCCGAAATGGTTTCCGAAATAGCAGAGCGTAACTTAACTGGCAGTAGCACGCAAGTGGAAATTGTCCAGAAAACGTCCGCCGCGGTGGGTGAGATGATTGTCGGTATCGATCGCATTAATGATGATAATGAAGCGATGCTTCTTTCATCTGAAGATGTGACGAAGCTCGTTGAAGAAGGAGCCGGGTTAATGCAGGATGTCACGGAACAAATGACTGTTATCAGCTCGGCGATTAGGCAATCAGAAGGAATCATGAATGGGATGGCAACTCGTTCGGAAGAAATTCGGAAAGTTACATCTCTCATTACAGATATTGCAGAACAAACAAACTTATTGGCGTTGAACGCGGCGATTGAAGCTGCACGTGCAGGCGAACATGGAAAAGGCTTTGCAGTTGTAGCGGAAGAAGTGAGAAATCTAGCAGAGCAGTCGAAGCGTTCAGCAGCGGAAATTGGGAGTATGATTGATGCGATAATCGGTAATGTTGGACAGGCTGTTTCGAGTACGGAGGATGGCAATCGTAGTGTAGAAGAAGGGCTTGTTGTGACGGAGCGCACGCGTGAAGTATTTAGCCGAATTGAATTCGCGGCAGGAGACGTCGGTGAGAAAATTTCAGCAGTTTCCGCAGCGATTGTGCAAATCCGTATGATGACAGAAGAAGTTGTAGGCGGAGCCACGCAGGTGAACGAGCTCGCTATACAGCTAGCTGAAGAAGCACAATCTACAAGTGCAGCGACAGAACAACAGCTCGCTTCGAATGAGGAGATTTCATCGAGCTCACAAATGTTAGCAAATCTTGCAGAAAAACTACGAAGTGATATGAGTAGATTTACAGTCTGAGGCATAAGCACTGCTCTCAATGGCTCGAAAGTGTAGCATATAGATAAGAGAGACAGGGGGGATTGTGATGAAGACACTTTGGCATAACGGCAAGCTTTATACAATGCAAGAGGAAGGCGACCAGATAGAGGCGTTGCTAACGGAAAATGGTAGGATCATTGCGGTTGGAACTTATGCGGCGTTGAGTGGACAAGCTGACGAAGCGGTTGATTTAAATGGCGCGGTTCTTTATCCGGGATTCGTTGATAGTCATATGCATATGATTGGGCATGGGGAGAAGCTGCTTAGTTTGGATTTATCGCAAGCGGCGTCTGCTGAACAGATGATGGATATGTTGGTAGGAGCGCATGCGGGATTAGCAGTGGATGAGTGGTTTGTCGGGGAAGGCTGGAATGAAAACAACTTCCCTGACAAAAAGATTTTCACGCGTCAGGAATTGGATAAAGTGACGGATTCGCCGATGATTTTGAAACGGACATGCCGGCATGCAATGCTGGTTAATTCGAGGGCGCTTGAACTGGCAGGCATTACGAAGGACACGCCAGACCCTGTAGATGGTGTTATTATGCGAGATGCTGACGGTGAGCCGACGGGTTATTTGAAGGAAGGTGCGATGGCTTTGGTGGCGGATTTGATGCCAGAGCCAACGGAAAGGTATTTGACGCGTGCATTGCAGAAATCAGTCGAAGATTTGCTGTCACTCGGTTTGACGGGTGCCGTGACGGAAGACATGGGCTATTATGGTGACTACCGCAATCCAATGCAGGCGTTTCGAAACGTCATTGGCTCGAACAATAAATTCCGTGCGCATTTGCTGCGAAGGTCAACTGTGTTTGAGCAAATGATGGCGGATAACACGACATATGATGAATTGTGGATTGAGCCTGGCGCGATGAAGTTTTTCATCGACGGTGCGCTTGGCGGGAGAACGGCATTGTTAAGTGCGCCATATTCGGATGCACCCGAGCTAACGGGCATGACAGTCGTGACGGATGAAGAAATCGATAAGCTTGTGAAGTTAGCACGACAATATAATGAAGCAATTGCGGTTCATGTTATTGGAGATGCCGCGGTGGAAAAAGCGTTGGATGCCATTGAAAAGTATCCGGTGCCTGTAGGAAAGTGCGATCGCTTGATTCATGTGAATGTGTTGCGTGCTGACTTAGTGGAGCGGATGGCGCAGTTGCCAGTTATTCTCGATATTCAGCCAGTATTTGTATCATCTGATTTCCCGTGGGTAATGGACCGCTTGGGCGAGAATCGTCTTGATTGGGCGTATGCTTGGAAAAAGCTACTCGACCGCGGGTTTATTTGTGGCGGTGGTTCTGATGCGCCGATTGAAGAGGTAGATCCATTACTCGGTATTTACGCAGCAGTGGCCCGTCGAAAACCAGGTGAAAGTCATGAAGGCTATTTGCCGAATGAAAGCTTAAGCCGCTTTGAGGCAATTGGCTTGTTTACGACGGGAAGTGCAGGGACGATTGGTAAAGAGGAAGTCAGAGGTAAGTTGGCGGTAGGATTTGACGCTGATTTCACAGTGTTGGATCGAGATTTATTTGAGGTAGATGTGGAAGAGATTGTGGATGCCAATGTGGTGATGACGGTTGTTGCGGGTGAAGTGATGTATAAAGGTGAGGGTCATTAAATAATACAATGCTACTGGAGATACAATGGATGAAGAAAAAACAGATGCGCTGGTATTGGTGTGAGTGAGCCTTTCCCATTTGTGGTAAGCTATGTATAGGAATTCTACGTAGCATTTACCCCCAAAAAGAGAGGATATTACCCGATGAACGGACAAAACCGTGCAGATGTAAAACCAGGACTAAAAGTAGCAGTTATATTAAAGAAAGACCAGCGAACAGGTGTGAAAACAGAAGGAGTCGTCAAGGATTTATTGACCAACTCAAGCTTTCACCCACACGGCATTAAAGTGCGCCTCGAAGACGGACAAGTCGGACGGGTTTGTGACATATTGTAATGAAAAAAAGATCCGTGGAGGATCTTTTTTGTGTTCCAAAACCGTGTCGGGTAACTGAAGAACATTATTCTTCAATATAACATTGCAAAATAGCGAATTGCCTATTTTCAATTTTTACCTCAACTCTAATTTTCTGTCCATTTCTCTCGAATAAACCATCGTCCGAATAGTGCCAGCTGTCCTGATTCATTGTTTCTATAATCTCATTTCTATCTACATGTTCTCGTAGTGTTAAATATTTCAATGGTTTTTCGGAAATTTGCACCATCTTTTTATCGCTTGTAGATAGTTGCCAAACTGCTGCCGATACTGCTGAAATGTCTCCGTCTCCCCATTGATAGAAGTCAAAGTACATGAGAGAAAGAAATCCTAAAATCCCGATAAATGGGGCAAACCTTAATAGAAATCGCCGTTTTGGCGATTGCCTAGTTTCTCTAAGCGCTATATCATTTCTTCTATATTGTTCGTTTAGGTCATTTTTCACTCCCACTTTACACCCTCTGTTTTAGTAATATACACTCTCATTGTTTTATTGACACAAATAGTAATCCGATTTTAGGTAGACTTGGATGTATCATCAATAAACTTAAAATAAGGCAAAACAATACCCGCTAACGACACACAACTAATAATTGAACCAATCAAAACATATAAAGGTCTAATCCCCCATAACTCACTCACAATGCCTCCGACTACAATTCCAATCGGCATTGCTGCACGAATAATAACCAACCGAACCGACATGACTTTGCCCATCAAATGATTTGGAACCGCCTGTTGGCAAATCGTGATGTTATGAATGCTGAAGACAGCCATCATAATTCCGGCAATCATTTCCACAACAATCGCTAGCGCCATCGTTTGAATAACTCCCAGCGCAATGTAAGTAAATCCGCCAACTACTAAAGCACCGAGCATTATCATTCTTCGACTGTGAAATTTCACTTTCCCAATCAACATAGACCCAATCACATAGCCTAAAGGAAAGCCGGCCATAAATAAGCCGTAATCTTCGTAGTCTCCTTTCAAAATATCCGTGATATAGGGCAGATTGATTACCATTGTGACACCGACTCCAAATTGCACGAACGCCAGAAATATCCCTAGCCAGACAATCGTCCGCTCTTGAAAAAAATAGCGAATGCCTTCTGTGAACTGCTCCAACCAGGTTGTCCGTATCACTATGGTAGTCCTTTGTTCCCTCACCCATAACAGTAGAAATCCGCTTACCGTCAGCAATATAAAGACGAGCGACAGCGTCAAATTTGTTCCGACATATTCAATCACAATCCCACCAGCAGCCGGTGCAAGAAACATCATCAATCTTGTCGTCCCATCCAAATAAGCATTGGCCATCGGTAGCTGTTCCTTCGAGACAATTGTCGGCGTAATGGCTTGGCTTGCTGGAACATAAAGCGGAGTGACAAGCCCAATAATGATTTGCACAACATAAATATGCCAGACGTCCAGCATGCCGACGAATAGCGCTACGAGTGGTACAAGAAAAACCAAAGCCCTTGTCCACTGGGAAAAAATCATAATCCATTTGCGGCTCCATTTATCAATAAAGGGGCCACTGACTAACTGCAACAAAATGGAGGGGATGAAGTACAGCAACCACATACTGCCCAACGCCAACTTCGATCCTGTCAGCTCATACACAATAATCGAGTTGCAAAATGTTCCAAAGGAGCCACCTAATTCAGAGATGGCACTCCCCGTCCAAAGGGAAACAAATCCACGGTTTTTCAAAATAGGATTATTCATAAACCACTCCTTCTAGCCGTTATTGGTGTAAATAAAGCTCTAACTCTTTGGATAATGCAGCCAGTGATTGTTCTTTCAAATAGTAGTTCGATGATCGATTGCCAACTAAAGAAGCGGCTCTTAAAATCTTTAAATGGTGATGCACAGTCGATTTTCCTAATTCCAATTGCTCGGTAATTTCTTTTAGCGAGTAATCACGCTCAGATAAAAGCTTAATCATGCGAAGCCTCACCTCATCACCCAATGCTTTATGTTTTTGAATGAATAAGTAGTTAGGCAAATACTTATCATCGGGAAAAATACTCGTGTTAGGAATCGGATAATAGAAAACTTTCGTACCTTCAATATCTGAAACAATCGTCCAAGGTCGATACGTTAGTTGGGGAATCAACAAAACCCGGTGAACACTTGGTTCAGGGGCGTATTCTGTCCCATCAGTAGCCCACGCCACAAACTCTTCTGGAGAAAGTTTTTCTTTCATACTATTTTTTTCATCGAAATCCCTTTTCAAAATGGTTAGCAAATGATCCGCATCAGCATGAATAACTGTTTCAATCCATAACGACATGACGGCGAGTAAATGCATTTTTGCATCAACGACATTCACCTGGCTGATAAATTCAATATAAGCAGGGAGAAATGGATTGTCCTTGGCGGCTTGTTTCATTGAATCGACAGACTCTCGATCGCCATTCGCCGCAAGCATCCTGCATTGTTGGAGAGCTGTTCCGAAGTATGGGAGACAACAATATTTAAACTGTTCATCACTCAAGTTATGGACATACTCTTTGAATTTATCCAAGTCATTCGAGTTGCTCTCAAAAGCATGTAAAAGCTGAAGCAAACTTTTCCACGTATTATGTTGTTCTACATAATCAAGTTCGTTTTTTAACGCAGTGGGCATTTCAAGTCTAAGCTTTTCAAATTCACCATTCTTCTCTAACGTGTCTACTAAAGGTGTATTCGTGATAGCGGCAATACCTAACGCACTTTCCCACAATAAAGAATACTCAAGTTCAACTTGGTAGGACTCTCTTTTCCTACCTGTAATGGTTAATAGATTCAATTGGCTTCACCTCTTTTTTTAATTAGTATAACTACTTCAAGTAGGGTATTCAACTAATATAGAATTTTTTATTCTGTATTTATGAAACTTGTGAAAATCTATTCTTCCCCACAAAGAATGGATTTTTTGTGGTAAAGTTTTCTTATGTCTGAATAGCACGGAAATGGGGGTAGTGATATGGAGAAAGATGTTTTTCGGAGAACAGGCGACGTTGTGCTGTTCATTGTTATTATGGGCTTTTTGTTGCCGTTTGCTCTCATAGGTGCCTTATTCGTTTGGTTGTCGGGGCAGCTCTTTTTATTGTTGCTGCTGGTAGTGGTGTATGTGTCGGTAGGGGCTGTGCTCGTTGTGAATTTATTTAATAAAGACAAGCATAAAAAGCTCGTTTATCGAATCATTGCGGGGGCTATCGTTTTGTCACTGATTCCGGCGATTCCAGGGATTTACGATAAAACAAGACCTGTTGTTCGAGATGGTCATGTGGACACGTCTAGCTATGCACCTTTTCATGAGCTTTCACAGGTTGTGAAGCTTACGGAGCCCTCAACGTTAAAAATCACAGATAATCTTCCTATTTTAGACGGTGCAACGGCACTTTATCCGATTTACTCGGCTTTCGCACGTGCTGTTTATCCTGAAAAAGAATATTACCAGCATGATAGTGAAGTGATGTCGAATCGTATCGGGGAAGCTTATAATAATCTGATTAACGGCAGAGTTGATATTATTTTCGCGGCGGCTCCATCTGACCAGCAGTTGGCGACGGCGAAGCGATTAGGTAATGAGTTGAAGTTGACGCCGATTGGCAAGGAAGCCTTTGTGTTCTTCGTCAATGACAAAAATCCAGTGAAAAGCCTAACTGCGGATGATATCAAAAGCATTTATGCGGGGGATATTACAAATTGGAAAGAGGTTGGCGGTAAGAATAAGGATATTCGTGCCTTCCAGCGCCCGCAGGATAGTGGTAGTCAGACAGCTCTCCAGCATTTTATGGGTGACAGGCCAATCATGGACCCACCAGTTGAGGATATTGCGTCACTTATGGGCACAATCATCGACCAAGTATCCGATTATAAAAACTACAACAATGCGATTGGCTATACATTTAGATACTATTCAACGGAGATGACGAACAATAATAGCATTCGTTTACTAGCAGTAAATGGTGTCGAGCCCACGAAGGAAACCATTCGCTCGGGCGAGTATCCGATTACGAACGAGTTGTATGCGGTGACTGCTGGTAGTGATAATCCACATGTTGCCGCGTTTATTGATTGGATATTGTCGGCACAAGGGCAGGGAATTGTGGAGAAGACGGGGTATGTATCGATAGAGTGATTGAAGAAAGATCTGAAAAGGTCTTTTTTTATGGGTAACATTTGTATGACATATTTCGTCATGAATGCAATGAGGAAACAGTGGTATACGATTTGAAGGTGCCCAAAGTTTTACTCGCAATAATGTGGGGTATTGTTACCATCCAGTTATCCACATATGTCTTTGATTATCGGAAATCGTAATGAATTCACCTGAATTTCACTATACTTGGTTATGGAATGAACGCAGGGAAATTCCACTATTGGAGGGGTTAATTTGAAAATACTGATGATAATGGGAAATATTATTATATATGTTGTAGTGGCAATTATTGTAGCATTACCTATATTGTTTTTATCTTTTTTATTCATTCCACCGACTATGTTGTATATTATTCCACTGATTATTGCGCTCTATGTTTTTCTGCTTGTTCTTTTTACATTCAAAACATTTGGTTTGACTAAGCGACCATTTGGAAAGAAAGCATTTTACGGAGTGACTGGTGTTATTGTGGCGGTCGGGTTATCCTTTTCAATTTCGTGGTTGTATAAGCAGTCATTGGACAGTGTTGAAGATGCTGAAGTAGATTTACAGCAATACATGCCGTTTGAAGAAGGAACTAGAGTAGTGAAGCTGGATAAGCCGACAACCTTGAAGATTGAATCGAATTTACCAATCATTGATGGTGCGACCGCATTGTATCCGATGTATGCGGCATTCGCACAGGCGGTATATCCAAAGAAATCGTACCCGATTTATGACAGCGAAGTAATGTCCAATATGACACATGTAGCATATGAAAATCTTATTGAGGGAAGGGTGGATTTAATTTTTGTAGCAGGACCCTCAGCAGATCAAATCGAATCTGCTAAACTGGCCGGGAAAGAATTGAAATTGACCCCAATAGGTAAGGAAGCGTTTGTCTTTTTTGTTAACTCTAAAAATAGAGTGAAAGGGCTGACAAAGGATGAAATCAAAGGTATTTATTCGGGTGAAATTATTAATTGGAAAGAAGTCGGCGGAAAGAATAAGGTTATTCGCGCTTTTCAACGACCTGAAGGTAGCGGAAGCCAAACGGCGCTTCAAAATATGATGGGCGATGTACCAATCACGGATCCTCCGGTCGAAAACGTGATTGACCTTATGGGAGGAATTATTGACCGTGTGTCGGCTTATACGAACTACAACAATGCAATTGGTTTTACATTCAGGTATTACTCTACTGAAATGGTCAGGAACGATAAAATCCGTTTGCTTCAAGTGGAAGGCGTTGAACCGACAGTTGACACAATCCGTCGAGGTGACTATCCGATTGCAAGTGAATTTTATGCGGTGACTGCTGGTAGTGATAATCCACATGTTGCCGAGTTTATTGATTGGATATTGTCGGCGCAAGGGCAGGAAATTGTGGAGAAGACGGGGTATGTATCGATTAAATGATTGAGCTCTATACAAATTAGTTCAAGGCGGTCATAAACCTACCCGTGCCGGTCATAACAGGCTCCAAGGCGGTCATAACTGCATCGATGGCGAGCATAACAAGCCCTATGCCGGTCATAAACAGGGTGCCGGTACACAATTAGAAGCAATTAGGGAATAGGAGTGGATGGAATGAGCAGGGATATTATGACGCGATTTGAAATCAAACATCCCATCATCCAAGCGCCGATGGCAGGGGTGACGACGCCGGAGTTTGTGGTGGCATCTGCAGAAGCAGGCATACTTGGCTCGATTGGAGCAGGCTATCTGTCAGCAGAGGAAACACGGCAATTTATTGGCGCAATAAAGGAGAAAACAGATAAGCCGTTTGCGGTGAATTTGTTTGTGCCGGAGCAGGTTGAAATGCAGCAACTCTATTTACGAGAGGCTTATGAGGCATTGCAGCCGATTGGCAAACAGCTAGGTATGCCGTTTTGGAAGGCACCGTTGTCGGAATTCCAGTTTGACGAGCAAGTGCAAGTCGTAGTGGAGGAAGGCGTGAGAATTTGTTCATTCACATTCGGATTGCCAGATGCCGAAACTATACGATTGCTGAAGGACAACGATGTCTATCTTATCGGGACGGCGACGACGGTAGAAGAGGCGAAACTAGCGGAACAGGCGGGCATGGATGCGGTTGTCGTACAGGGCAGTGAAGCTGGCGGACATCGAGGCTCCTTTACTGGGGAATTCACATTGATTCCACTGGACGAATTGCTAAGAGAAGTCGTCGCAGCCGTTCAAATTCCCATCATTGCAGCGGGCGGCATTGCGAATAAAGAACAGCTAGCAAGCGCACTATCTGCAGGTGCGCAAGTAGTCCAAATCGGAACCGCACTACTTGCAGCAGATGAAAGTGGAGCGCATCCTGTCTATAAAAAAGCTATTTTGAGTGCAAGTGAAGGATGCACGGTTGTAACGAATGCTTTTTCAGGCAAATTAGCACGTGGCATTCGCAATCAGTTTATTTATGAGATGAAAGACGCGGTCATTGCACCGTATCCGTACCAAAACGACTTGACCAAGGAAATCCGAAAAGCGGCGGCACAGCAAGGGAAACAGGAATACATGTCGCTGTGGGCAGGCGAAAGTGTACATTTGACTACGGGCGGAAAGCTGAAAGATATTATTGAAAGCTTATGCCATTCCCTCACCTGATTTGATACACTAGGTAGATGATATTTATAAGGACGGCGATGGGGAAAATGCGGAAATATATTGGCGAAATAGGACTTATTATTACAGCAATCATCTGGGGAAGTGGATTTGTTGCGAGTGCGGTGTCGTTGGAACACTACACGCCCTATCAGATTTTAGCAGGAAGATTTTTAATTGGTTTCGTAATTCTATGTGCTTTATTTTATAAAAAACTTAAATATATTAAGAAAAGCACGATTGTAAACGGGGCAATCTTAGGGCTTGTTTTGTATGTCGCATTTATTCTTCAGACAGTAGGATTACAATATACGACTCCTTCTAAAAATGCATTTTTAACAGCGGTCAATGTTGTCATTGTCCCTTTCATCGGCTTTTTATTGTACAAGCGGAAAATCGATTTATTTGAATTAAGCGGGGCAGTGATTGCTTTGATTGGAGTAGCGGTGCTATCGCTTCAACTATCTGCAGGAGTGAACATTGGTGATTTGCTGACGCTAGGCTGTGCGATTGGATTTGCATTTCATATTTTTTTCACAGCTAAATTTGTTAAAAATGAGGATGCGGTTTTGCTGACAATCGTTCAAATGGCGGTAGCGGCGATGATTAGCTGGATGGTTGTTATCTTTAAAGGGGAAACATCGTTTTCTATGGAATCGGAAGGGCTACTGCCACTTCTTTACTTGGGGATTTTCTCGACAACGATTGCTTACTTATTGCAAACCGTAGCTCAGAAATTTATTACAGAAACAAAAGCTGCTATCATTCTATCGACAGAGGCCTTCTGGGGAATGGCTTTTTCGGTTGTGATTTTGAGTGAAGTGATGACGATGAAAATGGTCATTGGCGCGGTGCTGATTCTTGTTGCGATTATCATATCGGAAACAAAGTTTGGGTTTTTGAAGCGGAAGAGAATAGAACAGGTAAGTTGATTGAAATTAAAGTTCAAACTTAGTGAATATGGTGTTTATGGCTGGGGGTAATAAATTGGTTTATTGGCCCCCATCTCACTTCGATTGCCAAGTTAACTGGACATAACTAACTATCGAATTGAGCCTGAAAACTCAATCTGTTTACTATTTAACTTCTCTACCCATTCACTGTCATTCCAAATGTCGGGGTTATCAATCGTTATATTTTCACCACGCACCATGAAATCATAGCTATCTTTTCCACCTGTATACCAATCAGCAATGACTAACTTGCCGTTTACATTCTGTACAAGAAATTCAGTGGCTTCACCATAACCACCTGTAAATTTTTTAATGTGCACAGGTAAGTGTAAATAGAGATAACTTCCATCTACGTCATCAGTATATTCCACTTCCCAAGCGTCAATCTCAATATTTTTCACCTTACTATTTAAATTTCCTTTCAGATTATATTGGGATTGAATTTTCTTTTGTGTATACTGTTTAAGGTTATCGTTATCGATAAATATTTCCAATTCAATATCCGAGCCGTTCCAGACCGCATTATAATAGTCAGTCAGCGCGTTTACACACATTTCATAAGCTGTTTCAGAATCTTGAATAGAAAGTTCTCTGGCATTACTAGCTACATATTTGGGAGGATCTTGTACTACATTCGGTTCCGCACCAGACGTAATTGCTGTGTTTACAGTACGATCCGCGCTACTATCTTCCGAGACTACAGGTGCATTGATACTAGTATCCTTTACACAGGCACTTAAAGTAAATAAGACTACGAACAGATAAGCAAATTTCACTGAATTCCCTCCCATTCAACTACGAATTGCTATTTTGAAACTACGACTACAGCTAAGCATATTTCAACACAAATTATCGCCTATTTTTCCGTTTTCTTATATAATATACTTGGAAGTACCATATTAACATTTATCTCCCTCAAATTGATAGAATATTACCATTAAAATGTAACATTGTATAACTAAAACCGTCTACTCTATACGGAGGGATTTGTATGAATAGATGGTTATTAGTAGTGGTAGCGCTTGTAGGACTGAGTTTACCGGGATGTTCAAAAGATGAATTATCAGAGGAAGAGCCACCACGAGCCTTTATTGAGATTGGCAATGAAACGTATGACACGCTATTAGGTACTTATTGTTGGGGAAATACCTGTGTTGACAAGGTTGGTCCTATTGAAATGTTAGAAGGTAAGGAGTCTATTCGTGTAAAGCCTGGTGAAATCATCTCTTTAATGATGAATGATGGACTGCAACCGAGCGACTTCTCTATTGTGCAGATAAGCGAAGGCGGAGAACAGATTAGCATAGTGCAAGACAATCAGTTCAACGCACCCGATGAAAAAGGGGTTTATTATTACTACTACGCGGCCAGATGGATGGACGAACAGGAAGAGAATGTTTCGTACGGAGATGCTTATTACGTTTTTGCACTGGAAGTTGGGCAGAGATGATAAAAAATGGGGGATAGAATGAAAAAAATACACCTAATCGTTATGCTAGTTTCACTATTATTACTAACGACTGGTTGCATAGCCAACGTGCGGGGGCAAAAAATAACTATCCAAAAACAAGTAGAGTCAGAAAACAATTATGAAGATTTTAGAGAAGTGACAAATAGAAAACAAGTTAGTAAAGCAAAAGAAATTGTGGAAAATGCTGATTGGCAAGATGCTAAAGTGCAAATGGATCGTTATGCTGATTATCAATTTCAGTTTCCTTTGAAGAATGGCAGTCAAGACAAAATAGCATCCTATTTACTATGGGTAACGCCAAGCGGCGACAACTTGGAGATTGTTGCGGATAGTAATAAGTATGTAAAGTTAACAGAGCAAGACTCGGCAACCTTATATGAGGTTTTAACGGGAGAAGCATTGAGCCAGCGGTGATAATTTCTATTAAATTGCTAAGCCTGAAGGAGGATTTTATGAACATTCACTACGAGTTAACGGAAGAGGACTATATTAACTTCAATTTGTATCATATCAAGCATTCTAAAGTGGGCAAACGGTCTTTGCTGTTACAAAGGATTGTCACGCCATTTCTCTACATCATTGTGGCTTATCTATTTTCAAAGATAGGCAATCTACCTTTTTTGCCACTGCTCATCACTTTTCTCATCATGAGCGCACTATGGGTTATTTTTTATCCGAAATATTTTTATAGACTTATTGCCCGTAATGCGAAAAAAATGATTAAAGAGGGCAAGAATGACGATTTATTGGGCAATCATCAGCTACAAATGTCAGATGAAGGGTTGGTAGATACGACTGCCAACAAAGAAACAAAAGTGATGTGGTCGGGCATAACAAGTGTGAAAGAAGACGATGGTTATTTCTTTTTCTACAATAGTTCAGTAAGTGCCTATATCCTACCTAAAAGAGAGCTAGATCATGTGGATGAAGTGCGACAGTATATTCAATCGAAGGTAACGAGTGAAAATTGATTTGTGGAGGAATAAAAATGCATCGAAAAAAGTATTTCACCCTTTTACGAGGCCACTGAAAAACCTACGGTTTTAAGTCCCATAAGTGAACCTAAATTGAAAAAGACGTT
>NZ_JADHDX010000007.1 GCF_016820585.1 Arthrobacter beigongshangensis
ATAACGTCTTTTTCAATTTAGGTTCACTTATGGGACTTAAAACCGTAGGTTTTTCAGTGGCCTCCAACACACGGGATAACCTTTCCTCACTCTTCTCATTGCATAGGCAGATAATTGACACGCCAACCGTTTTCCGTGTGCGACATTGAAAAATACTGTACTTTACTGTTATAAGAATCATGTCCTGGATTCAAGTTCAGCGTGGCAAGGCCACTCCAATTGCCATCTTCACCTTGTTGCTCATCCGCCTGGAATGAAATTGATTTATATACTTCATCAAACTTAACATTTGGACTCAATGCCGCCTCTCTGATGAACGTTTCTTTGTCGACGGTTGGACCATATTCCCCTTGGACATACAGTGAATACTGCGTTTCATAATCACCAATTTCCGCTGCATAGAAATACAGACCGACAATCGTAACTGGACTCGTTTCTTCTAAATCTAGTTCGTTCTTAAATGTTGAGTAGATTTTATACACATATTTGACATGTTTCATGAAATCCTTATCAATTAGCGTTTCTGGTTCACTATGCGTTGAGGGATCCGGGGTTAACCATTGCATAAATAATTCCCACTCCTGACTGCCTACCCATATAAATAGGAATTTCTCAGAAGATCCATCCTTACGAATAATTTTAACAGTAGCAGAAAGTGTACTAGGAGCATCTTGTTCCACTGAATCTGCGAAAAATACAATTTTCTCTGCATTGTCAAAAAGGGATGCCCCTTTGCGCCAATTTGCAACATACCACTCTACCGTATAGCCTCTGCCTTGATGAATATTCGTGGTCATATCATCACTATGGCTTAAATAATACATCGTTTCAGGATCTTCCATATCGTTGGCGTAATTAAATACGCCAGCCATATAAATTAGCGATAATCCTTTAAAGATGGTTTTATCATGAGACATTTTAAATTGATCATAAAGTGATTTTACTTCTTGTTGAAAATGCTTATCTGGTAATGTAATTGACTGATTTGCTATTTCTTCTCGTCTATCAGAGTCGCTACCTTCTAACTGCCCCGTCCTTGTAAGTGCCAATGTGGCATAACCACGTGCGGCAGGGTGAAACTTAGTCTTTATCTTTTCAGCAAGCCGTGGCGCATAATAGCGCACCGTTATCTCCCCAGTATCCCTATTCATAGTCAGTTCGGTGTATTGCTCGCGCATCGTATCAATCATATTTTCGAGTTCCTCTGAAAATGAATCCGAACTTAGCATCATCACAGCGGCTTTATCAATGGAAGGATCCATTTCAAAATCTTCTATTGCTTGATGATTCTCCGCCAAAATTTCATCATAGACAGCGATGAGACTCCTTACTTTTCCGAAAAAGGAATCAAGATAAGCAATACTTGCTTGTTCATCCTCCTCCAAAGACTGATTTGCAATATCCTTCATCATGTCAGATGGCAATGCTAAGGCGGATAGTGCGCGTTCATAGTTCCCATCTGCTTGTTCCATGTCGTCAGCAATGCTTTCAATAATCGCATCTGCTTCACTAACAAACGTCAACTTGCTAAATTTGTCCTCTTCTAGCTTCAATATATCCCGTTGCTTATTACGTTCAACCACATAATCATTTTGGAGTTTTTCAACATATTCGTCACTAGCTAGTTTTTCATTATGTTCTGTGATAAACAAAGCCGTGATAATGCCGAATAAAAATATACTGGCAATGCTAACAGCCCAAACCGTTATCTTGTGGCGAAGCGGTCTTTTTTTCCCACTAGAAGACTCCTTCTTTCCAGGATTATTCGCCTCCTCTTCGATTTTCTGAAGCACCTCCTCCGAATTAAATGAAGATGGCAGACGGTCATAGGATTTTTTTAGAAATTCCATTCGTTTGTCGAAATTATTATTCGCCATGACGCACACCTCCATTATTGTCCATCGCTTTTTTCAAACTGTCCTTCGCCCGATGTAAACGTGTCTTAACAGCCGAGAGCGTAATGTTTAAGACGTCGGCAATTTGCTGATATGATAAGTCTTGGAAATAATATAGGATCAGTGGCAGTCGATATTTTTCATCTAACTGCATAATCGCTACGTGTAATTCTCGGTCTTCTTCGAATAATAGAACTTGTGCCTCCACGGAATGCTGTACGTTCATTTGTGTATCATTGCCCACTTTTTGTTGTTTATCTCGCTCACGATTTTCTTTTCGATAATAATCACGTGCTGTGTTCAACGTGATTTTATACAGCCATGTTGTGAAGCGTTCTTGGTTAAATTGATGCAGAAACCTGTGCAATTTGATGAACACTTCCTGCGTTACATCCGGTACATCATCTAGCTGTACGCCACATTGATAGGCAAATTTCTCGACTGTCCGATAGTGTAGCTTCATCAGCTTTCCATAAGCGGCTCGGTCTCCTTGCTGTGCTTTTTCGATTAAGCCGATAGTGTTCATGGCTCCCCCTCACCCTCTTGCTTCTGTAGATGATACGAAACTTTTCCCCACATTGTTTCACACAAAAATGAAAAGATTCTGGACTTGAATACTTCCGTGAAAGTCCTTTGGCATTCAAGTTAATTCGTGTACAATAAATGAGTCTTTACTATAAGAAAGAGTGGTTATTTTATGAAACAACGTGATCAATGGACGTCCAAAATCGGCTTCGTTCTCGCTGCAGCTGGTAGTGCAATCGGACTCGGTGCCATTTGGAAATTCCCTTATATGGTTGGAACGAATGGCGGTAGTGTCTTCGTCCTGCTATTTATCATTTGCACAATTGCGATTGGACTTCCAATCTTGCTTGCAGAATTTGTCATTGGGCGGAGAGGGCAGGCTGACGTAGTTACTTCTCTAAAAAAACTAGCCCCTGGACGACAGTGGTATTTATTCGGCTGGATGGGGTTAGCTGTATCCTTTATCCTCCTATCCTTTTACAGTGTAGTTGGTGGATGGATTCTATCTTACCTAGCGCGCGCTCTTACCTTCCGACTCAATGTCACCGATCATAGTGAATACTTCAATTCTATCATTTCCAACCCACTGGAGGTTTTACTCGCTCAGGCTGTCTTTATGGGATTAACGATTTGGATTGTACAAAGTGGTATCCGAGGTGGCATTGAACGGGCGAGCCGATGGATGATGCCGCTATTATTCATATTCTTCATCATCCTAGCGATTCGTTCATTGACATTAGACGGGGCCATGGAAGGTGTCCGCTTCTTGTTTGTACCGGATTGGTCTTACTTTACAGGCACCACACTGTTACTGGCACTTGGGCAAGCATTCTTCTCCTTGAGTGTCGGGGTAACTGCCATGATGACATATGCATCTTATTTGCCAAAAGAAGAACAGTTGGGGCAATCTGCCGTCAACGTTTCCATCTTGAATATTGTCATTTCGTTATTAGCCGGACTTGTCATTTTCCCAGCGGTGTTCGCACTTGGGCAATCTCCCGCTGAAGGACCAGGACTTATTTTCGTCATCTTACCGGCGATTTTTAGCCAAATTCCATTTGGGAATGCATTTATGATCGTGTTCTTCATCCTAATGCTATTTGCGACACTAACGTCCTCTATTTCTATGCTAGAGATTGTTGTGTCGACAGGTATCCGCCAGAAGCATGAACGTAGAAGAGGTGCTGCTTGGGTATTCGGGATTCTGATCTTTATCGTCGGTATACCGAGCGCGTTATCATTTGGCCTGCTATCTGATGTCCAAATTTTCGGCGGATCCATTTTTGATTTTGCTGATACATTGACAAGCAAAATTGGAATGCCACTCGGTGCACTTTGTATTTCGTTGTTTGCAGGTTTTGTCCTAACAAAAGTACAAACAGACGATGAACTCCGTATGCACCCTGTTATGAATACACTGTGGAAGTTCCTTGTTCGATATGCGGCACCCGCTGCGATCATAATTATTTTTATTACATGGATTATCGAACTTCAATCTTAATCAAAAAATGACCCATAGATATTAGTCATCCATGGGTTCTTTCAATATTACAATATCAATTACGCCTCGGCTAATTAAGAATTTGGAAATATTAGGTCTTTCTAATTTTCAACAAAAAACGCACCCCCTACTTGTTTAGGATGCGTTTTTTCTTTTTAGACGATAGATTTCGCCTCATATTTAATTGCTAATAACTTGTAAGAAATTTTCATGCATTTTTCAATTGGAATCCATAGTTTATAGGAGTGTTCATAAATCTCACGAATGCGTTTAGCAAGATCTGTCGGGTGATCGAGGCGATGCAATTCTGAGATAACATCAACAATTTCGAGTTCATATGCTTTAGCTCCCGCTTCAAACGGATCCCATTGTTCTAGAAGCGCAATAGCCTTTTTATTTATTTCGATTGATTCCACGATAAGCCACCTTATTTTTCTTTAGTCTTATTTATGATAGCATAGTAGAGAAAAAAGGAAAGTAGGGATACTCATGAGTGTATTTGAAAAAGTCATTGAACGACGAGAAACCCGTTCTGTAAAATGGGACATGATGGAGAAAATTTATAATATTGAAGACGCATCTGCTATTTTACCTATGTGGGTCGCTGATATGGATTTTGCCGCACCTGAAGCCGTCATCCAAGCGATGAAGGAACGGCTTGACCATCCAGTCTTCGGTTACTCATATGCTTGTGAAGGCTGTAAAGATGCTGTTCGGTCATGGTTATCGGAGCGTCATGAATGGGAAACGAAAAACGAATGGATGCTATTTCATCAGGGAGTTGTTCCTGCAATCGCCTCCGTTGTTGAAACATTCACGACTGCGGGTGACGGGATTCTTGTCACATCGCCTGTCTATCCACCATTTTTTCAAATTCCACAACGACAACAACGAAACATCGTTGAATGCGTTATGTTTGAAGAAGACGTAGCCTATTCCATCGACTTTGAAGAATTCGAAAAATGCCTACAGCAAAATGTAAAGCTGTTTATCTTATGTAATCCGCATAATCCTGGGGGTATCGTCTGGAAAGAGGACGAATTAAAAGAAATGCTAAGACTTTGTACAAAATATGATGTTCTTATTTTAGCGGATGAAATTCACGCTGATCTCGTCTTCCCGGGACATAAACATATTCCACTAGTCACATTGGCGGGCGAAGAAGCTGACCGCATCATCACTTGTGTCGCACCTACAAAAACCTTTAATATCGCAGGTGTCCAAGCGGCGTTAATGATCGCGACAGACGAAGGTGTACGGGAGAAACTGACGTTGAATGCGATGGCTCACGGCCAGATGGATTTGAGTCCATTTGCAGCAGCCGCACTAACTGCTGCCTATAAAGAAGGCGGCCCTTGGTTAGACGAATTACTCGAAATCATTTCTTCGAATATGGACTATGTCATTCATGAGCTGACGTCAGCAATCTCTGGCTTAAAAATTGCGAAGCCACATGGTACGTATCTACTTTGGATTGACTATCGTGGTACGGGGCTAAATGAAGATGAAATGATGGACAGGTTGTTGAATAAAGGGAAACTTGCACTTGAACCAGGGACAAAATACGGCGAGGCAGGACGCGGCTTCCTACGGATGAATGTCGCTACACCACGTTCACTCGTCGAAGAGGGCGTTAACCGATTTGTGACTGCACTGACTGACTGATAAACAAAGAAAAACAGCATCTCAATGTTGAGAGTGCTGTTTTTCTTGTGCTTCGCGACGTTCACGTAAAATCCGCTCTTCTAATTCTTTCGTTTCGAGCTCTTGCTTCTTCGAGTTGTTTCGAATCCAGCGTAGAGCAAAATACATGAGAATCATGAAGAATAGAAACGAAAATGCTGCCGGAATATATTCTGATTTATCTTCTGGAAAGTAAAGGAACGGCATTAATAAAACGTTCACTTGCTACACTTCCTCATCTTAGTAATTTCACTTGGCTAGAATTATTTTTGAAGAATTTCAATAGATTCGATTGAAACGTCTTCAACCGGCTTATCTTGACGACCTTTTTCCACTGCAGCAATTTTGTTGACAACATCCATGCCTTCGATAACTTGTCCAAATACTGTATGCTTTTGGTCAAGATGTGGTGTCCCGCCTGTTTCTTCGTAAGCTTTAGCAATTTCTGCTGGCCAGCCGCCTTCTTCCATTTGCTTAGCAGTTCCAGGTGCTTGTGATGCTTGAACGATGAAGAACTGGCTGCCGTTTGTTCCAGGACCAGCGTTTGCCATTGACAATGCACCGTTTATGTTGAATAAATCCATTGTGAATTCATCTTCAAACGTATCACCGTAGATGCTTGCTCCGCCCATTCCAGTTCCTGTTGGGTCTCCACCTTGAATCATGAAATCTTGGATAACACGGTGGAAAATGATACCGTCATAATAACCATTTTCAGCGTGTGTCAAAAAGTTTTCAACTGTTTTTGGAGCCTGTTCTGGGAAAAGCTTAATTTTAATCGGACCGAGTGTCGTGTTCATGACGACAAGCGCCTCGTTTGCTGCTACTTCTTTTGATAATTGTGGATACATAATTGTTGCCTCCCCTTGATTTTTGTCAGATGCTGTGCCGCAAGCGGTTAACAGAATCATGAATAAAATAGTTAGTAAAGAGAAATAATACTTTTTCATTTCATATTCACCCTGAATTAGTCTACCATATTACAATTCATTTTTCGACGAATAAGCACGTTACTTCCTTCGTATCTCGAAATGTTTTATACTTATAGAAGAGCACGATACAGAAAGCAGGTTTTTAGATGGACGTGCAAAAACGAAACTTTGTTATCATTTTGATTTCTAACTTCCTCGTCGCAGGCACAATGACGATGATTATGCCTTTCCTTTCACTCTATATTGAAACCTTCGGAGACCATTCCGATGCTTACGTCCAAAAATGGTCTGGCCTTATTTTTGGCGCATCCTTTGTGACAGCTTTTATTATGTCACCTATTTGGGGACGTGTCGCTGACAAATATGGCTTCAAGCCCATTTTGCTCATTAACGGTTTTGGAATTGCAACATCCGTCTTTTTAATGGGCTTCGTCGATTCAGTAGAAGTATTTTTCCTCTTACGCTTACTCAACGGTGTCGTCACAGGATTTATTCCTACGTCACTTGCATTTGTATCCTCACAAACCTCCAAGGAAGAAGCCGGTAAAATGCTCGGCACTTTACAAATGGGGAGTGTGACAGGGACTTTGTTCGGTCCCGCTTTAGGCGGATTACTCGCGGATACGTTCGGATTTCAATACACCTTTATCATCACTTCGGTTTCTGTCGTAATAGCAGCGATCATCGTACTTTTCGGTATTCAAGAGCAACGACGTGCGAAAAGTGACCGGACGAATCGCTATTCTCGCAAAGCCATTTTAAGTGGACTGCTACACCATCGACTCATGCTCAATGTGATGGTTGTAACTGCTCTTATTCAAATTGGTAACTTCAGCATCCAACCGCTATTGTCACTTTATGTTGCACAATTATCAGATGCCAAGGATGTCGCCTTCCTCGCAGGTATTACCTTTAGTGCAGCTGGCTTAGGCAATCTATTATTCGCTCGCCATTGGGGTAAACTTGGGGATGATATCGGTTACGAAAAGGTCTTATCTCTATTACTATTGCTGTCCTTTCTTTTCATCATCCCACAAGCCTTTGTCACGGAGTTATGGCAACTTATCATTTGCCGACTACTCTTCGGAATTGCAATTGGGGGGATGATTCCGATTACAACTGCACTTGTTAGGCGTGAAGCCCCCGTGGATATCCAAGGTGAGGTTATGGGGTATAACACGAGCTTCCGCTTTCTAGGCAATATTATCGGTCCCATGTTCGGCGGAATCATTAGTGGTTTTATCGGCATCTCTTCCGTTTTTCTTTTAACAGGTGTATTGTTCCTTGTCGGCTTTGCCTTTCTATATTATGCGAAAAGGAAACCTGGACAAGATTTTGAAGATTTCTTAGCGCTGAAAGAACAACAAACTTAAATTTATGCTATTCTTTTGTCAGTACTTATTTTTGAATGGAGGTCCGGTGTTGAAACGGTTCATCGGCATAGTCATTATTCTTTTCTTCATCCCTATTTTAATCATTGTTCAAGAGGCGATTGCTGTTGAATTAACGACGGCTAACACGTTTAACGAGCAAATGACGCGTTCCATCGAGCTATCGACACCGTCCGTCAATGTACCTGTTGCAATGAAGGATCGCAATGGTGTTATTTTTGCAGAGGAGTACGTAGAATGGCGTACTCCACTTGCACTTGATTCCATTCCTACTTTCGTTCGTCAATTGTTCCTCGAAAGTGAGGATAAAAGTTTCTTTGATCACCGCGGCTATGATGTAGCGGCCATCGTCCGAGCCTTTGCGGTCAACACAGCAACAGACGATTTGCAACAAGGAGCTTCGACGATCACGCAGCAAGTCGTGCGTATGCGTTTTTTATCGACAGAAAAAACGTATGAACGTAAGCTGACGGAGCTTTTTTACGCGACGGAGCTGGAGAAACAAACGACAAAAGAGGCTATTTTAGAAATATATTTGAATGAAATGTATTTCGGCAATCAAGTGTATGGTATTGGTGCGGCTGCTACCTATTATTTTAGCAAGCCCATCTATGAGTTGAATGAAGCACAGCAAGCGTTCATCGCGGCGATTCCAAACAATCCTTCATTGTACGATCCATTAGTCCATTTCGATCAAACGAAAAAAAGGCAAGAACGTTTGTTAGATATCCTTGCAAAAAACAGCGTTATCACTTTGGAGGAAGCTGAAGCATATAAAAATATACCGATTACATTGCAGCTAAAAAAGAAAGAAAGTAATTTTCCAGCGTACAGCACGTATGTCCTTTCAGAGCTGTCGGAGCTCATTGCTCAATCGGAAGGCTTAGCGGATCAAATTGCCGAAGCAAAAGATAAATCCACAAAGCTAGCCCTTAAAGTTCAAGTTCAGCAGCGAACAGCGGAAGTACTCGCAACAGGTCTTATCATCGAAACAGCACTCAATCCGCAGAAGCAACAACAAGACGAACAGGCAGTTACTGCACTATTAAAACCTGAGGGATTGCAGGCTGGTGCCGCCGTTATTGACAATGAAACGCGAGAAATCATTAGTCTATTTGCAGGGAAGAACTATAAAAAAGCGGATTTCCACCGTGGCTTCCAAGCCGTCAGACAGCCTGGTTCCGCTATCAAACCGATTTTAGTTTATGCTCCTTATTTTGAAAGCGGACCTTACACAGCGAATAGCCGTGTCAATAGCGGTAGCATTTGCATCGGTTCCTATTGCCCGACTAATGTCGGCGGCTATGTATATGGAACAACAACTGTGAAAGAAGCATTTCGACGTAGCCATAATACAGCCGCAGTCCGATTACTACAAACTGTCGGCATTGACAATGCATTTACCTTTATCGAACCTTTTCACTTTAAATCGATTACACAACAGGATCATAGCTATGCAGCTGCACTTGGAGGATTGTCTAAAGGGATGACACCACTTGAGCTTGCAGGGGCTTACACGGGATTCATCGACGGGATGTATACTCCTGTCCGTGCGATTCGTACAGTGAAGGATAGTGAGGGAAAACTTTTATATGAATGGGCAGATCAAAAAATAGAAGTATGGTCGCCGACTACAATTTCAACAATGCGGAGCCTACTATCAGATGTTGTGACTAATGGAACCGGACGCGGAATTCCATATACGACTGCGTATACAGGTGCAAAAACAGGCACCACAGACCATTACAAGGATTTGTGGGTAGGTGGCCTAAACGAACACTACACAACAGCTGTCTGGGTAGGCTATGACAAACCACAACCAATGAAATCTTTAAGTGACCAGAAAATCCATTTGCAGCTTTTTTCAACACTATTACGAGACTAAGAAACTTCCGAGTGCCAGACACCACTATCCTTTACACATGGCTTGTAGGGATATCTAAAAAAGACTCTGCGATTAGATAGCAGGTGTCTTGCACTCGCCTGCAAGAAAATTTTTCATGCCAAAAATGGCAAACTCGCAATTACACCGTTATAAAGCTTGAGTAAAATATAGACAATTGTAGTAATGAGCACGCTCCAAATAATCATTTCAAAAGCAATTAGCCCAACTGTTCTACTAACCGTCATGAACTTGCTCAGCTTATACACAACATAAACAAAGTAAATGAATGTCGTTAGTAGAAAAATAGCCGACAGCACACCTATCGAACTAATCCCCCCTGCTGATGCGAGTGAGCCAAAAAAATAAATAACGTTGCCGCCCTTCGCCTCACTATACGACTCACCTTTCACATCCTTCGAAAAGAACAGCATCGCCGTTTCGTGTATCGTTCCGGCGATTAATTTCAAAGCTGAAAATACCATAAAAAATAGTAATGCATAGATGACTAACAAAAAAATACGGAGCTGCATATCCGTTAAAAACTCGCGCATTCCTGTATACAAACCAATTTCCTCAAACAGCTCTACTGACAAACCGACTGTGAACACGCCAAACGTCAAGCTAAACAGGACGATTGTCACAAAGGGTAAATACCCAAATATATATGGATTTTTCATAAGACACCTCGATAATTTCAATTACGCCCCGGACATCCGCCGGAGGCTTCATTTGATTGCATACCTTCCATGATATCGGAAGTATGTCCCAATTAGCAACATCCCCCAATTAAATTCCCACCTTTTTCCCTTGTACAAAAATCGTGGACTATGGTATAGTTACGACAATCAAATAACCGAACGTACTTGGAGGAGTCTGTCACCAAGGGGTATCTATGCCCTTTTGTGATAGACTTTTTTGCGTTAAAAGGAGGATTTTCTTGGAATTTGTCTTATTGATTTTTCTACCGATTATTGCTGCACTTGTTGTCCCGCTACTTTTTAAGCATTTGAAGGGCATACATACTGGCTGGTTCGTATTAATTGTACCACTTGTTCTTTTCATATTTTATGTTAGTTTCATCCCCATAACGATGGCTGGAGGACACGCCGTATCGGAATTACATTGGATTCCTTCCCTTGGTATTTCGTTTGTCTCTTATATAGATGGACTAAGCCTGTTATTTACATTACTTATCACAGGCATTGGTGCCCTTGTCGTACTGTACTCCATCTTTTATCTCGATAAAGATCTGGAGAAACTCGGCAATTTTTATGTCTATCTACTATTATTCATGACAGCCATGCTTGGTGTCGTACAGTCGGATAATGTCATGACCCTGTATTTATTCTGGGAATTAACATCGATTTCCTCCTTCCTACTTATTGGTTATTGGTATAAGCGGGATCGTTCGCGTTTCGGTGCCTTGAAATCAATGATGATTACGGTGTTTGGTGGTTTAATGATGCTTGGTGGATTTGTTTTACTTGGCATTATGGGCAATTCGTTCTCCATTCGCGAACTGATTGCAAACGTTTCCACATTTATCGGGCATGAATTCTTTACGTTAGCGCTTGTTCTTGTTCTGCTCGGTGCATTTACGAAGTCAGCGCAGTTCCCTTTCTACATTTGGTTACCGGATGCTATGGAAGCGCCTACACCTGTCAGTGCTTATTTACACTCTGCCACGATGGTCAAAGCAGGATTGTATCTTGTTGCACGCTTTACGCCTATTTTCGCTGTTTCGGAAGTATGGGTTTGGCTCGTTACAGGCATCGGGCTACTGACGCTGTTCTGGGGCTCATTCTTTGCTGTAAAACAAACGGATTTGAAGGCGATTCTCGCCTTTTCAACCGTCAGTCAGCTGGGGCTCATTATGTCTCTGCTCGGTGCGGGTGCAGTCGCCTATCATACCGATGATGCTATTTTTAAATTTGCGGCATTTGCAGCGATTTTTCATTTGATTAACCATGCGACCTTTAAAGGTAGTTTGTTCATGATCGCGGGGATTGTGGATCATGAAACAGGTACGCGGGATATCCGAAAACTCGGTGGCCTGATGAGCATTATGCCAATTAGCTTTACTGTGGCGTTCATTGGCTCAATGTCCATGGCAGGCTTGCCACCTTTTAACGGCTTCCTCAGTAAGGAAATGTTCCTCGAATCCATGCTAGCCTTGCGTCATTTTGAGTTATTCAACTTTGGAACATGGGGTATTATTTTCCCTGTTGTTGCTTGGATCGCGAGTGTCTTCACATTCGTCTATAGCTTTTACTTTGTCTTCAAAACCTTTGCGGGGCAGCGGAAAAATGAACCACTTCCAAAAATGCCGCATGAAGCACCAATCGGGATGCTACTGTCCCCAATCATTTTAGCGACACTCGTTGTTGGGATTTTCTTCATCCCCAACCTGATTGGGAAATGGTTAGTTAAGCCGGCTGTCATGGCAGTTCAACCTGGATTGTACAACCATCCGTCTGAAGTAGCCGTACATGTTGCGGCATGGCATGGCTTTGATTCTCCAGCATTATGGATGACGATTGCCATTGTTGGTGTCGGTGCAATTTTGTACGTGACGATGAAGAAATGGCAGAATCTATACGATATTCAGCCGCAATATTTGTCATTGAATGCCTTGTACGATTCAGCAATGCTGTTTGGCGAAAGCGGCATGAATCGTCTATCTCGTTTTTATATGACAGGGTTAATCCGAACGTATTTACTGTATATGTTCGCTTTCATTATCGCGATTACGACGGCAGCGCTGTTTATCAAAGAAGCCTTTGTTGTCGATACGGCTAGTTTTTCAGCGGTAAGTGTGTATGGTATATTGACTGCGGTTATTCTTGTCATTGCTGTCGCGATGATTTTACTAGCGAAAACACGATTGTCGGCTATTATCGCACTCGGTGCTGTTGGGTATTCAGTCGCTTTATTCTTTGTCATTTTTAAAGCGCCGGACTTAGCACTTACACAGCTGGTCATTGAAACAATTTCAGTAGCTTTGTTCTTACTGGCATTCAAACACTTGCCTGCTTTGAACAATCACGGGGAAACAAAACCGAATAAGCTAATGAATTTGATCATTGCAGCTGGAGTCGGTATTACTGTGATGCTCGTTGCAATATCTGCACACTCACAAAAACTGATTCCATCTATCTCCCAATATTACAAAGATACAGTCGCGACAGAAGCAGGCGGCGGAAATATCGTCAACGTGATTTTGGTCGATTACCGTGGCTTTGATACACTATTTGAAATTGCTGTGTTGGCGATTGCAGGTATCGGTGTGCTTGCGATGATTAAACTAAAGCTTGCCAAAAAGGAGGATACGGATGAAAACAAATGATGTTATTTTACAAACGACAACCAAGCTCGTATTTTTCATCATCTTCCTTTTTTCCATCCATATTTTCTTTGCGGGTCACTATACACCCGGTGGGGGCTTCGTCGGCGGTTTGCTGACAACTGGCGCCATCGTCCTATTGTTGTTGGCCTTTGATTTGAAAACGGTGCAAAAAGCATTGCCGTTCAACTTCACCATTGTGACAGGCATTGGCTTACTGCTGGCACTAGGCACAGCTGCTGGTGCTATATTTTTCAACGTACCGTTCTTTACACATGCTTTCGATGATTTCACCTTGCCTTTATTCGGGACAACCTCTTTGCATACGGCGATGATTTTCGATGCAGGTGTCTATCTAGTCGTTGTCGGCGCGGCGATTACGATGATTCAATCGATTGGAGGAGATGCCTAATGGAACTGATTATGATACTTGTTATTGGCATCCTGTTCATGGCGGCTACCTACTTAATCCTTTCAAGGAGCGTCCTTAAAATTATTTTGGGAACTGGTTTACTCAGCCATGGCGCACATTTATTAATTTTAACAATGGGTGGATTGGGTGGTATTTCGCCGCCAGTTATTGCTGACGGCGTTACCAATTACGCTGACCCTTTGCCGCAAGCGCTTATTTTGACGGCTATCGTGATTAGTTTTGGTGTAACGGCTCTCATTTTGGTATTAGCTTATCGGACGTACGCCGAGCATCAAACAGATAATATGAATCTAATGAGAGGAAATGACGAACATGATTAATTTACCTTTATTTCCGATCCTCTTACCATTTTTGTTCGCGATTGTCCTTCTGTTTTTTAAAGAGAATATTCGTGTGCAACGCGTATTGACAGCTATTGGACTTGTTATCAGCTTAATTGCTGCCCTATTCCTAGTGGCGAAAGTGAAGACTGATGGTATTCAAGCACTAACATTAGGCAGCTGGCCGGCACCCTTCGGCATTTCAATGGTGTCTGACATGTTTTCTGCGGTGCTTGTGACCACAACGATTATACTGACACTATGCGTTGTCATTTATAGCTTCACAGCCATTGGAAAAGAACGAGAACGTTACTTCTACTATCCAGCCATTTTATTCATGATAACTGGCGTCAATGGTGCCTTTACAACAGGCGATATTTTCAATATGTTTGTCTTCTTCGAAGTACTACTCATCGCCTCATACGTGTTAATTGTATTAGGAGGAGAAAAGAAACAGCTTCGCGAATCAATCAAATATGTGCTTGTCAATGTTATTTCATCGGCATTGTTTGTCATTACGGTTGCCTTTTTATACTCGGTCATCGGGACATTGAATATGGCGGATATTTCCGTGAAGATTGCAGAAATCGGACAACCCGGTATTATTACCGTCATTGCGATTTTGATGCTCGTTGTCTTTGGTGTTAAAGGGTCCATTTTCCCACTGTACTTCTGGTTACCTGGCTCTTATGCAGCTCCACCAATCCCGGTCCTCGCACTCTTTGGGGCACTACTAACGAAGGTCGGGGTCTATGCCATCATGAGAACGTACACATTGTTTTTCGTCCATGATATCAGCTTTACACATGAAATCTTGTATGTGTTGGCGATTTTAACAATCATTGCAGGCTGTATTGGAGCTCTTGCCTACTTTGATTTGAAACAAATTATCATTTATAACATCGTGATTGCTGTTGGCGTCATTTTATTTGGCGCAGCGCAGATGAATGAAGCGGGCTTAACAGGTGCTATTTTCTATCTCATTCACGACATGCTCATTAAGGGAGCGTTGTTCCTGCTCATCGGGATTATCATCTACGTCACCGGCACATCCAACTTGCGCAAAATGGGTGGGCTGATGAAAACACATGCCCCACTTGGTTGGTTTTATATCGTTGCTGCATTTGGACTAGCAGGTATTCCACCACTTAGTGGATTCATAGGTAAGCTGCTAATTGTGCAGGGTGCATTTGAGGCAGGTCATGTTTGGGGCAGTATTATCCTTCTGTTATCGAGCCTTGTCGTTCTGTTGTCCGTCATTCGCATTTTCGTCTATGCGTTTTGGGGAGAGCCTGTCGACTTGCCAAAACGTGAGCGTCGTCCATACCGGAGCATGATGATTCCAGCTGTCGCTTTGGTCGTCCTGTCGGTGTTATATGGTGTGGGTACGGAATGGTTGATGCCATACATGACGGATGCCTCTAACGTATTACTACAACCGTCCATCTATATTGATGCGGTGTTAAAGGAGTAGATGCACGATGGCTTTCCAACTATTATTGAACTTTTTCATCGCCTTTGTCTGGATGTTTATGAGCACTTCACTGACAGCCTCAACATTCGTTATTGGCTACTTGATTGGTCTGATTTTAATTATTATGATGAGGCGATTTTTTAAGGAAAGACTTTATATTTCACGGCTGTGGGCATTCTTTAAATTGACACTGCTGTTCTTCAAAGAATTACTATTATCAAATATTTCGGTACTGCGTGTAGTCTTGCGGCCAAAGCTGGATATTCAACCGATGATTTTCGCGTTACCGACAGATCTTGAGCATGACTGGGAAATTACGTTGTTATCCAGTTTGATTACATTAACACCTGGAACGATTGTGTTGAACGTTTCTGATGATCAACGCACACTTTATATCCATGCGATTGATGTGGATGATGTTGCTGATGCAATTGATTCTATTAAAAATTCTTTTGAAAAAGCAATTAAGGAGGTAAGCCGCCCATGATGACTTTCATTTGGATTTGCCTCATACTTGTCGTCTTATCTATTTTCGGCTTACTGTATCGTGTGTACTTCGGTCCTTCCACACCTGATCGACTCATTGCACTCGACGCGATTGGCGTGATGTTGATTTCTGCCATCGCCTTGTTGTCGCTTTTATTTGATACTGGATTTTTCATCGAAGTCATTTTACTAATTGCGATCCTGTCATTTATCGGGACTGTATCATTCTCTAAATTCATTGAGAAAGGAGAGATCATCGAACGTGACCGTAATCGCTAATATACTCATCGTTTCTACGATCGTTGTCGGTATCATTTTCACGATTGTGACTGTCATCGGTATCTTGCGCTTACCCGATGTCTATACACGGGCACATGCCGCATCCAAAAGTGCAACTTTGGGAGTACTTAGTATTTTGTTAGGCGTCTTTCTTCACTTTTGGTTAATTAAAGGCGTCTTTAGCATTCAACTGATTCTGGCGATTGTCTTTCTGTTCATCACCTCACCCATTGGTGGGCATTTAATGAGTCGGGCTGCTTATATGTCCGGCGTCAAACCGACAGAACTCACTGTTGGTGATGATTTGGCGGAAGTTGTAGCAAAAGCAAAGAACACGCGGAAAGAAGTTTAAAAAACACGCATGTCAATCGGAATTCCGACTGTCATGCGTGTTTTTATTAATAATAAGGACCGTAGGGTGGATAACCGTAACCATATGGCGGATAAGCATATGGAGGGTAGTATGGAGGATAACCATATGGAGGATAGCCACCATACCCACCACCATAGCCCGGGGTTAGCGCCGACCCTAAAAGACCACCAGCAAGGCCTCCTAGAAAGGGTACCCCAAATCCGCCAAAGCCATCAAATCCACGTCCAAAACCACCGCGTCTACGACCGTCAAAACCACGACCAAATCCGCCGCGACCACCATCAAAACCTCTAGACATTTCCATCCCCCTTCCCACCTATCCTATTCAAACAGGGACATCGGGAAAGAGACAATTGCCTATCAATCCTCTATATTAGTATCTGCCATACGTTCAACTAATGTTGCAAGCGTTCGTACCATTACACCAGTTGCACCCTTAGGACCTAAATCATGCGCTGCCGCAGCGTCTGACGTCCCTGCGATGTCCAAGTGGACCCAAGGGGTTGTTTCGGCAAATTCACCTACAAAGCCTCCACCAAAGATCATATGACCATCACGGCCCGGTGAATTATTCAGGTCGGCTACATCACTTTTACGAATTCGTTTCTTATCACTTTCCGTTAATGGTAGCCTCCAAACGAATTCACCCGTTTCTAAAGAGGCTTGCATAAATTCTTCAAAGAACGCTTCATCATTTGTGAGTGCTCCTGTCTTATCGTTACCAAGTGCAACGATAACACCGCCTGTTAGTGTCGCTACATCAATCAGGTAATCAGCTCCCGCTTGTTTCGCGTACGTCACAGCATCCGCCAACACAAGGCGCCCCTCCGCATCTGTATTGAGTACCTCAATCGTTTTACCACTCAATGACGTTATGACATCATCCGGCTTAAATGCATCTCCTGAAACCATATTATCCGTTGAACCAATAACCGCAATAACATTTTTTTGTGGTCGCAATTCACCAATAATCGCCATGGCACCAAGAACAGCGGCTGCACCACCCATATCGCCCTTCATGCCAACCATTCCCTCGCGAGGTTTCAATGAATAGCCGCCTGTATCATAGGTAACACCTTTACCGACTAGGCCGATGACATCTTCCCATTGCTCTGTCGCCGCATACTTTAACACAATAAGCTTCGGCTCCTCAACAGACCCTTTATTTACCGCTAAAATAGCGCCCATACCGAGCTCTTCCATTTCTTTTTTACCTAATACTTCAATTTCAAAATCATATTTTTCCGCAAGCTCGCGTGCATAGTCAGCCATTTTAGTTGCTGTTAAAATATTTGGTGGCATGTTAACGAGGTTTCGTGCTTCATTAACTGCATCTGCATACACTTTCCCGACTTCACATGCCGCTTTCAATTCATCCTCATCTGATGAAGATAAGATTGTCAGCACTTCAATTGCCACGTCACGATCATTGGAATCAGTACGATAGCCTGCAAACTTATACGTTCCCATGCCAATGCCTTCCGCAGCTGCAAACGCAACATCCTCGCATGTTAGCTTATCATTCGTGAAAGGTGCTGTCCAAACCGCAACTGAAACTGCCTTCACGCTAGCTAATTCTTTACCGATTGCTGCAAATGCTTGACGCAGGCGCTCTTCTGTCAAGGTCTTCTGTACACCAAGTCCAATAAAGAAGACGCGCTTGTAGTCACGTTCTTCAATGGCTGGCATAGAGACAATTTTATTAAAAGTCGTTTTAATATCCCCGGCTTTAAGCCACTCAGGCAAACGCGTACTAAAAGAGCTAACGAAGCCGTCCCAGCCAACGATATTTTCCGGGTGTTCTGGAACACCAATAATTAAGACATCCGCCTCTACTTTGTTAAAATCTGGTTCTACAATGATTGTTTTCATTTAATTGGCCTCCCATTTTTTCATACACCCTTTATTATATACTAAGTTTTCACCTACTTGTACGAATTCATTCGGAATCCGTAGTATATTGTTCCTCCAATAAAGGTAAAGGTTTGTGGTATACTAACTTCAAAAGGCTAGACATCATTAGGATAAGGTTAATGAATCCATTTTATTCTAAATTCAAAAGGAGTGGACCTAAATGGCTGTATTCCAAAACATTCCGCTCCTCGCGGCATTATTCGGGATTGTCTTTGCACAAATCGTAAAAATCCCAATTTATTTTCTACTTAGCGGCAAGCTCGACTGGAAACTGATGACATCAACAGGCGGCATGCCCAGCTCTCACTCAGCGGCAGTGACAGCCTTAACGACAGCAATTGCTTACGAAGCAGGACTTGGTTCCCCCCTCTTTGCAGTTTCTGCTATCTTCGCCGTCATCGTCATGTTCGACGCGACAGGAATTCGCTATCAAGCAGGGCAGCAAGCATTGATTATCAATCAAATGCGCTTAGATTTCCAAACATTTGTGCAAGAGGCGAAAGGTTGGCAACAAAAAGATGGGCAGCAAAAAATACAAGAACTCAAAACATTGCTTGGACACAAACCAAGCGAAGTGTTTGTAGGTGCCGTAACAGGTATCCTCATCTCCATCATTATTTATTCATTTATTGTATGACTAAAAAGCCACTTTCTCTTTATAGGAGGAAGTGGCTTTTTAATGAAAATCGCTTTGCTTTCAATACAAACACATTTGCTGAATGTAGTTAAAACATTTGATAACCTTGTTTTCTCAAAATCTTCATGACGATTCCTGAAATAATAGCACCTACTAGACCACTTGCTAAGATAATAATATCCGCTGTGTGCAGCGCAATTAGTTTCTCACCAAGAAGCTGAAACGCATGCTTTGGCTTTGTAAAGTATTCATATACCTTCACTTCATCAATAATCAATACCACGACGATTGGATAAATAATAGCCATTAACCATGTCATGCGAAGAAGCATATTTAATAGAAATCCGATACCAAAAAACATCACCATGAAAATTAGTACGGATAAGACGACGTGCGTCAATGAAATGGTTCCCAAAGTAACAACCTCCGTTTTCCACTCATTATTTTACATGAATGAGAGATGGCTTTCAACCAATCACATCCCGTTAGCTAATTTAGCATATTTTACATAGAAATCAAATTCATATAAAAAAGCATCTGCCGTCGTTAGAAGGCAGATGCTTTTTATAGTTTTTTAATATGAATCAAATTATAGGAAATTGAATTTCCCTTTTTTAATCGTTAAGCCTACTCCACCAATGAGGAATAGTGAGCGGTTATCCACCACTTTTTTCATGAATGAAGCCTTCGCCCCTGTCAATTTCTTACCATATACAAGACCGATAGCATCGTCTTCACCAAGTGAACAAACGCTACCTTTCAAGTCAGGTACGAACTCAGAAGTCTGGTTACCCTTCATAAGTGCGATGATATTGTTCGCACACATGTCGCCCTGTTGCATCGCAATTTGCGCTGTTGGTGGGTATGGACGATTCTCTTCTTCGTTAATCATCAATGCACAGTCTCCAATGATGAATACATCATCATGACCTGGTGCACGAAGATCTTTGTCAACTTTAACACGCGCACGCATGTTTTCGATGCCAGAAGATTCGATTAGACGGTTACCGCGAACACCTGCAGCCCAAATGACTGTACCAGCTTTGATGAATTCAAATTCATCTTCACCTTTTTTAATGTTGACGCCTTCTTCAGTCGCTTCAACAACCGGTGTTCCGATTGAGAATTCGATCCCTTTAGCTTCCAATTTAGCTACCGCATATTCGACAAGTTCCGGATCAAATCCTGGAAGTACCATAGGAGCTGCTTCTACGCACAGTACGCGTACTTTGTCAGCCGGCACGTCGAACTCTTTGCAAAGTTCAGGTACACGATTTCCAAGCTCACCTAGCAATTCGATACCTGAGAATCCTGCACCCCCAACAACGATTGTTAGACGGCTATCATCTTTCTCCTCTTCAAGAGACCATGTAGCAAATTGGTATTCGATATGCTCACGAATTTGGCGAGCTGCTTTTACATTTGCCATTGATAGCGCATACTTGTCAAGTCCAGGAATTCCAAATGTTTCACCTTCGAAACCAAGTGAAATTACAAGATAATCGTATGTATGTGTACCCACACTAGATGTTACGACTTTGCCTTCAACATCAATTGCTTGTACATCTGCTTTGATGAATTCAACTTTTTGACTACTAATAACACTTTTGATGTCATAACGAACTTGTTCTGGAGACAATGTTCCAGCAGCTGCCTCATGCAACCATGTAGACTCATAGTGATAATCATTTTTATTTATGAGGACAACATCTGCCTCGTCTGTCCCAAGTGATTTTTGCAAATTAACGACTGTTGATAAACCGCCGTACCCTGCACCTAACACCAAAATTGTCGGTCTTTTCACGAAGATCGAAACCACCTTTAAATTATTATGTGCCCGGCCCTCGTGAAATCTAATACACCGACGATTTACACAGTCCTGGCCTTTGTCAATTTTTCGACAAACCTCTATCTCTTATAGTAGCCCTTTTGATACGGTATTTCAATACTATAATTGAAATAGGAAATGTTTAAAAACACAGAATAATACAGTAAATCAAAATAGCCCTTTACGCATAATCGTAAAGGGCTTTAAAAGTGATTAGCAGTCAGCCGGAGTTCCAGCTTTGTTCGCTGTTCTAAATGAAGTTCCACACCCACACGAAGCAATCGCATTGGGATTATTTATCGTAAATCCGCCCCCCATGAGGGACTCTTTGTAATCGACTTGTGTACCATTGAGAATACCTGCATCTTCGCTTGAAACAAGGATTTGCAGACCATGTTGGACTAACAGCTGGTCTTCCTCCGACTTTTCAGCCTCGAAGCCCATCCCGTATGTCAATCCGCTGCAGCCTCCGCCATTAACAGCAACACGTAAGAATGAACCCTCTTCCCCATTATGGCGCATCATTTCCTTTACATGAAATGCCGCTGCCTCGGTAACTTCAACAACTTGTGCCATGCGTGTTCACCTTCCCTTTGTTTTCTATTATCTATCATAGCAAGGAATTTATACTTAACGCAATCATAATTACTCGTCTAATCAATTACGCCTCGGCGTAATTGCGTCCAGATTTTGAATTGTGCCCACAGGATGTGGGTATGCAGTCATTGCGACAGGACGTCGCGAACTTAGACTGCCCCAATTAACTCCCTTCAAAATCTGTGACATCCGCCGGAGGCTTTAACTTGATTCAGCAGTTGTTTGAACTCCCAAAGATTTGAATGCCTATTTAGATTCATCCCACCATTTATTGAAGTGAGGGACTTCTGCTGAAGCAAGTTAGGGGTTTTTACGCTATAATGAGAGAGATGGTACGAAAGGATGATTCAAATGGAGATCACCCCATATTACGATAAAAAAATAGCATGTCTCAATTGTAAAAAAAATTTTGTCACAACAAAAGTCCGTTCTAGATTTGTCCGAGTCACATCCCATGAAAGTGATTTTAAACCTGTCTACTCAGATCCTGAAATCAAACCACTTCTGTATAATGTTGCAGTCTGCCCACATTGCGGCTTCTCATTCACAGATGATTTCGCGCCTTATTTTGCGCCTGGAACAAAGGAAGAGATAGACAAAAAAATTACAGCACAATGGAATGGACGCTCATACGGTTCTGAGCGTGATATCGACGAAGCCATTGAAACGTACAAGCTTGCCTACCTCAGCGCCTTATTAAAAAAGGAAAAAGCACTTTCCATCGCAGGACTTACTTTACGCGTTGCTTGGTTATACCGCGACAAAGATGAGCAGCAAGAAGAACAGCGCTTTATGAAAATTGCTAGGGATTTATATATTAATTCTTATTCTGAAGGGGATTATTCAGGCACTCAAATGACTGAAACGAGAGTACTTTATATCATTGCGGAGCTTTCTTGGAAAATCAGTGATAAGGAAGAGGCGATTCGTCATTTCTCACGAGTGATTGAAGGTCAACGTAATTCGACTGAACCACAAATTATTCAAATGGCCAAGGATCGTTGGCAGGAAATTCGAGAAGTGTAATCGAAAAAGCAGGCCATAATTTGGCCCGCTTTCGTAGTATTTACTAAATCAGAATACTTGCTCCACTTCGACAACACCTGGAACTTCTTCAAGAAGAGCACGCTCAATACCTGCTTTTAATGTGATTGTTGAACTTGGGCATGTTCCGCAAGCGCCAAGAAGGCGAAGTTTCACGATGCCGTCCTCAATATCAACCAATTCACAGTCGCCGCCATCACGTAATAGGAATGGGCGTAATTTATCTAATACTTCTTGTACCGGTTCAGTCAACATTGTATCTGTCATTGTTTTTTAACTCCCCTTTCATTATACTTATTATAAACTGCAATCTAAAAAAAATCCAATAATGCGCCGAAAGGAGTTTATTCATTTGAAAAAGGATAAAGTAAGCATCGAAATTTACGGGGCAGAGATCATCTGTGCCAGCTGTGTAAATGCACCTTCCTCCAAAGACACATATGAATGGCTACAAGCTGCTATCGACAGAAAGTATCCGAATCAGCCATACGACATTCAGTATATTGATATCGACGCAGAAAATATCGCGGATGCTAAACAAAGCGCACTTGCGGAGCAAGTACGTAATGATGAATTTTTCTACCCACTGGTCATGATTGAAGACGAAATGATTGGTGAGGGTTATATTCAACTCAAACCGGTCTTTGCGGAACTTGAAAAACACGGTTTTGTAGCACAGGCTTAATAATGAAATAAACCTCTTCATGACTAATCATGAAGAGGTTTTCTTTTTTACCCATTATGCCATTTGTACATCCACAGTACGCCTGATTTTAGCAGCCTTGCAATACGTCCCGTGACAGTTCGATCTGCAAGATAGGCAAAGCCTTGTTTCTTTCCTAATGAACCGAGGAAGCCTTTTAGCTTTATTTCTGGCATCTTCTCCGGTAATGCTTCGCCACTCCATACTAAGCGCAACACTTTGACGATTTGTTCCGCCTGCTCCTCAGCTACCTGAGCACTAGGAGCGTAAGGTAGTGAAGCACAATCCCCTACGACATAAACATCGTTAAACGAAGGCAACTGATGATGCATATTAAGCACTACGCGGCCTGAACTATCTTTTTCAGTCTCAATGTTTTGAACGGATGCAACAGGACGAATACCCGCCGTCCACACAACAGCGTCGACTGGAATTGTTTCTTCATGATTATACAGCGCATTCGGCTCTACTCTTGTAATGTTAGAATTCGACACGACATCTACATTATGATCGTCAAACCACCCTTTGACATAATTACTAAGTCGCTCAGGGAAATCACGCAAAATTCGTGGGCTACGATCAAATAATTTAATGTTCAAGTCGGGTCTACTTTCACGCAATTCACTCGCTAGTTCAATGCCACTTAAACCAGCGCCGACGATTCCGATTGTAGCACCTGCTCCAAAACCAAGAATTCTCTCATGAGCAATTCTTGACTTGCCGATTGTTTGAATACTATACGTGTATTCAGCAGCTCCTGGTACATCATGATAGTTGTCCTCACAGCCAAGACCGATGACAAGCTCATCATACTTAATCTGAACGCCATCATCGAGATAGACACATTTTTCATCTGGCCTGATTTCAATAATTTCACCGCCAACCACTTTCAATCTGTCGTGGATAGGTAATGCAACGCGGACCTCAGAATCTGACACTGTCCCAGCCGCAAGCCCATAAAACTCCGTTTTCAAACTGTGGAAAGGGGTCCGATCGACAAGTGTAATTTCAATATCATCTGGAAGATCCTTCGTCAATAAACGTAGCATAATACGCATATTACCGTATCCAGCACCAAGTAGTACAAGTTTTCTCATAACTTTTCTCCTTCATAATACAATAATCCGTTACTTTCTCATTCCGATTATATCAGTTTGTGACAAGCTTCACAATGAGTCATTGTAAAGTAACTTTCTTTGTTCGAAGTAATACAGAGGAATTGACGTGTGAAGAAAAAAGGAGTAGGATTCCAAGTGAGTGAGGTGATCGCCATGAATCCAATTGTCGAATTTTGCATAAGTAATCTTGCAAATGGATCACAAGAAACTTTCGAAGCATTGGAAAAAGATCCAAATCTAGACATTCTTGAATATGGTTGTCTGAGCTATTGTACAAAATGTATGGAAACACTTTACGCAGTTGTCAATGGTGAAATTGTCGAAGCTGACACACCTGAGGAACTGACCAAACGTATCTATCAATTCATCGAGGACAATCCGCTCTTTTGAGCATTTTGGCTAACCGCCCAGTTAAGGCGGTTAGCTTTTTAATTTCTTTCAGCTCCATTCCAACAATGTTGGAAATAGATACGTCGGTTGCTGCTCTTTTAACAATACGTCCTCCGTCGATGTTACCCCACCTGCTACATGAAGCGTATCAATTCCAAAACGTATTCCAGCTTGGATATCGGTGTCATAGTTATCTCCAACCATAATCATCTCTTCCTTACGATAGCCTTTTTCCTTTTGAATGAAACCTAACATAGATGATTCTGGTTTTCCAACAAAGACAGGCACTTTCCCAGTTGCACTCTCCATCAGCTTCACAAAAGAACCATTTCCCGGAACAAGGCCTTTCTCTGTTGGAAAGGCCTGATCACTATTCGTTGCGATGAAATGAGCACCTGCTCGAATAGCAAGACAAGCGGCTGCTAGCTTTGCATACGTAATATCACGGTCAATTCCCATCACAACCACATCTGGATTGTCCTGTTTGAGCTCAATTCCTTCTTCTACTAACGCTTCCTCAAGCCCTTTTTCGCCAATCATCATGACAGACGCATCTGGATAATTCGCCTTGCAATATTTCGCTACCGCAATAGCAGACGTCATAATATGAGCAGCATCTGTTTGGATACCAAATGAAGCGAGTTTTTCTTGAAGCTGTAAGCGCGTCATAGAAGAATTATTTGTAATAAAATAAGGATTGATACCCCGCGCTTGGGCACTTGCGATGAAAGACACTGCCTCTGGAATCGGTTCAATCCCTCGGTAAACAGTTCCATCTAAATCAAGACAAATCGCTTTATATTGATCCATCTTCATTTATCCTCGGGTAAAAATGCGGATACTGGACCTAGTTCATTTTCAAGGTAATAACGGACTTTGTTTGGAAATTCTTGAAGTTCTTCTAATGTGTCATGGAGTACTTTGTTAATTTCAGTAATATCCACTTCTGTGAATTCGCGAACAATCATTTTTCTGAGGTCGATTACTTGTTTTAGTGGTGCCGCCATTTCAGGTGTTACGACACGCTCATCTTCCATAATATCAATGATATCCTCATAACTCCCAGGATCACGCATGATGAAACCGTCAATCATCGAATTACCAACGTCAATAATAGATTCAATAACAACTTGTGCGATTCGTTCTAACGCCAGTGAATGAACTTCGTCATCTGTCCAATGACTTCCATTTTCATATACCCCAAGCAAATGCTCCATATGCTCGAGTGCTTTATTAATTTGATTTCTATCTACAAAGTACACAGACTGTCCCTCCTGATTGCTATGATTAGCATTATGTATCCTTTTCTATAATACCATATCTCGCTCACTCCATAAAAAAGACTCGCATATGGACCATAGCATCCATATGCGAGCCGTGTTATTCTACTGCTTCTGTAAGCTGTAAATCTGGTTTGATACGCTCCGCTTTTCTCAAAACGAAATAAGCGCAGCCAAAATTACAATATTCATAAAGATAATCCTGCAAAGTGCCAATCTTTGTTTCATACGTTGCCTTCTGGTTCGTATCATCGAAGAAACCTTTTAAGCGAAGTTGACCGTATCCCCAGTCACCAAGTATATAGTCATATTTAAGAAGAACATCACTATAACGTGCATGAAGTGCTTCTTCATTGAAGCCATCACGATAATTCTTCACGATTTCAAACTGCCAATCATCTAACTTTATCATTCATTTCACCGCCACTTAATCGATTGCACCTTTAATCAATTACGCCGGAGGCTCAACTTGAATCAGCAGGGCTTACTGATTCAAGTTGATTGTAGCGAGCCTTCAAGCTCTATTTCACCACGACGCTGTACTTCTTTGGCTGCAGCATTGACTTGCTCATCAGCATGGTAACTCGAACGTACTAATGGGCCAGCCTGACAATGTGTAAAGCCTTTGGACATTGCAATTTTTCTTAATTCACCGAATTCCTGCGGCGAATAGTATTTCTGTACTTTTAAATGTTTTTTCGTTGGCTGCAAATACTGACCGATTGTCATAATATCTACTTTATGCGCACGCAAATCATCCATCGTTTCTAAAATTTCCTCATGCGTTTCACCAAGACCGAGCATTAAAGAAGATTTTGTAGGAATTGTTGGTTGCATTTCTTTTGCACGAAGTAGTAGTTCCAATGAACGATCATAAGTTGCCCGAGCACGAACTCTTGGCGTCAGGCGCCTTACGGTTTCTATATTATGGTTGAGTATATCAGGCTTTGCATCCATTAGACGCTTCAAATTATCATAGTCGCCCCCCATATCCGATGGTAACACTTCCACAGTGGTGAACGGGTTTTTTCGGCGTATGGCACGAATCGTTTCTGCAAAAATGGCAGATCCGCCATCCTTCTGATCATCACGCGCAACTGCTGTTACAACAGTATGCTTTAAATTCATAAGTGCAACCGAATCCGCAACGCGTTCTGGTTCTGCTATATCTAGTTCTGTTGGTAATCCTGTTTTGACTGCACAAAAGCGACAAGCGCGCGTACAAACTGCTCCAAGAATCATGAACGTTGCTGTGCGACGCTCCCCCCAACATTCGTGGATGTTCGGACAGCGGGCTTCTTCACATACGGTATTCAAATTATTCTCTCGCATCATTTTCTTGAGTTCCACATAATTATCATTCGTATTCAGCTTAATTTTTAGCCAATCTGGTTTTTTAATATGCCCGTCTCTCGTACCTTGTTCTGGTTTGCACGTCACAACGATCTACTCCATTCCTACAGTCTATCTATCCAAACTTCCTATCTGCCGGAAGCTGAAGTTCAATTGTTTCCAGCACTATTGTCAATGTATCATATATTCAGACTTCAAACAACTGCCGAACAGCGGAGGACGCCTGCTAGATGCGACAGGTAGGAAGGATGCAGTTCAATCCTTCCCTGCTGGAGGGATTGAGGATAAAGGCGCTTTTTGCCTTTATCAACAAAATCGAAGCGACCCGCGCATCTGGCGCCCAGAACTGGACAATAGAAAGAGCGGCTTCCCCTTCAATTAATGGGCCCGCCGCTCTTTTTAACTTAATTCCAGTTTCAAATGATTGTCAATGACCGCCCAGATAAGCATTTTTAATTTCTTCACTTGCCTGTAGTTCTTCCGCAGTCCCCGATAGGATAACCCTACCTGTTTCAATAACATACGCTCGATCTGCAATTGATAGGGCCATATTGGCATTCTGCTCAACGAGTAAAATCGTTGTGCCTTCCTTATTAATTTCCTTGACGACTTCGAAAATTGTTTTCACCATTAGCGGCGCTAAGCCCATAGACGGCTCATCCAATAATAACAACTTCGGTCTCGCCATAATCGCTCTGCCCATTGCTAGCATCTGTTGCTCGCCGCCCGATAACGTCCCTGCAGATTGCTTGCGACGCTCAAGCAAGCGTGGAAATATCTTATAAACCTTTTGAAAATCTTCTTGAATCCCAGCTTTATCCTTTCGTAAAAAAGCACCTAATTCAATATTTTCCTCAACACTCATATCCGCAAATACGCGTCTTCCTTCCGGCACATGAGAGATTCCTGCCTTTACTATAGCTTGAGCCTGTTTACCAGCTATTGGGGAATCTAAATAGTGAATCGAGCCCTCTTTCGGTTTCAATAAACCCGACAATGTTTTTAACAATGTACTTTTTCCTGCTCCGTTGGCACCAATTAGTGTAACAATCTCACCTTCATTTACTTCCAGCGAAACACCTTTCAGGGCATGGATACTGCCATAATAGACATTGATATCATCAATCTTCAACATGCTCATCATGAACTTCCTCCCCTAAATAAGCCTCGATTACTTTTGGATTATTACGGATTTCTTCAGGAGATCCTTCAGCAAGAAGTACACCATGATCCAATACGTAAATACGCTCACAGATTCCCATGACTAAATTCATATCATGTTCGATTAATAAAATCGTCAAATTGAATTCTTTTCGCACAAAAGCGATTAAGTCCATCAATTCTTTCGTTTCCTGCGGGTTCATACCAGCAGCCGGCTCATCTAATAGTAATAGTTGAGGTCCTGCAGCTAACGCCCTCGCAATTTCCAATCTCCGCTGCTTCCCATACGCTAAGTTCTTGGCATCTTCATCTTTATATTGATCTAACTTAAAGATTTTCAAAAATTCCATTGCTTTCTCTTCCATTTCTTTTTCACCGGAAAAGTGTGCAGGTAAGCGTAGCATTGAACTGAGTACGGAATGTTTCGCTAAAGAATGATACGCTACTTTTACATTATCCAATACCGATAATTCATTGAATAACCGAATATTTTGGAACGTTCTACTTATACCTTTGCGTGTTACCTGAAAAGGAGCCATACCATTAATGCGCTCTCCATTCAGTAAAATATCGCCTTCAGTTGGTACATAAACACCTGTTAACAAGTTAAAACTCGTTGTTTTACCCGCACCATTAGGACCAATCAATCCAACAAGCTCTCCTTGGTTGATTTCCATATTGAAATTCGCGACAGCCTTAAGTCCACCAAACTGTATACCGACATCTGTAACTTTAAGCAACGGTTCACTGGCCATGTTTTCTGCCTCCTTTCGAACCTCTCCAAAGCTTGAAATAATCGGTGATTTCCATCGTACCCATTAATCCTTTCGGACGATAAAGCATCACAATGATTAAAACAAGGCTATAAATAATCATGCGTGTTTCAGGATACCCTTGTAAGAAAGTAGAAACGATTGTCAGCAGAACCGTCGCCACAATAGCGCCTGACAAACTTCCAAGTCCACCTAACACGACATAAATTAAAATATCAATGGATTTTAAGAACCCAAAGTTAACGGGCTGAATAATATAGAAGTTATGTGCATACAATGCGCCAGCAATACCGGCAAAGAATGCACCAATCGCAAACGCTAGTACTTTATAGTACGTTGTGTTAATCCCCATAGCGTCCGCTGCAATTTCATTCTCACGAATAGAAATACACGCTCGACCATGTCGTGAATTGGTAAAGTTGACAATGATCACGATTGTTGCGAATAGGCAAATAAATGTGTAAGTCCAATTTGTTAAATGCGTGACTTGCATGCCCGCAGCCCCACCGACATATTCAATATTCAAGAAAATAATTCGGATGATTTCAGCGAAACCAAGTGTAGCAATCGCTAGATAATCTCCTCGTAACCGTAAACTTGGAATCCCAATGATTAAACCAGCAATCGTCGCCACCACACCTGCTGCCAAAATGGCAACCGGGAATGGTAAATGCAATTTCATCGTGACAATGGCCGAGACATACGCACCGACTGCTAAAAACCCAGCGTGTCCAAGTGAGAACTGACCTGTAATCCCAATAACTAAATGCAAACTGACCGCCAACATAATATTGATGGACATGAAAACAATTGTATTGATATAGAAATCATCCAAAATGCCCATCATAATGAGAAGTTGAACAATCGCATATGCCGCAATAGATGAGCTGATAAATATCCAAAACTGTTTAGACTTTTTCATAATATCCTTTCACCTACACTTTCTCACGCGTATTTTTACCAAAGATGCCTGACGGTTTGAAAATGAGTATTAAGATCAAAATGATGAATGCCGCTGCGTCTCTCCATAGTGAGAAACCGAGTGCACTAACAAACGTTTCGACAACTCCAAGCACAAGCCCGCCGACCATCGCTCCTGGAATAATACCAATTCCACCAAGAACAGCGGCAACGAATGCCTTCAAACCAGGAATAACACCCATTAACGGGTCAATCTTTGTATAATAAATACCGAAAATAACGCCTGCTGCTCCAGCTAGTGCTGAACCAATCGCAAACGTAGCTGAGATTGTGTTATCTACATTAATCCCCATCAGTTTTGCCGCTTCACTATCATAAGAAACTGCCCTCATCGCTTTTCCAATTTTTGTTTTATGTACAATAAATTGAAGTATGATCATTAGCCCGACAGAAACGGAGAGGATTAAGATTGATTGACTACTAATTTGAACGCCTAACAAATCAAATGATTTGTTAGCAAATACTGCTGGATAAGCTTCTGGCTGCGCCCCACGCATATAAATAACACCATTTTGAATCAGAAGCGATACCCCAATTGCCGTAATCAATACTGCTATTCTCGTTGCATTTCGCAATCTTTTATAAGCAATACGTTCAATGATAACACCAATGATTGCACAGCTTGTCATCGCGATGAATAATGCGGGGAAAAGTCCAAATCCCCATCCAGCTATACAAAAATAGCCGATGAAAGCCCCAATCATAAAAACTTCCCCGTGCGCAAAGTTAATGAGCTTTATAATCCCATAAACCATTGTATAGCCCAAAGCTATTAACGCATATATACTTCCGAGTGAAATACCATTTACCAGCTGTTGTAACCATTCCATGCAATTTTCACTCCTTTGTTTTCATAAAAAAGCGCACAGGTCCCCCCTTTAAAGACATCTGCGCTGTTTTTCTTTTTTCAACATATATATGTTTGATATAAAGAATTCTACAAATAACTCTTTGCGCTTAAGGAAGGATTGGATTGAATTGCATCCCTCCCCAATGCCTCCCGCAATAAGGCGCCTTCGCCCGAGATTATATAGAATCATTAGTTCAACATATACATAGAATAGTCCATAAAAAAGGAATGAGAGGAAGACCTCCCCCCCATTCCAGTTCCGAGCATTTGAATTAAGGATTTACTTTTGTTTTAAAGACTTGTTCTCCGTCTTTGTATTCAAGAATTGTAGCAGATTTGATAGGGTGATGATTTTCATCTACTGAATACAGACCCGTAACAAGTTCAAGTTCACTTGTTGCAGCTAAAGCGTCTTTAATTTTAACTGAATCTGCTCCACCAGCACGTTTAATAGCGTCAACTAGTAGGTATACTGTGTCATAGCCAAGTGCGTTAAATGAATCTGGTAATTTGCTATATTTTGCTTCGAATTTATCATTGAAATTTTGGATGATACCGTCTGGATCTTCAGCAGAATAGTGATTTGTTGTGAACGTATTGTTCAATGCCTCTGCTCCAGCTAGATCCATTAAAATTGGAGAATCCCAGCCGTCTGCACCCATTAGCGGAACTGTGATACCCATTTCACGAGCTTGTTTAACAATCAAACCAACTTCTTCATAGTAACCTGGGATGAAGATGAATTCTGCATCTGCTGCTTTAATACGTGTTAATGTTGAGCGGAAATCAGTGTCTTTCCCAACATATGATTCTTCTGATACAACTTTACCGCCCGCTGCTTCAAAATCTTTTTTGAACGAATCTGCTAGACCTTTTGAATAGTCACTCGCGTTATCCTTGTAAATAACAGCTGTTTTTACATTTAAGTCATTTGCTGCAAAGTTCGCTGCAACTGTTCCTTGGAAAGGATCAATGAATGAAGTACGGAATACAAACTCATTAACACTTCCATCGTCTTTAACCGTTACTGTCGGGCTTGTACCTGATGGAGTAATAAGCGGTACTTCATTGCCATTAGCAATTTCAGCCTGTGCAACCGTCGCGCCACTTGTCGCCGCGCCAATAATCGCTACAACTTTATCTTGTGTGACTAATTTAAGTGCTGCATTTGTTGCTTCCGCAGGGTCAGACTTATTATCCACCTTGACTAGTTCAATATCCTTGCCGTCTACGCCACCTGCTGCGTTAATTTCTTCAACAGCTAATTCAATTCCTGAAAGTTCTGATGTCCCGTATGAGGCAACTGCTCCAGACAATTCTAGGTTAACGCCGATTTTAATCGTGTCGCCACCCTTACTGCTTGAACTGTCTCCATCTGCCTTTTCCCCTGCGCCGCACCCTGCCAATAGTCCAACTGCAAGAGTTGCTGTGGCGAATATGCCTGCGAATTTTTTTAATTTCAATTGAAATCCCCCTTGTGATTTAAAATTCTAACAATTTGAAACGTAGATATTGAATCCCCCAGTGTTCCTCCTTCATAGTATTTTAAAACTAAGAATTGAGTGATTACTACTTTCAAGATTGTTTTATAATCTTATTGACTAGTATATATACCTAACTGACTATTGTCAAAACATTTTTTTGTCCAAAAATTGTTTTAATATAATAAAAGAAGCGATGAATTTTCATCGCTTTCTCGTTTCAACCTATAATTATGCGGTTAGCTTACTGTTTCTCTTCTCGCCCTTATCGTCCAAATCGTAAATAATACGATGAGAATGATAATTACAGCGGCAAGGCCAATCCACACAGAGCCTGTTGCACCTAGTACGAAATAACCTATAGTAGCGACAATAGCACTAATAAGCGCATAGGGTAATTGTGTCGTAACGTGATCCATCAAGTTACTGCCTGCACCTGTCGACGACAAGATCGTTGTATCTGATATTGGTGAACAATGATCTCCAAACACAGCCCCTGCTAGAACTGCTGCAAGTGCCGGTAATAACATTTCAGGCGCGGCGTCAATCATAATTGTCCCGGCAATCGGAAGCAATATTCCGAACGAGCCCCATGATGTCCCCGTAGCAAACGCCATCAGACTTGCCAGGATAAAGATAATAACTGGTAAAAATGCAACTGGTAGATTTGCTCTTAACACGACTTCTGATAAATAAGCACCCGTATCCAAAATAGCAATTAAATCCGTTAAGGCCCACGCAAATATCAGGATCAACACGGCAGGCATCATAGATTGTACACCGCCTATAAAGGCACGAACCATCAGCTGCATTGAAGCAGTTTCATTGGATTTCATCTGTAACCCATATAGAATTGCAGCGGCTAATGCCCCGGCGATTCCACCTGCCAGCAAGGACAGAGGCACATCCGTATTCTCAAATATTGACCATATGCTTGAGGATCCACCAATCACATAGCCTGTCCAAAGCATCATGGCAAACGTGACAACTACAAGCGACACAATTGGCGCGACTAGATCGCGTACACGACCATAAGTGTGTGCAGGGAAATCCTCTTTTAATTGACCAGGAATCCCTTTATTCGGATCAAATAATTGGCCTTCCTCTTTCGCAAGCCTTTCATGCTTCTTCATCGTGAATAAATCGATATCCGTCCATGCAAAGAAGAAAACCATTGCAAGCGTTGCAACAACGTAGAAATTCATCGGTGCCATCATGATAAATGCAGACAACGGCGAATAACTGATAGCTGCAGCCCCTCCAAATATAAGGGCCATCTGTCCAATTAAGAACGCTCCCCAGCTTGAAATGGGCGAAATCGAACAAATAGGTGCTGACGTCGAATCGATAAAATAAGCCAATTTCGCACGCGAAATTTTATGCTGATCTGTAATCGGACGAGCAATTTGTCCCACGGCTAATGCATTAAAATAATCATCTACGAAAATAGCGATTCCTAGAAGTACCGTCAGCATTTTCGCTCCTCGCCCTGTCTTAATGCGACGTTCAGCCCACTCTGCAAACGCCCTACTACCACCAGACAAACTGACGAATGCTGTAATCACTCCAAGTAAAAGAATGAATAGCATAATGTAAATATTATACGTATTCAATGCCCCTTCATCCCAGAAGGAGACAATCATTCCATTCCACAAATACTTTATGGATTCACTCGGTGAAAAGGATGCTGTCAGTACAGCGGCAGCGATAATCCCTGATCCAAGTGATAGCAATACCCGTTTTGTTGCCAATACCATTACAATGGCAATTAGTGGCGGCAAAATCGACACCCATGTTCCAATCATTCTAAAAATCCTCCATATTGTTGGGTCGAGGCCCTTCATGGGGGAATAAAAAAACCGACTCCTATCGACACTTAGAGAAGTGTAATGGGAGTCGACCTTATCTACATTGCGTTTGTTGGATAAATAAATTGGCTTATCTAACGTACGACTTGTAGCTCATCATACATCACAAAGATGCATGACAGTGTTATCCCTATTCGGAATAACCCCAGCCTGTTGGACTTGACAACCCCAACAAACTTCGGCAAAGCTTCCTTTTACACACGGTCATAGATGTCAATCTCTCGTATGCTACTCATAAGCAATGCAGCCTCTACCCAATCGGTATTTTATTAACTATACTAGCCTAACAATAAACCGTGGTACTTTCAAGTCTTTTAAAAAAGGAAAGAGAGTATTTATTTTTCAGCCGAGGATAATATCTAGAATGTAGGACCCTTATGCATTACTTATTCCTGTTTCGGAAGTTGGACTGGAATTTCGACATTAGGCGCTGCACCTCCACCACCGCTGTAAACTGGAGGAACAGTTCCCGGTATAATCCCCATTGCAACCAAAATTCTTTGCTCCACTTTACTTTCTCTCGTGGCTAATGGCACGATAATCTGAACGTTCACTGTCAAAACAACATTCACTTCGACAGATGCACTGTTGATACCAAATTCCTTAATAGTCGGTTCAATATCAGTGTGTACTTCACCAATGACATGAAAACGAATGGGGATTTTAGGTCCTAGATTCCCTAGCAAAGGAATATTAAGCGCCTGGCCAACTGGCACAAAAAAGACGATTCCTTCTTGGTTTTCCATCGCCTGTGAATCGTATTCGATATTATCGCGCACTGGTAACACGTCAAAATTACCGGCTTCTGCCTCCTTAAGATGAGTAGCAACGAGTGCGTGTATCTCTCCCACTACCCGATTGGCGGCCTCCGCATTGATCTTTATTACCCCAGTAGACTCATTTGAACTAGTAGGAAACATCTCTTCAACACTAGGAAATGTAAGGTCCTTTGATGTAATCGCTTTGTTAATGACATGCGCAGAGATAATACGCGTTTGCGCCTCTGCATATCGAACATAGATGGGTGTCAATCTCATATTAACAATGTATAGGGATAAGGCAATTGCGATTAGAAATGCTGGAATAAGGAGCGGTAGCATTCTTCGTTTCTTTTTCCTAGATTTTCGAGAAAATTGACTTTGAAATCTCAAAACGACTCCTCCTGCTGTTACAATATGCAGAAAAGGAGCCGTTTATTCAGTACAATTCAGTGCCATACCAGCCTAGCACATCTCTGATTAGTTCTGGCATACAATAGTCTTTCTTCGCCTCTTGAAGAATCGGAAAGAAAAATCCAAATGTAAACATATCCAATGTCGCTAGCGTATACGATTGTCCTTTGACGACTTCTCGATTCCCGGCATAGAGCTTGCCATGACGATTCTTGTACAATCTTTCATGAATCATTGCCCCCATTAGCGTACCACGAAAGCCCAGTCCTTTAATTTCAATCTGTGGCCATTCTTCATTCAATGATAGCTCATATACCTCTTGTAGTTCTGCCCCGTCTAATGTGATGATACATGGATTTATCGGATGTGGTAATAACGTGTGCAAGCTTTCTTTCGTTACCCAGCCCTTGTCTAAGCTACCAAGAAAAATACCTGCGTTAAACAATGCACAATCCGCCTTTGTGTACGCGATTAAGGCACGACCAAAAAAGGAAGCTAATGGACTGACTCCAAATAAGTTTTGCGGTAGAGCCGTCGGATTATAATACACTTTCTCCTGCATTGCCTGCTTACCCGATTCGATAAGTCCAGTCACCTGACTGACGTCTTCCTCGGTACGAATCAGCTGATCTGCTCTGTATAACTTCGCAGCCATCTTTACTACTTTTTTCACAGCAACATCAACGTCTACTGTCACACGACCAACATATTCTCCATATTTCCCTGTCGCGGCTAGTAGCGTATTTCCGACGAGCTTGCCCTCGTGAAACAGATGATGTGTATGCGCACCAAAAATAACGTCGATGGCAGGGCAGTCCAATGCTAATTTCTCATCTTCCTTAATCCCCAAATGCGATAGACAAACAATGACATCCGTTCGCCCTTCAATGTCCTTTACAATCCGTTGTAAATCCTCGCTAGGCGATGTCACTTCCCATCCTAGCTTTTTATAAAATGTAGTATACGCTGCTGTCGCACCGATGACGCCAATTCTCGTCCCTTGCTCTGTCACGTAAATCGTATAAGGTAAAGCCCACTCTACATGCCCTTGATCAAACAGGTTACAGACGATTACGTCGAATTCAGCTTCTCCATAAAGAGCTATAAGAGCCTCTTTCGACATCGTAATGCCTTCATTATTACCAATCGTGACCGCATCGAACCCCGCTTCATTCAACAACTGGACATTGCCTTTGCCCTGCGTCCCTTCTGTTAAAGGATGGGAACGATCGACGTGATCTCCGATATCGAATATATAACAGGCTTCACTTTTGTCACGGTGCAACTGCTTTTTCTCAAGCAATAGTCGACTGATTTGTGGCCAGTTTTCAAAATGACTATGGATATCATTCGTATGGTAGAAGTATAGCGTTTCTATTTTACTTATCGGAACTCACCCCGCTATTCCTTCAATAATCGCTCGAATCCCTAATATGAGTAGAATAATTCGTAAGGCAAAAACGAGTGTCTCTGATTTCATCTTCTGATTCAGCATTGCCCCTAATTTCGCCCCGAGATAAGCAGCTGGAACGACGGGTATTGTGTAAAGCCATGGCACATTACCAAGCGATATATGTGTAATGGAATTGACCAATGCTGATAACAGTACCATGAACATAGACGTACCTACTGCGACATGAGGCGGGAAAAGGAACAGAAGAATCATGGCAGGCACGATGATCGAACCTCCCCCAATTCCGAATAGCCCCGATGCAAAACCAACACCAAATGTTAAAAGTAACGCAAACCAAACGGGATAGCCAAAAACATATGTCTGTCCCATATTATCAGTAAATGTTCTTTTTCTACCGTGATTGACGAACCAATTGACTGGCTTTAAATATTTTCGTATGAGTAGCAGTATCGATAATAGTATAAGTAAAATGCCAAAATATAAATTGAATGATGGTAAATCAAGGCCTTTATTAACAAAAGCTCCTAAAAGGGTTCCAGGAACACTTCCCGCAAAAAAGATGAGACCACTTCTATAATCAATTGTTTTTGTCTTCATATAAGATAATGTAGACGCTAACCCCGTGAATATCATCATAATGACCGACAGGCCAACGACTGTTTGTGGTGTAATACCATCAATCAATCCAAGATTAATTCCGACAAAAAGTGTTGCTGGTACAAGGATAATGCCTCCCCCGAGTCCAACAAGTGCTCCAATAATTCCTGCTAATAGACCAATTACTACTAAGATGAGATATTCCATTACGTTTATTCTCCCTCAAAAAAGTTGAGCTGTTTGGGCGTCAGACTTTCATAGTTGATGTTGAGCATTTTTTGAAATTGCTGTGCATTTCGTGCTGCATGTCCGCCAGAATTGTTATTAAAAATGACGAATACTTCCTTCGTTTCAGCAGTTAACTTTTCGACTTCTTGTTGAATTTCTCTCAGCTCAGCATCATTGTAATTATACAAATACCTCACCTTACGCCACGCCTGATCATCACCGGTCGTATTTCGCCACCCATGGACATTACGGCCGTGGAGTCGGACGAGTACTTTATCAGAACGTGTTGTACTTGCTACAAACGGGATACTACCATCGCCGGCCTGGGGTTCATCACAAACGGAGTGAATTAGGTTTAGTTCGCGCAAAAAGTCTAATGTACTTTGCTTAAATTTTGCTAAGTACCACGACTGATGTCTGAACTCAATTGCGATATCGAAGCCTTGCAATTTATCACAAATAAAGCGAATTTCATCGACATTTTCTTTTGTACAATCAAACCATGGAGGAAACTGCACAAGGATCATGGCTAGCTTACCCGCTTCCTGTAAAGGCATAATTGATAATCGAAATAACTCATACATTTCGTCAATCGAAGTATAGGGCAGTGGTTCGCGGTTATGTCCTGTCATCCCTTGATACGCCTTCACAACAAAACGGAAATTATCTGGCGTCTCAGCAATCCATTTCCGGATGTTGCGTTCAGGCTGAATCGCATAAAAAGTAGAGTCTAGCTCAACAATCGGAAAGTGAGCACTATAATCAAGCAACTTTTCTTTTGCCTTCGAAGATGGACTATAAATGGTAGGATGGTCTCCCCAGCCAGTTAATCCAATTTGAATCATCCTTCCTATCTCCTTTCAAATGTATCTGTATTGTTATTCTAACATATGCGGGTGAAAGTGTTACGGCGAGCGCTACGTGTATTGTTAATTTTGGATTGCTTTGGATCGAACGACTTCTCTACGATTACCAAGATGTCATGATATATAGGGATGCGACTACGCCGCATCCCTATATATTTCTTCGGTAATCGTATGGTGGTCGTTCATCCGTCGCTCTCCAAAAACGTTGATACACGAAGTGCTAATGCTTTTTGGGACGAGGGAATAGAGGGCTTCTTAATTGGAGAGGGCCGCCAAAGATGAAATTTTGGCGGCCGAAGCCTTGCCCATAGTCTTTTCCATTTTTATTTTTAGGTAGTGTCATTTTCTATAAAGCTAGCTAGAAGTAAAGTAGGAAAACCTTGTACAATGTGCAAGAGTGCCCGAAATTGCATTTTCGGGCACTTACAATCTTTACAGAAAGCCATCCATTTTTTTCTTTTCGAGCCACTACATTTATCACTTAAATATTGTAGGTACGCGACAGGCAACTATTCATAACAAGACGACCGAAAAATGCGTGGCTAGAAATGACGAAGTCGTTTCTAGCCACGCTTGCTCCTAAAGGGGGAATGAACCCCAATTCCTCCTTGGTAATTATGTCTTGAATAGTTCTCCGAAAGCGAACCGAAAATGAGCTAGTGAAAAATATAGTTTAAAACCTTTGTTTATCTGCGATTTATTCAGGTAAATGGTTAATCAACAGCTCTTTTATGAATCATTGATGTAAAGCGTATTACTTATGTTTATTGTTCCCATCAATTCCTAGAATTATGAATAGAACGTCTAATATCAAAAAGGCTAAGTTCTCTTTGAGTCCTATAAAAATGTTGGAAGAGACGCTTGGATTACAATAATTGATTTTTTTCATCTTTACTATCTCCTGAATTATAAAAATAAAAACTGGTAACAAGATAGATCATTAGGGTTAAACTTGAAACCAGATAGAACACATTGAGCCTTAAAGAATGCATATACCACAGATAACAGGAAAGTAGTATCGGAATCAAGACAAACCGGATGAGCGGATTGTTCCAGTTATCATGGATCTTTATCCATAAAAATCGAAACGGGAAAAATAAAATACCGAATCCGACCATCCCAAATAACTTATAGCGCATTTTCATATTACTGTTGCTCCCTTCATTTTGAACTGAAGGTTCTTCAGCAAAACTGATTTCCAAAACTTGTTCCAATATTTTCAAAGAAATTAGATCGGGTTCACTTTTCCCCAATTCCCACTTTGAAATAGTCTGTCTGGTTACAAATACTTTATCAGCCAGTTGTTGCTGAGTCTTATTCAGTTCTACTCTTTTTGAACGAATCATTTCTCCAATATTCATCTTCGTTACACCTCAAATTTATCTTTTTATACTCATAAGGTACAGCAACAACGGCCGTTGCGCACGCAACACGAGGACTTTCCATCTATTTTTATTATCTGAGTAAATGTAAAACTCAGATGTCACTGACACTACTCAGATAACTAGGTACAATACCCATTTAAGAAAAACCTGAGGAACAAAGAGAATATTCCCCCTTGTTCCTCAGGTTTTATTACCAACTATTTGGTTGTCGAGCACTTGTATGATCAGAATTACCTGATGTCCCTTTAAAAATGGAATAATTTCAAAGAAATAATAGGTTGTGAAGCAGGAACAAGTGTGCGGTATAATAGAAAAATAATAGAATAGGGTTTTCTAGGCTTGACAGCGTCCTGCTACTTGTCCCGGTCACAGTATTAGCATGGGGAAGGGGGTGCTGCCAAGATGACTATGTTTGAATCGCTTGTGATTATGATTAGTTTTGTAACATTAATTGTTGCGATACTAGCACTTGCGTTCACCATGTCACAAAAGAAATAATCCACCCTTGAGTTTTAGACGGCTCAGGTGGATTATTTCATCTCGGACGCTGATTCCCCTAATGGGAACCTGACTATTATAAGTACCGTAACGATGCTAGAACATCGTTGCGGTCTTTTTAATATGCACTGCTACTACCACAATTATAACAAACACCTCATTAATATGTCTAGAACTCGAAGTTAATGCCCTAGTATAAGAAAAACCCGTCACAAGTATTTCTGTGACGGGTTTGTTACGTCTTAACCGATTGAACCTTCCATCTCGAACTTAATGAGACGGTTCATCTCTACTGCATATTCCATCGGTAATTCTTTTGTAAATGGTTCGATGAAGCCCATAACGATCATTTCAGTTGCTTCAAGCTCAGGAATTCCACGGCTCATTAAGTAGAAGAGCTGCTCCTCTGAAACTTTCGATACTTTTGCTTCGTGTTCAAGTGACACATTATCATTGAGGATTTCGTTATATGGAATCGTATCTGATGTAGACTTATCATCCATGATTAACGTATCACACTCAATATTTGCACGTGCGCCATCTGCTTTACGTCCGAAGTGAACGATTCCGCGGTATGTTACTTTACCACCGTGTTGTGAAATCGACTTGGAAACGATTGTTGAAGATGTGTTTGGTGCAAGGTGATGCATTTTCGCTCCTGCGTCTTGGTGTTGTCCTTTACCTGCAAGTGCGATTGACAATGTCATACCACGTGCGCCTTCACCTTTAAGGATGACTGCTGGATATTTCATCGTCAGTTTAGAACCGATGTTACCATCAATCCATTCCATCGTTGCGTTTGCATCACAAACTGCACGCTTCGTTACAAGGTTGTAAACGTTGTTCGCCCAGTTTTGAATTGTTGTATAACGGCAATACGCATCTTTTTTAATGATGATTTCAACAACTGCACTATGCAATGAGTTTGTTGTGTAAACAGGCGCTGTACATCCTTCAACGTAGTGAACGCTTGCTCCTTCATCAACGATGATGAGCGTACGCTCGAATTGCCCCATGTTTTCCGAGTTGATGCGGAAATAGGCTTGAAGCGGCGTATCCACTTTAATGCCTGGTGGTACGTAGATGAATGATCCACCTGACCAAACAGCAGAGTTCAACGCAGCGAACTTGTTATCGGAGTTCGGAATAATCGTACCCCAATGCTTTTTGAACAATTCCTCGTTTTCTTTTAGCGCCGAATCTGTATCCTTGAAGACAATACCTAGATCTTCAAGATCTTGTTTCATATTGTGATACACAACTTCTGATTCGTATTGTGCAGAAACACCTGCAAGATACTTTTGCTCTGCTTCAGGAATTCCGAGCTTATCAAACGTACGCTTGATTTCTTCCGGTACTTCATCCCACGAACGTTCTGTTCCCTCAGATGGTTTAACATAGTAAGTGATCTCGTCAAATTTGAGTGAGTTAAGGTCCCCACCCCATTGAGGCATTGGCATTTTGTAGAACAATTCCAATGACTTTAGACGATAATCTAGCATCCACTGTGGCTCTTCCTTCATGTTCGAAATCTGTTCAACAATTTCTTTTGTCAAACCACGTTCAGAACGGAAAACAGAGACGTCTTTATCAGCAAAACCATATTTATAATCGCCGATATCCGGCATTTTTTTAGCCATTACTATTCCTCCATTCCTTTAGTCTGTAGGTTCAGAGTCATTTCCGACTCCCTTTTCCATCGCCTTCCACGCAAGTGTTGCACACTTGATGCGTGCAGGGAATTTTGCTACACCTGCAAGTGCCTCAATATCCCCTAGATCGATGGAATCATCGATATCTTTCCCTAGCATTAAATCTGAAAAAACATGAGCCAAGTTCGATGCTTCATTCACATTTTTCCCTTTCACAATTTGCGTCATCATCGAAGCGGATGCCATAGAAATCGAGCAGCCTTCTCCTTCAAACTTCGCATCTTGGACGATGTCGTTTTCCACTTGAAGCGTCAAGTGAATGACATCCCCACACGTCGGGTTATTCATATCAATCGTAACAGTATTATCCGCGAGAACACCCTTGTTCCTCGGATTTTTATAATGATCCATAATGACCGAGCGGTATAACTGGTCTAGATTATTAGTAGACATCGTTGAAATACTCCTTTGCGATACGGAGTCCGTCCACGAAGCGATCAACGTCAGCTTCCGTATTGTATACGTAGAAGCTAGCACGTGCCGTGGCTGATACATCCAACCATTTCATGAGCGGCTGCGCACAATGGTGACCTGCTCGAACGGCAATACCGTTCATATCTAGCACCGTTGCAACATCATGCGGATGGACATCATTCAAATTGAATGTTACCAATCCCGCACGTTTTTCGGGATCCATTGGACCATAAATCGTCAGTCCGTCGATTTCCGACATTCGTTCCATAGCGTAGCCTGCTAATTCATGCTCATGTCGCTCAATATGATCAAGTCCGATTTCCTCTAAGAAATCAATAGCAGCACCCAAACCAATTGCTCCTGCAATGATTGGCGTACCTCCTTCAAATTTCCAAGGGAGCTCTTTCCATGTAGATTCATATAGCCCAACAAAATCAATCATTTCGCCGCCGAATTCGACTGGCTCCATATTGTTAAGCAAAGCTTTTTTTCCATATAATACGCCAATTCCTGTAGGTCCGCACATCTTATGCCCCGAGAAAGCTAAAAAATCACAGTTTAGCAGTTGAACATCTATTTTTAAATGCGGCGCAGCTTGTGCAGCATCGACAACCATAACAGCGCCATGTGCATGTGCGATTTCAGTAATTTCTTTAATCGGATTCATCGTTCCAAGAACGTTGGAGACGTACATAATCGATACGATTTTCGTGCGATCCGTGATGACTTCACGTACTTTATCGAGCGATAATGTGCCATCCTCTTCAAGGTCGACGTATTTCAGCACAGCCCCTTTTTCTTTCGCAAGCTGCTGCCATGGAATAATGTTTGAATGGTGCTCCATGTAAGTAATGACGATTTCATCGCCTTCCTCAACGTTGGCTCGACCATAGCTTTGTGCGACTGTATTCAATGCAGTTGTTGTCCCACGTAGGAAAATAACTTCTTCTGTAGACTTTGCATTGATGAACTTACGCACTTTTTCACGCGCTCCCTCGTAGCCTTCAGTCGCCCGATTACCGAGTGTATGCACTCCGCGGTGGACATTCGAATTGTCGAGGTTGTAATAATTACTAAGCGCTTCAATGACTTGCCGAGGCTTCTGTGAAGTCGCAGCACTATCTAGATAAACAAGCGGATGCCCGTTTATCTCTTGGTCCAATATGGGAAAATGGTTGCGAATCTCTTTACTGAGCATTAGCGCACTTTCCTTTCAATAACCTCCGTCAATTGTTTCTTAACGCCTTCAATCGGCAATTTGCTGACAACCGGCGCAAGGAAACCATGAATGACAAGACGTTCTGCTTCATGTTTAGTAATTCCTCGACTCATTAGGTAAAACAGTTGTAACGGATCTACACGACCAACAGATGCCGCGTGTCCTGCAGTTACATCATCTTCATCAATCAATAAAATCGGGTTGGCATCACCGCGTGCTTTTTCACTTAACATCAACACACGTGATTCTTGGACAGCATTCGAACGTGTTGCACCTTTTGCAATTCGCCCAATTCCATTAAAGATGGATGATGACGCATCTTTCATGACACCATGCTTCAGGATAAAACCGTCTGTATCAAGGCCCCAATGAACGATTTCAGATGTAAAGTTCTGACGTTGGTTACCGCGTCCGACAACAACTGACTTCATATCACAAGAAGAATTATTCCCTACAAGATGCGTAATGTTTTCAGAAATCGTATCGCTATCATTCATCAGACCGAGTGCCCACTCGATGCGGCTATCACGTCCAGTGACGCCACGGCGGTTTACGTATGTTGTGAATCCTTCTGCAAGAACGTCCACTGCACCGTAAACAATTTTCGCATTATCACCCGTAAATACTTCAGATACAATATTAGCTAATCCTTTAGCTTCTTTGACCGTAGACAAATAGTTTTCAACATATGTCAATGAACTATTCTTCTCTGCAACTACGATAACGTGGTTGAATAGAGACACTTGCGCATCGTCATGTAGGAACAACACTTGAAGCGGCTCTGTCACAACAACATTTTTCGGAATATAAACGAAAACGCCACCGTTCATCAGTGCTGCGTGAAATGCAGTTAGCTTATGCTCATCTACTTTAACGCCATCTGTCATGAAGTATTTCTTCACAAGCTCACTATGTTCACGTGATGCTGTAAAGATATCCGTCATGATAACACCTTGTTCTTTCAGCTCTTCTGATAATGAAAGATACGCTGGTGTGTTATTATGCTGAACGTAAATATTCTTTTGCTGCTCTTTATCAATTAAGGCAAGTGCTTCTTCTGGAAGCTCGTCCAATGAAGTATAAGTCACAGATTCTACTGCATGAACGGGGAATTCTGTGAAATTCCACTTGTCAATTTTCGTTTTATCTGGTTTTGGCATTGCAAGCTGTTCCACTTTCGCTAATGCATCTGCACGGAAATCTGCCATCCAATCGGCTTCATTCATTTGAGCTGAATAGGAGCGGACGTCCTGTTCGGTCAATGCCACTTTAGTTTCAACCGTCATTTTGAATCGTCCTCCTCTCTTAAACTTCCTGCCCGACTGTCTCGTCTTCGATGCCAAGCTCTTCTTTAATCCAGTCATAGCCTTGTTCTTCTAGTTTGTGTGCTAGTTCAGCACCGCCAGATTTCACAACTTTACCTTGCATCATTACGTGAACATGGTCTGGCGTAATGTAGTCAAGGAGACGTTGGTAATGCGTGATAATAAGGCAGCCGAATTCTTTGCCGCGCATATCGTTGATGCCTTTTGAAACAACTTTCAATGCATCTATATCAAGACCTGAGTCAATTTCATCTAGAATTGCAAATGTCGGTTTCAACATAAGTAACTGAAGAATCTCGTTACGTTTTTTCTCTCCACCTGAGAAACCTTCATTTAGGTATCTCGTTGCCATATCTTGGTCCATTTCAAGGAAATCCATTTTTTTATCTAATTCACGGATAAACTTCATCAATGAAATCTCGTCGCCTTCTTCACGTTTTGCATTAATACCAGAACGTAGGAAGTCAGCATTTGTCACGCCTGTAATTTCACTTGGATATTGCATACCTAAGAAGATTCCTGCACGAGCACGCTCGTCAACTTCCATCTCAAGTACATCTTCGCCGTCAAGCGTTACTGTACCTGCTGTTACTTCATATTTGGGATGCCCCATAATCGCTTGCGCGAGTGTAGACTTACCTGTACCGTTCGGACCCATAATTGCATGGATCTCGTTTGTATTGATCGTCAAATCGACGCCTTTCAATATTTCCTTGCCTTCAATTTCAACGTGAAGGCCTTTTATTTCCAAAGTAGCCATTCCAATACCTCCAATATAATAAAGATGAACGGTATTCCGTTCTCTATTTAGTATCATTCTAATCTTACCCCATTAAGCAATGCCTTGCAAATCATTGAGAATGACAAGATTTTATCACGAATGCCCTTAATTCAAGACTTGTATGCTGATATTTTACCTACCAATATATATTTTCAATTATCTTCGTCCCATTGAGAATTTTATTTAAACGGGTCTCGGCATGCTTACATCTAGATTTTGAATCGCGTTAGAAGCTTTAACTTTCTACAGTCATACAAAAACACCACTGACACGTTCAATATCAGTGGTGTTTTCGATTCAATTATTTCACTGGAACGATTGCGCCGCCCCATTCTTCTACAATAAAGTCTTGAATTTCTTGTGATTGCAATACTTCAATCAATGTTTTGATTGCTGGTTTATTTTCGTCACCTTCACGAACAGTGATGATGTTCACATAAGGTGATTCAGAGTCTTCGATCGCAATCGCATCTTCAAGTGGATTTAACCCACCATCAATTGCATAGTTTGAGTTAATTAGCAATGCGTCTCCTTCATCATGGTTATACAGTTGTGGCATAAGTGCTGGTTCGTAGTTTGCATCAAATTGAAGATTTTTCGGATTATCAACAATATCCTTCAACTCAGCTGCTGTTTTGTCAATTCCTTCAGCAAGTGTAATTAAACCTTTTGCTTCAAGCAATGCAAGGACACGACCGTGGTCAGCTACTGAGCTACTTATGAGGATAGTTGCACCTTCTGGAAGCTCTTCAAGTGATTTATATTTTTTTGAATAGACACCGATTGGTTCAATGTGAATTCCACCAGCATTGACGAATGTATAGCCGTGATCCACAATTTGTAGGTCAAGGTAAGGGATATGTTGGAAATAGTTAGCGTCAAGGTCACCAGATTCTAAATCTTTGTTCGGCAGTACGTAGTCTTGGTATGGTTCGATAACAAGCTCGATACCCTTTTCCTCCAATAACGGCTGTGCTTGTTCAAGAATGACAGCATGTGGTGTATTGGATGCACCGACAACAAGTTTAGTTACTTCTTTTTCTCCGCTTGCATTTTTACCTTCGTCTACATTTTTCGTTCCACAAGCTGCAAGCACTAGTAAAAGCAATGCTAATAAAGCTACTGATAGAAATTTCTTCATTTTAAAATCTCCCTTTTTCTATGTTGTTCATCTAGTTGACAGGAAAAGTCCTTAATTCAACTAACGACTTTCTTCACATCAATTTGGCGATGAAGTTGTCAGCCTATTATTTCGCTGGAACGACGTCTCCGCCCCACTCTTTAAGAATGAAGTCTTGAATTTCTTTCGATGTTAACACTTCAACTAATGTTTTAATTGCTGGATTGTCTGCATCTTCTTCTCTTACCGTAATGATGTTCGCATATGGTGATTCTGTTGCTTCGATTGCGATTGAATCATTTACTGGGTTTAAGCCTGCGTCAATTGCGTAGTTTGCATTGATAACGACTGCGTCGCCTTCATCGTTTTTATACAATTGTGGCAACAATGCTGGTTCGTAGTTCGCATCAAATTCTAGATTTTTTGGATTTTCAACAATATCTTTTACTTCTGCACTTACTTTATCCACACCGTCAGCCAATTTAATGAGGCCAGCAGACTCCAGCAATGATAGAACGCGACCGTGCTCAGCGACAGAGTTACTGAAAATAATGACAGCACCGTCTGGTAGATCTTCGATTGAATCATACTTTGTTGAGTATACAGCCATTGGTTCAATGTGAATCGCACCAGCATTTGCAAATTTATAACCATGGTCAATCACTTGTTGATCCAAGTAAGGGATGTGTTGGAAGAAGTTCGCATCCAAGTCCCCTGATTCAAGGTCTTTATTCGGCAACACATAATCTTGGTACGTTTCGATTTCTAGCTCAATGCCTTTTTCCTTCAAAATAGGTTGTGCTTGTTCAAGAATAATGGCGTGTGGTGTATTAGAAGCACCGATTTTAATTGTCGTTACTTCTTCACTACCTACATCTCCGGCGCTACCGCTAGTCTTATCATCGTTACCATCATCCTTTGCACCACATGCAGCAAGCGCAAGGACAAGCACCGCTAATAAAATTCCTGTTAATAGTTTCTTCATTGACTAAACTCCCCTTTTTCTCTATTGTTTTTATATTTCAGGCATTGCCTGGTATTCCAATAAGTGGGTTACCTTTTGTCCAACTTCTTAACAATGGCATCCCCGATAAATTGAAGGATGAATACGATAATAACGATTAAGATCGTTGCTACTTGCACGACGTCAGTTCGGCTACGTTGGAAACCGTCAAGAAATGCTAGATTTCCCAGTCCACCTGCTCCAATGACTCCCGCCATTGCCGTATATCCAACCAATGCAATAGCTGTGACTGTAATGCCCGATACAAGTGCTGGCATTGATTCAGGTAGCAAAACTTTAAAAATAATTGTTCTGGTTTTTGCTCCCATTGACTTAGCCGCTTCGATAACACCTTTATCGATTTCTTGTAGTGCAATGAGTACCATTCGTGCATAAAAAGGTGCTGCTCCTATAATAAGTGCGGGCATTGCCGCATTCGGCCCACGCATCGTACCGACAAGAAATTTTGTCAAAGGAATCAGTAATATAATCAAAATAATGAAAGGTATCGAGCGGAAAATATTAACAAAAGCACCTGTAATGAAATTCGCCAATTTATTCGCCCAAAGCTGACCAGGACTAGATAGAAAAAGTACAACACCTAGTATCAGCCCAATAATCAATGTTAGAACGGTTGAAATAGCAGTCATATAAAGTGTTTCTGCTGTTGCTTCCCACATTTTAGGCCAATCGACAGTTGGAAACATGTTATCAATCATTGCCGATCACCTCCGTCTGGACATCTTGCTCATTGAGATAGCGAATCGCTTCTTCGACAATTTTTGCATCCCCTACAAGTTGAAGGATCAGCGTACCGTATGCTCCCCCATGCGTGTGGGAGATATTTCCTTGCACGATGTTTACGTCGACAGCAAACTTCCGAATCAAACTTGCTAAAACAGGTTGTTCTGTTCGCTCGCCAACAAAAATGAGTTTGACGAGTGTACCTGATGGGAACTCTTCTCTAATATGTTCCATTGCTTGTTTCGCTTCCACCGATTCTGTTATTTGAGAGACGAATCGTTTCGTAATCGGCTCCCTCGGCGATTGGAATACATCGAGCACATCGCCCATTTCAACAACTTTTCCAGCCTCCATGACTGCTACACGATGACAAATTTTTCGAATGACATGCATTTCATGTGTAATCAATACGATCGTCAGACCGAGTCGCTTATTAATATCTGTTAACAGATCAAGAATTGAATCAGTTGTTTCAGGGTCCAGTGCCGAAGTTGCTTCATCACATAATAGAACCTCAGGATCATTTGCAAGTGCCCGGGCAATGCCGACACGTTGCTTTTGCCCGCCAGATAATTCGGATGGAAAGGCATTTTCACGACCGCTTAAACCAACTAAATCAATCAATTCCGCTACTTTCCGTTCACGTTCTGCTTTTTTTACACCTGCAATTTCAAGTGGAAAAGCAATATTGTCTTTTACTGTTCGCGACCAAAGTAAATTGAAGTGTTGGAAAATCATACTTACTTTTTGACGCGCTTTCCTTAATTCATTGCCTTTAATCGTCGACATTTCTCGTTTACCAATTGTAATCTTCCCCGACGTTGGTGCTTCAAGTCCATTTAGCAGCCGAATTAACGTACTTTTCCCCGCTCCGCTATAGCCGATAATTCCAAAAATTTCGCCTTCACCAATTTCAAACGACACGCTATCGACCGCTATTATGCTGCCTTCACCTTCACCGAATCGCTTATTAACATCCGTTAAATGAATCATTGTTTTCACCTCTGAAAATAATATGCTCTTTAAGTGTCCAACTTTGCCTAGTTCTTTTAACATAAAAAGCCTTCCTGCAGACGGGCAGAAAGGCTAAACGTTATCATAAATAAACGTATGTCCAATCTCTCATCTCCCAAAGTAAATACTTTGTGTGATTTGGCACCATTTCACTTTCGTGACGGTTGCCGGGCTTCATAGGGCACTATCCCTCCACCTCTCTTAATAAGAGCGACCTATTCAATTAAATACTAATACACATGCTACCACAGCACTATATAACTTGTCAACCTATCATTTCAAGAAGATACGGAACGGATTGAAATGCATAGATTTTATGCTGCACAAGGCCATCCTTTTGAATGAGTAAGCAAGGAACACTTTCGATTTCATAATCCGTTGCCAAGTCTTGCACGTAATTCAAATCCGCTTTCCCGATTGGCATATCTGGCTTCATCGCTGACACAACTTCCATCATTTTCGATGCGACAGCACAGGTCCCACACATCGGTGTATATAGATAATACAGTGCGGAGGACGACTCCTTCAAAACCGCTTCCCATTGTTCGCGTGTCCATGTTTCCATTGCGTTTAAACCATCCTTCTATACTGTAAAATTAGAGTGTAAAGCGAAATTCGCTTCAAGTAAAATTGTTGCCAATACTTGATAAGGTGTTGTTTCCACTTCTTTATAAACCTTTTCTGTATATAAATGAATCGCGTTAGGGAATTCCCTTCTGACTAACGTTCGAATCTTTTCACCGGATTCATCCGCATCGACAAAGACATAGAGCTCATGTTGTTCATAAGGTGCCAGCAATTCTTCCAGTCGATAAGGGCTGACGGTCCCATTCGTACAAATGATGTCCACGGGTTCAGCAAGAATTCGTGCAAGACGTTTTTTGTCTGCACTTCCTTCGACAACAATCACCTTGTCATACGTCACACAGATTCCTCCCTGTTCCATTTTATGATGCAAAAAAACGCCGAGATAACACCGGCGTTTAGATGGAAGATTACGTTATTCTCCGACTGTCATTTTTTCATATGCTTCAGCGGACATCAATGCATCTACTTCGGATGCATCAGATGGTTCAACAACAATCATCCATGCATTTTCGTATGGAGATTCATTCACGAATTCAGGGCTGTCTTCCAGTCCTTCGTTCACTTCAATTACTTTACCGCTAATTGGCGCGTACAATTCTGAAACTGTCTTAACGGATTCAACGCTTCCGAAAGGCTCGTCTGCTTTGATTTCGTCACCAACGGATGGAAGTTCAACGAAAACGATATCGCCAAGTTCAGATTGTGCAAAATGTGTAATTCCGATTCGGAAGTTACCGCCTTCTTCTTTTACCCATTCATGCTCTTCAGAATAACGCAGATCTTTTGGTGTACTCATTCCGTAACCCCTCCAAATATATAATTTCATTCACTTCAATATTCGCATATTTTGTACGTAAAGACAAGGAAGGAATCACTTTGCCCAGACGTTTTCAAATTCCTCTTCCTTGAAACCAACCGTCACCTTATTATCACCAAAAACAAGTGGCCTTTTTATCAGCATTCCATCTGAAGCTAGCAAACTAATTTTCTCTGCATCTGACATTTCCGGTAGTTTGTCTTTCAAATTCAGTTCTCTGTACTTCATCCCACTGACGTTAAAAAACTTTTTCAATTCTAGCCCGGACGCTGAAATTATTTTACTCAATTCCTCTGCTGAAGGAGGAGCTTCTGCAATATTGACCTCTTCATAATTCAAGCCATTCGTTTCAAGCCATGCCTTTGCTTTCCTGCACGTACCGCATTTTGGATATCCGTAATATGTAAGTCCCATATCTCAACACCTCCATTTTCGCCATTATAACAGAAAAATCACCCAGATACCTATAGGTAACTGGATGATTGTTAAATCCGCCGGCGGCTTGAATTAGCAAACCATTTCTGCCAATTCTTAAACGATGTATTTCTCAGCTTCAATCAATTTCACCGATGCTTCACGTTTTTTCGCAATGATGTTATATGGATTTGAACGAGTCAATTTGCGTAGCGCAGACACCATCATACGCTGATTGTCGCCATCGACTGCTGCAAATAATGTTTCTTTTGCATCTCTTTCAATCTCTTCAAATGCTTCTTGACAGAAAATTTGTGTGTAAAGAATCTTCTGCTGTTCTTTTTCTTCTCCGTTACGTGCAACTGCTTTCTCTGCACGGAGAAGTGCTGATTCCATTGCAAAGATGTTGTTCGCGATATCTGCGATGTTGACCAGTACTTCCTGTTCAGCCTCCAGTTTCGTACCGAAGCGTTGCGCTGCAAGACCCGCTGCTAAAAGACCAATTTTCTTGGCATTTTTCACAAGTGCCCGCTCTTGTGCTAATGCTTCGTCGCCAATTTCTTCCGGCATCATCATTAGTAATTCTTCTTGCAATGCCTGTGCTTGTTGAAGGAGTGGCAATTCGCCTTTCATTGCCTTTTTCAAAAATGTTCCCGGTACAATCAGACGGTTGATTTCATTCGTTCCTTCAAAAATACGGTTGATACGGGAATCACGGTAAATACGCTCTACTTCATATTCCTGCATGAAGCCATAGCCACCATGAAGCTGAACGGCTTCATCAGCGATGTAATCTAAGACCTCTGAACCGACAACTTTGTTAATTGAACATTCGATAGCATATTCTGCAATTGCCGCTGCAATCGCTTTGCCATCCTTTTGCTCTTCAGCACTTAGCTGACTTTGACGTTCCTCAAAGTAACCAACCGTACGGTAAATCAAGCTTTCTGTTGCATATAGTTTAGCAGCCATTGTGGCTAGCTTTTGTTTCGTCAAGTTGAATGAAGAAATTGGTGTTTTGAACTGTTGACGTTGGTTTGCATACGTAATCGCCAATTCAAGGGCACGTTTCGAGCCACCAATTGTACCCACTCCCAATTTGTAGCGACCAATGTTCAAAATGTTAAAGGCAATAATATGACCGCGACCAATTTCACCCAATAGGTTTTCCACTGGTACTTGTGCATCCTGAAGAATGAGCGTGCGCGTTGAAGATGATTTAATACCCATTTTCTTCTCTTCCGCACCAACAGATACGCCTGGGAATTCTTTTTCAACGATAAATGCAGTGAATTTATCGCCATCAATTTTTGCATACACAACAAATACATCCGCAAATCCAGCGTTCGTAATCCATTGTTTTTCACCATTCAAGACATAGTGCGTGCCTGCATCGTTTAGCTTCGCAGTTGTTTTCGCACCGAGTGCATCTGAACCCGAACCCGGCTCTGTCAAAGCATACGCAGAAATTTTGTCACCGGTTACAGAATTCGGCAAGTACTTTTTCTTCTGCTCTTCATTACCAAACAGCACGATTGGCAACGTTCCGATCCCTACGTGCGCACCGTGTGTAATCGAAAATCCACCTGCAACGGACATCTTTTCAGCAATCAAAGCAGATGAGATTTTATCGAGACCTAGACCGTCATATTCTTCCGGCACGTCCGCACCTAGAAGACCGAGGTCACCAGCAGATTTAAGAAGTCTGACAGAGTGCTCAAACTCGTGATTTTCAAGATTTTCTACAACAGGAAGTACTTCGTTTTTAACATAATCTTCTGTTGTCTTGGCAATCATTTTCTGCTCATCAGAAAAGTCCTCAGGTGTAAATACGCGGTTTGCGTCAATGTCCTCTGTTAGGAAAGCTCCACCTTTGATCAATTCGTTTGTTTTTACTCTAGTCATTATAGTTTCCTCCTTTTATTGTCAAAATCAATTATAACTTTGCTGCATCAAGTTAATTAAATCAATTTCGCCTTGGCGTAATTGCGTCCAAATTTTGAATTGCGCTTGCGCAATTAACTCCCTTCAAAATTTGTGACATCCGCCGGAGGCTTACTTTAACTTGATGCAGCGAGAACTTTGCTGCATCAAGTTAAAGTAGTTCAAAGACGCCCGCTGCACCCATTCCTCCGCCGATACACATTGTAACGACACCGAATTGCTTGCCTTGACGTTTTAATTCGCTCATCATACGTATTGTTAAAATCGTACCTGTTGCTCCTAGTGGATGCCCTAGAGAAATGGCTCCGCCGTTGAAGTTCACTTTATCCATATCAAGACCTAGATGACGGATGACTTGTAGGGATTGTGAAGCGAAGGCTTCATTTAATTCCCACACATCGATATCTTCAATCGTCAGTCCTGCAAGCTTCAATGCTTTTGGAATCGCTACAATCGGTCCAATTCCCATTACTTCAGGCGGTACCCCACCCACTGCGAACGAACGGAACTTCGCGATTGGCTTCAGGCCTTGCGCTTCTGCGACTTCACGATCCATCACTAGAACCGTTCCTGCACCATCTGAGGTTTGTGATGCGTTCCCAGCAGTCACAGTGCCTGTTGCTGAGAATGCTGGACGTAGTTTCGCTAATCCTTCCACACTCGTGCCGTGGCGAACACCTTCATCCATTTCAAACATAACTGTCTTCTCGCTATATTTCCCATTGTCATCAACAGTACGTTTGACAACTTCAACAGGGACAATTTCATCATCGAATTTCCCAGCTGCAATCGCTGCTCCTGCTTTTTGATGTGACAGTACTGCAAATTCATCCTGCTCTTGGCGTGTAATACCGTATTTTACGGCAACTTGCTCAGCCGTGTGCCCCATTCCCATATAATACTGTGGAGCGGTTTCTGCTAGGTGAGCATTCGGTCGAATCGTATTGCCCATCATCGGCACCATACTCATCGACTCAACACCGCCTGCAAGAATCGCCTGTGAATGCCCCAGCATAATACGCTCAGCTGCATAGGCAATCGATTGAAGACCTGATGAACAGAATCGGTTGACTGTAATCGCAGGTGTTGTATCAGGAAGACTCGCTAGCGCACCAATATTACGTGCTACGTTCATCCCCTGTTCTGCTTCCGGCATCGCACAGCCTATAATTAAATCATCGATTGGCCCGTCATAGCCCCCCGCACGTTTCAAAGTTTCTTTAATCGTCAGTGCCCCTAAATCATCTGGACGAACCGACACAAGTGAGCCTCGGCCCGCTTTCCCAACTGGCGTCCGTGCACCGGCTACTAGTACTGCTTCACGCATTGAAATTCCTCCTTTACTCTCTCTATCAGTTACGCAATGGTTTTCCTTTGACGAGCATATGCTGCATACGTTGCTGTGATTTCGGTTCCGCTACAAGGCTAAGGAACGCTTCACGTTCAAGATCTAACATATATTGTTCATCCACTAATGTTCCGTATGGTACTTTTCCGCCCGCTAACACAAATGCCAGCTTCTTCGCGATTTTCAGATCATGTTCACTAATAAACCCTGACAAGAACATGCCCTCTGCACCGAGCAGCATCGTCGCATAACCAGAATCACCTGTTACAGGAATTTTTTCGTGCTTCGGCGCTTTATAGCCGTTTTCGTATAAAGCTAGAGCTACTTGCTTCGCATCGTAAATTAAGTGATCGCCATTGACACTGACACCGTCCGCAAAATCAAGGAAGTTATTATCCCGTGCTTCTTCTCCAGAAGTAGATACCTTCGCCATTGCAATGGATTCGAACACTTTATTAGCAACAAACTGGTAATCTATATGAACGCCCTTCGGCAATCCTTTTAGATGTTTTGTATATAGATTGACGTTACCGCCTCCACCAGGAATCAGCCCAACTCCCACTTCAACAAGCCCGATATATGTTTCCATCGACGCTTGAATATGCGCTGCTGGTAAACAAACTTCTGCTCCACCACCGAGCGTCATGCCAAATGGCGCCGCTACTACTGGCTTTGTAGAATATTTGATTTTCATCATGGCATTTTGGAATGATCGGATAATGAAATCTAGTTCAAAAATATTATCATCCTGTGCTTCCATCAAAATCATGCCAAGGTTCGCACCAACACAGAAGTTTTTCCCTTGATTTCCAATGACAAGCCCCTTGTAGTTTTTCTCAACCTCATCTACTGCATAATTGATCATCTGAATGATATCCGGACCAATTGAATTCGATTGGGAGTGGAACTCAAGAAGTGCAACGCCATCTCCAAGGTCTATTAAACTAGCACCGGAATTCTTTTTGATGACACCATGTTTTTTCTTGTAGCGTTTCAAGTTAATTGCTTTTTCGTTCACAGGAACAAGCTTGTAATCTTCCCCGTCGAAGAAGTGCAGGTCTCCGTCTTGTTCGCTATAGAAAGTTTCATAGCCTTTGTCTAGCAAACGTTGAACGAAGGCAGGTACAGTTGCCCCCTCTTCTTTCATCTTCTCCATCGATTTTGCTACACCGATTGCGTCCCAAATTTCAAACGGTCCTTGCTGCCAGCCGAAGCCCCATTTCATGGCATTGTCGATGGCAACGATGTCATCTGCGATTTCACCATGTAGCTCTGCAGAATATAATAGTGTCGGAGCAATGATATTCCACAGAATTTCACCTGTCCGGTCATTCGCGTAAACCAATGTTTTCACTTTATTAGCTAGCCCTTTTTGTTGCTTCGCCATTTCAATTGAAGGCGTTTTCAATTTCTTCGCTGGACCGTATTCAAATGTCTCTGTATCTAGTTCTAGAATGTCTTTCCCTTGTTTCGAATAGAAGCCTTGTTTTGCTTTCGCGCCAATCCAACCATTGTCGATCATCTTTTTCATAAATGGCGGCAGTTTGAACACTTTCTGCTCTTCGCCTACCGTTTTGTCATAGACGTTTTTCGCGACATGCATAAATGTATCAAGACCTACAACATCGAGCGTACGGAAAGTGGCAGATTTTGGACGTCCAATCAATGTACCCGTCACAGAATCGACTTCCCCAATCGAATAGCCACGTTTCTCCATTTCACGTAATGTGATTAGCAGTCCATATGTACCAATCCGATTGGCGATGAAGTTCGGTGTATCCTTTGCAATGACGACACCTTTCCCTAATCGATCTTCTCCAAAGCTCGTCATAAATTCCACCACTTCTGGAGCTGTCGTACTTGCCGGAATGACTTCCAAAAGCTTCAAATAGCGTGGTGGGTTGAAAAAGTGTGTGCCCAGGAAGTGTTTTTGAAAATCTTCCGAACGACCTTCTGCCATCGCCTCAATGCTAATGCCTGATGTATTCGAACTAATGATTGTTCCCGGCTTGCGAACGGCATCGATTTTTTCATATAACCCTTTTTTCACATCTAATCTTTCAACGATGACTTCAATGATCCAGTCAACATCTTTTAACTTTTCTAAGTCATCTTCAAAGTTCCCAGCTTCAATGAGGGATAGATTACTTTTTGTAGTGAGCGGTGCCGGTTTTTGTTTAAGTAGATTTTGGATGGCTCCTGTTGCAATTTTATTGCGTACTTGAGAACTTTCTAATGTTAACCCTTGCGCTTCTTCCTGTTCCGTTAATTTGCCAGGAACGATATCCAAAAGTAAAACCGGTATTCCGATATTTGCGAGATGGGCTGCAATACCCGATCCCATGACACCCGAGCCTAAAACTGCTGCTTTTTTAATTTGATAAGCCACGTGAGAAGCCTCCCTTGTTTTCTTGAATGAACCACCATTCATTTTATGGGCAAAAAAAATAGAAAGCGTTTCTATATCTCTCAGTGTAGAACATTTCAACCATTTTCGCAATATTTAAATTGAAAATATTTATCTTCATTCAGCAAATTCTTTTGTACTGAAAGCGAAGCGTCAGCTACAGAAGTCCCCTACCTTTACAGGTGGCGTGATGAATACAATTTTGTTTTCCCGTTCAATAGCTATCGAAACGCTTGCTGAACGAAGATAAAGCCTCCGGCGGATGTCACAGATTTTGAAAGGAGTCAATCGAGCAAGCTCGATTCAAAATCTGGACGCAATTACGCCGAGGCGTAATTGATTCTAGTATATTTTCTTTTGAAGCATTAAACTACCCGACATGATTGCAATCATTGTACACTTATTATATGAAGGAGGGAATAAAAAGATGAAACCAATTACAACAGCTGAACAGTTCAACGAAATCATTGCAAGCGATTCTAAAGCGCTTATTAAATTCCAAGCAGGATGGTGCCCAGATTGCACACGCATGGATATGTTCATCGATCCAATCGTTGAAAAATATGATATGTACACATGGTATGACATCGACCGTGATGTGCTACCAGAAATTGCAGAAAAATATGATGTGATGGGTATTCCAAGCTTACTTATTTTCCAAAATGGAGAAAAACAAGCTCATTTGCATAGCGCCAACGCAAAATCACCTGAACAAGTTACTGAATTTCTTGACGGTGTAGAAAAATAATTTTATACAAAAACGGATAGATAAAAATCTATCCGTTTTTGTTATGGATTTTATTTCCAAAGTAATATATACTATAGAAAATTGTTGTGAGGTGTAACAATGGACAACGAAAAAGAAATTCAACAATTAAAAGATAAAATTGCCTACTATGAGCTAGTTATTCATGAACTGTCCGCCCCAATCATTCCTTCCCTCTTCGAAGATACTATCCTTGTGCCAATCGCAGGTCCTATCGGTCATAATCGCCTTAAGTCTATTCGTAACCGAGTTCTCGATTACTGCGCAGACCATCGCGACACGAATTGTGCTATTTTTGATTTTACAGGTGTTGACATTAAAGACCTTGAACAACTCGATTTTAATACTTTTACAATTGGAACAAGTCAACTCAATGCCGCCATGAAATTGATGGGCATCCGACCGATTTATGTTGGCTTTAACATACAGCTTGTTCGGGAAATTGTACGAGCAGGAATTCATGGCGAAATTGAAACCTATGCCAACTTCAACACGGCACTCACTATCCTTTTCAATACCAATGACAAATCACTTCATTCCACTTGATGAAGTGTTTTTTTATGAGATGATATATGCAGTTTTAGCATTGATGAAATAGGAATAATTGATTAAAAGGTGGTGGACGAAATGAAAAAAGTATTGAATATCAATGGCAAATCGCAATACGACGAGGATATTAACGAAGCTTTTCGTCCTTCTGCGTGTGGCCCTGTCACCGCTCGTATCCTTATGGATCAATTCCCTCCAGCTGTTTGCCCTTATGATGTCAATGAATTATATGCACAACTTGGTGGTACAAAAATCGGACTTGGCAAAGGTCCTTTCATCCGGAATATGCGTAAATTGCTTGGTGCTGATTGGACTGTCGAAGCCTGTGATATTACTGAAGTAAAAGTCCAAATCGATAATGGGCGACTTGTTGCCGCAAAGTTTGACAAGTGGTTTAATTTCCGTTGGCGTGGGGGCTACGAATTTGATTATCATTGGGTACCTGTTATTGGATATGAAGAAAAAGAGGGCGACGTTGAGTTAATTATTCATGATAACGGTGCGAGAAACCGTCCGAGTCAGGTACGACATATTTCGTATAACAAGAATAAACCCGTGTTGTCATTCGTGAAGATTGAACCCCCAAATTTAAAAAGCATTTATTCATTATGAAGGAATTTTCATAACGAATAAATGCTGGTGTTAGCTTGAAGATTGATTAATATTATTCCTTTTACGAAGTGTATGTTCCGTTCCCCATTCATGCATTGCTACCAAAATCGGCTCTAAACTCTTTCCATATTCAGTAATTGAATACTCTACTTTCGGCGGCACCTGTGGATATACCTTACGTGTAATAATGTCCTCTTCTTCCAATTCACGTAGCTGATTGGTTAGCATTTTTTGTGTAATCGCTGGCACTCTTCGCCTTAGTTCTCCAAATCTATGCGTGCCTTGCTGCAATAGAATTAATAAAATAATCGGCTTCCATTTCCCTACCAATATACCTAACGCATCCTCTACACGACATAATTCCGGTTTCATTTCCATATTACTTCCCACCTTAGTATCCTTTTAGATACTATACCACTTCAAAGTGCGTACTTACATAATAAGCTATTACAAATTAAACTATCAGTAGACAAATTAATTTCAAGAAAAGAGTTGATATATATGGAAAAGTATCGCATTGATCAAAGTAAAGGTCTAGAATTCGGAATTTATACATTAGGGGATCACCTTCCAAATCCACATACCGGGAGTCGCATTTCTGCTAAAGAGCGTATACATGAAATCATTGAATTAGCCAAATTAGCAGATCAAGCTGGTATCGACTTTTTCAGTGTTGGAGAAAGTCACCAGGAGTATTTTGCAACACAAGCACACTCCGTTGTATTAGCTGCGATTGCACAGGCAACTAGTAACATTAAAATTGCAAGCTCTTCCACCATAATTAGCACGTCAGATCCTGTTCGTGTGTATGAAGATTTTTCCACAATCGATTTAATTTCCGGCGGTCGTACTGAGATTGTTGCTGGACGCGCTTCACGCGTTGGACTTTTTGATTTATTGGGTTATAGCGTGCGCGATTATGAAGAATTGTTTGAAGAGAAATTTGAGCTACTGTTGAAAATTAATGAAGAAGAAACCGTCAATTGGAATGGGCGGTTCCGTGCACCATTAAACGATGCAACTATTCTTCCTCGACCACAAAACGGATCATTGCCGATTTGGCGTGCAGTCGGTGGGCATTCCGCGAGTGCGATTAAAGCTGGATACGCAGGGGTTCCTATGTTTTTAGCTACATTGGGCGGACCGGCAACTATCTTTCAGCAAACAATTGCTGCTTACCGCGAAGCTGCCGAGCGTAGCGGCTTTGATCCAGCTAAACTCCCCATTGCAACTGCAGGATTTTTCTATGTAGCTGAAACGACACAGCAGGCGCAAAGGGAAACCTATCCTCATATTAATGAAGGAATGCAGCTCACGAATGGGCGTGGTTATCCGAAGCAGCATTTTGCACAGGGTGCAGACCCGCGTGATGTTATGAATATCGGTAGCCCTCAAGAGGTTATTGAAAAAATTCTCTATCAGCATGAGCTATTTGGACATCAGCGTTATATCGGTCAAATGGACTTTGGCGGTGTCCCATTTGATAAGTTAATGAAAAATATTGAACTGATTGGTACAGAAATTTTACCAGCCATAAAAAAATATACAGCCATTGTTTAAAAAAGCTAACCGGAAAAATTGTCCGGTTAGCTTTTTATATAGCATTTGTAAATGATTCATTTCAAAAAATTATAATAGACAACTAGCTGATAGATTTACAATGAAAGCGATTTTGCCTGTCTAGTAATCATCGAATACCCTTCTCGTTCCATTAACTCTCGAACCTTATCATCATATAAAGGTATCTTTAAATCCTCTATCGGATCGTTCATATCAATTTCACAATGAATTTCCGCCAGCTTCCTTGATAGATGAAGCATGTCGATATCTTCCTCGATTTTTTTGCGCATTCCTGGTGTTAATTCGTGTAGGGATTCAATAACCCCCTCTACTGAACCATATTCTTTTATTAATTTCAGTGCCGTTTTCTGTCCAATGCCTTTCACGCCTGGATAACCATCGCTTGTATCGCCCACGAAAGCCTTTGTATCGATGAATTGCTGTGGCGAAATGCCATATTCTTCAACAAATCGATCATATGTATAGATGTCATAAACGTTGTAGCCTTTTTTCATAAAGGCAATGCGAACTCCAGGTCTGAGTAATTGCAGCAGATCTTTATCTCCAGTAACGATAGTGATGTCCGCCTTACCATCCCATGTCGTAACCATCGAGCCAATCAAATCATCCGCTTCCATGCCATGAATGCCGTAGTTTTTCCAACCAATCAGTTCCGAAACATTTCTCGCCATATCAAACTGTGGCACAAGCTCTGGTGCTGGTGCAGGTCGATTCGCTTTATAACCGTCAAATAAATCATTGCGAAACGTGTGTGCACTCATATCCCAGCAAACTGCTAGATGCGAGGGCTCGAATAATGAAGTTGCTGTCATCGTATGGCGCGCAAACCCTTGCACTCCGTTCGTCGGCGTGCCTGCTGCATTCGGGAAGTAATGCCCCATGGCAGACGTTGCAAAAAATGATCGGAATAACAATGCCATCCCGTCGATTAATAAAATATGTGGTTTCTCTTGAGTATCCATTATGTATTCCTCCTCGAATAATTACTGGCTCTATCATAGCATACGATTTCGGTAGAGACTGCTCTCGTTGTTGGACACTTTGGCGAAATGGTTGGAGACTTCCTCAATTTTGTTGGACATTTTACACGCTTTGTTGGAGGCTTTGACGATTTCGTTGGACACTTTTCCCACCATAAAACACACTGGACATCAAAAAAGCCGAATTCAAAAAGAATTCGGCTTTTCTGCCTTCACTCCACCAAAAACTGTGCTAGCTTTTCGATATCCGGTGTGAAAATACGGTCTTCTTCAATTGGTCGAACGATGGCCATTAATTGTTCAAACTTCACACGGGTTCTCGGTGCCATCTGTTCAGCACCTCGAATCGAACAGCCCGTCAACGCACATAGCGCTTCAATCGCCAAAACATGTCGCGCATTTTTAATAATTGCATAGACATGCCTAGCGCCAATTGTCCCCATTGACACATGATCTTCCTGATTGCCTGATGATGGAATCGAGTCAACAGACGCCGGGTGTGCGAGGGTTTTATTTTCCGACACGAGGCTTGCTGCTGAATATTGCAAAATCATAGCGCCTGATTGCAAGCCAGGTTCTGGGCTCAAAAACGGAGGCAATCCTTCATTTAACTGCGGATTTACCAATCGTTCAATACGCCGTTCCGAAATATTTGCCAGCTCCGCCACACCGAGCTTCAGAAAATCCATAGCAAACGCAATTGGCTGCCCATGAAAATTACCGCCAGATACAACCGTATCCCCATCATCGAAAATAAGCGGATTGTCCGTTGCTGCATTCATTTCAATCTCTAATTTCTCTTTCACATAACCAAGCACCTGCCAGCTGGCACCATGGACTTGTGGAATACAACGAATTGAATACGCATCTTGCACGCGCTTTTCTCCTTGAACAGTCGTCAGCTGGCTTCCCGCTAACCATTTCAGCATCCGGGTCGCCACGTCCACTTGTTCTGAATAGCCACGTGCCTCATGAATCGCTGGATGAAAAGCATCCGTAATTCCATGTAGCGCCTCCATCGTCATCGCCGCAATCCACTCACTATTGTAAGCCAACGACTCCGCCTCCAAATAATTGACCACGCCTTGTGCCGTCATCGCCTGCGTTCCATTAATGAGCGCAAGACCTTCTTTCGCCTCCAACACAATCGGAGCAAGACCATGCTCCTGCCAAACAGCCGCTGACGGAACTTGCCTTCCTTCTTGCCAGACAAATCCTTCTCCCAGTAAAACAAGGGCCAAATGCGACAATGGTGCAAGATCGCCCGATGCCCCAAGTGACCCTTGTTGCGGAATCACCGGATGAATCTGGTTATTGACCATATACGCAAAACGCTCCAACACTTCTACACGAATACCTGAAAAGCCCTTCAGTAACGCATTCAACCGCAGCACTACCATCGCCCGTGAAACCATTTCAGGAAATGGCTCTCCAACACCGCATGAATGCGAGCGAATTAGATGCAATTGCAAAGCCTTCGTATCCTTCTCATCAATTTTCACATCACTAAACTTGCCAAATCCCGTATTAATGCCGTAAACAGTCCGTTCTTCTTGCACGATTCTCTCCACTGCAGCACGACTTTTTCGCACTCGGACCAATGCTTCTTCATCCAATGAAACCTGGGACATCCTATATAAAATAGCTTTCATCTCATCCAAACGAAGAGAGGAACCTGTTAATGTAATCATAGCAACCATCCTTTATTCCTTAATCAATTACGCCAAGGCGTAGTTGCGTCCAAATTTCGAATTGTGCCTGCAGGATGCAGGTATGCGACCGTTGCCGCAGGACGTCGCGAACTTAGACTGCCTTCCTTAACTCCCCTCGTAATTTGTGACATCCGCCGGAGGCTTAGGTCAACAAGGATCGAACTATATCCTTGTTGACCTAAGAGCGATCGATGACTTTGACACCTTTTTTCCATACAGATCTAACATGATTGACGCCAAATAAATACTGTAGTTCCTGATAGTTAGCAATATCCCACAACACGATATCCCCTTGTTTGCCTGGCTCAATCGACCCTACTTTGTCTTCCATCTGAATGGCACATGCCGCATTATACGTCGCAGCCGTCAAAGCCTCTGATGGCGTCAAGCGCATTGATATACATGCCAAATTCATCACCAATGGCATGGATGTTGTTGGGGATGAACCGGGATTACAATCTGTTGAAATCGCAACAGGTACGCCCCCATCAATCATTTTTCGTCCTTCTGCCGCCTGTTCTCTCAAAAAAAGTGCAGTCGCTGGCAATAAACAAGCAATCGTCCCCGCTTTAGCCATCGCCGCAATTCCTTCATCAGAAGCTTTCAATAAATGCTCTGCTGAAATCGCTCCCACTTTAGCCGCTAATTCTGCCCCGCCATATGGTTCGATTTCATCCGCATGGATTTTGGGTATGAGTCCGTATTTTTTACCTGCTTCTAAAATACGTTCCGACTGTTCAGGCGTAAAAACACCAACTTCGCAGAACACATCATTGAAAACCGCAAGTTTTTCATTGGAGACGGCTGGTAGCATTTCATTGATAATATAATCGACATACTCCTCTTCGCGCCCCTTGTACTCTGTCGGAACAGCGTGCGCTCCCATGAATGTTGGGATGATATCAATGGGATGCTCCGCCTGCAATCGTTTCATGACACGTAGCTGCTTCAACTCCGTTTCTAGATTGAGCCCATAGCCACTTTTCCCTTCAACTGTCGTGACGCCATGTTGCAAAAAGGAATCCAGTCGGCGCTTCGTTTGCTGCACCAACTCCTCTTCCTTTGCTTCTCGCGTCATCGTTGTCGTTGCGTGAATCCCCCCGCCAGCGTTCATAATTTCCATATATGTCGCGCCTTGAAGCCGCCTTTCAAATTCGCGTTCGCGACTGCCCCCATAAGCGACATGCGTGTGCGGATCCACAAGTCCTGGTGTAACCAAATGACCTTTTGCATCTGTAATCACCGCTTCATGTGCACGGTCTTTGAACTGCTCTTCAAGCTGTCGCGTTGTCCCAACTGCTTGAATAATGCCATCCTCAATCCAAACACTGCCATCTCTAATAATTGAAATATTGTTCATGTCATCTTTTATTCGCGGTCCCTTGCTCGGTTGAGCTAATGTCGCGAGTTGGGATGCATGTTTAATCCAAACGATATTTGTCATTCTTGAATCTCCCCTTTTGCCATCATCGGAATATTGACTCCCTTTTCCCGGGCTGTTTTCTCGGCAAGTTCATAACCAGCATCCACATGCCGAACAATGCCCATACCGGGATCCGTCGTTAAAACTCGTTCGATTCGAGCTTCTGCCTCTTTCGTACCATCCGCAACAATCACCATTCCTGCGTGAATGGAGTAGCCCATTCCGACACCACCCCCATGATGAACGGAAACCCACGTCGCGCCTCCAACTGCATTGATCATTGCATTCAAAATCGGCCAATCTGCTACAGCATCCGAACCATCCTTCATTGCCTCTGTTTCACGGTTTGGTGATGCCACTGAGCCAGAATCGAGATGATCCCGCCCAATTACGATAGGTGCTTTTAACTCACCCGAAGCGACCATATCATTAATAATTTTCCCAAATCGCGCGCGTTCCCCATAGCCAAGCCAGCAAATGCGCGACGGCAATCCTTGGAACTGGATTTTGTCTTGCGCCATTCGAATCCAATTGCATAAATGCGTATTGTAGCTAAATTCCCGTAAAATCACTTCATCCGTTTTATAAATATCTTCCGGATCTCCTGACAATGCCACCCAGCGAAACGGACCTTTGCCCTCGCAAAACTGCGGACGAATATACGCAGGCACAAATCCAGGGAAATCAAATGCGCGTGTAACGCCTTCATCTTTCGCTACTTGGCGGATGTTGTTGCCATAATCGAATGTAATTGCGCCTTTATCCATCATGTCAATCATGGCTTCGACATGTGTAGCCATTGATGCTTTCGAGCGTTTCACATAGTCCTCTGGATTGGCAGAACGTAGTACCGCCGCTTCCCCAAGTGACATGCCTGTTGGAATATAGCCATTCAATGGATCATGCGCTGATGTTTGGTCCGTTAACACATCTGGAATAAACCCACGAGCAATCATAGCAGGCAACACTTCAGCCGCATTGCCAAGAAGTCCAATCGACAGTGCTTCACCCTTGGATTTCGCTTCCTTCGCCAAACGAATAGCTTCATCTAAAGAAGCTGTTTTGACATCGGTATAACGCGTTTCAATCCGTCGATCAATACGTGTTTCATCGACCTCAATACCAATACAAACACCGCCAGCCATTGTCACCGCCAATGGTTGGGCACCACCCATGCCGCCAAGTCCAGCTGTTAATGTAATGGTCCCTTTCAGTGATTCACCAAAATGCTGCTTCGCCAGCTCCGCAAATGTTTCATATGTCCCTTGCACGATTCCTTGCGAACCGATGTAAATCCAACTGCCCGCCGTCATTTGCCCGTACATCATTAATCCTTTTTTATCGAGCTCGTGGAAATGCTCCCAATTGGCATAGGCCGGAACTAAATTCGAGTTGGCAATCAATACTTTTGGTGCGTCTGTATGTGACTTGAATATCGCAACCGGTTTTCCCGATTGCACAAGTAAGGTTTCATCATTTTCAAGTTCCTTCAACGAGCGAACAATGGCGTCAAACGACTCCCAATTGCGCGCTGCCTTGCCGATTCCCCCGTACACTACCAACTCATCCGGATGCTCTGCCACTTCCGCGTCCAAGTTATTCATCAGCATACGAAGTGCCGCCTCTTGCTGCCAACCTTTCGTATTTAACTCCGTCCCCCGATAACGAATTACCCGTTCAGCTGCTTTTCCCATTAGGATTCCCTCCTGACTAATCTACTATTATCGTACACGATGTAAGCGCTTTATTGTACGGTATTCAGAAAGTTTAGTCTGTGGTAACGTGATGCTGTTGTAGTGGGGTAAAGTGGTAAAGTTTAGATATAATCGAAATAAAGGATTACATTAGATAGGGCTTGGGACTAGCCGGGGGGAAGGAACTGAACTATCTCGTGGAAACTGGACTACCTATTTTGCAAGCTGAGCTACCCAGACAAGAAACTCGACTACGCATTATGAAAACTGGACTACCTCGGGGAAACTAGACTACCTATTTTGCAAACTGAGCTACCTAAACAAGAAACTCGACTACCAATCAGCCAAACTGGATTACCATACAAAAAAGTTCCACAGCAGTCTACACTACCACGGAACTTTTTCATCACTTAATTTTGATTTTCACATCTTTTTCTATATAAGAAGGATATCCGGCTATTACAAACTTCACTGGACTTTTGTATGACTCTTTAGGCATTTCCATAACTAGTGTGGATTCCAGTTCCCCGTTTGGCCCCCCACTCCTAGACGGAAAATAGAAATAGCCATTATTTGCATCGTAAAAGTCTGAGCTAAATGGGTAATGGTTGAAATTTTCTTCACCACGGAAATCGATACTGATGTGATTGTCTAGCATAGTCAAATTGCTGAATCTAGCATCCTTTGGCTGTTGAAGTATTTGTATTCTATCCGTATCAATTACCAGAAATGCCTCTTCCTTTTCCAACGCCATCAATTTACCGAATTTCAAATAAAGCTGTTTCGGCTTTTCAAAATAGTTGCTTTGTAAATAGTAAATAACGACATTCGGTTTTTCTCCATCTGAACTTGCAGTTGTCCCATTTGCGATTGAACTCCATACTTTTCCTTTTTCATTTACAATTTGGAGATCCTCAAATCTAAAAATCTTCATCGTATTTTCGGGGTCAAATCTCACCTGAATTGCTGTTCTAACTGGACTAATTGTGACTTCTTCAATCGTCAGGGATTGCCCATTTACATTAACTTCTTCATTCAGTACGTATCTCTTACTCTCCACGTCATTCATTTTAATCGTAAATGGCAGTTTAATCACTTCAGTTTCCCCGTTACCACCGTTAATTTCAAATTCTAATATTACGTTTTTCGTTGATAGCGGTTCCTGAAAATCGATTTCGAGTGAATTAGTAGAAACCATACTATCATGGAAATTAACTGCGTAGTTTTGGGAAATTCCTCCCCATTTCAAATCTTCTCCATTTGCCCCCTTAATTCGAACATGATTAATGAAATCACTTTTATGATTTTCCTTGAATTTAATAGTATAGAATAACACAAGGTTCATTTTGTCGGCTATGATGCCATCGACAATCACTTTAACACCAGATGATTCGCCCGACACACCGATTTCCTGATAGTGATTGTTGTCAATTGCCGACTGCAGCCCTTTATTATCCTGAATAAGCGCAACAATCTTCTCCATCCCCGGTATCGAGGCAACCACATTCGCAAAAGCTGGGGAGACTCGAATTGATGTAGCGAATGCAATAAGCAAAATCGCCGCTACAACCGCCGCCCACACACCACGTTTAATAACAGGACGTTTTTTCAACGGCTTCGCAACCTGCTGAGCACGTTGTAAACCTTGTCGAATCGCTACTTCAAGCTCATCTTCTGGTACACCAGCGTTTTCAATTTCTACTTTCCATTTCCTTAACTTATCTTCCTCATCCTTAAACACGGCGGATCTCCCCTTTCTCCACGATGAATGAACGAAGTAACTTAAGCGCCTTATACAGTCTCGTTTTGACTGTACCTTCTGGAGTTGCAGTCATTTCAGCAATTTCTTTAATTTTGACATCCTGTAAATATTTTAAATGGATAAGTTCACGTTGGTCGTCGGTTAATTGCCTAAGTGCTTCTTCTACCTCAAGATAGGTATAATCTTCACTAATGCCTTGCTGCATGATAAAATCCTCATCTAAAAGAAGACGCTTTTGTTTGTACAAAACATCGCGGCAATAATTCATCATGATACGGATAAGCCATGTCTTCGCATATTCCGGCTTTCTTAATGAATGGATTTTTTCATATGCACGAAACGTCACTTCTTGAACGGCTTCCAATGCATCCTCATTATTCTTCAAATAAGCAAGCGCTGTTCGATAAAGTGCCTCTTTATGTGTCAGCATCAGTGATAGAAATGCATCGTCATCTCCCACAATCGCCTTCTCCACCAATTCTTTGTCTGTCAAAACCCCACCTCATTTCATGTTATCCATTAGACCTGCGAAACTTGAAAAAGTTTGCGTAAAAATTTGCCGAATAAAGATCAAATACGGCAAGGCGTATTTGCGTCCAGATTTTGAATTGAGCTTGAGGTCTACAGGATGTAGGTCATGCAGTCGTTGCGACAGGACGTCGCGAACTTAGACTGCCCTCCTTAAATTAACTCCTTTCAAAATCTGTGACATCCGCCGGAGGCTTAATTTTATCTAGCAGGGGGTTAAATCCCTGCTAGATAAAATTAAAGTCCATTCCATTTCACCCATTGTCGCATAGACTAGATGGAATCACTTGGAAGGAGTGAAAAAATGGTTAACATGCAGCCGGATAATCAAGGCGGACAACAATGGTCGCCACGATTACCTGAGGGATATGAGGAAAGAAATGTCCAAAGTATGCCAAGTTATGGAGCTGGCAACCAGATGATGGGCTACGGAATGCCGGGTTTCCCTCCCCAGCAAGGGATGATGGGCTACGACATGCAAGGGTTTTCTCCTCAGCAAGGGATGATGGGCTACGATATGCAAGGGTTCTCTCCACAGCAAGAGACGATGGGCTACGATATGCAAGGGTTCTCTCCTCAGCAAGGGATGATGGGCTACGATATGCAAGGGTTCTCTCCTCAGCAAGGGATGATGGGCTACGATATGCAAGATCTCTCGCTAGAACAAGACATGGCGGGACACAATATGTTGGCATTCGCACCAGGGTCTCGTATGCCCGGATACGGTCCGTCAGGCCGACCGCCAAATCAAGGGATGCCAGGTTTCGGACCTCCAGGATTTCCACCTAACCAAGGTCCTCCAGGTTTCGGACCTCCGGGACGTCCACCTAACCAAGACCCACCAGGGTTTGGACCTCCAGGACGTCCGCCAGGTCAATCACCTGGCCAACAAGGTCCAACATCACCACCACCGAACACCATCCCTGCTTATCCGACTACACAGACATTCGCAGTAGATCCAGGGGCTATTCGTGGTTGCCTCTATCGCCAGACATACGTTTGGTTATCAAGAAGACAAGGTTTTTGGTTCTTTCCAGTCTTTGTTGGGCGAACTTCCGTGGCAGGTTACAGATGGCGCAATCGTCAAAGAAGATGGGAGTATACGGGGATTAGCTTGAGTCAAATTGATCGGTTCACCTGTTTCTAACATAATTCAGCATTCAACTCCACCTCTAATTAAGTAAAGGAATGTATGCTGAATATGTTATAAAATTCAGTTAAGGATCAAACTACCGCTGAATTATGTTAAGCCTCCGGCGGATGTCACAGATTTTGAAGGGAATTAATGTAGGCAGTCTAAGTGCGCGACGTCCTGTCGCAACAAAGAGGGATGCAGTTCAATCCCTCTCCACTGCATGACCTACTTCCTGTAGGCCTCAAGCGCAATTCAAAATCTGGACGCAATCATGCCGAGGCATGATTGATCATATAAAAGAAGCAATCCCCTCATTCCGAGGGAATTGCTTCTTTTATTATTGCCTATCAAGAATAAATAGTAATCGATGTACGTGCATACCCACTATAAAAAATGGACAAGATTACTCTGTACAAACATGCACATTATCACATAGGAAATATGGGTGGTCAGATGAAAAAAACCTCAAATGTATTCTGGATTACGCTTAGCCTTGTATGCATTGCAGTGTTGTATGGAGCGCTAGCACCTGAAAGCTTTGAAACTGTAACCGGCAATATGAAAAACTTTATTACATCGGCTTTTGGCTGGTATTATTTACTTTTCGTCACAGGCATTGTACTGTTCTGTCTGTTCTTTATCGTTAGTCCCATGGGACAAATCACACTTGGTAAGCCCGATGAAAAACCCGAATATTCCCGGATGAGCTGGTTCGCGATGCTATTTTCAACCGGGATGGGAATCGGTCTTGTCTTCTGGGGCGCAGCGGAGCCGCTATCTCACTTCGCGATAAACCCTGCAACAGAACAACCTGGCACAGATGCTGCTTTTCGAGAATCGATGCGCTATACCTTTTTCCATTGGGGCATTCATGCTTGGGCCATTTATGCAATCGTTGCCATGTCACTAGCTTATTTCCAATTTCGAAAAGGCGAGCCGGGATTGATATCCGCAACGTTAAAACCAATCTTCGGCAATCGGATGAATGGTATGTCCGGCACAATCGTCAACGTACTCGCCGTTTTCGCCACTGTCATCGGTGTTGCGACAACACTCGGTTTTGGCGCCATTCAAATCAACGGAGGACTCTCTTATCTATTCGGTTTACCGATTAGTTTTCTTGTTCAAGTCATCATTATTATCATTGTCACCATTTTATTTATTATCTCAGCTTGGTCAGGTATCAGTAAAGGAATTAAATATTTGTCCAACGCCAATATGGTACTTGCGGCTATACTGCTCATTCTTGTCATTATTCTCGGACCTACGCTATTAATTTTTGATACATTTACGGACACCATCGGCTCGTACTTTCAAAACTTACCACGCATGAGCTTTCGTGCTGCGCCACTCGATGACAGCAATCGAACATGGATTAATGACTGGACTATTTTCTATTGGGCATGGTGGATTTCATGGTCACCGTTTGTCGGCATATTCATCGCTCGTGTATCACGTGGGCGGACTATACGTGAATTCCTGACAGGCGTCCTGTTATTACCGACATTACTTAGCTTTTTCTGGTTCTCTGTTTTCGGCTCCACTGCAATGGATGTGCAAATAAAAGGAGTAGATTTAACAAAACTATTGACCGAAGAAACGCTTTTCGCCGTTTTTCATGAATTGCCGATGTCCATGCTGCTCTCAATTATCGCCATCCTGCTGATTGCCATCTTTTTCATCACATCGGCCGATTCGGCCACATTCGTTCTCGGCATGCAGACAACGTACGGGTCACTTCATCCACCTAACATCGTCAAGCTGACGTGGGGTATTGCACAAGCAGCAATTGCCATCATTCTCCTGTCGGCAAATGGATTGACTGCACTGCAAAATGCCTTAATTATTGCCGCACTGCCTTTTTCCTTCGTTATCATCTGTATGATGGTTTCACTTTATAAGGAACTTAATAAGGAGCGCAAAGAAATGGGGTTAATGGTGAGACCATATCCGAGGAAAACGAAAAAATGAACATGCTGTCGAATCAAGGCTAAGCAAACTGCTTAGTCTTGTTCTTTGTTCACTAGTTTTGTCACTTTTTGATGATATCCTTTCTTATCCTTTAATCATGGTACAATTTTCTAAACGACAATGGAGGGGATTCGATTGCTGCGTAAAGTTCTGATTTTCTCACTCATCTTCATCCTTTCAGCCTGCTCAGCTACAGCTGAAGTTGGACGACAGTTAACTGACACCGAATCTGCTGTGTTAAGTCGTTTTGATAGCGATCAATTATATGCAACTATTCAAGAATTAACGAAGGAGCCTCGCATAGCTGGAACCGAATCCGAACGGCAGGCTGCCGTATTTTTAACGACACAACTCGAACTATATGGGTATGAGGTCGATGAACAAACCTTTACATTACATGGCTCTACAGTAGATGAGCACGAATCTCAAAACCTCATTGTTACAAAAAAAGCTACAGATGGTCTTCCATCAACTGGAGATATCATTATGATAGGTGCACACTATGATTCCGTCTTTCAGTCTCCAGGAGCGAGTGATAATGCAAGTGGAACTGCCGTATTGCTCGAAGTGGCTCGTATGTTAAAAGACACGCCGAGCCCGTCTGAAATTCGTTTCATCTTTTTTGGCTCCGAAGAAAATGGACTAGCAGGCTCTGAAAGTTATGTCAATGGAATGACGGCAGAGGAAATCGAGCGAACAATTGCTATGTTCAACCTGGACATGGTCGGTAGCGCAGATGCGGGCCCACTAAAGCTGTTTACGGTAGACGGCATGCCAAACACCGCGACGAAGATAGCCAGCAAAGCGAATGAGGATTTATTTGGCGAAACTTTATCTCTCGCGTCCTCTGCACAAAGCGATCATTCAGCCTTCCACAATGCAGCCATTGACGCAGTAATGTTCACTCATTTCCCTTTGGAGAAAGCCTACCATTCGCCTGATGACACCATCGATAAATTGAGCGAACAGCGATTAGAAAATATTACCCGTATACTAGCAATGTCCATTCTTGAATTAATCGTCCTTGGGGGTAAGTGAATCTTTTACCTGTAAAGCAAGTGTTGAAGCCTCCCCCATCGTAAGGCTTGTTAGATTGTATTGCTCTCTCATTGCGGCTACGTGGAGCAGGACTTCCGACAAAAAACGAATATTGCTATCGATATCTTTACCAAAATTATGAGGATGCCACCAAAGATGAAACACTTCTCCCTTTATCGCAGCATTCGTTATACTTTTTTTAATTCTTCTTAAGCGTAATGATTCGAGACTTTTTAAGCTTGCATGATAAGGTCTCAAAAATCGACTCGATGGCAAATTGACAAGAGGTTCCACCGCCACTTCATCAATCGGATACGTATGATCGCCGAACATAGGTAAATAACAGTCTGCCAGCCTAAGCATTCTCTTCACGATTCCTTCATCATGATAAGAGCCAACTTGATAGACCCAGCTATCCTCGTGTCCTCTAAAGCTTTGAAGACCGTTTTCTTTACAAATTTGTAAATAGTCACGGTTGATTTGATTTCTTGGAAATATTAGTGATTTCACTGGCTTACCAATTGCTTCCGCAACCTTTATAGAAGCCTTTAGATCTGCTTCAAATTGTTCCGCAGTCTGACCACCCTCCAAACAATAATAATGTGAAAAAGTATGGGTTGCCAATTCTTGGTTCGGGTAATCCATAATTTCCTTTATCAATGAAGCTCCAAAATGCAATGGATCCTGTTCCTCGTTCTCTCCAAGCCCCGTTAGCTTATTATATGGCGAAAAAGCTGCATGGATATAACTTGGATAGAGAGGAGGCAGGTTTACTAGTAGCTCTTTCTTATTATCAAAAAAAAGCATACCAACTGTCGCCCATGTCGCATGAATATCGAAGTGATGGAACAGCTCCAATATTTTTGGAATGGCTTGCCGCACACCTAATATATTTTCTTGGTACTGTCCTAATGTGTAAACATCATGGACACCCCAGTTTAATTCAAAATCTAGGGAAACGACGAAGATTCCTTGTTTACTCATATTCTCATCACACCATTACCAATTGTAATAAACCTTTGGTAATAAAGGAGCTTCTGTCGCTGAACCCGCGCATTAGTTAGCCTTATTAAATTTCGGTCTCTCAATATATAAAATAATTCCCTCCCACATAATAAAATACAAACCGCCTCCATATCTAAACTTTTACATGATTCAGTGATAGCAAAGACAGAAACAGGACTAGGGGAAAAAAATCCATTACAATTGAGTCAAGTGAGAAATTCGCCACAATGACTACGAATAGGGGCAAGCTATTCAACGCTCGTTTCGCCATTTTGATGGATCCCGTCGTTGTTTTCTTCATGTGATTGTATGAATAGGCAACAAAAACTAGTAATGCAACGATACCTAGAAATCCTGTGAAATACCAATAGGACAAATACATATTATGAGCTGCATAGCCGTCTAAAAAACCAGTCCCAATGCCATTCCCTATTAGAAAAATACGTGGATTCGCCGTGATTTCTTGGAGATAAGCTACCCACAAAGATGATCTACCCGTTGTGACCGAAACGACTGTGCCCCCTTGTTCTGAAAATCGGGCAATCGTCACAACAATAAAATCGAGTAAACCGAATGGCATGGCAATTAAAATAAGGACCGTTAACGCAAATAAATACTTCATGACACTTCTATATTTAGACGTGACATATATGATACAGACGTAAATCAAGATAATAATGACCATAAGCAAAAACATTTTAGAAAGTGTATGCAAACCCATAAAAGCCAAGACTAGTATAAGCACACTTTCTTTGACTAGTTGTTTTTTATAACCCGAGACAACAAGCAGGAGCGCAATTGCCACTAATACTTGTAAAGAAAAATAATTAGGGTCTACGTCCAGTCCGCTAAATCGAGTATATAAGTGATTATTTTCATACAATGTATAAGTTTCTCCCATATTTTGAATGTACTGTTCCACTTCGGGTATCCAACGCCCAAGTAGGGCAACAAGGCCTGAAAATACCAGACCAGAAGCATAGGATAGTACATATCGTTCATAGGAGGCATTCTCGTTGAGCGTCGCACTAGCTACTGCTATCGTCAGGAAATTCAACAGGAACCCAACGATAACAAGTGAATTATTACTCGAGGCGAAACCTGAAGTCAACAGAATATAGAGAGCAAAAAACAGAAATCCTATGATGACCGTTAGACTGACACGTATTTTATTGTTCAGCATCGAAAAAAGACAGGATAGCAAGTAGACGAATTGAATGATATGGAAAAAGGAAAAACGATCTCCATCGAATTTCAATACGTATATCCATGTCGAGAAAAAAAGCAGGAAAATAATTTTATCTTCTGTCCTTTCTTTCAGGATCCCATAGCAGGACACCAGTAAGAAAAGGACCAAAAATAAATTATGACCACTAACCAGTTTAGCCAAGACGGATAATGCAGCTACCATAATGAGTACGCTAGTTGGAATCGTCCCATTCATCCTGAGTCTCACATTATCCTCCCGCCCCTCATGCAAAAAAATTGAGTCACTCAACGTAAAATATCCTGGAGTTGTTTCATTGCCACTTCATTGCTACCTCGATTTTTTTTACTACCATCTTGTAAGCCTACGAGAATGCTTCGATCGTCAAGAACGGCTTTCAACGCATTAAATAATGCCTGCGTGTCTGTCTCGACAATGATGCCATTCACTCCGTTATCAAGTTGCTCTGCCGCAGAAGCATAGGCAGTCGTGATAACTGGTGTTCCTAAAGCGAGCGCCTCACCGATAACCATCGGATAACCTTCATAATCAGAGGCTAAGACGAAAATATCAGCCTGCTTAATATAGGGAAGGGGGTTCGACTTTTCCCCCGTAAAAGTAAGCTGCTCCAACACGCCATATTTGTCAGCAAGCTCGTAATTTTTGTCCCAGTCCGGCCCATCTCCTACTATCCACCATTTAAAACCGGTATATCCTGCCTTTTTCAACAGATACACAACTTCTATAACTCGATCAATCCGTTTGGTAGCATTATCAATTCGAGCAACTGTGACGAAATGAGTTTTATCCGATTTGTCCATTGGCTCAAACTCATCGGCACCATTCCGAATCGTGTTATAGGGAAAAAAGTTATACACGACTGCGGACTTATGCTCATATTCGGGAATAAATCGATCAAATTTCGCTTTGCCCGCTTTTGATACATTGACGACTGTGTCAAAGTTCTCGTAACTCTTCAAACAGCACTCCCGGTTAAATTGCGCTTTGATAAGATCTGTATGAATCCAAGCAATTTTCTTATCCGCCACGACATTTCCAATCACGTATTGATTACTTCCTCTATTAAAATAGCCTTGCGGCACATCATTAAAATAGGATATCGCAACCTGATACGGCTTCTTTTTTCTCTGTAATGAAAAGAGTAGTTTAAAATAGAGTGTCGATCCAATGAGTCTAACGAATATCATCAATAGGATCCGAATCATTTTATCGAATAGGCTACCATTTTTTACAACTTCCGAGAACGGCGTTGCTGTCAGCGTCAATAAATAATTACTAGAAACGACGTTCACATTTTTAGGCAGTTCCTCTACTAGCTCTCCCTTGTTCGCGAACAGGAATAAATCAATTTCATTGCAAGGATCCTCCGCTATTATGTGTAATGTATTAATGAGCGCTCGTTGAATTCCTCCCATTGACAGGTTGTATCCTACAATTAGAATTTTCATCACATGTCATTCCTTTTTTAGAGTTGCTCATACAGACGTATTAACCGTTCCCCCATGATAGACCATGCATATTTTTCTACATATAAACGATGCGATCGAATGCCCATTTCCAAAAATACATAAGGATTCGTTTGGAGGAGTTGTTCAATCAGAGCTGTTAAACTAAGCTTGTCGTAAGCAATAACAAACCCTGTATGATTGGCTGCAACGATTTCGTCAATTCCTGTTTGTTCTGCTACAATAATTGGTTTCTTCAATAACATTGCTTCATATAATTTATTCGGTGACGAAAAGCGATGGTTCGGAACTACAGGATTGTAAATAGCTAGCATCACATCACAATACCTCGTTAAAGCGAGGGTTGACTCATAGTCCAATTTTCCATAATAAAAGATATTGTCATACTTCACACTTTGCTTTTTAAAATAACTCTCTAAATCACCAAAACCACCAATATGAAGTTCAGCATCCTTAAACTTCGCAATCACTTCTGCAATTTCAAGTAGAAAGCGACTTTTCGATAATACGCCAACGTAGACAAACTTCAGCTTTTTATTTAGTTCACCCATAGGAACAAATCCACCATTTACACTTGGTAACCTAACTGGTGAGTTATGAATGATCCATAAACTTTTAGGTACACTTTTTCGTATTTGCTCGATCCTACTTTCATTGACAATAATGACCGCATCCGCCTTATTCATCATCCGAATGTCCAGACCTTCGATGATAGGCTTCAGTATTGTTGGAACTCTAAACGCATCGACATAGTAATCAAACACATCATAGACATACTTTTTACGAAAGATTTTCGATACAATAAACGCAGGTATGACTGTATCAAAGTCACATGCATGAATCACATCGTACTCTTTGCGGTAGTGGATTAGTTTTTTTAGTAAGAAAAGTTGAAATAACAGCAAAGACCACAAATTAATAATCCCTCGCCCAAATAATGCCTCTTTGCGGAATAAATCAATCTGTACCTGTCCATTGTCCAGCGATACAACATCTCTCTTTTCTAACTGTTGTTCTAAATTTCTTTCCCATGCTAGAACCCTTAAGTCATAGCCATATGTCAGTAACGTGTTCAACTCCTTTTCAACGCGCGGATCAGGATTGACTGGGTTTGATCTTGCCATCATAATTCTCATAAACGTAACTTCCTTCGCATAAAAGTAAGGATTTCTTTCGATTCCTTTACCTTTAAAATTGTCAATAAAAAGAAATAGAGACTACTCCCTACAAGCCCAATGACCATCATTTTCAAAAGTTCATTCATCTGGAGCCATACATAGCCATTCAATATGACAATGACAACTCCCATAACTCCGGACGCCATCAGCACTTTCAAAAAAGTGATTGCCATACTTTTTAAACCCAGCGAACCAATCTTTCTTCGAAGACTAATCCATAAGAGCGCGACACTAATGAGTGCCGAAATACTTGTTGCCAATGCCAATCCGTTCAGTCCCATATAAGCCGATAAAATGATATTCAATACGATATTCAGAGCCACCGCAATTGCAGCATTGACCATCGGGCTGATCATATCCTGGAGTGAATAAAAAGTGCGCAATAGGATTTCCCGAATGCCATAGCCTATCATACCTATCGAATAAAAAAACAATGCCTCCGCTGTTAGCAGAATGGCTTGCTCATCGAATTGTCCACGTCCGAATAGCAATTGAATAATTGGTTTAGCGACAATCATAATGCCGATGCTTGCTGGTACAACTAGAAGAATTACACTTGAAAGAACCTCACGCATCGACCTCTTCACTTCTTCTATGCTTTTTTCAGCAGCCATTTTTGATAGATGTGGAAATAGAATAGCGATAAATGACAGAACAAATATCCCATGGACAAAATCATTTAATCGGCTAGCATACGTTAATGCTGAGATCCCACCTTCTACAATCTTGGATGCTAATGTTTTATCGACTATAGTATTGATGTGATCAACAGACATTCCCATTGTGATTGGTAACACAAATAATGCTACTTTCTTTATATTTTCGTCTAGAAACGGAGCTACAGGAGAATACCGATATTTCATCTTTAACAGGGAGGGTAGTAAAAATAGCAATTGAGCCAGTGAAGCAACAATACTACCAATTGCTAAACCAATACTATGTGTCTGAGCACTGATGATGATTGAGAGAATAATGATGAAATTGAAAGGAAATCCTAGCATAGCAACTGTCGTAAATTTCCCGTTGAGCTGGAGATAACTTGCGAGTAACTGGGTAAGGCTTGTGAAATAGATACCCACTAGTCCGATACGTGTGAAAAGGACAGCCATTCTCTTCGTTTCTTCATTAAAACCTAAAGCGAATACAGTTACGAGTTGATTTGAAAACAGGATTCCCACAATAAGAAGTACGGTTGTGATGAGCAGGACGACCGTTAGTAAGCGATTTGTAAAATCCAGTGCTTGTTTTTCACCGCTAGTATTTTCAATCTCTTTGTAGAGCGGGATATATCCTGAAGCGATTCCTGTCATCACAAAGCTGAATAACATAGTTGTAATTGAAATAGAAATGAAATAGGCATCCGTCGTGACCGAAGCTCCATAGAAATAAGTCAGCGTAATATCTCGGAGAAACCCAAATACTTTGGATAGAACAGTTATAATCATCAATAGTGCTGCCGTTTTTTTTATCGTTTCGATGAGTTGCCCCTTCTCCGCTAGTTGTTTTTTAAATCCTTTTTACGGATTTCCTAATTATTTTCCTTTATCGCCTTCTATAACTCTAGATGACCTAAAACCAAAAAGTGTTCGGTTTGAAACTACTTTATCTATGAAAAAGCCTTTCCCCCTTAAAAAAGTTACTCTTTTCTTATCTGGCTTTTCCAGGTCTATAACGATTGTTTTTGCGTTATAATCCCTCTTGACGAGGGCACATATATCTATGATATTATCTAGATTCCACTTATCGATATAGATAGTTCCCTTTCTTAATTGTGTAAGATAAGAGATCGCATCTATTCGCAAGACATTTGGATTAATCCAACAAATCGTATCAAAAGACAATCGTTCTGCGGCAGAATAACCAGTAAACCCACGGTAAAGTCGATTGCCTATTTCCTTCATATCCTGATCTCCAAAATCGTTGTTCTCAAACACTTTTTTTATCGTTAAAGGTGTAAATGTTTTATATGTGACTAAACTGTCAGTCGATTTCACATCCATTTTTAAAACCATATGTTGCTGTTGTTCATAAAAGAATTTTCTTACGGAATGGATAGCATTCACGATGTCCGGTGTCACCTTTTTGAACGTTTCAGTTGAACGCAGATTCCTCAAAATGTATTTCATCTTCCCGACCGTATTACGTCTAAATAACACGGCTTTTCTACTTTTTTTGATACCAGAAAGTAGCCACTCTTTCCCCCATATGAGATTCCTTCTTCCTTTTTCTTGTATAGAATTCGAAGAAAAAACTATTCTCGTCGTATGATCCAGACCAGTGTTCCATTCGAATTTATAAGGCTCATAGCCAATACTCATATCTAAAATTTTCGTTGAACTATTAACACTCTTCTTAATTTTTTCTTTGACAAGTATACGACCTGGGCTAAAATAATCGAATGCATCGTCATGTCCTAGCACATATCCCATATACCTTCCACGGCATTTGAATCCGTAAGTGAAGGCAATGAGTTTATCCTCTAAATAGAGTGATTCGATTTGTACACGCATGGCCCCCGTCGTATTTTCAGCTAATTTCCGAAAAAAGCGCCTTTTTTCCTGGCTCGTAAATCCACTTGTATCATTTTTCTTTTCCCATCTTTTATTATGCAGATGAAAAATAGTATCCATTTCTTCTGGACGACTCGTTGCAAGCTTCACTGTCCCTAAAGATCGTAGTCTTTTTTGTCTTCTATCCAATCCATGTAATGTCTTTCTCTCTTTCATATAGTCATCGAGTTTGATATTTTCCAAGTCAACAAAAGGGGTCACAATTCGATAAGTACGATTTTCTATCCCTCGTTTCTCCAAGTAGCTCTCCAAACTTTTAGGTGTCTGACTGCTTTCTAATAGCCCATGTAAGTTGAACAATACCCGTTTCTTCGTTTCAAGCAGGTAGTCAAATACCAACTCGATTGCCTGATCCAAGATAGACGCATACGCAATAAAATCCATGTAATTTGCCTGTCCCAGCGCCATAAAATTATATTCATACCCGAGCCCTTTTTTGGAATACATAAAGGGGAAAAATGCAACAAAACGATCGTTATGTTGAACAGCAATTATTTCAATATTTTTTCCTTCCCCTAAATAACTCCACCATTCATACAACCATTCAAATTCGATAAATGGATTTGTGTTATCAATACTTTCCAAAATTAAAGACCAATCATTTTTAAAGTCCTTTAGTTGATCAATCGATGTAATGGTAATGAGATTCATTTTTTCCTCCCTCTATTACTTCATAGAAAGCTTCGAACTCGCGACTGTTGAATAATAATGAACCGTTTCACGTAACCCTTCTGGCAAAGAATAACGTGGACGCCAGTCAAAGGAACTAGTGATTTTTCTATTATCCAGCACACTTCTTTCAATCTCTCCGACTCTTATCGGTTGGTAGATTGGTGTTTTCGTTACCCCAGTTGCCTCGAAGACTTGCGCCAACAGGCCTTCAATTGACATCTCTATCCCTGAACAAATATTGTAAATCCCTTTATGCTCTCCCTCGATTGCTAGTCGACAAGCTCTTGCAACATCTTTCACATAAACAAAATCTCTTGTTTGGAAGCCGCCAAACACTTCAACATCTTCCCCATGAACTAATTTTTTGATGAAGATTGAGATGACACCCGCTTCTCCATCGGCATTCTGTCTCGGACCATATACATTTGAAAAACGTAATATACAGCTATTTCCGCCAAATTTTTCGTCATATAGTTCAATATATTTCTCTGCTGAATACTTCGAAAGCGAATAAAAGGACAATGCATGTAGACGGTGATTTTCATCAATTGGGAGATAATTCGGCTCACCATAGACCGCTGCTGAAGAGGCAAATACAAAGTTTTTCACATTGTATTTTTTCGCCAGCGAAATAAGTTTAACTGTGCCAACAATATTCGCCTGCAAATCAAAAAAAGGATCATTCATAGATGCTGTAACCGAGACCTGCGCAGCTAAGTGGATAACATAGTCCGGTCTTTCCTTATCAAATACATACTCGATTTCTGGATCATTAATATCGAACTGGTATATTTTCACCATATTTAATAGGTTATCAAGGGATCCTGTTACTAAATTATCGACTAACACAACTTCATATTGATGATTTACTAATTCTTCAATAACATGTGATCCGATAAATCCTGCCCCACCAGTCACTAATATTTTCATACTCAACATCTCCTTCATTTCAGGTAACCTATGACCGTTCGATTATTTTTTCATAGTATGCAAATGTCTTGTCATACATCTTTTCAAATGTGAAGTGCTGCTCGTAAAGCAATCTACTTTGCTCTCCCATCTGTAGCCGAAGTGATGAACTCGTGAGTAATGCAGAGAGTGCACGTACTAACTCATCTTCATTTTTGGGTGGAATTAAATAACCATTTACTGAAGCCTTCACCGCTTCAGGTACGCCTCCAACATCAGAAGCAACAATTGGTAAACCGCATTGCATCGCTTCTAGAACGCTAAGGGGAAGCCCCTCCCAATCAGAAAGCAATAGAAAAATATCGGACCTCTGTAAAATCGCTGTGATGTCATGCCGATTACCTAAAAACCGAACCCTGTCATGCAATTCCTCTCTGTCTACAAAGCATTGCGCTTCTTTTAGTGTTGGTCCCTCGCCAGCAAACAACATTTCCCACTCAAACTGCTGTAATTTAGTTAAGGCTTTTAGCAATTCGAGCTGTTGCTTTGGTGGTGCAAATCTGGCAACCATCACCATCGTTAACCGATTTCTCGGTTGCTTACTATCGTTGGATCGTACTATTTCATGCACACCGTTATGAATCATCAGTAACTTGTCTCGCGGCAAAATTTTATGCGTAACAGCCAATTGCTTATCGTATTCCGAAACAGTGATTACACCCTTAGTCAGACGTCCCATCCATCTTTCAATTATTCGATATACTTTTTTCTTCTTTCCTTCTACTCCTTCTGTAAACGACCAACCATGTGCTGTGAAAATGGTCGGGATACGAAGCGACCAGCCAGCAAGTCTACCAATCACTCCCGCTTTCGATGAATGCGTGGCAATCACATCTGGTTGTATGTTTTTTATGACTCGACGTACTTCTACGAATGCTTTTATATCTGCAAAAACATGAAGATTACGTATTAACGAATGGCAATGAATCGTGTCAAGCTCCTTATAGAGTGTCACATTTCCTCCTGTCACAACATAAACGGAATGTCCCTTCTCCATTAAAGCGATAGAAAGATCCCTCACATGTAGTTGTGCCCCACCAATCGTGTCCATTCGGGTAATGACTTGAACAATTTTCATATTGGGTCCCCCCACTTTATCGAGTGATCAGCTTTGGATGAAATAGAAATTCCATTATTTCGGGTGAATTGGAGGTAAACTGTGAAACTCGGTACCGCTTAATACATGTTGGGCATTTTGTTTTACATATTCGACAAAGTCAGGTGACATCTTACGTTGAAGGCGCGCATAAGCAGATTGTAAAAGGAAGGGTCTTTTTTTATAATGATGTGCATCAGAAGCAATAAAGTGAACTAAATGATTTTTACATAACTTCAAAGCAAATTTTCTCTTCGCACGTCCGTTTGCACCTGTAATGCTTGATGCATTAACTTGTACAAGCGCACCTCGATTGACTAATTCAAACAGTTGACCTGGATCACTTCTAATGATGGAATTTCTTTCTGGATGCGCGATAATTGGAATATATCCTCTAAGCTGCATTTCAAAAAAAATAGGAGCTGTAAAATGTGGGATATGATTTTTAGGTAATTCGATGAGCATATACTTTTTACTCCCCGCAAGTGGTAGCAAACTGTCAGTAAGTTCATTCAACAGATTTTCATACAATTGAATTTCCATACCTTCTAAAATCGTCACAGGGATACCTTGGCTACTTAGCTGCTGGTTTAATTTATTAACTAAGTACTGAATGTTTGATGTATTATTATTGAATTTTCCATTCCGATGATGCGGAGTGGCGATAATATGAGTAATTCCAACTGCAGCTGCATTTTTCACTAACTCAATGGCTTCGTCTTCCGTTTGTGGACCATCATCAATCCCTGGAAGGATATGATTGTGTATATCAATTACAATAGTTGCCACTACCTTTCTTCATCTTCAATAGTAAGTATCGCTTTTGGCCGGATCTGTTCTATTCAACACCGTTCCTAGTAGAGGTGCGTTTACTTTAGTCAGTTGCGCCACGCTTTTCACAGCTAGCTCTTCTTTCGTGTTTTTTGCATCGATGACGAATAGGCAACCATCCACAATCGAAGATAGTGTGACTGCATCGGAAACAAGTAAAGGTGGTGAGTCAATAATAATGAGATCATATTCCATTGCTAATTGCTCAAGTAACTCTTTCATCTGGGGCGATGATAAAAACTTTGTCGGGTTAAGTGGCTGGGGCCCGGCACTTATAAATGACAAGTTGTCGATTTCAGTTGTTTGAATAATACTATCGAGTGTTTCATGCCCGGAAATGGCTGAAGTAAGGCCTTTTCTTTTCGGTAAATTAAATAAAGTTCTACCCGTAGATTTCCGTAAATCCGCATCAATATAAATTGTTTTTCTTCCATTCATGGCCATAATCGTCGCTAGATTTCCACTAATGGTCGATTTTCCGTCTCCAGTAGATGAGCTAGTAATCATGATTGTTTTCATATCTTGTCCTTTTAACAAATACTCCACGTTCTCCCTAAGCCTCCGGTACTCTTCGATTACGATGTCAGGGAGGCTTCCACCTGGGGTTTTATCCATAAAAGGGATTGTTCCTAAATTAGGCATGTCCATTACTTTCTCCGTTTTCGCTACGCTATCCATTTTAGTGAAATAAATTTCCCGGGTAATGATGATCATTACACAGAGAAGAAGGCCACAAACAAACGATAGACTAAAATAAAATAAATGATTGGGTCTTACCTTCCTTGTGTCTTTTCCAGCCGAAACATCTTTCAACACCTTTATATTTTCTAGATGCATCAGTTCCTTAATTTCTTTCTGAAAAGTGGCAGCATACGTATTTACAAGTAACGCTGCTTGCTCTGGAGATTTTTCATAGGCAATGATTGTAAGGATTTGAGATTCGGTAGTAGACTCAATTTTTATCTTCTCTGTAAGCTCTTTTTTTGTATAAGGCTGGTGAAATGCTGCATTTACGTTCGTCATCATCCGATCACTTTTCAAAATATATTTATAGGTTTCGATTAAACGTAAATGTATATCAATTTCATAGGTTTCTAAAACCTTACTTCCCTCATCATTCGTTGGATTATTAATAAGTAAATCGATTTTAGCTTCATATGTTGGTGTAATGGCAAAGCTACTAAAGCCACCACATAATGTGATTAACAGTAAAAATGAAGTGACTTTCCGCCAATGCTGACCTATTAGTTGCAAAATTTCTTTCAGATTCATCTGCTCATTCATCGAACGTTTACCGTTGTCATCTCAATTGGCTGCATTTGTTTAATAAGCCCCCTTTGCTTTAATAACAGCTAGAATGGTTGCTACAATTATTTTTACATCGAGTTGAAAACTACGATTTTGTACATAGTACAAATCAAATTCAATTTTCTTGCCGTGGTTTATATCTGAACGTCCATTGACTTGCGCAAAGCCCGTAATTCCAGGTTTCACAAGCAATCTCTGTCCTTGCTTATGACTATATAAGTCTGTAATTGCAGGGATTTCAGGACGAGGACCCACCAGGCTCATATGACCTACCAATACATTCAAAAGTTGGGGCAACTCGTCCAGACTGTACTTTCGTAAAAACTTGCCGATTGTTGTAACATTTTCATTACTTTCTGTTTTAAACTGAAAGTAATCTGGGACACCTTCCTCCCATGAATACATATGACTGTTTTTACTATGCATAGATACCTTCATCGTACGAAATTTCAATATACGAAATTTCTTGTTATACATGCCTGTCCTCGTCTGGCTAAAGAAAATCGGTCTCTCAGAAAAAATAACCATAACGACTGCAATGGTTAAAAATAATGGTAGGCAGCAGATAAGAATGAATAGACTACCTACGATATCAAATGCCCTTTTCCACAATGGATGACGCCATGCTGTTCCTGTACGGAACGCCAAACGTTGCTCCATTCGAAGATCACCTACACCCTCTATTTTTGACTCTGAATGTATAATGACTACATCACCTCACTTACGCCATTGTATTCACGAAGCATAGGGCGACAGAACCAAAATGCAGAAGTTTGTTGTAAGAGTTTGTGTTTATAGTTTTGATGCTTGCCAGGATAGTTTTGCGTTTTGCCATTATAGTTCGTGGTTGCCATGACAGTTCCACGTACACCCATTACAGTTCCGTCTTTCTCCATTACAGTCTCACTATTTACCATGACAACTCCCCTATTTAACCATAAAAAAACAACCTCACCCGAGGATGAAGTTGCCTAGTTTATTTCACTTATCCAAACGCCACATCCAGAATCATCATGACGGTAAATCCAATCATTAAGCACATGGAAGCCAGGTCTTTATTGCCATTTTCCTGAGAACCTGGAATAACCTCTTCTACGACTACGAAAATCATCGCGCCAGCCGCAAAACTAAGTGCAAATGGCAAAATGGGTGCCATCAATGTAACAGCAAGAACCCCAATAACGGCGGCAATTGGTTCAACGGCCCCCGAAGATTGACCGTACATAAAGGCTCTCCTACGCGACATACCGTCTCTTCGTAACGGCATTGAAACTGCTGTGCCTTCCGGTAAGTTTTGGATCCCAATCCCGACCGCCAATGCAATCGCAGCTGCTAATGATGCCGACGGAAAACCTGCGGCCACAGCGCCAAATGCAACACCAATCGCTAAACCTTCTGGGATATTATGCAATGTAATCGCAAGTACCAAAAGTGTACTGCGACGCTTCTTTTCTGGATGTATGCCCTCCGCATCCTTCATAGAGGATGTCGGATGCACGTGAGGGATGATTTTATCGGCCCCCCACAAAAATAATCCACCTAGCAGAAAGCCAGAAGCCGCTGGAAACCAAGATGGAAAAGGTCCGGTCTCTGCCATTTCAATAGCAGGTGCTAGTAATGACCAAAAACTCGCAGCAATCATCACACCGCCAGCGAAGCCTAGCATACCATCCATCAGTTTTTGGTTGACCGTCTTTGTCGTAAATACTAGCGCAGCCCCAATCGCTGTCATTCCCCAGGTAAATAACGTCGCAATTAAAGCTTGATAAACGGCATCTAGCTCCAAAAAGTATTGTACCATCCTGTTCTTCCTCTCTATATCAATCACGTCTCGGCGTGATTGCGTTGGGATTTTGAATTGTGCACAGCACAATTAACTCCCCTCAAAATCCCTAACACCCGCCGGAGGCTTAACTTCATTCAGCAAATGTATTTGCTGAATGAAGTTAAAACTGAATCCTGTTATTCCTTAATATAATGTCATTGTATGCTACAAGTTTCCCTGACGCAACATTATTCTCTTTCAAAAACCATCTGATCACATATATTTTTAACGAATAGAGCATTCGAAGAAAAAAATTGGCTATCGCCGGAAAATTGAACTTCGGATTTGCCAAACTGTAATACCTTTTCGACGAACTGGACTACCTCAACGACAAACTCGGCTACCTCTTAGAAACTCAACTACACACTTACCAAACTGATCTACCTTTTCGACAAACTGGACTACCTAGGCAGAAAACTCAGCTACCTCCGGGAAATTGAACTACATATTTACCAAACTGGGCTACCTTTTCAACGAACTCGACTACCTCAACGACAAACTCAGCTACCTTTGAGAAACTCAACTACGCATTTGTCAAACTGAGCTACGCATTTGTCAAACTGAGCTACCTTTTCGACAAACTGGACTACCTCAACAACAAACTCGACTACCTCTGGGAAACTCAACTACGCGTTTACCAAACCGGGCTACCTTTTCAACGAACTCGACTACCGAGCGGAAACTATTCTATAGAATGAAGGCCATGCAGAATTTCATCCGCATGGCCTTCTCTTATTCCTTTTACAATTTAACTTTCTGCAAACGCAAGGCATTCAAGACAACTGAAACCGAACTAAATGCCATCGCCGCCCCTGCAACCCACGGAGCTAGTAAGCCAATCGCAGCGATTGGAATACCGATTGTGTTATAGAAAAATGCGAAGAATAAGTTTTGCTTAATATTACGCATCGTTTTGCGACTCATAATAATCGCATCTGCCACGCTATTTAAGTCACCGCGCATCAGCGTAATATCTGCCGCCTCAATCGCAATATCCGTCCCTGTTCCGACTGCCATGCCGATATTCGCCATCGCGAGTGCTGGCGCGTCATTGATACCATCGCCGACCATTGCCACTTTCTTACCTTGGTCTTGTAGCTTTTTAATTTCATCACTTTTTTGTTCAGGTAATACTTCTGCAATAACATTCGATAACCCAACTTGGCGAGCAATCGCTTCTGCAGTGCGCTGATTATCACCTGTCAGCATGATCACTTCTAGACCCAATGCCTGCATTCGTGCAATCGCTTCTTTCGACGTTTCCTTCACTGTATCAGCGACTGCTACGACGCCTGCAAGTTGCTGATCCACAGCAATCAGCATCGCTGTTTTTCCTTCACTCTCCAGCTTTTCCATTGCAGCATTCGAATCTAAAATCGCAATGTTGCGCTCATTCATCAATTTTCTTGTACCGACTAATACTTCTTTACCACTAACGACAGCTCGAATACCATAGCCCGGTAACGCTTCAAAATCAGTCACTTCCAGCAATGGCAAGCCTTTTTCTTTCACACCTAGGACAATTGCTTGTGCCAGAGGATGCTCAGATTGATTTTCAGCTGTTGCCACTAATTGCAACACTTCATTCTCCGTAAAGCCTTCTGTCACCGTAATATCCGTCAAAGCTGGTTGACCTTTTGTTACTGTTCCTGTTTTATCTAACACAACAGTGTCAATTGAGCGTGTGTTTTCCAAGTGTTCGCCGCCTTTAAACAACAGCCCCATTTCAGCCGCTCTACCTGACCCTGCCATAATCGAAGTCGGCGTCGCCAAACCTAGCGCACATGGACAAGCAATAACCAATATCGAAATCGTTGGAATCAAAGCCGAACGGAAATCGCCTGGTGTCACCATAAAGAACCAGATGAAGAACGTTGCCACTGCAATCACAACAACCACTGGTACAAAAACACCCGAAATTCTATCTGCTAAACGCTGGATGTCCGCTTTCGATCCTTGCGCTTCCTCAACCACTTTAACAATTTGGGCTAGTGCTGTATCTTTCCCCACTTTTGTTGCCTTGATTTGCAATGAACCATTCTTATTGATCGTTGCACCAATAACAACATCGCCAACTACTTTATCAACGGGAAGACTTTCCCCCGTAATCATTGATTCATCGATAGCCGAACGTCCTTCAATAATTTCGCCATCCACAGGAATCTTTTCGCCAGGCTTCACAAGAATCGTATCACCTGCGATAACTTCCTCAATCGGCAATTCAATTTCCACGCCATCACGTAACACTATTGCTGTTTTCGCTTGTAAGCCCAACAACTTTTGAATCGCTTGACTCGTTTTTCCTTTGGCACGCACTTCAAATAATTTACCAAGGACAATTAGTGTAATAATAACAGCGGATGCTTCAAAATATAGCTCCGGGCTACCAATTTTTCCACCATTCATCCATTCAATGGATAGGTACAAACTGTAGAAATACGCTGCGCTCGTACCGAGTGCAACCAAAACGTCCATATTAGCACTTTTATTACGTAGTGAATTAAATGCTCCTTTATAGAACTGCGCACCTACGATGAATTGAACCGGTGTCGCTAAAGCCAACTGCACCCACGGATTCATGAGGAAATGTGGTAAATAAATAAAGGATAAAAACTCAAAATGCGCCACCATCGTCCATAACAATGGAATCGTCAAAATTAATGAAAAGATGAACTTCTTCCGTTGCTTATCAATTTCCTGTTGTTTATGATCCATTTTACCCTTACTATCTTGCTTCGGCAGCAATTCATAGCCCATCTTCTTAACGACTGTCATCATATCCGTTGTTGCGACTTGTTTACTGTCATATTCAACAGCTATCGTTTCAAGCGCAAAATTGACGCTAGCATTTGAAACGCCCTCCATTTTAGCAACGCGTTTTTCGATTTTTGTTGCACATGCTGCACAAGTCATACCAGCAATATCAAAATCGACTTTCTCTTGTACAACACTATAACCGAGCTTTTCCACTCTAGCTTTAAAGTCGTTGACATTCGTCTTCTTCGGATCGTAAACAATCGTCGAGCGCTCCAATGCATAGTTGACATTGGCTTTTTCAACGCCTTCTATTTTAGATAAACCTTTCTCAATGCGATTCGCACAGGCTGCACACGTCATACCATTAATTTGTAATGTTTTTTCTGCTGTTGCCATAATGTCTCTCCTCCGATACTTGGTGGGGGTATATTATTTTCAAAAAGAAGAACTATACCTACTGTGAGGTATAATCTCCTCCACCGCCTTATACCCCCACATGGTGTAAGCGGAAATTAAGTTCACTTTTAAACGAGGTCGTAACCTTGGTCTTCAATTGTTTCTTTGATTTGAGCCAATGTTGCTGCACCGTCAAATTCCACAGCCACTTCTTTGCTGCTAAGATCCACTTTAACTGCTGAAACACCTGTCAATTCACCAACACTTGTTTCAATTGAATTGACACAATGATTACATGACATGCCTTCTACTTTTAAAATTTCTTTCATAATTAAAAACCTCCTGTTTTGTTGTTAATTACAACTTACTATACCCCTTACAGGTATGTCAAGTACTAAAGTTTTTTACTTCGTCATTGTTTTCATAACGTCCATTAATTCTTTAATCGCCGCTTCACCATCCTGCCCTTTAATAGCCTTGACGACACAATGATGCGTATGATCCTCTAGCAACGCCAATGAAACCTTGTTCATCGCTGATTGAATCGCACTTATCTGATGCAAAATATCGACACAATAACGATCATTCTCCACCATTTGATGAACACCTCGTACTTGTCCTTCAACACGCTTTAAACGATTGAGTAGCTGTTGCTTATTTGGTTGAACTGTTTTTTTCGTTGTTTCCTCCACCATTATCACTCCTTATAAACGAGCTCCATATACCCCGTACCCCTATAATAACATTTTATTCGAAGTGGGTCAACGAGTTCGCTTTTTATTAACTGAAACTTTAACTATCTTCCTCAAGTCAATTCCTTATTTCTCTATTGTTCCATCTCATTATGACCGCTATGCCGCTTGTTATGCCCGCCATAACTACATTTATGACCGGCACGCATCGCTTTATGACCGTCATGGAAGACATTATGACCGCCACCAGCTTTTTATACTCGCACAGGGTATAATTCATTCAAAAAAACAAATCTTAGCGCATATAGTTGGTTTACAACGACTTCAGCAAGAAAGGCGGCCAGACATTTGAGTGCCATGATACTCGGTGGATTTCTATTTATAAGCGTTAGTGTAGGAGGTATTTTTGCTTGGATTGTCTCCAAACTCTTTCAACAAACAACGCAAGGTTTGTCACTTTTATGCGGAGGATTTTTAGTTGGATTGCTGATCCTCGATATCATACCAACCGCTTTGCAAATGTACCAATCGTTCGGCATCGTACATGGCGCTCTCATTGGTTATCTCTTATTTCAAGTACTCCACCAGCTATCTCACCCGACAACGGTTCAAACACCATCCATCTACCTACTAACCATTGCACTTTTACTTCACACCATTCCACTCAGCGTGACCATCGGCAACGCACTTGGCGATTCCACTTTCGGCATCACCATTACCGCTTCAACCATTCTCCATCATCTTCCAGAAGGATTTGCATTAACAACGGCACTCCTCTCGCAAGGCAAACAATTATGGTGCTTGCTGCTTGTGTTTATCAGTTTATCGCTGTGCTTCAGCCTATTTATTTGGCTAGGGCATTATATAAATCTAACAAATCACGCACAAGCAATTTTACTTGGTATTTCCATTAGCTTGCTCGCAACGACTAGTCTATCTGAATTCATCCTACAGCATCGTCGAGCTTTGCCTATAGATTCATTTTTAATATATATCCTTATGGGGTATCTGTTGAGTACGTTATTTCATTTTTTATTGTAATAAAAAATACAGTTATTCATAGGTGAAAATCCATGAATAACTGTATCAACTACATCGTTAGCCTTTCACCTCATACAAATGCTTCACCAATTCACGGTTTTTTTCTTTAAAAACATCATTATGCGAGGACACCATGCCATGTCCATACGCATCCGGTGTAATATATTGCTTGGCTTTATTGACAGCATTGGCCGCGTCCTGAAATGCCCCTGCGATTAAATGAAGCTTGCCTTCATGTTTCAAAATATCACCTGCCGCATAAAGCCCTGGGACGGATGTTTCACTCATTGGGCTCCCCGCTATGCTATACTCGTCTACCATTTCTATATTCAGCCCGCTGTTTTCGGTCAACTCTTTATCCTGATCATAGCCATGATTGATGATGACTTCATCCACAGCTAATTGAAACTTCTGACCATCCTCCGTACTGACTAGTTCGACTTTTTCAATCGTTTCATGATTATCTGCCGCAATCAGCCTTTCAATAGAGGTGTTCAATAAGCAATCCACTGAACTTCTGAATAAGCGGGATACTTCCGCTTCATGCCCTTTCAACATATCTTTGCGATACGTCAAATAGACTTTTTTGGCAATCGGCTCTAATTCATTTGCCCAGTCAATTGCCGTATTACCGCCTCCGGAAATTAATACCGTCTTCCCTTTAAAGCGTGCCAGAGATTTTACCGTATAATGCAAATTGGATACTTCAAAACGCTCTGCACCTTCAATCTCCAATTTTGTCGGCTTCAAAATACCTCCGCCTACAGCTAAAATGACTGTTTTGGATAGATGGCGTTGCTCGGTAGAAGTACGTATCACAAAGTGTCCATCCTCATCTTTTTGAATCGATGTCACTTTTTCACCGACTACAAGCTCAGGCTTGAATGTCAGTCCTTGCTGAATCAATTGCTCAATCAACTTTTCAGCTGGAATAGGCGTCAGCCCACCTACATCCCAAATCATTTTCTCCGGATACACATTTACCTTTCCACCTAAGTAAGGCTGGAACTCAATAATCTTCGTTGTCATTTCTCGAAGTCCGCTATAAAATGCAGAATACAATCCTGCAGGGCCGCCACCAATAATCGTTACATCATATAGCTGTTCCGAAGTCATCCAAAAAACCCCTTTTTACTTTGTCTGATTTTCTTTAGTTCTTTCAATCAACATGTCTACAAATAAGTCAATTTGCTCATAGATTGCAATTGGGTCATATCGATAATACGTGTCGAAATCATTGTAAAACACTTGATTATTTTTCATCGCATCTAAGCCCTGCCAAATCGGTGAGTCCTTTAAAGTATTCAAAGCCTCTCCTCTGTTCTCAGGATCATAGGACGTCAAAAACATGTAATCAGCGGCATACTCAGGCAATACTTCCATAGACAGCTGAAGTGTTTGTTCTGCATTGTTATTTTTATGAGGCATGTTCAGTTCCAATGCATTATATAACGCCTGGCCACCACGTCCAGCATTGTCTCCAAAGATCCATAAATCCCCTTTATCCGTTAATTCATAAATACCAAATGTCGCGTCTTCAGCAATAACACCCGATAGCCTTTCCTTACCCTCTTTTGCTTTCTGGTCAAATTTACTGATGAATTGCGCTGCTTCTTCGTGATTACCCGTAATATCTTCAAATAATTTCACTGTTTCTTGAATATTGGATGCTGTTCCATATGGAATATGAATCGTTGGCGCTATTTCTGAAAGTTGCTCATAATTTTCATCATACATCACGACAATTAAATCAGGTTTAAGCTCCAATACTTTTTCAACATTGACCGGCTGACCAATTTCAACCGCATCTTTTAATAAATCCTTAATAAATGGATTATCAAATGCTGTCGGTTCAACCCCTATAACATTTGCGCCAACGGATAATAATTCACCTGCATAAAAGTCCGTTACGATTCTCAACGGCTTCGAAGGGATTTCAACGACTCCTTTCCCCGTCTCATATGCTCGTGTTTCTTCAATTTGCTGCACTGTCTCTTTCTCTGTAGATGCAGGTTTATTGCAAGCGATTAGCACTGATGCAAGTATCGCAAGTATGGCCGTCATCATCATAAATTTAGTTTTTTTCATAATTCGTTATCTCCTTTATCATGCCGACAGAATCCCAAGCTATTTACCAACTATTTTGCTAGTCTTTTTTAATAAATAGAGTAAATAGGGTGCCCCTACGAGCGAAACCAATAATCCCGCAGGCACATCCTTTGGCGCTAATAAAAAGCGACCTAGAAAATCGGCAACTGTCAATAGGATGCCACCAAGTAAAATCGTAATCGGAAACATATATTGATGCTTCACACCAACCATCCTTCTTGCAGCATGCGGCGCTAGCAGTCCAATAAACCCGATTGTTCCAACAATGGCCACACTCACTGCAGATAGTGCAACACCTAAAATAATCATATACAGGCGCACTTTCTGCGTTTTCAATCCAATGCCTGTTGCCAGCTCATCCCCAAACAACAACACATCAAACGTTCTTGAGAAGTAATAAATAATCGGGAAAAATAACACGACAGCTAACGCGGCAAGCGACACATGCTCCCAGGAGCTCCCATACGTACTACCTGACAGCCATGTTAAAGCTTGCGTTACATTTAACTTCGATTTCACCACAATGATTTGAATAACAGCCGAACCTATTGCGGAGATCGATATCCCCATCAGCACAAGCATCATCGGTTGAAAGCCACTGCGGAAACTGAATACTAATATAACGATCATCGCTAACATCGCACCGATAAATGCACCGACAGGGATGAAATAAAAGGGCATTCCCGGAAATAGTAATAAGAAAAGCATCGCTACCATACCAGCACCTGACGTAACCCCTAACACAGAGGCATCCGCTAAAGGATTACGCAATACTGATTGTAAAATCATGCCTCCTGCCGCCATGAGCATCCCTACCAAAATGCTAACGAGTATACGGGGAACACGGAAATCCCATACATAGATGTTATGCGCTAATTCCTGGACAACCTCATTCACTGGCGTAAAAGCTGTACCGCCAAATAACACACTGACAAATAGCACAAGCAATGCAACCACAGCTATGGAAGCATTAATCAACCATTTACGTGAGAAAAAGTCGTGCCCATTCAACGTAGAGGCCTGCTCTTTTTTCCCTTTACTCATCTTGATTGCTAAATAGATAAGCACAGGACCGCCAATGATCGCAGTCATTGCACCGACTGGTAATTCCTGCGTTTGCGTAATGAAACGAACGAGCACATCCGCACCGACTAATAGCGTAGCTCCAATGGCAATATTACCCAGAATCATTGAATAATGAAGTCTAAATCCTATTAAACGCACAATATGTGGCGCGATAATCCCGACGAAGCCGATGGGACCAACGACAGCTACAGTAATGGAAGCTAAGAAAATAGCAATCAGCCAGCCAAGTACTTTAATGCCGCCCACTTTCTGTCCAAGTCCAATGGCTGTCTCGTCACCAAGCAATAAGACATCCAATTTCCGGCTTAGCAACAACGCGACAATAAGCGTCACCGTAAACCATGGCCATGCAAATTGAACCCCTAACCAATCCAATTGGATTAACGAGCCCGATCCCCATAGGAATAAACCTGTTACTTCATTGGCGAAAAATAACTGTAAGGCTCCCGTAAATGATGAAAACAGCATACTGACAATCATACCTGTCAATGCCACGCGAACCGGATCTAGTCCTCTCCCAACAAGCCCCCAGACAAGTGACGCGGCGGCAAGTCCACCCCCAAAAGCAATGAGTAAAGGAAATTCTCCGCTCATTTTCGGAAAAAATATCGCCCACGCTACTACAAAAAAGTAAGCTCCTGCATGAATCCCCAACGTACTTGCACTCGCCAAAGGATTTTTAGTAATCGACTGCATGAGCATCCCCGCAACAGCCAGAGCTGCTCCGGCTATGCAACCAATGACCAGACGCGGTAAACGCGTATATAAGAAAAAATTCATTTGCTGTGGATCATGTCGAAGCTGTTGCCAAAAGGCAAAATACCCTTGTGACGACTGTCCTTGGCTGACATGAATCGATGCCAGTAAACCGAACAAAATGATGCATCCTACTATGGCTAGACTCGTTTTTACTTTACGATTTTGCATATCATTCTTTAATAGCCGCAAGCAAATTATCTACTAGATTGTCAGCAGACAGTACTCCGCCAAATGTCCAAGTGTCACCGCCAATATCATAGAGTTGATTTTCCTTCACAAACGTTAAATCATTCCACACTTTATTATTTTTCATATTGTCAAAAAGGGGATCATCCTCTTGTACAGCATGAATGAGAATTGCCTCTTGATAGTTCGACACCCCTTCAATATTCGCGTCAATAAAGCCCCAATCTGCCTCTAGGTTGTCAGTAATCGTGTTTTCCAAGCCAACTGCTTCCAACACATGACTCACCATCGAATTCTTCGTAAACAAACGGAATGTTGGTGCCTGGTTCACCGTATAAGCTTGCGTAAAGAGAAATTCTTTCGTCGATAAATTCAAGCTCTCAATTTCCTGCTTCGCTTTTGCATACTTCTCTTCCAATTGCTTAATCACTTCATCAGCTTGTTGCTCTTTTTGCAATAATGCTGCAGTCATTTTGAATGAATCCATAGCCGTTTGATACAAATCTTTCGTCGCTTCAGGCGATGTTGTATCATAGAAAATCGTCGGTGCAATTTTTTCTAAATCTTTTTGTATTTTCCCGTGGTTATTCGCCAACGTAATAATGACATCAGGATTCAATTTTGCGATTTCCTCCAAATTAGGCTCTTGTCGTGTACCGACATCGACAACGTCATCACTTAGCTCTTTATCAATTTTGACCCATTTCTTAAAGCCTTCAACATCGGCAACACCAACTGGCTGTACATCTAAAGCTAATACTTCCTCCGCATAATTCCATTCCAATACAACAACACGTTCAGGTACTTTATCGAATGTCGCCGTTCCTAACGCATGAGTGATTTCAATCTTGGCACTCGCATTGCTATCCTTCACTTCTTGTTCAACTTCCCCTTTTTCTGCACATGCAGTTAAAACAAACACCATCGCAATGACTAGCACTAACAACTTCTTCATAATTACATCCTCCTCGATAATGATATTCATTCTCAATAATCAACTAAAAAAATAATTCCCTACCATTTTTTATTTAGTCATGGACTCCACTACACCATCAATAATTTGTGTGTTAGCAATGGCTCCGGCATATAACCAACTTGTCTCAGCACCATATTCATATATATTGCCATTTTTTACTGCAGGAATGTTTTTCCATAAAGGATCTTGTAGCATTTCAGCACCATTTCCTTTGTCGCTGTTAATTAAAAATAGATGATCAGCATCAAGTTCAGCTAATCGCTCTAAGGAAATTGCTGACCAATTGGCTGTTGCTGTACTTGAAATTTCTTTGACGACATTTGGCGTTGTTAAACCAAGGTCACCATATAACACCGCACCACTTGATACATGTTCACCGACAATATAAAAGCTATTGTTGACAAGCCAAATTGCAGCGGCAGACTCAGTTCCGACAGCATCTTGGATTATTTGCTTCGCCTCAGACGCTTTTTTATCATAATCTGCTAATACTTGTTTCGCCTGATCTGCTTTCCCTAAAATCTCACCGACACTTACTAACTTGTCACGCCAATCACTATTATTTTCTACTTCAACAACATAAGTAGGCGCAATTTTAGCATATTGTTCGTATTTCGATCCTTCAACAGCCTGTGCAGACTCCATAAGTAGTAAATCTGGTGTAAAACTTGTCACAACTTCAAATGGTAAGTCATGTGGAATGGTAGGGACGTCTTTCAAATACGCTTGCAAATAATCTTGAACTCCTGCACCATCATTAATTGACCACTGTGCAGCAGGTGTAATACCAAGTGCCACTAAATTATCTTCCAAATAAGAAGCAATAATACGTTGTGGATTAGCAGGAATCGTCACCTCATGTCCCATTGCATCCGTTAATGTTCGCTCTGTTGAAGTTTCCCCACTTTCTGGTTCAGCTTGTTCGACTTCTTTCTCCGTAGCTCCATTATTTTTATCACTACAGCCAACTAACAGTAGTACAAGCGCTAGAAAACTAGCCATCATTACAGCAATTTTTTTATTCATAAACATCATGTCACTCTCCAATTTCTTTTTTTAATAGTAAACACAAATCCTCATCATTCTTTCAAACGTGACAATAAATAGAGAAAGTACGGTGATCCAATGACTGCCACAACAATACCGGCCGGAATCTCAGATGGTTGCAAAATCCAGCGACCCATTGTATCTGCAATCAGCACTAACAGCCCTCCTGTCAAAGCTGCAGTCGGTAATAAAAACTGGTGTCTCGCGCCAACTAATTGACGCGCTAAATGAGGACCAATCAGTCCAACAAATCCAATCCCTCCACTGACAGACACACTAGCTCCAGCGAGTCCTACAGCTGCCGCCAGTAATACACGCCGTTCCTTTTCAATCGATGCCCCTAAACCCGTAGCTGTTAAATCACCTAAATTCAGCACATTTAAGACGCGTGCCTTCGAAAAAACAAACGGCATTAAAACTACGATCCACGGCAATAAAGCTAAGACAAATTTCCAATTCGATCCCCAAATACTTCCCGCTAGCCAAGTCGCAACAAATTGATAATTTTCTGGACTTAGTCGTAGCGTTAGCACAATCATTGCCGCACTAATGCCTGCGGCAACCGCCACACCTGTCAGCAACAATCGCATAGGAGATATTCCTTCATGTCGTTTATAAGCTAACGAGTAAATAATGATGGCTGTTACGCCTGCACCCGTGAATGCCAGAATAGGTAGAAAAAAGACTGGTGTAGCTGTTGTTGATGGGAAAAATGATATAAATAGCATGACAGCTAGTCCCGCACCTGCATTAATCCCTAAAATGCCTGGATCAGCAAGAGCATTACGGGAAATTCCTTGTAGCACACAGCCTGATACCGCAAGCCCCATTCCTACCAGAATGGAAATAATGATGCGTGGCAAACGAAATTCAAATAAAATGAGGTGTTGCTTATCCGTCCCGAAACCAAACAATGTACGAATGACTTCCAACGGAGATAGTTTAATATAACCGGTATTCATACTAATAATGAAAACAAGAACAATTAACAAACTAAGAATACCGATAATCACTAGATTTTTAGTCTTTGCCCGATGCTGTCCGTTTGGTAGCGTCTGCTTTACCCTCATATTTCTTTTCCTCCTTTTCGTGCAAGATACAGGAAGAACGGAACACCAATTAAAGCAATCAATGCACCAATAGGCGTCTCAAACGGCGGATTAATCATTCTTGCTGCAAGGTCAGCTAATACAACTAACAGTCCACCTAGCACAATCGAACAAGGAATAATCCAGCGATAATCATGACCTACTAGAAAACGTGTCAGATGCGGAACTATTAATCCAACAAAGCCTACTGCACCTACAACGGAAACAGCAGCTCCAGCTAAAATCAAAACAAGTAGCATACCAATCAATTTAATCGACTTTGTGCGTTGACCAAGCCCAATTGCCACCTCTTCACCGAGGCTTAGTAGTGTAATAGAACGTGAGAGAATGACTGCACCAATCATGGCTCCAATAATCCATGGTGACATAATTTGCAGATGAATCCATTTCGTTCCGGATACGCCGCCTGCATACCAAAAAGCTAAATCCTGACCGATTCGAAAATATAAAGCGACTCCTTCGCTAAGCGCTCCCAACAATGCACTTACTGCTGCTCCAGCCAACACAAGGCGCATCGGAGTCAAACCACCTCTAGACATCGATCCAACGCCATAGACGATTCCAGCACCCAAACCCGCGCCTAAAAAGGAATACAGAATTAAGTACATATAAGGCAAACCAGGTAAAAAAGCGAAGCAAATCGCCAGCATAAATGCCGCCCCTGCATTCAACCCTAATAGTCCAGAATCTGCTAGTGGATTTCGCGTCAATCCTTGCATCAACGCTCCTGCAACAGCAAAACATGCACCGACCATTGCCGCTCCCAACACACGCGGCAGACGTATTTCTCGAATAATTTGATGTGGGGTTAAATCTGGATTAAACTGAAACACCGCTGTCCATACGGTAGCCAATTGAATGTCCGCAGCTCCAAACGAAATGGACAGGGCGATTGCCAACAGCAACGCGAACATCCCTCCAAATAACACAACAACTGCTATGACAGGACGAGAATGTTTTTTTCGATTTGTTAACTCTTCTAGTTCGGTAGATACTTCTGCTGGAGTAGACATTTCTTTCCTCCCTTACCCCTTCTCTCCCCAGACAAAGATTACCGCTGACATAATTGATACGAAAAACAAATCGGATTAGCACTAAATGGACAAGTCGCTATGCTTGCCTCTATATTAAATACCGACTGTAGATTTGAACAAGTCATCACTTTTTCTGGCGTTCCCTCTGTGATCAATGCTCCATCTTTCATCGCAATCATATAATGCGAAAATCGGGATGCATGATTCAAATCATGTAACACCATCACAATCGTACGTCCCTCTTCTTCATTCAAGCGCTTGAGCAGAAGTAAAATATCTAATTGATGTGCTAAATCTAAATAAGTAGTTGGCTCATCGAGTATAAGAATTTTTGTATCCTGAGCAAGTGCCATTGCAATCCATACGCGTTGCCGTTGACCACCAGACAAAGCTTCAATAGGACGGTTCTTGAACTCCTGTAAGCCAGTTACTTCAATAGCCCACTCTATATAGTTATAGTCTTCTTTTTTTAACGAGCCAAATCCATTTTGATGAGGAAAGCGACCGTATGAAACGAGTTCAAACACCGTTAATCCACTTGGTGCCTCAGCTGTTTGCGGTAATATCGCCATCTGCCTCGCTACTTCCTTCGTCCCCAACTTATGAATTGCATGCCCATCCAAGTAGACGGCGCCACTTTTCGTTTTTAATATGCGAGATACAGCCTTTAAAAGCGTTGATTTGCCACAACCATTCGGACCAATGATTGTCGTAATTTTCCCCTCAGGGATTGACACACTTAAATCATCAATAATTAAGGTATTCGAATAACCAATTGCCACTTGATCTACTGTAAAAGCTGCCATTCTCGACTTCCTTTCTATGTAATTATTCCTTGATGATAATGATAATAATCTGAGTGATAACGATTATCAGTCTCATCTGCTATGTTAGATACTTTTTGGAAAATTGTCAACAGAAAACTGAATAAGTATATGTGATTGTTATGTGACTGATCATTGATTTGAAAATAAAATAAGGTGTCTGCTGCTAAAACTGAATTGTTTTAGCAGCAGACACCTTATTTACTTATTCCCCTGTTTCAGCAAATTGCGTAATTCTCACACCAATTTCATCACGGACACGCTGGAAAAATGCCCATTTTTCTTCATCTGTTCCTACTGCTTTTGCTGGATCATCGAATCCCCAATGAGCACGTTTGACATGAGGCGGTGTCATCGGGCACTTATCAGCCGCATCACCACAAAGCGTAACAACAAAATCTGCATTGTTTAAAATTTGTGTATCAATTATATCCGACGTTTGGGTCGTAATATCAATACCAGCCTCATCCATCGCCTTCACCGCACTCGGGTTAACGCCATGTGCTTCAATGCCTGCACTTAGTACTTGCCATTCATCACCAAGAATTTTTTTGCCCCAGCCTTCAGCCATCTGACTCCGACAAGAATTACCCGTACATAAGAAATACAACGTCTTTTTTGACATGATTAAATCCCCATTTCTATCATTAATTTAGATAATTAGTAACCATAAATACAATCCTATCAATGTCACTAACAGTGTAGGAATAGTTAAAATAAGCCCGATTTTAAAATAAGTGCCCCAAGCAATCTTGATGCCTTTTTGAGACAGGACATGTAGCCATAGCAAAGTAGCTAACGAACCTATCGGCGTAATCTTTGGACCTAAATCTGAGCCAATCACGTTGGCATAAATCAATGCCTCACGAATCGTCCCTGACGTACTCGTTTCCGCAATCGCCAAGGCGTCAATCATAACCGTCGGCATATTATTCATAATGGATGATAAAAACGCAGCTATAAAGCCCATCGAAATCGTTGCGACAAATAGTCCTTGGTCCGCTGCCAACTGTATAACATCTGCTAATACACTCGTCAGACCCGCATTACGTAATCCATAGACGACAACATACATCCCAATTGAGAAAAACACGATGGCCCAAGGAGCTCCTTTTAGCACTTGCTTCGTCTCAACCGCAGGACTTCTTTGCGCCATAGCTAAGAAAAATATGGCCACAACACCTGCAATTACTGAAACAGGAATTCCTATCAGCCCGCTTGAGAAATAACCGACCAATAATACCCCTAAAACAACCCAGGACAAGCGAAACATCCGATGATCTTTTATCGCATCCTGTGGTTTTTTCACGTCTGCCACATCGTACTTGCCCGGAATACTTTTACGGAAAAATAAATACAACACCGCAATACTTGCCACTAACGCAAATAAGTTTGGTACAATCATGCGTGATGCATATTCAACAAAGCCAATGCCGAAAAAGTCAGCCGATACGATATTGACTAAGTTACTCACGACAAGTGGTAACGAAGTCGTATCCGCGATAAATCCACTCGCCATAATAAATGGAAAAATCATCTTTTCACTAAATTTTAAATTCCGTACCATCGCCAGCACAATTGGCGTCAATATCAACGCAGCCCCGTCATTCGCGAATAAAGCAGCCACGACCGCACCAAGAATGCTCACGTAAATGAACATACGGACACCCGAGCCTTTGGCAAAGCGTGCCATATGTAAAGCCGACCACTCAAAGAAACCAATCTCATCTAAAATTAAAGAAATAATAATAATAGCAACAAAAGCGAGCGTCGCATTCCAAACAATCCCCGTAACATCTATGACATCTTGAAAATTAACAACCCCCACTAGCAAAGCAACAATCGCCCCGCCACAAGCAGACCAGCCAATCGATAAATTCCGCGGCTGCCAAATAACTAAAATAAGTGTAACAATGAAAATCAATACAGCCATTATCACTAAAAACATCTTACGCCCTCCCCCTACTCACAACAAATACGCAATCCTTGCGTTTCCAAATCAGTGACCAATCCATCTTGTCCTGGCAGCTCTTCAAGGACATTCTGTATAAATGGATAATCTTCATGATCTTCATTAATCGAATAAAAAATCCATTTTCCTTTGCGCGTTTCTTTCACTAGCTCAATGTCTCGCAGTTTACGCAAATGCTGACTAATCGCCGGCTGACTCATATTGAACATCGCAGTAAACTCACACACGCAACAATCATGCGACTGCAGCAATTTCATCATTGTCAAACGAGTTTGATCTCCCAGTAATTTTAGTAATTGTGATGCTCTTTGCATATCTGTTTTCACAGTTTTATTCATCGACCATCCCTCCGTTTCTTGAATATCATATAATCATATGCTTATATGTGCAAGTGTATTAATTGTTTCTCTCATAAAAAAAGTTGGCATCCAATGAATGCCAACTTTTTTAGTAATGTCATTCAAATTAAGTCCACCCAAATTTTAATGGCTGTTGCCAAAATAAGCGTTGCTAAAATTGCTTGTAACATCTTTGTATTCATCGTTTTACCAATTTTCGCGCCAAGTGGAGCCGCAATAATACTGGTAATAATCATAATGAACGCTGGCCAGTAATCGACTTGTCCCGTCATGACCTTACCGATACTCCCCCCAATGGATGAAATAAACGTAACAGCCAGACTCGTTGCGATTGTCATACGGGTTGGAATTTTAAGGACAACAAGCATAATCGGTACAAGCAAAAAGCCACCTGCCGCCCCGACAATACCAGACCCAACGCCAACAATTAACGCTAAAATGGCAGCTAACGGCTTATTAAATGTCACTTCATGTAAGGGTTTATCATCCACTTGTTTTTTCGGAATAAACATCATAATCGCTGCAATTGTTGCCAGCACGCCATACACAATATTCACACCTTGTTCCGATAAAAAAGAAGAGCCAAAACTACCGATAAAGCTCCCCACTAAAATCGAACCACCCATATAAAGGATAAGTGATCTATTTAAATAGCCACCTTTACGGTAAGCCCAAACACCCGCAAGTGAAGCAAATAATACTTGAACTGCACTAATGCCTGATACTTCATGCGCTGAGAAAGCCGCTAATCCAAATAAGGGTGGGATATAGAGAAGCATTGGATATTTAATAATGGAGCCACCGACACCGAGCATACCCGATAGGAAAGAGCCGATAAATCCAATTAAGAATATGACAACTATAAATGTAAAATCCATATTTTTTTCCTTCTTCCTTATAAAAATGACGGGTTTCGAAAGTCGAAAGCCCGCCGATACCATTACGCTTTTTTAATAAATATTTTTAGTACGCCCTCATCGTCTGTTAGTTCCAAAATCTCATGGCCGCCTGCACTTGCCCATGCCGGAAAATCTACTGCAGCGCCCTTGTCTGTTACATGAACTTCTAATACTTCTCCTGTAGCGATTGCATCCATCGCTTTTTTTGTGCGAACGATTGGCATTGGACATGCTAATCCTTTTGCGTCTACTATGTTGTTTGAATTCATTTTACGATCTCCATTTCATGTTTTAGTTTCTTATACATACGCATTGTATTAACGTACTGCACATCGGTTTGGACCAATTTCCATCTCTGTTTGTTCGTCGTTATCTGGCGTAATTTTGCCCATGTTCACTTGGCGAATTTCCTGATAAGCATTCGGTTGTGGCGGTAAGTGATCAGTAACCATACTTCGGAACGTTGTTTCATCCTCAATGTTTAAACCGTGGTTGTCAGCGAATAGATTACCCAAGCGTTTGGCCACTGTTCCATCTGCATTTAATTCCTCAATAATCATGAAGTGCGCTGGCAAAACAATTAAGTCCTCTGCTAATTCACGGTAACGACTATACAAAGTTTCACGTAAATCGCCTACCCAGTCCTCAGCTAAACCTGCTAAATCAGGGCGACCAATTGAATCAATGAATAAAATATCACCTGTCAGCAAATAGCGTCCGTCAACAATGAACGAGGTAGAACCGATGGTGTGACCCGGTGAATACAGTGCACCAACATCCATTTTCGAAGCACCAATTTGTACCGTTAACCCATCTTCAAGTGCTGTGTAGTCAAACACGACTTCTTCTGCATCTTTCGAGGGTAAATAGTATGTTGCACCCGTTGCTTCAGCTATATGACGACCGCCTGAAATATGGTCTGCATGTAAATGCGTATCAAACACATGCTTGATTGTGACATTTTTCTCTGCCGCAAAGTTTGTAAATACTTCTGTAAAGCGCACAGCATCAATAACCGCCGCTTCTCCTTCAGAAATCACCATATAGGAAAGACAGCCTTTTCCTAATCGAACGAATTGATAGAGCTCGCCGCCATTCGCTAAATCGCCTACTTTGATTGGCTCAAGGTAGGTGCTCCAAGACTTCATGCCACCCGCTAAGTACCCCACTTCACGCCCTTCTTCTGCTAGCATTTCAGCTATCATAATTGAAGAACCTTCTTTCGCACAGACAACAAGTACATCTTTATCTGTTGGAATTTGAGGTAGAATCTCATCTACACCATCTAATAGCTCGAAATAAGGAATGTTGATGTAGTCGAATTGATGGCCTTCAATCTTCCAATCTGCGAATGCATCTGCATTTCGTACATCTAAAATAAGTAGTTCTTTGTTGTCGATTACTTTGCGTGCAACATCTGCTGCTGTCCATTTATTTACTGTCATAACTCATTACCCCCATAGGTATTATTTTTGCGATTTTTTAGTGAAAGAGCTGTTCAACCCTTTCACTTTGTTTTTCATTGCCATTAAAATGTTTTTATTAAATCGCCTGACCAGGATGTCATACCTGGTATGACATTGTATACGTTTGTAAAGCCGTTATGTTCTAATTTTTGTGCAGCTAAATCGCTACGTTTACCTGTACGACAAATCACATATATTTCTTGTCCTTTGTCTAGCTCACCGAGACGTGCCTCTAATTCCCCCATCGGAATCGATTTTGCCCCTGTGATGTGTCCGAATGCGAATTCTGCTTCCTCACGGACATCTAGAATAATGCCACCTTTAGCTGTACGTGCAATGATTTCATCAGTAGAAATTGTTTGTTCAAACGTTTTTTCAATCAATTCATCGTCTGAACACTTACGGATATAGTGCATCATCACATCACCTTGCTCTGTCGTACCGATATATTGATGGCCAACTGCTTCAGCCCAAGCAGCTAAGTCTGCCTTTGATCCCTTATCTGTTGCAATGACTTCTAGAATTTGCCCATCTACTAGCGTTGCCATTACCTTTTTTGTTTTAACGATAGGCATTGGACAAGCCAATCCTTTTGCATCTAACTGTACATCTGCTTTAATTGTCATGTAAAATCCTCCTTATACCTTAAGGGGTACTATTTTATTTAATCTCTGTTTCACTTTCCCAAGCCATCATACCGCCTACCATATTTGTCACATCAAAGCCCTGATTTTGTAAAAAGGATGTCGCCTGACCACTTCGTCCACCTGAACGGCACACCATGATGTACGGCTTATTTTTATCAAGTTCATGCATACGGAATTCGAGTAAACCTAGTGGAATATTCGTAATTCCTTCAATATGTCCTTCTTGTACTTCTGCTACTTCACGCACATCGATTAGGTTTAATGGCTCACCATTCGCGATTTTTAATGCCACTTCTTTGACTGATATTTCCTTCATTCTACTCACCCTCTCCATGCACTCATGCCACCACGGACATTCGTTACATTGTCATACCCCAATTTTTTTAATTGCTTACATGCTTGGTTGCTCCGCATACCACTTTGACAAATGACAATAATTTCTTTGTCCTTTGGCAACTTTGAAAAATCTGAGCCCAGTGGGATATTTTTAAACTGTCGTATGTTGCGTCCTTTATATTCAGCTGGTGTTCGTACATCGACAAATATTTTATCTTTATCGTTAACGATTCCCTTTAGCTGATCCGTTGAAATTGTTTGAATACCTTTTGTCGGCATCATACGCCATGCGATAAACGCAATGACTAAGCCGACTATAATAGCTATCTCCATTATGGTCCTCCTCTTATAATCAGATGAACAGATTTACATTACCGTGTTCTGCATCCGCTAAATAAGCTGCAACACCTGCGTACTGTACGCCGTCCAATAGCTCTTCTCGTTGTAAACCTAGCAGATCCATCGTCATCGTACACGATACCATTTTAATGTCTTGCTCCTGTGCCATTTCAATGAGTTGCGTTAATGTCAGTGCATTATGCTTTTTCATAACATGCTTTATCATTTCGGGACCCATACCCGCCATTTGCATCTTCGATAGACCCATTTTTTCTGCTCCACGCGGCATCATATGACCGAACATTTTCTCTAGGAAACCTTTTTTCACTGGCACATGCTCTTGTTTTCGTAGTGCATTAATGCCCCAAAATGTATGGAATATTGTCACTTCATGATCATAGGCAGCTGCACCATTTGCGATAATATACGCCGCCATTGCTTTATCATAATCTCCACTAAATAAAACGATCGTTGTTCTTTTCTTTTCCATTCTGCCGTCTCCTTTTACCCATACCTGTATAGGTATTAATTTAAATAAAAATAAAAACCGAAGATTAACGGCTTTTAACAAGTAGATTAACTGCTTCTTGCACAGACTCATTCATTTTTGAATCATCGCCTTCTGCATTTCGCACACACTCTACTAAGTTTTCACTAACGATGACCCCAATCGCACGATCTACGCCAGAACGTACAGCTGAAAGTTGTGTAATGACTTCTTTGCAATCTTTTCCTTCTTCCATCATACGCAGAATCCCCCGTAGCTGACCTTCCAAACGTTTGATGCGGTTCGCTAACTTGTTATCATATGTCGCCATTACGCGTACCCCCCCTCTTTATCGTGATTAACATCTTCTTTATGCCCTTCATACTATACCCCATCAGGTATAATGTCAATAGATAAACTTAAGTTGATCTTTTTATCCCCTTTTTTTCTACCATTTCATTAGTACTCGCCAGCAATTAGCTCTTCTTTACTTACTCAAATAGCTACAAAGCTCAATCAAAGTTCCATCTGTTGATATGGGATTCAAATAAATAAGCCTTCTTCCACGCGCGTTAGTACGTAGCGTGTCCTCTAGAAAACGTACGCCTGTTTTTCTTGCCTCAAGTATTGCTGTGTCCAAATCGTCCACTCGATAGGCAATATGATGTACCCCTTTTCCACGTTGCTTGATAAACCGAGCCATCGGAGAATTTTTATTCGTTGGTGCTAGTAATTCAATTACCTTATCACTCGTTCTGACAACAGCAACATGCACTTCAACACCAGGTGCATCACTTGTATAACGGTCCTCCAATACTCCATTTAACACATTTAAATAAAAGGGAAGAGCGTCATCAATACTTCTAACAGCAATTCCAACGTGATCTAAAACATAGTCCAATCTAGTTCCTCCGTTCAACATTGATATTCTTAAAAAGGCTATGTCTATTTAATTTACTTAAATCCAAAAGCCAGCGATATTGATAGCCTTTATCGTTTCATTGTTCAATATGATTTCTCCCTGTGAAAAAATGAAATACCAATCAAAAGTTAACCCTTGAATTGTATATTTAGTCGTTTGCATTTGAAGCATGTCATCATTCATAACTTCAACAACCTCTACACATTCCACTACTGAACAATGAATCGCATGTTCTTCCATTAAGTACGTCTCAAATTCGGCTGGGTTTGTAGGAACACGATACATACAAAAAACAAAAATTCCTATAAACAAAAAAATGATTTTACTTTTCAGTGGTGATTTTGTATGCAAGATTAATCCAAAAGCGCAAATCAGCGTAATCCATAGCACTGATTTAACATTAAAAATAAAGAAAAAGAAAAAGGATATAATCATTATGAAAACTACATAACGTACTAAGACATCATTTTTTGATTTGATAAACAGTTTATAAAACGAAGTTATAAATATACACATAAAAAATAAAAGTTTAACAATAACCAATTCTCACCCTCCTTGTAAATTTGTCAACCCGAAGAAAACTTTTCTACATCAATCCAGTCTAATTCTTTGCTCCCTTAAATTACACTTGGTCATTAATCTAACTACTCTTCATATCGTACTTGAAATAACAAATAATAACAGCTTAAGTTTATATAATCAATAAGCCCCTTACATGCTATATAGTCAAAAATATTGCTCTTCGAAAAATCTTTCTCATGTTGACAAAGTTCTAATTCTGCACAATGTTAAGATTGTGTAAATTTTTAAACGTACCTTGGAGGGCACTACAAACAATGTTATATTCAAGTAGTTCACATCAATAAGAAGGAGCTCACAATGAATACAACCAATCGTTTCAAATTACTTTTAGAAATACTGTTAGTTTCAACACGACTTGGGCTAACATCCTTCGGTGGGCCTACCGCCCATTTAGGCTATTTCCATGAAGAGTATGTACGTAGAAGAAAATGGATGGATGAAAAAAGTTATGCTGATTTAGTCGCGTTAGCACAATTCTTACCGGGTCCCGCGAGTAGCCAGGTCGGCATCGGAATTGGCGTGATGCGCGCTGGCGTCTTAGGCGGAATCGTTTCTTTCATTGGCTTTACAATGCCCTCGGTTATTGCACTTATTCTTTTTGCCTTACTGCTTACTGGATTTGACGTAGGAAATGCTGGCTGGCTGCATGGCTTAAAAATTGTAGCCGTAGCAGTCGTTGCACATGCCATTATTGGGATGGCTAAAGGTTTGACACCTGATTTAAAGCGCAAGGCGATTGCTTTGTGTGCCCTACTTGGGACCCTTCTTTGGCAAACAGCTTTCACCCAAGTCGCTGTCATTTTACTTGCCGCGTTCGTCGGATTTCTTTTATTTAAACAGCATGAAGACAAAACTGAAGTCAGTTCGACATTTCCAATTGCTAAAAGCGTTTCAGCAATTTGTCTATCGTTATTTTTTGGTTTGTTATTTTTATTACCAGTCATAAGAGAATTCACTGGCTCCAATTGGGTAGCGATGTTCGATAGCTTTTACCGCTCAGGTTCTTTAGTATTTGGTGGAGGGCATGTTGTGTTACCTTTACTGGAACAGGAATTGGTGCCAACTGGCTGGATTAGTGAGGAAGCATTTTTGGCGGGATATGGCGCTACACAAGCCGTGCCTGGCCCATTATTTACATTCGCCGCTTATTTAGGAACTGTCATGAAAGGCTGGCAAGGTGGTCTGGTCGCAACGTTTGCAGTATTCTTACCTGCCTTCCTCCTCATTATAGGAGCACTCCCATTTTGGGATCAATTACGAAGCAACCCTACCATTAAAGGTGCCATCATGGGCGTCAATGCTGCAGTGATTGGGATACTCATCTCCGCCTTTTATTTCCCGATTTGGACAAGTGCAATCTTAATACCCGCTGACTTCGCCTTAGCTGCTATTTTGTTTAGTATGCTCGCTTATTGGAAGCTACCGCCTTGGATTGTCGTGGTCGCTGGGGCTGTTGGGGGTTCACTGTTAACTTTATTCTAATGAAAAATACCTGATTCTCAAAATGGTTCATTTGAGAATCAGGTATTTTTAAAGAAAAGACAGCACTAAAGCCCTTTCACAATCGACGTAACAATATGTATGGAATCCCATTCCCCGCCTGAAAATCTGGTAATGGGATATTTCCTAGGAAATAGCTGGTTGCAAATCACTTCAGCAGGATTTCCTTGTTGGTGCAACGTTAATACATCTTGTTGAAGGGCTAGTAGGTTGTTTAACTTTCGCTCTAGCGCAAGGCGTCCATCCTCTACAAATCCTTTATGATTGCAAAACACCTCTTGAAAATCATACGTCAACACTCGCTCCAATGACTGAATGATGGTAGGCACACTTTCTTCCTTCAAGATGACTCTTGTCTTCTCATTCACATATAAATCTCCCGTAAACAACTGACCTGTTCCCTGATTCAAAAAAGCCTTATGATCATGCGCATGTCCGGGCGTATCAATGACATCCCATATTGCATTTCTAGACATAAATGTTTCAGGCATCGCCTGCGCTTGAAACGGCTTTCTTCTTCCCCAAAAAAGCTGCCGATATAATGGATAATCCGCTCGCTGCATACAATAATCAATCGTTTTTTCATGTATATAAATTGGAGATTTTTTCACTTTTTCAACATAAGCGGCACAGCCCGTATGATCCTCATGGAAATGCGTAAGCATCACTTGATCAAAATCAGCTGCATCTATAAAGGTTTCAAAATGCTTGCGCAAGGACTGCGCCCCCGTGTCAATCAACACACCATCCACCACATAGCTATAGACATTCAGTGCGACACCCTGAAATTTCACTTCGCCATTCAAAAATGAAACGCCATTTTTCTTCCCAAGGTTTGATGATTTCTTTAACAGCACTTCCGTCATCTCCCTTCCTTTATTCTGAAACATACCATAATTATAGCAGTAAAGTATATGCTTCTTCACGAATAATCAGATTTAACCACAACTAGTCATTTTCATCATATTTTAAGATTAATTTCCTAACAAATCCAAGACCCTTCACTTTATTAAGAGGACAATATGCCGATAGTATAATTAGACTAGTTTTTATCATTTCAAAGGGGTGTTGTATGTGAAAGTTGAATCAGTAGGCACTAAAGCAATCCATATTAGCACGATCACTTCAAATCAAAATAAAGTGAGCTTTGACACAGTACTGTCAGCTACAGCTGAACAAAGGGCGAATATCAAAAGTGCTGACCATTACGATGTGAGAACAATGTCAGTTGATGAAATGCTGGAAATAGAAACGAAAGCTGCTGCTGCTTTTAAACATGGAGATTTGATTAGCCATCGGCAGTATACCGATACTCTAAACGACTGGAAGAAAACCATTCAAGAAGGTATTCAGCAAATAGCAGCTGTTGAAGAGGGACAACCAGCTAAAGAACAAGAGTCCTCGAGACAAGGTTTATTCCCAGAGGATGCACCACAGTCATTGAAAGACTATGAAGGTACCTTATCGTTAAGAGGGAAAATGAGCTTAATGATAGCCGTTAGTGTGCAAAAATTAATCGCAAATGCTTATCGGAATAGTAGCGGAGGCTGGCAAATTCATCGTCAAGGAGATCCCGGTTATGTTGATATTTTCAAGCAACCAGGCTTTTCCTATACAAAATTAGCTGAAGACATGCTAGCTTATATGCAATTTGAACGCACGTATTTGCGACCAGATGAATTTAAAGAGAAGGAAGACTTACTCAACGGGTTTAAAACTGCTGTTAAAGGCTATTAGTTATGATTCTGCAACTAGTAAATTAACCCACTTCATCGATGATACCCAAAAATAATTGATCGTCAACACAGTACCCCCCTTCGAAACGGTCATTTCTGAAAGTGCAATCGCCTAGGCGGAAATAAGTATAAACGTAAAATAAGGCTAGACTCCAATATTGAAATCCATGTGGATATCTGCGACATCAAGCTGATTGAGGTTGTTTTTGATGAAGAGACGAACCAGAAGTTTTACAAGATATAAAGTATAACCCAAAAGAAAGCCACAATCACCGAGTCCTCTTCGGTAATCGTGGCTTTTAGCCTTTCATTAAATCACATGAGCATTTTTACTTTTGTTGGAATCCCCAAGATTTCATAGAAACTGGTTTACCTTCCTTACGCTCTTGAGCATATTCAGCTGTAGCTGTGAACAATACGTCAGAAGATGAGTTCAGTGCAGTTTCACAAGAATCTTGAATTACACCGATGATAAAGCCTACACCAACAACTTGCATAGCAATATCACTTGGAACTCCAAACAAAGCACATGCTAGTGGGATTAGTAATAGTGATCCGCCTGGAACACCTGAAGCACCTGCAGCAGAGACAGCCGCTACAACAGAAAGCAGAAGTGCAGTCATAAAGTCAACTTCAATGCCAAGTGTATGAACTGTTGCAAGCGTCAGTACGGAAATCGTAACCGCTGCACCAGCCATATTAATCGTAGCACCTAGAGGGATGGATACTGCATACGTATCTTCATCTAACCCAAGTTTTTCAGCCAATTTCATATTTACTGGAATATTTGCAGCTGAACTACGTGTAAAGAATGCTGTGATACCGCTTTCTCTTAACACCATAAAAACAAGGGGATAAGGATTTTTCCGCGTATAGATGTACACGATTAACGGATTCATTACAAGTGCGATAAACAACATACATCCCACTAAAATTAAAATCAATTCACCGTAAACTTTTAAAGCAGAAAAACCAGTTGTGACAATTGCGTCAAAAACAAGACCCATAATTCCAATTGGTGCTAAATTAATAATCCATTGTACGACTTTAGTAATGGCATCCGAAAAACTACCTAATACATCTTTCGTATTTTGATTAGCCTGTTTCAATGCAATCCCAAGAACAACTGCCCACATTAATATACCAAGATAGTTGGCACTAATTAATGCATCAATTGGATTGGCAACTACGTTAAATAGTAATGTTTGTAAAACTTCCAAAATACCTTCTGGTGGAGAAAGGTCCTCTGCTCCTGTTGTTAGTGTTAGTTTAACAGGGAACATAAAGCTTGCAGCAACAGCGACAACTCCTGCTAGGAGTGTACCTATCCCATATAGCCCGAGAATCGATTTCATATTCGTTTTCGTGCCACTTTTATGCGCTGCAATTGCGTGCATGACTAAGAATAAAACCAAGATTGGTGCAACCGCCTTTAATGCACCGACAAATAAAGAACCCAAAATCGAGATTCCGCTTACATTAGGAACGATTAAAGCTAAAATAATACCAACAATAATACCGATAACAATCCTTTTTACTAAGCTTATTTGGTTCCATTTAACAAATAAATTCTTCATTATACTCCCCCCAGATTCTTCTGATAACTTAAATGATAAAAATGCCCAATCACTTCTCCCCATTAAGGCACTGTCTGTTTATCTCGCCTCGAAGTAGATTGATGCCTTATTCTAACATGTCCTTTCCGAATTGCGCAATGATTTTTTTATATCAGAAAACGTTTGGTATTTTTTATGAAAATCTTCTATGAATTAATCATAAATTCGGATAATACAGTCATTTGAGGAGCGCAATGAAAAAGCTACAATCACTAAATTTTCTTCAGTAACTGTAGCTCTTGCAATTCATAAATTTTACCGTTTTGGATCGACTAATCCAATCGATTTCAAATCATTCCCCGATGGATTTTGGAATATTCGAAGCCCAAACTCAGACGCTACGGCAAAAAGGTGGTCAAAAATGTCCGCTTGAACTGACTCGTACACAGCCCATCGTATATCATTGGTAAATCCGTATATTTCTATGGGCAACCCGTGTTCACTAGGTGCCAACTGCCTCACCATCAAGGTCATTTCTTGATTAATACCAGGATGGTGTTGAAGGTAATTACTAATATATGCTCTAAATACACCAATATTCGTAAGTGCCCTGCCATTCACAGGATTGCTTTGATTAATTTCATTTTGAGTATTGTACTCCGCGATTTCGTGTTCCCTCGTAATAAGATAATCCGAAAGATAATGGATACTTTTCAGATGATCAATCATCTCTTCCGTGCAAAATGAAATACTCGTTGTATCAATAAATAACGATCGTTTCATCCGTCGTCCGCCAGAATTTTGCATGCCACGCCAATTTTTAAAGGAATCTGATATGAGAGCATAGCTCGGAAGCATTGTAATTGTTTTGTCCCAGTTTTGCACCATGACTGTATGTAATGAGATATCGATAACATCTCCATCTGCCCCATACTTCGGCATTTCAATCCAATCTCCGACTCGAACCATATCATTGGTCGTCAACTGGATTCCTGCAACTAGGCCTAATAACGAATCCCTAAACACTAACATGAGCACCGCTGAAAGAGCTCCAATCCCACTTAGCAAAAGAAGTGGACTCTTATCTATCAAGTTCGCGACCACTAAGATGACCCCTATTAAGACGACAACAATTTTTACGACCTGTATATACCCTTTTACAGGTTTAGTCTTTGCGATTTCATACGTGAGATAAATGTCATTAATGACATTCAACAAGCTATTGATAATGACTAACCCCATGATGATGAGATAAGCAATTACCCCTTTTTCGATTAGCTGTTGAAACATTGGGAAGGTTGTCGAAAAGTTAATAAGGATAACGGCAGGAACAATATGCGATAACCTGCGGAAAACCTTGCGCTCCAACAAAATGTCATCCCACTTGAATTTAGTTTTTTTCACAATTCGAGTAATGATTTGGATAACTACCTTTTGCGTGATAAAATTCGCAATTACGCAGACAAGTGTTATAAAAATAATCATAATGATAATGGAAAGATAACGAACTAAGGTAGGGTCCATTTCAATTTTTAAAAGTTGGTTACTGATAAAATCCATGTATATCCTCCGCTGTATCTGTAGTCGAAAAATGACCACTGCTATTCAAGTAACATACCACGAACGAATATACGCTTCAATTATTTCGGGTTATAGTCACATAAATAAATCGTGCTGAATTTCGTTGTCAATCATGCTACGATTGACTCTAGACTTTGAATTGCGATTGTAGCTTATTTTACCCACATCTATAATCCAAAACTAACACGATTCTTGTTAACGTAACCGTTAGCTAATAGGGATGAAGCATTCACCCTAGCGGTGGTCCCATTTTCAATCGGCATCGACGGTTCGTAGCAAAAGCCCGTGACGTTCTTATAGTGAACCTACGCAATAAATTTCTTTCGAGTGATCGATCGGCAATTTCAAAAAGTTTTCGTCATAAAAACTTGTGATATTGGCGTATTTTCAAAACCACTTGCCAATAAAGATGAAACTGCTAGGCCATTTCCTTTTAGAAAATTATACGTTGTACGATTGATTGATTGGTCATATTCCAATGCGTAAGCGAGGAGTTTGTTTAGAGCATCTTCATTCCCATTTTCCTTTACCTGAAATAAAGTAATGCTTTCCGTCTTATTGCCAAACACACATTTTTTCCGAATCAGACAAGCTGCCTGCACCTCTCCATTCTTTGAAATCATCACCGCTTCCCCACCTAGTTTTGGTGTATTACTAGCATCGGTTTGCCAAGGGACGATAATTGGAAACAAATCTGAGCCAATCGATTGGGTAGCAGGAATTCTTATCAGTTCATAACCGTCAAGATCCGGTTCCTTACTATCTAAAGTTTCGTTTGCGCGTAAAAAGAGTAAATTGTCCTGTACTTTGTAACCACATTTTTCATATAAAGAGATAGCTGCTTTATTTTCAGATAGCGCCTCTAAAGTTGCTACAGAAACATTACATTCCTTTAGGAGTTTCTCAGCTTCCTCCATCAAGGAATACCCCAATTTCCTTCCCCTGTATGCTGGAATAATACCTGTTCCACCATTCCAAGAAATCTTTTGACCATCCACTTCTCTAATTCCTTGGAGCACAAAGCCGATTGGATCTGCTCCATCATATGCAACAACGGATAATGCTGGAGATAATCCATCATTCCCAAAGCGACTGATGAATGTATCAAAAGGTAAATTCATCGGTACTAAATAGCCTTCAAATCCACGATTAAATAGGATATGCGCTTCTTCAAAGCTTACTGAAGACATCAATCTATACGAAATATTCATGGCTCACCCTCCCTTTTATTGACACCATTCTTTTTCAGAGGTGTTTCATTTGCTTACGATGGACCCATGCCAAACACCAATATAGCAGTAATCGAAACCAAAAAACTTATAATTAAAGATATTGCCCAATCTATTCTCTTAGTTCTGCGGAATATTACACACACAATACTACAAATAATAAAATTTACAACGAACAGTACACCTAACATAATCCAGGTGGTCATGATAATTCCTCCTTTGAAAATTATAGACCAGCTCCGCCTATAGTTTAAGTCTATCTTATCCTGTCACCTAATGTGCACCATACTTCATTCCTTTTTTGATAAAGGTTCCAAAACAAAACATCCCCATAAATGAGTACTTTGCTATTTCTAGCATCTCTTATAAAATATACGTTCCTAATACTTAAAGGTTTCATTAGAAGGATTTACTAAATGTTCGTTAAGCTGTCTCATTTCGTGATGGATAGACGTTGATATATGCAATTCCTTCTTCACACTCATTATCCGCATTTTTTGACGGTCTCACATTCTTCCAGTAACATTAATAAAAAATGAATGTAAGGTGACACATATGAAAATTCTATTGGTCGAGGATGATCGAACAATCGCTTTGGGATTAGAATATTCCTTAAAACAAGAGGGCTATGAACCCTTGCTTTGTCATAATGCAGCTTCAGCAATTGAAGTCATCAATCATAAAATGGATGACATTGATTTATGCATATTTGACTTGAACTTACCTGATGGTAGTGGGTATGACTTATGTCAGCTCGTGAAAAAACGGCAAGATATCCCTGTCATCTTCTTAACAGCGTACGATGATGAAGTGAATGTCGTCATGGGTCTGGATATGGGAGCCGATGATTATATTACAAAACCCTTTCGAATCCGTGAACTTATTTCAAGAATTAAATCGGTACTTCGCCGTTCCAATCGTCACACTCAACCAAAAGACAAAATTGAAATTGGAAATATACTCATTAGCCTATTAGAAGGAAAGGTATATAAAAATGGCAAAGAGATTGTATTAACAGCTTTAGAATATCGGCTGTTCCTTATTTTCGCCAATCATATTGGTCAAGTTCTCACAAGAGCACAGCTGCTGGATCGAATCTGGGATGTCGGCGGTGATTTTGTAAACGATAATACCTTGACCGTCTATATTAAAAGATTGCGTGAAAAGCTAGAGGATGATCCACATAACCCAACGATGATTCAAACGGTCCGTGGCATGGGTTATAAGGTTGGTGAGTGAGTTGCTTAGAAATCGAGAAATTCAAATACTCCTACTTGTACTTTTACTGATCAGTGGAATCGGAATTACGACAGCAGCTATTTTCATTTCAAGCTTTGCCGCGTCTATTGTGCTAGGCGTATCCATCATGCTGATTAGCTGTATGCTGCTATTCACAAAATGGCGGTACCGTGAAATTGAAAAACTGTCTGATTACTTACAAAAAATTAGCACTGGCAACTTTCATTTAGACGTTCGTGATAACTATGAAGGAGAATTGAGTATCTTAAAAAGTCATATTTATAAAGTGACAAAGATGCTTGCTGAACAAGGGACCGTTTTACACGAGGATAAAACGAAACTAACAAATGCAATTTCAGATATCTCCCACCAACTAAAAACCCCACTCACCTCGATGATGGTCATGGGAGAATTGTTACGTGACAATCACTTGGACGACGATCAGCGGATCAAGTTCACCCGGAATCTTCAAATACAGCTGGAACGTATGGAATGGCTTGTTTCTTCCTTATTAAAGCTTTCAAAAATCGATGCGGGGACAATCACCTTCAAAAAAGAAAAAGTTTCGGTCGATCTCCTTGTTCAAACTGCAACTGAGCCGCTATTAATCCCAATGGATATTAACATGCAAAGTTTGAACGTCAAAGGCGATGAGCAAACAGCATTTATTGGGGATTTCAACTGGACTGTGGAAGCACTTATCAATATCCTTAAAAACTGTGTCGAGCATACTCCCAAAGGTGGAGAAATCTCTATCACTTTTTCGGAGAACGCCCTATTCACAGAAATAATCATTTCTGACAACGGAAAAGGAATTCCAAAGGAGGATCTCCCTTACATTTTCAAGAGGTTTTACAAAGGTAAAAATGCCAGTGAAGAAAGTGTAGGTATTGGCCTTGCTATGGCCTATAGTTTCATTACAAGTCAGCAAGGAGATATTGAAGTGAAAAGTCAGCCCGATGTTGGGACAACCTTTACTATTAAATTTTACAAGCAGGTGATTTGAGTAACCTATCAGCTGCTTTTTTTATATCCACAAATTCTCCCCTCTCACCTCCTAAGTGAATAAAGTGTCACTTAAGAGTCACCTTACAGTCATAGTGACTAGATATACTACTCTTATACAAAGACTTACGGAGGTTTTCACATGAATATAGTAGAAATTAAGAACCTATCTAAAATTTACGGCAAAGGCGAAACAGCTGTTACCGCACTAGATAATGTTTCTTTTTCAGTAAAAAAAGGCGAGTTTGTTTGCATTATCGGGCCATCTGGTTCAGGTAAATCAACACTGCTTCATTTACTTGGTGGCGTCGATCAGCCCAGCAGCGGAGAGGTTCTCATAGATCAAACCAATATTTATGACTTGAATGAAACACAGCTAGCCATTTTTAGACGGAGACAAATCGGCTTGATTTATCAATTTTATAATCTTATCCCCATTCTAACGGTTGAAGAAAATATAAAGTTGCCGATGCTGTTAGATGAACAAAAGGTGGACCACAAGCAATTTAACAACATTGTTGACAGTTTGGGATTGAGCAAACGACTTTCCCATCTGCCAAACCAGCTGTCAGGGGGTCAGCAGCAACGCGTATCCATTGGGCGAGCGCTGATCAGCAATCCTGCCATTATGCTAGCCGATGAGCCAACGGGCAACCTCGATAGTAAAAATAGTGAGGAAATCATGGAATTACTCAAAATGTTTAACAAGACCTACAATCAAACACTCATTGTCATCACACATGATGAGCGAATCGCCCTGCAAGCAGACCGTATCATCTCTATTGAGGATGGCAAAGTAGCGAAAGACGAAGTGATTCGGCCATGAATATTATCAATAAAGTAACGCTAAGACATTTAAAAGAGAACAAACGCAGATCACTTGTTACAATTATCGGTGTCATCATTTCGGTCGCGATGATTACCGCCGTGGCGACACTTGGGATTTCCTTTTTAGACTTAATGACCCGTCAGCATATTACTACTAATGGGGAATGGCATGTTCACTATAAAGATATTAATCCAGACCAAATTAAAGCCATTGAACAAGACAGTAAAACGCATAAACTTGTTCTCTCCAGCGATGGCTATGCAGCCTTAGAGGATTCAAAGAATGAATATAAACCATATTTGTATGTTAAAAACTATAACAAAGTGGGTATGGAGCAGTTCCCTATTGAAATTGCCGAAGGAAGACTTCCTCACGCTCAAAATGAGATTGCCATATCCGAGGAGATTATAAACAATGCAAAGGTTGATTATAAAATAGGCGATCAGCTTACCTTAGATATTGGTGAACGTTTGAACAAAACATACGGGACAACGCTCACGCAAAATAACTCCCTCGAACGGCAAATTAGCCCAATCGAACCGGAAGAAAATACAATCACTGAAGAATTACAAGTCAATGAAACCAAAAAAGTTACCATCGTTGGGGTGATTGAACGTCCTTCTTGGGAACCGACTTGGTCACCTGGTTACACAGTCATTGGCTACGTCGATGAAAAGTCATTAAGTGAAACAAATACGGTTGATGCTTTTGTCGTTTCAACAAAAATAAACCGTTCCTTGTATAGTCACGCAAAAAATCTCGCTCAAGCACATGGAATTGAGGAAGTCAGTTTTAACTCCGATCTACTCCGCTACTATGGTGTAACAGCGAACGACCAATTACGGACAACACTTTTTTCCTTAGCTAGCATTATTATGAGTGTTATTATCATTGGCTCTGTGGCGTTAATTTATAATGCATTTGGAATTAGTGTCTCCGAGCGGGCTAGACATTTAGGCATGCTTTCAAGTGTTGGTGCAACGAAAAAGCAAAAACGAAATTCAGTATTTTTTGAAGGTGCCGTCATTGGTGCGATTAGTCTACCGATTGGAATTGTTGCGGGACTTGTGGGAATCGGTGCAACCTTTGCTTTTATTAACACGATGATAGAAAATGCACTCGGCGTTTCTGAAAAACTAGAATTAGTTGTCACACCAGCTTCCCTATTGGCTGCATGCGGCGTTTCTATACTGACCATTTTTATTTCAACCTATGTCCCTGCGCAAAAGGCATCAAAGATTTCAGCGATTGACGCCATTCGGCAAACCGAAGACATCAAATTATCAGGAAAAACGGTAAAAACATCAAAGTTCGTACGAAAAGTCTTTGGACTTGAAGCTGAAATTGGATTGAAGAACGTCAAACGAAATAAAAAGCGCTATTTAGCTACTTTGTTTTCATTAGTGATTAGTATTGTCCTGTTTTTATCGGTTTCCTTTTTTACCGATAATCTGAAAAAATCTCTTGAGATGTCACAAAGTAATCTACAGTTTGACATTCAAATTTCTAACAGTGAAGTAGCAAAGGAAGAGTTGGTAGAGTTTACGAAGTTAGATAATGTCACCAAGTCCACTATCATTGCGGAAACGTACTTTGAGGCGCTCATTGGGATGGACGAACTTCCAGAGCAACTGAAAAGGCAAATTCAAGAAAACGATATAGTTCTTGAGGATGGGAAATACCCCTACTATGTTGGTCTGCAAAGCTTAGATCAGGAGAGTTTTCAAGCTTATGCCGAACAAATCGGTGCAAACCAGGAAGATTTTGTCCAACCAGACACACCGATTGCAATCGTTATTGATCAGGTTACCTATGAGGATGCTGCAACCGGAAAATTTATTGAAGCAAAATCGATTGAGTCAGAAGTTGGAAAAATGATTGACTTATTTACTCTTCCACATGGGGATATGGAGATAGAACAATCTAAGCGGGAATTTGTAAGTAGTGTTCAAATCGGGGCACTTACCGACCAAGTTCCAATGGGCGTCCAAGTTATTACGCTTGGAGGGGTTAATCTAATCGTCTCTGAAGCAACAATGGAGCAACTTTCGATTCCCAAAGAGGAAGTGAACTCCTATGTGTATCTAAATAGTTCAAACCCACTGGCCACCCAAGCAGCAATCGAAGAACGCAATGACCCAAACATTCATGTATACAATGTCTATCAGCAACGACAGCAAGAGGAACAGATGATTTTGCTTATGTCCGTATTCACTTATGGATTTATCACGCTGATTTCGTTCATTTCGATCGCCAATATCTTTAATACGATTTCAACAAGCATCTCGCTCCGATCTCGTGAATTTGCAATGCTTCGATCCATTGGCATGACACCAAAAGGATTTAAAAAAATGATCCATTATGAAAGTATTTTTTACGGGGTAAAGGCATTGGGATATGGCCTACCAATTAGTGTGCTTGTTATGTTTGGCATTCATCGCTCCGTTAATTATACCTTTATGTATGAATTTCAACTTCCATGGATGAGCATCTTATTTGTTATTGTCATGATTTTCTTAATTGTTGGGTCTGCGATGCTGTATTCGATTTCGAAACTAAAGAATGAAAACATTATCGAAAGCTTGAAGCAGGAGAATATTTAAATTAGGTACCTAAAGGCAAGAAAGAAGAAGCATCCACGTCATCGACGACTGGATGCTTCTTTGATTAGAATTAGATTTGTTTAGGGTTACGTTTAAGAAGTATTCTTCTTTCCAAGTGGGTTACATTACCTGCCGCATCCTCAGCCCTTACAGTGAAGTTGTAACACCTTCCTCTAAATCGTAGGCTATAAGAGTGACGATTGTCACATCATCTATACTTATTTAAGTCTCGAAGTGGACGGCTGTTTCACCATTATAGAGTTGCAGTGACACCCCTAGCTCTTTTTGCACGACTATATCCTGATTAAGTCCGTTACCAAAGATGGCAACTATTGGGCTAGCAATCGTTAATACCGTCAATGCTGGACCCACTAAAACTGGATCTTATACACCTGGTTCTTCTATAACTGAATCTCCTCCATCCGGATCTTCTATAACTGGTTCTTCTTCAACCGGACCCTCTTCCCCCGGATCTTCTTCAACTGGATCTGATTCAGATCCAGTATCATTAGGTGGTTGTGAAACAGGTGCGGGTGCGTCAACTGCACCCTTGGCGGCAGCATCCTGTTTAGCCTTCTCCGCTGCTAGAGCTCTCTGTTTCGCTTCAAATGCTAACCTAGCGGCATCATTTGCTAGTTTCTTCGCGTACTCTTCGGCAGCTTTCTGCTTCGCGGCTTCTGCCGCCTTCTCCTTCGCTTCCTTCTGCTTCTCAAGTTGCTCTTTTAATTTTTTCTGTAATTCTTCATTTTGTTTCTTAAGCTCATCCTGCTTCAGCTTCTCTGCTTCTTGTTTCTTCTTGCGCTCTTCATTTAATAGATTGATCTGAGCTTGTTTTGCCTTCTCCTGAGCCGATAGCTCCTGCGCCTTCACATTATCAAGATCAATTTTCTTATCCAATTGTTCATTATTTCGCTCAATCAACGCTTTAATTGCTGCCTCATCTACTTTATTTTGCTTAATCGCATTATTTACGATATTTCCAACCAGATTATCAAGGTTTTGATTGATTCGATCAATCGCCTCTTGGTTTGTGCCACCTTGCTGCTCTCTAAGGCTCGCGATATATTGTTCATTCTCTTTGTCGATTGCAGCTTTGCTGGCAATAATAGCTTCGATAATTGCATTGCTCGTATTCGCTATTAAATTGTCTAGATCAGCTATATTCTTATAGTCGTCATAATCACCGGAGTCGGTATCCTTGTCCAGATTGATTTGCTCATTTGGATACAAGGTTGTGCCGCTGCCTTGCTCCTCACCTTTCTTATTCACTTTTCCTTGACCCGAGGCGATAAAAAATTTAGATTCCCCAGTAGCCGGATCCACACCTACGAGCAGAGTTGTGCCTCTAACGCTCATGAAAGCAGCAGGCGTCTCAATTTCGAATTCATCTTTCGAGTTGGTGAGAGGAGATACCTGCACCCATATTGAGCCGCTCCAAATGAAAAAGCTTGTTTTCATCTTCCCTGAATCATTCCGTAAAGCAGAAATATACAGCCGTGAGTTCTCCTCAACTGTGATAGTATCCCCTCGACCAGGTACTTGAAAAACCATGCTTGAATTCGCTTCCGTTTGAATATGGTCTCCCTGGTACAGAATCATGCCTTCGTATGCACGGATCTGCTTAACGCCACCCGCTTTTTGAATATGAACGACCCCAATCACTTTCTCGATTTGCGCCGATCTTACGATTTCAGCCTGTACTGGCTGCGACATAAGTGAAGATAGTAAACCTAAGATCATTACGATTGCAACTATTAAAGATAATTGAGATTTTGTGAAAATTATGCCGATTCTTTTCAATATACTCACCCCTTGCTTAGAATAATTTTCCGATTGGTAGAACACCATTGTACAACGGGATAAAACACTTCACTCAAGATGCCAAGGCATATCTCTCTTAGAACTCCCTATTTTCAGTTTTCATAAGAACAGCTTATCTATAACTTAGCACGAAGATTCTCATTATTCAATCAAATAATCATATGTATTTTTAAATCTATGAAACGACGCAACCCTTACGTTTCAATACTAGAAAAATAAAATGGGGCACCCACTCATTAGCTAGTGCCCCCCATAATTACCTCATAATTTTTACAAGTTTTTCGTTTCTATCTTTTGTTTAATCATAACTAGCTTGTCAAAGGGCGAACATAAAAACATGTGAACCGAATCCGGCTCACATGTTTTTTGATTGATGAGTATAAGGCTAGATTTCCAGCTCTAACCAAGCGACTAACTCCACATGCACTGTATGCGGGAATAAGTCGACAGGTTGCACAGTTTTCAACGTGTAACCAAATGGCAGTAATTCAGTTAAGTCCGTTGCGAATGTGTCAGGATTGCAGGATACATAGACGATTCGTTTCGGCTTTGATCGTCCGATGCGGCGCATCACTTTCCCGCCAGCACCGCTACGTGGTGGGTCAACCAACAGAATATCAGCGAATCCGAACTGTTCACGCATCTCGTCTAGTCCCCTGCGTGCGTCACGAGCTAGGAATGTTGTGTTATGCAAATCATTATCGACGGCATTGCGTTTGCGAAATTATTTCTACACTTCGCAAACAAAACCGTAGAATCCCTTCCATGCTCATTACTATTGTCCGTGAAGAATTCTCCTTTGACTAGGATCTAAGTAGGTTGAACCACCGATCCTACCAAATCTCCAGTGAAAGCACTCTTACGGAGGTATCGCGAGGGGCATGCCCAAGCGCCGAGCATTGTTTAGGAGGCTTCTTTATGTCAACGCGAACCTAAGTAGTTATGTCACTTCAATACGCCCACCTTATAAGTTTTATTTATCATCTACAACAATATAAGTTGCCTCTACCGGTCCATGCACACCAACAATGAGATTCATTTCAATATCTGCGCTGTTACTTGGCCCAGATATAAAACTTACACAGGATGTGACTTCCTGCCCTTGTTGATTGGCGTCGTGAATTTTTTTCACTGCTTGTGTCATCCTTGGAACGATTGTACTTTTTGGTACAATGACAACGTGAACTCTAGGTAATAGACTAATGGAGCGACCATTGTCTTTGTCATTGAATAAAGTTACAGTACCGGACTCTGCCAGTGTAATGTCACTAAATGTGATGCCTACATCAGCCTGTTCAGCAAACACCTGGTTTTCCTTTCCAATAGCCGCATTCCAAAGTCGTACATCCACACCACTGTTTTGGAGTTCTTCGTATATTGTATTTAGTCCAAATTCCATATTCCGATGATCGTTCGCTGCAATCACTTTTTGCCCCTCATGCGCCTGGATTACTTCTTTCAGCATTTTGGATAAACCACCTAGATTCGTCCGCTTAAAATGCGTATGGATGACTTTGCATTGTTTTTCCAATACTTTGACCAATTCGTCTTGTGAATAATATTTATAAACATCCCATTGGGGAGATAAGCTCCATGTAGGTCGTACAACTCCTTCTGATATACGAGGTCTACCAAGACTATTTGCTAATTTATCCAAAAAAGTGTCCCTGTTTTGAATACTCATTGTGCCCCCTCTCCTTTTTGACGTTCTTTAAACCAAGAACGAAACGTTTGTTTACTTGGAGCCGGAAAATCACGCTGTGCTGTCCACCCTTTTAAGGGACCTGGACCGTTCGTTATCGTTTCATCCTTTGTCCAAGGTTTAAGTGCATTACGCGCCAATTTTGTGCTCAATTTGTATGCTGCTGGATGGGAAGACCATTTCACAAAACCGTCCATTGCCACTTTTTCAATCGCTGGGGAAATTTTTTGTTCAACCATAATTTCACGATGGCGAATTAATTGATTATGAAGCGGAATTTTCACAGGACAGACGTCTGTACAAGCCGCGCATAGCGTAGAAGCATGTGGAAGTTCTTTATGTTTTTCATAGCCATCTAGTAAAGGCGTAAGCACTGCACCAATCGGACCCGGATAAATCGAGCCATATGCATGCCCACCAATATGACGATATACCGGACAAACATTAATGCAAGCGGCACAACGGATACAGTGAAGCGCTGATTGAAATTCGGTACCTAGAATTTTAGAGCGACCATTGTCGACTATGACTAAATGATACTCTTCAGGTCCATCGACTTCCCCTTCCAAACGCGTCCCTGCAATCGCGGTGACATAGCTCGTTAATTTTTGTCCTACAGCTGCTCTTGTTAATAAACTAACTAGCACATCTAGTTCTTCCCACGTAGGAACAATGCGCTCCATCCCCATTACCGTAATTTGTGTATCCGGTAATGATGTCGTCAACCGGGCATTTCCTTCATTCGTCACAAAGGTAACTGCACCCGATTCGGCAACGGCAAAGTTACATCCTGTAATTCCTATATCCGCCGACAAAAAATCTTTTCGCAATTGCTCGCGAGCAAATAATCCTAACTCCTCTGGGAAATTGGATTTATCATAGCCTCTTTTTTCAACAAAGGTCTGCCTGATTTGATCTTTATTCAGATGCAAAGCCGGCGTGACAATATGCGAGGGAACATCCTCGTCTAATTGTAAAATCCACTCACCCAGATCTGTTTCAACGACTTCTGCGCCAGCTTCTTGAAGTGCTTTATTGAGACCAATTTCCTCTGTAACCATCGATTTGGATTTCACGATTTTTTTTGCCTGTTTACTTTTCACAACTTCTTTAATATAGTTATTCGCATCTTCTGCTGTTTCGGCAAAAAACACATGACCACCACGTTTGGATAAATTATCGCTTAATTGTTGTAAATAAAAATCGATATGTTGCAACGTGTGTGTACGAATCTCTTCGCCCAACGAACGCCACTCTTCCCAGTTTCCTAATTCTTCCGCTGCATCCACCCGCCGGCTCCTAAAACGCCCCTGCGCGGAGGCGACGGAGTTCAGCATAAAATCATTTTCAATGCCTTCTTGTACACGCTCATTGAATGAACCACTTTTAATTTGAATACTCAACAAATTCCCCTCCTTCTAACAATGGTTTAAGATTTCAGCGAGATGGACCACTTTAACATTGCGTCCTTCTCTCGACAAACGTCCACCGATATTCATTAAGCAAGCCATATCTCCACCGACCAAATACTCTGCCTCTGTTTCCACTACATGGTCTACCTTTTCTTGCACCATTTCCCCTGAAATAACCGCATTCTTAACAGAGAAAGTTCCACCAAACCCACAACAATCTTCGCCTTGTGGAAGGTCCACCAGTTCCACACCTTGTATGGATTCTAATAGTTTACGTGGTGCATCTTTTACTCCTAAAAGACGCGTCATATGACAAGACGGATGGTATGTCACTTTCCCTTTAAAAGTAGAACCGACGTCAACAACACCCATCACGTCAACAAGAAATTGGGTCAGCTCAAATGATTTTGTCGCTAATTTCTTAGCTTCCTCCGCCCATTCAGGATCCTCACGAAAAATCGTCTCGTACTCTCGTAACATGGCAACGCAAGATCCTGAAGGTCCAACAACATACTCTGCATCTTTAAATGTTTTCATCATATGTTTCATCGTTTTTTTCGTGTTTTCTAAATAACCACTGTTATAAGCTGGCTGACCACAACAGGTTTGTGCTTCCGGAAAATCAACCTCACACCCTACCCGTTCCAAAACTTCGACCGTATCTTTCCCCACATTTGAAGAGAATATATCGCACATACATGTAATAAATAAAGAGACTTTCATCTGATTCACCTCCACTATTTTCTAAATTCTATATACTTCTCCAATGACTTTTCAACATTACGCAAATGATCTAACATATATTGTTCAGCTTGGTTAGGCTGCCTTGCTTTGATGGCTTCAAAAATTAATTGGTGCTCATTAATGAGCGAAACCGTCTTTTTTTCCGAATGAATTAGGATTTCTCTAGTTTCCCGCAATACAGTAAGCATAACCTCTGAAACCGAACGCATTAAATGAATCAAGATTTGATTACGCGTTGCATCGGCAACAGCCATATGGAAACGCATATCAGCATCTTCACCTATATCTCCACTTCGTTCAGCATTCTCCATTTCTCCAATCGCTTGTTGTAGCGTCAGTAAATCTTCTTCTTGATGATAAAGTGCTGCAGATCTCGCCGCACCTGCTTCCAGAATTTTACGTACTTCATATAATTCTTTAACGTCTTCTTTTTTCATTAACATCCCAACCGTTACAGGCAAAGTAAAGTTAGATGCATCGAATTCCGTGACGAATGTGCCTTCACCTTGACGCATCGAAACCAAACCCATTGCCCGCATACCACTTAAAGCCTCTCTAACTGCGGAACGGCTGACATCAAAAGTTTCAGCAAGTTGCTCCACAGATTCCAGCCGATCCCCCGGGTTTAATTCCCCATCTTTTATCATTTGGGTAAGCGAATCTGCCACTTCTTCATAAATTTTTTTCGTTTGAATCCGTCTCGTTCCCACTCTACACTCCCCTAACAGCCTTACGCCTCACTCATAAGGTCATCTGATGACTTCATGTTAACATATCTCCCTGTCAACATTCCATCGATTTCTCTAAGTTTTCTAAAAATACAAGAAACTATTATTTTTTAACAAGATTATTGGATGTAGAAATAAAGATTACGACTTATAGTGAGTTTAGAAGTTATTATTTTGAAAGGTGGAGGAACAAGTCATGCAAAGAAAATCAAATTATAAAAAAGCCAAAATCGGTTTATATTCAACAGGTTTAAATACGTACTGGGAGCAGTTTCCTGGGTTAAAAGAAAGATTGATTGAGTATGGTTCATTTATAGAAAGTAAGCTATCCCAGAATGCTGAAGTCTTTAACTTTGGATTAATCGATAGCATAGAAAAAGGGAGGGCAGCAGGGGACTATTTTAGTAAGCATAATGTCGATATAATATTCCTTCATGCAGCAACCTATGCAGTTAGTTCCGTTGTTCTACCTATTCACCAGCGCTGCAATGCAAAAGTGATTATGCTAAATTTACAGCCAGCAGAACAACTTAACTATGAAGAAACGAACACTAGTGAGTGGCTTGCACAATGCGGGGCATGTCCAGTTCCTGAGTTTGCAAATGCCTTCAACCGAGCGGGTATTGATTACCATGTAATTAGTGGGCTTTTGGGGTTGGATTACACGCCTGAAATCTCTCTTGCAAACGAAACAACTGCCGAACGTCCGGAGGCAAAAAGAGCATGGCGTGAAATCAATGAATGGGTACAAGCCGCAAAAGTAAAGAGAAACTTGGCGAGTGCACAATTCGGATTTTTGGGAAATACGTATAATGGCATGCTTGATCTGTATAGTGATTTTACAATGATTCAAGCACAAACGGGTATTCATGTAGAAGTGTTGGAAATGTGTGACCTAGCGGAACTAATCGATGATGTTACAGATAAAGACATCCAACAAAAGAGAGTGCAAGTTGAAGATATGTTTATCATTAGTGAAGATTCACCTGCGGAAAAGCTAGCGACAAAGCCGTCCGAAGAACAACTGAATTGGGCATGTAAAATCGCCTCTGCGCAATATAAACTTGTTGAGGAAAAACAACTCGATGCCATTACCTATTACTACCACGGTGCACCAGGGAATGACTACGAAAAACTACAAAATGGTCTCACTGTTGGACAATCGCTTTTAACCGCTGAAGGCATTCCATGTGCCGGCGAAGGAGATTTAAAAACAGCAATCGCCATGAAGATTTGTGATGCTCTTGGCGTTGGTGGAAGTTATTGCGAAATTGTCACGACGGATTATGTAGAAGGCACCATCTTATTAGGCCATGACGGACCTTTCCACTTAAAAATTGCGGATGGGAAACCTGTACTTCGTGGGATGGGGATTTATCATGGAAAACAAGGTAGTGGTGTCGCTGTTGAGGCACAAGTGAAAACAGGTCCAGTTACTATGCTCGGTCTTTCACAAACAATAGACGGCAAACTCAAATTGATTATTAGTGAAGGTATTTCGACGAATGGGAAAACAATGCAAATCGGTAATACACAAACACCTGTTAAATTTCCAGTCGCCCCAGACAATTACTATGAACGTTGGTTCCAGGAAGCACCTACTCACCACTGTGCTATGTCCATCGGCAGTAACATCAACCAATTTGTTAAAACCGCAAAATTATTAAATATTCCTTATGTTGTTATCTAACTAACTTCGAATTGCAGCTTCATATTTCCTAAATAAAAGCAACACTCCACTTTCAGTTGAAAGTGGAGTGTTGCTTTTATACGCTCACTTCGTTTCTACATGGCACAATCGTCAACTTAATATTTTTTTCTTCAATCGTTTGAATCGATTTTGGCGTAACCCCATTATCCGTAATCACTTCATTAATTTCGCCTATTGATGCGATATAAGAAAATGCCTGTGTATCAAACTTCGTTGAATCAACCATTAAAATAACATAATCACAGTGTTGAATCATGCGCTTTTTTAATAACGCTTGAAGTTCACTGGAGTCGCTAAGCCCTGTTTCTAAATGGAATCCCTTACAGGAAATAAATGTTTTATTCACATGATACATATCTAGTGAACGTTCTGCTAAAGGGCCAACATAGGACAATGATTTCGACAGCAATTTCCCTCCTGTTGAAATCACTTCGATTTTGTCTTTTCGCCCTAGCTCGATGGCAATTTTTATGGAGTTCGTAATGACCGCAATCGAAATATTAGGCAATGCTTTCGCCATATACCAAGCTGTCGTACTGGCATCTAGAATAATCCGATCTCCTTCTACGACATGCTTAACTGCTTCCTCCGCAATCACTCTTTTCGCTTCAACATTTTGGATTTCTCTTTCGGAAAAATGGATTTCGGAGTCCGGTTGCTCATTACGCATTGCCCCACCATGACTACGCAAAAGTTTTTTTTCCTTTTCCAACTTTTCCAAGTCTCTTCTGATTGTTTCTTCTGTCACGCTAAAAATATCACTCAACTCTGTAACACGAACTGTCGAACGTACATCGAGAAGTTCTATGATTTTCTGATGTCTTGCTGCTGCAAGCATGGCCAATCCACCTCCTAGTTCAGTTTATCGGTATTTTTATTAGATTCGCTTTGACTGGACTTCCGCTTCATAGGTTTTCACATTTTCAAGCCATGTCTCTTTTGCAGGTACATTCATTTTGGCACAGTAGTAATCCCAAATCGCACCAAAAGGATATGTTTTAAACTCTTCCATTAAAGCTAATCGTTCCGTGAAATTCTCCTCTTCTTGCAAGTTCTTTAAATAATCAGTAGGCGTCAACAATGCATATAACAACGATTTTATCATATTACGCGTTCCAATTGTCCATGCCGCCACACGATTTATACTTGCATCAAAGAAATCCAAACCAATCATCACTTTATCCAATGCATCGTTACGAACAATTTCCAGCGCAATTTCACGTAGTTCATCGTCAAAAGTGACGACATGATCACTGTCCCAACGTACAGGCCTTGATACATGCAATGCTAATTTATCTTCAAAAATAAGCATGGTCGGTATTTTGTTTGAAACGGTTTCCGTTGGATGAAAATGTCCCGTATCCAATAGACATAATACATCGCTTTGTAGCGCATATCCGAAATAAAATTCATGTGATCCAACTACATACGATTCTGATCCTATCCCAAACAACTTACTCTCAACCGCATCAATATGGTATGCCTTGTCAATTTCAACCGCAAAAATTTCATCAAGCGACTCTTTCAATCGTTTTCTTGGTGTTAGTCTGTCACTCGGAGTATCTTTATAGCCATCAGGAATCCATATATTTGTTAAGCAAGGTGTTCCAAGCTCTCGCCCGAAATATTCTCCAATTTTCCGGCTTGCGATGCAATGGTCAATCCAAAATTTCCGAATTTCCGGATTAGGATGTGATAGCGTCAATCCATCTTCCGCTTTTTCATGGGAAAACAATGTTGGATTAAAATCTAAACCGATGCCTATCTTTTTTGCCCATTCCACCCAATTCGCAAAATGTTTTGGCTCTAGTTTGTCTCTATCAACTACTTCCCCATTCGTTTCCGCATAGATTGCATGAAGATTCACCCTGTGCTTACCAGGAATCAGTGAAAGAGCCTTATCTAGATCCATCCGCAATTCTTCGGGCGTACGTGCTTTTCCAGGATAATTTCCGGTTACATCAATTCCGCCAGATAACTCACTTTTATTCACTTCAAACCCACTAATATCGTCTCCTTGCCAGCAGTGAACAGATATCGGTATATTTTCTAGTTTTTGAAGCGCCTCTTCTACGTTAATTTCCCATCGTTCATATTCCTTCTTTGCGAATGCATAATTTTCATTGATTGTCATTCCAATACCCCCTTAAATTTTACCCTAAATGAAATACCTCTTTTAATTCGACGGCAACTGGGCTGTTATCGGGATTCGTTTCCATAAGTGGTTCCATATAAGCCCACCACTCTTTGCACACATCCGTATTCGCAATGTTGCCCCATTGCTCTTCATTTTCAATTTCTACATAGGCAAACAACGTCCCCGATTCTTCATCAAGAAAAATAGAATAGTTTTGCGCACCGTGCTTTTTAATCTCTTTTTCCATTCGAGGCCATAGTTGATCATGCCGCTCTTTATATTCGCTGTAATACTCTTTATAAACTTTCATAATCGATGCTTTTCGAATCATCCGTACATCCCCCTTTGCTTATGATTTTCCTGAACTCCTCGATGATGGAGCCCGAATCCATGCTTTCCGGAATAAGTTCTTCTAGAGGGAAAGAACTTCGAATGATTTTCCTACCTTCTTCCAAATCTTTTATTTTACCGGCCGTAATCATTTGCATCATTACATTTCCGATTGCTGTGGATTCAGCCGATCCAGCAAAAACAGTTATTTTGCTTAAATTGGCGGTTAATTGATTGAGATGCTTATTTTTCGCTCCACCTCCGACGACATACAAATGCCGAATCGCCTTTTCAGTCATCTTCTCTAATTCTTCGATAGCAATCGTATAAATAATCGCCAAGTTATTATATACACAAGCTGCTAATTCACCGATCGATGTCGGTATTGTTTGATTGGTCTCTTCGCAATACGTTTGAATTTCTTCGATCATATTTTTCGGGTTTAAAAATCGTTCTTCATTAAAATCAATATACTGTTGGAACGGAGCAACTTTGGAAGCTTCCATAACGAGTTCCTCATAGGATAATTTTTCAGGTGAGTGGCGACGGACCTCTTGAATAATCCACATTCCCATTATGTTTTTCAACAGGCGGTAAGTCTTAAACACGCCCCACTCATTTGTATAGTTTTCTTGTAAAGCTGCTCTAGTCACGACAGGGCTATCCGTTTCTACACCGAGCAGCGACCACGTACCACTGCTCAAATAGGCCCAGTTATCTCCTGTTCCGGGTGTCCCCACAACCGCCGAAGCTGTATCATGGGATGCGATGACATAGACTTTGCAATCAGGTAAATCGAATGCTGGAAACCATTCTTTCTTAAGAGAGCCCAGCGGTTGACCTGGTTCAATAAGTTCACCAAATTGATCTTCGCGAAAACCAATAACTTCTAGTAAATTTTGATCGAATTGTCTTGTCTCAACGTTCAGTAACTGTGTCGTAGAAGCATTTGTCACTTCCATTACCACCTTGCCTGTAAGTCGATAATTGAGATAATCAGGGACCATCAATAGTTGATTGGTCCCCTTTATAACTTCTTCATCTTCTTCATATAGTTGATAGATTGTATTGAACGGTAGGAACTGAATGCCTGTTTTTTCATAGATTCGATCTTTTGCAATCTGTCCCGTTACTTTGTCTATCGTTTCAGCTGTCCGATGATCCCGGTAGGAGACAACTTCTTTCATCCGCTTCCCCTTTTTATTCAAAAGGACATAATCGACTGCCCATGTATCGATTCCCACAGACGCTACCCGATGGCCCGCTTGTTTTGCGAGTTGTATTCCGTAGAGGATTTCATTGAGTAAGTAGTCAATATCCCAATACAATGTTCCGTCTTTTGCTGAAAATCCATTTTCAAATCGATGAATTTCTGTAATTTCAAGTTTTCCTTGCTTCAGTTTGCCAATAACAAGCCGACCACTTGAAGCACCAATATCTACCGCGATATGCACCATCCGTCGCAGCCTCCTTTGCACGTACTTACCTTGTAAATGCGGCTGGTACTCCACCATCCACTGTAATCATACAGCCCGTTGTCTTATCTGATTTTGATGAAGCAAAGAAAGCAATCGACTCGGCAATATCACTTGGATAAATATTGACCAATAATGTCGTTCTGTTTCTATAATGTTCCTCTAACTCAGTCGGTTCAATTCCATAAGCTGCAGCTCGCTCCTCGCGCCAGTTCGATCCCCAAATTGCAGAACCCTGCAACACAGCATCCGGTAATATAGAGTTCACCCGAATCCCGTATTCCCCGCCCTCAGCAGCAATACAACGGGCTAGATGTACTTCAAGCGCTTTCGCAGAACTGTATGCAGCTGCATTTCGTCCAGCATAAACAGAGTTTTTCGACCCTACAAAAACCATATTTCCACCGATAGCTTGTGTCTTCATTTGACGGAATGCCTCACGAGCAACTAAAAAATAGCCCGTCCCAAGTACATCCATATTTAGGTTCCATTCTTGTAACGTCGTTTCTTCAAATGGACTAGATGTCGCCAATCCCGCATTGTTTACAACTGAGTCGACTCCTCCATAGGTTAGAGCAGAAAAGTCAAATGCGGATTTCACTTGGCTTTCGCTCGTTACATCCATTTTTATTGCAACTGCTCGACCTTCTCCGTATTGCGAGTTAATTTCATCGGCAACTTTTTGCGCGCCCTCTTCATTTAAATCTGCTAAAACAACATGAGCCCCTTCCGAAACAAATCGTCGAGCTGATTCACTCCCGATTCCACCTGCCCCGCCTGTAATGAAAATAACTTTTCTTGAAAACTCCACTTCAGGTGGTGCAAGCGACAACTTATATAATTCCAATGGCCAATACTCAATATTGTAAGACTCATTTTCACTAAGGGATACAAACTCCCCTAATGATGTAGCCCCCTTCATGACAGCGATTGCTCGATGATAAAGCCCCCCACTCCCATTAGCCATTGCTAAACTCCTGCCGGTATTCACCATTCCAATTCCAGGAATTAAAATCACACGCGGAGCAGATTCAAAAATTTGGTCCCCTTCATGCTTATTTCTTTCGAAGTAGGCTTTATATTCATTCTTAAATTCTTCAACCCCACTTTTCACTTGTTCAATTAATCCCTCTATATTATCTTTCTCCACATTCCAATTAATATAAAGTGGCGTACGTTTTGTATGAACTAAATGATCGGGACATGCAGCACCGATTTGAGTTAATACGGATGCGTCATGACTATTTACAAATTGTAAGACGTCACCAGAATCATCAAAAGTAAGAATCATTTTCTTTTCATCGCTAACAGCACCGCGAATAACTGGCATGATTCTTGCTAATAGTTCACGTCGTTCCACCTCGGAGAACGACAGGTATTTTTGACCACCAAACACCTTTTCATCGTTGCTACATCCATTAATGTATTTCTCCGCTTCATTAATTACAGATAGTGTTTTCTCATAGCACTCTCCTGAGGTGTCTCCCCAAGTAACTAAACCGTGTTTCTCCATTAACACGAGTTCGGCATTTGGATTTTCTTTTACACCTTCAGCAATCATCTTTGATAAGGTGAATCCCGGACGAACATAAGGAACCCACACAAAACGATTTCCGAAAATCTCTTTCGCTATTTCTTTCCCGTTATGTGCACAGCAAAGACTTATAATCGAGTCTGGATGCGTATGATCGACATGCTTATACGGTAAAAAAGCATGAAGTAGCGTTTCAATTGAAGGTCGAGGGTGTTTGCTATTGATCATACTGTGTCCCAAATATTCCACCATATCTTCATCATTCATTTCACTGCGTTCTATTAATGGGGCTATATCTTCCATTCTCAGCCCTGTAAAGTTTTCAGCACCCATTGTTGCTAAATCAGAGCCACTTCCTTTCACCCACATAACTTCTACATCTCTTCCACGAAAATCTTTTTCAATCGCTTTCATAGATGTATTACCACCACCCCAATTACAAACAGTGCGATCCGTTCCTAATAAATTTGAACGATACACTAATTCCGGTAATCCTTTTTCAAGTTTCCTTGCTTGATTTTCGTTCCATAAATTATTCGCCATCTCCATACCTCCGTTTTTGTTTGTTTATGTCTGTTTTTTATTATACACGACTTCAGACTATTGTGACTAGTTTTTTAAAATTTATTTTTAGAAGTCCATTTTTTCTTGATTTCACGCTTTTAAATACATAAATATCAATATACCGCATTACCAAAAATAAAATTTCTTAAAATTGATGTTCCCAAACGGAAATTAATATGCTAAGATGTGAATAACAAAAATCTTCTGTCAACTTAATAACAAAGAAAACAAAGATTTTCAATCATTTATACATATGAAATGACTGTCGTCTCATATGTATACGTCATTAATATTTCTAAAAACTAAACTTGTAAACGCTTTCTCGGAAAATTATCAGGGTTATAAAGTGAAGTTACTAACTCTACTAGTGAAAGTAAAGATGGGTTTCATGTTTATAAGAATGGTCCACTATTCTTATAAACATTACCAAATGAACTGATTAAAGTGTAATGCATGTCTCATGGCAAAGCATATCTGAAGGGAGGAAGGGTATCATGTCTGAATCTGAATATATCCTTGAGTTAAATGGAATCACAAAAGAATTCCCAGGCGTAAGAGCATTAGATAATGTTCACTTCAAATTAAAACCGGGAGAAATACATGCACTTATGGGAGAGAACGGTGCCGGTAAATCTACTTTCATTAAAATTATTACAGGTGTGCATCCGCCAAACGCCGGGGAAATGTATTTAAACGGAGAAAAAATATCTTTTAGCAATCCTAAAGAAGCCCAAAACATGGGGATTGCAGCTATTTATCAAAATGTAACGAACTATCCAGATTTAAGTGTTACTGAAAACATCTTTATGAGTCATCAAAAAGTACATGCAAAAACGAAAAGATTAAATTGGGGTACCATGCATGCCGAAGCAAAAAGAATCTTGCAACAACTTGGATCAACGATTGATCCGAAAATGGAAATGCAAGCGCTAAGTGTTGCCCAACAACAAATTATTGAAATTGCAAAGGCTATATCGACAAATGCCAAAATCATCATCATGGATGAACCGACTGCCGCACTGACAGCAAGGGAAAGCGAAGAACTCTATAAAATCACAGAAAAACTAAGAGATAGTGGAACTTCTATTATCTTCATTTCCCACAGATTCGAAGATATTTACCGGTTAGCGAGTCAAGTAACTGTTTTACGAGATTCAAAATATATCGGATCCTGGCAAATCGATGAAATTTCAAATGACCAACTCATTGTTGCAATGGTTGGGAGGGAAATTACACAAGTATTTCCCGATAAAAAAGGAAGTATCGGGGATAAGTTATTTGAAGTAAAAAACCTATCCAAAATGGGGTTGTTTGCAGACATCTCCTTTACACTTCACAAAGGAGAAATCCTTGGTATGACTGGCCTAATAGGGGCTGGACGAACAGAAGTATGCCAAGCACTCTTCGGCATAGCCCCTTATGATCAAGGTGAAGTTTTTTTAAATAATAAAAAAATTGAAATTAAACAACCCAAACAGGCAATGAAATTGGGTATCGGTTATTTGCCTGAAGATCGCCAATTACAAGGATTAGTTTTTGATTGGGACATTGGAAAAAACATTTCATTGCCAGCATTAACGAAGCTATCCAAAATGGGCTGGTTAAGTAACAAGAATGAGGCAGCCATCGCAAAAAGACTTGCCGAAAAAGTAGATGTTAAAGCACAATCCATTTTCGATTTGGTAAGTTCTTTATCAGGTGGAAACCAACAAAAAGTTGCTGTTGCCAAATTGTTGACAGCTGATTTAGATGTCATTATTTTGGACGAACCAACAAAAGGTGTAGATATTGGAGCAAAGTCTGCGATTTATGAAATCATAAACGATTTGGCAGCACAGGGATATGGAATCATTATGATTTCTTCTGAAATGCCGGAAATATTAGGAATGAGCGACCGAATTATCGTCATGCGTGATGGACGAATCGCAAACACTTTCAATAAGGCAGAAGCAACCCAAGAACGTATCCTTGAGGCAGCACTCAGTGAAACGACTCCTTCTAAGGAAATATTAAAAGTATAGCACCATGTGATAAACCGAAAGGAGTGTAATGAATGCGTGAAAATACGTTGAATGCAGTAGCTCAGCCCGAGATTCCGCCTAAGAAAACCTCAATACTAGCGAACATTTCTAAATTTAGAGAGCTTGGGCTTCTCGGGTTTATCGTTATTATTAGCCTTGTTGTCCAGCTGCGTAATCCAAGCTTTTTAAGCGGAGAAAATATTAACGATATGTTCACAAACACAGCCATTTTGAGTATTTTAGCTCTAGGCATGATGCTTGTTTTAATCACACGAGGAATTGACCTGTCCATTGGGGCAATTATTGCCTTATCTGGCATGATTTCTGCCCAAGTAGTCAGTATCTATCAGGGGTTGAATCCATTTCTCGCCATTTTACTAGGTATCGCCGTGGGTATTATTTGCGGGGTTGTCAATGGATTCCTTGTAGCTAAAGTAGGCATTCTTCCAATTATCGCTACACTTGCACTAATGAATATCTTTAGAGGAATGGCTTTCACAATAAGTGGTGGTGAATGGATTAGTGCCTATCAAATGCCCGAAAGCTTTGTTGCAATAGCAACCGGAAAAACATTGGGATTAAACAATTTGATTGTCATCGCGATTATCATCTATCTTGCTTTCTTCTACTTTGTAAACCATACACGAACTGGCAGACAAATCTATGCTGTCGGAAGCAATCCTGACTCAGCTACTGTAAGTGGTATTAATGAAACGAAAATTTTAATGCTTGTATATACAATTATGGGTGGACTCGCGGGTCTTTCCGGCGTCCTTTGGGTTTCTAAGTTTGCTTCAGCACAAGGGGATACCGCTGCTGGTTACGAGTTAACCGTTATTGCAGCATGTATTTTAGGTGGAGTCAGTATCGCGGGTGGTTCCGGGAAAATTTCTGGAGTCATTCTTGGCGCTATGTTATTCGGATTATTGAACAATGCGCTTCCTTTGTTAAACGTTTCTCCTTTCTGGCAATCGAGTATCCAGGGAGCAATCATCCTCATAGCTGTCATCTTTAACACACTAGTTAAAAGAGGCGTTGATTTAAATAATTTAATGAGGAGGAGGATTTAACTTATGAGCCCTAAAACAACAACTTCTCAGCAGGAGTACATCCCACGGACTTTATTGGATAAAAAAAGTTTTTCTCTTAAAAGTTTCTTCTTCCAATGGGAATGGATGCTTATACTCATTCTTTTCGCTGTGTTTTTAGTCAACTCCAACATCTCGCCGTACTTCTTTAACTACGGCAGTTTGCGTGACGGAACAATGATTTTCTTGGATAAAGCCTTTATTGTCTTCCCGATGGCACTCGTCATGATTTTGCGGGACATTGATATTTCTGTAGGGTCAACGGTCGCTTTATCATCCGTTGTCATGGCAACCTCTTATAACTTATTAGGTCTTCCTATGGAGGTTTCCATTGTCATTTGTCTCGCAGTCGGTGCCCTTTGTGGGTTAATCAATGGATTCTTAATTGTAAAGTTCAAGGAGTTGTCCGCTGTTATTGTGACATTAAGTACAATGATTTTGTATAGAGGAATCGCTTATGTCATTCTGGAAGATCAAGCTTCAGGAAAATTCCCTGAATGGTTCGGTTTTTTCGGATGGGGGTATGTGTTCGGAGTTCCCTTTATACTAGTACTCTTTGTTATCGTTGCCATCGCATTCGGCTTGCTTCTCCATAAAACAACATTTGGTCGTGAAGTGTATGCGATGGGGAAAAATCCAACTGCAAGTCGTTTCTCAGGTGTCAAAGTAGATAAAATCAAAATTATTGTCTTTACACTAACTGGGCTAATGGCTGGACTGACTGCTATCTTTTTAACTTCCCGAATGGGGAGTGCTCGACCAAATATCGCAACAATGTATGAACTCGATGTGATTGCTATGGCAGCACTTGGCGGAATCAGCACGGCAGGCGGAAAAGGAAGAATACTTGGCACAGTAATTGCTATATTCATCATCGGGTATCTTCAATATGGGCTTGGATTGATTAATATTCCGGCTCAAACACTTCTTATCGTAATTGGAATCCTGCTTATCCTAGCGGTTTCCGTTCCCAAAATTAAGGTTCCCACATTTTTAGCAAGAAAAAAAGAATAACTTTTGTTACTTTACAGTTGCACTGACTGTTTTGTATATAACACCCATTAAAAGGAGGAGAAAGTGTTGACTAATCTAAAAAAAATGTCTATGTTCTTTTTTACAATGGTACTAGCACTAATTATGTTAGCCGCTTGTAGCCAAGAACCGCCAAGCAGTGGAGGTAACAAAGATACAGATGAGGCTAAGGGTACGGAGAAGCCCGAAGAAAAAGACAACGGTGAAAAAGACAAGTATGCCTTCATTTTCAAAAATACTGGAAATCCTTATGGTGAGAAAATGATGGATGGATTTAAAGATGCAATTGAAGAACTTGGTGGGGAAGTTATTTTACGCTCACCAGATCAACCAACAGCAGAGGGGCAAATTCAAATTATTGAACAGCTCATCCAACAAAAAGTAACTGCAATCGCCATTGCTGGAAATGACAACGATGCTTTGGAGCCAGTATTGAAAAAAGCAATGAATCAAGGGATTAAAGTTCTTTCTGTAGACTCTGCTGTTAACGCGGATAGCCGTATTCTACACGTCAACCAGGCTAACCCAGAAAGAATAGGACGTATTCAAATTGAAGCAGTTGCTGAAATGATTGGTGGCGCAGGAGAAATTGCAGTGTTAAGTGCAACTTCCCAAGCAACAAACCAAAATCTTTGGATTGAGTGGATGCAAAAAGAGTTAGAGGAACCCGCATATAAAGATATTACTCTTGTAAAAGTTGCATACGGTGATGACTTACGAGATAAAAGTGTTTCTGAAACAGAGGCGTTGTTAAAATCTTATCCAGATTTGAAGGCTATCATTGCTCCAACAACTGTTGGAATTGCAGCAGCTGGGAAAGTGCTAACGGATAAGAATTTACAAGACAAAGTAAAATTAACTGGGCTTGGTCTTCCAAGCGAAATGGCAACGTATCTTGAAAATGGAGTTTCACCGTGGATGTACCTGTGGAATCCAATCGATGTTGGCTCTGCCGCAGGATACATTGCTCACGCTTTAGTAACTGGTGATATTACAGGTGCGTTAGGTGAAAGCGTGGAAACGGGTGTGTTTGGAGAATTGGACATCGTAGAAGATGGTGATGGAACACAAGTTATGCTTGGAGATCCATATAAGTTTGACGCGGACAATATCGGGGAATGGAAAGACGTTTATTAAACCGATAATCAATTCAACATACGAATAATCAATGAATCGGGAATATTGTTCTTCTTATCAGAATAGATAAGTTGCTATATTCCCTTTTTTTACGAGGAGGATTCCTATGAATTATTATTGGGAAAAAGCTGAATGCCACTGGTCAGAGGATTCGGTACGACTTATTTCTACTCCTTCAGCAGAGGCACGCTCTGCATTTTTTTATATTCAAGAGATTGGTCATTTTAAAACTTTATATCCATTTTTTACAGAAAGGCAACATTTGGATTCGTATTTAATTGTGCATACGTTGAGCGGGAATGGACAATTGACCTATAATAATACAACCTATTCTCTTGGCCCTGGCGACTTATTTTTTATCGATTGTAATAACTATCAATTGTATCAGACCTCAAATGAAGATTCCTGGGAAATACTGTGGATCCATATTAAAGGAAGTACGACTGCTGAATATTACAAACACTACTCAAAAAGCAATTCGCCAGTAAGCATTTCCCATCAAGAATCTCACGTTCCTTATTTAATGCAACAGCTTATTCAACTTCATCAATTGGATAAAGCGAGTCTGAAGACTGAAATAATAAGTTCTAAACTCATCCTTGATCTACTAACGGAGGTTTTATTGAACAGTAGCGAATTGAATAAGAATACAGCAATTACACCAGATTATATTGAACAAATGAAAACGGAGTTGGAAGTTAATTATGATAAAAAAATAACCCTCACACAACTTTCTAAACTTTTCGCGGTAAACAAATACCAATTAGCTAAGGAATTTAAACATTACATCGGGATTACCCCAAATGAATATTTAATAAATAGACGAATAACGAAAGCTAAAGACCTGCTGAAAAATACTAATTTAACAATTTCCTCGATTTCTTTTCAAGTGGGCATTGATAATGTTAGTCATTTTATTAACTTATTTAAAGACCGGGTGGATAGTACACCGCTTTCTTTTCGAAAACATTGGCAAAACGGATGGAATGATTCGAAAAAAGCAAAATAGGAATAAAGGAACCCCTTGAGACTTAACTTTACCAGGAGTATATTAAATCTTCGAGTGAGAGTTCATTCATTGCTCCTTCCCTTCATCCCGCTAAAGTTTATTACTATAGAATTGAGATGATTCTATAGTAATAAATACAATGCTTTATTGGCGTAACAGGATTTTACAGAACGCACGGACTTGCCCAATTGATTATGATCTTCCCATACACAGACATCCCAAGAATCAAGCACTGATTCCTGGGATGTTCTGTCTTTATTTCTCCAACACCAACAAAGCGACTAGCTCCACATGCACTGTATGCGGGAATAAGTCGACAGGTTGCACGGTTTTAAGCGTGTAGCCGAACGGTAATAATTCAGTTAGATCCGTCGCGAATGTGTCAGGATTGCAGGATACATAGACAATCCGTTTCGGCTTTGAGCGTCCGATACGGCGCATTACTTTCCCACCAGCACCGCTACGTGGTGGGTCCACCAATAGAATATCAGCGAATCCAAAATGCTCATGCATCTCATCCAGTCCTCTACGTGCGTCACGGGCCAGGAATGTCGTGTTATGCAAATCATTATCGACGGCATTGCGTTTTGCAGATGCAATCGATGTCTCGACAATCTCAATTCCCGCCAATTCCTTCACACGTGCAGCGAACGGTAAGGAGAACGTGCCGACACCACAAAACAGATCGATCATTTTCTCATCTTCCTGTGGTTTCCCCATTTCAAGCGCAAGGTCCACAAGCTTTTGGGCTTGTTTTGGGTTCGTCTGGAAAAATGTATCGAACCAAAGTCGATAGCGATAGCCAGCCATTTCATCATAAATGAAATCACGCCCCGCTAATAGATGCGTATCCTCTGATTGTGTGCGATCCGCCCAGTCCGTATTGACAAGCCAAAGAAGGCTTTTCACATTCGGGAACTTTTTCGTAATCCGCTCGACCAGATTTTCAACGGCAGACGTCAATTCACCATCAGGTGTTTTCGTAGCGAACAATGCCAACATCATTTCACCAGTCGCATGCGATTCTCGCACCATCAAATGACGAAGCAGTCCCTCATGCGCATCCTTGTCATAGCCTTTAAGCTCGAACTCTTTTACCCACTCACCAATCTCCAACATACCATCGACCATATTTTGGCCTGCTATCAAACACGTTTCCAATGGAATAATCTTGCGGAAATTCCCTTGCTCATGCATGCCGATATCCCCTGCAGGTGAAAACGTGAATTCCATCTTATTACGATAATGCCAAGGTTCGTCCATGCCAATCGTCTCTAGCACCAGTTCAGCATCTAATCCTTCGCTCTCCAATGCCTTCTTCACTTGCTGGGTCTTATGCTTCAATTGACCTTCATACGTCCAGTGCTGCCAGACACAACCTCCACAAAGCTCAAAATGTGGACAAGGTGCATCCGTCCGTTCAGGGCTTGCCACTAGTATCTCAGCAGGCATAACTTTTCTCCAGCGCTTATCGGGCTGATCTACGACTACCTGCACCGACTCCCCAGGGAGCGTCTGTGGTATTGTCAGTTTCAGCTTTCTAGGATTAAAAGCTTTATCTTTAGCATTCTCACGCCAAACTGCAGATTGTCCATTGCCCTTATGATCTAAATGGTCAATTTTCGCAACTAATGTTTCTTCTTTTATAACAGTCAAGGAATGATTCCCCTTTCAACAGTCCATTCGTATATTAAAGGATTATTTCCACACTATTTGTGTACCTCTTCAAAACAGACATACCTTGTCATTATAACGAAAATCGAACTGAAAGAACATGCTCTTCTTACAAGTTCATCAATAAGAAAAGGCGCTGGTTTCATCCAACGCCTTAAAGTGGAGCAAAAATTATTCAAGCAGCATTTATTTTATAATCACCAGTGAAGGCGCCTTACTGGGCTAGCTGAGCGTTATAAGTAGGATTCTTTATATCTAACCGTGATAACTTTTCATATTCATACTAGTACCTACCCTGATTTAATAAGCACCCCGAATATTATTGTGCACCTCATTCTTATAAAACTGTGCCAATTTATTCATTTCATTTTCCGAAAACCCAGCTACTTTTAACGCTTTCAAATTATCTTCTACTTGGGCAACATTCTTAAAACCGGGGATTACACAAGATATCGCATCATGTTCTAAAATCCATTTTAATGCAGCTTGTGTCATACTCCCTCTATTTTCAGCAGTCCAGGATAGCTTACTACTCAATTCCACACCTTTCTTAAATTCTAACCCTGCGAATGTTTCTCCGACATTAAACGCTTCTCCATCGCGGTTAAAGTGTCGATGATCATCTGATTCAAACTGGGTATCGGCCACAAATTTACCCGTTAATAATCCACTCGCTAGTGGAACACGTGCGAGGATGCCGACACCTCTAGCTTTTGCTTGTGGAAATAGACTTTCTATTGGCTTTTGGCGCAACATGTTAAAGATGACCTGAAGTGTACGTACATTTGGCTGTTCAAGGCATAATAGGCCCTCTTCAACTGTTTCTACACTTACGCCATAATAACGAATCTTGCCTTGCTTCTTCAAACGATCAAGTACCTCAAACACTTGCCCGTCCTTTAAAATGTCCATTGGTGGACAATGAATTTGAAATAAATCGATTTGGTCACGGTTAAGTCGTCTCAAGCTGTCCTCACAATACTTTGTGACGCTTTCCATTGAATAGGTTTGCGGATCATAGATATCCCCTGCCCGGCAAAACTTCGTTGCAATATGGATATCTTGTTCTTTTCCCCTAGTTGCTTTTGCCAACAGTTCTTCACTATGTCCATCTCCATAAACATCTGCGGTATCAAAAAAGTTTACACCTTGCCCTATTGCGTAGTCTAACGCTCTAAGTGATTCCTGATCATTCGTTTTTCCCCATGCCCCACCAATCGCCCAAGTGCCAAAGCTGAGTTCACTGACCTTTAAATCTGTATTACCTAATTGACGAAACTTCATTTACTACCCACTCCCTTAGTTTTAATAGTAAGAAAACCTTTCATCTAAAAAACTAAAATTAAGCACCAACTAATTAGTTGGTGCCCAGTATACATAATTACCTTCGAAATGCTACAAGTTTTTCGTTCACATCTTTTGTTTGAGTATAAACAGTTTGATAAAGGTCAAACAGCTTTTTATATTTCGTCACATTTTCTCGGTTTGGTACAAATTGTTTATCAACCTTTAAAAATGTATCTGCACATTGCTGGAGTGAATCAAACCATCCACATCCATAGGCGGCCAACATCGCTGCCCCCATGCCTGGGCCCTGCTCACTTTCAAGTCTGACAATTGTAGCGTCAAAAATATCTGCTTGCATTTGAAGCCATACTTCATTTTTCGCACCACCACCAATTGAGACAATTGTATCGATTTCTTTCCCGCTACGTCGGAAAATCTCAATGGATTCATTTAGCGAAAATGTAATGCCTTCAAGTACCGCTCGCACAAAATCTTTTCGTTGATGAGCATTATCCATGCCGATAAAGCTAGCACGAATCGTCGCATCTGCATGTGGTGTCCTTTCACCAACTACATAAGGGGTAAATAGTAATCAAAGAAATATATGGGAAGCGTAAAGAGACGGTTGAGCGCGTCTTTACCGACAACAATGAAAAGCATGTCATGCAATGGACAACCCCCAAAGGGGACTTAAAAAAATGTCCATGCAGGCGATGCTCACTTTCGCTGCCCAAAATCTTAAGAAGCTCGCCAGATTGACGCGGGAAACGCCAGCAAGGGCATTATATAAATTAAGACAGCTATGCGATATGGAGATTCTCCGCACATAATACATCAAAAATAACAAAAGGGCTTGAAATCGGGTTGATTTCTAGCTCTTTTGTCTACAGTCTGCCCCCTCACAAGCAGTGAGGGGTTTTGTTTATTAAACTTTAAAGGTACTGATTACTTCTTGTAGATCCTGGGCCATTGAACTTAAAGCAATTGTTGAAGCTGATATTTCCTCCATTGAGGCATTTTGTTCTTCTACTGAGGCAGCTACGTTCTGTGTATTTCCAGCAGATTGTTCAGCGATAGAAGCTAGAGCTTCCATTGTCTCTACCATACTTTGTGAGCTTGAATTAACTTGCCCGATAATAGCAGAAACCTCCCGCGCCTCTTCGGTAACTTGTTCAATGGCCATTAATATGTCTTTGAAGACCTCACCTGTTTGATGAACCATATTAATACCTTCCCCGACAACGGATGTACCAAGATTCATAGATTGAACGGCATTCTCCGATTCAGCTTGGATCTCTATAATAAGATTACGGATTTGACCGGCGGCTTGTCCAGACCCCACGGCTAACTTTCTAACTTCATCAGCAACGACTGAAAACCCTCGACCATGCTCCCCAGCCCGCGCAGCTTCAATCGCAGCATTTAAAGCTAAGAGATTTGTTTGATCAGCAATCTGAGTGATCAATTCAACGATTTGACCAATTTCCTCTGATTTTTCACCTAAGGCGTTAATAATCTCTCTCGTTTCACTTACGGACTGTTGTACAAGATTTATTTGTTCAACAGTTTGGGTAACCACAGTGTTTCCAGCGGCTGCTTTTTCGCTCGTAGAAGTCGTTAAATCTGCGACGGATTGAATAGAAAATGCAGCCTGATTCATCCCATTTGAGATTTCTATGACTGCTTGAGAAGCTCCCCTTGCATGGGAAACTTGCGTTTCCGAACCTAAAGCTACCTCTTGAATGGCAATTGAGATTTGTTCAGTTGCTTTACCGGTCTGTTCGGCACCGGCAGAAAGCTGTTCTGATGTTGCCGCCACTTGTTCGGCATCTAAGCTAACTTGTTGGATCAATTGACGAAGATTCATTTTCATTTGGTTAAAGGATTTTGCAAGATTCCCTATTTCATCCCGATTTTTCACCATTATGTCCTCTTGAGCCAAATCGCCAGATGCGATTCCTTCTGCCATCTTTTCAATTAATAAAATCGGTTTTGTAATCATTCGAGTAATGATGACGCCTATTAAAATCGCCAAAATAATTGCAATCACACTTAAGGTAAGAACTGTCGAAGTAACGGAACTAACCAACGCAGAGCTAGCAAGACTTTCTTCCTTCATAAGCTCTGCTTGCTCTATGGCTATTTGACTTGAGATATCGCGTATTTCCCTCACTAGGGGCATAGCTACCCCAAGGAAGTGTTTTTCAGCTTTATCTGGACTAGAATTCATCAAGCTTATGATTTGGTCTGATTCTAACTTAAACTGTTCATTCAACGTTTCAAGTTGTGTGAGTGTATCTTTCAGGTCTTGGTGATTAGCTAACTTGTAGGCAGCTTCAATGTGCTCATTAAGGTCAGTTATCACTTGTGCTAACGCTTCTGGTGTACCCTTTTCCTGTAATAGCACACCTCGCAAGCTACTGATTTCTTGCGAAGTACTTATCTCCATTTTCAATGCATGCGATTCAATAACCGCTCGTCTATCTACCAAATCGGAAAAAGATTTGTCTACCTTTTGTATATTGTAATAGGATATAGAGCTAATGATTCCAAGAATAATTGCAACACTTAAGAATCCGCCTAACAATTTATTTCCAATTGTGAAGTTCATTCCTATAACCCCTTTTTCAGTTTTATTAATACTGCTTCTTTGATTTTATGTTCATAATTCATACAAAAACTACTACCTAAGATTATCCTGAAATCAACCTGCCGTTAATATTTCAATCATCAATGTTGTCTCATGCCTCTCTGCTCTCCTTAATGAATAACCCTGTTCAATAGAAATCAATACCTTTCTGTAATCGTAATAAAGCGATGTGTTTATAGTGATTTATGACTAACGAGTAATATGTACTGATTAAGATTATAACGTCTGTTGATTAGCTAGTTATTTCCAATAAAATCATAGAAAAAAGACACTTTTTCTGATACGATGTTAAGCGACTAAACCAACATCCGTACACAAGAAAAGTGTCCTCCTTCGCCGAATACAAGAGCCTAATTCTAATGTACTTGGTGAGGTAAAGTACCAAGTAGACACCAACAATCACGCACCATCCATCGTTATTGCGACGTCACTTTTAGTGATAACGATGGATACACAATTCGACAAAACGGATGATTAGACAGCCTCATGACTATTCAATGAAAAGTATTACGTTAGCTTTACAGGCTGGCCTGTTTTAATGGATTGATAGCAAGCCTCTAGTACTCGCATATTATTGATTGTAGATTGCCCGGTAATTGCAGGTTCTGTATTATTTAGTATAGCTGAGGAAAAATGCTCTACCTCCAAACGATAAATATCTCCAGATACTTTTTCTTCTCTGATCATTCCATTTCCTTGTATCAGAATAGAGCCTATACCGCCATTCACATCTGGACGGAATGCAAAAGGTACCTTAATCGTCCCTTTTGTCCCAACAATCTCGTACTCATTTCTTGCGGTCATGTCAAAACTACAATCGAAAATAGCTGTCAAACCATTATCGAGCTTTAAATAACTATACACGCTTATATCAATCCCTGATTCTGGTTCTATTGCGGCAATGGCTTGTACTTCAATAGGTTCCGCTCCTGTTATATGGCGAATTACTTCTATTGAATAACAACCCACATCGTATAAGCTACCCCCACCCATATCTTTGTCCATTCTAATGTCATTGTTACGATTTTTTAAATAAAAAGAATGGCTGGATCTAATCAGTTTAGTATCCCCGATTTCTCCGGAAGCTATAATTTCTTTCACACGTGCATGTTGTGGATGAAATTGGTACATGAATCCTTCCATAAACTTCACATTATGCTCTGAGCAAATTTGTACCATTTCAGCGGCCTCAGCGGCTGTTAATGCCGCTGGTTTCTCACAAAGTATATGCTTGCCCTGCTTAGCAGCTTGTAATACCCATTCCTTATGCAAATGATTAGGGAGGGGTATATATACCGCATCGATATCCGGATCATTCAATAGCTGTTCGTAACTTTCATAGGCTTTAGGTATATGTAAAGCCGATGCAACTGCATGGACTTTACTTCCCCGGCTTGCAATGGCGACAACTTCCGCATTTTCTGCTCGAAAAATGGCTGGAATCACTTGTGTTTGGGCAATGTTTGCTGTACTTAATACTCCCCAACGAACTTTTTTCATCGTTATACTCCCTTTATTCTTTATTTTCTAAATGGCTTTAACTCCTCATTTATTGTTCTTGTTTGCGCATAAACCTTTGTATAAATAGCAAATAACTCTTTATACTTTTCTACATTTTCTTTAATGGGTTCATATGATTTAGTTGTTTCAAGAAATACATCAGCACATTGACTTAGTGATTCAAACCAGCCACATCCATATGCCGCAAGCATAGCTGCCCCCATTCCAGGACCTTGCTCGCTAGATAACTTTAGTATTTTCGCATTAAAAATATCAGCTTGCATTTGCAACCATGTGTCATTTTTTGCACCACCACCAATAGAAATGATAGTGTCTATTTTTTTACCACTTTCTCTAAAGATATGAATCGATTCATTCAAAGAAAAAGTAATTCCCTCAAGTACCGCCCGAACAAAATCCTTTTTCGTGTGGGCAGATTCCATCCCTACAAAACTAGCTCGGATACTAGAGTCAGCATGCGGAGTTCTTTCTCCTACTAAATAAGGAGTGAAGATCAAGCCATTCGCACCAACAGGTATATGTTCAATACCATCTAACAGCTCAGTAAAATCTTCGTTCTCTGCGAAGGTATGCTTGAACCATTCCAAACTATGCCCCGCCGACAAAGTAACCCCCATCGTATAAAAGGCATCCTCTTTTCCATGATTAAAATAGTGAACCTTGCCATCGAAATCACGATTTCTTTGTTCTTCATAGGACAAAATCACACCGGATGTTCCAATGCTACATAATGTTTTTTCTTCCGATAAAATTCCTGAACCAATAGCACCACAGGCGTTATCTGCACCACCGGCAAACACTTTTGTTGAATGGTAGAGCCCTGTTGTATGTGCAAATTCCGCTGTAATCGTTCCTATATAACCATGTGATTCTACTAAAGGCGGACAAATTGATTGTTCTATATCAAAAAGGTTGCATATCTCATGACTCCACACTTTTTCACTAACATCTAATAATAAGGTTCCTGCTGCATCTGAGTACTCACTATGTATTTTTCCAGTCAAACGATAGCGTAAATAATCTTTAGGAAGCATGAAGAAAGCAATTTGTTCAAAGATTTCTGGTTCATGTTCCTTCACCCATAATATTTTTGGCAAAGTGAAGCCTTCCAAAGCTGGATTTTTCGTAATATTCAGCAGCTTTTCTCTACCAACAACCTCATAGATTTCTTGGCATTGCTTTGTTGTACGCGTATCGTTCCACAAAATAGCATTCCGTAATAATTCATTCTTTTGATTCACTACTACAAGTCCGTGCATTTGACCGGAAAAGCTAATTCCTTCAATATCTTGTGGATTCCCTTCAAATTGTTGTACAAGTTCCACAAGTGCTTCCGAAGTTTTTGCATACCATTCTTCCGGATTCTGCTCACTATAGCCTGATTTCTCCTGGATAAGTGGATAAGATTTTGAGATTTCCTGACATACTTCTCCTCTTTTATTCGTCAATAAAACCTTCACAGCACTTGTACCTAAATCAATCCCAATCACATATTTCATATTTTCTCCCTCATTTATGTTTGATAAAAAAGACATACTAGAAACCTCTAATCCGCTTCTAGTATGTCTTACTGTAATACAATCGTTACTCAGACGTTACTGATAGTAAATATTGATTTATTGTTGCTTTTAGACGCTCTGCCCGCCCAGAAGTATTCTGGATTTCTCCTAGTTGCATTGCATAATCTTCTAGCTTACGGAAGTTTGTTGTTCCCTCCACAATTTCCTTACCGATACCATGATTAAAACTGTCATAACGCTCATCAATAAATCCGTCTAATACGTTATCATCAATTAGTTTTTGCGCCACTTTTAGTCCTACTGCAAAACTATCCATCCCTGCAATATGTGCATGGAATAGGTCTTCTTGTTCGAACGATCCTCTTCTAACTTTTGCATCGAAGTTCAAGCCGCCGCGACCTAGTCCGCCATTTTTCAGGATTTCATACATCGCTAAAGTAGTAGAGTATAGATCCGTTGGGAATTCATCTGTATCCCAGCCAAGTAATGTATCCCCTTGGTTTGCATCTACTGATCCTAACATGCCATTAATACGTGCGAAGTGTAGTTCGTGTTCAAATGTATGACCCGCTAAAGTAGCATGGTTCGCTTCAATATTAAATTTGAAATGATTTTGTAGATCGTATGATTGTAAAAATGCTAAACCTGTCGCAACATCAAAATCATACTGATGCTTCGATGGCTCTTTCGGTTTTGGTTCAATTAAGAACTGACCATCATATCCAATTTCCTTCGCATAATCGACAGCCATATGGAAAAACCGTCCCAGATTATCAAGTTCAAGCTTCATATTCGTGTTTAACAGGGTTTCGTAGCCTTCACGCCCCCCCCAGAATACATAGTTTTCTGACCCTAGTTCTTTGGCAACTTCCAAGCCTTTTTTCACCTTTGCAGCTGAATAGGCAAATACATCAGCATTGACGGCCGTTGCAGCTCCATGTACAAAACGGGGATGTGAAAACATATTGGCTGTATTCCATAAAAGCTTTGTCTTACTTGTAGTCATATAGTCTTTAGTCATTGCGACAATTTCATCTAAATTCTTATTTGTTTCTTGAAGAGTTGCTCCTTCTGGTGAAATATCAATATCATGGAAGCAAAAGAATGGTACATTTAATTTCTCGAAAAACTCAAATCCAGCTTCGACACGGGCTTTAGCTAAATCCATGCCTTTAAATTTATCCCATGAACGAATCATATTGCCAGCACCAAATGGATCTGATCCGTCCATTGTAAATGTATGCCAATAAGCAACACCGAATCGTAGTATCTCTTCCATTGTCTTGCCGGCTACTTTTTCTTCCGGATTATAGAATTTAAATGCTAGTGGATTTGTGGATTTATGTCCTTCAAATTTAATGTGATTAATGTTTTCAAAATATGTCATGCTCAATTCCTCCAGATGTTTTATGTTTTACAATTCTTTAAATCTATCGATTACTTTTTACTAGCTATGTCACTCCAGACAGCGATGATTAGAATTAATCCCTTGACGATATATTGCCAGAAGGTTTCGATATTCATCATACTCATACCGTTGTCAATGCTGGCCATGATTAATGCACCAATGAGAGCACCGACAACTTTTCCTTTACCACCCATTAGACTAGTTCCACCTATAACACAGGCTGCAATTGCATCAAGTTCGTACATATTTCCTGCGCTTACGGTGGCCGCATTTAATCTACTGGTTAAAATCACACCTGCAACTCCAGATAATGCACCCATTGATATGAAAACCCATAGTGTATTACGCTTAATATTGATACCTGAAAGGGCTGCTGCTTCTGGGTTTCCACCAATGGCATAAACGTATCTCCCGAATGAGGTTTTATTTGAAATAAAGATGAAAATGGCTGCCAATAAAACAACAAGTAATATAGGCGTTGGAATTCCTTGATAGCGATTCAACATATACGTAGCTAACAAGATGAAAAACGAGTAAACGCCAACCTTGCCATAGTCAATTACTGGTGCTGGTAGCAATAATTCTAATTTTTTTCTTTTCGACCGATTCCAGACTGTCCAAAATATCAACAAGCCAATACTGGCTATTGCCAAAATATAACCTAAGGTAAAAGGAAAATAACTATTACTGATTGCCTTAAAGCTATCATTCAGCGGCGCAATTGTTTGCCCTTTACTCAGTCCAATCAATATGCCACGGAAAATCAACATCCCACCAAGCGTTACGATAAATGCTGGAACTGCCCTGTAGGCAACCCACCACCCTTGCCAAACACCGAAAAGTGCACCTACGGCAATTGCCGCAACAACGACAGTAAACGTATTCCATTCGTACCAAACATGTAATATCGCTGCAACGCCACCCGTCAGACCCACTAATGAACCAACGGATAAATCAATATGCCCGGCTACGATAACCAAAGTCATACCAATAGCTAGCACTGCAATGATAGACATTTGGGAAAATAAGTTGGAAATATTTCGTGACGATAAAAATTCTCCACCAGTGAAAAAACCAAAGATAACAGCAATTAGCACCAGTGCAATAATCAATGTGTAGGCTTGCATATCTAACTTAAAACTTAAACCTCTTTTTTCCTTAATCTCTGGATTAACCGTGGACTGTGTTTTCACGATTTCTTCCCTCCTGTTGCACATGTCATTATTTTCTCCTGAGTTGCTTCATCCCTTAGGAATTCCCCTGTTATTTTCCCTTCTGCCATCACAATAATTCGATCAGACATGCCTAAAACTTCGGGTAATTCAGATGAAACAATCACGATACCTACTCCCTGATTGGCAAGTTCGTTGATTATTTTATAAATCTCATACTTTGCCCCGACATCAATTCCCCTTGTCGGTTCGTCAAGTATCAAAATCTTAGGGTCATTTAATAACCATTTACTCAAGACAACCTTTTGCTGATTTCCACCACTGAGTTGACCAACCAACGCTTCCAAGTTAGGCGCCTTCAAGTTCATTTTGTATGTAATATCCCCCGCTGTTTTAACTTCCAAAGCATTATCAATTACCTTTAATTTCATCATCTTATTTAAAGCCGCTAATGTTGTGTTCTTAGTAATATCCATTCCTAAAACTAAACCATAGCGCTTTCTATCCTCGGAAACGTATGCCAATCCTTCTCGAATAGCATCCGCTGGGTTTTTAATATTTGTTTCTTTTCCATCAATTAAAACACTTCCTGTTTGGTTACCTTTTAGTCCACCAAACAAACTCATAAATAATTCCGTTCTTCCAGCACCCATCAGGCCAGAAAAGCCAAGAATCTCACCTTTTTTTACAGCAAATGAGGTATCAACGATTACTTTTTTCCCTACATGATCAGTAACTGAATAATTTTTTACTTCTAGTATATTTTCAGAACTAATTGGGCGGGCTTCATAAGGGAAAAGCTCGGTCAATTCGCGTCCTACCATCTTTGTAATAATGAGCTCCTCTGTTAAGTCGGCAATTTTGTCGGTACTAATTGTTTGCCCATCTCTTAAAATCGTTACGGAATCCGCTAGTGCCATCACTTCATTGAGCTTATGAGAAATATAGATGCAAGTGACCCCTTCAGCACGTAGATCGTGGAGAAGTTTCATTAAAATATCAACATCACTTTCTGTTAATGCGGCGGTAGGCTCATCCAATATGAGAATTTCTGTTTTCTGCGTCAATGCCTTTGCAATTTCAATAATTTGCTGTTTACCCACTGTTAGTTGCCCGACTTTTGTTTGCGGGTCAACATCTAATCCAATATGATCTAACCATTTTTGGGCTTCTGCATAGATTTTATTCCAATCAATGATTTTCGCTCTCATTAAGTCATGACTTAAGAATAGGTTTTCGGCAACTGACATTTCTTCTACTAATGCAAGTTCTTGATAAATGATTCCAACACCAGCATTTTGCGATTCTTTGATTGATTTAAATGCTACATTTTTACCGCTTATTATAATATCTCCGTCGTATGATCCGTGTGGATAAACCCCGCTTAAAACTTTCATTAAAGTGGATTTACCTGCACCATTTTCACCGCATAAAGCATGAATTTCGCCTTTACGAACTGAAAAAGTAACATTATCTAGCGCACGTACACCGGGAAACTCTTTCGTAATTGCCCTCATTTGAAGTGCGTAATTTTCCATTTTGGATTCCCTCCCCTAAAATAGATAAATTTAGAGGGGGATAGTATCCCCCTCCTAAAATTCTACTTATGGGCGTGCTGGACGCTCATTTTCTGGTACATTTTTATAAACATTATCGTATGAATGGAAGTCGTCTTTTATTAGCGTATCGATAATATTTTCCTTACCTACTTTAATCGGATCTAGCTTAATGAAAGGTACATCTAACTTGCCATTGTTTACAGTTGAATCTGATGTAACCGCTTCACCTTTTGCCAATTGTACAGCTACTTCTGCGCTCTTAATTGCTATGGCTTTGATTGGCTTATACACTGTCATTGTTTGTGTACCTTCTGCAATACGTTGAACTGCTGCTAAATCGGCATCTTGACCCGAGATAACGACTTTGCCAGCTAGGCCTTGAGCATCCAATGCCTGGATTGCCCCTCCGGCTGTACTATCATTAGAAGCAACAATTGCATCAATATCATTTTTATTTGCTGTTAATGCATTTTCCATAATCTTCAATGCTTCATTTGCATCCCAGCCCTTCGCCCATTGATCACCGATAATTGTAATATCGCCTTTATCAACAAGAGGCTGAATAATATTCATTTGACCTTCTCTAAACATCTTCGCGTTATTATCTGTTGGAGAACCACCCATTAGGAAGTACTTTCCTGTCGGTACTTTCTCTACTAAGTATTCAGCCTGCATCTCACCGACTCGTACATTATCAAAAGATACGTAGGCATCGATATCTGAACCGTTCACTAGACGATCATATGCTAATACAGGAATTCCTTCTTCCTTTGCTTTTTCAACAGCCGGAGATAGGGCATCTGAGTTAATTGCGATGATAACCAATACATCAATGTCTTGGGATAGCATATTCTGAATTTGTGATAATTGCTTTGCTTCGTCGCCATTTGCTGACTGTACGATTACTTCTGCCCCAAGTTCTTCCGCTCTCCCAACAAAAAAGTCGCGGTCATGTTGCCAACGTTCTAGTGATAAGTCTGATACTGAAAGACCGATTTTAATTTTCCCCTCTGACTTTTCCCCGGCATCTGCATTGCTTGTACTGCCGACTTTTGAATCAACCTCTTTACTCGTACCTGCATCCTGACCACATGCTGCCAACAAAAACATCATTAGCAATAAAACAACAACTGATTGTAAGCCCTTCCATTTCATCATAATAGAATACTCCCTTTCCTCTGAATTGTTGTAAATCTTAGTACATTTAAATCTTAACACTACAAACTTAGTTTGTCCATACAATAAACAAAGTTTTGTAGTACAATATTTCTAACAGCTACAATTGTTAATAAAACGTGGAGGTTGCAAAAGAATGAGACAAACAACTTGGAATCAACATATCGTCAAGAAAAAGAATAAAGAAATTGTTCTGCAAGCCATTATTAAGCTAGCTCCTTTATCACGTGCGGAAATTGCACAACAATCTGGCTTAAATAAAGCTACGGTTTCTTCCTTAGTAAGTGAACTCATAGATGACGAGCTTATTTATGAATCAGGAATCGGAGAATCCAGTGGTGGCAGACGCCCTGTCATACTGCTCTTTAACGAACAAGCCGGATATTCAATCGGGGTTGATATAGGTGTTAATTATACTTTAGGTGTTGTTACTGATTTAGTGGGTAACGTTATTTATGAAGTGAGTCAAACGGTTGATACTAATCTTTCATCAGATCAACAAATTCAACTTGTAATAGATACAGTTCACATCCTAATCAAGCATGTACCTGAAAGTAGATATGGTGTCATAGGTATTGGAGTTGGTGTACCTGGAATTGTTGATAATGAAGGCAAGGTATTATTGGCACCTAATTTACGATGGAAAGATGTAGACTTGTTACAAATTCTTGAAGCAGAATTCAACTACCCTATTCTTGTTGAAAATGAGGCGAATGCTGGTGCCTACGGAGAAAAAAAATTTGGTGCCGGACAAAAAAGCAACAACTTAATCTACGTAAGTGCTGGAATTGGAATTGGAGTAGGAATCATTTTAAATGGAGAATTATATCGCGGCATTAACGGTTTCTCGGGAGAGAGTGGCCATATGACCATTTTGAGGAATGGGCGCAAATGTAATTGTGGAAGTAGCGGATGCTGGGAAGCCTATGCATCTGAATATGCACTATTAAAGCAAGCAAAAGAAATCGACCATTTATCTGAAGTAAACCTTGAACAATTAATTGAACTAGCCAACAATAATGATAAAGATGCGTTAAAATTGTTCCAAGAAATTGGTTGTAATATGAGTACAGGAATTACGAACTTAACAAAAACGTTTAATCCTCAGCTTATTATTATTGGCAATAGATTAGCAAAAGCAGAAAAGTGGATTAAAGAACCCATCATAACAACAGCAAAACAAGAACTATTGCCCTTTCATAAAGTAGATCTGAATATTATTTTCTCCGAGTTATCCCACTACTCAGCAGCACTCGGAGTGTCGGCTTTTACAATCGAAGAATTTCTTAAGATTGACCATAATGAGTGAATAAAGTATTGAGTTTCTAATCGTTTTGGTACTAGTTGCTACACGTGTTGAGAAGTGATGGGACTTGCTGTTCTGTCAGCAAGATTGAAGGATGAACTGGCTGAAATCAAGAAATTTTCACTTGGTAAAAGGAGTAATGTAACGGCATATTATCAGAAGTAGGCAGAGCAAATTAAAAATGAGTATGTGAGACTTCCAATTCAAGGCTGCCTGATGGTATTTTAGAAAAAGAACTCGGCAAAAAATTTACAAGAGTACTTGAAGATACTGGCGTTTTCAAAGAACAGATGGCATTTAAACGAATTATTCAGACATTAAATTAGCAGGAGGAAAAATAATGAAGATGGAAATAACGGATATTTCCGGAAAGTGGATGAAATATACATTAGTAAACGAACAAGGTATGTCTGTATCTGTACTGAACTATGGTGGAATCATTACAGAAATACTTGTTCCTGATCGAAATGGGAAAATAGAAAATGTAGTGCTCGGATTTAAAAATTACGTCGACTACGAATCCAACCAGAACTATTTTGGTGCATTAATCGGCCGTGTTGCTGGAAGAATCCAGGGAGGTTCATTCGAACTTAATGGGAAAACTTACGAGTTGGAAAAAAACAACAAAGACAATCATCTACACGGAGGTTCATCTGGATTCCACCAGGCTATTTGGGATGTAAAACCTTTTCAAACCGTTAATACTATTGGATTGATGTTGACTTACAAAAGTTCAGATGGAGAAGGTGGATATCCTGGTAATCTAGATGTTACTGTCACCTACAAACTGAATAATAATAATCAGTTCATTATTGATTACTCGGCAACCAGTGATCAGCCAACTCCATTGACATTGACAAACCATTCTTATTTTAATTTAAGCGGTGATTTAAAAAAAACGGTCCATCATCATTATGTAACAATAGATAGTGAACAATTTATTGAACTCGATGAAGAACTCATTCCCACTGGAAAGTTAATAAATGTTGCTGGTACTTCCTTTGACTATCGTAATGGTCAACTATTGGGTAATGGGCTTAAAGATGATTCTGTGCAAAATAAAATTGCAGGAAATGGCCATGATCATTACTTTATTTTTAATCAGGGGAAGAAAAACGCTGTTGTTGTCAGAGATACTGATTCTGGGCGTATAATGCGGTTAAAAACGAATCAACCCGGAATGGTTATGTATACTTCCAATACTATGGAAGATGGAATGGAATTGAAAGAAAACTTTTCTAAGAAGTACCTTGGTGTGTGCTTTGAAACGCAGAGTTCTCCGGCATCATTACATCATAATGGTTTTCCAAGTGTTGTTTTGAATGCAGGGGAGCAGTATAAAAAGCAGACAGTATTTTCTTTTGGAGTTGAAGTGTAACTAGAATTTTGCCGATATTTCCGCGAAATGACAAAAGCCATCCAATTAAGGGATGGCTTATAATTGTAAAGATGCCTGTCACTCACACAAGGTGAAGAAATTGTAATTCCTGATCATGTCGAATACGTTTATCTACGTGCTGAAGTGAAAACAACTAGTTACCAGTATTCCTATTCGTTCGATGGGGAGAATTGGACGCTGATTCCTGTTAAATTTGAATCCTGCAAGTTGTCCGATGATTATATCGAAGGCGGTGGTTTCTTTACGGGCGCATTCGTCGGTATGCAGTGTCAAGATACATCGGGTCAAAATCTACACGCTGATTTCGATTATTTTGTTTATAAAAAAGAAAACAATTAACTGATTTAGCTGCAAACAAACATAACAACCTATCAACAAAAGAATCCATTTTGAGTATGCTTAATCAAAATGGATTCTTTTTTGAACGTCTTCCATCGAAAGGAAGGTAACGGAACATATGGTGCTTGCGTAATTCCCCCCGTATCACAAATTAGTTTCAATCACCATCAGTACAGTATCCAAATCTATTCCGGTCAGCTTCGCAATCATTTCGGCGGCAATTTGTTGAGAATGCATATTTAATACAATTTCCCGATCCCGTTTGGCAATACCTAGTTCTAAGCCTTCTTTTTTCCCTCTTTCTAAACCTTCTTTTTTCCCTCTTTCTAAACCTTCTTTCTTCCCTATTTCTAGTCCTTCAGCTAGTCCAGCCTTCTCCCGATCAATTTCTCGCTGAAGCTGCCCTCTGAGTTGAAAATCTCTGTATTCGGCAATTCTGCGTGTGGCAGGATCTTCGCTAAGTCGTTGAATTTCTTCGAACGCTTCTTTCATTGTTGGACTTTCCATAGCCAACGCCTCCTTTAGTTGTTTATTGCCTTTTAAAAACAACAGCCATTTTTCAAGTGCATCTGTCTCTTGCAATTCGGCTACACTCAACTTACGCAGCTCCAAAACATGTATTTCCATATGGTCCGTAAACAGCGTTCTACTCTCGGGATCTATTAATTGAAACATACTATGAAAATGATTTTTCGGCAACCATTTGAAATTGGTAATAATGATCTGAATCGCCTTATTAAGTCCCGTATACGACTGACCTACTTTATCTTGACTCGTATACATTTTCGCCCAGTACATGAGCATGCGCTCCGCAAATGCCTCGTGATCTTGCAGCTGAATTTCTACATTAATTTGTTCACCCGTATGCGTCACGACCCGAATATCCATCACCGATAGTTTATCATCAGGATGTTTAATCGAGATGCTGGGGTCCGTTAAAGCAACAGAAGAAATCGTATCATGTAAAATGGCATTTAAGAAGCTAAGCAATAGCTTATTATTCCGTGGATTGCCGAAAAAACTTTTAAAAACAACATCATTACGCATATCCAACAAGTCCTGTTCATATGTCTCATTTTGTTCACGGACAACTGCAATCATACAAAACACCTTCCATTCTTTTTCCTTATATTATAAAACGTACGTTCGTTAAAGTCGAGTGTTTTGATTGAATATTCTTACACCCAAACAAACACATTGCTTTCAAAGACAGGATGGTGGAAAATAGTTCTGTGCATTATACTAAAGAAATGAGTAAAGGATAGTGCACTGTTTTATACGCAGCAACAGGAGGAGAAAAAATGAGTAACGAACAAAATTTTTGGCTTGATTTACCGAAGCCGTTTTTTATATTAGCACCTATGGAGGATGTCACGGACGTTGTGTTTCGCCACGTCATCAGTGAAGCAGCATCGCCTGACGTATTTTTCACGGAATTTACAAATACAGAAAGTTATTGCCACCCTAATGGAAGAGAAAGTGTACGTGGCCGTTTGACATTCACAGAGGATGAGCAACCGATTGTCGCGCATATTTGGGGCAATAAACCCGCATTTTTCGAACAAATGAGTATTGATATGAAAAAACTAGGGTTTAAAGGGATCGATTTAAACATGGGATGCCCCGTGCAAAACGTCGCCGCGAATGGGAAAGGTGCTGGACTTATCCAACATCCTGAAGTTGCAGCGGAAATTATTCAAGCAGCAAAAGCAGGCGGCTTGCCAGTGAGTGTTAAAACAAGATTGGGGTACACAAATCTTGACGAGTGGCGCGATTGGTTAGGACATATATTAAAACAAGATATTGCGAACCTTTCCATTCACCTTCGTACAAAAAAAGAGATGAGCAAGGTAGATGCGCACTGGGAACTAATCCCTGAAATCAAAAAATTACGCGATGAAATTGCTCCAAATACCCTGTTAACCATTAATGGCGATATTCCTGATCGCGCAACAGGACTAAAATTAGTCGAGCAATACGGCGTCGATGGCGTCATGATTGGACGCGGTGTTTTCACCAATCCATTCGCTTTTGAAAAAGAGCCGAAAGAACATAGCGTGAAGGAATTTCTAAAATTACTGCTCTTACAGCTGGATCTGCACGATAAATATTCAACAGAAGCTGAACCTCGTCCATTTAAGCCGCTCCATCGCTTTTTCAAAATCTATATTCGCGGATTTAGAGGCGCAGGCGAATTAAGGAATCAATTAATGGAGACAAAATCAACAGATGAAGTACGCCAGTTAGTGCAACCACTTTTGGAAATGGAATTAGACTAAGCCAAACAAAATTTAAACGAAGAGAGGAAGTTAACGATGAAGAACGTAACTCCATTTTTAATGTTTCAAGGCGGTGTTGCAGAAGAAGCTATGAATTACTACACATCCCTTATCGAGGATTCAGAAATTAAAAGCATAGCTCGATACGGGGCTGATGGTCCCGGTAAAGAAGGGACTGTTATACAAGCTGTATTTTCGCTAAAGGGGCAGGAGTTCATGTGCATCGACAGCCATGTTGACCATGCGTTTGCGTTCACCCCATCTTTCTCGATTTTTTTGACGTGCGATACCGAAGAGGAAATTGACAGCCTATATGAAAAGATGATGGAAAATGGCACAGCACTTATGCCTATCAATAACTATGGGTTCAGCAAGAAATTCGGCTGGCTGAACGACAAATTCGGCGTATCCTGGCAGTTAAACTTACCAGAGTAATTTGGTTGCAAATTGTGGAGCTACATCATATTCCTTAAAAATATCAGCAAACAGCGCTTTACCGCTTGAACAGCAATATTGAAGGCTATGAGTAAATTGGATACACCTTTCAAAAAAATATTTTGAAATAAAAAAGTTGCGCAGTCATTCAAGCAAGTGAATTCAAGGTTGAACTTTCACACTTAGCTGAATGACTATACATATCCTGGAGCGACAACTACTTAAACGAGGAGCTATGACAATGCAAAAGCTCTATTTTGAACCGGCATGGGACAAAACAATTGCCCCTATTGATCGTGAAAAAATCACTCTTCAATTTCAGCTCCAAGCAAAACAGCTACAAGGCGGCGTTCATTTGTCATTTTTATGGGACGCTCGTAATCATAAAGGTGAACAGCTGATTACCGTACTCATTCACAACTTTGAGGATACAAATCTTCGCTTACACAACACAGTCATTTCATATTATGAACTTGGGAAACAACTGGCCAATGCTACGTTTAGTTTACCTTGTGAAGTTGCTGGAAATACTTCGATGCCATGGACGTTTATATTTTCGGAAGTGAATGATACGAATGTAGATCCTGAGTATGTGATTTGGAATTGATGTGAAATAAAGGCGTAAAACGGGGCTACCCAGAAAGTCAGTGAAAAATGACTTTCTGCGACAGCCCCGTTCTTTGAATGGATCGATTCTTATAGAAAAATCGTTCATGTTTACTCTTAATTTTAGCCTTTCACCCAATTAGAAGTAACAGGAACACCAGCATCCACGAGCAAATTCATCACTGGACACCTTTTCTCAACTTTCTCCTTCAATTGTTGAATGCGATCCTCTGTTTCTTCTGTTTTGATAGTGACATCAAAGTCGACCGATTGAAAATGTGGTGAGACCCCTTCTACGCCCATTAATCCTTGCAAATCTAGTGAGCCTTCATTGACGAACTCAACTGCTTCATAGGAAAATTGAAGCTCTTTTGCAATGATTGCAATCATGACAGAAGTGCAGCTTGATAACCCCGCTAATACAAATTCAACTGGATTCGGCCCTTCATCTGTTCCACCTAAACTCTTCGGCTCATCGACAACAAAAGGCTCAAAGTGACGAACGGAAATCTCCGTCTTAACTCCTTCTTTCCAAACTCCACTTGTTTCTACTTTTAATAATTGACTTGTTGACATCTTAACCCTCTCCATTCCTAGTAAACTAATATGTTTTATTGAATATAACAGCAATATACTGAATATGCAATCTATTTCTTTAATTTTGCAACTTTTTTATAAGAAAATAGTAAGGCCAGTAAGTGCGGAGATGAGAGCCGTAGGTTAGTAATCAAAATAAAACAGGGCTGCCCAGAAAGTCAGTGACAATTGACTTTCTGGGCAGCCCCTTCGAAAAGAGCTTATTATTTTACGAAAATGCGATATCTTATTCGACACAGCCACACTCTTATAGCACGTGATTTCTGAAAGTACAAGGCAATTTATTGCGATTATTCTCCCGGGACATTCACTTGGAAGGTAACGCCGAACTTGTCCTTGACTTGCCCATACAAGGGGCTCCAATCCGTCTTCTGAAGAGGCATAATGACTTGTCCACCGACTTGCAAATGTCCATGCATAACGCGATTCTTCATATCATCCGACAACGGATAATTCGGGTCCTCCGGCATATCTCCGAACTTCGTGATCCCTATTACTTTCCCACCCAGCGCTTTCTCGTAAAAATGGATTGCCTCTTTCGTGTTACCATCAAAAATCAAATACGGATTCAAACTAATCGACATTATTCAACAGCTCCTTAGCTCCATTTTTGCAATGCATAAGTGATTTCCAAGCGGCAGTAACCACCACCATTATTACCTATAAATACATTTCACACACAAGAACATACGTTTGTCAATATGTACTTAATTGAAAACTTAGTGTTGGATTCCTGCGCACCACTCACTTAAATGACTAAAGCAACATCCGCAAAAACTGTTCAAAATTCACGCCCGCCTTGCTTGGAACTTGCTCTTTCGATGTAGCTTCGATCGCAGCGGCTAAAAACGTCTCTGCAAGCTTCATCGACTCTACTAAATCCTGCCCGCGCATCATCCCACCCATGATGACAGATGCAAACAAATCACCTGTTCCCGAATAGCTCTCGCCATTATAATCACGGATACTCGTAAATGAACGATCTGCATCGACAAACATATTACCTACATAACGCTTATCTAGAACTGCTGGTGGCGGATTCAAACCAGTAATAATGACGTTCGCACCAGTCGTCTGCTGTAACTGGTGGCCCGCCTCCCCTAGTGTCTGCATATAATCTGATTCGTCTTGATAGCTCTGTAGCTTCTCAAACGACAAACCTGTAAGCAAGCAGCACTCTGTAACATTTGGCGTAACAATGTCTGCACTCTTCACGAGTTCCTTCATACGATCCAGCAAATCGCCCGTAAACATTTTATACACTTCGCCCATATCCCCCATCACCGGATCGACAAGCAGTGTCGTTTCATCTGAGTAGAACACGTTTAAAAATTGAAATATATTATTGATTTGCTCTTGTCCCGTCACAAAGCCCGTGTGAATGCCATCAAAGGTAGCCCCCAGCTTTCTCCATTCATCCACAAAGAAGTCCATTTTTGACGTTAAATCCTCACAATAAAAGCTCGAATATCCTGTTTGCGCCGTAAAAATCGCGGTTGGCAACGGCACTGCTTGAGCACCCATCACTGACAGCACAGGTATTGCAGCCGTTAACGAGCATTTTCCAAAGGATGACATATCTTGGATTACTGCAACTTTCTTCATCGTACTCTCCACCTACCTAATCCTCACTTGTATTCTCTTCATCCTATCATAAGTAGGCAACCGCAGAAATACACCAGCTTCCAGTAGTTATTTTTATAGGAAATCAATCTGACCTCTAACAATTTTACTAAATTGACACTTTTACAATGGTCAGCCATTTGCTAAAGTTAAAACTATCAAAGAATTCATTATAGTGAGGATGATCAACATGCAAAATATTCAAAATCAACCCTATACAAAAACGCGCAGTAAAACGTTTGATTTAGTCATTACCGCAATTTTAGCTGCACTTATTTTCGTCGCCACAATGATCAATATTAAGCTACCCATCGGGCAAGGTGGACTGATTCACTTAGGGACATCCATGCTGTTCATGGCAGCTATTTTATTCGGACCTAAAAAAGGGGCACTTGCCGGCGCAATCGGGATGGGCTTATTCGATATCTTAGGTGGCTGGGCAATTTGGGCGCCAACGACCATTATCTCCCGCTTATTACAAGGACTCATCGTCGGGAAAATTGCTTGGTCGAAGGGACATCGAGGCGATAATGTTGGACTAAACATTTTAGCAGCCGTTTTGTCAATGCCAGTGATGATGGTAGTTTACTATATTGGGCAAGGCATCATGTACAATAACTGGATTGCACCAATGGCATCCGTTCCAGGTGACATTATCCAAAACATTGTCGGTTTACTAATTGCGATTCCGGTATGTATCATGTTGAAAAAAACGCCTTATTTCAAAAGGAAGTTTTGATACGTAATAGGCGAGTATGGAGAGAACAAAAATGTTAAAAGCAATCTTTCATTTACCATCAAATGAAAGATTGCTTTTTTATAGAAGCGTCTGTTTACAGTTTACCCATGGAAAAATGTTTTCATTTCCAAGGTAGGAGTTTATTTTCAAGCCACTGAAGCAGTCGGTTAAACGTTAAACCAAGCAGTGACAAGACTAATACGCCTACCATAAGCTTCGTTGTAATCATTAAGTTCCCATAGTGTAAAACCATGGAACCGATCCCGTTTTGAGCTGCAATCATTTCTGCCGCTACTAGTAATAGAAGGGACGTTCCTGCCGCAAGCTTTAAGCCAGCAAAAATCATAGGTAATGCACCTGGCAAAATGACTTTTCGGATGACGTTAAAATGATTGGAGCCAAAGGTCACCGCGGCTTTTATCAGTATTTGATCAACGCTTTTAACACCTGAAAATGTGTTAATGACTACTGGGAAAAAGACCCCTAATGCAATAATCGTTACTTTTGACAATTCACCAATGCCCAACCAAAGGACGAAAAGTGGTAGCAGGGCAATCTTTGGAATCGGGTAGATGGCATAGACAACCGGCGTTCCGATTGCATCCGCCCATTTGGAGAAGCCTAAAATAAGCCCAACTAAAATACCGACAACTGATCCAATCAGATAGCCAACCCCTATCCGGTAAAGACTGGGACCAAGGTTTCGAGTAATTTCACCACTGATGAGCATATCCCATCCTGTCACGACAATAGCCGTCGGTGCAGGTAAGAAAAGTGGTGAAACGATTTTCGTGCTACAAATAACTTCCCATAAAACGAGCAAACCGATTAACCCTAGTACGGAAGCATATAACGGGACTTTTTTCTCAAGAAATGCGACACGATTCGTAATCATTTGTTTATGTACAGCCATCCCATTATCACTCCTTTAGTGCTTCGACAGCGTCATTACGAATGAGCTGCCAGATATCATCAGCATACCGTTCAAATTGTTCCCTATGCTGCTCTTCGCCTCTACCCATTTTCGGTAAATCAATATCGATAATACTTTTGATTCGGCCGGGGTGTCTGGACAAAACGATGACCCGATCAGCCAAATACACAGCTTCTTGAATATTGTGCGTCACGTAAAGTGTACTGAGCTGCGTGCGGTTCCAAATGGTTAACAGCTCTTCTTGCATCAATGTTCTTGTTTGGGCATCTAAAGCAGAAAACGGCTCATCCATTAGCAGTAAATCTGGCTCAACCGCAAGTGCCCTACCAATACCAACTCGTTGTTTCATGCCCCCAGACAATTGTTTTGGATAAGCATCTTTGAAATCCGTTAAACCAACCATATCGATATAAAAATCAGCCTTCTCTTTTAGCTCCTGTTTACTAACCTTCTTCTCCTCTAAACCGTAAATCACATTTTGGTACACCGTGCGCCAAGGGAGTAGGGCAATTTCTTGAAAAACAATCGCCAAATTCGGCTCCTTATCCATCATGCCTTCGAAATACACAGAACCACTTGAAGGTGACAAGAGTCCACCAACAATATTCAATAATGTTGATTTACCGCAGCCACTTGGCCCCACTAAAACAACAAATTCTTTTTCATTAATCGAGAAGTTAATATCTTCAAGTGCCGTCACTTCTTCTTTTTTCGCAGACGTGAATTTTTTACCTACATTTTCAATGACAATCTTCATTTACTTCACTTCCCTAATTGTTTCAATGCTTCTTCAAGTAAGTCTCCATTGACAATCTCCGTTGAATTAATTGAGCTCTCAATTAATTGCTGCTTAGCATACCAGTCAATTTGCGTTTGGATGTCTGAAGCAAGTAATTTCCCATCACGATCCATGTAAGGAAGTCCTTTTTTAATCAATTCCTCTTCTTGGTCCGTGTATTTTGCAATGATTTGTACAACCTCTTCATAGTTCTCGCCTGGCACAATTTCACCATCGACTTTGTTGAGCACAGCGTCATAGTAGTAGCGAGTCGCTTTTGCATAAGCTTTCAAGAACTTTGTCGCTGCGTCCGTATTAGCCGCAAAATCTTTCGAGAAAAAGATTCCCGACGTTTGATATTCGATTTCCTCTCCTACATGAGAAATCACTTTTCCATATCCTTCACTTACTACTCGAGAAACATTTGGTTCATTCAATAAAATGGCATCCACTTGCTTGCTCTGTAATGTTTCCATAAGGCCTGGAATACTATTTAGCGGAACGAGCTCCACATCATCCGTCGTTAAACCATGAACCTCCAACAGTCTACCCGCCATATAATGATAAGTTGACCCGGTTTGTGTAATCCCAATCTTTTTTCCCTTTAAGTCTTCGATGGCTGCTACAGCAGAGTCGTTCGGGACTAATACAGCTGAAGAAGAATAACCTTCCTGCTCTCTTCCTTTATCCGCAACGATGACTAACTCTTCTCCGCTAGCCACCATATTGTATAAGCTCGCCGTAATACCAGTCGCGCCCACTTGGACATCCCCACCTGCCGTTGCAACTGATATCGGTTGCGCCGCTTCAAACCATTTCGCTTTAGCATCTAGGCCTTCCTCTTCAAAGAACCCCTTTTCAAGTGCGATAAATAAAGGTGCGGAACTCGTCAATTTCAACATTCCAATTTCAACTGCTGTTTGTTCAGCGGATGTAGCATCTGTGTCTTTCCCACAGCCGGCTAGTCCAAATGCTAATAAAAGGACTGAAATAAGTGTAATGATCATTCTTTTTGTCATATCATGTTCCCCCTAATTTTTGATATAATTGCCACTACGAATGCGGCTGGATCTAGGTAAAATGGGTATAGAAAAAGCCCCTACCATCCCTTGGAAAGGGACGAAGGAGCTCTCCGCGTTACCACCCTAAATTGACGAACCGATTTTAGACCGCTCATCCACTTCATTAGCAATTGAGTAAATCAGATGGCGTACTTCATACATATTGTTGCCTGAATTCACACTTACCATTCAGTCTCTGGTTGCTGCTCACAATATGATTACTGGACCATCTCTCAACTATATTTAATTTTTTTAGTAGTTTTCATTATCTTTTGCGCAAAAGTAATTGTTTTGAATATTACTGATGTTCAAACTAGAAGTCAAGCTTTTTATTTTTATATTGCTACTTGCATACGAAGAAATTCGATTAAATCTCCATTCCTACCTCAGCAAAAGTAGCCATATATGCCATCATACTGACGGCTGCATCTATAATCGGAAACGCTAAAGCTGCTCCTGAACCTTCACCGAGGCACATGTCCATCGTTAACATCGGTTCGATTCCTAGCAGTTCATTGGCCAGTCGCGCGCCCGGTTCGAGGGAAGCGTGAGAAGCGATGAAATAGTCCTTCGCTTTCGGCTCAATGGCTATTGCGATTAAGGCAGCTACTGTAGAAATATAGCCATCTATAACGACAGGAATTCGATTGGCTGCAGCCCCAAGCATTACCCCTGCCATACCGCCAATTTCCAGCCCTCCAACCTTAGCAAGAACATCGATCCCATCAGTCGGCTTCGGCTTATTCAACTCAATAGCTTTTCGAATGACTGCTACTTTATGCTCAATTCCTCCTTCACCAACTCCCGCGCCTCTCCCCGTAATTTCCAAAAGATCACAATTGCCCAAAACTGACAAAATAGCGGTACTAGGCGTCGTATTCCCAATCCCCATCTCACCCGTTCCCAGCAAATTAGCGCCCTTTTTCGCTTCCTGATTGGCCATTTCAATCCCAACCTCTAGCGATTTAACCGCCTCTTCTCTTGTCATCGCAGGACCTTTCACCATATTATCTGTCCCATGTTTTATCTTTCTATTGAACACACCAGCATCCTCTGGAATGTCACCTTTAATCCCAATATCTACTGCAATCACTTTCGCCCCAGAAACCCGACTTATGGCACATACACCTGGTAATCCTTTTGCAAAAAGTAACGTTTGTGCCCATGTGATTTCTTGTGGATTACCGGAAATCCCTTCTTCATAAACGCCATGATCCGCCGCCATCGTAATAATCGTTTTCTGATCAACTACAGGATAAAGCTTCCCCGTAATTCCAGACAATTGAATAGCAATATCCTCTAATCTTCCTAAGCTTTTAGGTGGCTTAATCAAGCTATCTACCCGCTCTCTCGCCTTTTCCATCATTACTTCATCCAATCCTTCAATCCTTTGAATCGTTTCCTCTAACAGTCGCATTTTTCATTCTCCTTTTCAAAAAAATAAAAGCCTGCAGTTTATTTACATAGTAAATAAACTACAGACTTTTCCATCGTCTATAAATAATAAGCAAATAGGCAGGTCTCCTGGCTCAGGGTCATCGTTTTATTTACCTTCCCAGAATCACTTCCAGTGGCATTCCAAATAAAACATCCCTTTACAGTGGCGGGTCCGCTGAAGACTTTCACTTCATTCCCTATTCTCCCCTAAGGGCACCTACTGCTTTTATTTAACTTTCTATTACGTTTATCATATAGGAGAATGCTGACAAATTCAATTGAGAATGTAATGAGTGTTCTAATCATATTGAAAAATAGGAGTCATTCGAATAAACACGATTGAATGATATCCTTACCAGATGATTGTTCTTGTTAAAAGAAAAACAATCAGGCACCCAGGTCGCTTAAGCAACTTGGATGCCTGATCAATAAAACATTTTTATTCTTCGTCAAAAATAGCTACTAGGCGGCCTTTAACTTCATGATTTTTCAGCTTTTCAATACCTTTATCAACTTCTTCAAATGGAATTGTAATAAGGTTTGGACTCATTTTACCTGTAGCAAAGCAATCATACACACCTTTTAAGTCTTCTACTGATCCACCATTACTGCCCAAAAGTTTAATTTCTTTTGTAATCATTAAGTACGTATTAATCGTAGATTCCAATTTACCCATACCCACAATTACGACTGTTCCTTGTACTTTTACAGCTTCTAGTGAGTCAGAAGTTGTTTGTCCAAATCCAGCAAAGTCAACAATAACATCACATTCTGCTTCTTTCATATCTAGAATTGTGTCATAAACTTTAGTAGCTCCTAATTCTTCAGCAAGTTTTCGAGCCTCTGGAGAAACGTCTGTTGCATATACTTCGCAACCTTTAATGAGTGCCATTTGTAAGGCAAATTGACCAAGTCCACCGATACCAACAATGCCTAACTTCGTACCTTCTTTTGCTTGTCCAATACTAAACAGAGCACGATAAGCTGTGATTCCTGCATCTGTAGAGGCTGCACCTTCTACAAAGGAAACACCTTCAGGAATGATTACGCATTGATGTTCAGGTACACGGACTTTTTCCGCATAACCACCATCATAGTTGTACCCAGCAGTTATTTTAGTTGCTCGGTCCATTGGGTTAACCCCAACACGGTCCCCAACTTTAATATTTTCAACACCTTCACCCACTTCAATAACAATCCCTGCAAACTCATGCCCCATAATAACAGGACCATTCGGGAATAGTGGCATCCAACCTGGATCTTCTAATGCTGCAACGTCCGAATGACATAGACCAGCAGCTTTCACATCAATAACAACTTGACCTGGGATTGCTTTCGGATCTTCTTTTTCAATCAATTCTAGCGGTTTATTCGTACCTGAAAATAGCCAACCTTTCACAACTATCGCCTCCAAATTGTTTTTTCTTTATCATATAAAAAACTCATTACAACTAACTTGAATTTAAAGTATCTTACAAATAAAACTTTACTCCTCGCCCTACTACTTGTCAATAAACTAGGATCTTTGTCGAAAAGGTGTCACTATCTGCCTGTGAAGTGGTCTAAGCATATTGAAAAAATAGCGTCCACCCCAAAAGTCACTTTCTTTCATGCAACTGTCGGTGTAACTGCCATACTTGTTCTGCAAGCCTCGGCACCGGACCATCTACTTCTATATCTCGAATAACTTCTTGAATAGGTAAATTGCGAACACGAGATGCCGGGACGCCCATTTCTTGTAGCCACTCAGCTAGTTGGGCAGAAGAACTCGCATACACAATACGGCCTAATCCCACCCAACCATGAGCTGCCGCACACATCGGACAATGCTCCCCAGATGTATAGACCGTCGCTTGACGTCTTTCTAAAGGTGTCATATTTTCAGCAGCCCAACGTGCGATAGCGAATTCAGGATGTTGGGTATGATCTCCGCCTGAAACACGATTATGATCTTCTTTCAGCACATCCCCGCTAGCTGAAACAAGAATCGAACCAAATGGCTCGTCTCCTATATGTAACGCATCCTTTGCAAGTTCTAGACAACGCTCTAAATGCTTGATGTCCGTCTTATTAATCATTGGGGCATCGCTCCTTTTGGGTTATCATTATATAATTTTTATGGACTTCACCATTTTTGGTATCAAGTTCTACAGTAGCTCAGATTTTGAATCGAACTTGCTCGATTCACTCCTTTGATTGATACATCTATCATACCGGAGCTGCCTAGCGTTTTATATGCGTTATTTGATTAAAGGCTTATATTATAGAATCTAAAAGAGTTCAAATAAACAACTTCTAAAATAGAATTTCAGTAAAACCAGACTCTTACTGACTGTCCCCATTTTATAACATCTTCAATATAAAAATCCTTCCAACGACACATCATATTCCATAAAAATATTCTCAAACAGCGTCTTATCAATCAATTTACGTAGGACACCATCGAAATAGCCTGCGATATTGCGAATCTCTTTACGCTTTGTCGCTCGTACCGCAATATGAAGAGCTTGCATGGCCAATTGTTCAAATAAATCCCCTTCGTTCTCGTACATGCTGAATTTCATCATACGTAAGGACTGTGCACGATAAATCCCGAACAATTGGCGTGCAGAAGAACTGTTACCAATCGTTGTGGACAATAGATCTTTTATTCCGTAGTAGGTGCTGGAGTCGGCTCCGCAGGATACGTATCTGTAAGAGTATTGTTCTTAATGTTTTTAGATTCAAAAGAAAAAGCTTCAGTTTCAGATAAAGTAGCCTCGTCCATACTGTCACAAGGGTTGTCCGCCATTGCCGGCGTGGTCAAAGTCGACTGGTCATCGAAGGGTAAAATAGTGTAAATGTTAGCGCCAAGTCCGTTCATAACAGGTCGAATATAATGGATACGCTCGATGATGCCGAGCTTTTCTAGCTTACGAATCGCACGACGAACGGTTACGTTGGACTTGCTGATTTTCTCTGCCATCGTGTCATGCTTTAAATGGGCAGCACCGTATTTTACCGAGTAACGGCGAATCATATCCAGTACGGCGCGATCTGTTGAATTCATTTCGTTCCAATTTTTGATAACATGACGGCGTGCTGCCTCGTCCATATCCTGTGTATTTGCGAAGTGTGCGTTCTCTTTTAAGTATGTTGTCATGGTGGTCATTCCCCTTTATTTTTTATATAGAGGGAAATGAGGAAATCGGATACACCTTTGAAAATTAATTTTCACTCTTCGTAGGGGTAACTCGACTACCTTTTTGGCCAACTCAACTACCTATCTAACGAACTGAACTACCTTTCACGAAAA
>NZ_JADHDX010000008.1 GCF_016820585.1 Arthrobacter beigongshangensis
TAGAAGAAAATGAATAGCTCATTTCTTGCTGGCATTAAATTAATAATGTCATGTGTTTTGCTCGGGTGCATGAAGCACCTTTGCTGTATTTCGTTGACGTTTTGCTGTTCAGTTTTCAAGGTTCATAAGTTGTTGTTTTGTTAGCAACTATTCTAATATAACATTCTAGCGAATAGAAGTCAATCATTATTTCAAAATCATTTTTAAAGCTATTTCATTTAAGTAATATGGAGCGGGTGAAGGGAATCGAACCCTCATCATCAGCTTGGAAGGCTGAGGTTTTACCACTAAACTACACCCGCATATAAGTATGGCGCGCCCGGCAGAAGTCGAATCCACAACCTCCTGATCCGTAGTCAGGTGCTCTATCCAATTGAGCTACGAGCGCTCTGTTTAAAACGGAAATGATTGGTGCGGTAAAGAGGACTTGAACCTCCACGGGGTTAACCCCCACTAGGCCCTCAACCTAGCGCGTCTGCCATTCCGCCACTACCGCGTGTATTTGGCGACAAACTTTATTATACATTACATGCTTCATTTGTCAACATTTTTTAAAATGGTGAGCCATGCAGGATTCGAACCTGCGACCCTCTGATTAAAAGTCAGATGCTCTACCAACTGAGCTAATGGCTCTCTATTATATATGAAGAAACAACTTCAAGGTTGAACTGGGGTAGCTGGATTCGAACCAACGAATGACGGAGTCAAAGTCCGTTGCCTTACCGCTTGGCTATACCCCACCGATTGGTGACCCCTACGGGATTCGAACCCGTGTTACCGCCGTGAAAGGGCGGTGTCTTAACCGCTTGACCAAGGGGCCTCATAAAGTATTGATATCGCATGTCTGGAACATCACATCTTGTTTTTGAAGTGGTATTTCCTAACCGACTTTTTCTATTATAGACAGTTCAATTCCCCACGTCAACACTTTTCCATAATTTCTTTTCAATTACTTTCAAAAGAAAGGCAAAACCGCCGATCAATTGCGACCCAGCGATCTTGCCTCTAGATTACATCTCCATTATAACCCCTGCACATTTCCCGCATCTATACTTCCGCACGTCCATCCTTCTTCTCCGCTTGTACTCCAACTCACATGCTACACATTTATAAAGATGTAGCGCTAGCCGCTTTTGATTTCTTTCAGAAAGTACTTTACAAAACCTTGGAGATCCCGTTTTCCTGAGCAGCTCCTTAAAGTCAACATCTCGGTGGCGATAGCCCTTTCCTTCTATATGAAGATGGTAATGACATAGTTCATGTTTGATAACCCCGACTAATTCTTCCATTCCATACTTCTGAAATACCAATGGGTTAATCTCAATCGAGTGATCTGCTAACATATAACGTCCACCTGTTGTACGTAACCTACTATTAAAGCGAGATACATGGAGGAACGGCTTTCCAAATACGTCAATAGAAATAACTTCTATCAGCTTCTGTAAGTCTGTATCCATCATGACCATTCCCCTCCTGAACTCAAGTACTACAACTCGTTAGCTTTTTACCGGCGGTAACATCGTTAATGAAATTCTACCCTTCGCTTTATCTACTCCCTCTACCCATACCGTAACGATATCACCCGACGACACTACATCTAATGGGTGTTTCACATAACCTTTTCTCAATTTCGAAATATGAACTAGCCCATCTTCCTTTACCCCTATATCAATGAATGCACCGAAATCGACCACATTCCGGACAGTCCCTTGCATTTCAAGACCTTGGTAAAGATCTTTCATATCTAGTACATCCGCTTTTAATAGCGGTTGTGGAAAATCATCACGTGGATCTCGATTCGGTCTTTGAAGGGTGTCGATAATATCCTTCAGCGTTACTTCTCCAACATCTAACTTCGCGGCAAGCGATTTAATGTCAAGGTCTGCCAATGCTTCCGCCGTTTCTTTCTTGCCGAGTACTTTTTTCCCTAATCCAACCTCTTCTAGTACTCGCTCCGCTAACGCATAGCTTTCTGGGTGAATGCCGGTTGAATCAAAAGGATCTGCCGCCCCAGGTACACGAAGAAAGCCGATCGCTTGTTCATAAGTCTTCGCACCAAGTCGCGGCACTTTCTTCAATTGGTTCCGCTTCGTAAACAAACCGTTTTCTTCGCGAGATTTCACGATGTTTTCTGCCACAACCTTCGATAACCCCGCAACATATTGCAGCAATGATGAGGAGGCAGTGTTCACGTCGACTCCCACTCGGTTCACCGCTGTTTCAACAACGAACGTTAATGATTCCGATAAGCGTTTTTTAGCTACATCATGCTGATATTGCCCTACTCCAACAGAACCCGGGTCAATTTTCACTAGCTCAGATAGCGGATCCTGCAAACGCCTGGCAATCGATACCGCACTTCGCTGTTCAACTTGTAAATCCGGGAACTCTTCCCGCGCTTTAGCCGAAGCTGAGTAGACACTTGCCCCCGCTTCATTGACAATTACATAAGAAACGCCTGCTGTTGCTTCTTTTATACATTCCACAATAAACAACTCTGTCTCACGCGAAGCAGTTCCATTTCCAATCGCTATAATAGAAACCGGATATTTTTTAAGTAGCTCCAAAATGATACGCTTCGACTTTTCCTTTTCCGGCTTCGGCGGATGCGGATACACAACAGATATCTCCAGCAGCTTTCCGGTTTCATCGACAACTGCTAGCTTACAGCCTGAACGGAAGGCTGGGTCCACGCCTAACACCACTTTCCCTTTCAATGGCGGCTGCAGGAGCAGGCTCTTTAAGTTTTCCGAAAATACATGGATTGCCTGTTCTTCAGCCTTCTCAGTCAAAGCCGTTCTAATTTCCCGTTCAATAGAAGGCGCTATCAATCGCTTAAATGCATCTTCAATCGCTTCCTTCACTTGCGCGGCTACCGGCACATGGGCTTTGCGGATCAATTCACGTTCAAGTCCCCCGATAATTTGTACTGTCGGGAAGGATACACTAATTCTAAGCACTTCTTCTTTTTCACCGCGATTCAACGCAAGCACACGGTGTGGCACTATTTTTTTTAGCGGCTCTTCGTACTCATAATAGTTACCGAATACGTTGCGCTCATCTTCCGCACCTTTTCTTACCGCAGATACAATCAAACCATTATTCCATGTCAGCTTCCGGATATTCTCCCGAATGGCGGCATCATCCGCAAACCGCTCGGCAATAATATCACGTGCACCCGAGAGTGCCTCTTCAACTGTAGTTATGCCCGCTTCTTCATTCATAAAAGGCTTGGCCATTTCTTCCGGCATGGCCGTCGAATATTCCAACAACTGATTAGCGAGTGGTTCAAGTCCAGCTTCAATTGCAATCATTGCTCTCGTCCGCCTTTTCTGTTTAAACGGACGGTACAAATCTTCAATGCGCTGTAGCACTGTAGCTCCTTCAATCGATTTTCTCAAATCGTCGTCAAGTTTACCTTGCTCATCAATCAGCCGAATCACTTCTTCTTTTCGCTGTTCAAGACCTTTGACATAACTATAAGCATCCTCAATTGCCTTTATCTGAACCTCATCAAGTGAGCCCGTTTCCTCTTTTCGATACCTAGCTATGAACGGAACCGTGTTTCCTTGATCAAGTAGCTCAATTACTTTTTCGGTTTGACGGATACTGACAGCCGCCTTGTCCGCTGTCGCTTTAATAATATGTCCTATCAATACAACCACCCTTTCTTCACTGCCTTTCATTTTAACATCAATTACGCCTTGCTGTAATTGCGTCCGGATTTTTTTCGAACACGCTAGGCCCATAGGATGTGGGTCATGCAACTATTGTCGCAGGACGCGACGAACTTAAGTTGCCTTCCTCTAAAGCTTCCCTTAAAAATCCGTGACATCCGCCGTAGGCTTTTATCTGTATTCTGCAGGTTTTTTTGCTGAATTCAAACAAAAAGCCTACTTCCCATTTATAGAAGTAGACTTCCCGCTATAAAGGTTGCATCGTCTCCGTCATCGACGGTTTGTAATACATTCCGAGACAATTCATATGCCCCTGAGCTCTCCTTTAATAAAAATTTTGGGCTATTTAACGTGACCCCATCTGAATGTAGAAAAAACAAATCTCCCGCCTGGTAGTCGTATTGCTGCGTATTTAACTTTTGAGGTCTCCCCGACAGATAGCCCATTACAGGCAAAGGATAAATCATCTTTGTTCTGTTGTGCAAAATATATAATCGAACATTCCCCACACAACTGTATTGTATCGTTTTCTGGGTATGGTCTATCTTCAAAATCGCAACAGCGGCTCCACGTTTTTGTACCATATATTCATTACAACGACTTAGCAATTCGTCAATCGTTTCAGAATGAAATTCGCTCAATACTTTTGGAATGATTTGTGCTGATTGACGAGCAATCGGTCCACTCCCTAAGCCATCCGCAATGGCGCAGATGAAATAATCCTTCTCGGCTTGCATGAAGTACGTATCTCCAGATTCCCAATTTCCCCGTTTCGCAGCCTGATAAACATAGACTTCAACGTGTTCAGTTAGCATAGATTCCACTATGAAACACCACCAGCCGCCAGAATTGCTTCCTGTAACTTCTTGATAGCTTTTCGTTGTAATCTCGAGACATGCATTTGGGAAATACCAAGTCGCTCTCCTGCTTCTTTTTGGCTTAATTGTTCGATATATGTATATTGGATAATCTGTTTTTCGCGTTCTGAAAGTACATTTAACGCATTCGCAACTAACATACGTTGATCTATCCTTTCAAAGCCTGCATCAGTATCTCCAATGATATCAAACAAAGTCACCAGCGCTCCATCAGAATCTGACTCCAGCCCCCGATCCATAGAAAGTGCCTGATAACTTCTTCCCATTTCCATCGCTTCAAGGATCAGTTCTTCGTCCACATCTAGGTATTCAGCAATTTCACTGACGAGCGGAGAGCGTTGTAATTCTGTCGTTAACGCTTCAACAGCTGCTTTAATTCTTGGGCCAAGCTCCTTAATACGTCTCGGAACATGGACTGCCCACGTTTTGTCCCTAAGAAACCGTTTGATTTCTCCAATGATTGTTGGAACTGCGAATGCTTCAAAACTTCTACCAAATGCCGGATCGTAACGACGAATCGCTCCTAAAAGTCCCAGCATACCTACTTGCGCTATATCCTCATGATAAGGTTTGCCATTGGAATATTTTCTAGCAATCGATTGTACCAAACGCTCATAATGTAGAACGAGATTTGTTTGCGCTTCTTCATTTTCGGTTTCCTGGTATTGCTTTATCCAAAGCAGTACCTGTTCCTTCGTTCCAGAATCACGAGGAGACTGTTCTTCCGACATCATCATCCCCCCGCTCTCCGCCGAGATATTTAGTCATAAAGACCGTCACACCCTCCTTATGATGTACTTTCACATCATCCATAAGTGTTTCCATCAGGTACAAACCGAGGCCGCCTTCCCGAAGAAATTGAACTTCCACCTGTTCGTTATAGGGCCCTAATGATTTTTTCGTCTCCTCAAAATTAAAACTTTTCCCATGATCCGCAACCATGATTTCTAACCTATCTTCGAAAAGTGCGCAGCCGACAACGACTTCTCCTTCCTCATCAGCCTTATACGCATGCTGAACCGCATTTGTAATCGCTTCACTCGAAGCTATCTTTAAATCTTCAATTTCGTCATACGTAAAACCTAATCGGCTTGCGAGTCCCGATATTGTTAGACGAGCGACACCTACATACTGGGCTTTCGCGGGAACCCTGATTTCAATATAGTCATACGCCTGCATCTTCGTCCCTACTTTCCTCAATTGCTATATCCATAACTTCATTTAAACCTGTAATTTCAAATAGCCTTTTAAGGCGCGAATTAACACCAATGATTTTGACATGCCCTCCGTTAGCTTTCACAGCTTTATAAAACCCAACAAATACGCCGAGACCGGTACTGTCCACATACTCCACCTCGGACAGATCTAATTCCGCTTGCATATCTGCCACTTTTTCAGCCGGTGCGAGGCACTCTCTTAACTTCGTGGCTGTAAACGCATCAATTTCACCAACAATTTTAAAACGTTGAACACTGTTTTCTTCTAATAGCTCCACCTGCAAATCCATAATTCTCACCCCGAGTTTTCTATTTTTGAAAAAATGCACACTAAACTGATGCATACCCTCTTTTTAATAAACAAAACTCTATTATTCCCTTTTTTTATAAATCACAATCGTAAAATCATCTCTCAAACGAAAATCCTGTGCTGCCGCAAGCTTGTTGTACATTGTATCCGCAATAACTTGAGCAGACTCTCCCTTTACTTCTAGCAACAGCGACTTAATCACTTCACTATCTATAAAACCAGTATCCGTACGTACTTCTGTCACACCATCCGTCATCATAGCGATGAAATCGCCTTCCTCTAACACAACTGACTTTTCTTCATATAGTACATCCGCATGAACGCCAAGCAAAAGCCCCTTTGCACCAAGTTCTGTAAACGTACCAGTAGACGCCTTATACATAAGGGCTGGCTCATGCCCAGCCGAACCGTAAGTAAAACTTGCATCTCTTGCATCGTACTTCCCATAAAACATGGAAATAAACATAGAGTCATCTACGCTCTTTTCCACGATTCGATTAACGATTTCGAGTACATTTCCCGGACTTGTATCCTCGTTACGCAAACTGTCAATCCCGAACTTTATCATTGTCATACAAAGCGCCGCCGGAATTCCCTTTCCCATCACATCAGCAACTGCTACACTTGTCTCATAATAATTATCATGCAGAAAATAAATATAATCTCCACTCATCTTTTTGGCCGGCTCTGTTACAAAGCCGATATCCAATTCTCGAACTTCCGGTATTTTTGTCTTCAATAATGTATCTTGCACCTTCACAGCTACATTGATTTCCATCTGGATTTCTGCCTGCCTACGGATTAAGCTTTGATGCTCCTTAAGAGCAAGTCCATAGTGAATCATCATTTCAATTAAAAAATCAAATGAATTCACCAGCTCATCCTGTATATCCGGATACATTTCAGTAAGAGCAATTTTATGAATACTAATGACCTCTTCAGGTGATATGTCTTGCCCAATGAATTTCCTACTAAATTTCTGCCCCAAATAAAGAGCTTCTTCATTTGGCCTATCAATATATTGCTGCATAATTTCTTTATATTGCTTCACAATATCCTGAGGCACCCATCATCATCCCCTCACCTAAGCCATTTTGTTGCGGTAATTACCGTTCCCACCCCAACTTCTGTCTCTAATTTAAATTCGTCCATAAGCCTTCTTACACCCGGCATTCCTGCACCAAGCCCTCCTGAAGTTGTAAACCCATCCTCCATTACTATACGTATATCCGAAATTCCGGGTCCCTCGTCAGAAGCGATGATTGTAATGCCTGATAAGCCATCTACAGAAAGACTTTCAATTTCAATTTTACCTTTTCCAGCATATAAATAAATATTACGTGCTAACTCGCTAATAGCAGTTGTAATGCGTGCCTGATCAACAGTACTAAAGCCGGACTTTTTAGCCTCATTCCGACCAAGCTGTCGAGCCGCAACAATATCCCACTCCCTATTTATCTCTACAGAAGACCGGTCCCCCATAATCAGGCCTCCAATTCTTGGCGTAGTTTGTCCAATCCGTTTTCAAGATCGAGCGCAGTCAATACATCCTCCAAGCGAATTCCAAGTTCAATGAGTGTAATAGCGACGGCTGGCTGAATTCCTGTAATAACAACTTTGGCTCCCATCAATCCCGACATGCTAATGACATCTCCTAACACTTTAGCGATGAATGAATCAATGAAGTCAATCGGCGTCAAATCGATCACCACACCTCTCGCCGTCGTTTCATGCATCTTTTTCAATAGATCCTCTTGAAACTGAATAGCCGTCTGGTCATCGAGTTCCCATTGGACAGAAACGATTAAAACGTCGTTTAATTTTAAAATTGGAATTCGCATATTCATGAGCAATCTACCTCCATCATGGTACGGTTCGTCAACCTCAAGGCCTCCTGCATCCCGCGTCTCAATGTACTCGTAGTAGTGAAATCATTTAAATTGATACCTAAAGTCACAATCGTCTGGGCAATTTCCGGCCGAATTCCGACAAGCATGCATTTTGCCCCGACGAGTCTGACCGCATCCGCTGCTTGAATAATATGATGGGCAACCATTGTATCGACAACTGGTACACCTGTAATATCGAGGAGAACAACTTCCGCCCTTTGCCTTACTACCCCTTCCAATAGGTTTTCCATAATGAGCTTGGCACGTTCCGAATCAATCGTTCCGACTAATGGCATAACTGAAATTTTATCGAAAACAGGAATTAGTGATGCAGATAACTCCTGCAAAGCGATTCTTTGTAAGCTAACCGTTCGTTCCCATTCCGTAGAGTAGGCTTGGATAATGCTTCCACGTAGGGGTGTAATCCAATTTGTAAACACATCCATGACAGGACGCAAATTACTGTTTTTAATGATCTCTTTTTCTTCTAGTAAATTAAAAGTAATTCGCGAAAAATTATCAATCGCCTTGTTCACAAATTTAATGGACCAACCGAAACGTACTACTTTTTCAGCGAAATCATTTAGCTTCGTTTCGTCAATGACATCGTCATCTGTAATATTTGACGTCATGAGTTCTGCGAATTCTCTACTTGTTTTTTCGATAAGCTGAAAAGGCATAAACTGAAAAAAGCGCTCATCTTCCACTTCTTCCATACTTACTTGCCACCGTTCAATAATGTTATCCAGATACTGATTTATACTTTCCACCATATATTTGTTCATAATAATACCGATAAGCCCCCTTGCTAAATTTCTTTAAGTGAAATACTACATATCCTCATTGTAACGAAAAAAATGAAGTAGCACACCTCTTTTTGTCACATAATTGAAAATAGTCCATTTTTCATGCTTCGACATCAAAAAACACCGCAGATATAAATCCTGCGGTGTTTTTCTTATATGTATGCTCAGAATTTGACGAGACCGAAGCTCACTTCAAGTGCTTCATCGACCTGTTCCATCAAAAAATCATCTAGTTGCGTAATCTTATCAGTAAGCCTTGACTTGTCGATTGTGCGGACTTGTTCGAGCAGGATAACTGAATCCCGCTCGAATCCATAGCGCGCCGCATCAATTTCAACATGCGTAGGCAATTTCGCTTTTTGTATTTGCGCGGTAATTGCCGCAATAATGACTGTCGGACTAAACCGGTTGCCTATGTCATTTTGAATAACTAGAACCGGTCTTGTACCCCCCTGCTCGGAACCAACGACAGGCGACAGATCTGCAAAAAAGACGTCTCCACGTTTTATTGCCAACTTTTCATCCTCCGCTTACGAGACGTTCCACCGTATGCTGGGCTTCAAACTCCACATGCAAGCATTCTGTGGCGATTTTCAGGTTGATTTGTGACATTTCGACGTAACCCTTCATCATTTCTTCTCTAATCGTAGCCGATTCATAGTCGGTTACGTATCGTTTTGTCGAAATATAAACGAAATCCTCACGCCCGGGCTCCAGATGAACGACCGTATGTTCATTTTCATTCAGCATCCGTTTTGGAATCTTAACAATGATTTCTTTCATGTTTTTATTTGCACGCAACGTCAGCACCTCCGACAAAGCCGTTCCCTCATTTCAGTACAAGTTCATCTTACCATTGAATAACGACAATGAGAAGACATAGAAGGAAGTTTATTGACAGGATTCTGCAAGACTAGTTGTTTTTTTGTCGAAAGTACGGATATTAGATAGGCTGTCCATCTTTCCCAATATATATTCTCGGAATACGTTCCGCAATCGAAACAGCAATTTCATATGGAATGGTGCCGAGTCGTTCCGCCCACTCTTCCATCGTAATTTCTTCCTGCCCTTGACGACCAATCAAAGTAACTTTTTCACCAATCGGCATTTCGCGTGCTAACTTCACCATGCATTGATCCATACAAATTGTACCGACAAGCGCTGCTCGCTCTCCCCCAACGAGAACATCCTGTCCCCGCAAACCACGTCTTAAACCATCCGCATAGCCAATCGGAATGGTGCCAATCCACTCCCCCTCAGTCGTTTCGTATGTGCCACCATAACTAATCGGGGTACCAGCCTCTACATATTTGACATGGACGAGCTCACTTTCGATTTGCAATGCTCTTTCAAGGGTGAATGGTAATTTTTTTGCCACATAATCTGAGGATGCAATACCATAAAGACCAATCCCGAAACGAACCGCATCCAATCCATAATCGCGATATAGGAGGGCTGCCGCGCTATTCGACGCATGAACAATTCGCGGTTTTTCTCGTAATGTTTGTACCAGCCCCTTAAACATCGCAAACTGTTTTTCCGTTGTTCCTTGATTCCCCTCATCTGCACAGGAGAAATGAGTAAAAATGCCATCTAATTGCACGTCTTCGGTATGCTCGACAATCGACAAAATCGCCTGAAGGGATGCTGCATCCCGTAACCCAATTCTACCCATACCGCTATCAATTTTTACATGAATTTTTAATGGTTTGCTAATTTTTTCTTCGTAGTCCAGTGCCATCTGCAACCACTCAGCACTAGAAACGGCAATAATGATATCGAGTTCAGCTGCCTTTGCAGCAAAGCTAGTGGGGGACGGACCCATAACAAGGATATCTCCACTGATGCCCGCCATTCGGAGCCGCACGGCTTCATCCGGTGTCGCAACCGAAACCATCTGAACACCTGCTTCAAAAGCAGCAATGGCTACTTCCACATCTCCATGTCCGTAGCCATTCGCTTTCACAACCGCAATTACAGAAGTCAAACTTCCAATATATTGTCTTAAGTTCCCGATATTCGCCTTGATGGCTTCCAGATTTATAGCTACTTGCGTTGGACGATAATGAACAGAGTTTTTCATGATGCCCCCTCATTTATATGTTGTTACTCTCTATTATCAATCCCCGACCCTTTCTTCGTCAATACCGGAGGCTTTGATGCAGGTCATGCAGGCGTTGCCAATCGAACAGCGAAGGGTTCGATTTGCCGTATTTCTGTGTTCTTTGCAGAAATTAAGGCACTGTTTCAAGACCTGGTGACCTTAGCCAGCGTTCTAGTATTCAGCAGAAATTTTCAGCTGAATCCAGATAAAATTATTTCATGCCCTCCGCTTGCATCGACGAAGCTACTTCAATCAACTCATCTTGCGTTAGCATTTCAGATGCGATGAAAAACGAGATACCATTACTTTCCCAACGAATGGAGTTGTCAGTTAAAGCTGCAACCGTAAATCCAAGATCTACAGGATCCCCCTCGATTGAGACAGCTATTTTTTGGTCAGGTACTGTAGCCGGCTCTTGAACAATGATGAATTCTTTACTTCCGCTAATTGTCATGAAGGATCTTGTGCCATTTGCTGTTTCCATTTGCTCTTCATCCAACGTGATTCCTTCCCAATTGACTGTTGGGTAATAAGTTTGGAAGCCTGTTTTCTTACCATCTTCCGGGCTTTGTTCTTTTTCAATATTCGAACCATCTATTTCTACCGCATAGTCTTCAGCTTTTCGTTCTTTTCCAAGTGTAATCTGCTTGAAAGTGATGCGTATTTTTTCTTCTTTATTCTCATCTAACACGGATACATAGGTTGGCAGCAATGTTTTTTTGTCGATATGAATTCGCTGCGTCGGCAAAACTTTTTTATGATTATTACGAGTCGCTGTTTCAAAGATATACGTCTTGTCTTTTTCAGTCATCGTCGCATTTTTATCCGCTTTAATATCATCAGACAATGCACCGATCAAATACGCCTGACTATTTTGTGCAGGCCAATCACTTTGGAATTTGTATGTTTTACCGAGTGATGGCGTGACAACAAATACACCTTCTTCATTGCGCACAATCATTTGTGAATCCTCGCTACCTGCTTGACTAACATTCACACGATAGAAGGCTGGCTTTGTATACCAAACAACAACATCATAGATACGTGGTTCTTCCCCAGTCTTAATCTCCATCGTCGCCTTTAGTTCATACCCTTTCGTATCATTCCACTTGCCACTAAGCTTTTTCGTAACATCCTCTTTCGATGGCGCCCCACATGCCGCAAGGAGTACCATAACTATAACTAACAACAGAGCAACTATCCGGCTACGCATACAGTTCATCCTTTCTCATTTCAATCGGGTAGGTCATCTTATGAGAGAGGATGGACATTTATGCGAGTAAGATTACTTGTGCTGCTGCTACTGTTTTCGTGTGCGTAATTGAAACAAATCCAGAGACCTTATTTTTTTTGAAATAAAGGATCGGCTTCCCACTTGCCTCGGGTAAAATTTCAATATCTGTAAAGTTACAGGCCTCACCAATGCCCGTACCATTCGCTTTCGCATAAGCTTCCTTGCCAGCAAAACGCCCCGCTAGAAACTCTATCCGACGATGGTTGGTAAGTGTATCATAAATTTGTAGTTCTTCTGACGTTAAAATTCGCAAACGAAACTTCTCTGAATGTGCATCTAATTTAGCAATACGGTCTAATTCAACGATATCTAAACCAATTCCTGCTATCAAAGCCATTCCTCCTTTCTAATTTGTTACTTAATTAAACAATCCATAGAAGTGGTGGATTTTGCTGAATCAAGTGAATAAATGTATAATATGCTTATAGATTGAGGTGAAAAAATGTTTAGTCGTACAGAAAATTTCTCGCAATATATCCGTCTGTATCCAATCGTTACAGCATTACTTTCTTTGAACATCCTCGTTGCTTTGATTGGATATATCCCAGGTATAGGGGATCGAATCTATTTCAGCGGTATGGGCATCAATTTTTTAATAGCTGAAGGAGAATGGTGGCGCTTATTTACACCTATGTTCTTACATGCTGGATTTTCACATCTGTTATTCAATATGTTTTCTCTATTTGTTTTTGGACCAGAGCTTGAAAAAATAGCTGGCAAGGCCCGCTTCCTAACTGTTTACTTACTGGCTGGTATTTTCGGCAATATCGCAACCTACTTCCTGCAACCCCTTGACTATGCAAGCGTCGGGGCTAGCGGAGCGATTTACGGGATTTTCGGCGCATTCGGGGCACTTGTTTATTACACGAAGCATATCCTTCCACAACTTAGACAAATCATTTTACCAATTATCGTAATCGGTGTCGTCATGACATTTATCCAACCAAATATTAACTGGATTGCTCATATTATCGGGCTTATCGTCGGATTTTTGATTGGACTGAGTTATTTTCACCCCAAACGCATTGTTAGTTGGAAAAAAAGATAATGAATTGGGAAGGACAGCAGGAACTACTCCTGCTGTCCTTTGTTTTCCCAGCTTCTTTCATACCAAGAAAGAATTCTCTCCGCCTCCAATTCCTCCATATGAAAGACATGCGCGCGAAAAATACCCATTCCTGATTTAACGCTCGCAGCTAATGTAGCTACCTGTTTACGCTTATGAAAATAATTTTGTTTCATTTCCAACGATTGAATCCTTTTCCTCATTAAAAATGCAGTTTGTAAGCTAAATCCTCTAAAACGCATCGTCAGCTGATTGCCTGTAATTTCATATGCCGCAGAGCGGTGTTGCCAAAGTCCAAAGAGAATGATAACTGGAATGATCAATAAGGAAAATAGTCCATATGGGAAGAAAAAATAAGTTAAAGCACCGATGACAGGAATCATCCATACGAAGTCAATGCGATAGTAAAAACGTCTCCCCCGATTAGGTAGTTTATGCGTTGGATCCTCTAGCACCAAGTTAGGAAATATCTGGCATAACGAATGATGTATAGCAGCTTTTTTAACCAAAGGGAATAGGTTAATTTTCGCACCTTCTGCTCCTCCACCACCAGCACTGTCAATAACGACTGCCGCATAGCCGAACAACTGTCTAACTGGATTCTCAATTATCCGCACACTTTGAACTCTATTCAACGGCACTGTCATTCTTTTCTTTTCCAATAATCCTCGCGTGATGACGATATCCTGCTCATCTAGTGCCACGGAAAAACCATAATATTGGAAGAACGTCATCGCAACGGACAATCCCCATACGACGACGAAGCCTAAAAAGACGACCAACGCAACAATCACAAGCCCATATTTAATAAAAACCGAAACTTCTTCATACATCCATTGATATGGAATCATATCGGAAAACTGCGATAAAAAGATGGCTGCACCCGAAAGTATGACACCGATACCTCCCGAAGTCGTCGCTAAAATAAAGAGATCCTTCGCCGACAAAGTAAAAATAGACTTCACATGCGCCTCTTCGTCAACAAATAACTTCTCTAGCCCTTCACCTTCATCAACAACAATAGCTTTTCTTCTAATTTTCGCCTCTGCGATTTCTAGTTCAATTCTTTCAGCGGCCGCTTTCGTAATCGCCGTTAGTTCCGCCTCCGATTTTTTGGCTGAAGAACTACCCGCAGTTTCCACCTTTACTTTGATTAGCTTAAAGGGTCGATGTAAAATTCCCTCTGTATAGTCAAGACTTTGAATTCGATCAAAGGGGATATACCGCTTCTTCTTGACGAACAATCCATACTCAATACGTAGCTCATCTTCCTCGAACCAATATTCAAATCGCTTCCACTTGATAATTCCTGTAGCCAAAAACACGATGAGCAGGACGCCAAAAATAAGAAATGAAGCATAATCTATGTACCATCGTCCCGTTCCTAAATCCTTCAATCCATTTGCAAAGAGTAAAACAATTAGCGGAAGAATCATTTCCTTTAACGTTTTCAACACTTCAATAATTGCCGTGATCCAATGCAATTTATAGCGATTATTAGACATCGTCTTCCGCCACCCTTGCGAGCACTGAAATTCTTCCACGTAGTTCATCCGCTTCTTCCGTCACGAGTGCAGGAATACTATGGTTCGTTGCCGCTGTGGAAATCGTAATTTCAGCTAAATTATATTTCCGAAGAATTGGGCCTTGGGCAGTATCGACATGCTGAACCCGCACCATTGGAATTAACGTCCTTTTGACGATAAAAAGCCCGTGCTGTAATTCAATTTCGGATTCACGCACCTCATAACGCCATCGCATCCATCTCACTTTCGGGAACAGATAAATGAATAAATAAGAAAATAACACAACGACGGCTACCGCAATTGCGTAAATCCACCACGGTCCTTCAAATAGATAGGCCAAAACTCCGGCACCTATCGCAACAAGCAATAGCAATGCCGTTTGCATAATGCCATAAAGTCTCCACACTCTTAAACCTTTTTCCGATATCCGATTGCTTGGCTGCGCCCTCATATGAACACCTCTTTCTATACATTCTATACGATTCGCAAGTGAAAATGTTTCATTTTTCCTGAAACAATCAAACCATATACAAAAAAGTCGGGGGCGTATACACGCTCCCCGACTTTTAACCTTTATTCGACAAACACTTGCGAGCTCGAAAAAATCTGGACACAATTACGCCAAGGCGCAATTGATAAAGGAATGATTAACGTTCTGTTCTTGTGCTGCGTGAACGACCGCTATCTCTTCTTGCTCCGTCACGACTTCCGCCGCCACTACGACGAGATGCTCCGCCACCATAACCACGACCACCGCCGTTACCTGATGAACGACCGCCGCTGCGGTTACCTTTGTAGCCACCACCACCGCTACGTGAACCTCCACGTGCTGGTAATGGACGCTCTTCCGAAATCGATACCGGTGTATCATTCGGTTCGCGTGTTAATGAACGAAGTGCCGCTGCAACAAGATCATTCGCATCGAATTTAGTAAGTAATTCAGATGCTAAATGCGTGTAGTCACTCAATTCATTTTTCTCAACGATTTCCGCTAACTGCTCAACCGCTAGACGTTGCTGACCAACAAGTGCTTCGTCAGAGGATGGTGGCGTTAAAGGAGTCATGCGCTTTTTAGTTGTTTCTTCAACGATACGTAGGTAACCCATTTCACGTGGTGTAACAAATGTAATCGCCACTCCACTTTTTCCTGCGCGACCTGTACGACCGATACGGTGAACATAGCTTTCAGGATCCTGTGGAATATCGAAGTTGTAAACATGTGTAACCCCTGAAATATCAAGGCCACGTGCCGCAACGTCAGTCGCAACAAGAATATCTACTTTACCTTCTTTGAACTGACGAAGAACTGACATACGTTTTGCTTGTGTCAAGTCGCCGTGAATACCTTCAGCGATGTAACCGCGAATGCTTAGTGCATGTGAAAGCTCATCAACACGACGCTTCGTACGACCGAAAACAATCGCAAGCTCTGGTTGGTGAACATTCAATAGACGTGACAGGATATCAAACTTCTCGCGCTCCTGTGATTTCACGAAGAACTGCTCGATGTTTTCAACAGTCATTTCTTTTGACTTGATTTTAACGATTTCTGGGTTCTTCATGAACGTTTCCGCAATTTTACGGATTGGTCCAGGCATTGTAGCCGAGAACAGAAGTGTTTGGCGTTCAGCCGGAACACTTGCAAGAATTGTGTTGATGTCTTCGATGAAGCCCATGTTCAACATTTCATCTGCTTCGTCAAGTACTAGCGTTTGTACGCCATCCAATTTCAACGTTTTACGTTTAATATGGTCGAGGATACGTCCAGGCGTTCCAACGATGATTTGTGGATTGTTGCGTAGCGCACGGATTTGACGCCCGATTTCTTGCCCACCGTAAACAGAAAGGATGCGTGCACGTTTGTCAGCACCAATTTTGTAAATCTCTTCAGAAACTTGAATAGCCAACTCACGTGTTGGTGCGATAACAAGTGCTTGTACCGCTGGGTTTCTTGTGTCGATTTTTTCAATGATTGGAATACCAAACGCCGCTGTTTTCCCTGTACCTGTTTGTGCCTGACCAATAACGTCAAGACCTTCCATACCAAAACGGACAGTACCTTCTTGGATTGGTGTTGCTTCTTCGAACCCCATTTTACTTAGAGCACGTTGTGTTGATTCACTGATGTTTAATTCTGAAAAATTCGTCAAACTTCTCAATCTCCTTTGTTTTCTCATTTGACAATTGGTTACATTTGCAAATGAAGGCGCGGCAAATTCGAGCCATTAAAGGGAACGTTTCCGATATTTTGCATTCTCTATAGTAGAGGTTATGGTTGAAAAGGAAAGCCCGGTCTTTGCCGAGCGGTTCGATCAACGGACAATTATCCGCTTTAGGTGAACAAACCGTTTTATTCAAAAAAAAGTACTCTTCACCAATTGAAGAGTCCCGTGTAAATGTATCCAATGCTCATCACAGTGTAACATGCAAAATCATCCCCTGCAATCATTCTGCTTAAGTAGTAATAATCAGTTTATTACCAGAAAAGCGTAGACTGCCGTTTTGGCCCGACAGGCATAAGACGGATTAGCGAAGCAGCGTCTTTTGCTGCACAGCTAATCTGGCTTATGACCCGAGGGACTGGCTGTCGAAGCCTAGACAAACTCATCTCGTTTCATGAACGCCAACACTTCCTTAAACCAATTATCACAATCATCGCTGTAACAGATATGATGCTTCCCGAGGTCCGATATTATGAATTCCTTTTTTTCGGAACCTAATTTTTCAATTAAATATTTAGCTGAAGCCAAGGGAACAATTCCATCCTTTTTCCCTTGAACAATGCAAACTGGTGCTGTAATCCGCCCATAATATGGTTCAACGATTTTCACGATACGCAAAAACTCAATGACTGCACGTAGTGGTGTGTGCTTCAGCTTGTATTCATACAAATGATAAAATGTATTCGGTGGATATTTTTTCGTCATTGATTCAGCAAGCATAATGCCCACATCTTCAAGCAAATTGCGGGGACTTATATATTTTGCAGCCGCACTCAAAAGGACTAACTTGTCAATTTTATACCGCAATGCCAAATAGAGCGCAATGAGTCCACCCATAGAAAAGCCGACCACAATGACACGGTCGACTTCCTTCTGTAATTTTTTGAGTGCTAACTCCGCTTCCATCAGCCAAGATTCAGCTGATACTTTACCAAGCTCAAGTGTAACACCATGTCCCGGTAAGATAGGGACAGCGATTTTCCAGTCTGTTTTGCTGTTTAAGTAGTTCACAAATGGACGGACTTCAAAAGAACCTCCGGTGAAGCCGTGGACGAATAACACTCCTGTCCTCATTTGCCACTCAACCCTTCCAGTACATGTTCAAGTGCCATTCCCCGCGAGCCCTTCAACAAAATGATTGAATCAGCTCCCGTCGCGTTTCGAAGCACATCGACTAGTGGTGCATAGTCCTTTTCCGACCACAACAACTGCGCTTTGACAGTTTGCTCGCTTAATAATGCCCCATGCAACCATTTCATGCGCTGTCCGAACAATAATATCCCCTTCAAGTCCATCTTTAACAACTCGCCTGCTAGCTGCTCATGGTATTGTCGCTCTTCCGCGCCAAGTTCAAGCATATCAGCCAGAACGACCCACTTGTCTTTGCGTAAGCCCGTCTCTTGAATAAATGCAAGCGCCGCACGCATCGATGTCGGAGCAGCGTTATAAGCATCATTAATTACTAACGCACCATTTGCCATGACCACCGGCTGCATACGCATATCTGTTAGCGTTGCATTGCGAAGTGCCATTCGAATTGCCTCTGCCTCAACCGCTAATTCATTAGCGAATAGAATAGCGGCAAGCGCGTTCTTCACTTGATGAGCCCCGTAAACAGGAATTGTAAACGACTCATTCAATAGCCCTTTCACGGTAAAATGACTGCCTTCATCACTCGACTCAATGTCCTTCAGTGCCAATGTAGCTTCTTGATCATATCCAAATGAGAGGGCTTCAACGGAAGATTGCTGCTGAACAAGTTCCTGTAACAACGGTTCGTCACCGTCATAAAAAAGCTTGCCACCTTGTTGCAGTCCGTCAATCATTTCAAATTTCGCCATTGCTATTCCCGCGCGTGAGCCGAGATCTTGCATATGCGCTTCTCCGATATTGGTAATGATGGCGTAATGCGGTTTTGCCAATTTCGATAAAAATGAAATTTCCCCGAAGCCACTCATACCCATTTCTAGGACAGCAATTTCTGTCTCTTCATCCAACGATAAAATCGTCAATGGCAAACCGAGTTCATTATTGAAGTTTCCTTCTGTTTTTTGCACCTTAAAATAAGGTGACAGCACGCTCGCGACAAGATCCTTTGTTGACGTTTTACCATTAGACCCTGTAATTCCAATGACTTTACAAGATAGTGTATCCCGATAAGCCCGGGCCATCTCCTGCAATGCAAGTTCGGGATTGTCTACAAATATCAGAGCCACATTAGCCGGCGGATCCGGTTCATCTGTCATCCATAAAGCAGCAGCTGCCCCTTGTTCAATAGCCTGTTGCACATAGCGGTGTCCATTCACCTGCTCCCCGCGAAAAGGGATGAACAGATCTCCTGCCTGCACATTCCGAGAGTCAATGGAAACTCCTGTTACAAGCACACCATCCATCTGCTGTCCCGTCGCTTGTAGCCATTCCGCCAGTTCTGTTAATTTCCGTTTCATGTTACACCACACTCAATCCATCATATATTGTATGTTTTGTTTTTCTGCATGTCGTTGTATTGCCAATTCAATTAGTTTGTCGATTAGCTCAGGATACGCTACGCCTGTTTGCTGCCAAAGCAACGGGAACATACTTGTTGGCGTAAAGCCTGGCATCGTGTTCACCTCGTTAATGAGCACTTCATCTGCAGCTGTTACAAAGAAGTCTGCACGTACTAGCCCTGAACAATCGAGCACTTTATAAGCGCGCAGCGCCATGTCTGCCATTGTTTGTGCAACTTCTGCTGATACTTGTGCAGGAATAACCAATTCTGTATTACCGTCTTTATATTTTGCTTCGTAATCATAAAATGCAGTCACTGGTTTTATTTCTCCAGGTACCGAACAGGCTGGCTCATCATTGCCCATGACGCCCATTTCAATTTCCCGCGCAACAACACCTTGCTCAACAATGATGCGTCGGTCAAACTTCAGCGCCATATCGACTGCCGCAATCAGACTTTCTCTGTCCGTTGCCTGACTAATGCCGACACTCGATCCAAGATTTGCGGGTTTAACAAACATCGGCCAGCTAAGTTCATTTTCCATTTTGTCTATCCATTGTTGACGTTCCTGCACCCAGCCACTACGCAAGAAGAAAACGTAAGGCACTTGTTGTAAATCAACCTGTGCAAATAATTGCTTCATAACCACTTTGTCCATTCCTGCCGATGATGCCAGCACACCATTTCCTACATATGGAATATTCATCACTTCAAATAAGCCTTGCACCGTACCATCTTCCCCATTCGTACCGTGAAGAAGCGGAAAAACAATATCCAACGCTCCACCATTTAAAAAATTGTGGATGCTATCTGGTTTGTCATTGCCCTCTCCCGCGAGTCGAAGCTCCTCAAGTGTAACCACTGGCCCTTCGAGCGCTGAACCTCGTCGCCACTCGCCGTCATAAGTAATATAAACTGGAATTACTTCATATTTACTAAAGTCCACTGCCTGCGTCACTGCACGCGCTGTCGACAATGACACTTCATGCTCCGCCGACTTTCCCCCATAAACAATACCTAATCTCTTTTTCATAGTTAACCCTCACTGTCCGTTGATTTTCTATACTTTAGTTTACCATGAATCAACCATTTTCATGAATAATTTAGGGAAGTTTAATCAATCACACCTCGGCATAATTGCTTGCAAGTTTAATAACATTTGCCAATCAATCCTCAATTTCTCCACAAGCTTAGCACGCAAGATTCTGCTGGGCAACTTTGTTATTCCTTAGGCGTCTAATATGAGGATATGCATCTACACGCTCGATGCGTTATACTAATAGATGTTCATATATTACATTAAAGGTGACTTAAAAAAATGAAATTACCTAATAAACCGAAAGAACGCTTTGACTGGACACTTGCATTTATCTTATTAATCTTTTGTTTAATAAGCTTATTTGCAATTGCCTCCGCACAGACGACAGGGCAATATACACTGGCGGGTGTCCCCATAAACTTCATTCCCTCCCAAATTCAATGGTATATCATCGGGACAATCATTATTGCGATTACGATGTACTTAGAGCCCGAACAATATAAAAAGGCAGCTTGGGTTATTTACGGCGGTGGTATTTTCCTACTAGCCACTTTGCATTTTCTTCCTGACGGTATGGAACTTGTTGCGGAAAGAAACGGAGCAAAAAGCTGGTTCCACATTCCTAAAATCGGGAGTATTCAGCCTGCCGAGTTTATGAAAACCTTTTTCATTATTGGCATGGCACGAATGATCACTACCCACCACGAAAAATTCATTAAGAAAACATTGAAAACAGATTTCTATTTACTTGGTAAAATAATCGTTTTGTTATTTATTCCGTTGCTATTCATTATGATGCAAACCGATCTTGGTACGGGGCTCGTATTCATCGCGATTACGGCTGCTTTAATTATCGTTTCAGGGATTACTTGGCGCATTATCGTGCCGCTCTTTGCCGGAACCGCGGCAATTGGAGTTACGTTGCTGTTATTAGCACTGTATGCACAGAAATTTCTAGAAGATACATTCGGCTTCAAATCATACCAAGCCGCAAGGATCTACTCATGGATAGACCCTTATAGCTATGCGTCTGATGAAGGGATGCATCTCATTACATCATTGAACGCCATTGGATCTGGCGAGATTTTAGGTAAAGGCTATAAAGGTCGCGAAGTATATGTGGCCGAGAGCCATACTGACTTCATTTTCACATCCATTGGGGAAGATTGGGGATTCATCGGCGCAAGTCTCGTCATTTGTATGTATTTCTTCCTCATCTATCATTTGACGAAAATTACACTTGAATTGAAGGATGCATTCAGTACGTATATTTGTGCGGGAATCATTGCTATGATTACGTTCCACGTTTTTGAAAATATCGGTATGACCATTCAGTTGTTGCCGATTACAGGAATCCCACTGCCATTCATCAGTTACGGGGGAAGCTCGCTGATGGGGAATATGCTGGCAATTGGACTAGTGTTTAGTATGAAGTTCCATCATCGAACGTATATGTTTAGTTCGGATGAGGACGATGAATAAAAAAACTCCGACAAAATTTTGTCGGAGTTTTTCTTTATTGCGACTGAATTTGTGGGTCTTGCGCAGGTGGCGCTAGGGCTTTCAGCATTTCCAGACGGGATTTCGTCAATGTTGCCGAAACACCCAACTTCGCCAAGTTGGAGATGATCGTTTTCAAATCAACTTCTTTAGCCATCTTTTCCACCTCGACCTTTCTATTAGTTCAAGACGTTTATATACAGATAAAGTTTCTTATTTTCATGGAACTTATTCCATACAATTCCTACTACAATGATACCACTCCTGACCACTTTTAAATCTTTCAATTATGTTACAAATTATCCCCATTTGTAAATAATTCATACATAGAAGTTTAGTTTGGACACTCTTACGCTTTCGTTGCATACTCCCTCACATCATTTGCAAAATACACATATTCTTTGTGCGATTGGGATGCGACGGGTAAAATAGAAATAGTGATTCAAGAGAAAGTGGGGGTATGATGAAAAAAGCAATTCTTCTACTAATGTCCATCCAATTTTTTGTTTACCTCGGATTCGGAATCATTATTCCGATTCTTCCCGAAGTCATTGTGCAGCAAGGCTTTTCTGAAGTCCATGTCGGGGGACTTTTAACCATCTACGCACTCGCTTCCTTCTTTACTGCACCGCTTTGGGGGGCATTGTCTGATCGAACGGGCAGAAAAAAGTTAATCATGATTGGGCTGCTCGGCTTCAGTATGAGCTTTTTACTGTTTGCGTTATTCATTGAAAATTTACCACTTTTATATGTGTCGCGCGTAGTTGGTGGCGTGTTCTCTGGCGCTCTCTACACGGCTGTGACTGGATTCGTTGCGGATATGACAGATGAGGAAAATCGTAATAAATATATGGGGCTGCTCGGCATGTCGATAGGTCTTGGTTTTATTTTCGGACCTGCAATTGGTGGGGTACTTGGCCATTCGAGTCTTCAGCTTCCGTTCATCATATCTGGCGTATTGACTTTACTATTAATGATCTACGCGGGAATCATTTTGAGCGAACCGGAACAACGAGGTCAGGCGAATAAACGCGCGTTGCTCCCTAAAGGCGGAGCCATGCTATGGCAATATCGCATTCGCTTTCTATTCTTATTCTCCTTCATGGTTACATTTTTACTTGCTGGACTGGAGGCTACATTCCAACTGTTCCAAATGACCAAAATTGACATTACGCCCCTTCAACTCGGTTACTTGTTCATGGCCAGTGGTTTTGTCGATGCTGCCATTCAAGGCGGTGTCGTTCGTCGGGTGAAAAATGGGACCGAAACAACATGGATGATTTGTGCACAACTCGTCGCAGCCCTGGGACTTGTCCTCATCCCATTCACATCCAGCCTTATTTGGGCAGGATTCGCGTTGAGCGTTTTCACCGGTGGGAATGCACTTGCCCGGACAGTTTTAGTTTCATTGACAACAAAAGAATCCGGTGGCAAATATGGAACGGCAGCTGGAATGGCCTATTCTATGGACAATATGGGACGAATTATCGGACCAGTGCTATTCATATCGATTTTCACACAAATGGCTGGCAATATGTATGTTATTTCAGCCGTTCTTGCAGTCCTATCTATCGGTTTGATACTACTGTTTAGACATTCAACTAAAACACTACGTGACTTGAATGTTAATTCCTAAAAAGAAATAGAACTATCCCCTAAAATCATGAATATGACTTTTCTGGATAGTTCTCTCTTCTCATACTTTTTGTACTTCATCAGTCGCAGCTTTCAGGCTGTAAAGTTGCTCATAAATATTTACAGAGCTTTTTGATCCATTTGAAATAGATTCCACTAGATCCACTAGATCTTCCTCAATTAAATGTATACTTTCTGTTGTTGGTAAAAAATCGATCACATGTGACGGATGAGGAATTTCCGGTCGGATAAAGCAAACCCTTTCCACTTTACAGCTTCGCACTAACTCCTGAATACTCTCATAAGACATTTGCCGTTTCACCACAATCGGTAATACACGTTCAATGTGTAGCAAACCAATAATTACTTTCAAATAAACAGATTGCTCCAACTTCCCTTTCAAAACAAACAATGTGGTCGTATGATAATGATTTTCTCTTATAAAATTGTCTTCAATTTCTTGTAATAATTTTGTTAACAGCGCAATTCGTTTGCGGAACAGCGCATAATTAATCTTTTTGTCCTTCTGTAAAATATCTAATATTCGATAAGTCGGCATGATTACCTGAATGTAGATTTCCTCCAACCGCAAACCATCAACCAACTTTATATAATCACCCATTACCTGTCGTTCATCACCAACTAATAATTTATTCATAAACCCTTTAAAAATCTCTCGAAACGTAGTCGTTTGATAATAAAGCATTTTTGAAATAGTTAGCTTAAAGTCATATGGTAAATCAAAGCTTCTGGCACTGTTAATACGTTTTACTTTAGGAAGCATAGGCACAGCTTCATTTACCTGTTCAATAATCGCAAGCGAGTTATCCGATAAAAGAACGGTTGAATTAAGAGGGTAAATGTTAATGAACTCTATAAACTCACTTAATAAATCTGAATCAAATTTGTAGCTCTCACGCAATAAAATTTCTAATGCTTCTGAAGCATGTAAAGCCTCTTTGTAAGGACGTTTTAATGTCAGGGCAGAATAGACATCTACAAGATGAAGGATTTTCAGTGCTGTTGACATGTCTTTTCCAGTCAATCTTTCAGGATAACCCGAGCCGTCCATTCGCTCATGATGCGATTTAGCATAATGCGCAATACGGTGCTGTCCCAATGAATTCAAAAGTTCATATCCTGCAACAGCATGCTTTTGCATCGTCTTGAATTCATCATGGCTCAGCTTCCTCTTACTTTTCAGTAATTCAATCGGGATATAGAGCTTGCCAATATCATGAAATAAATAACCTAGAGCTGCTGACTCCAAATTGGCTATTCCCTTAGTCTTCGCAAAAAGTGTTCCCAATACAAAGACATCAAAGGAGTGGATAAATGAGTATTGGTCAATCTCTTTCAATTGGTACAACTTATCGATAAAATGATTTTCATTATGAATTTTTATAAATAAGTCCATAATAAAGTCCAAGTCGTCAATATTGTCAATCTTTTTACCATATCTCTGCTCGGTAACAATTTGCTCAAATGTTTCGCAAAATACGGCTTTGTAGCCTTCATCGATATGTTGACTTATTTCTTCGAGCGAATGAACCGTTAGTTCCTCTTCTTTTTCATATTCTTGCTCATCAATTATAGTTATTATTTTTAATTCCTTAATTCTTCTTTTTTTCAACTTCACTAATATTCCTTCGGTTAAAATTGTATTTTTTGCAATCACTAAGCGACCATTGACAAAAATATCCGATGCCAAGATTTCATTAACCATAACTTCGTTAATATGTTTCTTAACTGTGCCTGTCTTCATTTTAACTGCTCCTCTCCATATTTGTATCCGACTCTAAATATGTATATGAACACGACAAAAAACCGCTAGTACCTTTATCATAAGGTCATGCGGTCTAATATACTATTGACAAATGTTAATAGTTTGTCGAAAAAGTTAGATTATTGTTAAAATACGGCGTTTAATAGTTGGTTCTTATGTCCTACCACAAGAGATTCTTGCCGCCACAACTGTTTTCCCATAAATATAATCATTAAAAAATCTCTTTACTGTTAAGTATGCTATTCAGTAAAGCTCCCCCTATGTGCAATTGTTTAACCTGATCCACGACCATCGCAAAAAGCCATGATGCATGTAAATAGTCGTTATTGTTCTTTTACAAATAGTACAGCTTGTGTACGTGAACTGACCCCAAGTTTCCCATAAATGGTCGATAGATAAACACGTACTGTGCCCTCAGTAAGGAATAAACTACTGGCAATTTCACGATTTGAAGCGCCGCCTGCAAGTAATTGGAGCACTTCTTGTTCGCGTGGTGTGAGCTTGTCGATGACAGCATTTTGCTTCAAATCACTTGTCTCAGCTTCCACCAATTTTTTCACGTAGGAAAGTGGTACAGAGTCCCATTGTGTGCTCGCACTACTTTGACGTATTTCCGAGTATTTTATTAGTAGCGGAGCCGCGTCCACTTCATCGAGAAAAGATCTACTATAACCGTAACGACTTCCATGTTTCAAAGCCTCATGTAATGCCATCATTGCCGCATCCTCATTGGACAATAGTGATTGAGTGATTGCCTCAAGTATCGCTGATTCCACGATTGTCGCAATTTGCTCCTCCTGAACAGCTTTAACTTTCACTTCAATAATATATGTCAGCGCTTCTTCGTGCTTATTTTCCGCGATTAACAAACGTGCATATGTCAATGCTATAAATGATTGGCTTGACCCCGTTATACGATCAGCATTTGTCACTATTTTATCAAACTCATTTTTGGCCCGAAATATTTTACCTTCCTGTAAAAAAAGTCGAACCTTCATCGCATGTAATATCCTTAACCAATGGCATTCTTTTACGCCTTTCATTGCATAATCAAGCACGGCATGCGCTGCTACAAATTGCTGTTTCGTTACATTGATTCTACTTTTTAATAAATACATCGGAACAGCTAGGCCAGAATCCTGAAAATGGTGTCCTAAACGGAGTGCTTCCGCCAGTTCTGGTAATGCTTCTTCGACATGGTTCTTTTCATATAATGTTTCTGCTCGAATTCCATAACTGAATCCTGCCACATTCAATTCTTTAAATGACGAGTGACGCACTAGTTTATGAAGATGCAGCATTTTTTCATCGTCCCACAGTTTCCCCCTCATCCCAATACTTGTACGAAGAAGTCTCGGCTCAACTATATTATATTGAATACCATTCGTATCCCATCTAGTATCCATAGGTCTAATTTCTAACTTTTTCTTAATTAACGCCACAGCCTGTTCAATATCGCCTTCCTCCAAAATCAAAATATACGCTTTCATGCCGAGAAAATCGACTCTAGCATCTGCGTTTTCTATTTTTTCCATCCAACGATTAGTTTCTTGCAGTCTTTCTAAGTCCGAAATGATCCGATTTGCTTCTTCCAATTTATAATGCATAGCCAACGCGAATGCATACATCACCAGTGTTCCAGGATGGATGGGGTAGTCGTTTACTTGCAATGTTTGTACCCATCGAATGAATGTTGCCGTTTGCCCCAATGCGAAAACATCGACTAAAGAAGCATATATCCATTCTTCCGCAAATTCATACGACTGTCCTTTCAAAGCGAGTTCAATTGCAGAAATAAAGTCTCCTTTTTTGTGATAAATAGTTGCTGCTTGCTGATACGTCGAAAAAATAACTTCTTCGGAATATCGATTTGTAAATTCCATCTGTAACGATTTAGCAAAAAGGTGATGGTAGCGAAATATAGGTTCTTTCGAATGTAAGCGAACGATAAACAAGCCACTCTTTTCAAATTCAAGCAATTTCTCGTAACTATCTGAACTACTCATCAGAATATTGCAAACAACAGGGTCAAGCTGCTCCAGTATCGACGTCTTTATTAGGAAGTCGAGTGTAGAGGATGGAAGCGTTTCAAGAATTTCCTTCAGTAAAAATTCAGCTACAAACGGATGCCCCCCATCAAACTGGTTTATGCTCCACCCCTTATCAATGGAAGTTGAACGCGCTAGGGCCGCCAATTGAATTCCTGCCGCCCAACCTTCTGTAACTTCCAACACAGATTGAAGTGAGTGTATTATATCGTTAGAAATCAAGTTTTGCTTTTCGTAGTATTGCCTAGCTTCCTCATAAGTAAAGCGTAATTGTTCTATTCCTACTTCCGCAAGCCAAGACTTGACCCTCCATTTTTCGAGAGGTAACGGTAACTCCGTTCGACTTGCCATATACACGCGACAAGTATTTGGTAAATAGTTGATAAACCGCGTCATCATATCGTGAATATCATCGTTTTCTATTAAATGATAGTCATCAATAACGATACAGACATTCTTTGTTTGTGAACTCAATTCATTCAAAAAGGAGTCTATTAGCAGTTCGAATAGCAAACTTGGCTCAGAATGGCTAAGGAGAGTTAAAGGCGAATCCATATCACTATGAAGTACTTCTTTCACAGCCCTAATTATATATTCCCAAAAGCGAAAAGGATCATTATCAGCCGCATCGATCGAAAGCCATGCAACCGGCTGGTCCGATTGACTCACCCATTGACTAAGCATAGTTGTCTTCCCGTACCCCCCCGGTGCGCGAATGATCGTAATCCTTGCCGATTTATTTCGCCCTAGAAGCTCATTTAACCTCCCTCTTTCTACTACCCCGCCTGTAGCAATTGGTATAGTAGTTTTTGCCCTTAGCCAAATCGGTTGCATCTTTTCTCCCTCCTTTTCATTTTCACTTATAGTTCTTATATTCTACTATAAGTTGTCCGAACATTCCCTACTTTTGTATTAGTTTTATACTATAACAAACAAAATCCAGTACCCTTTTAAAGGGTACTGGATGATTTTCTATATTCTCCGATCATTAATGCTTTCGCTTTTCCAAGTTCCGGATGCGCTTTTCGTACGACAGACGGTCTTGCCAACACAAGAACAACACCCATCAATAACAGACTCGAAATGATAAGAATCCATTGAGCTGGGAATATATCATACAAAAAGCCAAAGATGACAACACCTAAGGGCATCAATGCCATCGCCATTGTTTCAATAATCGAAAACACGCGTCCTTTGTAATCATCATCAATCATTTTTTGCATCATCACTTGTAGCGGTGTGTTGACAATTATTAACGTTGCCCCAAAACCAAACATCACGACAACATAGTAAGCAAACATGACACCATACTGCATCGGTAGCATGAGTGGCAATCCAATACTAGCTATCAAAATACCGAATACGAGAATACCACGCTTTGAAACGAGCAACGGGTACTTCACTTCTTTACGCACCGATAAATAGATGGATAAAAGCAACATTCCGACTGCGAATGCACCTTCTGTTAATCCAAAATGCGTCGAATCGAATTTCAGTTTTTCTATTAGGATGAAGGAGTAACCAACTTGAAATGAACCGAATAGGAAGTTGATGAACAAAGAAATCCAAATAATCGTCATAAGAATAGGTTGTAGTTTAAGATATGAAAATCCAGCCTTCATACTTTGCCACATCGGTTCCTTCGCTTCTCCCTCGACCACTTCTTTCCGTTTTGCGAATAACTTGAAATTCATCGTTGATTCAAGGATCACCGCAATGATTGACGCAATCAGGTACATGATAAGAAATACTGGCATTGAAACAGTACCATACAGTAGCCCAGCAATTGCAGGGCCACCGATTGTTGCAAATGAGATAGACATCTGGTTCATCGACATTGCTTTTTGAATCCGAGCTTCATCGACAAGTCCAGTAACGGAGGAACTAAACGCGATTCCCGAAAATGTCGAAGCTATGGATAAGATCACGGTCGTTGCATAGATTGCCACAAGAGATAGCCCCGAAGTCAAACTGATGGCGAGAAGCCCCGCAATTGCGCAAGAAGAGGCAATTTGCGCCGTAATGACAATCATTTTACGAGAATATTTATCCGCTATATAACCGGCAAATGGCGCAATGAGCGTCCGAGGTAAGATGCTACAAATAAGGTTCGTTGCAAAGCTCGTCGCAGATCCCGTCAACTGTATAATATAAAAGCTGATGGCAAACGTGTATACCTGTGCACCAAATGAAGAAATAAGCTTACTCGTCATGAATGTCCATAGATGATACGTCGCCTTTTTAAGCTTCAAAGCCTCTTCCATAAAAAACACTCCATTCCGTAATGTTTAATTAGATTAAACAAATGATAACATGCAAATACTTCCATTACAAGCCAAAGTTTAATATAATTAAACTATATTCGAATTAATTCAGTAAGGTTCTAGCCCTAGCTGAATTAATTTGAAGCCTCCGGCGGATGTCACAGATTTTGAATTGTGCTTTACTTAATTCAAAATCTGGACGCAATTACGCCGAGGCGTAATTGATAATCATGGAGGTGTGCCATATCGAAACGTTAGGTGAGCGAATACGGAAATTGAGGAAACAACAGCAGCTAACACTCGAGGCGTTAGCAGGGAAACAGTTGACAAAAGGTATGCTAAGTCTGATTGAAAATAACAAAGCCAATCCTTCGATGGACAGCCTATCTTATATAGCAGAAAGACTCGGCGTTGAGGTTTCAGAGCTACTGGAAGAAGTGAGTACGCAGGAATTAAGGGAAGTGTTGGACAAAGCGGAGAAACTGTATAATACGGAGTTTGATCTATTAACAGATGAATATAGCCAACTTATTACGTTAGTTGGACCGTATACAGAAAAATTGCTGCAAGGATATGAAGCCGCACGTTTATTGGAAATGTACAGCCGCTGTCTTTACCATGAAAAAAAAGAAGCTTGGCAAGAGCCTTCTAACAGAGCTGCACAAATCTATGAGCAGATGAAAATTACTCCAAGGCGCGCGAGTATCGGCATATTCCGAGCAATGATCAAATTTACAGAACATCAATATGACGATGCATTAGCTATCCTTCTCCGAGAACGCTCTGAAATCGAAACTAACAATGCATTTATCGACCCGATGACACGACTGGATTTGGACTACACTGAAGCAATTCTCTACTTTGCTGTAGGTGATTCCGCAACTGCAATCCAAATCATGGGGAGAGCCATTGAATTCTCTAAAAAAGAGCAAGTATTTTATCGTATTGACCACTTGTACAGGTTAGCAGCTGCACATGCAATGATGAAGCGGGATGAAAGCGAATATGCGTATTATATTAAGAAGCTCACGCAATATGGGGACTTTGCAGACGATAGAGATGCGCTCTTTTTCGCAAAGTTTTCAAAGGCTCATTATTTAAATTCATTCAAAAAATCGTATAAAGAAGCTAATTCATTACTACATTTAATTTTGGAAAAAGGTGATTTTCCTAAGGAATTTGATTCATTTCTCAATCTAGAAATAGGGGTCTCTCTTTTCGGACTTCAAGACTTCGAACATGCACTTGTATTCCTTGAAAAAGTTACAATCGCAGATTATATCCATCATCCATTTGACCTATCCTCACTTTACCAAAAGGATGCGTACCAAGCACTTTGCCATCTGGAACTTAGCAATCCAACTGAAGCAATGCGCCTTATTGACGTAGCGGTAAACAATATATCAGTGATGCCACACACGCCTTACAAAGACTTTATCATGAAGACATACGATTTGATCACAACATAAAAATCCCGTAGAAGACAATATTGTCTTCTACGGGATTTTTGATATTTAAGCTTCAGCTGTCTGTTTTGCAAGTGGTTCATTATAGACGTTTGTGTCAAGTTCTCCAGACAGGCGTGCTGTTGTTACGCCTGCCGTCATCGAGCCACTGACGTTTACCGCTGTACGTCCCATGTCGATCAGTGGTTCAACAGAAATTAACAACCCAGCTAATGCGACAGGAAGGTTCATAGCCGAAAGGACAAGAATTGCGGCAAATGTCGCTCCCCCGCCAACACCTGCTACACCAAATGAGCTAATTGCAACGATGGCAACCAATGTGAGTAGGAAAGTCGGTTCTAGTGGATTTTGTCCAACAGATGGTGCAATCATCACAGCGAGCATCGCTGGGTAAATCCCCGCACATCCATTTTGCCCAATCGACAATCCAAATGATCCAGCAAAGTTTGCAGTCCCTTCAGGCACACCCATGCGGCTAGTTTGCGCATCAATTGTTAACGGTAGTGTTCCTGCACTTGAACGTGATGTAAACGCAAATATCAAAGCATCACCAGCTTTTTTCACGTAAGTGATTGGATTCAAACCTGATAATGTGATGATGATTAGGTGAATACCAAACATCACCAATAGTGCAACATACGAAGCGAGCACAAACTTCCCAAGACTATAGATAGCCGCAAAGTCCGATGTCGCGACAGTGCGAGCGATAATCGCCAAAATTCCGTATGGCGTCAAACGTAGGACGATTCTGACGACACCCATAATTAGCGCGTAAATAGCATCAATTCCTTTTTTCACTGTTGCTGCATTTTCCTCATCTCTTCTTGTAATTGCCAAGTAAGCAAAACCAAGGAATGCTGCAAAAATAACTACCCCAATTGTTGAAGTCGGGCGTGCGCCTGTGAAGTCAAGGAATGGGTTTGCAGGTAATAAGTCAATCAACTGAGTAGGTAATGCACGATCAGCTACACCAGTAGAGCGTTCTTCAATGGAAACTCCACGTGCAACTTCCGCTTCGCCTTGTACAATTTCAGATGCATCAAGACCAAAAAGAAGTGATGCTGAAATTCCGACGATAGCCGCAATGGCTGTTGTACCGATTAACATCCCTAAAATCGTTCCCGCCATTTTTCCAAAGTTCTTGCCGATTGTTATTTTTGTGAATGCCGCAAGGATTGAAATGAAAACGAGTGGCATAACAATCATTTGAAGTAATTTAACATAACCGACTCCGATTAAGTTAAACCATGGCATAGACTCTTGCAATATTGCAGAGTCTGATCCGTACGTAAAGTGCAAAATAAGTCCGTATGCAATCCCGAGCCCAAGTCCTGTAAAAACTCGTTTTGAAAATGAAACTTTTTTACGGTTCATCCCATATAATATACCAACGAGCAACAGCAGCCCAGCGATATTCAATAAAAGAAATAGTGTATCCAATTTCTGTTCCTCCTCTATTTTTACATAAGTATAGAATGTACTTTATACCATTAATACCTATCAGTCAAGTAGGTATTCGATTTTATTTAGTAGACATCCCCTTTCTATCAATTATGCCACTTATAGAAGTGCGGGACTTCTGTAGCTGACGCTTCGCTTACAGTAGAAACACATTTGCTGAATCAAATTAAATTTAAATGTCGTTATTAATATAAAATATGCATATCATTCAATAGTGATTCAAATTTATTGCAAAAAGTTAGTATCCGCCTAATACCATTGGGCACAGCATTTTTGATAATAATTAGTTGTTCTAGTCCCTTTATCTTCTTTTACTTTCATTATCCGTTATACTAATGAAATAAACATCTATTTGCAAAGGAGGGCGCTTATGACACAATTAATCGGCCTGGCAGTAATAGCCACCCTTATTTTAAATATTTTTCTTGCGGTTGCCCTTATTTTTCTAGAACGAAGAGATCCAACCTCAACTTGGGCATGGCTTCTCGTCTTATTCTTCATTCCTATTTTCGGATTCTTCATCTACTTATTACTCGGAAGACAGTTACGTGAGAAGCATCTTTTCCGCTGGGAAGGCCGCAGCAAAATCGGTATTGAGAAATTAATTGACTACCAAATTGAGGCGATTGAAGAGGATACACTTGATTTTCGTCTCGATGACACAGCTCACTACCAAGATATGATTTACCTTCATCTACGAAATAATCATGCTGTTTTAACGCAGGATAATGACGTCCAAGTTTTTAACGATGGGGAAGCAAAATTTGAAGCACTGATCCATGATTTGGAACACGCCAAAGATCACATTCATTTTCAATATTATATTTTGCGCCTCGATCACCTAGGGAAAAGAATATTGGATGTGTTAGTCCACAAGGCCAAGCAGGGTGTCAAAGTTCGTGTATTATTCGATGATATCGGCTCTCGCGGGCTTCATAAAAGACATTTGCGGGAATTGACGGATCACGGTGGAGAAGTCGAAGCCTTTTTCCCAGCTACCTTGCCTCTTATTAACCCGCGTTTAAACTATCGTAACCATCGGAAAATCGTTGTCATTGACGGACGAATCGGCTATGTAGGCGGCTTCAATGTCGGAGATGAATACCTCGGTTTAAATAGTAAATTCGGCTATTGGCGTGATACACACCTTCGTATCGAAGGAAGTGCATTACATCCACTCCAGACCCGATTTATTTTAGATTGGAACCAAGCATCTGAAAAACATGATATCGAATATGCAGAACGTTATTTCCCTGCTATTCCTCGAAAAGGTTCTGTCGGTATGCAAATTGTTTCTAGCGGTCCCGATGAGGAATGGGAACAAATTAAAGATGGCTATTTGAAAATGATTTTCATCGCAAAAAAGTATATTTATATTCAAACACCTTATTTCATTCCAGATATTAGCTTCCTTGATGCATTGCGGATCGCCTGTTTGTCGGGCGTTGATGTTAGGATTATGATTCCGAACAAGCCTGATCATATGTTCGTTTATTGGGCTACGTATTCAAATATTGGTAAACTGTTAAAGGCTGGTGCCAAAGTTTATATTTACGAAAACGGCTTCCTCCATACGAAACAAATTGTTGTTGATGATGAGCTCTCAACTGTTGGTACGGCTAATATTGATGTTCGCAGCTTCAAGCTGAACTTTGAAATAAACGCCTTCATCTATGATCGTGAAAAATCGCATGAGCTCGCTGAACTATTCGAACAGGATATTCAACTATCCACTGAATTGACATACGAGGCGTATTTGCAGCGTTCACGTATGATTAAAATCAAAGAATCCATTTCACGCTTATTATCACCTATTTTATAATACAAAACAGGGACGCCCATTTAGTCGGGCGTCCCTGCTTTCTTTATCGGTCCATTAGATTCCAAGATATTCTTCAAGCGTAATATTACGCTCGTAAATAGCGGTTGCTTTTTCAATACCAACAAAACGAAAATGCCAGGATTCATGCATATAGCCTGTCACTGATTCTTTTCCCAAAGGATAGCGTAAGATGAAACCAAAGCGATGAGCGTTTGCCGCTACCCACTTGCCGGCTTCTGTCTCGCCAAAGGATGACGAAGCCCAATGTTTCTCAAAGTTCACTTCGCCAATATCAAATGCAAGTCCTGTTTGGTGTTCGGAATAACCTGGACGGGCACTGTATGTATCAGCTGCTTCCTTACCGTCACGCGCGACATATCGTTCGTAAAGCGTCGTCTGATAGTCGAACGCTCTATATGTGCTAAAAGCTGTAAGTTTAAAGCCAGACAGCGTAGCTTCCGCTGCCATCTGATTAAACGCTTCACGTGCCGTCTTATCTTCACCTGGTGCAAATGTTGAAGGCAGGGGGTGCTTCTTATTAGCAACCAAAACTCCCTTTACGTATGTCGGCTCTGTAGGTAGTTTTTGGCCTTCAATATAGCCACCATTATCAACGGTTGGACTCTGCTCTACATCCGTGTTCGGATCAGTAGTTTCTTCCGGGTCCTTAGCGGGCTCTTTTACAGGCTCATCCTCGTCAATTACAACTTCAGGTGGCTTCACTACAGCTGGCTCCTCTTTTTGAGGCTCAGTAGGCTCCACTTCAGGAGCTGTTGGCCCGAACGCTATTTGAAACTCCTTTAGACTCTTTTCCACACTCCAGTCGTTCATGCCGAGCCAAGTGACGAGTCCCGTCATAATAATTGCTGAAATGAACAACGTTATTGTTAGGGCCTTACTTTGCCCTTTTTTCTTTTTTTGATAATTATATTTGGTTTTCTTTTTCATCGTAATGCCTTCCTTCTCACTATGTATATACAGTTTACCATCATTTCTCTTTCAAGTCTGCGTGTGCTATCATTTAATTCTCAACGAGTGTCATAATTTTTAAGGAGGTGTGGAGAATGATGAATAACCAACGATGGCTGTCAATAAGCTTTCTCGCCTTCTTCTTTACATGGGGCGTATTCCTTCCCTATTGGACTGGTTGGTTAACCATTGAAAAAGGATTAACCGTTACTGCGGCAAGCGTAATTATGGGGGCAGGCATGGTTGCGCGAGCGCTGTCGACTTTTCTTATTTTCCCATATATGACACAAAGAATTTCGCTCATCCGAACAATGAGATGGCTGTCATTTTCAGCGCTTATTTTAGCACTTCTTTACTTACCAAATTCATCTTTCATTGTTTTGCTCGTCATTACAATACTTTTTAGCGCCATCTATCCGATGATTTTACCAGCGGTGGAAAGTGGTGCATCTATACTCATAAAGACAGATCGAATCCACTATGGTAAAAGTCGATCATTCGGCTCTTTCGCATATACCGTTGCCTTGCTAATCATAGGGGCTGCTACGGCTATTTGGTCGGAGCAAGCCATTCTCTATTTGATGATTGCTGGATTAGCTGCTTCTACATTATTCTTTATGCGCCAAGCACCAGCAGCTCTGCAAGTAAACCCTGTGAAGACGGATAAAATAAAATACTCCAGTGACATCAAGGCGCTCTTTAGCTCGAAAGGCTTCGCTGTCGTGTTACTTCTAGTCATTTTATTGCAAGGTGCACACGCCTCCTATTATAATTTTGGCTTCATCTTTCTAGATGATCTTGGCGTGAACGGATTTTACATAGGCGTCATTTTAAATATTGCAGTCATATTTGAAATTTTATTTTTCATACAGGCTGACAAATGGCTCGGCAATATGCGGGTTTCTACGATGTTCCTGATTGCCGGAATTGGTTCTACGGTCAGATGGTTGGCCATTTTCCTATTCCCTTTCACATCTGTTTTCATCGGGAGTCAACTTTTACACGCGGCATCGTTCGGTGTGGCTCATTTCGCATTTATTAAATTCATTTCGGAAAAACTACCACACCACCAAATTGCAGCTGCACAAGGAATGTATGCTGCATTTGCAATGAGTCTGAGTACAGCTATTCTAACATTCCCGGGTGGCTACTTATACGATATTTCACCAAGACTAGCGTTTCTCGGCATGATAGTTTGTACTGTTCCATCCATTTTCATTGTCTTCCTGACCCGAAAAAAATACGCTTACTAACACTCTAAAAGGACGCACAAAGGGAATTTCAGTTCCCTATGTGCGTCCTTTCTTCAACTCACCAAAGTAAAAATGAGTAACACGATAAATGTAACACCAAAAAAGAGTGCCATCCACCGCATCCACTTCGCCTCACGTTCCAATCCTTGATCCTGAAAAGATTTTGCACGTGCTCCATTCGTCAATGAAAAGAGTGCAACCATCGTCAATACAACATAGCCAAAGTTCAGTTGAATAATAAAATAGAGTGACGCAAGAAATGCCACTACAATTCCAATACCAAACACCCATTTCACTTGCATACGCCTCTCAACCTCCAAAAAAAGACCGGAGATTGCTCTCCAGTCTACTTTCATTTATTGCCATCATTCTTTTTTTCTAGCTTTTTTGGTTCATCGACTTCTTCTGTTGATTCAACAGCTTCTTCTACCACTTCTTCTTTAACTACTGGTTGGACTTCCTTGTAGTAAAACTTACGTCCTAAATACGTTTGGAAGATTAAAAGAATTCCTCCAACTGCCCAGTACAAAGGTAAAGCCGACATCGCCTTGAATGATATGAACATAATCATAATTGGAGACATATAGATGAACATTTTCATCTGCTTCTGTTGCTGTTCAGGCATTGTCCAAAGTGAAACACGTGCTTGAACAAAGTACACGACACCCGCCAACACCATCATAATCATATCCGGTTCCCCAAGATTGAACCATAGGAATTGATGCGATTTTACATCTGGCGAATAAAGAATAGCGAAATAGAGACCCATAATAATTGGCATCTGGATGATCAATGGTAGACAGCCCATATTCAGCGGGTTGACTCCGTGCTTCGAATAGAGCCCCATCATCTCCTGCTGAAGCTTAGCTTGCCCTTCTTTATCATCTTTTTCTTTCGCTTCTTTAATGCGTTTTTGAATATCTTCCATTTCTGGACGAAGTGCATCCATCTTCACTTTCATATTTTGCTGCGACTTATAGTTTTTCAGCATAAGTGGCATAAGAACTAGCCGGATCAATACTGTAATCAATATAATCGCAAGACCATAGCTACCATTGAACTGATTGCTAAAGAATTCTAATAACCAATCCATCGGCTTAACAAAAATAGAATAAAACTTACCCTCTTTGTTCTCAACACCGGCACAACCACTTAGGAAAACAGCAGTCATCATTAACATTGTCACTAACCCAATTTTCTTTTTCATCTGAGCTCACCTTCACTAATTCAAACTACTGCAAAGTATACCCTAGTTAGCTACCTGATTACAACGATTGACCGTCCATAGATTGGTTTTTTTCTTCCGGAATTGTGAACTGAAGGTAATCCCCTGTTAAACTACGACGAAATTCCCTTGGTGTTTGTCCCGTATATTTCTTGAATATACGTGTAAAATAGCTTTGGTTACAAAAAAAGAATCGGTTTGAAATATCAGCAATTTTTTTATCTGAAAAACGCAGATAATATTGTGATTCTTCCACTTTACGAATGTTAATATATTCAACGAGTGTGGATCCTGTATTCCCTCGGAATATACGCGATAGATGGCTTGCGCTGACGTTAAAATTCTTCGCAATATCCTCTACAGTGAGCAACGTCTCAATCCTTTCATCAATGTAGCGAATGACGCTGTTCACGGTATTATGCATAAGTATCGGTCGTTTTTTTTCTGCCAGCACATGCATATAAAATTCAATGAGCTCATCCGCCACTTCAATTGCATTGTCATTATTCAGTTTCGAATCTATCACCATAAAACAAACAGTATTGAATGTAAACGCCTTGTTAGCGACGCGTGGATTACTTTCTAGCGACCTGGCCATCATCGAAGACAATGACACTAAATAATATTTAACTGCATTTATGCTACCATTCTCCCCGAGCACCGGTATACAGTTGATAACTTCTCGCACCGCCTGATGTGCTTCTGTTTTTTCCCTTAACAACAGATGATGCAGCAACTTCTTTTCTACAGTAAAAAAAGATATGGAGTCTTCCTTCTTTCTGCTTTGTTCAACTTCATGCATCAAAGCTTCAGTAGACGCTATTTTCTGCCCCCCGATTTGCATCTAATCACCCTTTTCATTCTTTTTATTAACAAAACGTTGGTTTTATTTCGAATCTATATTTTAATTGTATAGATTATTAACTTATTTTCAACAAAAAAATGCTTCTTTATTATGTAAGAAGCATTTTCTATGAAACATTTTACTGTTGGTCTGAAGTGCCTTGCTCTTTCTTGTGATAAAGCCCATCCGTTTCGGACGTCATCTTCACGTTATCCTCAACTTCTTGGTTATAGTAATGGACACTTGTCTGAGCCCCTTCGCTTACCATTTTATTGTCCTGAATATCATATGGGTCTGAGTGACCAACTTTTGTTTCCGAAGAACGGTTAAGCTTTTGTGATCCTATAAAAGAATCCACTTTAGTTTTCATATTATTGAAGGCCACTTGTGCCTTATCACGGTTTTCTTTTTTACTAAAATACGCATAAGCACCCGCTGCCATCGTCGCTATCAGTAGGCTGTTATTTCTTTTACGTGCCATTTACATCATTCCTCCAAACTTAGATTCAAATCCTCTATCATAGTGTACCCGCTTATTATGGTTTACAAACTTTCTTTTTCTTGTGCATTTCAATCGTCTTCATAATCACATTTTTGTTATATAACATTTTGATGACAACAGTAGTTTTCATCCTCATAATTTGTTATGATGACAAAAAGAAATACTGAGGTGACAGTGCAATGATCCGACTGATGACAGCCAAGGATAGTGCGCATGTTCAACATATTGCTCGTGTAACTTGGTACGAAACATATAATGGTCTTATTCCTGAAGATATTCAGAAAAAATTTATCGATCGGTCTTATTCAAATGCTATGATGCTAAAACGCATGGAGAAATCTACTGTACTGATTGCAGAGTGCGAGGGAATGCCTATCGGTTTTGCCAACTTCACTAAAAAAGATGAAGATGGTGATTCTGAATTGACGGCGATGTATATTTTACCGTCACATCAGTCTATTGGCTATGGGGAAAAATTACTTAAACACGCACTGTCCATGTTAAGTGGCGCACAACAGTTTTTTGTCTATGTAGATGGACGCAATTCCAATGGACGTGCTTTTTACGAAAAGCATGGCTTTGAGCTACTAGATGTATTTGAAGAATATTTCGAAGGCCATCTCGTTGAAACAGCACAATATGTCTATTATATTCATAATACCGTCTGTATATGATCCAAAACAAACCGCTTTCCTCCATGTAGAGGAAAGCGGTTTGTTTGTGATTTTTATAGCGGTCTCATCGTTCCATCATACGAATCATCTGTAAACGGTGCTTTGTCTGTTAGTGGCGGTTTTCTTGTAAAGCATAGAATTCCAGCGATATAAAGAAGAATCGATGGGATGGAAATAAATCCAGCCAACACCCCTGCGATAATAAACAGTATACCGGCAAGCTTAGGGTTTTTATCGTTCCAAATCTTCACAATACCGACAATTGTCAATATCAAACTGATGATAAGAGCAATGACGATAAACCACAATGTACCTCCGAAGAGATCAAAAAATACATTCAAAACTTCAATATCCTCGGGCTTTATTGCAGGATCTAAAAGTAGCTCCTGTTCTAGACCGCTCCAGAACATTGGATCTTCTTTCATAAAATTAAATAGCGACACCAAACCAACGCTTATAATGATACCTATTAATGATAGTACGGCACTTATAATGGATAAGGATTTTTCTGCGGTACGCTTCATAAAGTGCACCCCTTTCTTTTATTCTCTATATGAGTATACGTTATTTGGAAGAATAGGTTTCACTTTTTTTCAAATAGGGTACTAAATATATATGTAACAACTACAACTGAAGAGAAAGGGGACGTTACGAATGGAAAAATGGCCAACCTTTAGTCCAGCAGACCTATTGTACACCGTCGCCGGTGCATCTATGTTAACAGGTATTTTGTATTTCATTATTTTATTGTGAGGGATTAGACATGCAGTCAGTATTTTTAGTATTACAATAAAAGGCAATCCGTCGGAAGCACTCAGCGGATTGCCTTTTATAATTATGCCCAAATTTGGAATTATACTTTGACATCGTCATAGTCTTGATAACGTTCGAACGCAGACACTACATAGGAGCAAACAGGCTCCATTTTCAATTCGTTGCCGCGTGCATAGTCAGCAGCGCGATCTAGCAATGCCTTTGCAACGCCTTGCCCGCGAAGAACAGGTGACACGAATGTGTGATCCATCACCATAACATCTCCAAGAAGTGTCCACGTAATTTCAGCAAGCAGCTCGCCTTCTTTTTCGTGGCGGAATGCAAAAGCATCTCCACCTAATTCTACAAATTCAAATTCCATTTTCACTACCCCTCTCCACAAGCTTCGTTTTAACTTTATTCAGCAGAAGTCCCCCACTTCTATAAATGGTGGGATGAATGCTAGACATGCATTTAATTCAGTGGGGGTTCAAAACCCCAGCTGAATCAAGTTAAGCCTCCGGCAGATATCACAGATTTTGAAGGGAGTTAATTGCGCAAGCGCAATTCAAAATCTGGACGCAATTACGCCGAGGCGTAATTGATTAATTACTTAAACCATGATTGAATGGAGTCAAAAATATTCGTAAAGAAATTTTTCACTGCATCCCAAAAACCTGGGTCAATTTCTCCAAGCTTATCTTTAATTTTGGATGCCATATCGTCTAGTTGTTCAGATAGCTTACTGAAATCGATGTCCAATTTACTAATTCGATCCATCAAATCAATGAGTAATTGACGATCTGCTGCGCTTAACTCGATATTTAGCTTCTTTAATTGCTCAGAAACAATTTTTTCAACTTCTTCTTTTGTTGCAGGTTTTTGCTCTGCAATTTGTTTTTTAATTTCCGTTAACAGTTCGGATACTTTATCACTGTCAACGCCCACTTCTTGTGCAAATTTTGTCGCCAAATTCAATTCATCGTTTGCGACATCTGTTCGTTCCGTGTCAAGCGTTTCACCTGACACCTCATAGGCTTTATAAATACCCACTAATGCGGAATGTCCTGTCACTTTTTTTGGTGATGCAACCTCTACAATCGCATCCTCAATTCCGGCCGTCAACATGGCATTCGCATACATATCTGGCGTTACCTGCGTAATATTCCCCTCAGTCACAATTGAAATCACAAGTCCTTTACCTGCATCTCGTCTTGTAATTTTAGCCGATGAATACATCCTTGCTTTACTGTCGCCATCTTTAATATATTTTACAAGATCACTGCCGTCGACCGTAATCTCTTCTACTTCTGCCTCTTTAGCAACGCCTAAGCTCGCCTTTACACTTTCTTTTTCAGCATCAGATAGGTTAGCACCATAAACAACGATTGGCACGCCTAACTTTTCATCAATAACAGTGTCGTCTGCATGGACAAATCCAGGCGCTAAAATACTAACTGCCAATACAGCCACCAACATCCTAGTAACTAAACGTTTCACATACATTCCTCCTTGTTATACGAATTAGTACGATTCGGAGTCAGAAAAGTTCCCATTTCGTAGGTTATTTCAGCGTTGTCCATCCATCACTTTGTTCAATTCTGCCTTCCTTCATCAGCTTCCCAAGAGCACGTTTGAACGACGCTTTACTGATTGAGAACATTTCCTTGATTTCATCCGGCGAAGATTTGTCAGTGAACGGCATTCTTCCTCCTACTTCATCCAAATAGCGTAAGATGATTTCTGCGTCATCGCCTAGTCGCTCCTCTTTCCGTGGGAGCATAGAGCCATTCAACGTTCCATCTTCATGGACAGCAATGATACGCACATCCACCTCTTGACCGAGGCGCGGTTCACTTACCTGCTCTGTGTTATGGATAAAAATACGGTGATTTCCCGGAATGCTCAGCATGAAGGAGCCGACGGGTAATAAGCGATATGCTCTTGCTTTAACATTCATATTTAAAGAGGCCGATGATGCTTCGTTAATTTGCTCTAGCACACGTTCCTCCGTTGCAAGCCGACCAAAAATATTGCCGCCTAAATCCATTCGCAACGTCATATACAATGCGTCGTCTACCTTTGGCCAAAGTGAACGCACTCTAGGCATATCCGTTCGGTTGACAAGCACTTCGAAGGAAGAACCGATGTCAACATAGACACCTTCTTTATCATCCACACGAATAACACGCGCCCAGCCATACGTTTCAGCTGTCATTAACGGCATTTGCATCGTCGCTGTCAGCTCGCCTCTGCGATTCGTATACAAGAAAACATGAACTGTATCTCCTACTTGAATCGTATCGTCTGCATCGGATGCATTCATCATAATATCGTCACCATTGCCATCCAAAATCCAGCGCGAGCCATCTCGTTCGATTACATCCAAGTCGGCTGTGTAGCCCGATTTAAGTTCTTCCACTATTGATCTACCTCTTCCTTATGATCCATTACGCGCAATTTCCTAACAAACTCTTTGTCTTGCCCCATCGCTTCGACTAGGTCTGTTATGCGATCCATTGCATTCCAGCTAAGATGATGTTCAATTCCTTCCACATCACCGTAAATATTCTCCTCATCCACCCCAATGATGCGAAGAAACTGTTCTAGAAGCTCATGACGCCTTACAAGCTTCTTTCCGAACACCAATCCTTTATTCGTCAATTCGAGCCCCTTATAACGCTCGTAGACGATGTATCCCTCGCGATTGAGTCGTTGTGCCATTTTTGTAACGGAAGAAGGAAGAACTGCAAGTGATTCCGCAATATCCGACACGCGCGCAGCGCCTTTCGCTTCGATATGCAAATAAATCTGTTCAAGATAATCTTCCATACCTGGTGTTGCCAACCGTACCACCTCCAGTATGTAGTAACTCCCTAATTACTCCCCTTTAAACCATAAAATGTTTAAGCTTTCTTTTAGCAGGGTAAATATGGATTAGACAGAGTAAAGGAGTGAATGCTATGGGACGAATTATTTGGTTCATTATTTCAGTACTTTTCGTGTTTTGGTTACTGGGACTTGTATTCAAAATTGGCGGAGGGTTAATCCATATCCTCCTCGTTATAGCAGGTATCATCTTTATCATCCAACTCATAACTGGGAAACGATCATTGTAAGGAAAGGGATGTCGACTTAAAGTCGGCATCCCTTTTTATTGCCTAGCTCCAGCAATGGCATACAGGATGTCTCGGTTTAGGCAGCTAACGGTAGATTTTTGCTTCTCTTAGTCTATTTTCGCATAGATACATGTGTTTCGTAAAACATTTCCATCAGGTGATAAGGAATCTTGTTGTAAAATCCCTTCTAGGCTGAAGCCTGCACGTTCTGCAACACGGCGGCTTTTCACATTTTCTTCATCACATCGAATTTCTACCCTGCGTGCCCCTAGTTGCTCAAAAGCAAACTGCTCAATTCGTTGAACGGCTTCTGTTATATAACCGTTGCCTTCAAATTCCGTCGCAAGCCAATAACCAATTTCGAATTTTGGAATGGACCAATCGATTCTATGGAGTCCTGATGCGCCAATGAATTCCCCGGTCTCTTTACTATAAAGATGGAATCGCAAATCTTGACGCGTAATAAAATCAGCAACTGCTTTACGCAAGTTCTCTTCTGTCTCATGTAACTCGGGTTCCTCTTGCGCCCACACCATCCATTCACGTAATGAAGGTAATGAGTTCTGTTTCGCGTTCCAAACATCCAACGCATCACCAATTTTAGGCGCTCGAATAATTAGGCGCTCCGATTCAAACAACTCTGTGAAATCTGGAATTCTCGGTGAAGTCGCTGCCTTTTCACCATCTTCCCAAACGACGGGGGTTGTTGTCCCCGCTATAAAGTCTTCTCGCGTAATCCCATAAGTTACCGCGTCATAATAGGAATTCTCTTTTGGTGAAAACCAGGCATTACGCAAATGTGCTTCTTTGACAAAGCCGGCTCGCTCGAACGTTTTCCGCATCGCAAGATTATCCTGCCTTGTATGGCCCTCTAACCGGATTTTCTTACCTTGTAAGCCAAAGACATATTCTGCAACAAGGCGAAGCGCTTTCGGACCATACCCATAACCTCTCGACATATCTGCAATGCGCAGATCAAATAATGGGATTTCATCTTGTAAATCATGAATTTTAACGATTCCTACTTTATCTGCATTATCATTTTCCACCCAAAATGTCTTCACTTCATCTGATTCATAGCCGCCTTCTTCAATCGCCTTCTCGATTAGCTCACGTCCCGGATGGGAGTTCCCGTGAAAAGGCCATGAGTTAGTCGTCATAAAATGGATGAGCTGCTCCTGCTCTTCCATTGTCCACTCTTGTAATCGCATTAAAATTTGCCTCCGTTCAGCCTACTTGTTATTTATGGATACGCAACAATCGTAAAGAATTCAGCACGACCAGTAGCGTTGCACCCATATCCGCAAAAATGGCAATCCACAATGTTAACCACCCTGGAATGATAAGAAGTAGTGCTACAATTTTTAAACCTAATGCAAACATAATATTTTCCTTGATAATTCGCAACGTTTTTCTACTTAATTTTATTGTATAGGGTAGTTTTTCTAAGTCATCTGCCATCAGTGCGATATCTGCCGTCTCCAATGCGGCGTCTGTTCCCGCACCGCCCATTGCAATCCCGATAGATGCTGCCGCTAAGGCTGGCGCGTCATTTACACCGTCACCAACCATAGCAACCCGACCATATTGTTCACTCAATTGTTTAATAGCTATCAATTTATCCTCCGGCATAAGTCCCGCACGCACATCCTCGACACCGAGACCATCAGCAATCGCCTGTGCCGTTGTCTGATGATCGCCTGTTAGCATCACCGTGTGACGAATGCCAATCGCTTTTAATTGATGTAAAACAGCTTGACTTTCTGCACGGATTGGATCTGCGACCGCCAATAAGCCGCTAAAGGCTGTATCTGTAACAATCGCCATAACCGATTTACCCTCACGCTGTAAAGAAGCCGCTTGCTGCAACATCGCTTTCGGTAGTGTGGAAAGCTCCTGTGCCCAGCTAAGACTGCCGATGGCTATTTTCATACCATCAATTTCCGCGCAGGCACCTTTACCTGTCACCGATTGGAAATTGGTCACGGAAAGGTTTTCCGCACCATTGGCACGTGCATAATCGACAACCGCCTTCGCTAATGGATGCTGAGACAACGATTCCACTGCCGCAACCGCGCTCAACAGCTGTTCTTTTACAACTCCTTCATTGACCATGAAATCAGTCACTTCAGGATATCCTTTCGTCAATGTACCTGTTTTATCGAAAGCAATTGCATGCAGACGTCCTGTTTCCTCGAGGTGAACGCCACCTTTTATCAAGACACCTTGACGTGCTGCATTGCCGATTGCGGTCACAATGGCAACTGGCGTAGACACGACAAGTGCACAAGGACAGCCCACAACAAGCACCGCCAGCCCTTGATAAATCCAAGTGTTCCAATCGCCACCAAATAACGGAGGCACGATGGCAATTAAAATCGCCAATACGATAATCGCAGGCGTATAATACTTCGCAAATCTGTCGACGAATTTCTGTGATGGTGCTTTTTCTGCTTGTGCTTCTTCAACGAGGTGAATGATTTTCGCAATCGTTGTATCGCCAACTAGCTTCGTCACCGTCACTTCTAGCGCACCTTCTTCATTCAGCGTACCTGCAAACACTTCATCATTTGCGATTTTACGAACAGGGACAGATTCACCAGTAATCGCCGCCTGGTTAACGGTAGAGGATCCTGCCAAAACTTGACCGTCCATCGCAATTTTTTGCCCGGGCTTCACAAGCAATATATCCCCAATGACAACATCTTCTGTTGCAAGCTCTAGCTGCTCATGACCACGTTTGACGATAGCTGTAGGCGGTGCAATATCCATCAGCAGACGGATGGACTGACGGGCTTTATTCATCGAATAAGCTTCCAGCGCCTCGCTCACCGCAAAGAGGAACACGACAACCGCTCCCTCGCGCCATTCGCCAATAATCGCTGCACCAATGACCGCAATTGTCATTAACGTTTTCATATCAAATTCGAAACGGACAAGATTTTTAAGACCCGTTTTAAATATACCCATTCCACCAACAACGATGGCTATCGCAAAGAGTCCAATCGCCACTGGATGCGTTTCTACATAACGAAATGAGACAATCATCCCGGCAATTAAAAATAGGAACGATGCAATCGTCACAATACTTTCTTTCCGCTTGAGGAAAGGGGTTTTAGCTTCAATACGCTTCGTTTGTAGCGGAACTACTTTAATACCATCAAAAGCTCCAGCTGCTTCTATGTCTTCAATCGTTGCATTGCCGCTAAATGATAATTTCGATGCACCAAAATTCACTTGCGCCTCTTCAACTGAGGGAAGTTTTTTAACGTTATTTTCAAATTTCATCGCACAGCTGGCACATGTCAAGTTTTCTAGTCGATACTCTGTTTTTTCAACTGTCGCCATGGTCATCACCTTCCACTGTATGCTCGTATGCAACTTTTACAAGTTGGTGGATATGAAAGTCGGCAAGCGAATAATAGACCATTTTTCCTTTGCGCTGTGATTTCGCTAGTGCGTTGTCACGCAAGTAGCGTAAATGATGCGATGCTGTCGCCACAGAGGATCCAATGACAGCCGCTACATCACAGACGCACATTTCTTCCTCCAGCGTTAGTGAATAGGCTATTTTCAATCGTGTTTCATCTGCGAGCGCCTTGAATAGTTGAACAGCCGCTCCTACGTCTGGTAATGCTTGTTGCACCCGTTCGACTACTTCCTCATGAACGACCGTCACTTCACATGTTTCCTTCATCATATATACACCTCATTCAAATGGTTGTTTGATTAACTTTAGTATATGTGAATGTTTATGAAGTTTCAAGGCGAATCAAATGGACGTTTGAATGCCCTCCCTACCCCTTCGAGTTAATGAAACTATGTGGACACTAGTTCTTAACTTTGGTATAGTATGGCACAGCTAAAACGGATGGGTCATCTAAGGGATGATACCAAATAAAGAGATGGGAATGATTTAACTGTGAAAATAATGACTTGGAGAGAGGCATGGTTTGGCAATATCCGTGGTGATATTTTAGCTGGACTTGTCGTTGCTTTGGCACTTATTCCTGAGGCAATTGCCTTCTCTTTAATAGCAGGTGTTGATCCAATGGTAGGATTGTATGCCTCATTTAGCATCGCGGTTATCATCGCATTCGTCGGCGGACGACCAGGAATGATTTCTGCCGCAACAGGTGCAATGGCACTCGCGATGGTTTTATTGGTAAGAGAGCATGGGTTACAATATTTGTTTGCAGCCACCATTTTAACCGGTATATTACAAGTGCTATGGGGAATATTGAAAGTTGCACGGTTCATGAAATTTATTCCACGCGCGGTTATGATGGGCTTTGTCAACGCATTGGCTATCTTAATCTTTAGTGCGCAAATTCAATATATTTTCGGTATGTCCACAATGACTTACATACTTGTTTTCGCAACACTTGCGATTGTTTACTTATTTCCCTTTGTTACAAAAGCTGCACCTGCAACACTTGTCGCTATTTTGTCCGTGACTGCAATTGTCCTACTGTTTGGCATCGATGTTCAAAACGTCGGCAATCTTGGAACGATTTCGCAAACTTTACCTACATTTTTAATCCCTGATGTGCCGTTCAATTTTGAAACATTGAAGATTATCTTCCCTACTGCACTCGCACTATCCATCATCGGATTATTGGAGTCACTACTTACCGCCTCCATTATCGATGAAATGACCGAAACAGATTCTGATAAAAATAAAGAAGCGCGCGGTCAGGGTATTGCGAATATCATTACTGGTTTCTTCGGCGGCATGGCGGGCTGTGCAATGATTGGTCAGTCTGGCATTAATGTTCGGTCTGGCGGGCGTGGAAGACTGTCCGCACTGACAGCCGGAGTCGTTCTGATGTTTTTAATTGTCGTTCTTGGGGAATGGGTAATATTAATTCCAATGCCAGTTCTTGCCGCTATTATGGTGATGGTGTCCATTGGGACATTTGATTGGTCTTCATTCAACTACTTAAGAAAAGCACCTCGCGCGGATGCTGTCGTCCTTGTCGTCACTGTCCTCGTCGTCGTGTTCACGGGAGATTTGTCTAAAGGTGTTTTTGCAGGTGTACTTCTAAGCGCCATTTTCTTTACTGCAAAAATCTCCAAAATCACCGTCAAAAAGGAGGTTTCCGACAACTCTTTGCAGAATATTTATAGTATCCACGGACAACTATTTTTTGCGTCCGTACAGGATTTCACGAATGAGTTCGATGATGTAATAGAAGAAAGCCGGCTCATCATAGACTTTACAGAAGCACGGATATGGGACGATTCAGGTGCGGGTGCTATTGATCGTTTAGTAACGAAATTGAATCAGAAAAAGGTCGATTATGAATTGATCGGGTTAGACGCTGCGAGTATTCGTCTACTTGATAGCTTGTCTGTTCCATATGCTAAGGAGTAAGGAGGGGGAGATTGAATGTATAAACGAATACTTGTTGCGGTCGATGGATCGAATAACTCAAGACGAGCAGCGGAGCACGCCGCCTATATTGCTTCTGTAAATCCAGGGGCAATCGTTAAAGTTCTCTACATCCTCGATTACGACCGGACACGCTCCGATGTTCTCCACAACGCAGGAAGTGACGATCTTCATGTCGATCGCAAAAAGCAACTTGCGCCGATTGAGAAGGCGTTCGAACAGCGTAAAATTGCTTATGAACTCGTTATTAAGCATGGGGAACCTGGACCAACTATTGTTATCTTTGCCAATAGCAATGATTTTGATCTCGTTGTGATTGGAAGTCGAGGCCTAAATTCATTTCAGGAAATGGTGCTGGGAAGTGTCAGCCATAAAGTTGCCAAACGTGTGACGGCACCGGTGTTGATAGTCAAATAAACAAAAGCCCTTTTTCGTGCACATGGAAAAGGGCTTATTTCTTAAGGGGCGAATAGAATGGTTCATGGGAAATGGAATACAATTACAGACGTACCAGGCGTGAAAGTCGGACATATCACGCTTGATGAGCAATTGCCAGATGGGGACTATGTATGTACAGGCGTCACTGCTATTTTGCCACATAGCGGAAATCTGTTTGAGCAAAAAGTGCCAGCCGCGAGCTTTGTGTTGAATGGCTTCGGCAAGACCGCGGGGTTGATTCAAATTGAAGAGCTCGGGGTGATGGAATCTCCTATTATGCTTACCAATACGTTTAGCGTCGGGGCAGTTTTGGAGGGTACACTAGCTTATATGCTCAAAGAAAATCGTTCGATTGGCGATTCGACCAGTTCGTTGAATGTCGTTGTGGGCGAATGCAATGATAGTTACTTGAACTCCATGCGGTTGATGAAAGTGAAACCTACGCATGCGATCGAAGCCATTCAAAATGCTGATGGAGGACCTTTCGTACAAGGCGCAGTCGGTGCTGGTAAAGGGATGATCTGTTATGGAATGAAAGGCGGCATTGGTTCGTCTTCAAGGATTGTTCAGAGAGATGGTGAAAGTTATACGGTTGGCGTGCTGACACTAACGAATTTCGGGAAGGTCGAGGAGTGCAAAATCGCGGAATGGCTTAAGCAAAACATAGATGTCCTTCCGCAATCCGATGCAGATGCCGAAAAGCCAGATGGTTCGGTTATTATTGTTGTTGCAACAGACGCCCCCGTCAATGAACGGCAGTTAAAACGCTTGGCCAAACGCGCAGCCATTGGACTTGGGCGGACTGGAACACATATTCATAACGGAAGTGGAGACATCATCATTGCATTTTCAAATGCTTTCACAATTCCTCATACTAGTGAAGGAATGACAGTCGCATACGAGTTATTGCGAGATGATCATCCGATGATGAATGATTTGTTTCAAGGGGTTATCGAAGCAACAGAAGAAGCGGTGTATCAATCGATGATTCATGCGGAAACGACAAGTGGACGGCAAGGACGAACTGTGGAGAAGTGGCCTCTTTAAAGCAACAAAAGTAAAACACCTCATGAATTTATAAGGTGTTTTACTTTTGTTTAGGTTCTTTTCATATAGACTGCTTTTATTTCGACCATTCATCTTCTAATTCTTTTTCAATTTCTTCATCACTACTAATAACTATCTCTTCTTTTTCTTTAATATCAAGATGTTTTACAATCAATTTTAATTGATGGCTAATAGTTGATAGCACGGAAATTACATATAACATAAATATGACTGCCAATATGATCAGCAACATTTAAAGGTCCCCCTTGTTTAAGTATTATAAAACAACTAACTTTCCAAAAGGCGTCTCTGTTTTTTATACATATTATCTTAACGTCTCGCCTTCAATGTTAATGTTGAACCATCTTTAATATCTCCATCCAATACGGTTTCATGGTAATTCCCTTGTACCCAATCGTCCACTTGGTTATGGAACCATTGCGATTTCATATGACCACTTTGACCCGGGCCTAAAATATGATACGTTGTCGACAAATCAGAGAGATCCGCAACAAATCGCCACGGTGCACCATGATCCACTGTACCATCCTCTTGGAATGCCGCTGCCTGAACCGTAACATTCGATCCACCAATCGCTTGCGCCTTCGGATTCAAGAAGTATTCAAAGATTGGCGAAGCCCCCGACAATGCATGTGGGAACTCTACCTGATGAAATTCTCCCCACTTCCAGCTCGCTACCTTCTTACCAAACTGCTCCTCAATATCTCCCACAGACTGTTCAAATGAATCGAACACCCATTTATCGACACCACCATATTGCTCTATCCACGCCCCAGGCTCACCTGCATACGCCGCGCGCAACAGTTGGTCAGTAATCGAACCTTTCCCCGGCAACAGCTGATAGACATCTTCTGGCATCTCTTCACTAAACATGACAATCGGCAACTGTTTCATCAACTTGTGGAAAACAAGTGGAGCCGCTGCATCTGCGGAATCGAGTTGATCCCACTCACGCATCATCGTCACAATCTCTTTATATTTCCCATCGCCATCTTGCGCTTCAATCGAGCTAAGCAAATGGTCTAAGAATTCACCCGCATACATATTTTTCTGATCCATCTGCAATTTCATCATATCTTCCGGCGTGAAATCAGTTCCTTCACGTAACACTTCCGCTATCCGTTCATAGCGATAAGGCTGTGCCCACATTTTTGTAATATGGTAAGGATAAGCGTCATTTATGACTTCATTATTTGCTGTCGCAATGAACCCTTCTTCCGGATTCACGACACGTGGTAATTCATCATATGGCACATAACCAGTCCATCCATAGTCCGACGAATCTCCAGGAACCGGTAGCTGTGCATCTCCTTTTTTACGAATTGGAATACGTCCATTCGCTTTATAAGCGATGGTGCCATCCTTCGCCGCAAAGACAAAGTTCTGTGCAGGGGCATTGAAATCCTCCAACGCCTTTTCAAACCCTTCCCAATCCTTCGCCTTGTTCATATTCAAGATAGCTTCCAATTCTTTCGTTGGTTCCAAAGCTGTCCACTGCATAGAAAATAGCGCACCTGGATCCTCTTCCTTATACAAAATGTCTGAAATAATCGGCCCATGTCTTGTAGCCACAACTTCAAACGGTATATCTTCCTCACCTTTTACGGAAATCGTTTCATCCCGCACTTCAGCCTGCTCCCACTGCCCGTCATACATAAATTGCGTTGGGTCATCAGGATTCGGTATTTCAATATAAAGGTCCTGTACATCTGGCCCCACATTCGTCACGCCCCACGCAACATCTTCGTTATGTCCAAGGATAATCCCTGGTACACCCGCAAAAATTACACCGCCAACGTTTTGCTCTGGTGACTCAAGATGCATCTGATACCAAATCGATGGTGTATCCAGCCCTAGATGCGGATCATCTGCTAACAACGGTAGTCCTGATGCTGTTTTATCACCCGATACGACCCAGTTATTACTGCCATTGAATTCTGGCGGCTCAAGATCCGGGTCAAATCGGCCAGCAACCGTCACCGGATTAGCAATATTCGCTTCGATAATCGACGGTGCATTATCAGGATACGTTATGAACAACTCCCGCGCCTTATCTTCTGGGAAATTGTTCAGTGCCCAGTGACGAACCGCCAAGCTATCCCAGTTCCCTCCAAGGTCATACGCCATGAATTTTCCAATCGTTAACGAATCAATCGGCGTCCATCGCTCTGGCTGATACCCAAGAATCTTGAACTCATACGGCAGTTTGTCATCCCACTGCGCCTTTTCGATAAAGGCATTAACACCTTCCGCATACCAACCAAGTACTTTCTTCGCTTCTTCCCCGTAGCCATCATAGGACGCCTCCGCAGCTGCCCGCAAACTAAAGGTCCGGAATTTCTTATCCGTTCCTACCGCAACCTCTCCAACAACTTCGGATAATCTTCCGCTCGCCTGCCTACGCGCCATATCCATTTGGAATAAACGATCCTGTGCCTGTACATAGCCCTGTGCCCGGTACAAATCCGCATCCGACTCCGCCCTTATATGCGGTACTCCAAACGAATCTCGCTCAACGATAACATCCGAATCTAGAAAATTAGTCAAGATTTCTCCTTCAATAAAAGGCTTTGATTTCCCTATGTACGTATTTACCATAATCAATGCTACTATGACCACCGCAATCAATACCCCCAGCACTGACAATAGTAGCTTTGACCATTTCCCCATTCGCTTGCCTTTCTTCCCCATTCATACACCCTCCTATTCCTTCTTTAATATACTATTCTGCTATTCTAGTTAAATACCTTTTTCTCTGATTCGCTACGGGTTTAGGCCACTCCAATGAAAAAAGAACGAGCTAGCCATCATTGGCCAGTCTCGTCCTTTTTCAACTCTTCCTTATGCAATACTTCATACAGTGCATCCTCTACCGAAATATCCGCTAGCTTCACTTTCGACCGATAAGCGGCACGAATAATTAGATGCCCTGCAACGGGTGCTGTTAAAAACACAAAAACAATCCCGAGCAATACACGAACACTAATGAATTGCTCGCTGAACCAAAAGTACAAAAATGTACCTGATAAAGTCAACAAGACAGCCAACGTCGAGCTTTTCGTCGCTGCATGGGATCTCGTATAAACATCAGGCAAGCGAATCAACCCAAATACACTAATGACACTCGCAATCCCACCTGTCAAAATAAGCAGTGCACCTATAAATTCACCGATTTCGTTTACGCTCAACGATAACCCCCCTCTCGATAAATTTGGAGAAGGCAATCGTACTAATAAATGACAGAATACCTAATATCAAAATAACTTCTAGAAAAGCCTTCGTTTTCAGCATAATAGACACTACTGCAATCATCGCAATTAGGTTCACAGCAATCATGTCGAGTGCAATGACACGATCGGGCATGGACGGCCCAAGGATAATTCGAATGACAGCAATCGCGATTGTCGTCGAAAATAGCACTAGCGCAATCGTCAGCATCGTTTCAATCATCAGCGGGTCACCTCCATAATCGCTTTTTCAAAATTGCCCAACTGATTTAACAGAGCATCCTTTGATTGCTCTACATCCATCGCGTGGATGTAGAGCACATTGCCCTCAGGTGATACTTCCATCACGACCGAACCGGGTGTCAACGTTAACAGGAGCGACAGCATCGTTACTTCCACATCACTTTTCAATACAGTTTCATATTTAAAGATGCCTGGCTTAATCTTCAACCTTGGACTTAAAATCTGTTTTAACACGATAATACTCGACTGTGTTAACTCGGATATAAAAATGAAAATCAATTTAATCGTCGAATACACTCTACGCAAATAAAATTGAGTCCCTAAAAATCGGTGCATGAAAAAAATGATGCCAATTCCGACAAGGAAGCCGGCAAAGAAAGTTGTAAAACGTAGTTCATCTTCATCCATCAACGTCATCCATAGAAAAGCAATGAATAAGTTTAGTAATAACTGGGCCGGCATCATCCCTCACCTCTTCTTTCTTCTGAATCAGGTTACTGTCAATCTTTCAAAACTGCCTCAATATAGATTTCTGGATTCATTAATGTGTGGGCAGCATCACTGACATACACTGCAATTCCTTCTGCCCCTAGTCCAAGCGCAATCGTCAAAACACCGAGTATAACACAGGGTATGAGTATCCCTTTTTTCAACGGTACATCATCATCCTCGTTAATAATCGTCTCTCCCCAAAAACAATTCAAGAAGATACGCAACAATGAGTACAGCACAAAAATACTCGATATGAACGCAATGGCAAGCAACCCAAACGCACCGGCTTCAATCGCTCCCTGCCCCACATACACTTTACCAATGAACCCACTTAGCGGTGGAATTCCAGCAAGCGATAGCATCGTGATGAAAAATAACCATCCTAAAATTGGATAGTTGCGGATGAGCCCACTCATCTGCTCAATTCTCGCTGTACCCGTCAAATAAATCATCGTTCCAGCGAGCAGGAACAATAGCGCTTTAATAATCATGTCATGAATTAAATAGTAAATGGATCCTTGAATAGCAACCTCTGTTGAAACAGCAAGACCCACAAGGATAAATCCAACCGCAATCACTACGTTGTAAGAAACAATTTGCCGTACATCATTGTGAGCGATGGCACCAATGCTGCCGCCAATTAGCGTCACAGCAGCCATCACACCAATCAACGTATGGGTAATCTCAGGCTCATGATAAAAAATAAGCGTAAACACGCGGAACATTGCATAGATACCAACCTTTGTCAGCAAAGCTCCGAACAAAGCCGCAATGACAGTCGGTGGTGCGCTATACGAACCTGGTAGCCAAAAATACAGCAATAGACCTGCCTTTAAACTGAAAACAATTAAAAAGATAATACTAATCACTGTCAATAATGAACCCTGTCCCACCTCTGCCACACGCACCGACAAGTGCGCCATGTTCAGCGTGCCAACCGTACCGTATAAATACGCAATCGCTACAAGGAAAAACCATGATGACAATACGTTTATCGAGACATATTTAATCGATTCAACTAACTGAACTTTTCGTCCACCAAGCGTAATGAGCACATAAGAGGATAATAGCATAACTTCAAAACAAACAAATAAGTTAAATAAGTCCCCCGTCAAAAATGAACCATTTACCCCTGCAATAAGGAAAAAGACAAACGGATAGAAAAACATATTTTCAAACGACGGACTCACTGAAGAAAACGCATAAAACAATAAAATGCCCGTTATAATTGCTGTCGTCACAACGAGTAGCATGGAGAACGAATCTGCAACAAATAAAATACCGTAAGGAGGTAGCCAGCCACCGAAATCAAGGCGTAAAATACCATCCGTCTGAATGCGATTCAAAATATAAACGCTAACCCCTATTGTCGCAAGAATTGACAGGATACTCAAAACGCGTTGAATCTTTACATAGGGTCTGAGAAAGATTAGAAAAACTCCTGTTAAAATTGGGATAATCATTGGTAAAACGATCATATTATTCATCTTCGGTACCTCTCAATACACTGAGATCATCTGATCCAGCTTCCTTATGTGTTCGATAAGCTAGAACAAGCAAAAATGCCGTGACAGCAAAACTAATAACAATCGCGGTCAAAATTAGGGCCTGCGGTAAAGCATCCGTATAATTTCCTGAACCTGCTCCAATTATTGGAACACCGCCCTTCTTCAACCCGCCCATCGTCATCAATAGCAAATGGACCGCATGAGATAGAATAGCAGTTCCCAAAATGACTCGAATCAAACTACGGGACAGCAGCAAATAGACCGCAACGGTAACTAGCACTCCAACAAGTATCGTTATTAACGTTTCCATTCGCTACACATCCTCACTAATACTTAAAATAATCGTCACAACAACACCAACAACTGTCAGTGCCACTCCAGCTTCAAACAAAATGACCGTGGATAGCTCTGTATCTCCGAACACAGGCAAATTGAAATGACTGGCTGTCTGTGTCAAAAACTGTACGCCGAACACTGCTGCCGCTACACCCGTACCAACTGCTAACAACACACCGAACGCAGCAATTTTCTTGTAATCAAACGGAATTCCTTTTTGCACCGTTTCGATATCATAGACCAAATAGAGCAAGACAAATGCAGAAGAAAGGACGAGACCACCGATGAAACCTCCCCCAGGATTATTGTGCCCCGATAAGAATAGCTCCACACCGAACGTCAAGATAATGAATACAACAATCTTTGTCACCGTTTCTAAAATGACATCATTGATCTTCAACGTCCTTTTCCCCCTTCCCCGCCTTCAATTTAATCAGCGTGAACACACCGATTCCAGCGATGAAAAGCACAACAACTTCAAGCATCGTATCAAACGCACGGAAATCACCTAATATTGTATTGACAATATTTTTTCCGCCCGCCAACGCATAAGAATCTTCAAAATAAACCGAAATGGATTCAAACATCTTATTCCCTTGAACCGCTAAAGCAAGGACAGTAACAATTGTTCCAACTGTAATCGCAATGATTGCATTGATTACCTTTGTAGGACGTGTCGATTTCTCCTTCTCCCATTCGGGTAAAAAGCGGAAACAGAGTAGGAATAATGCCGTTGTAACGGTCTCTACGATAATTTGTGTCAGTGCTAAATCTGGCGCACGGAATACAACAAAGAAAATCGCGATTGAATAACCAAGAACCCCATTCAAAATGATGGCTGTCATGCGTGATTCCACAAATATTATGGCGATTCCAGCACCCATCATGACAAATACAACAATGTATTCATTAATGGTAATTGGTGAGTCTCCTGACAAATCGAATATGTAAGTGCCCGACAAAATCATGCTGCCACCAACAGCCAAAATGAAGAACGTGAAAATATAAACGAGATAATCCCTCAAATAGCCGGTCATATAGAAGCGTGTTAAGTAAGACGAACCTTTTTCCGTCTGTACCAAGATGCCATTGTAAAGGCTATCGAGCGACCAACTTAACGGTGCAACCTCATACACACTTCGCCAATAGCGAAGGAATAAATAGAGTGCTCCCCCTACGATGACAACACCAATCGTTAGTAGTAAAGGCATATAAGTAAATCCATGCCAAGCAGAGATATGTGGCACTAAGCCTGGTGCGCCTTCAAATGGTGGGTAGACCGCTGCCATTGCGGGTCGTAATATATAATTACCAATGACGTTAGGGAAAAAGAAAATCCCAACAACAAATACAGCTAGAATAGACGGTGCGATTAGCATACCTAACGGGGCTTCATGTGGCACTTTATCCAACCGGGCAGGCTGATGTTGACCAAGGAAGGTCTTGAACACAATAATCATGCTATAAACAAACGTCAATACGCTCGCAATCCACGCAACGACAGGAAATAGAGTTCCCCACGTCCCCATAGCAAAAATGTCAAGATTACGCACATTTAACACCGACTCAAAAAACATTTCCTTACTTAAAAAACCGTTGAATGGCGGTAAACCAGCCATCGAGAAGCTTCCTATTAGCGCAATGGTAAACGTGATAGGCATGAAGGACATCAATCCACCAAGCCTTCGAATATCCCGCGTCCCCAATTCATGGTCGACAATCCCTACCACCATGAATAATGCACCCTTAAAGGTGGAGTGGTTAATAAGATGGAACAGCGCCGCAAACGTCGCCTGCGTATAAATAACCGAATCCGCACTATATCCCTCGTTGAGTGCGGCAGAGCCCAAACCAAAGAGACTCATGATCAGACCCAACTGACTGATTGTCGAGTAAGCAAGCAGCGCCTTTAAATCTGTTTGCCGCACTGCGTTGAATGAGCCCCAGAACAATGTAAAAATCCCGACGCAACTAACCGTATAAAACCACACCGCTTCTCCACCAAATACAGGCGTAAAGCGAGCCACAAGGTAAATCCCCGCTTTGACCATTGTTGCGGAGTGCAAATATGCACTTACTGGTGTCGGCGCTTCCATCGCATCCGGCAGCCAAATATGGAATGGGAACTGTGCAGACTTTGTAAAAGCACCAAGTAGAACGAGGAGCATGGCCAGCAGGAACAGACTTTCATCCGTATACTGACCAATCGTTGCAATAATCTCACGGACACTAAACGAGCCCGTCAATGTAAGCAGCATGATGAAACCAGCAAGCATAGCTACTCCGCCCGAAACCGTAATGAGCATCGACTTTTGTGCTCCGTAACGCGATTTTTTCCGATGATACCAAAACGCGATTAATAGAAAGGACGAAATACTCGTCAATTCCCAGAAAACGTACAGTACCATCAAGTTATCCGAAAAGATTACCCCAAGCATTGAACCCATGAACATGAGAAGATACACATAAAAGCGCCCTAACGCTTCTCGTTCCGATAAATAATATATAGAGTAAAGGATCACAAGACTCCCTACTCCTGTAATAAGAAGACCAAAAATCATACTTAAACCATCGAGATAAGTTGTGAAATTAATGCCAGCAGAATCAATCCACTTTAGTGTATGTATATAAGTTTCACCACTGGAAACCGCAGGAATAAAGCGAGCAAGAACGATGAATAACACAAGGGGAACAAGCAGGACAAACCACCCAATATTTCGACTTGGCACCCTCTTGTAGATAAATGGAACGAGGACGGCTGCCAAAAATGGAATTAGAATTGCTATCGTTATCGTCAAAATACAACCTCCAATACTAGAACAAGTTAAAAAGGGGCAAATGAATTTTATACCGGCAAACCTAACTCTTTGCACCCGGGCTTATATATTTATATAGGGGAAACTTGACGCGCATCGTGACTAGCGCCATAATAGGTAGCTAAAGATACCCATTTTAGGGGAATTCCAATATGTTTATACAGTAAATTATACACTAAAACGAAACTCTTGGCACTTTGCAATAATTTTACACGCAGGTGGGTTGTCAAGTTCAATTTTTTCATATATACTAATTGGGTTTTCAAGCACCATTTATCTAAGTCATTTAAATGGAACTAAACGGATTTAAACACACTAAAACATTTAAGAGGTGAACTACCGGCATGGGCAAAGTAAAAGGTCGTATGGACGAGAGCATTCTCGTTTGTGTCTACTACGGTCCAAATGGTGAACGTCTCATTAGACGCGGACATAAAATGGCAACAATCATGGATTGTCCACTGTATATTTTAACGGTTGACCCACTGCCATATGATGAATTTGACGCGGAAAAGTCTGATTACATCGAACGCTGGCAAGAACTTGCTGAAGAGCTTGACGTTGAAGAATTCATTATTCGTGATAACGAAAAACGTCCTTCCGCTAAAGTCATTAAAGAGGTCGCACACGAGCATAACATTACGCAAATTATTATTGGGCAAACCGCACAAAGTCGCTGGGAAGAAATCACAAAGGGCTCGTTCATGAACGTTTTGTTACGCGAAATCACATTTGTCGATTTCCATGTCGTCTCTGTCGATCGTGCAATCAAGGAAGAAATTGATGGTATGTTTGAAAAAGGAGTGCGCGCTTATTTAATGGAGGACGGCGACGGTTTCCGAGTCTGTTTCACATTATCAAAGGAAGCTCGTTTTGAGGGGATCTTCTTTAAGGAGATTGGGACAGATTTCAATAATGGGTTATTCAAATTTATGAGCAACAATAAAATGTGCCAAGTGCATATTACAGACGACCAAGTGACCGACCCTTCACTGCTTAACTGTAAAGTTGAGAAATAACCATTTTCTTCATAACGCTTGGGATCTCTCCCACGCAAAACGGATATAGTAATGCTTAAAAGCGGATGCCCCTTTCAAAAGGGCATCCGCTTTTCTTATTGCTCTTCACCAACAATTTTCACTTCCAGCTCTAAATCCACGTCAAACTTCTTTTTCACTTCTACTTTCACCATATCAATCGTCTGAATATAATCAGAAGCTGTCGCATTGTTTTTATTAATAATAAAACCAGCGTGCTTCAATGATACTTCGGCGCCACCATGCCCTTTTCCTTGCAAGCCACAGTCTTGAATCAGCTTTCCTGCAAAATAGCCAGGTGGACGCTTAAAGACGCTACCCGCCGAAGGATATTCAAGCGGTTGCTTGGACTCGCGCTGAAATGTTAAATCAGCCACCTTTGCATCAATAGCCTCTTGTTCTCCTTCTGCTAATTGGAAATCAGCAGACAGTACATAATAACCTTCTTTCGCGATAATACTCTGGCGGTAGCCAAGCTCTAATTCCTCTTTTGACAAAACAAGCTGTTGTCCAGACCTCGTTAACACGGTTGCTTGCACAATAATATCTTTAATTTCTCCACCGTATGCGCCAGCATTCATCGCCATTGCGCCTCCAATAGAACCAGGGATACCGCAGGCAAACTCAATCCCTGTCAAAGTCGATGCTGCGGCGCGCTTAGACACATCAATTATGAGTGCACCCGCCTCCGCATGGACATGCTTCCCTTCAATCTGAATTGCATTGAGCTTCGCTAAATGAAGAACAATCCCTCTGACACCGCCATCTCTCACAACCATATTGGACCCATTGCCTAGCAATAATAATGGAATTTCACGTTCATGGGCATAGCGCACTGTCACCGCAGTTTCTTCAATCGTTGCAGGAATGACTAGCAGGTCTGCTGCGCCACCCAATTTAGTCATCGTATATTTACAAAGCGGTTCATCTACGAGTAATGTACCTTGTGTAATTTTAGTTTGTAGCTCCTCAAGCCATTGATGCTTCGACATCAACATTCAATCCCTTCAATAGACCATATCAAATATATTCAGCGTGTTTGAAAACTCACTGGACTGGGTAAACCTTTTACATCTTGTTCCCTTTCATAGTATGCGTGGAATTTTTTCTTTTGACAAGCAATTTCATCAACTGCAATCATACATTTTGCACTACAAATAAAAATATATCTTAAATTCAAGATTTTTATCTTGACTTCAAGGTATGCAGGAATTATAGTAAGAACAGATCTTATTTCAGAAAGGAAGTTTTAACAATGACAAAATGGACAGTAGATGCTTCACACACGAGTGTTGGTTTCACAGTAAAACACATGATGGTTTCAAAAGTAAAAGGTAGCTTCGGAGTAGTTGAAGGAACGCTTGAAGGAAATCCTGAAGATTTAACAGGCGCGAAAATCGATTTCAAAATCGACGCTTCTTCTATCAATACAAATAGCGAAGACCGAGACAACCACCTTCGTTCAGGGGACTTCTTCGATACAGAAACGTACCCGAGCATCACATTCGTTTCAACAGATATCGTGAAAAAAGGCGGCAGCTACGATGTAACTGGCGATATGACAATCAAAGACGTAACGAAAAAAATTACGTTTGAAGTAGAATACGAAGGTACAGGGAAAAACCCTTGGGGCATTGATGTTGCAGCTTTCGAAGTTGAAGGAAAAATTTCAAGAAAAGAGTTTGGCCTTACATGGAACCAAGCACTTGAAGCAGGCGGCGTTCTTGTAGGAGACGATATTAAAATTTCTATCGACCTACAAGTAAACCCAGCTCAATAAAAACAATAAACGGACGCACGATCTTTTGATCATGCGTCCGTTTTTTCATCTTCAGTTTAGGATATTCAGTGATTTTCTAATTCTTCTGCCGCTACTTTGCGCAGCGCTTCTGCAAAGGCTTCAGCGGGCTGTGCACCTGAAATGGCATATTTGCGGTTAATGACGAAAAACGGTACGCCTTGTACGCCAATCTGTCCCGCTTCTGTGATGTCTGCCCTTACCTCCGCTGCAAATTCGTCAGAATCAAGCACTTGTTGCGCACGCTCTCGAGAAATCCCTACTTCCTCTGCAAGTCGAAGTAAGACATCTTCTGTACCAATTTTCTCAGCATCAATAAAATACGCTTTCAGGAATCGTTCTGACACTTGTGCTCCAAGACCTTGCTGCTCAGCAAGCTTTGCAAGACGATGTGCATTAAATGTATTCGCAGGTGTCATCTTACTGAAATCATAATCTAAACCGACTGTCTTCGCTTGAACGACGACATTATCCGTCATCTTCTTCGCCTCATCAATGCTCGTTCCATATTTCTTAGCAAGCACTTCTTCCATCGATTCATCTGACGTCGCAGGTGAGTTCGGATCCAATTCAAATGCTTTGAAAATAACCTCTGCATTTTCCTCTAGGCCTGTTTCCTTCAGAGCTTCCTCAAACCTCCGCTTACCGATATAGCAAAATGGACATACATAGTCCGACCAAATTTCAATCTTCATTTTTACACACACCTTTCTTATCTCCATTTTAGGTTCAATCAAAGGAGGCAACAATGAATATGCTTACCGGCAGGGTAAATTGGGGTGTTGTAATGGCAAACTAGCAAACTGTAAGAGTGAATTGCAAAACTGTAAGAGTAATCACGCAAACTCTATGAGTAAACCACGAAACTGTAAGAGTAACTGGAAACTATAAGAGTAAACCGCGAAACTGTAAGAGTAACCATGCTAACTATAAGAGTAAACTACGAAACTGTAAGAGTAACTCACAAGACAGATAAAAGGCTGCGCCCAATTCATCTGGGCACAGCCTTTATTCAATCAACTCACTTCAACGCATCCGTCAATACTGGCACAATCTGCTTCTTACGCGAAACGACGCCTTGCAATGTTGCTGTATTATTAACCAGCTCTACATTGAATGCTGCGCTTGCCCGCTCCGCCTCTTTACCAAGTGCCAAAACGACCGAATCATTATTCAAAATGTCCGTCACAACAAATAGGAACAGACCAAGCTCTTTCTTCGCAATAACGCCGTTCAACAATTCTTCAAGTTCAGCCTGACGGTCCATAACATCGTTAATATCAATAGCATTCACTTGCGCAATCTCGATTTTGACATCTCCAAACGAAAATTCTTTCGCATCGAGTTCAATCAAATCTTCAAGCGTTTTATCGCTTAAATCTGCACCAGCCTTCAACATAGCCAGTCCATATTCTTGCGCATCTACACCAGCAATCGCAGTCAATTCCTCCGCTGCTGCACGGTCTTCTTCTGTAAACGTTGGTGATTTGAATAGCAACGAATCTGAGATAATGGCAGACAGCATTAGTCCTGCAATCTCTTTTGGCACCGCTATACCATTTTCCTTGTACAGCTTATTCAAAATTGTTGCCGTACAGCCGACTGGCTCTGCACGGTAATACAACGGATCACTTGTTGCAAAGTTAGCAATTCGATGGTGGTCAACAACTTCAATGACCTGTACATCATCCAAATCGTCCACACTTTGTTGTTTTTCGTTATGGTCAACAAGAATTACCTGCGCCGCATCTGGTGCCGCTTTATCAATCAAACGTGGTGCTTCAAACCCGAAATAATCCAGCGCGTACGCCGTCTCATTCGTCACAACACCAAGTCGTACCGCTTCTGCATCCATTCCCAACTGTTGCTTCAAATATGCATAGCTAATTGCCGCAGTAATTGAATCCGTATCAGGATTTTTATGTCCAAACACTAAAACTTTTCCCATTAAACTAGCCCCCTACTTTTCTTTCTATTCACTAACATTTTATCACAAAGGTTTACCAAATAATATCTCGGTCAATTCATCTTTATTAACGATGAAGTCTGCAATGGTATAGCCGTCTAATACCGTGAGATAAGCGGCAAGCGCTTCCCGTAGTGCATCCTTCAGTCGACATGCAGGAGATAATATACAACTGTTGGACTCTGAATTAAAGCACTCTACGATATGAAAGTCATCCTCCGTCTTTCTAACAAGCTCTCCCACACTAATTAGTTCAGGCGCCACTTTCAGGCGAATTCCACCACCACGTCCCCGAATCGTCTCAATCAATCCCATTTTCCCAAGCTCATGGGCTACTTTTGTTAAATGATTTTTAGAAATCCCATATGTACTTGAAATTTCCTGCACCGTCGCTTTTTCTCCAAATCCCTTTGTTCCAAGATAGATTAGAACACGCAAGGAAAAATCTGTATACATTGTTAAACGCATAATTTCACCATACTTTCTACCCAATATTATAACACTTGTGACGTTTGAGTGAAGAATATGTGGCTAACTTTCTAACTCCGTTTAAAGACACATATTTTATATAGCTTTACATTTTCATATCCTTTATTGTGATAGTAATAAAACAGAAAGGTTGTGCATGATCACATGCTATCTCAAGAAACAATCACTATTATAAAATCCACAGTCCCCGTATTAGAACAACATGGTACAACAATTACAACGGTTTTCTATAAAAATATGTTCGAAAAACATCCTGAACTACTAAATATTTTCAACCACGCGAACCAATCACAAGGTCGTCAACAAACAGCCCTTGCCAATGCCGTCTATGCAGCAGCTACAAATATCGATAATCTTGCTGCTATTTTACCAGCTGTTACACAAATTGCCCACAAACATAAATCATTGGGTATCAAAGAAGAGCATTACCCAATCGTCGGCTACCATCTTTTAGGCGCGATTAAAGAAGTACTCGGCAATGCAGCTACACCTGAAATCATCACTGCATGGGGTGAAGCTTATGGAGTCATCGCTGATGCATTTATCGGTATTGAAAAAGGAATGTACGAGCAAGCTAAGCAAGCAGATGGTGGCTGGGAAACATTCAAAAGCTTCATCATCGCAGATAAGATCGTTGAAAGTGATGTCATCACTTCATTCTATTTAAAGCCAGCAGATGGTCAACCATTACCTACTTACAAACCGGGTCAATACATTTCAGTACGACTGAACATTCCTGGCGATGCGTATACAGTGAACCGTCAATACAGCTTATCACAAGCTGCAACAGGTGACCTTTATCGTATCTCCGTGAAACGGGAAGATGAGTTCAATCCAAATGGTAAAGCATCTGTCTTTCTTCATAATGAAACAGCGATTGGCGATACAATCGAAGTTAGTGTTCCGGCTGGCGACTTCTACTTGGACACGGATAGCAACAATCCGGTCACACTAATTAGCGGTGGTGTCGGTATCACGCCAATGATGAGCATGTTCGACACGATTGCCAAAACCAATGCGGAGCGCTCTGTTGCCTTTTTACACTCAGCACGTACGCGTAAACACCAAGCATTCGATGACGTTCTCCATCAATTGAATGACACGATGGCTAACTCAACATATGCTGCTCTTTATTCAGAAGAAGGCGATGGCTTTATCGACCGTGAATTTCTAGCTGCAAACGTTTTGGAAGGAAGCGACATTTATGTTTGTGGACCAACACCATTCATGCAAGCGGTCATTAAGGGATTATACGAGTTAGGAATGCCAGAGGAAAAAGTTCACTTCGAATTCTTCGGTCCATCCGTTCAACTTGAATTAGCACACGCATAATAGACTCAGAAAACGCCGTCACTGGGATGACGGCGTTTTTTTGTTTGATTTTTGAAATATACTTACAAAACTAACTGACCAATTCTGCAAGCTACGCACGGTATTTCGACACAAACGGATTATCCTTCTCGTAATAACGCCATGGATAATGGACCGCCTCGCCTGAATTGCCAATCCCCACACGCGGACCTGCTACTATTTCTCCCACGCCAGGACCTTCAGCAATGAATAGCGGACTTTCAGACCAATGATGACCGTAATAATCCATTGTAATATCCAGCGCTTTCGTCAGCTTCCCCGGTCCATTCGTCCAGTCATGCATCTTCAGATGAACACCGCGATTTTCTTTCATTTGTTCGTATCCTTCAATCGGCTCCACCGCGCGGATTAAAATCGCATGTGGTGTCCCAACTGGTCCACTGACAACATTAATGAGCGTATGTGTGTGCATTCTGTACGTGTAAACCAGACCGGCCTCTTCAAACATAACGTCTGTCCTCTTTGTCCGACGATTGCCAAAGCTATGCGCCGCCTGATCTTCTGGCCCATGATACGCCTCTGTTTCGACAATGCGGGCTACTAGTAGTCCATCTGCTTGCTCATGGACGATGTACTGTCCAAGTAAACTTTGTGCTAGCTCAAGCACAGGTGCTTCAAAAAACGTTTTATCCACGGGTGTATAAATCATAATCGTCCTCCACTTCCCTTTCACTATTCCTTTAAATCTGTCTAACAATACCGTATACTCAAGAAAAGTTAGTAGACGGGATGGGATATACATGGAAAAATTACAAGCTGACATTCGACAATTCACGAAAGCACGCGGGTGGGATGGTAATCACGATGCACGAAATCTAGCCATTTCCGTATCTTTAGAAGCAAGTGAACTACTAGAGCATTTCCAGTGGCTCTCCGCCGAGGAGGCCATCGCAAAAAATAAAGACGAAATTGCAGAAGAAGCCGCGGATGTGTTCATCTATTTATTGCAGTTTGCAGATGTTTTAGGTATCGATTTAAAAGAAGTAGCACGTACAAAAATGGAGAAAAATGCTGCCAGATTCCCCATTTAACTCATTCACAAATGTTCCAACATACGCCCAATCGCCAACCAATCCGCGTCTAATGCTGGTCGATGTGACGGTCTGTAAAAAACGGATGCTGGATGGAAAGTCGGCACAATTGGATACGTTTTCCGCGTCCATTTAAACGTCGTATCATCCAGCTCATTCAAATACTGAACAGGACGTTCTAATAATTGCCCATGCAGTTCCGTCACCTTGGCTCCTTTGCCTAATAACCGCTGTAATCCTACGTTACCAAGTGTGACGATTAGTTTGGGCTCAATATTGGCTAGTTCATAGTCGAGCACAGGCGCATGTGCCACAATCTCCTTCTGCGTTGGTGGACGATTGTATTTCCGTTCTGTCGTCGTACCATCGCGCTCTTTTTTCGTTCCCCATCTATACGGCCTGCTACGAACTGCACTAGTAATATAGACATCCTCACGCGACAAACCAATCGTTGCGAGTGACTTCATCAATTCCTTCCCAGCACGACCGATGAACGGAATGCCATCAACCAGCTCAAACTCCCCAGGCGCTTCCCCAATTAGCATCAGCTTAGGTTTTTGCGGACCTCCACCGTAAATAAACCCCTCTACAGGAAAGCCTGCGATTCGCTCTTTGCCAAGTATCGCAATCGACTCAGGAATACGGAACATCAGAACACCCCCTCATTTCTTTTTAGTCTATCAAAAAAAGCCTTCCCCCTAAAGGTAAGACTTTATACGCTTATATAATCGAAGTTCCTAGTGCCGTCTCCACGCTATTCGCAAAATTATTGCCAGCGCCCCAGTCAAAACGGAAGAAAACACCTTCTGATCCTCCCGATGCAACTACATGAACTTTTGTGTCTTTTCCAAAATCATCAATTGTAACCGTCAATGATGCCCGATTACTCGACCGCATATAATACTTCTCCAACACCATGACATGTACCTCTTGCTCCCCAACCTGCCTGACATACCGATCGACAAGCGTACCACTAATGCTGCCACCTACCACATAGGACTCAATCACAGTCATCGCAGCCATTGGCAAAATATTTACAGTAAACTCACGAACCGCCACATCCTCATCCCCTTCCATCCTTACATTCTTTTACGGATGAATAACGACAAAGGTTTCAATCGTTCACAAATTGAAAATAAACCCCACCTCAATTCATTGAGGTGGGGTTCCAAATGACTACTTCCGAGGCGGAAGTGGATAATAGCTACTTTTCGGTGGTCGTTCTTTTTTCAAGACAATCCATGAAATTTTCTCAAATAGACTGCCACTTTCATTGACTCGTCTTGAGTTACCAGTTATTCGTTTTGATGAAGTTTCCATTTCTACATTCGGTTCGAACATCGCCAATACCTATCTCCCCTTTTCGATTGAACGCTTCTTTCAAATTCAACCATATCGTAACAATATGAAGGGAAGATGGATTGTATGTAATGAACTTGTAAAGATTTCGCTATAGATTTAAGATTTTCCGCAAAATCTCATAATACCTTTATTGACGATCGTGAAATACTCCTCTCAGAAAAGGGAGGCCCATCATTTATTCCAATTCTAATTGTTTCGTTTCTGTCCCTAACAATACAACCGCTAACACACCAATGACAATTGCTCCGCAGAATATGCCGAAAATCAAACCAAAACCATATCCTGCTGCCAGCAATGAGCCGACAAGCAATGGACCGAAAATACCACCGACTCGTCCAATTGCGGCGGCCATCCCTGATCCAGTTGCACGAATCGCCGTAGGATATTGCTCCGGTGAATAGGCATAGAGTGCTCCCCAAGCGCCTAGATTGAAGAAGGATAACAACGCACCAAAAGTAAGCAGCATCGGTAATGTTTCCGCACTTCCAAACACCAATGCACTCGCCGCTGTTCCTAGTAAATACGTTGCCAAAACAAATTTCCGCCCGACACGCTCAATTAACCAAGCAGCTGAAAAATAACCCGGTAATTGTGCAAGTGTCATAATGAGTACATAGCCAAAGCTTTTGATTAAGCTAAAGCCTTTCAGCACCATTACACTTGGCAACCAAAGGAACATGCCGTAATAGGAAAAGACAACCATGAACCATACAATCCATAACATTAACGTTCGACGTGCGTACTTTTTCGACCATAATAATTTCATTTTTTCCAAAGCTGACTGCTTCGGCTTGCCATCCGCCACGAACTTTGGCGAGTCAGGCAATTTTCGACGTAAGTAAATCGCGTAAAAGGCCGGTAATGCCGTAATAATTAATGCGACCCTCCAACCAAAATGCGGAATAACAAAGTACGCAATGAGCGCGGCAATCAACCAACCCGCTGCCCAAAAACTTTCTAGTAACACAACAACGCGACCCCGTTCATGTGCCGCCACACTTTCCGATACAAGCGTTGACGCAACCGGCAATTCTCCACCCAGTCCAGCGCCGACAAAAAAGCGCAAGATTAAAAACGCAGTTAACGTCATCGTCAATGCTGACAACCCACTTGCGACTGAGAATAAAACAAGAGTTATCATAAAAACATTTTTACGTCCAATTCGATCCGCCAGCAAACCAAATCCTAGTGCCCCAACAGCCATCCCAATGGAATTAACGCTACCAATCCAGCCCATCTCACCCGGTGACAATTGCCACTCTATCGCCAATGCTGCAATGACAAACGACAAAATGCCGACATCCATCGCATCGAACATCCAGCCTGTCCCCGCAAGCCCCAATAATTTATTTCTAGAAATCCCCTCATGCTGTTTACTCACCATTCTTCTTCCTCTCGCTAAAACTATAGTGTCTTGACAGTTGTCATTATACTCTCATTTTTAAAGTTATACAATGCGTTTTATGCAATATTCACCGAAAGTAGACAATATAATCACGTAACTAAACCATTTTTACGCAAACCCTACCAACTTTTCTCCCAAACTAAACAATATTCACCTATTTTTCTAGATTAAAAAACTTCCACCCTTCTATAGGATGGAAGCGTATTTTTCAATTAACAACTAAATCACCATCATCGTCAAGATAAGCATGTACACCCAATTTTTTATCCATAAACGTGTAATGCCTTTGACCAATTTGAATTTCTGTTCCCGCATGGGCAAGCCCTATCGTAATCATGCCTTTTTCACCTGTACGGACAACCGTCTTCACAAGATTCTCCGATCCAGTTTCTTGTAGAGATATTTTATGTGTCGCAATAATTTCCCCACCACGACACACACCTTTTACTTTGATACTATCACCGGCTGTCACGGAGCTATGGTACACACCCTTCGACGTCACTTCAATCATGCCACTACTATACAACACACTGTTGATGGCATAGGGTACCGTAAGAAGTGCCTGCGACATTTTCGCCCCGTATAATTCCAATAAATCTCGCGTTTCTTCAATCAACAAAGTAAAACTATCTGCATCCTCTAATCCTGTATGCTGCGCAGTGACAAATATCGAATAAAATTTATTTGCCAAATCTGTCCATTCGGGCGATAGCTCCTGCGCATTATTTTTCACCTTCTGAATGAAATCCTTATTTAACTCTTGAAACGTTGGATATTTCTTTTCCAATAGTAACCGAATGAGATGATTGAGCTCTGGCGTCGTCAAATCATCCCCCTCGTTCCCTCGCATGACCAACACCCGCTGAATAGCATCCTGGATTTGTTCCAATAAAACAATGATTTCCTTTAGCTGCATCGTTAGTTCACCAATGATGAATTCCTGTTGCCCAACACTTATCCTCGATGAAAAAACATTGCCCATCACAACCGCAGATTTCATGGCGTGAATCGTAGCCTTCGTTACGGCTCCACTGACAAATATTGTACCTGTCGCACCAACATACATAGACGTTTGAATACCGCCACCAATTCGCACATCCCCTTCAAAGCGGATATTTCCACTTTCTAGATCGACCTCACCTGCATGGAAATGCTCAGGGTTAACTTCAATAGTAACTAGCTTCTCTCGCCAATCGACAGCGGGTCTTCCCGATATTTCTGCCACAATATCAGTACCTAGTTGCGAGACGTTTTTACCTGGGCGAATGACAATGTCCTTCACCTTTTCAGCAGCAACGACCTGTCCAAGCAAGTTGACGCCATCCGTTCCAGGAACCGAAGGAATATAGGTTGCAATCACTTGACCCGCCTCCACCGAGAGAATCAAATTCAATTCACGAAAATCAACCTTCTCTAATTCCCCTGGTGTTTTTTCCTTGTAGTCGATATGCATTTCTAAATCCCCATCAAGCCCTTCAACAGGCGGTACCCCTTTTGCTACTATAATTTCATAAGGCTTAATGACTTCTGTTAATTTCTTAATCGCTGGGAACAGCAAACCTTTGTGTATACCCATCGCTTTCAGCCGATCCACAATTAGCTGTGGCTTGAGGTCATTGTAGTAGTCGATTTCCTCAACAGCCTCAATCTGAAGCACTTGTTTAAACTCTGTATCGTGAATCGTCCGTTTTACTTTTTTCCCAGGCGTGAAACTAAGCATCGCAAGCATATCCTGCTCAAGTAATTGGATTGAAAACTGCGGGGGAATTAATTCATCGCTGACGATTACATGGACTTTATCGTCTGGTGAAAGAATTGTTCGCCCCAAAACTTGTCTATAATTCACCTCTACTCTACAATTTTTCCCGGGCAAGATCACTGGATAATTATCACCATCAAAGAGTACGTCAATCTTACCATTGAGTATACGAGCGCCCACTACTTCTTGATCGTCCTTCTTTTCTGAAGGTATTTCCATGTTAACGTATTGTTCAACTGTTTCGTCCAATGATTCGCTTTCTAGCTGTGTGACAGTCACTTCCGCCATCATTTTCCTTAAACCAAAAAGGTTTCTTTTAGGATTTGATACAACTTCCACATGAACTTCCTCAATCGTTAATTCTAAAATGGATAACGCCATCTCAACAGCTTGTTCCACTGTTTCTGCTTTCACCGAAATCGATTTTCCCATAACGATTTCACCTCACTAAAATTTCCCTACTAGTCCCTTTATCTTATCATACTTTTCTTTATTATCTAACAATATACCCACTCTTCATCTTCAAACAAAAAAAAAGAACCGATTCACTTTTCAGTGAACCAATCCCTTTTTCATCTTATAATACTTCTTCGATTTCTTTAATCATTTCTTTCACAGATTGTAGTCCGCCACCAGATAGGTACCAGTAGTTAGGATCCAAGTAAATGATTTTCCCATCTTTATAAGCATTTGTTTTAATGACTAACTCATTTTCGATTGAATCTTTAGCACTTGCGTCGCCACCAACTGCTGCGTCACGATCGATAACGAAGAGAATGTCTGGATTCGTTTCAAGAATATATTCGAATGAGATACTTTGACCGTGTGTAGATACTTCAAGGTTTTCATCAGCCGCTTTAAAACCAAATACGTCATGTATAATACCGAAACGTGAACTTGGCCCATATGCACTTACTTTTCCTTCATTTCCAAGAACGATCAATGATTTTCCATCAGTGTTAGCTGATTTCTCACTAACTGTAGCAATTCTGCTATCAATATCTGCAAGCTCTTCTGCCATTTTATCTTCTTTGCCAAATAGCTTCGCAATCATTTCCATGTTTCCTTTGAAGGATTCCATGTACTTCGCTGTATCCACGCCGACAAAAATCGTTGGAGCGATGTCATTTAACTCTTCGTACATAGCAGATTGACGTCCTGAGATGAAAATAACATCTGGTTTCATAGCATGGATTGTTTCAAAGTCAGGCTCTTTCAAACCACCCACATTTGTATACTTCGCATCCTCATATTTTGATAAATAAGAAGGAATATTAGCTTGCGGAACACCTGCAACTTCAATACCTAACTCGTCTAGCGTATCAAGCATACCGAAATCGAAAACAACAATTTTCTCAGGATTTTTTGCGATTTGCGCTTCTCCAAGATCGTGCTTAATTGTGAGGAGTTCTGATTCTTCCGTTTCGGCTACTTCTGGTTCTGCACCGCTACCCGTCGCTTTATCGTCTGCTGCTTCATCATCTTTCGCTCCACATGCTACAAGTAAAGCCATTAACGCTATCATCAATAATGCCATTGCAAGTTTTTTCATCTAAAACCATCCTTTTTTTTTATGAATTAAAGTACACACAGATACGGCAATTATTCATCTGCTTAATAGGAATATCCATATCGTAAATTTCTTTTAATGAATCAGAAGTAATAATGTCATTCGTCGGTCCATCTTTCACAACGCGACCATCCTTCAGCGCAACAATCCGATCTGAATAAACGGAGGCAAAGTTAATATCGTGTAAGACAATGACAACAGTCTTTCCAAGTTCATCAACCAGCCTTCTCAAAATCTTCATAATCTGAACAGAATGCTTCATATCCAAGTTATTAAGTGGCTCGTCAAGTAGAATGTAATCTGTATCTTGCGCAATAACCATCGCGATGAATGCGCGCTGGCGTTGTCCCCCCGATAATTCATCGAGGTAATCATGCTGCATATCCATCAATTCCATGTAATTCATCGCTTGATCTACAACCTTGACATCTTCTGCCGTCAGCCTTCCTCGTGAATGTGGGAATCGTCCAAATGATACTAATTCACGGATCGTCAGACGTACATTCATAAAATTCGATTGCTTCAAAATGGAAATCCGTTTTGAAAACTCATTCGACTTCATCTTCTTAACGTCATCTTTATCGACAAGCACTTCACCAGTATCTGCATCTAGAAGGCGACTAACCATCGACAGTAGCGTCGATTTCCCCGCACCATTCGGCCCGATGAAAGAGGTAATCTTACCTCGATGGATATTGACATTGACCTTTTCAACGACCGCTTTCTTACCATAAAACTTCGATAACTCACGGACTTGGATCATGTAGATCGACTCTCCTTTAATAGTAGATAGATGAAGTAAACACCGCCGACGAAGTTGATGATCACACTAAGCGTTGTTGAAAATGTAAAGATCCTTTCAACAACCCATTGACCTCCGACAAGCGCAATCACACTCATGACGGATGCACCTGCGATTAACACAGAATGCTTATACGTTTTGAAAAACTGATAAGACAAATTCGCAACAATCAAACCAAAAAATGTAATCGGCCCAACAAGAGCCGTTGATACTGCAATCAGGACAGAGGACAGGATGAGCATCGTTTTGACGACTTTATCATAAGAAATCCCTAAGTTAATGGCAGTATCTCTTCCAAGTGACAGAACATCAAGTTCATTGATAGATCTCCAGCCTATGAAAAATGTGATGACGACAATCGCAAGCGCCCACCACACGAGCTCACCACTAACATTATTAAAGCTTGCAAACATCTTATCCTGTACGAGCATGAATTCATTTGGATCAATCAATACTTGTAAAAACGTCGTAATACTTCCGAAGAATGTTCCGACGATGATTCCAACGAGTAACAGGAAGTAGATAGGCTGTTTCCCTCCCCGGAATAAAAACCGGTAGAGAATGAGCGCAAATAGGATCATTGCTCCAATCGATAAGACAAAGTTCACATGTTTGTTGATGATCATCATATGACCTGAACCAAAGAAGAAAATGAGAACTGTTTGTAAAAGTAAATAGAGAGAATCCAATCCCATAATACTAGGTGTCAAAATCCGATTATGCGTAATTGTTTGGAAAATAACTGTCGAATAAGCAATTGCGACGCCTGTAATGACCATCGCCAATACTTTAATAGCCCTACGAGGCAACGCATAATCATAACTTCCGTTTAAACCTTGAAACAGATAAAGACTACAGAAGAGAGCAGCAATTATGGCAAGTATGAGTAGCTTCGTTGAATTACGCATAGGCCTTCCTCCTAAACAACAAGTAAAGGAAGATTCCGCTACCAATTACCCCAACCATCAAACTGATTGAAATCTCATAAGGATAGATAAGCACCCTGCCCAAAATATCACAAATGAGTAGGAATATCGCACCGAGTAATGCAGTATGTGGCAAAGTCTTCTGTAAATGGTCTCCTTTAAATATAGAAACGATATTTGGAATGATTAATCCGAGGAACGGAATCATCCCAACCGTTAACACAACCGTAGTCGTAATAAGAGCAACTAATATAAGTCCGATATTGACAATTCGTCTATAAGCAAGTCCGAGGTTTTTAGAGAAATCTTCCCCCATTCCGGCAACCGTAAATCGATTAGCATAGAGATAGGTTATGATGAGCACCGGAATGCTTATGTATAGAAGTTCGTAACGCCCCTTCATAATCATCGAAAAATCACCTTGTAGCCATGCCGACATATTTTGGATGACATCCGCTCTATAGGCAAAAAACGTCGTAATCGACGATAGAATATTTCCGAACATCAGCCCGACAAGTGGAATGAAAATCGCGTCCTTGAACTTGATACGGTCAAGAATTTGCATAAACAGTAGCGTGCCGGCAAGCGCAAATACAAAAGCGACGATCATTTTTTCAATCGTGGATGCGTTCGCAAATAACAACATCGAGACGAGAATCCCAAGACGTGTTGCATCTAGCGTACCTGCTGTCGTCGGAGAAACAAATTTGTTCCGGCTTAGCTGTTGCATAATGAGACCCGCAATACTCATCCCTGCTCCTGCAAGGAGAATGGCGACCAGTCGAGGCAGACGGCTAATTAAGAATATTTCCGTTTGTTCCGATTTAAAATCTAGCAGATCCATCGGCGTAATACGGCTCACCCCTACAAAAAGCGATAGGAATGAAAGAGTGATAACTGCGACTATCAAATAACGTTTCTTCATGGGTATCACCGATATCGATTATTTGCATTCAATTGAGAATGATTCTAATGAAAACCGTTATCAATTAGCTGCAAATTCAATTATAGCATGACTGAAAGTCGTGTCAACGGATAACTGAAAATGATTATCAACGGAAAGGACGTTGATATGAAAAATGAGGTTCTATGCCCATAACGGAGGGAATATCAAACTACGTCAATTTTGTGAACGGTTTGATTTTAGGGTGAAAGTGGAGGGTAAATAATGAATTCCATTAAAGATTGCTACGGCACTGGGGGAGGTCATTGCTTAGCTGATCCACTCTTCACCGTAACAATGGAAATCGAACGGATATAGCCTAGTATTATAATTCCAATGAAAACTCGACTACCTCGCGTGAACTGGGATACCTATTCCCGAAACTGGGATACCCGGAACGCAAACTGAACTACCTTTCACGAAAACTCGACTACCTCGCGTGAACTGGATAGCACTGTCACATTTCAGCATACCAAAAAAGCACCGGAATGGTTATCCGGCGCCTACATTTACTGTCCTTACTGCCCCATCGCTTCATTAATATCCAAAGCGTTATCAAGTATTTCTTGTGGGATTTCAATTTTATCAATTTCGTTAATCTTACTTAGTTTCGCATTGACCTTCTGATCAATACGCATTTCCTCACCATCAACTTGCATCTTCATATCCATTTTCATGTTGAACGCATTTGTGTAGAACGTCTTTTTGTCGATGTAAATCTCATACTCTAAGCTTTTCATTTCAATATTCTCCATCAATTCCGCTGCTTCTGCGCTTGCATCTACATCCGCTGGTAAATTTTCCATAGCAATTTCCTTAAACAGCTTACTAAATTTCTCGCCAGAAGCTGACAATTTAAGAATGTATTCATCATCCGTTTGTTCGAACTTGAAATCTTCCACAAATTCTTTGAACATGTTCATGTCAAGCGTCGGGTCTGCGCTGCCTGCTTGTGCTAGTAAATCTTCGTACATTTCAGCCGGTAATTTTAACCACTGACCAGACATTGGATCATTCATGAAAAATCCTTCTTCTGTCATGTAAATTTCCATTTCCGTTACACCTTGCTCACCCATATCCACATCCATCTTCTGATACATCGCAAGCGGGTCAACAACCATATCCATGTCCATTTTAATTTTACTGTTCATCGTTCCTTCTTGACCTGGAATTTCCATCAATTGATTAATATTCATTGTTGCATGCATACTCACTTGTTCCGCGGATGCCTCCGTCGCCTTTTCGAATACTTCCTGTGCCGTCAACCCGCTCGGCTCCTCAAGTTCTACTTTCTTCCCCGTCTCAGCATCTGTTTTCGGCTCCGCCGGTGTATTGCATGCCGCAAGTCCGAGGGCGAGAACACCAACTGCCATCCCTTTTATCCAATTCTTCATATCATTCAATTCCTTCCTTTACTCTTTTTAACTACATCTATTCATACGAGACATAATAGAAAGAGTTCCCTTTTTTGATGAATGCAATGAAGTTGAATAATAAGTCCTATACGGATTAAATAGCTAAATATATGCATTTCGCTAGCAGACATGCACTCCATTTCCTTCGATTTCAGAAATAAATAAGTCGTCTTCTCAAAGAAAATCCGCTATACTAACCAATATCAATGAAGTGGAGGATTTTACCGTATGCTAAAGAAATTCTTTTCTTATTATAAGCCACATAAGCGACTGTTCATTATCGACTTTTCTAGTGCGATTTTTGTGGCACTACTCGATCTCGCCTTCCCCGTTGCCGTCAAATGGTTCATTGACGATTTGTTACCAACAGGGAATTGGGGAAAAATCATTGGTATAAGCATTTTACTGTTGCTTGTCTACTTACTCAGTACAGTTCTTCAATATATCGTTAGCTATTTGGGACACAAGCTGGGTATCAATATCGAAACCGATATGCGTCAGCAGCTATTCACTCATGTACAACGGCAATCATTCCGATTTTTCGATAACACAAAAACGGGTCATATTATGAGCCGAATTACGAATGATTTATTCGATATTGGCGAACTAGCTCATCATGGACCAGAGGATGTTTTCATCGCAATCATGACGGTTATCGGTGCTTTCATCATTATGTATAACATTAATCCAGAACTTGCTATTATCGCCATCGTCATGGTTCCTTTCCTGGTTGTCCTTGTCACATTCTGCAATAAGAAAATGAATGCAGCGTGGCAAAACATGTATGGCAAAATTGCAGATGTCAACGCACGTGTCGAAGACTCGGTTTCAGGGTCACGCGTCGTTAAATCCTTCACAAACGAGGAGTTTGAAATTGCACGTTTCCGTAAAGATAACGGTAATTTTCGAATTGCCAAGCTCGTCGCCTATAAAGTGATGGCCTGGACGCATTCTAGCATGTTCATGATGACGCGGTTAGTGACGCTTATTGTACTCGTCGTCGGTGCATGGTTTGTCCACGAAAAAAATATGTCTATCGGGGATCTTGTCAGCTTTGTGCTTTTCGTCAATGTACTCATCAAACCTGTTGACAAAATTAGTGCGCTACTTGAATTGTATCCAAAGGGAATGGCTGGCTTCCGCAGATTCCTAGATTTGATTGAACAGGAGCCTGAAATCCAGGATCGACCGAATGCCATTGCCGTGCCTCATTTAAACGGCAATATCGTCTTCGATGACGTCCATTTCCATTACGATGGCAACAAAGCAGTACTGAAAGGCATTGATTTGAACATTCATGCGGGACAAACAGTCGCATTCGTCGGGCCATCTGGTGCCGGAAAAACAACAATTTGTTCACTGATCCCACGTTTTTATGATGTCAATGAAGGATCCATTGCCATTGACGGCTTGGATATTCGCGATATGACGCAGCACTCCTTGCGCTCCCAAATCGGAATTGTTCAGCAAGATGTCTTTTTATTCACAGGTACTATCAAAGAGAATATTGCCTATGGAAAATTAGACGCAACGACTGAAGAAGTGCTTGAAGCTGCGAATAAAGCACATCTTGAAAATTTCATTGCATCACTTCCAGATGGTTACGATACGCAGATTGGAGAACGCGGCTTGAAATTATCAGGCGGACAGAAGCAACGTCTTGCTATCGCTCGGATGTTTTTGAAAAACCCTCCGATTCTTATTTTGGATGAAGCGACATCCGCACTCGATACAGAAACAGAACGGATCATTCAACAATCACTTGCCGAACTAGCGGAAAACCGAACAACACTTGTCATCGCGCACCGTCTAGCTACCATTCGTGATGCAGACCGCGTCATTGTCGTCACAGAAGACGGCATTGCGGAAGACGGTAAATACGATGAATTAGTCAATCAAGGTGGGATTTTTGCTAAGTTGCATAATAATCAATTCGTGGAGGTTTAACTTCCGAGAAAGTGGCTATACTAGGAGCATCCCACCCCCCTTTCTCTTATATAGAAAACAGCACCGCATGACAGTAATTGTCATGCGGTGCTGTTTTTTTAATGACTGATGATAAACTGTTCAAACTTTTTCCGCTCAGAAAGGTCCATTTCAACCGTCATCAACGTGCCGTCTTCCTCGTACTCCGCGCTCTTCACATTTGCCCTATCATTTAAATAGGACACGATATCACCGCGATCAAATGGAATGAGCAATTTACACGTAATGTATTGGCCAAAAATCTTTTTCTTAATTAATTCTACGAGTTCGTCCAGCCCTTGTCCTTCTTTCGCAGACAGCCAGACGCTATCATCGCTCACTTTTGGATAGCGGATACCCGCAAGATCCGCCTTATTATAAATATTCAGCGTCTCCACATTTTCTACCCCTACAGCGTGTAACGTATCATTCGTCACTTCCATCATATAGCTATGCTCGGTATTCGACACATCGACAACATGTAGAAGAAGATCCGCATCTCGCGCTTCCTCCAATGTCGAGCGGAATGCTTTGACGAGATGAGTGGGGAGCCTAGACACAAAACCAACCGTATCTGTTAATATGAATTGCTTATTATCAATCAATTTTACATTGCGGACGGATGTATCGAGTGTCGCAAATAACATATCCTCTTCATAGACTTGCTTTGCATTTTCGGCATCCATCTTCATTAGCAATTTGTTCATCAATGTCGACTTGCCCGCATTCGTATACCCTACAATCGACACAACGGGCGTACCACTTTTCTTACGTTGCTTACGCTGTGTATCACGCTGATCCTTGACATGGTCCAGGTCACGACGTAGTTTAGCAATCTGGTCTTCAATTTTCCGTCGGTCGAGTTCAAGCTTCGTTTCCCCAGCACCCTTATTCTGGAGTCCCCCGCCTGTACCTCCCCCTTGTCGTCCGAGTGAAGCACGTAAACCGACAAGGCGTGGCAGCATATATTGCAACTGCGCCAGTTCAACTTGCATCCGAGATTCACTTGTTCTAGCACGCCTCGCAAATATATCCAAGATCAGCATTGTTCGATCAATGACCTTACACTGCAGTTCCTGCTCCATATTTCGAATTTGAGACGGTGACAATTCATCGTTAAAAATCACTAGATTAGCATCTAATTCTTCATAGAAATGGCGAATTTCTTCAATTTTTCCTTTACCAACATAATGAGAGGGATGGCGACGTTCTAAATTCTGCGTCACTTCACCGACCACCTCGACAGCAATCGCTTCCGCTAAATTTTTCAATTCTTCCATTGCATAGGCAAAATGCTCATCTTTTTGCTCATGCACGCCGACAAGCACCGCGCGTTCCACTAACACTTCCATCCAACGACCCCTCTCCAGCCTTACCATAGGTCTATTTATCTTACCATATGTAGATTCACGCACCAATTAGGGCGGTTTCTCTTCTAGTCAGCCTGCCCAATGACAACATCCGTCAATCTATCCATGCCTCCTTCATGCTCCACAAATTTCAACACAACATTCGATAAAGCGATATCATTGGCGTCACCCACTTTTTGTGACAATAAAATCGCCCATTCCGCCGTTTCACGTAGCGGATCCTCGACACTAAAAACGCATTCCTTAATTTCCAGTTGTTCATTAGCCGCTGAAATTGTCCCCTCTTCACGTAGCTTAGCAAAACGAATGTCCTCCGCGTCCTCCCACTCAATAAAAAAGGGATACGGCAATTCATTCGATACGGGTTGATCGACAAACAGCATCTTCCACTTTCGCAATTGCCCCGTAGCCGTTCTTCGTTCTGCATTGAGCACACCAGACGTGCGGAATCCTTTATTCTCAATCTCATCTTTAAATTGCTCAATTCCATCAATCGATAGACAAATCGTTCCCCAGCCTTCACCATCTTTTAGGTCATGTAGCAGCAACCTCGTAAGTGGATGGTCCACCGTGCCCGCAATATCCGGCCGTTCAACAGCCAACCATTCAATATAAGCATTTTTCACGTACATCAATGCATTATGCGTTCCCCATTGCTCGTGACGACCACCCACAACAGCATGCTGCTGTTCCGCAACCCACTCATCTGGTGTTCGACTTGTGAAATAGACAACATGATCCAGTTTCATAAGTGCAATTCCTCCTTTTGAAGTAGAAGAAAAGCCTGCAGTATGCACCACAGGCTTTCCATCTTACTTATCTTCGCTAAGAATTTTCAGTGCTTCATCAAACTCTTTGTCGATTTCATTATTTTTCTTATAAGTCATATTACTTACAAGAACCGCAACAATGAGACAGAGTATGAAACCAGGGATAATTTCATAAAGAGTGCCAGTAAGCGCCTCGATATTACCCCAAATCATAACTGTAACGGCACCCGTAATCATACCCCATAGCGCGCCTTTTGTTGTCAGCTTGCGCCAGTAAAGAGATAGCAGAATGATTGGTCCGAATGAAGCACCAAACCCTGCCCAAGCAAATGATACGATACTCAAAATGGACTCGTTATTCGGCCAAGCAAGTACGATTGCAATTAACGAAACAATCAGGACAGACATTCTTCCTAAGAAGACGTAATGCTTATCTGTCGCATCTTTCTTCATAAACGTTTTGTACAAGTCTTCAACAAGCGCTGAAGACGATACAATCAATTGTGAAGAAATCGTACTCATAACCGCTGCAAGAACAGCTGCAAGCATGATACCTGCGATAAATGGATGGAAAATAATTTGTCCAAGAACGATAAATACCGTTTCATTATCTACCAGTGTTGCATTCGTATTTTGCTGGTAGTAAGCAATCCCTACAAGTGCCGTCGCAACTGCACCGAATAAACTTAAAAACATCCAGCCAATTCCGATACGACGTGCTTTTTTCGCTTCTTTATGTGAACTTATTGCCATGAAGCGGACGATGATATGCGGCTGGCCAAAATAACCCAATCCCCAAGCAGCCGCCGACAAGATTCCTAAGAACGAAGCCCCCGATACAAAATTCAATAATTGTGGATCAACAGCACGGATACTTGCTGCCGTTTCTCCAAATCCACCTGTAATGAAAACGCCTACAATTGGAACAAGAAGAAGAGCTAAGAACATAATAACCCCTTGCACAACATCCGTATAACTAACCGCCAAAAACCCGCCAAATAATGTATAGAAAATAACGACACCAGCAACAATTAATAAACCTAGATGATAATCCAAGCCGAATGAGCTAAGGAAGAACTTACCCCCTGCTACCATTCCTGAAGAGACGTAAAACGTAAAGAAAATAAGAATGATAATTCCTGAAGCAATCCGTAACAGACGTGATTTGTCCTTTAATCGACTTTCCAAGTAACTTGGAATCGTAATGGAATCACTTGATACTTGTGTATAGACCCGAAGTCGTGGTGCAACAAATACCCAGTTCAAGTACGCACCGATTGTTAATCCGATAGCGATCCAAGCCTCTACCAATCCATTGAGATAGATTGCACCTGGCAATCCCATCAGCAACCAGCCCGACATGTCAGCAGCACCGGCACTGAGAGCGGTTACAGCTGGCCCGAGCGCTCGCCCACCAAGCATATAATCCGTTAGATTAGACGTGCGCTTGAATGCGTACCAACCGATAAAAATCATTGCCCCCATGTACAAAATAATAGAAATTAGCTGATACATTTCATTTGACAATTATAATTCCCCCTTTCAAAAGTTATATTCATCATACCATTTCCTTAAGAACATTAAGATAGTTATTTTAAAATTTATCCTAAAACAATATTTGCCAAGCAATGTGAGACAAATTCATAGTGTTTTCGTGTCATTCCCCGGGAAATAATTAGGTTTCGACACAGATTTTTCAGATGGAAAGAGATGTGTTTTTATAATCGAATAATCACTTTTAGGTTTAACATTCTTTTTTTCGGGAATCGTCATGATAAGGTGACGGCACATGCATCTAACATCATAGAAACAGCCACCGGAATAACTCCCATTTCATATAGAAAAAGTGCATTTCTTGTGGTCAGGCAAGAGATGTGCTTTTTCTCATTTGTTCATTCTGTATCGGAACCAATCTATTCCATCGGAAAAACCCTTCCCCGTGCATCTTTATAAACAACATGCTGGCGGTCAAACTTTGTCGGTGAATCAAGGCCAGCTGCTGCTGCAATTCGAAATAGTCCCTCTCGCATTGTCAAAATATAATTGGTCACACGATATTTCTTTTCTTCTACAACAAGTGCTTGTTGCAGTTTTTTATCTGTCGTTGCAACACCGGTTGGACATTCATTCGTATGGCATTTATGCGCCATAATGCAACCGACAGATATCATAAAGCCACGGGCAACCTGGACAAGGTCCGCCCCCATCGATAGGGCGATTGCTGCGCGATCGGGTGTTGTAATCTTACCCGATGCGATAATTTTAACGCTATCGCGCACCTCGTATTTTTTCAAGGCATCGTCAAGGAGAATGAGTGATGACCGAAGCGGCAAACCAACACTGTCCGCTAAATCCTGATACGTTGCTCCCGAGCCGCCCTCCCCACCATCTAATGATATGAAGTCCGGTCCCATACCTGTTTCATGCATGAATGATGCGAGCTCTTCGGCATCCTGCTTACTGCCAATGACAATCTTCATACCGACTGGCTTACCAGAATGCTGTCGAATCTTTTCGATAAAATCAAATAAAGTCGGATAGTCATCGAACTGGTGAAAACGGTTTGGACTGTTGATCGTCGTGTAAGGTACAACATTGCGAATCGCCGCAATTTCTTCCGTCACTTTTTCCCCTTCGACATGCCCACCGCGCATTTTCGCCCCTTGCGCTAACTTAATTTCAAATGCTTTGACCTGTGGAATTTCGGCTTTTTCACGTAGCCGCTCCCAACTGAACTCGCCGTCCTCTGTTCGGAATCCGAATAAGCCAGAACCAATTTGCGCAATGATATCCGCCCCACCTGCTAAATGATGTTGAGAAAGGCCACCCTCACCCGTATTCATCCAAGCACCTTTCGCCATGCCAATCCCCTTCGATAATGCGGTAATTGCATTTTCCCCAAGTGCCCCGTAGCTCATCGCAGATTGCCCAAGCATACTGCGCACATGGAAAGGTTGCTGACAATTCGGTCCAATAATAATCGCATCCTCTTCAGGCAACAGCCAAGGCAACGCCGGTAGCTCCTCACGATGCTCTTTCCGAGAAAATAAATAATCACCGTCGACCACATAGCGCATCGTATCCACAAGTCCATCATTGTCCACTCGCATTTCCTCATTTTGTTTCGTGAACATCGCATTGCGGATAAAATAGCCAGCCTCATTGAAATCCCGCTTCGAGCCAAAACCAATGATACTGTTCAAATATTTCCCCGGCATGACCATGTGCAAATATTCCTCACGGTTGAACGGTTCTCCGTCATTGTCATCGTCGAATAAGTATTGACGTAGCTCCGGTCCGGTTTTCTCCAACATATAACGCATCCGTCCTAAAATCGGATAGTTCCGCAAAATCGCGTGTTGCCTTTGCCTTCTATCATAAAAGTAAAGAAAAAGGATAATCGCAATCGGTACAATAATGAGCAACAATGTCGTAATTGAAATACTCTCTATCCAAAACATATCTCCACCCCTTCTCCAAGCGTTAATAAGTGTTTACCACTAATGAAATCTGTTAATCTTATTCTACAGAACTTTTTGGAGGGATTCCATGGTCATCGAATTATTAACCGCACACGCATCCGTACGAAAGTATAAAGACAGTCCACTATCTAAAGAAAATGTAGCCGAACTTGTTCGTGCAGGGCAACATGCCGCAAGCTCTAATTTTGTCCAAGCATATTCCGTTATCCATGTGACAGATGCTGACAAACGAGCGAAACTGGCCGAACTTGCAAAAAATCCACAACAAATTTTAACAGCAGGTGCTGTACTTGTTTTCTGTATGGATTTTCATCGCATCCAACAAGGAGCAAGTTTACTTGGAAAAGAGATCGACTTTTCACATGCAGAAAGTCTACTTGTCGGCGTGACAGATGTTGCTTTATTTGCCCAGAACGTCGCGATTGCAGCAGAGTCACAAGGATACGGCATTTGCTATATCGGCGGCGTGCGTAATGCACCCGAAGAAATAAGCACACTGTTCAACCTACCCACAGGCGTTGCACCAATGTTTGCTATGACAATCGGTGTTCCAGACGAGGCCAATGAAGTGAAACCGAGATTGCCGATAGAAGCCATCCTCCATGAAAATAACTATGATGCCAACAAATACGAAGACGTCATTCCAATCTATGATGAAATCATGAACGACTATTACTTAAGCCGCGGATCAAACCGAAAAGATGCCGCCTGGTCTGACGCTATGGCAACGTTTTTAGGCTCACCAAAACGGACATATATGAAAGCATTTTTGGATAAGCAAGGATTTGAATTTAACTAGGAGAGATGAACATGCAATTTGAAGAATTACTAAAGGAACTCACACGTCGGATAACAGATGGATCTTTCATCAACGCAACCATCAGCCAGCCCCGAACAAAGACAGACGAAGTGAAACGGGTAAAAGTGAAGCCTGTGGAGATAAAAGGACAGCTGCATATCCAATTTGAATATCAGCATGAACGCATTTTAAAGCACGAAAATGTTACACCCGATGAATTACAGGATCACTTACAACAACTGCTTGAGCGCTTCAAACAGCTCCACGCCGAATTTTCAGATGAAAAAATCCATGTCCAACTATCTAAAAAGTTCAAGGTGATGTGGAAATCGGACAAAGTAAACTCCGGAAAAGTGGCTGATCTTTCCCACAACCGGAAGAAAAATTATTTATTAGATGAAAACACGCCGTATCCATTTCTTGTACGCCTCGGTGTTCAAACACCAGACGGCAAAGTAAAAAAGCAAAAGCACGACAAATTCAGGCAAATTAATCGCTTCGTTGAATTCATTGACGACTCACTTGCCCACTTGCCAAAAGACCGCACCGTGCGGATTCTTGACTTTGGCTCAGGGAAATCCTATTTGACGTTCGCACTGTATCATTACTTACGCATCGAAAAAGGACTCGATATTAAGGTAACTGGCCTTGATTTGAAAAAAGAAGTGATTGAGGAGTGTAGCCGCATTGCGCAAGATCTTGGCTACGATGATTTGGAGTTTCTTGTCGGTGATATTAACGACTACAACGACGAAACGTCTGTCGATATGGTCGTTACTTTACATGCGTGTGATGTCGCGACAGATATGGCGCTTGCTCGGGCAGTGAAATGGGGGGCAAAAGTCATCTTGAGTGTTCCTTGCTGTCAGCATGAACTGTTCTCACAAATCAATTCCCCCGCGCTCGACATCATGCTCCAGCACGGGCTCATCAAAGAACGATTCGCCGCACTTGCAACTGACTCTATCCGTGCCGAACTATTGTCACTCGTCGGCTACGAGGCGCAACTGCTAGAATTCATTGATATGGAGCATACGCCGAAGAACGTCTTAATACGAGCCTACCTTACAGGTCGCAAGCCATCTGCCGATGACTTTACACGCTACCATGCATTCAAAAACCTGTTAAACGCTGAGCCATTTTTGGAAAATGAATTACGGGATTTATTAATTTAATAAGCAAACCCCTCCCCATTTATACGATACAAATGAGGAGGGGATTTTTCAACTTAATTCAGCAAATATGTTTGTGCCGAAAGCGAAGCGTCAGCTACAGAAGTTCCCCACTTCTATAAATGTTTGGATGAATGCTAGCTATATCTTCAAATTCAGCGGGGTCCAACCCCTTGCTGAATAGTAGAACTCAGACTAAAACCGCCGCGTCCTGCGGCAACATCTGAGTAACCAACATCCTGTTGGCCCAAGCCTCCAAGGAAGGATGCAGTTCAACCCTTCCCCGATGTCACAGATTTTGAAGGGAGTTAATTGAGCAAGCTCAATTCAAAATCCGGACACAATCACGCCGAGGCGTGATTGATCTTACCTTAGTAGTCATCACTATACCTCGCTAAATAGGGGAATATCAGTAGTAAGGGAATTGTTAGCAAAAGGAGCATAACTATCAATGAAAGAATCGGCGGATTGTAAGTATTCACCACATACAATCCAAGCGGAGTCATAGGTACTACAATTAAAACAAATAGGAACCTCGAAGCAACTAGCACCTTATGTTTTGTGCCACATTGCCTACATGTAATTGGTCTGTACGCTAGCCAAAGAGATTTGTTGATCTCACTCCATGTAAATGAAGCATTGCAGTGATCACATTTTTGTAATTTCATATGTACTAACCCCTATTCCTTTATTCATAATAGCCATTCGACTCAGGTAGTTTCTTATACTCGTCTTTTACTATCACAAGGGAATGAACATATTCTTGCAACTCCATAATAGCTTGTGAATCCGGTGTATCACTACAAAGCAACGCATACCTGATGATATTCAAATCCCCATTAAGCTGAATGATCCATTCCGTTCTCAATTCAGGTTCAGTCGCACATTGTGCATTTTCATCGTCCTCAAAATCCAGCTTCCCCATTATATCGAGGGCAACCATTTTATTGTAAACGTCCTGCATTTCTTCATCCGTTAACGCTATAGGTGCCTCCACTACGCCATCTTCCACCAAGTCCTTTACAACAGTGTCCGTAAAGGTATCGACTTTTTGCCTGCCTTCCACTCCATATTCCACACTGAAATCGAATTCCTCAGGCATTTCTTTGGGATAGACTATAGAAGAACATGCTGCCAACATCAATACGACCGGCAACAACCATCTCCAACCCTTCACATACAATGAAAACACCCTCGTTTCATTAGAATTTCTTATTTATTCCAACGTCACGTCCAAAAACACATAGCCATCCCGTTCATGTTGCCCCGAAAATACAACAGGCACACGCTCACTGAAAATAGGACCGTCCACAACAACGGTATGAAATTCACCGGATTCACCACACGAATCAATGCCAAGCGCATCCAATTCATCCATCAGCTCTACAGTAAATTTGCGACCAATGAAATGTGCAGGCATCATTTTTGTATTAACAACGACAATATAGGCCTCAAATCCCGCTGCCACGAATTCCTCTAATAAGCTACGGCGAGGCTCTAGCCATAACGGATGCACCGCTTCCATGGAAACCTTCGCACACGTTTTCTGCACCCAGTGCAAATGGTCTTCAAGATCGATATCTCCGAAAACAGCGTGGTTAATGCCCAACTCTTTACAGGCGTCCATGGCATCTAAAAACTGTTCTTCGTAGCCACTCCAGCTTGCTCCCCGAATCATTAAAGGCACGCCTAACTTTTCCGCTTGTGCTTCAACGACTGCAAAAGGTAAGGCATGCGATTTTGACCGCTCTTTATTCTCCTCAAACATTGTCCACAATCGCTTCGGATTGCCCCCTGCTTGCATCGCCCGATAATACGCCATTGCGGAATCTTTTCCACCACTCCATGACGCTACAAATGATATACCCTTCATGCTACCACTCCCTCTTACTCTTGTATTTATTTTACCATAGCTTTACGATTATCTTACAAAAAATTCCGTTAACTGTCTGTCTTTCATAAAACCAAACTTTTCACAGCTATGCCCCGTCAAATAAATGTAACGTGCTCGCGACATGTTGGAAATTGGAGAAGGTGATCTTTTGTCATGACAAAAAATGAGAAGTTCGAACTTGTAGAAAACTTTATAGTCGAAAACCGGGAAGCTCATTACCGGCTTGCATATAGCTATGTGCGCAATAAAGAAAATGCACTGGATATCGTACAAGATGCCATTGTAAAAGCACTACATTCAGTGGATCGACTAGATGAGCTGGCCTTCCTCAAAACATGGTTTTATCGGATTATCGTCAATACCGCTATTGATTTTATTCGCAAGCATCAGAGGGTAGCTGTGATGGACGATGACATCCTCGATCGCTTTTTACCGCAACTTGAAGATGAAATAACGGATATAGACTTACAAAAGGCCATCGATCAACTACCGCCAAAATATAAGACACTCATCATTCTTCGATTTTTTGAGGATTTAAAGATCGATGAAATCGCCGAAGTGACGGGTGACAATGTCAATACAGTCAAAACGAGATTATATGCGGCTTTGAGGAAATTACGTATTGAAGTTGGAGAGGAGTTCAGATAATGAATAAATTGAACAAGTTAAAAAAGGATTATGATGAAACGGAAATTCCGTCCGAATTAGAGGATATTGTGAATGCATCCATCCAAAAGGCAAAAGCCTCACGTAAGAGGCGTCCACTTTTAAAACAGTGGACAATCGGCGTTGCTGCAGCGGCTGCTCTTTTCATTGGGAGCATCAATATGAGTCCATCTTTTGCGCAGGCGATGGCCAATGTGCCTGTACTCGGCGCGTTCGTCAACGTCTTAACCGTGCAACAATTGACAGTGGATAAAGAAACCTATCAAGCGGATATCTCTACACCTGCAATTGAAGGCCTGGCGGATAAAGAGCTTCAAGCAATGTTAAACAATAAATATATCCAAGAAAATAAAGCACTCTTTGAACAATTTGAAAAGGACGTTTCAGAAATGGAGAAATCGGGTGACGGTCATCTTGGCGTTATGGCTGGCTACGAAATAAAAACAGATACAAATCAGTTACTCTCCATCGCACGCTATGAGTTAAACATCGTCGGGTCTTCTTCCACAATTATGACCTATGACACGATTGATAAGGAGAACAGTATTTTAATCACATTGCCAAGCCTATTTAAAGATAAAAATTACGTGGACGCCATTAGCTCATACATTTTGGATGAAATGGCTCAGCAAATGACAACTGATGAAAATATCGTGTACTTTTTAAAAGACGAGTCGCAGGAAGGCTTTGAAAAAATCCGACCTGACCAAGATTTCTATATTACAGCTGACAATAAGCTCGTTATTTCATTCCAAAAATATGAGGTTTCACCTGGTTCTATGGGCATCGTGACGTTTGAAATCCCAACGGACATTTTGCAAGAACACCTAGTGAGCGATGCCTATATTAAATAACTACAGAAAAGCAGACACGCAATTGTGTCTGCTTTTTTCATGACTTTTTAATCCACAATATTCAGGGTAAACTCTAAATCAGATTCCAAATGCGTTCGCATCAATTCACTTGCCCGCTCTGGCTCTCGATCACTAATTGCACGCCAAATTCCTTCGTGCTCATCAATTAGGAATGGTCGCTTATAAAGCACGACTGCTCGGCTAAACAAATAAATAACTGATTGCATTTTATCGACCGTGTCAATCATGATTGGATTGCGGCATTCTCGCACAATTAGATCATGAAATCGCTTATTCGCCTGAACTGTTTCATCAGAAGAGCCTAACCTTGCCTTCTCGATGCAAGAGTGCAATTCCGCCAAATCTTCTTCTATCATATAAGACGCCGCCATCTCCGCTGCATGACATTCGATAAGAATCCTCATTTGAAATAAATGCCGCAAATCCGTCTCTGTCGGCTGAATCACTTTTTTCCTTTTGATCAAACCCTCTTGCTCTAGCCGGCGAATCGCTTCGCGAATTGGGGTCCTACTGACACCAATTTCCTCGGCCATCCTCTCCTCAACCAGCTTCATGCCTCCTGGGTAAGTTCCGTCCAGTATGTGGTCACGTATGATTTCATATGCCTGTCGTTGAGCTGTCATCGCTGTATGTTGCAATAAATTTCCCTCCACATTTCCGTGTATACAATAAGTATACTCGATTTACCACTTAATCGGCATTTTAATCATAAATGTATTCATTTCAAAATAAATTGTATACAAGTCAGAATACTTATTGTATACTCCTATTAATGAATGTAGGCGCTTTCAAAATATCGAAGGAGGAATCATCATGAATATAGGATTTATCGGACTCGGAATTATGGGTAGACCCATGGTACTTAATTTACTAAAAGCAGGCTTTCATGTAACCGCTTTTGACGTTAGTGAAGAAGCAAGAAAAATCGTCGTTGCTGCTGGTGCAACTGAAGCGCAATCACCCCGTGAAGTCGCAGTAAAAAGTGATTGCATCATCACGATGCTTCCAAATGCAGCCATCGTAAAGCATGTATTATTGGGTGAAAATGGTGTAGTTGAAGGGGTAAAAGCCGGTACAGTTATCGTTGACATGAGCTCAGTCTCTCCAGTAGACTCCCAATATTTCGCACAAGAATTTTCAAAGAAAGATGTCGCATTTCTAGATGCTCCAGTCAGTGGCGGTGAACCGAAAGCAATCGATGGAACGATGTCAATCATGATTGGTGGAGACGAAAAAGCACTAGGGAAAGTGCTACCAGCTTTACAAGCGATGGGCGAAGACATCACACATGTAGGTGCTAGCGGTAGTGGTTCAACGACAAAACTTGCGAACCAAATTTTGGTGAACGTCACGATTGCGGCAATGTCTGAAGCCGTTGTTCTAGCGGCAAAAGCTGGTGTTGATGTAGAAAAAATGTATCAAGCAATCCGTGGGGGACTCGCTGGAAGTGCAGTTTTGGATGCAAAAATACCACTTGTACTTGATCGGAATTTTGTGGCGGGCGGGCGTATTGATATCAACTTAAAAGATTTAACAAATGTACTTGACGCCGGAAGAGAAATTGGCGTGCCTATGCCACTTACGTCAAATGTCGTAGAAATGTTCCATGCATTGAAAGTGGATGGAAAGGCAGCAGATGATCATGCTGGATTAGTTCAATACTATGAAAAACTAGCGAACTTTGAAGTGAAGAAAGGTGGGAGCAAGTCTTGAATAATGTGCTAAAGCGGGTGACTAGTCTTCCTGCTTATGGTTCAGACCTAGAAAACTTATGGCAACAGGAACGTACAGCCTTTTCGCATAAAATTATTGTGCTGGACGATGATCCAACGGGCGTCCAAACCGTTCACGGAGTTCCCGTATTCACGGATTGGTCAGAGGAAACCATCACGGCTATGTTCCAAGAGGAGCGGCAGATGGTCTTCCTCCTAACAAATTCACGTGCATTTTCGACAGATAAAACACGTCAAGTGCATACAGAAATCGCAGAGAGAATTGCTCGCGTTGCTGAACAACAAAAGCAAGCTTTTCTACTCATCAGCCGTGGAGACTCCACTTTACGGGGGCATTACCCACTAGAAACAGTGGTATTAAAAGAGTCATTAGAAAAAGAAAGTTCTCTTCACTTCGATGGAGAAATTATTTTACCGTTCTTTAAAGAAGGTGGACGAGAGACTATCGACGATATTCATTACGTCAAGCAAGGGGATAACTACACACCTGCGGGCGACACTGAGTTTGCCAAGGACCGCATGTTTGGATTTAGCAGCAGCAACTTAAAAGAATGGGTCGCAGAAAAAACGGCTGAAGCCTATCCTAAAGACTCTGTCCTATCCATTTCTCTAGATGAACTGCGGGCGCTCAACTTCACGGCTATGACAGACAAGCTTCTTCAGCTGAAAAATTTTCAAAAGCTTATTGTCAACGCTGTCTCAGAAGAGGATGTTAAAGCATTTTCAATCGCCCTATTGCGCGCGATTAACAAAGGAGGTAACTACCTCTTTCGAACTGCCGCTTCATTTACAAAGGTAATTGGGGATATTTCTTCCAAACCTTATTTGACGAAAGAAGATTTGATTACTGAAGCGACTTCAACGGGCGGTCTTATTGTTGTTGGGTCACATGTCCAAAAAACAACGGCCCAATTGAATCGATTAAAAGAATTATCCTCTCTTTACTATATTGAATTCGATTGTCATCTTGTGACGAACGAAGAACAATTTGGGATTGAAATTTCTCGTATCCAACAATTGATAAATACCAAGATTTCGGAAGGTACTGATGTGTGTGTCTACACATCTCGTGAAAGATTGGATTTAGAGGATGGTAGGGAAGAGGAGGAATTAGCGTTATCGGTAAAAATTTCAAACGCAGTTACACAATTTGTTCATGAATGTAGCCCACACCCGCGTTATGTCATTGCAAAAGGCGGAATCACTTCGAGTGACGTGGGGACTATCGGACTTGAAGTGAAAAAAGCAGAGGTAATTGGCCAAATCGCTCCAGGGGTACCTGTTTGGAGAACAGGTGGAGATAGTCGTTTTCCACATATTCCATATGTTATTTTTCCCGGGAATGTTGGCGAAGACGACACATTAAAAAAAGTAGTACAAAAACTACAATCTAATTAAGGAAAAGGGGTAAGGGAAATGGTTGAAGGGAATTTGCTCATTGTTATTTTTGTATTATCACTCGCTGCATTGTTTTTCATGATTTTAAAGTTGAAGATTGAACCATTTTTATCTTTAATTGGGGTTGCACTAGCGACTGCTTTAGTCATTGGTTTTCCTCTAGCGGAAATACCGAAAGTCGTTGCTAGTGGCTTCGGTAATACGTTGACAGGAGTCGGGATTTTAATTGGTCTTGGGGTTATTTTTGGACAGTTCCTTGGTGTATCTGGCGCAATTGAAAAAATTGCCCAAGCTGTCTTACGGGTTTTCGGTGCAAAAAAATCGGCTGCCGGTCTATCTTTAACGGGAGTTGTTGTTTCCATCCCTGTATTCTTTGATGCCGCTTTTGTTATTTTAAGTGGTCTTGTTAGAAGTTTGTCGAAAAAGACTGGTATTTCCATTGTCACTTTTGCCACTGCGCTTGGTATAGGGCTCATCGTTTCACATAGTATGATTCCACCCACTCCAGGACCTTTAGTCGTTGCTGAAAACACAGGTGCTGATTTAGGATTGTTTATTCTCTATGCTATTATTTGTGCTATTCCTGCGGCGATTGTTGGTGGATATATTTATGGGTCATTCATCGGCAAGCGCATCAAGCCTTCACTAGGGCAAATTGAAGAGGAAGAAGTCGTTCAAACAGAGCAAACAGCTCCACGCAAAGAAATTTCAACGGGTCTCTCATTTGCTATACTTGGATTACCAATTGTTTTAATCTTATTGAACACGGTTACAAAACTATATCTTCCGGAAGGTCCATTATCCAATGTACTTGGTTTTATCGGAGATAAGAACGTTGCGCTTTTCATTAGTGTCATTGTCGCGATTATTGTATTACGCCCTTATATTAGTGTTCCTTATAGTCAATTATACGATGAGGCACTTAATTCGGCTGGGATGATTCTTTTAGTCACAGGTGCTGGTGGTGCCTTCGGAGCAGTCATTAATCAGAGTGGAATTGGTGATTATTTAATTTCAACGATGCAAGGTTGGAGCATTCCGGTATTTTTACTGGCATTTATCTTCTCTCAAATTTTGCGTGCATCACTCGGCTCCGCTACAGTTGCACTTGTCACAACGTCCTCCATTATGGGACCTATGGTTCTCGAACTCGGCGTATCGCCTGTTTTGCTCGGACTAGCCATTTGTGCTGGAGCAATCGGCTTGTCTCTTCCGAATGACTCAGGATTCTGGGTCGTCAATAAATTCGGTCGTCTGACAATTCCTCAGACGATTCAAGCTTGGTCCATCGGTGGATTTGTTGCTGGGCTAACTGCACTTGGTATGGTGTATATTCTTAGCTTATTCAGCGGATTTTTACCAGGTTTATAATAAGGTTCAAAAACCCCACTACAATTCTAGTTCTGAATTGTAGTGGGGTTTTCATTAAGATGGCATCGGTGTATCGGTTGGTTGCGCATAGCCTTCCTTATATGTTTCATCAATAAAATTACGTACTTCTGTTAACGACTTACCTTCTTGCGTCATCTTTACAGATTGTACCGCAATTTCAAGACAAACCTGACAACGTGTGCCGTGGTCATCCCACACAACAGAACCATCTTCACGAATTTCATCGATGAAACAGTTTGTGTTACTTTCATGTCCTGCACTGTCACCACAGCCACAATAGCATGGCATGTAATCTAGGATATCCGTTGCTGTACCGGCAACTTGATAGACGAGGCGCATTTCTTCCGATTTATCGTCCAGGAATGCTGGTAATTCAGCGGCAGACGCCGTTACCTCCTGCAAGTCACCGTTTGGCAATTGCTTATGTTGTCCGGTTTCCAAATGGTCTTTCTCATGGTCTGTATCAGCCTTCTGACCACATGCTGCAACGACAAGTGTCATAGCAAGTAAGACGAGCATTAATCGTTTTTTCATATTATGTCCACTCCTAATTTTCTTATCTACCCTTCCATCATAGCCCAAATCACTAATTTGATGGGTTACGGAATTGTGGACAATTAAGGATGACGTCGATTATCTTCTTGTTTAATCCAATGGCGAATGCCCTTCCCGGCATGTAGCTCATCTGCAAAGCGTGGAATGACATGTAAATGTGCATGCGGAATTGATTGACCACCTGTTTTCCCAGTATTCCAACCGACTGAATAACCATCGTGTCCATGCCGCTCTTCCAAATAGACCTTGGATTTCAATAGAAGCTCCTGTGTGTCACTCCACTCTTCTTTCGTTAACGAAAACACGTCTGACGCATGCCGTTTTGGAACAATTAGACCACTACCTTCCAACACCCGTTGTTCGGAAGGTTTTTGAATATAAGCACATGTTGCGTTTTCAAAAATAATTCGTTGCTCCGGATCTGCGAGCAAGTTACAATACGGGCACTCTTTTTCGTACATGCTCCTTATCTCCCAATCATTTTCGATGGGTCGACATACTCGCCAAACTGCTCTTCTGTCAATAAACCCGTTTTCAATGCCGCCTCTTTCAACGTTGTGCCTTCCGCATGGGCAGTCTTGGCGATTTTCGCTGCATTTTCATAACCGATATACGGATTCAATGCCGTTACAAGCATGAGTGAATTTTGTACTTTACGCTCAATTTCTTCTCGATTCGGCTCAATTCCGACTGCACAGTTATCATCGAAACTGATGATTGCATCACTCAACAACGTCACAGATTGCAAGAAGTTGTAAATGATAACAGGTTTGAAGACGTTTAGTTCAAAGTTCCCTTGGCTTGCCGCAAAACCGATTGTTGCGTCGTTGCCCATCACTTGTGCGACGACCATCGTTAACGCTTCACTTTGTGTCGGATTGACCTTCCCAGGCATAATGGAACTCCCTGGTTCATTTTCCGGAATCGTAATTTCGCCAATACCGGAACGTGGACCGCTTGCCAGCCAACGTACATCGTTGGCAATTTTCATAAGGTCTGCCGCCAGCGCTTTGATGGCACCGTGAACGTAAACGACTTCGTCATAGCTCGTTAATGAATGGAATTTATTCTGCGCAGAAGTGAACTCGATACCTACCGCCTTACTAATTTCCTCCGCTACACGGTCACCAAATCCAGCAGGTGCATTCAAACCTGTCCCAACTGCGGTTCCGCCGATGGCTAGCTCTTTCATCGATTCAACACTATCTCTAATCATTTTTTCTGTTTTCTCCAACATACGGTGCCAGCCACTGATTTCTTGCCCTAGTGTCAATGGCGTAGCGTCTTGCAAATGTGTACGACCGATTTTAATAATATCCATGAATTCTTCCGACTTTTTGCCAAGCGTTGCTTTCAACTGACCGATTGCCGGGATGAGCTGCTGTTGGACAGCAATAACACCTGCGACGTGCAAGGCTGTCGGGAATGTGTCATTCGAGCTTTGCGATTTATTGACATCATCGTTCGGGTGTAGACGTTCTTCCTCGTCCCACTCCTCTAGCAATTGATTGCCACGATTGGCCAGTACTTCGTTCATATTCATATTCGATTGTGTCCCACTGCCTGTTTGCCAAACGACGAGCGGGAAATGATCATCCAATTTCCCGGCAATCACTTCATCTGCAGCAGCAGAAATGGCTTTCATTTTTGCTGCTGAAAGGGCGCCGTTCGCATGGCTCGCAATAGCTGCTGACTTTTTCAAATGGGCGAATGCACGAACAACACCAATCGGCATTCTTTCCTCACCAATTTTGAAGTTTTGCTTACTGCGCTGCGTCTGCGCACCCCATAACTTGTCTGCAGGTACTTTAATTTCACCAAATGTATCATGTTCAATACGATAATTCATTTCGCCATCACCTTTCGAATGTAAGTATTTTTATTATCTCATGACCGGTAGCTTTTTTTCATGCGCCCAGTCTTGGATGAACGCTTTTTGTCTTGGATTTAAGTTTTCCGGCAGGTCATCTTTGCTGAAAAAACGATGCGCCTTGCATTCAGCCCCACCCTGCATTAGCTCTCCTTGGTATTGATTCGTGTGAAAAATAACCTGCACACTGTATACTTGATCGCCATTCGGATAGGTGACATAGCAGGACTCTCCTGAATAAAGGCCAAATAACTGTAGCCCTTCCACATGCAATCCTGTTTCTTCATAAGTCTCCCTTATCGCTGTCTCTTCAAACGTTTCGCCCAGTTCCATCACGCCACCCGGAATACACCAATTATCTTCATCTGCACGGTGCTGAAGTAATATTTTACCTTCGTTCATTATAATGACACCGCAGCCCACTGTTAGCAGCGGCTCCTTGCCGACCATTTTTCTCATTGTTTGAATGTAGTCCACTGGAATCCCTCCTGATATGTACATGAAAAAGACCCGGTTTCCCGAGTCTTTCCCATTCCTCTTATTCACTCTGAACATGACCTCTCACAAACACCATATAAATAACGGTGGCCATTACACTACAAACAGCAATCACAATGCCCATCGGCCAAGCCGTTTGATCCCCTGCGATACCGACAATTGGTGCAACAATAGCCCCTCCGATAAATGGCAGTAATCCAAGAAATGCAGAAGCACTCCCCGCCGATTTCCCCTGACTTTGCATACCAATCGAAAATGACATCGTTCCCACCATTCCTACACTGGACACGACTAAAAAGAGCGCAACGGCCATCGCAAGTAGTGGTAGATCATTGAGTACAACAAATACAAGCAGGACGCTACCAGCAAGCGAAATCATAATCCCTGTAAATAGTAGTTTCACCTCATTTACCTTACCCGATAATCGACCTGCTAGCTGTGCGGCAATAATAATACCGACACCGTTGGCCGCAAATAACATGGAAAATTGTTGCGGTGTGACCTCATAGATGTTTTGCAACACAAAAGGGGAACCGGCAATATAGGCAAACATGCCTGTTGAGACAAATGCCTGTGTAAATGCAGCCCCCATGAACACACGATTGGCAAATAAACTCCTAAACGCTTTGAAGACAGCTAGCAGACTTCCTTCTGAGCGATTTTCTTCTGGCAACGTTTCTGGTAAAAAGAAGAAGACTGCGGTAAACATAACTAAACCGATAATACCTAAAATGATAAATACACTAGTCCATGACGCAAAGTTTAAAATGATACCGCCAGAAATAGGCGCTAAGATTGGCGCTGCTCCATTGACGAGCGCTAGTAAAGCGATAAATTTCGTTAACTCTGTTCCCGAATACATATCACGGGCAGATGCTCGAGCAATGACAATTCCAGCTGCTCCTGTCAATCCTTGAACAAAACGCAAGCCGATAAACACCCATATACTTGGACTAAATGCACAAAGTACCGACGCGATGGCGTAAATGATAAGCGTCAGCACAAGAGGCTTCCGTCTACCTCGAATATCACTTAACGGACCAAATATCAGCTGACCGATTGCTAGCCCTAATAGGCAGGCAGTCAAGCTCAATTGTGCAAGAGACGTCGTTGCTTGTAAATCTTCCGCTACGATAGGAAGTGCTGGTAAATACATATCCAATGATAAAGGGCCAAAAGCTGTCAACGAGCCCAGTATAAGAATGACCCACAGCTTGCCTACTGATTTTGAGTTAGTAACTTGATTGTTCATTGCTTTCATTCCAGCACAGACATCCTTTCTTCCCCACCCTATAACACCCACGTAAAATAAAAAAAGACCCGATTGCCAATCGAACAGCGAAGGGTTCGATTGGCCTTAATTTCTGCGCCTTCTGCAGAAATTAAGGCCAATATTTAAACCTAGGCGAACCTTAGTCGCCTAGGTCTTTATTTCCACTTAAACTGTTTTCTCTCCAATATTTCGATAAATGCATCGACGACTTCGGGATTGAACTGTGTCCCTTTTCCAGCCCTCAGTTCGTTTACGGCTTCCTTTACAGGATAGGCCTTCTTATAGGGACGGTCGGTTGTCATCGCGTCAAAAGCATCAACAACTGAAACTATAGCAGCTTCCAGTGCAATCTGGTCCCCCTTTAAACCATATGGATAACCCTTGCCATCATACCTTTCATGGTGTTGCTCAACAATAAATGCAACATCTTTAAGCCATTCTACAGCATGTTCTCGTACCATTTTTGCGCCTTTCGTTGTATGAGATTTCATAATTTCCCATTCCTCTGCGGTTAGCTTCCCTGGCTTATTCAATATCTCCAACGGAACCGCTCGTTTTCCAATATCATGAAAATAGGCGCCCCACCTTAACACAATAAGACTTTGGGTATCCCCTGGCATTTCTAAATGCTTCCATACTTCAATTGTATAATTTTTAATACGATCACAATGATGATAGGTATAGCCGTCTAATAACTCAATTTCTTCAGCTTCTTTTTGAAGCATCTGCATCTCCAGAAAATGCGCTTCATAAGCCTCAGCATCTATTTTCAGTAAAAAAACAGCTTCTGTTTCTCCGTAAAAAGACACAGTTTCTTCGTAGGAGGAAGCGTCGATTACTTCACCAATTTCCAGCACACGACGAAATCCGTTTACCTCCATTTCCACATCGCCCTCAAGTAGCATATAAGATTCACTTTTGAAACGCTCATCGTCATATTTCACCATGAAAAATTGGTTTTTATGTAATGTTAGAAGGGCATTCGACAACCCATCCCACCTTCCCAACAAAATAATTTCAACGGAGCTAAGGCGCAAGGTTGGATTTCCATCTTCTGTATAATTAACGAATGACTTGTTTAAATGGGTTATCATATATTCCACCCTCTAAATTATTTAGTGACTATATACTCAAGGAGTTTCTCAATTATAGCAATAGTCACTCTACTTATCTAGACTATTTCCTCTTTATTAGTTGTTTTTCAATTTAATTGTCGTAATTCTAAACAATTGTTTAGAATTACATTGTCTTTTTCCTAAACAAAAAGCTCTATGTACATAAAAGAATCTTCTAATGAAAATAGATAAAAAAACTCTCATACCATAGATAGCCAGGTTAACTTTCCAGGTAATATCTCTACAAAAAGAGTCCACACGTAACACTTACGCATGGACTCTTTCTTCTTCAATTTATTCTGCTACGTCAGCTACTACTTCTTTTTCAACAAGCTGTTTCGAATTTGCTGCCTTCACTTCGTTCGTTAGCTGATCAATGCTCGGACGAATCGTTCCTTTTCCAGAATAATTCTCCAGCATTTCCTTCACGTCAATGCCTGAGGAGGCTTTCAATGTTTCCTGTAGCGTAGACATTAAGTTCGTTGCATACGACGTTACTTTATTTGCACCGCCGCCTTCGCCACCACCTGTGTCAACAACAGTAATTTTATCGATGTTAGACAATGGACTTGCAATTTCCTTCGCATATTCTGGTAGCATTTTAACAATCATATCAAGCATCGCGGCTTGCCCGTATTGTTCAAAGGCTTCGGCAATTTTACGTTTCGCTTCGGCCTCTGCAAGACCTTTCAGACGAATAATATCTGCCTCAGATTCCCCTTGTGCACGCTGAGAATCGGCTTTTGCCTGCCCATCAAGACGGACTTTTTCTGCATCCGCCGTCGCACGCGCTTCAATACGATACTTTTCAGCATCTGCTTCTGTAATTTGCTTAGATTTTTCAGCTTCCGCATTTTGCTCAATCGCATAACGATCCGCATCCGCTTTTTTCTTCACTTCAGAATCATATTGTTTCTCACGACGTAAAATCTCTTTCTCTTCCAGCTCAATTTGCTTTTGACGCTCGATAATTTGAATTTGCATTTCCTGTTCCATAACTTCCTGCTTGGAAACTGCTGTTTGCAATTCATACGCTTGGTCAGCACGTGCTTTCGCCACATCTTGCTCTCGGCGGTACTCCGCCACTTTCAATAGATTCTCTTTTTCAGCTTCTGCAATTTCAGTTGCACGCTCGATTTCTGCTTTTTGTGCTTCTTTAGAGGCTTCCGCATTTTTAATACGTGTTTCTTTTTCGGCTTCAACCGTAGCGATATCTGCATCACGTTTTACTTGCGCAATACGCGGCTTCCCTAGTGAGTCTAGGTAACCATTTTTATCGCGTACATCTTTAATCGTAAATGAAACGATAACAAGCCCCATTTTTGATAGATCCTGCGAAGCGACACGTTGCACTTCCTGCGAGAACATATCTCGGTTTTTATAAATCTCTTCAACGGTCATAGAACCTAAAATCGAACGCAAATGACCTTCCAATACTTCCTTCGCTTCGTTTTCGCGGTCTACTTTAGATTTCCCTAAAAACTGTTCGGCAGCTGTCGCAATTTCCGAGATTGAACCACCGATTTTAATAATCGCCGTTCCGTCTGCCATAACCGGAACACCCTGCTCCGTATACACTTCCGGCGTCGTCACTTCCAACTTGCTCGATAATAAGCTTAGTGGCGTTGCCTGTTGGAATACCGGTAACACGAATGTCCCGCCACCACGGATGATTTTAATGCGATTACCCGACTCATCCGTATGTACATTTTTCGCTCCTAAATAACTCCCTGTCACAATCAATGCTTCATCTGGTCCAACTGTCTTATACTTCGATACATAAACAAGAATGACTGCCAACAAAACAAACGCGACGACTCCAAGCGCAATCCAAATTCCCATCATTTTTCCCCCTTTAAATTAATTATCAATTGCGCCTCGGCGTAATTGCGTCCAGATTTTTTCGAGCTCGCTCGAAAAGCTCCCTTAAAAATCTGTGACATCCGCCGGAGGCTTCAACTTAATTCAGCTTAAGTTCGAAACCCCACTGAATTAAGTGCATTTTCAGCGTTCAACCCGCCACTTATGAGAGTGGTGGACTTTTGCTGAATTTAGTTGAAGCGAAATGGCTCATACTCCTTGACGATAAATGACCCATTCTTCACTTCCATAATAAGCACTTCTTTTCCATACTCAATTGCCGTGTTTTCATATCCTACTGCCCTCTTCGATAAAATCCCACTCACTGTTTCGATGACAATTTCACCGAAGCCACCTATCGGCACAGGGACAATCACTTTAGCAACCTGCCCCACTAGCGACTCATCGGTATAAGCAAGTGATACTTCTGCCGACCTTATTGGAAGCAGTACAAAAACATACAACAAGAAATCGAGTACAGCTGCAATAACTAACGCGATTACGATAATAATTCCACTGTTCAAGGCTGTAACAAGCTCCAGTATATAACCAGCGGCGGCAGTAAGTGTTATAAATGCAAGCACAACTGCTGGATCCAACAACGGACTTACCTCACCAATACCTTCTGCCATGTCACTGAAAAAGAGGTACAGCACCGTCGCAAGGCCCGCAACGATCAATACAACCAAATACACTTGCACAATCGGCATCCCAAACAGCTCCATTCCATCACCTCCACTTCCACTTTTTTGCCTTACTATATATACGGGCAGTTTTGGAATAAGTTTCAATTTGCTAACAAATTAATTTTTTCTTCTCTAATCCGTGGTGGAAGTAACTGGGCACCGTATATTTTGTTACTTTTTTTCAGAAAGGGTACGCTAAAGAAGTGCATTCCTATTGCCGAATTATCACTTTCCAAAAGAGCAACCCTATTTTCGTAAAAGTTTTGTTAAGTTTGTGTAAATGTCGTCGAATTTTGTCCCATTTTTAAATAGTCTTTGCTATGATAAGCAAGTTCATTAATTTATTTCCGGAGACGGATGGAGGCATAATCAATGTTAAACCCACGAAAAACCGATCCTTTCTTCACAGCACTGTTAACAATTGCAGAAAATGTGCAAGAAGCAGTCCATTATGCAGATGACTTTAAAGTCGCTACTGTTGCTGACCTAAAAGAAGTGAGCATTAAGCTCAAAATTTACGAGACAGAAGGCGACACACTTATTCACGAACTCATTACGAAGCTCAATAAGTCCTTCATGACACCAATTGAACGTGAAGATATTTTGCAACTGGCGATTAAGATGGACGATGTCCTCGATGGTGTTGAGCATTTTGCAGCACATCTTGAAATGTTCTCTCTTATAGAAATAGACGAGTATGTGCAGAAATTCATGGAAAACATTGTGAAGAGTACAGATGAAATTGTGAAAGCGATGAAGTTACTTGCAAGAAAGAAATTGGAAGCGATGCGTGATCATGCCGTACTCATCAAAGAATACGAACGGATTTGCGACGAGGTGTTTCGTACATCTATCAAACAGCTTTTCATTAATGAAAAAGATCCAATCCGCATTATCCAATTCAAAGACATTTACGAGCAACTTGAAGATATCGCAGATTACTGCCAAGACGTTGCAAATACAATAGAAACAATCATTATGCGCAACGCATAAGGGGGAGAACTATGGACATAATACTTTTCCTTACGATCATGGTTGTCGTGTTTGCGCTCGCATTCGATTTCATCAACGGGTTTCACGATACGGCTAACGCCATCGCTACATCCGTTTCTACGCGCGCGCTAAAACCACGAACTGCTATTTTCATGGCAGCTATCATGAACTTTGTCGGCGCACTCACATTTACCGGCGTCGCGAAAACGATTTCCAAAGACATTGTCGATCCATTCGTTCTTGATAATGGTTCGCTTGTTATCCTAGCGGCTCTTACAGCTGCTATCGCCTGGAATCTAATTACATGGTATTTCGGAATTCCATCAAGTTCCTCACATGCATTGATTGGATCCATCGCAGGTGCGGCTATTTCCGCTGCCGGATTTGGTATTTTGAATTACAATGGGTTCTTGAAAATCTTACAGGCACTCCTAATTTCTCCGTTTATCGCACTTGCGGGGGGATTCTTAATGATGACTCTGTTCAAGATTTTATTTAAAAACAGAAATCTATTCAAAGCAAATACCCGATTCCGCTATTTACAGATCGGTACGGCTGCACTACAAGCATTCACGCACGGTACAAACGATGCACAAAAAGCAATGGGGATTATTACGATGGCACTTATTGCCGCGGAACTGCAAGCAGGGGATGACATCCAGCTGTGGGTCCGAATTGCCGCAGCTACTGCGATGGGGCTCGGGACGTCAATCGGTGGCTATAAAATTATTAAGACTGTCGGCGGTAAAATCATGAAAATCCGTCCAGTGAACGGTGCCGCAGCTGACTTATCATCTGCTATCATCATTTTCGGGGCAACACTTATTCACTTGCCAGTTAGTACGACTCACGTCATTTCTTCCGCAATTATGGGGGTAGGATCGGCACAGCGTGTGAAAGGCGTTAACTGGGGCGTTGCCCAAAAAATTGTTATGACATGGGTCATTACATTGCCAATTTCAGCAACACTTGCTGCAATTGTCTATCAGGTTCTGAATTTGTTTTTTTAAATTAATCATTTCACTTGCATTCCCATTTAGGCTCTGCTATGATAAAGAAGAATTATTTTTGTTCGGCGCGATGGTCTCGAATACATCTTGACCGCTTCAAGACTTGAGCAAGGATAGTAACACAATGTATGCACATAGCATACGAGGAGGAAACAAACATGGAACAAGGTAAAGTAAAATGGTTTAACGCAGAAAAAGGTTTTGGCTTCATCGAACGTGAAGATGGCGACGACGTATTCGTACACTTCTCAGCTATTCAAGGCGAAGGCTTCAAGTCTCTTGAAGAAGGCCAAGATGTAACGTTTGAAATCGAGCAAGGCCAACGTGGTCTTCAAGCTACAAACGTTAACAAAAACTAATTTTAATTAACCATTCAAAACCCAATCCTTTCGAGGATTGGGTTTTTTCTTTGTTCCTACAAGTCCTTTCGTTACCGTGACAGTTTGACTAATTCCTCTTACAGTTTTCCCTTTCCGCATGATAATTCAGCTATTTCTACTTATAATTTCCTGATAAAAGACATCCCCAACATTTTCCGTTATGATAGAAGAATAGTATTATCTTCATTCAGCAAATAACTTTGTACTGAAAGAGAAGCGTCGGCTACAGAAGACTCCAAAGAAGGATGCAGTTCAATCCTTCCCCGATATCACAGATTTTGAAAAGAGTGAATTGAGCTTTGCTCAACTCAAAATCTAAACGTGATTACGCCAAGACGTAATTGATTCTTACATACTGAAAGGATGGATTGTATGCGCACACTCGCGCGCTTTGTAACAAATGCCCATAAGTACATTATATTTAGCTGGATTGCCATCTTCATTGTGATGACCATTTTCGCCATTAGGCTTCCTGGATTACTCGCAGGGGACGGCTTCGAAATGAACGGCGAACATGCCGACGTGATAGATATCGTATCTAGTACATTTGATATGCCAGCAGAGACGATGTTTGTCGTCTTCGATCATATTTCAGACGATAAAATCCAATCCACACTTCACAATATCGAAAAACTTAATCTAACATCAGCAATTGCTTCGCCGTTAGACGATGACACGCAGTATACAGAAGATGTTTCTTATGCACTGCTCCATTTCGATAATCAAGCCGAAAATAAAGCTGACAGCGTGACAGCTATTCGTAAGGAGATTGGCGATGAAAAAGGCATCACACTTACAGGTGCCTCCGCAATTTCAAAAGATATCAATACAGCCAGTCAACGTGACTTAATGACAGCCGAAGCCATTGGATTACCGATTGCCATTATCGTCCTACTCTTTGCCTTCGGGACAGTCGTCGCCTCATTCGTACCACTGATCATCGGGATTGTCACCGTTGTAACATCGTTCGGTGTTCTCACTATTCTTGGCGGACAAATGGATTTATCTATCTTCGTCTTGAATATCATCCCGATGCTCGGACTCGCACTTAGTATCGACTTCGCTCTGTTGTTCATTAGTCGTTATCGCGAAGAACGTAAAAAAAGCGACCTGCTGGAGGCTATTTCTACTACCATTCGTACAGCAGGTCGCTCGATAATCTTTTCGGCATTTTGCGTCTTCATCGGACTAGGTGCCATGCTAATTATTCGGGTTGCTATTTTCCAAAACATCGCCCTGGGCGGCATGATTGTTGTCGGAATGGCTGTTCTTAGCTCCCTGACTCTGCTACCGTCTGTGCTCATAGTACTTGGTGATCGCATTGACAAGTGGCAATTACTCAAACCTAAAACGAACGGCTCGGATAATTGGCGTACATTTGCACACCGTGTCATTAAACGACCCGTGACGATTACAATCATAGCCTTTATCCTACTCGGGATCGCTATGATTCCTGTAAAAAATATGGAGCTGACGATCCCAGGAATCGATGCACTTCCCAAGTCATATGATACGCGTCAAGCTTTCGAATTAATGGATACCACATTCGGTCTAGGTGAGCAATCATCCGTCTATGTTATTGCTGAACGCACTAACGGCTGGGAGGATACAGAAGGCCTTCAAGCGATGAAAGCACTTGAGGAACAATTGGAAAAGGATTCACTTGTCGATAAAGTAACAACCGTTTTCACCGCAAGTGACATCCGTTCAGTCGAACAATGGAAACAAGCCATGCTGGTGCCAGAGATGGCTGCTGGACTCTCTCCCCTTGTCGAAACATTCGTCGAGGACAAACAGCTTATGATTCCCGTAACACTTGGAGCTGCAGGAGATTCCGACGCAGCCCAACAGTGGGCGCGTGATTGGTCTGAGAAAGAAACGGCATGGAATCTATCCATTGGTGGACAACCAAAGTTCAATCAGGAAATTTTCGATGAAATATGGGATAAAATTGTCTATGCGCTCATTATCATTGTCGTTTCAACGTTCTTCATCTTAATGATTGCTTTCCGATCGATCTTAATTCCGTTAAAGGCCATTTTGATGAATATCGTTGGACTTGCTGCAACGTTCGGGATTCTCGTCTACATTTTCCAATATGGGCATTTCGGTATTGAAAGCGGAACAATCGCACTCATCATTCCTGTTCTCGTCTTCAGCCTCGTCTTTGGGCTGAGCATGGACTATGAAGTGTTCCTCATTTCACGAATGCAGGAGGAGTATGCAAATTCGTTCGACAATGACCGTGCAACCGTCGAAGGGCTCGCGACGACGAGCAAGATTATTACGTCCGCTGCACTTATCATGATTGTATTGACAGGTGCATTCGCCTTTACAGACGTTCTACCAGTGAAGCAAATCGGAGTTGGCATCGCCATTGCAGTCGCTATTGACGCAACGATTATTCGCCTCCTGCTTGTACCAAGCTTGATGAAACTATTTGGTAAATGGAATTGGTGGTTACCGTTTGGAAAAGGGCTGTATCGCTCAGATAATCGACGGTTTGAACAGAAGAAATAACAGCTTACTAACAATCGCTCCATCTAAAAATGCACATCAGGCTCATAGGATCCCTGATGTGCATTTTTTTATGAGTATAATAGAAAATTTCACTCCGCCCAAGCCTTCTCTACAAGCACCTCGGCAACTGACTCCATACTATTCGCATCTTTTTTAAACGTGGCCTGCATCGCAAAGTAAATAGCTATAATGCCAAGAATAATGAATAGGACGAGCCCGATGGCAAGCTGTTTCCCTTTCACTTCGCATCACCCGGCACCTGTTTGAACTGCTCTTCCTTCAAATAAGCAACGGCTTCTGCATAATCACCAAAGCTGTCCTCTAAGTTCAAACCATGATATACATTCCAAGCGCCTAACTCTTCCATTAACACTAACTTTTCTCCTGCCGCATTCGCCCAGTGCTGTTCAACTGCCTGTTCTTCCGCTTCTCCTTGCGACAATGCTGCGATAGCATCCGCAATTGTTTTACGCAATTCCTCTTCGGATGCCTCACGAATATTAACGAGACCGCGCTCATCCGCGTCATAGCCCGCGATACCCGCTACATAGACAAATCCATTGCCGTTCGGGTGCAAATGCTGAACGACAACCGTTTTGTCATACAAGCTATCCTCATAATGATAGTTAACCCGCTTCATAGACACGTCTTTTCGTGTTAGCTCCGGGTAAGATTCGATAATGGCTTGCTTCTGTTCAAATGTCAGCATATCTATTTCACTCTTTTCCACTCTAATGTCGTTTTAGTATACCATTAACGTGTTTTCCACTCCATAAAAATGACGATCAAAACAATAACCGCAATGGCAACTATATAAAACCCGCTTGGTACACTACTCATTCCACCAAACATGGACCCGTCCCCTCTCTATTGACTCCAGAAATAATCGTAAAATCAATCGTAATCTCTGGAATGGCCATCTGCAACGCCTCTTCAATCTTGTCCGCACTCGCACCCCACGTCAGCGGCGTCATTTGAATAAGTGGTGCAAGAAGTCCATCAGCTAACGGGAATGTATACGTAATTCTCTCTGTGCACACCGCATCAAAATGCTCGGCAACTCGCGCCACCGGATCTACGTCTTCCTTCTGCTCTTTATCTTCGTAAAAAATAGCTCTCAACTCTTTTAAATAACTACTTTCCGGTACCGCTTTAACAAACAGCCCACCCGGTTTTAATAAACGGCTAAATTCTGCATAATTTGCTGGCGATAAAATATTTAAAATTGTATCGAATGTAGCATCTTGAAACGGACAATTCGCAAGATCTGCGACGCTCCATATCAAACCTGGATACTCTTTAGCAGCAGCCGTGATACCTTCCTTCGCCAAATCTATTCCAACACCCGTGACGTCCCCAGCAAGTTGATTCATAATCGTCGACAAATGCGATCCTTCTCCGCAGCCGGCATCCAACAAAACAGCATGCTCTTGTTTTTGCACAGTCTTAATAATTGATTCCAAAACACCATCAAAAAAACCACTCGTCATCACCGTTTTCCTTGCTCCAAACAATGACTGGTCATATTTTGTCATATGCGCTTGTGGCGCCAAATTCACATACCCATTTTTCGATAAATCGAAGGAGTGGTTATGCGTACAAACAAGCCGTGACATCTCTAACATTGCCATCTTCGCTAAGCAAATCGGGCATCTAAATAAATCCATATTGCGCTCCATCACCTGTGCATTGATCATTTTTTTCGATAAAGTCATCGTTTCCAAGCTCCGATCATTTGTTGTTCTACCAGTATACCGTTTTTATGCAGGGACTGGAATACAGACAGTATGATTCTCCTGTAGATCAAGTAATTATTTCCAATCATAAGGTTCTCGCTGTATTCATCGTACATGAGCAGGTTACAATAGCAACAAGGAGGCGATTGTATGAAACGTTTATTCTTTTTTATCCTGTTCATCGCTGCATTGTATCTCGCAAAACCACTTTGGGAAGAGCCAGTCTCACGCTACGTCGATATTTCCTTCCTTGAACCAGTCGACGAAAAAATAGCTTCCCTTTTGAATAAAGAATCGGTCGATACCGCTATTCGCTATATTGCAGACGGTGCTGACAAAGCAGTCTTTTACCTCACTTCGAAATCACAGGAAGTACAAGAAACAATCTCCGAAGTAGAGAAGCCAGAATTAAAGAAACCAACGACAACGCAACTTTCCATTCATAACATTGAACTAGGCAGTACTGAGGAACAAGTAACAGCCCAGCTCGGTAAACCAAAAAATCGCTCTATGAATGAATACGGTTCTGAATGGTTAACGTATCACAACGGCTACCAAAACTTCGTTATGGTTTCATTTGACGAGCAGAAAAAGGTGAGCGCCATTTACACAAACGATGATTTGATTTCATCGACTTCCGGCATCAAATACGGTTCTTCCAAAACAGCTGTGCGTGAAATACTTGGTGAGCCTATTAAAGAAATCCGTAAAGGTTTGAATATCTTTATCCTGCAAGAAAGCGAGGGCTTCGATGTTTTTCAATCAGACGATGCCTATCTCTATGTTTTTTATGATTTACATCAACAAAGCAAAGTGACCGCCATCCAACTCATCTCCACCGCGTTGGAACAGAAAAAAACCGGCATTTATGCCGGCGGTGATTCGCAACTACAAGATGGTTTTGAGCAGCAGCTATTCGATTTAACGAATGCCGCACGCGTCCGCCACGGATACTCCATCCTACAATGGGAAGCCAACGTTGCGGAAACGGCGCGCAATCATAGTATTGATATGGCTGACAACGATTATTTTAGTCATCAAAATAAACAGGGAAAATCTCCATTCAATCGGATGGATGAGGACGGCGTGACATATCGCAGCGCAGGTGAGAATCTAGCCTACGGTCAATCCAGTAGTATATTCGCACACGAAGGTCTGATGAATTCCGAGGGCCATCGTGAAAATATACTATTAGACAATTATAGCCATCTCGGAACAGGCGTCGCTTTTAACGAAAAGTTGCAGCCGTACTATACGGAGAATTTTTTACTTAAGTGATTCTGCTGAAAATACCATGAGTAGAAACTGGACAGCAGAGTGGAGTCGTCATTTATTGACTGCTGCACAAGCTATTCGAACACCTGAATTACCGGACGGATCTGTTTTATAATCATCCGCTTTTTCATGAATAACGAGTGCACTGCCGTCACTATCGATAATTGAATTTGTAGCACCCGGCTTCATTGTCAATTCAACGGTTGTCACTTCAGCAGCAACCTTTCCATTGGCATCGACTTCAATATTCGGTAAATCGCCTAAATGGAACCCTTTCGGATTGTCAAAGCCATGCTCTTTATGCGTTGGATTGAAGTGGCTGCCTGCTGATGTGAAATCGGGTGGCGTACAGACGCCCGTCTCATGAATATGAATGCCCTTCACTCCTGGCGGTAAACCTTCCGCCTGAATACTAATCGTTACACCATCACCAGATTCCGTAAAACGGGCTTCGCCTATTTCATTGCCTTCCGTATTGATGATTGGCGTGACAATTGCTTTGGCATTTTCACCACTTACAGCTAACTTTGCATTGCTACCTTTACCGCAACCACCGACGGCCAACAGTGCGACTAGCATAATCGTTAATACAACCTTTTGATTCAATATAATTCCTCCTAAAAATCTTATCTATAAGGAGGATGGTCTAACTTCTCATTATTATGTATGACATGCAAAAATCGACAGATGAGAAAACCGCTGCCAACTCCAATCTTGTGGAATGAACAGCGGTTTTTCAATTATGCCAGCACTAATTTCTCTAAATCCATCGGCGCAATATAAACGCCGTTTTGGTAAACACGCATATTACCACCAGAAATCTCGTCAATCAGCATCACATCACCTGTAACACCGTCGCGTCCGAATTCGAGTTTAATATCATATAACTCAAGACCTTTTGCTGCGAGCTCGTCCTTCACAACGCCGGAAATTTGTTTCGTTAACGCTTCTAGCGTCGTATATTCTTCAGCCGTCAATAAGCCTAACTGCGCAAGTGCATCCTGTGTAATCGGTGGATCATTGCGATTATCATCCTTCAGGGTCACTTCAACGAATGCATCCAATGGTTGTCCATCCTCACAATATGCCCCGTATCGACGCAGGAAACTCCCGACAGCACGGTACCGACAAATGACTTCAAGGCCTTTGCCGAACATCTTCGCCGACTTCACTGTCATCGTGACTTCTTCTAGATCTGCTGCAACATAATGTGTCGGTATCCCTTTCTCCGCCAGCTTTTCAAAGAAAAACTTCGTCATCCGAAGCCCTGATTGCCCAGCTCCTTCAATCGTTAAGCCTACCGTGTTCGCACCCGGATCGAAAACGCCATCCTCACCTGTTACATCATCTTTGAATTTCAGGAGAACGTGGTTACCCTCCGCTTTATATACATCTTTCGTCTTGCCTTTATACATAAGTTCCATGTGTCTAGTTCCTTTCTGTATGAAAGTTTAAACGTCCATCTATAGTATACTACAATGTTTTTTATCCTATCATAAAAATTTTTCAAAAACTTTATCGTTCTTGATTCATGTCAAGGTTTTATCCTCCTATCTGGCTTATTCTAGAGTCAGAAAGAAAATAACAACACAATTAATTACTGGAGGATGAAAATAATGAAAAAAGTCGTATTCGGTTTAGAACCACTTAGCTGCCCATCTTGTATTAAGAAAATTGAAAGTGCACTTAACAAGCTGAACGGTGTGGATGACGCAAAAGTGTTGTTCCACTCTGGAAAAGTTCGCGCACAGTTCGACGATAGTGTGATCCAAGCGGATGAATTGAAAAATCTTATCGTCAATCTCGGTTATCCTGTGCTATCACAAAAAGTTTCATAAAAGGAGCGAGTCACATGACTGCCAAACACACATCCCATATCACCGCAGTTTCTGGTTTGTTGCTTGCCATCGCCATCGGATTGCACTTTACCGGCTTCCATGATTGGAGGCAGGTGGTGCTCATCCTAGCAACGGTCGTTGCTGGAACCCCTATATTGATAAAAGCGTTTAAAGCGCTACGCATGAAAACCTTCAGCATCGAACTACTCGTTACAATCGCAGTGATTGGTGCATTATTCATCGGAGAATATGTTGAGTCCGCAGCCGTCACATTCTTATTCTTATTTGGCGCTTTTCTTGAAGCACGGACACTGGAAAAAACGCGTTCTTCTTTAAAGGCATTAGTTGACATGGCACCACTTGAAGCGACAGTTATCCGCGGCGGGGAAACGATGACCATTTCTGTCGACGATGTCGAGCTAGGTGATCGCGTGATCATCCGCTCTGGCGAAAAAGTAGCCGTTGACGGTCATATCGCCACAGGTACTGCAACTTTGAACGAGGCCGCAATTACAGGCGAGTCCGTCCCTGCTTCTAAAACCATTGAAGACCGCGTATTCAGCGGAACCATCGTCGACAACGGCTTCATTGAAGTAATCGCGGATCGTGTCGGAGACGATACAACATTCGCACGCATTATTGAACTCGTCGAGGAAGCACAGGAATCCCAATCGAAGACAGAAAAGTTTCTTGACCGCTTCGCCAATATTTACACGCCAACCATCGTTGTCCTCTCTGTTCTTGTTTTTATTTTTTCACGCAATATTGAAATGACACTGACATTCCTCGTTATCGCTTGCCCAGGCGCACTCGTTATTTCTGCCCCCGTTTCTATCGTCGCTGGTATCGGGAATGGCGCGCGTAACGGCGTTCTCATTAAGGGTGGCGACATCATGGAGAAGCTAGCGAAAATTGACACTGTCGTATTCGATAAAACAGGCACACTGACACGAGGACGTCCTGAAGTGACAGACATCCATTCATTTGCGGGAGCTCCAGACAATTTACTGCAACTTGTCGCAGAGGCTGAAATGATATCCGAACACCATCTCGGCCAAACAATTGTCAAAGAAGCGAAAAGACAAAAGCTTTCATTCATCAATGAACCCCAAGATGCCGAAGTCATTAAAGGGAAGGGAATTCGTGCCCGCGTTGACGGTAAATTATTAGCCATCGGGAATCGCAAGCTAATGGCAGCCGAAGGGATTTCAATCGAAGAAGCCGTCGAAGCATATGCAATACGACGTGAAAAAGCAGGCAGCACAGCCATCTTCGCAAGTGTGGACGGGACAGTAGCAGGTATTCTTTCCATCGCAGATAGAATTCGACCTGAAGCTAAACAGGCAATCCAGCAATTACGTGCAAGCGGCGTGAAAAAAATCATTATGCTTACAGGCGATAACCGGCATACTGCGGAACTTGTCGGTGCACAGCTTGGCCTAGATGAAGTACATGCAGAACTACTTCCGGAAGATAAAGTAACCATGATCCAAATGTTAAAGGATGCCGGTCACAAAGTAGCAATGGCCGGGGATGGCATCAATGACGCACCCGCCATCGCGACTGCCGATATCGGACTTGCAATGGGCGAAGGCGGCACAGACATTTCCATGGAAACGGCCGATGTCGTATTAATGGCAGACCGATTAGATCAGTTCTCCCATGCCTACTCACTCGCCAAAGCAACTGTCCTCAATATGAAACAAAATACATTTTTCGCAGTTGGCACAGTCGTTTTATTACTAGCCGGCGTATTACTCGGAAAAGTTTTTCTCGCATCCGGCATGCTCATCCATGAATTGAGCGTACTAATCGTTATCCTCAACGCGGTCCGATTAATTCGGTATACTAAAGGAAAGAAAGAAGTAACGGTAGCTGAAGCGAAATTACTAACAGAGTGAGGTGGATACGAAGTGACAGAAATGAATACATGTAGCCACGAAACAGAAGGTACAGCGGAGATGCAAAAATTATGCATCTCCATCGTGCCGATTTTCAATCATTTGGATGCAGCCGAAATGCGGGAAATCGTCAAAGAAACACACGCTATTTCGCATGAACGAGGGCATACTATCTACCGCGCAGGCGAAAATTCAGATGGCTTGTACATTGTCCATAAAGGTCGCATAAAAATTTACAGACTGTCCGACAATGGCAAAGAACAGCTCGTTCGTATTTTAGAGCCGGGTGATTTTACAGGTGAACTTTCACTATTTAGTGAATCTGTCCACAACGCTTATGCAGAAGCACTCGAGCCCGTCGAACTATGCGTCATGGGGCGGGATGATTTCCAGCAGTTTTTATTGAAGTACCCAGCGATTGCATTGAAGGTACTTACTGAATTTTCCACACGGTTAGCAAAAACTGAGAAGCAAGCAGCCAGCATCGCCATGGAATCTACCGAAACGCGCGTCGCTATCTATCTGGCCGATCTAGTCGAGGAGCAAAAACGCAGTGACATCACCTTACCTATGAGTCGGAAAGACCTCGCCTCCCATCTTGGCACTACACCTGAAACAGTGAGTCGAAAGCTCACCGATTTCGAGCAGGCCGGATGGATTCGACAGAGTGGCCAGCGCGATATCGTGATTTTGGATTTGGATGCACTGTTGTTGGCGTGAAATTTGATGGCGACTGGGGGGGTTCCAACGAAATGGTTGAACTGTCCAACATTGCGAAAAGATTCTAACATTGTTGCGAAACTCTACAACAATAATCCGGGAGTCTCCAACCATTTCGGGAACTGCCCAACATTGCGAAAAGATTCCAACATTGTTGCAAAACTCTCCAACAATACTACGGGAGTGTCCAACCATTTCGGGGAAATGTCCAACGTTGCGAAAATATTCCAACATTGTTGCAAAACTCTCCAACAATACTACGGGAGTGTCCAACCATTTCGGGGAAATGTCCAACGTTGCGAAAATATTCCAACATTGTTGCAAAACTCTCCAACAATACTACGGGAGTGTCCAACCATTTCGGGGAACTGTCCAACATTGCGACAAGATTCCAACATTGTTGCAAACCTCTCCAACAATAATTCGGGAGTCTCCAACCATTTCGGGAACTGCCCAACATTGCGAAAAGATTCCAACATTGTTGCAAAACTCTCCAACAATACTACGGGAGTGTCCAACCATTTCGGGGAACTGTCCAACATTGCGAAAAGATTCCAACATTGTTGCAAAACTCTCCAACAATAATTCGGGAGTCTCCAACCATTTCGGGAACTGCCCAACATTGCGAAAAGATTCCAACATTGTTGCAAAACTCTCCAACAATACTACGGGAGTGTCCAACCATTTCGGGGAAATGTCCAACGTTGCGAAAATATTCCAACATTGTTGCAAAACTCTCCAACAATACTACGGGAGTGTCCAACCATTTCGGGGAACTGTCCAACATTGCGTCAGAAGTTCTCAACCACCGTCAGCTAATAAATTTATTCCATTAGCCTATCTTTTTGCATTTCACACTCGTCTCAACGCATACAATTGTTGTATAATAACACTAGTAAATCTATGCTCAATCGAAAGAGAGTGAAATTCTATGGGTCGCAAATGGAATAATATTAAAGAAAAAAAGGCGTCAAGAGATGCGGATACAAGTCGTATTTACGCAAAATTCGGCCGTGAAATTTATGTGGTCGCTAAGCAAGGCGAGCCTGACCCAGAACTAAACCAAGCGCTTAAAGTGGTTGTCGAGCGCGCCAAAACATATAGCGTACCAAAAGCCATCATCGACCGTGCCATCGAAAAAGCAAAGGGTGGTGCGGAAGAAAACTTTGACGAGCTACGCTACGAAGGCTTTGGCCCGAACGGCTCAATGGTCATCGTCGATACATTAACGAACAACGTCAACCGAACTGCATCAGAAGTGCGGGCTGCTTTCGGTAAAAACAACGGTAATATGGGCGTAAGTGGATCTGTTTCCTACATGTTCGATGCTACTGCAGTCATCGGTATCGAAGGTAAATCTGCTGACGACGTACTCGAACTCCTCATGGATGCGGACGTCGAAGTTCGTGACATCCTTGAAGAAGAGGATGCTGTTATCGTCTATGCTGAACCGGACCAATTCCATGTCGTTCAAGAAGCATTCAAAAATGCTGGTATTACAGAATTCACTGTTGCCGAGCTAACAATGCTAGCACACAATTTCGTAGAACTCGATTCCGATGCACAAGCAAAATTCGAAAAAATGATTGACGCACTAGACGACTTAGAAGACGTTCAACAGGTATATCACAACGTCGATTTGGACGATTAATCACATAGAAAAGGAGAATCCACATCAGATGGATTCTCCTTTTTATTCATACTCCCTTATTCATACTGTTCGATTTGATTGCCCTCTTCATCGAAATAAGTATAGTAAAATTGATAACTCTTCCCTTTCCGCTTCGGTAACTCCACCCACACAACATCCCTTGCATTGGGATGTATGTCTATCTCCATAACTTCATCATTGACGGTCATACGTATTTTGGCAATTTTATTATTTTCATTCGCAACGTAAAGCATCGTCGGAGGAATACCATCCTCCTCTAACATATGGACCCCGAATTGTGAAAGTGATTCACCTTTCCTTACTTCAAAATGCGACCATTGATAGTTCCCTTTAGCATTTTTGGTCAAACGCATATAGGCCGGATTCTGATTAAAAATAAGACTAACAATCCGTTCTTCCCTACTATCTGTTATATCCAAAATTTCGATAGTAGCCGATTCAGCTTCATAGCCTTCAATAGACCGAATAACTTCAATAATAGACGCCTCGTCGTTACCATAAATCGGTTTCTCCCACCAAATCACAACGCAAAGGATTACACTTACTGCAAGTACAACCACGACAAGTAATTTCTTCAACATCTTCTCCCCTATTCTTTATGGAAAATAGGATTCCCTCACATCTTCACTTCATCGCTCATTTCAAATACATCGAAAATATGCTTTTGGAACACCAGCGAAATAATCTTATCTTCTTTTTTATAATAATGGACATTGCCGACGCGTTGATCCACCAACTCGGTCCAGCCCCAATCCTCGATCTCCGCTAAATAATGCGCTGGTGGCTCACCTTGGCTGCCACCGATATCCTTCAGCTTATATTTTGCAGATTTTGCAATTTCGGTTGTACAAATTTCAGGTCGAACTTCACTCGCATTTTTTGGAACTGGAAAACCATGATTGATAACCGCCATGCGATAGCCCTCTTCTTCGCTATAGACATTCGAGCAGCCAGCCATCATGCCGATGATTAAAAGAAATATAAGAAGCCGTTTCATCCCGCCATCTCCCTCACAAAAACTTCACAAGCCTTTACTATCAGATTACTAAGAAAGTTAAAGTTTGTCATCCGACGTATTTGTGACAAGCTGGAATTAGGTTGGTGGCTTTCAACAAAGACCTCCGCCGTGTGCGTAATCATGTCATGGGCTCGTTACATGACTCGAAACCTTTTATCTCCAATTTCAGGATTGTCTCGCCACCTCTAGTTAATTACATACTTAAATATAAGCTCCCCGTTTGGATCCCTTTCATTTATAAACTCAAATCCAATACTTTTATATAATTCGAATGCTACTTTATTCTCTTCGATGATACTTAAATAGATCATTTTTACCCCATATTCTTTGGATACAATCTCAATCAGTTTTAGCATCGCTTTTCTTCCCAAGCCTTTACCTTGATATTTTTCATCTATCATTATTCGGTCAATCCAAGTATCTTTATTCGGCCCGAAAGAACCGTACATTGCAAATCCAATAATAACCTCTCCATCATATAGTGCCACCGGACGCCATTGATGGTATGTACTCGCTTCCTCTATACACTCATCTACCGATTCAATATATTTTTCTTGTCCCATTTTTAATGTTATCTTTCTAAATAGCCATTCATTGGTATCATCAATGTCCTTTATATAAATATTGCTCATGCTAGTAACTACACCTCTATTATCTAGTCCGATTGCAGTACAACATTGCTCAATTGTTAAAAGATGTTTTTTATCCAAGTCATTATGTAAGCAAAAATAAATGGCTTAAACCAAACTAGATAGAATAAAATGATAAAAAAGATACGCCTGATATTATCTTTGTTACACCTTTTTCTTTTTTTGGAGAATGCTATAAAACTAAAGATAATTCCAAGTACTAAAAGTATAAATCCTATGATAACAGCAGGCTCAATTATCTCTGTTGTCATCCAACTAAGTGCAAGTATTCCAGAAATCACAAAGACAATTGACCATATACTAAAAATCTGTTCAAACTAGTAGCTCCTCCTTTTGGATGACCAGAAAAACCTCTACTTGATAACTTTTTTTATTAGCGTCAATATAAAAAATTGAATAATTCCGCCAACCATACCAAAAACGAACATCGTAATTATTGAAAAAAGATCATATAGAACAATACTCCCTAAAAGGCCCGCCAAGCCACCAAAGCCCGCATACAAAAGTGCCTTTATCCGATTTAAATAATTTTTAGTTCGAGTAGAAAAGTCGATATACAATGAAATAGGAAATGCCCCAAACACAAAGAACGGAAACGAATATAGTGCCACAACCAAGATAGTTGGACCAAAACCCCAGGAGTCTTGAAGAAATAGAATCGAATAAAGTGCTAAGAAAATACCAAAAGGTATAGGTGAAATTATTACCGCCAAAAAGTAAAGTGAGATGCGGTCAAACGTCTCTTTATAGGTTGTTGTCATATTGAATACCCCACTTTCATCAATCCTTACAGTTCCTACTTCCTTCATTGAGTCGGATCAATATCATAAGGATTAGAAATAACAAAAAAACAGTAGAAAATAATTTCATTAATGGTCTCTACTACTTAACAGACGTAATTATTTGACAACTAGTTTCATTTTATTTCCTAATTGCGTGAAATGATCCACTTACAAAAAGCTCGCGGTTCAAAGCCTCCTCGCAAGTCGAGTCATATCTCTACATTGAATACCATTTTCAAAAATCGCTTCCTCGTAGTTATCAATGAAAAAGTCCTTTATCACACCTTCTATTCGAAAACCACATTTCTGATAAAGCGCCAGCTGGCCTATACTTGAATTGCCCGTTCCGACTTCCAGTGAGTGATAACCAAGCTCCCGCGCAGTTTGAATCGCATCCTCAATTAGCTTCCTACCAATCCCTCTGCCATGCATCCTTTCATCAACCGCTACATTCATAATCTCCATCGTTTCCACATCCAATTTCACCAACACATAAACACCGACGATTTCACCCGCAATTTCAGCTACGCGGCATTCCCCAATCGCCAAATATTCCTCCACCATCTCCCGTGATGGATCTGCGAGTAGTAAGAGCTCAAAAGGTGGTATCTCATGCTTGTTCAATTTTCTGATGAACACTCAAACGCCTCCTATTGTTTTCCCATCGAATATCCCTCAAATAACCGACCACCATAAGGTTGCAGTACTTCATCAGCCAGGTTGATTATTTCACCCTTAGCACCCGTTCTATAAAACATATCAAACGCTTGCACGAATCTCCCTGCAAAGTCCTCATCATAGTTATTTAAAGCCCGCACAACCCATTTCGACTCCCCTATCCACTTGCCATTTGTCCGCAAAACAAACTCATGGATTGCATCAGCCAATGTATTCGCAATGAAGATTTCTTCCGCCCGATTGGTTGAACCAACCAGATCATCAAGCGCATCCGTTAGCATATATCGTTTCGTTTCTATCGTATCCCAAGACCACATAGCAGGGCCTTGATTCAACAGCTCATCCGCCTCATCCTTTATCGCACGAACAGCTCCCGAGTCAATGATGATAAGTCCTTCTGAAACCATCCGCGGCAATGAAGGACGAGCCCTCTCACAGTCCAACTTGAAAAAGTCTTTATACGAAGTAAAATTATGGACAAACACTTCGATTGGCCAACCATAATCGATAAACGATTCACGATAAGCCGACTCGACTTTGTCATCAAAAACAACGATATCCAAATCTGATGTAGCTGTATGCTCACCCCTGACCACACTTCCAGCCATCACCGCAGCTTGGCAATTTGGGAACTTCTTTGCTATAAATCTTTTCGCAGCTTCTAGCGGCTGCAATCTGTTTTCATTCATATGCTCCCCCTCTTACTATTTCAATCTCTATATAAAACAGATACTTTTTCCACAATCTCTATCGGATGAACATCCAATGATAATAGTTGTTCCAATTCAACCCACATTGGCTCATAGGTACCCCTATCCCTGCATTCATCCCCAAACTCTTCACCATTCCCCGTTCCAAATACACCACCAATAATTTCAGCAATAAAAAAGTACTGTACCCCATTATAATTAATAATCCCAAGACTACCTTTAATCGCAACATGCACACCTAATTCTTCGAACGTCTCTCTTATCGCAGCTTGCTCTGGACTTTCATCCTGTTCAATTCCGCCGCCAGGAAAAACATAATACTCCTGTCCAGCTCTAACTCTTTTAATCAATGCAACTTTGTTGCTTTCGATAATAACGGAAGAACCTCGATTTCTCACATCTCCTCACCTACTTTCCTTCAATACTCCCCAAACATCAGATAGCACTAGAATGAGTATCACTTTACAACTCCCTACACATATACTATAATATATTTTAGTAAATTAATTTTTAGTAAATATATTTTTATCAAACTAAATTTTATTGAAGAGGAGGAGTTTGAAATGGGACTGTTGGATATCTATTTGCAAAAAAATGAGAAAAAACGCTACGATGTATTTAAAGAAACCGGACTGAGCCAGCAAATGCTTTCAAATGTCAACAAAAAAGAGGTAACGGGCTATTCCGTGAAAACCATCCAAGCCATCGCAAAAACAGTTGGAAAAAGTGAAGGAACCGTTTTAGAAGAACTATTAGGCCTAGAAAAAGAAAATGCTTACTTTGAAGTATTCAATATAGAAGATTTATTGTTAGCCTTTAAAAATAAAGAAACCCATATTGTCATCAAAGGCGACTATAAAAAAGAAATCGTTCCATTCGCCGAAGGGCAACTTCTCGAAATTGAAACGATGGGGACGGGGTTAGGTTCTGCTGGAATGGTAGCTGTTTTAGCTGAGCTACTCCTACATGCCGCTACCTTTTTTAGCAACAAAGACGCTGATTACAGGAAAATCGAAAATCAAATTCGGAAGTACAGAATAAAAAAACTAAACGACGACGAGCTACTTCTTTATTTACGTCAATTAGATTATTAAGCACCACACGCAATATCGATGTATTCGTTTGCCGAGTGGATGTCTGCCGGCAAACGAATACGTCAATACAGTGATTTCCCTTTCTTATGAAAGAGCCCTGATTTCTCACGCCTCTCCGCCTACTCCCTTCCGATACTCAATTAACCAACAATCCCGATACTCGCCCTCGTGCCACTCATTCGCCGGAAGCAACTTCACTTTCACAAACCCACACTTTTCATAACAACGAATCGCACGTTCATTCCACGTTTGCGGATCCATCACAATACAATCCGCCCCTCGCTCTTCAATTAAGTACCCTACCACGGAGCGAACAAGCTGTGTACCGATCCCTTTATTCCAATAGGCCGATTCTCCGATAAACTGATCCATACCATAAATTAATTCCATAGAATCACCGTAGCCATAGGCAAGTCTCTCTTCTTTATCCACCTCGTAAAACTGAATATAACCGATTGGCTCACCGTCAAATTCAATCAGACACCGGGTAGAATCATCCTCTTCTTCAAAAAACTTCTCTTCCACTTTTTCTCGTCAAACGGGTTATCCCTGCCTTCGTAATACTGCAGGATTTCAGGATCAGAAAGCCATTTAACAAGTAAAAATTTATCCTCTTCTTTCAATATGCGTACATGCAATTTCTCAATTTTTATAATGGTATTCACTCCTCATAACTCAAAAACGGCTCGTACATCGTAATCGCATGATTTTCTGTAATAAATTCATCATCAATCTTCTCACCATTCATGTTATACACTTCTCTATAAATCGAATTATGACGCACATAGCCTCCCCATAGTTCTAGCGTGAAACTATGATCTTTCTCATACACTTTATACGTTCGATTTGCAGGCATAGCCTTACGCCATTCACCAACGAGCGAAGTATCCGTCACATAAACAACAAGCTGATAAGGCTCAGTCGTTTCATTTTTTATTTGTAAATCTAAATAATTATATGCACAGGTCGCGCCGCTACCGAATGGCTGATTGCGCTTTGAATCTGGGAATACATCATAACTGTGGCGATAACGTTCAGTTACCGTCAAAGGCGTATGAATCGTCATCCAGTAAATCAGGTTTGACAGCTGACACAATCCCCCGCCAACACCCGTCGTTACTTTCCCATAATGCAAAATCATCCCCTCGACATAGCCCTTCCGTTTCGTCGTATTGCCAATTAAGCGCCAATAAGAAAAGGTTTCCCCCGGTTGCAGCACAATGCCATTCAACCGTTTCACCGCAATTTTCAAATTGACGATTTTATTTCTTTGTAATTCCATATCCACATCTTTCAACTCGCGAAGTAAAGGTGTTCGATGTTGAAACACAACATGACTCAACTTGTCCTCCGCTCGCTTCGACGCATACTTCTTACCATCTATGTACCACTCCGAATAACGCTTCAAGCGATACGCTTTCTTGCCAAAAAATATACGCAGCTTGCTCCGCTTTTTCGGTTGCAATGAATTCATTCCCCACACCCCCTATTACCTATTCTGCTAATGAATCCCATTTCCCTTTCAAACCACCCAAAAAACCAAATGCATTTCATCCATCATTTTCTGCAAGTCACTCGTCAATTCACGCGAGTCACCGAAATCGCAACGACAACTAAAGCAAAACAACATACACTTGGGTTACAAAGTACTGAAGCGGAGGGATTACGATGAACATCATCAACGTCAACAATTTACAAAAAACATATGGCAACAACCACGTTCTAAAAGGACTGGACTTTCAAGCGAAGGAAGGGGAAGTCATCGGGGTTATTGGGAAAAACGGGGCAGGCAAATCGACATTTCTTGAAATCCTCATGACAATCAAACAGTACGATACAGGAAACGTTGTCCTTTTTAATGAAGATATTAAAGCACTCTCAACGAATCGCCTAGAACAAATCCGGCAACAAATTTCCGTCGTCCTGCAGCCGACTGAATTTTACAAAACGCTAAAAGTAGTTGAGCTGCTGAAATTATTCAAAGCCTATTACAAATCACCACTCGACATCAACACCATCATCGAGGACTTCAAATTGGAGCCACATCGTAAAAAATATTTCGATAAGCTTTCTGGTGGATGGAAGCAAATTGTCAGTCTAGCGATTGCTTTTTTATCACAACCAAAACTGTTAATTCTGGATGAACCAACAACTGGTTTAGATCCTCATATGCGCAACATCCTTTGGTCATACATTACAGATTACAACAAGCGCACAGGCGGCACGGTCATTTTAACGACACATAATATGGATGAAATCGAAATGTACTGCGACAAAGTGATGCTCATCAATAACGGCATCACTGAACTCTACGATACAACAGAAGGTATTTTGGCATCGGGTTATAAATCAATCAATGATTTCTATCTTAGGAAGGTATCATTGTAAGCAGAATAGCGCTAACTCCAGATAAATCTTTCGGAAAGCGAGTTTGCTTGCACTCACCACGGGTTTACTTGCACTCACTATAAGTTTGCTTGCACCACTTGCCCATTTGCTTGCACTCAAAACGAGTTTGCTTGCAAATGATGACCTTCGAACTACCAACTTATTAATAAAGGGGAGAAAAATATGTTAGCGACACAATTAAAATACGATTTACTCATGTTCTCAAGAGAATTGTTTTACTTAGTCTTCACGATTATCGTCCCACCCGTCACATATCTGTTCATGGGGCAATTGTTTGGCAATCAAACATACGCAGGAAATCTAAGTTATGCAGAAACGTACACACCATCATTCATTTTACTCATTACATTCGGCGTTATCTTTTTCGCCTTCGGTTTCGATCAAGTGATGAATCGCACAACCGGCGTCGAAAAACGCATCAGCCTGTCACCTGTACCGAAAAAAATGCTGTTGCTGTCAGCTATTTTGAAGTCCATCATCATTACAAGTATCGGCTTTTTCCTTGTCTACGGCATCGGGATGATTGCGTATGATTTAGCGTTCCAGCCAGCACGTTTTCTAAGTGCTTACGGGTTCTTCATCATCCTGAACGCTGTACTGCTCGTCATTTCTTCAGCAATCTATTCTTTATTCAAAAGCATGAACGCCGCACTGGTTTTTTCTATCGTCATTTTCCAAGTTGTTATGATTACAGGTGGCTTTACAATGCCCATTGCTATGATGCCGAAGTTCGTTCAAGTCATGGCAGATGTGAATCCGCTCTACCATATGAACAACCTCTTCATTGCAGTTTGGAATGGACAGCTTGTGTTTGACAACAGCACATTCATCTCCATCAGTTACATTGTTGGTTTAGTACTCGTCGCATTAATCATCATTAGCTTTACGAATAAAAGACGAAGTTAATAGACTACTCCAAGACAATCGTAGATGAATTGTATACACTATTGTCTAAGGGGGGCTTACGTATGAAAGTGTCATTGAACATCGATAGTGACTATACAGAAACAAAAGTGACGATTGAATCCCCGGAATTGGATCATTCCGTTCAGGAGATTTTGGATTTCATAAAAGGAAGAGAAACGGAGTTCTTGGTCGGAAAAGACGGCGATATGCAGCATATTCTAAAGCCAGGCGACATCCACTATTGCCACAGCGAAAAGGATGGAGTTGTCGCCGTCACAGCCGATGGTTCTTTTAAATTAAAAGAGAAGTTATACGAGCTGGAGGAAATCCTTCCTTCGAATAAATTCGTCCGGCTCTCCAAATCCGTCATCGCTAATCTTCATGAAATGAGTAGTTTTGAAGCGTCCTTCAACGGAACACTCTGCGTCTATTTTAAGTCGGGGGCAAAGGAATACGTTTCTCGCACATACGTCAACACCATTAAAGAATCATTGAAAATGAACAAGAGGAGGGGAAACGAATGAAAACCTTTTTATTCCGTAGTATGATCGGCATTTTCTTCGGGGCATTTATCGCTGTACTCTTAACGAATTCCGTCGTTTATTTTGGCGAGCAGGACGTGTTAGACGGGCAATTATTCTTGAAAAATTCACTTGGCTCTATTTTCAGCGGATGGTTTTTCACAGTCAGCCCACTCTATTTTGAAAATACCAATTTACGACTCTCTCAACAGACCGCGCTCCATTTTATAACTGTCGTTGTTCTATATTTTATCCTAGCATTCGGCATTGGCTGGATTCCATTTACCTGGAGCAGTTTTGCGCTGACACTAGGATTATTCATTGTCGTCTATGCTATTTTCTGGACTGCCTTCTATCTTTATTTCAGAAAGCAAGCAAAGAAATTGAATGCGGAATTGAATGGATTTTCGTAATTAAAAGCTGTACTAGGGAATCCTTCTAACAACGCTTGGCGCTCGGGGATGCCTCCCGCGATAAGCCAGACAGAAAACCGCTGTCCGTCTTATCACTCCGGCTACCCCGTGTAAGGCGCCTGCGCTGGAGATTAAGTAAAATCATAAATTCATCATTTATAGATTCAATTCCAATGTGGCTTTCCATTATAAATCATCCGATATTTCCCACCAGTCGAATCGCCAAATAGATAGCAATTCCCCAGACAACCAATGCAGAGCCTTTATTCAACAATGCCATGAGCTTGCCACTCGAATCCAATTTACCAAAATAGCGTCCGGCAATCACCAGCCCGAGAAACCATAGCCACGAAACAATGATCGTCGTCAAAGTGAATGCCACTCGGACATCCCCCGCATAATTGAGCGAGCTCGACCCAATGACGCCAATCGTATCGAGAATGGCATGGGGGTTTAATAAAGACACGGATGCCGCAAAGATAATCTGCTTCTTTGCCGAAAATTGCTGCCCGTCCACTTTCATCGATGCCGCATCGCTTTTCCATAACACAAAACCGATATAGACTAAAAATATAATACCGATACTAAAAATGATATTTTCCAACCAAGCAAATGTCAGCACTAGCAGCGACACACCAGACACTGCCGCCACAATTAAAATCGTGTCACAAATCCCCGTCGTCACAACAACAGGCAGCGCCCGCACAAATGTCGGCTGCAGCGCTCCTTGATTAAAAACGAAGACATTTTGTGCACCCAACGGCACAATGAGTCCAAATGCCAAAATGATGCCATGTAAAATTGCTTCCGTCACCCGCTCACCCCCTCTCTCACTATTCTTCATCGACAAGATTTTCCCTTTTTCTTTCGACAAAAATAAAAAGAACATTTTTAAGCCAAACAAGGACTTACACTGTCTAATATACATAAGCAATCAAAAATAGAGAGGGTGACTCCAAATCATCAAGCTAGTGAAAAAGGCGCAACAAGGCAATGACAAAGCTTTTCTAAAACTGCTTCAGCAATACGAAGCAGACATCTATCGAACGGCTTTCCTCTATGTCAAAAATGAAAATGACGCATCAGACGTTGTACAAGAAGTAGCTTATCGTTCCTTTAAAAACATCCATACACTCAAAAATCCTGAGTATTTCAAAACATGGTTGATCAAAATTACGATTACATGTGCCATTAATGTGCTACAAAAATCAAAAAAAGTCGTGCCCCTACGACCCGAATCTGAAGAATTTATCGGCTCTCACGATGAAGATATTTCGCTATCACTAACCATTCAAAACCTGCTCAACACGCTTGATGAAGACGAAAAAAGTGTTGTATTACTAAAATTCTACAACGATTATACCTTCAAAGAAATTGCACAAACACTAGAAATTCCATTAGGAACAGCAAAGTCTATTTTATATCGCGCCTTGAACAAACTTCGTGAACAAACCAAGGAGGATGAAATTTATGGATAATAAAATCAAGCAGGAACTCAACAAACTCGACATTCCACAAAATCTACATGAGCGCCTACAACAAGGTGTCAAACAAGCAAAAGCAGAACAACCGAAAAGAAAATATAAAAACCCACTCATAGCTACAGCTGCTATTTTAGTTATCAGCTTCGGCATGCTACTGACACCTGTAGGTCAAGCAACGTTTAACGGATTATTTGAAGTGACAAAGTTTGAGAAAAGGCCACATAATGAGGAACTATCATTCGGTTATTCTTGGAAAGGTACAGCAGGGTATGACACGGTAACGTATGACTCTTTAGCGGAAGTGGAAAATGCTTATACAATCCATATTCCCTTTCCAGAACAGTTAGTAACAATAGAAGAAAATACCGAACCAACAACATATAGCGTAGCAATAGATGAAATGGGCAACTTTCTCTCATACAACTATCATCTTTCAACAACAGAAAGAATGTATGAAGTCTTCGCGACTAACGTCGTAGAGTCAAGTCCTACATTCGGAGCTGAGACAACAGATGGAGCTGCTATCGAGAAAGAGGTTTTCATTAATGGTACAGTCGCAACATTATTAGGAACCAATGATTTGGATGGGTATTCTATTTATATTAAAAATGAACAATGGCAAATGGTGATTACCTCTTTTGCGCGTGGAATTCATGAAGAAGGCGTACTTCATGTAACAGAAGACGAACTTATCAAAATTGCTGAAAGCATTCAATGGTAAAATGCCCAAAAATAAAAGCCGCACCCAGTAATCACAGGTGCGGCTCTCTATATTCATTTCAACTTCTGAATAACAACCACTTTTAAATAATTAAATTCAGGGAAGTCACGACTTGTACGGAAATCTCTCGGCAATGAGGACTCCTCGAGAATCTTAAATGTAGAACCCGCATCCTTGAAAGCTTCTTCAATGAATGTTTTGAACTTCTTCATGCCAAAGCTCGCATTATTCGTCGATGCCACAATGACACCGTTTTTCTCCGTAATCGCAATCGCATCCTTCAGCAAAGCCGGATAATCCTTCGCTGTGCTAAACGAATATTTCTTCGTCCGCGCAAAGCTCGGCGGGTCCAGAATTACAAGATCAAACTTTAATTCTTTACGCTTCGCATAGCGGAAATACTCAAACACATCCATCACTTTAATATCCTGCTGCTCATAATCAATACCATTGACACTGAACTGCTCAATCGTCTTCGCCAGGCTACGCTTCGCCAAATCGACACTCGTCGTCTTCATGGCGCCACCAAGTGCCGCCGCAACCGAAAACGCACCTGTATACGAAAACGTATTCAGCACATTTTTACCCTGTGCATACTTATCACGAATCGCCTGACGCATATCACGCTGATCCAAGAAAATACCCGTCATTGCGCCATCATTCAAATTGACCGCGAAATTCATGCCATTTTCCTTGACGATAATCGGGAAATCACCTTGCTCACCACGGACAAAATCATCTTGCTCGATGTATTCACCCTTCGTATCGAAGCGCTTTTTCTCATAAATCCCTTTGTACTCAACGATTTTATCCAACACACTATAGACATGATGCTTCAGCGAATAAATTCCCTGGCTATACCAGCTCACCATATAATAACCGTCGAAGAAATCAATCGACAATCCACCGATACCATCGCCTTCTCCATTAAACACGCGAAATGCCGTCGTGTCTGGATCTACAAAAAGGGCTTCTCGGCGTTCAAGCGCCTTCGCAATTTTTGATTCGAAGAAATCGAAGTCAATCGCTTCCTCTTCTTTATGCGTCAGCACCCAGCCAATCCCTTTGTTTTGATTGCCATAATAGCCTTTCGCCACAAAACGACGGTCTCTGTCCACCAAACGAACAATCGCACCTTCCTCCGTCAAAGCATTGGCGTTAATAATCGCTTCCTTCAAAATTAACGGATAGCCCTTTTTCAAATCTGCTATATTTTTTGCATTCACTTGTAAATCGATTGTTTTCGTCATTTCATCAGCCTACTTCATCATTTTTTCTTATTATCGCACGTTTACACCAGAATTGCGAAATTGGCTAGGGTTTGTTATCCTTCTACCCACATCATTTGTATATCCTTCGCTCTGCGAATAATCATCAAAGTCGTGTATGCCGCTATAAATAATATCCCAGCGCTATTGTCTAACTTGCCGTCCTTTGACGGAGCAAATACGTTTATCTCACTTTGAAAAATCATTCCATCATTTCACACAGTGTCTACATAAAAATATATTCGATTCACAATCCAGAATAGCGTTGCATGCTGAATCCATCTCATGGGATAGAAAACACGTATATGATATAGTAGTAGGACAATAGAATAGGTGGCTCAAGGGTGGTCAGCCCATTCCCGTAAGAAAGGGGGTGGTGCTGATGTCAGTATTCGAATCGTTAATGTTCGCAGTAGCATTTGCAACATTAATCATATTGATATTGTCATTTAACCTAAAACAAAAATAACCCATCCTTGAGTTAGGCGCTCAGATGGGTTATTCCTACTGTATGGCTGCCCCTTGAAGGGACCTACCTATTGTATTGACCGCTGGATCTCACAAATCCGCGGTCTTTTTTAGTTTATTCAACTTATACTGCAAGTATACAATTTAAAACCAGATATTTCAAGAGATTCAGTACCCTACGATGAGTAACCGTGCACAGTGATCGCCATTTTAGAACGTACGCCTAGCATAACAAAGCGTATCATTAAAATAGCAGTGGAATCTCCCCCACTACTTCTCTTCTTGCAACAACGCCCCATCCACTATTTAATTAATCTTCTCCGCCAGCTCTAAAATAATCCCTTCTGGTCCACGAACATAGCATAACTTATATATATTTTCATAGTTTTGTATCTCACCCAAAAGTTCTGCACCTTTTTCTTTCAATTTGGCAACAATGGCTTCAATATCTTCAACGGCAAATGCAATATGCTGGATACCCAACGTATTTGCAAAAGATTGCTGAATCGCTTTTTCATCTGACGGAGTATGGAATTTGACCAACTCCAAAGTTGCCTGACCATCCGACATCCCTAACATGACAACCGTCTGCCTAACATCAGTAAGCCCAATTATCCGTTCTACCCACTCTCCTTTTACTTCCGCTTCCCCTAGCACTTCAAGTCCAAGGTCGAGAAAAAAGGCTTTAGCGGCGGGAAGATCTTTTACAATAATACCTACATGATCTATTCTATGGATTTTCAAAATTCATACCTCCTATACCTTTAATTCTTATTAAAAATTACTTCTCTTCCTTCAACAACGTCCTTGAATAGATCAATCCAACAACTCCCACGATTGTAAATAAAATGGCCCGAATAAGGATCGAGATGCTAGCCAAATCAATGATAAAGAGCTTCAACACACAAACGACAATGAGTCCCGCACCGATAAATTTGACCCACTTCCACTGCTGCTTGCCGCCGACACTAATGGATACGAAGGCAAAGGTGAACAGTGAAAATGTGTGCACTAGCAACACATATTCCAAGTCCCACGCATAAGCTGCGATGAAAGAAAAATACCATTTATTCAAATAGATGAAGTAAAAAACCTGAAGCACGACCGCTAACTGCGGGACATGCCATTTCAGTTTTTCACGCGAAAGATAAAATCGGTCTTTCATCATGGCCCAAATCAATACTGTGAAAACTGCTGCATAGAGTACTTGCACTAAAAAATTGAACAAAAACTCTCCATGTGCATTAAATACCCCAAGCCCCGCTAGCATAACTGATAAGCTGAGTATTAAAAACAAAATCACTGTACTATGTGCTACATAAAGCCCTTTACGCCATTTATGCAAGGTGTACATCGCACAAAGTACCACTAACATGACAAACCGCTGAACATGCATAGCTGTTTCGAATGCCAAAGAGGTACTCGATAGCCACAGCACTGTCAATTGATTGAGGTATAGCAATACGAGTACTTGCCCGGCAATCAAACTACCGTCAATGCGTACTGTTTTCCCTACCAACCACGTTGGCGTCCAGCGATATAGCGTGTAAAACAACCAACCCACTGAAGCTAAAAATACTAACCACACTGCATGTTCTAACGACCAAAACTGTTCAATTTGTACGGTGGTGAGTACTGCTGGCAAGGCAAACAGATAGACAATGGAGCCCGTCACAATCGTCCGCAGCGTCTCATAGCGTACACCCACCCAAATACCGAGCGTACCGTTCAACAGCAGCAGCATTAGGACAACCCTACTGTCCTCCAAATCGAAGGACAATACCAAAACGCTTAGCGCAAATACTGCCACCGCCGACAGAACCCCTTGTAGCGCGTAATCCTTCTTCCATAACGTATACATCGCAAGTACGCAGTAGACAAATGCCACCAGTCCATAAACGGCTATCTCTGCCACATGATCTAGTAACTTCACCCAAGCGATCGTAAACATAAAATTCGAGTACAACAATCCTTCCGAAAAAACAGTCCTCGAAATCTTCCCTTTTACATAAAAGAACAAAATCACACCATGCTGGATGAGCACCGTCGTAACCAATATTCCCTCTGCGTCGTAGCTACCATCCAAAATCGCATAAAAGAACAACGTCAAATGGAACAGCACGAATGTCACATAGAAGGAGAACTTATGCCGTTGACTAAGCGACACGTAAAACAACGATAGAAATAACAGCAAGATATACGCACAAAACTGAATCGCAGTAGTCCCTTCCCCCTCCAATAAAAAAGGCAGTAAAAATCCTGCAATCCCCGAAAACAATGTCAGCGTCTCTGACTTCATTTTTCTAGATAATAACAATCCCACGACAATATAGACGACACCTAACAAAAATGCGATCGTAAAACTTAAATAGCCATACAAATGATGCGCCGCAAAGGTCGTCAATATCCCAAGGGCTATAAAGCCACCCAATAACGTTAAACCAAATCCTTTTTTTCCACCACGAACATAACGCATACCCAGGTAATACAGCAAAACGGTCCCTGCATAGCCAAGCGCCACACGCACCGGGTTGGTAATCACACCATGATCCATGCCCACCTTCAAGCCCCACAGCACACCAAGCAGCAGGATGAACATGAATACGCGCGGCAACCAAATCCCCAATGCTTTCTCCAGATTAAATTCCTTCCGAACGGTCGGCACGCGAACAGGAATGTCCTGCTTCGGAGTAGCTACCTGATCAGGATGCTTCACTGGTGCCGCCACGTGCATCGTTGGTGCCTGTTCCGGAACGACGACTTCCTTGCCAGCCAATTGACGCTTTAACGACGCTACCTCCTGCTCCAGGACAGTCACTCTTTTGAATACAGCCTTTAGCTCTTTATTCAAGGTCATAACCTCCTCCCTCGTTTATTTCTTTTGGAAATCATACCATACTAGTAGAATAAACTGAGAATAATAACCACAAAAAAAGCAACATTTTCTAAATAGAAGAAGTTGCTCTCTAGTAAATTATGAATGATTAGGCCAGTAAGCGAAACGCTAAACTTTTCCACATACTAATGCGAACGGGCTGACGTTCCTGCTGCCCTCTAATTTGATATAAATAAGTCCGTAAATCGCCTTCAAACTCCTGTATTAAAAAAGGGACCTTCGTAAAATGATGGGGCTGTACCATATTCGGCTGAATCGCAAACATCCGAACGCCGCCCTCATTGACAACCGTTGCGACAAACTGCGAACAGAAAAATGCATGTTCACGCTGAATACCAATATTTAAAGCAACCGCAAACAGTCCTATAAAGTTATACTTATACTGCTCTTTACGACGTTCAATCTGACGAACCATTCTGCGCATTTTATGATATTCCTCTTCACTAACCTCACAGCTAAAAATCATACAATCCGCATCCTGAAATATCCCCGTCGACACATCCTCACGGACAAACCCGCCCACAAAAGGATTATGCCGCTGCTTCCGCCCGAAGCTATACACCTCATTCAATTGCTCATCAAAAGCGATTGAAGCGTGATTCAAGTCCTTCCGTGTATACAGCCCTATCGCCTTCGACAGCAATGTCCCCGTATCCGTTAAGACAATATATATGGTTTTCCCCACGACAATCAACCCCCACAATCTGTTACACCTATTATCTACTTTTAAAACAGCAAACTAAACCGGCTATAGATGGAAACTATCTAAGCCCTGGGACCTAGTTCGCACAGACACTCTGAACAATTTATGACATCTATCATCTCTATACTTAATTATACGTCTTTTACCAGCTAAGAGTTTCATGTTTTTGAAAATAATTAAAACTTAACACGTCGTTCATAATAGAGTTCCAGTGTTTATCACCTGGAAAAAGAACAAACGGTGCCTGCGCACCACTGCCCTATGCGCAAATTTTTCAGCATACGCTCAACATGTTTTCATTCCGGAACTTTCTGGGTATCTACATACTAACAGCCTTAAAAACTTGTGTCTATCTTATATAGAGGGAAGTGAACACAATGACAAACAATTTGCCAGAAATCCCGCAGCTCGCACCTACATCTGATAACGACGCCGCAACAATCGCTAACCAAGTCGTCGCAGCTGTCAACGCCTACAATCGCAACTTAAACCACGACGAGGAAGTCGGACTCATGCTGACATCATTTGGACAAACCGTGACGGTCAACATTACGGGAATCGGCTATATTGGTACAAGGCTGATTATGTTTAAAGGTTTCCTCACAAATAATAACGCACCTGTCGAGCTACTACAGCATGTGTCACAGTTGAATTTTTTGTTGGTGTCGTTGAAGCGGGAGAATCCACAAGAGGAGAAGAAGCATATTGGGTTTGTGGGGAAGTGAAGACAACAAGGTGCAATGGCGTTGGCCTTGCACTTTTTCATTATTTTTGTATCCTTTTTCAGCCGCACGCTCTATATATAATGTGAAAGTCATCGTTCATCGGGGGGAAAACGTCTTACTTTAGTCGAAAAGGGGCATTCGATTACTGTAAGAACTATCACGAAAAATGGAAAGAGGAGGATTTCTAGTGAATAAATTAGTCAAAGAAGCACACATCCTACTGCTTCCATCACTCATAATGGAAGTAGGTTTAAATGCGGCCATTTTTCTACAACAACTGCATGTGAACTTACTCATTTCGACAAACGTTCAGCATGGACATAAGTGGGTATATAAAACAGTTGAGCAATGGGAAAACGATGAATTTCCATTTTGGTCAATAGACACCATTAAAAGAACCATTCACAAATTAGAGAAAAGCGGCTATATCATTTCAACTACTTCACATAACTTTTCTAAAATGGACAAAACAAAATCGTATCGTATTCACTACCCAAAGCTACAATGTCGGACTGTGCAACATGCCACATCAGTGACAGCAAAATCGACACAAGAGGAAGTGTAAATTGCCCCCTCTACAGAATGCAAAATGCCCCTAGCAATAACCAAAGAGTATTAAAAGGATTAAAAAAGATATTGTCGAGAAGTCTCTCGACGGTGTTTCAATTTGCAATTAGCATTGACTGCCTTTAAGAACTTGGAATTGTGGTAGTACGCACCACATTCTCAAAAATAATAGCCCTCCGCAGAAGGCTATCATTTCTAGTCGTACCCTATATTGTGTGCAAGGATTATTTCAATCCACATTCCTTTGGTAATAAGGAATGACAAAAATAAGTTGTGACTTTCCCACTGTGTTCAGATAAAAGGAACGTTACATTTTTATAACTACTATGGTTTTTACACCTTTAAATCCCACCGCGTTCAAATAAAAAATGGAGCATATTCTGTAACAGTTCCCTTTATTCGATTGTGTTAAACTACTTTACATTATTGGAGAAACACGCTTTCTCCTGTACTATCAACTAGCTCATAACCGTTCGTAATCATCAAAATTTCCAAGACCGTCATATTTGGCAGCCTGTCATTAAAACTTTTTGCCATTGCCTAATCAGGGAATTGAAATGCTTCTAGTTCAGTTTGCATTTCATATTCATCACCATTTTTGTGTAACAAGTAGATTCTTAACAATGGATTTGTAGAACCTTCAAAAAAACATTTCATAAATCGCAAATATATTTAACATTATTTTTTCGCCTGTGCTCCATCTTCCATTGAAATATCGATTTTTAAATTAATTGAACCGTTTTGGTGTTCTTTTAACTTTTCCCAAAATGCTTTCATAGCCATAGCATATTTTTCAAAAGATATATTATCGACACTTAACACTTCTTCCATGTTGGTTGTACGATACAGGTTCATAAGTTTAGTGTCACCAACTTTCTCAAAATATTCAGGACGGATTTCAAATAACGCCTTAGCTGATGTGCCACTTCCATGTTTAAAAGTATTAGAAATTAAATTGCATTCCCGAATTGTCTCCCATATTTCCGTTTCTACAATAGGTACCTCAATCCCGCTGTCTTCACTATGTCCGAACCAGTCCAGGATTTCACTTTCAGAAAATGATAGCATTGTAAAGGTTAGATTCATTTCTTTTAACACCCCCCCTAAAATACCAAAATTGTTTACAAATTTACCGTAGGCTTCTTCCTCGTGTTTTGAAGTGAATTCAATTTGATTGAGATATTCGTTATGTCGATGCGTCATTTCTTCATGCAACCACCTTCGCAATTGCTGCTCGAATACTTGGTATAGGTTGCTTAATGACATTAATACAAATTGATAATGCATAAGTGATTGTTCCTGCATTCTATCGACTGCATAATCTTGGACCTTTTCATAGTAATCACCCATATCATCGTATTCAGGATTGAAACTGTATTTACCAATAATAGTTTCTTCCGCTTCTTTTAGGCACCTCTCATACGCCTTTTCAGGATTTTCTTTTACCTCTTTATAAATTGCATCATACGTACGGTCATGTGTATCTAATAGTACGTCATATATGCGAGTGTAAGATTCCCTGAAGAAGGGGCTAAAGTATAATTTAAAATTTCCCGTACGTTCTTCATACCGTTTTTTCTTTTTCATTGGATCACTACCTTTCTAGATAATCCCTAATACCGTTTGAATGGGTATCCATGCTAATTAATAGCTTTTCATCAATATATCGGTTGCGGGTGATTGTAATCAAAATAGATTAAGTGGTCCAGGGTGCGTATATTCAGAAGGCTGAGTCCATAGTGCCAACAAATTTAAATAGATAGATAGAATCACTATTTCTTCAGATACCTGCAAAATTCTTCGCATTAAACATTGCACCCGAATTTAATCCAATTCCTTCATTAACCTTTCTAGAATATATTCTTGTCCTTTTTCAGTTACTACTATAACGGTAGCTGTCTGTTCCCGATCATATTTATCAAAGCCTGTTGACGATTTTTCAACATCTAGGTACCTCAATCTCCGTGCTTGGCTTGTAGGTAGTTTCTTATTTTCACCGTTTATCCAAATTAACCCCCAGCTATGCAACCTTTCAAATAACTCTTTCCCACTTATCTTTGGTCCCTTTCTTGTAATGACTTTTGCAAGTTCCCTGACTGTCAAAAAACCTCGAGTTTCCATATTCAAATACCTCCTTTTCCTGAATGAGTAGATTAGTTTTCAATGATTTGATCAATGTTAAATAGAGTTCTAATCCGTGTTCTTCCACTTGCGTAGCACACTTCATAAATACTGTATATTACAAAAATAGAATTCGTGATTCTTCGAGTTATTGGCACTTTCAAATGTAGTATTAATCAATTCTTAATTGCGTCCTTTCCCTTTGGGAATCAATGACGTTATTTATCGCCTTAATCAATTCAAAATATATTCCACAACATTCATCTGATAACATTTCAAAGTCGTGGTACCCATACGAAAATAAAAGATTTCCTTCTTCCATCTTCTTATCCAATTTGGTTAACACTTCTGCTATCTCTTTATCCAATTTAGAATATTGTTCAAAGAGAGCGGCTCGAATTTCTTTACTGTATTTGGCTATATCCATTTCTAATAGCCCGTTATCCCGTTGCTTAACAATACTAACTTCTCCATTTTTACGTAATACATAATTGTAGGCTTTTATGAGTTCTTGCTTTTCTTGATATTGACGTTCCTCGTCTATTTTTTGAAATTCAATTTTAAGTGCTTCTTTTTGGGATTTTGTATTATAATGGCCAACCAAATATGAAGAGCCTAAACTACCGAGCAATGTGGCTACTGCAACAATTATTAAATTAAAATCCATCTTTCAGCTACTCCTTATTAGAGCGTTTTAATTTGGGTGCCTGATTCTAATGCGTTTCAAAATTAGATTAGAACCAGGCATCTTTTTTGTTAAGAAAAGCAGAAGTTAATCTCAAATAAACATCTGTTGCATAAATCCCTTTTTCTGTTCTTCCAAAATCGTTATTTTTTCTGTTTCCCCATTAATCTTCTTATCAATTTCAGAAAGGAAATTCACTATTTTCTGTTGCTCCAAAAGAAGTGGAAGAAACACTTTAAGATTTTTTATTTCTTTATTGTATAAATGAACAACGGACGACCCTTGGGCATATACGGCTAATTCATTTTTCTTTGCTGAGTTAATTTGATAACTAATGAATGAACCTAAAATATTTGTATTCGGTCTAAATATATTTATATCCCCACCAAGTAAAACTCCTTCTGCTTCCAATGAACTTGCACATGCTATATCAATTGCAGTTTCCCCAGAAGAAGGTATAAGAACATCATTTTTCATTCCAGTAACAACATTATCAATACTCTTAGTTCGACTATATACTTTATTAATTACATGATCATATAGTGTATATAATTCTCCGTAAAGAATACATGGTATCCCCTCTTCAGTTAAATCAGCCTTTGATAGGCCTCCTCCTTTAGAAAACTGGCCCAAACTTCCCAGGGTTTGCTCTTCCCACTCCGAAAATTCCTGCCCATTCTCATCCTTAAACCTCAATTCCCGGCTAAATAGCTTCTGCATCATGCCCTTTTTATACTCACGCCAAGCCTCAACCTTTTCTTTTTGCTGTTCGATGCGACGATCAAGTAAGTTCAAAAATCTGGAGACATACTTCTGAGTTTCAAGGGATGGTAATTTTATTTCTAGCTCATTAAACTCCTTTTGTCCAAGTGTTTTATTCCGACCAGCCCCACCAGGAGATGCAAGTTCTAAAAGATATTTCCCGCGATTTGTTTGATATAGTCTGGTGAAGTAATCCAAGTCCACCTTACTATTATCAACTCTGTACATTGGAAATCTATGTGAAGCAATTAACCCTTTTAATTCACTATTAGTCTGTGCGATTGCTCTCTCCCAAGCAAATACAATATTTACAATAAAGCAATCTTCTTCAATCCAAAATACACGTTTATTACCTAATTCTTTACCTACAACGGGTTCTTTAATAAAAATCCCCTTGGCATGTGAACGTATTCCGATTTGGACGTACTCGGCTTGTTTTTCAACCTTAACAGGGTTTTCCACTCTTGTAAGAATCTGTGAATTTTTATATACCTTATAATTTCTAATTATGTTTTCCATCAGAAGTTTCAAACCCCCAATTCCCTAAAATACTTCTCAAGTTCCGCATCTATTTGTTCAATTTCTACATCAATTTCCTTCATCCGTCGTGAAACAACTTCCAAATCAATCGGCTCTTCTTCTTCAAACGTATCGACATAACGGGGAATGTTAAGGTTGTAGTCATTCTCCTCAATTTCACTTAATAATGCTGCATAAGAATATTTATCAATTGTTTCACGAGACTTATACGTTTCCACAATCTTTTCAACGTTTTCATCGGTTAAGATATTTTGATTCTTTCCTTTTTCAAATTCACTGGATGCATCAATAAATATCACATTGTCATCCGCTTCACGGCATTTTTTGAAGACCATAATACACGTTGGAATAGTTGTGCCAAAAAAAATGTTGGATGGTAATCCAATAACTGCATCTAGGTAGTTTTTATCGTCAATTAAATACTTGCGGATAATGCCTTCCGCCGCACCTCTAAACAGCACACCATGCGGTAATACGACGGCCATTGTTCCGTTGTCATCCAAGTGGTGAATCATATGTTGGACAAAAGCATAGTCAGCTTTTGATTTGGGTGCTAGGCGACTATAGGCACTAAAACGTTCATCATCCAAGAATGCTACATCTGAGGTCCATTTGGCACTATAAGGTGGATTTGCCACGACCGCTTCAAATTTCATTTCCATGTGTTGGGGTTCTTCGATAGTATCCGCATTTTGAATATCAAAGTTTTGGTAAGATACATCGTGCAATAACATGTTCATGCGAGCCAAGTTATACGTTGTAGATGTGAGCTCTTGACCATAGAACTTACGAACATCCGCTTCTTTTGCCACACGCAGTAGAAGTGAACCTGATCCACAGGCCGGGTCATAAACATTCTTCAAATCTGTTTTACCGACCGTTACAATCTTTGCCAAAATCTTCGATACTTGCTGGGGAGTATAGAATTCTCCAGCAATCTTACCTGCACTAGCCGCGAATTTTGAAATCATATATTCATAGGCATCACCCAGTAGGTCAATATCCACATCATCATGTAAGAACGGAATATCGTTGACGCTCACGATTATTTTTGCGATTAATTTAGAACGAGATGAAACGTCACGCCCCAATTTGGATGAAGCTAAATCCATATCGTCGAATAAATGCTCAAAGTCTGCTTGGCTATCTGTACCGAGCGTGGATTCCGTTACTGCATTGACTGCTTCCTGGAGTAATTCCGTATCAAATCTACCATTGTTCCCTTTTTCAATTTCAATCATCATATTTGAAAACAGATATTCAGGCTTAATGACATAACCGATTTGTTGAAGAAGTTCCTCTGTCAGTGCTTCACGATATTCTTCATCCGTCCATGCCTTTGCGTAAGAAATTGAATCTTCTTCAAGTAATTTACCTACACGATCTTCTGTCTTTTCGGATAAGTAGCGATAGAAAATTAACCCGAGAATGTAGTTTTTGAATTCATATGCTTCCATTTGTCCTCGTAAATCATTTGCCATATCCCAAAGTTTTTTGTGTAGTTCTGCTTGTTGTAATTGCTGCTTTTCAGATGTTGTCATTTATATTCCTCCATTTTCACTGAAAGTAATTCATGAATATATTGATCTTCCAGTTCCATTCTTTCTTCCATAAGCCTTTTTTTCTGCTGGACTGCTTGTACAACTTTTCCTATCTTCACTTGTAATTGAATGGGTGGCAACGAGACTTCCATTTCACGAAGCATACCGATGGATAAGGACGAGACGCTGGATCCTTGAGTCGCAAGTTTGAATTGCCTTCGTACTTCCGCATGTTCGTTGAAATACCATTCAATAAACTTCGCATCGACTTGCTCTTGAAAATCAATAATAACGAAATTTGATGGAATCAGAAGTTTTTCAAAGATTATCGGAATAGAAGCAACACGTTGTGATAACAAATGTACGATGACCATATTCTCTTCAGTAAAACGAAGCTTATCTATCTGTTTTTCCTCGACCCATATACTGGCCTTCTTATCCTGTACCAACCTATACGGTAACCCTATGGATTCGTTGAATTCTTTCAACGTTAATACTTTTACACGTGTAGCACCCGGTGTTTTTTCTTTCGTTTCTACACGAGTAACATTTATACCTTGGACGACTGACGCCAATTCCTGTAATTGAATAGCCCTACACCTCCATACTTTTGACTACTGATCGAATTATATATGTTATTTTATAAAATAGCAATTATTATTTACGTAATTTTATAAAATAACATAAAGACCTGCCACAATCTTGTCAGTTGTAGCAGGCCTTTATGTTTATACTTTCGTATCTTCTAACCAAAGAGGGCGTTGAGCTCCCTCATGTATACCGCTCCGTATGTTCCATAATGAACTCCGTAATTTGTCGGGCAAGTTTTCGTTTCTTGATAAGCCCGACTTTTAAAGAATCACTAATTACGGATTGTTGAATGATATTGCTATACTCATATTCCTCAAGATATTGTTTTAAATCCTCTTCAGGCATGCCCATTTTCTCTGAAAAGGAATGAATTTCTTTTTCCCGCATCTCTTCTTCGTAACTATTATACGCATCGTCCACCGAGTCTTCATTTGTTAAATCAGGAACCACACGCTTCAAGAAACCTTTAATCAAGTCTACTTTCAAGCGTAATTCAGGATTATCAGCCCGACCCACTTCTTCCTCAATGAAACGAAGTTTATTCTCAAGATCCTCTTTATTATCGAAATCAAGATCTCGCATTAAGTTCATGATGTAGCTAACATTGATTCGATCTGTGTGCATGAGCTCCAATTCAAAGTCGATATCTTGTAGTATAGATACTTTTTCAACATCTTTTTTCACTTGTTCAGCAATTTTAAAGTACTTACTTTTATAGTCTTCGTACGTCTGGCTTTCGATTTCAAGTATTTCTGGATCAAACTCAAATTCTGTAAATGTTTTTAATCGAACTAAGAGTTTAGTCATATCTTTAAATGCATTGACAAAAGCCTTTTGATCCTCTTCCCGTTCCAGTTCATCAACCGCTTCTGGTGTAGCGGCAATTTCACGCACCTTCTTTAGAGAAGCTAAGAACATAGCCAAGTATTCAACATAACTTTTCATTAAAATATCATCGACAGAATCTGTCTGAGAAAAAAGTTTAAGGGCTTCGTCTGTATTATCCTTTAGGTTGCGATAACAGACGACATTCCCATAAGGTTTCGTTGCTTTTTCCACACGATTGGTACGGCTAAATGCTTGCAGTAAGTCATGATGTTTTAGGTTTTTATCAACATATAGCGTATTCAGCGTTCGACTATCGAAACCTGTTAAAAACATATTGACGACAAGTAATATATCAATCTGTGCGGTTTTGACCCGTTTGGAAATGTCTGAAAAGTAGCTCGCATATGTATCCGTGGTAAAATTCGTATCGAAGATTCCATTATAATCCGTGATAATGCGTTCAAGGCTATCCCTGGAGTGCTCGTCTTTCCCTTCACTCTCTTCATTCGCACCGTACGAAAAGATTCCCGCTATTTTAAAAGGATGTTCGATTTGTTTAAACATCTCATAATACTTAATGAGCATAGGAATGGATTGAACCGTAAAAATTGCGGTGTATCCTTTGCTGCGTGATTTTCGTTCATGATTGTCCAGAATGTTATTGACAACCAACTGCATTCGCTTGTCGTGCATCCAGACTTCATCTGTATTGATGGCTTCCACTCGGGTATCATCGCTTTCATCAACAGATACATTAAACGTTCGAATATGCTCCACTGAAAAGCCTAGCACGTTGCCATCTCGAATTGCCTCTTTAATCAAATACGTGTGTAAGCACTTTTCAAAAAGATCGGCAGTTGTTCGCCCATCCTGACTTTTATTCTCTTCAAAACGGGGTGTGCCTGTAAACCCGAAATGCTGTGCGTTTTCGAAATGTCTGGAGATATTCGTATGCATTTCCCCGAATTGGCTTCGATGACATTCGTCTATAATGAAAATCACTCGTTCACCTTTGTATTGATCCATGATATGAGCGAAGCGAGGATTCTTTACCGCATTCGCCATTTTTTGAATGGTCGTAACAATGAATGGCTTCATAACATCTTCAATTTGCTTAACAAGGAGGTCTGTTTTCTCTGTCCTGTCAACAGAACCCTTTTCAAATTTATTAAATTCAGCGATGGTTTGACTGTCTAAGTCTTTTCGGTCTACTAAGAAAAATACTTTTTTGATGCTCGGTTCATTTGCAAGAATTTGACTTGCTTTGAATGAAGTGAGCGTTTTTCCTGAACCCGTCGTATGCCAAATAAAGCCACTGTTCTTCGTTTCAAGGGCACGCTGGACAAGGGCCTCAGTTGCGTACACCTGATAGGGTCGCATGACCATCAACAGTTTTTCCGTATCGTTTAAAACCATATACCTAGCAATCATCTTAGCGATATGGCATTTTTCAAGAAACGAAGCCGTGAATTCATTCAAATTCGTAATGATGTTGTTTTCTACATCGGACCAGAAAAAAGTGTACCCAAATAAAATATCGCCATCCGAATTCGAAAAGTACTTCGTATCTACACCGTTTGTAACCACGAATATTTGAAGAAAACGGTACAATCCTTTGTATGAATGCTTGCGATAGCGTTGAATCTGATTGAATGCCTCTTTGAAATCCAGCCCTCTTCTTTTCAGTTCAACTTGCACAACAGGAAGACCATTGATTAAGATTGTTACATCATAGCGATTCGTGTATGTTCCAGTTACCGTGGTTTGCGTTGTCACCTGGAATAAGTTTTTGCACCATTCACGGGTGTTCAACAGCTCTATATATAGTTCCGACCCGTCTTCTCGTTCAATAATTTGTTTATCCCGTAAGATTTTAGCCGAATCAAAGATACTTTTACCATCAACTAAATTGAGTAATCGATTAAATTCTATGTCTGTGAGCGGCTTCCCTTCCAGTTTCTTTTGATTAAATCGATTGACCTGCGAACGGAAATTCCGCAGAAGTGCATCGTAATCAGGAAGCTGAATTTGTTCATATCCTTGTCGTACAAGTTGATTAATCATGTTTTTTTCAAGTTGTGCTTCAGATTGATAGCCCATTCACGTGACACCGCCTTATATTTAACATATTTATATACGTCTATTCTTGCATAATTCTGTCGGAATACTCAGTCTATATAATCACAAGCGAAGGTGCCTTACTGGGGTCGCCGAAGCGCCAAGCGTTGTTGGTAGGATTCTTTATGCCAACATATATAGTGATTCACACCCAAAAAGCTGAAATTCCTTCGAACACCGCTCCGGCGCTTCGTGGATGCCTCCCG
>NZ_JADHDX010000009.1 GCF_016820585.1 Arthrobacter beigongshangensis
ACCTTCGCTGTATTTCGTTGACGTTTTGCTGTTCAGTTTTCAAGGTTCATGTTGATATTGTTTGTCACTGCTTTTCCGCAAGCAACTTTTATATCATACCAAGTTGCAACCCTCATGTCAACAACTAATTTCAATTTCTTTGTCGTTGTTTTCTTTATGTCGGATGCGCAACGTTTATTACTATATCACCCTACCATTTCAAATGCAACACTTATTTCAAAATGTTTTTCAATACCTACAACAGTACTTAAACAATCACCCCGCAAAGCTTTAATAGCTACTCTGCGAGGTGATGATTTTTGTCAAATTTAATTTAAACACATCCTAAATCAATACCTTCCCTACAGCAATATGACGATTAGTCGTAAGGTCTAGGATAGTCCCGTCTACACTTTTCTTTATCATTGGGCGTAATCTTGCATCTCGGTGAACAAATACAACTTCTCCGACATCACCATTTGTCAGTTGAACTTTTGTGCCGATTGATAGATTGCCTACTAAATCGAGTAATGCTTGAACAACCTTAATATCGAACTTCCCAAACTCTTCTTCTTTTATCATCTCAATCACTTTAAATGGAGATTCCTTAGCACGGTGAATCCGTTCAGATGTCATCGCATGGAAAACGTCCGATACTGCGAGGATCTGTGAAAACACAGACACTTGCCCCATTTTGTCGCCGCGCGGATAACCACTTCCATCAAGACGCTCATGATGCTGCAAAATAGCCAACTTCATCTCCTGACGTAGCAAAGGCGTCTCCTGAATCATCTGATAGCTATATATTGTATGTTTTTTCACTTCATTAAATTCAACTTTTGTCAGAAACGCGGCTTTTTCTGTAATGGATGTATCGATTTTGGCCATTCCGCAGTCTGCAAGAACACCCGCGAGACCAAGTTGCAACACCTGTCCTTTTGGAAATCCCATCTGTCCACAAATGGCAGATGCTAATATTCCAACAGCAATGGAATGGTGATACAAATAATCATTTGGTTCCGAAAGGTCGTTTAAAATGGTTAACATTTTCTTTTGTTCGATAAAAGTCTCTAGCAAAGGGATTGCGATTGAACGAACTTTTGCAACATCAGGACGTTGACCTGCCCGCCATCCGATAAACTCTTTTTTATAATTTTGAACCGATTCACTGTACTGTGTTTGTAAGTCTTGGCGTTTCATAGGGATTTGAGTAAGAATATCATCTGGATCCACTGGATTTTCATGATCAATTTCAGGAACTTTTTCTCTCTTCACAACAGGGCGTTCATGAATTTTAACTTGTTTCACAGCAAAGATTTGTAAGATTTCTAAATGATCGGAAGAAACGACTGTGTCTTTTCTAACAATTGGGTAGATGGTGTTTGCGAATATGTCCTCACTTATTACAAGGCCAGGACGTAAATCATCTATCTTAATATATGTTTCGGCCATCCAGGTTCCCCTACTTTCACCTCATAGTACCTTTTATCATACTCTAAAAATTGCAAATAGACGATAAAAAAAGTTATTGAAATGACTGATGCGGTCATCTCAATAACTTTTCTCATGCTTAAGACTCGTTATCTGCTTCGCTTTCTTCGACTGGGTTGTCGTTCTGCTCGGCCTCTTCTTCTATTTCCTCTTCTTTTTCAACTTTGGCAACAGTCGCAACAAGCTCGTCTTCTCCAAGTCGAATGAGACGCACTCCTTGTGTACTTCGCCCAATAACAGAAATATCTTCAATATCCATACGGATCAAAATACCATGGATTGTAATTAACATCAGATCTTCTGTACCATCTACCGTCTTCATTGCGACAAGTTTACCATTACGCTCCGTGACGTTTAATGTTTTTAATCCATAACCGCCTCGTGATTGGATACGATATTCATCTTCTGGCGTTCGTTTTCCGAAGCCTTTTTCTGTTACCACTAGGATTTCATCACCTTCGTGCACGATATCCATGCCGATTGTAATGTCGCCCTCACGTAGACGAATACCGCGGACACCTCCGGCTACCCGGCCCATAGAACGGATGTCTAGCTCATTGAATTTAATCAACATACCATCCTTTGTTCCAATAGCGATATTGTCATCGCCACCAGTCATTTTGACGCCAATTAATTCATCATCGCCACGTAACGTTAGTGCAATCAATCCATTTGATCGGATATTTGCAAACTCCGTAATAGGGGTACGTTTGACAATACCATTGCGAGTTGCAAAGAATAGGTATTCCTCTTCCTTAAACTCTGCTACTGGGATCATAGCCGTTACTTTCTCATCTTTATCTACACCTAACAAGTTGATGATTGGTAACCCTTTAGCAGTCCGGCTAAATTCAGGCACTTGGTAGCCTTTCGTACGGAACACACGGCCTCTACTTGTAAAGAACAGGATAGTGTCATGCGTTGATGTATTCAAAAGATGCTCAACGAAGTCATCATCATTCGTTCCCATCCCTTGTATACCGCGACCACCACGACGTTGACTTCGATAAGTATTGGCTGGTAAACGTTTAATATAACCGTTATGTGTGAGTGTCAACACTGAATTCTCAACTGGAATTAAATCCTCGTCCTCAATCATTTCAGCGCCGCCTAATGTAATTTCCGTTCTACGTTTATCCTCAAAACGGGTTTTTACTTCGAGCAGTTCCTCACGTATAATTTCGAGTAATTTCATTTCATCAGAAAGAATCGCACGAAGCTCTGCCATTAAGAGCTGCAGTGCTTCATATTCACTTTCAATTTTGTCCCGCTCAAGTCCTGTTAAACGCTGGAGACGCATATCAAGAATAGCTTGTGCTTGACGTTCGGATAAATCAAATTGTTCCATTAACCCTGATTTCGCTTCATCCGTTGTTTTAGATCCGCGAATTAAGGCGATGATTCTATCAATATTATCGAGTGCGATGCGCAATCCTTCTAAAATATGTGCGCGATCTTCTGCTTTTTTCAAATCATACTGTGTTCGTCTACGAATCACTACTTTTTGGTGTTCTAAATAATGATATAAAATTTCTTTTAATGCCAGTACTTTTGGTTGACCATCGACAAGTGCCAGCATGTTAATACCAAAACTAGATTGTAATGCAGTTTGCTTGTATAAATTATTCAATAATACATTGGCATTTGCATCACGGCGTACTTCAATAACGATACGCATACCTGTACGGTCTGATTCATCTGCTAAATACGTAATACCATCGATTTTTTTATCTCGTACTAATTCTGCAATTTTTTCAATTAATCGCGCCTTATTTACTTGGAACGGTAGCTCACTGACAATAATCGTTTCTCTACCATTCGACTTCTGTTCAATTTCAACTTTACCGCGAATAATGACAGAGCCTTTTCCAGTTTCATAAGCCCTTCTAATTCCACTACGACCAAGTATAATCCCACCTGTTGGGAAGTCAGGACCCGGTATAATTTCCATTAATTCTTCTGTCGTAATAGCCGAATTATCCGCCAATGCTATAACAGCATCAATCGTTTCCCCAAGATGGTGCGGTGGAATATTCGTTGCCATTCCGACTGCAATTCCAGTTGTTCCGTTGACAAGCAGGTTTGGGTAGCGGCTCGGTAAAACAACCGGTTCTCTTTCCTGCCCATCGTAGTTATCTTGATAATCAATTGTATCTTTATTGATATCGCGAAGTAGTTCCATTGCGATACGGGACATACGTGATTCCGTATATCGCATCGCCGCTGCCCCATCACCGTCAACTGAACCGAAGTTCCCGTGACCATCGACAAGCATATAGCGATAGTTGAAATCTTGCGCCATCCGTACCATTGTCTCGTAAACAGCACTATCACCATGTGGGTGGTACTTACCAATAACGTCCCCGACGATACGTGCGGACTTCTTATGTGGTTTATCGGCGGTATTCCCTAAATCCTGCATTGCATACAAAATACGGCGGTGGACTGGTTTCAAACCATCCCTTACATCAGGGAGGGCACGTGAAACGATGACACTCATTGCATAGTCAAGGAATGAAGTCTTCATTTCCTTACTAATGTTGATGCCTTGGACACCACGTTTCGGCATATCTGCCATGTTGTTAGACTCCTTTCAGCTCAACGTTCCTCAAGTATCTATATTTGTAACATACATTGCATTATCCTCGATGAATTTACGACGTGGTTCAACATCGTCTCCCATCAAGTCCTGGAACGTTAAATCTGCATCAAAGGCATCTTCTAGTTCAACTTGCAGTAATGTACGTTGTTCTGGATCCATTGTTGTATCCCATAATTGAGTTGCATCCATCTCTCCAAGACCTTTATAGCGGGTAATAACAGGTTTAGGTGTAGACGGCATCCGGCCAATAATTTCTTCAAGCTCTTCTTCCTTATAGCAATACTCTTCGACTTTTCCTTGTTTCACGCGATAAAGCGGCGGCTGAGCGATATAGACATAGCCTGCCTCGATAAGTGGTCGCATGAAGCGGAAAAAGAAGGTTAGCAAAAGTGTACGAATATGCGCACCATCGACATCTGCATCGGTCATAATGACCAGTTTGTGATAGCGTGCTTTCGAAAGGTCGAATTCTTCTCCGATACCGGTTCCGAGTGCTGTAATCATCGCACGGATTTCTAAGTTACCTAAAATGCGGTCAAGACGCGCTTTTTCAACATTTAAGATTTTACCTCGTAGCGGAAGTATCGCTTGGAAATGACGATCTCGTCCCATTTTAGCCGAACCACCCGCCGAGTCACCTTCAACGATGTACAATTCGCTGATTTTAGGATCGCGTGATGAACAATCCGCTAACTTCCCTGGCAAGCTAGATACTTCGAGTGCAGACTTACGACGCGTAAACTCACGTGCATTTTTTGCTGCAATGCGTGCACGTGCTGCCATGAGGCTTTTTTCAATAATTTGTTTTGAAGTCGTTGGATTTTCAAGTAAGAAACGTTGGAAGCCTTCTGAAAATAGCGAGTTTGTAATTGTACTCACTTCAGAGTTTCCAAGTTTCGTCTTCGTCTGTCCTTCAAACTGTGGATTCGGGTGCTTGATGGAAATAATAGCCGTCAATCCTTCACGAACATCATCACCTGATAAGTTCGGATCCGCTTCCTTCAGTGCTCCATTTTTCCGAGCATAATCATTGATAACACGTGTAAGTGCCGTCTTGAAGCCTGATTCATGTGTTCCGCCTTCGTACGTATTAATATTATTCGCGAATGAAAACAGGTTTTCTGCGTAACCAGCATTATATTGCATAGCAATTTCGATTGAAATGCCATCTTTTTCACCTTCGATGAAAATAGGTTCCTCATGTATAGGTTCTTTATTTTTATTCAAATGTTCGACGTAGGACTTGATACCGCCCTCGTAGTAATAATGATCACTTCGTTTTTCATCTTCACGCTCATCCGCTATCGTTATACGTAGACCACGATTTAGGTAAGCAAGCTCACGCAAGCGATGTGCCAAAATGTCAAATTCATATACCGTTGTTTCAGTGAAGATTTCTGGATCGGCTTTGAAGCGGATTCTTGTACCCGTTTCATCGGTCTCGCCAATGACATTCAATTCTTCTACTACATCGCCACGTTCAAACTTGATGTAATGTACTTTACCATCAAGTCTGACAAAAACCTCTGTCGTTTCAGATAAAGCATTGACGACAGATGCACCTACTCCGTGTAACCCACCTGATACCTTATAACCGCCACCGCCGAATTTACCTCCAGCATGAAGCACGGTCATAATAACTTCAACAGCTGGACGTCCTGTAGATTCTTGCGTCCCAACCGGAATTCCACGACCGTTATCGTCAACACGTATCCAGTTATCTTTTTCGATTGTCACTTCGATATGATCACAGTATCCTGCAAGCGCCTCGTCAATACTATTATCAACGATTTCCCATACAAGATGGTGAAGTCCTCTTGAACTAGTCGTCCCGATATACATACCCGGACGTTTGCGGACAGCCTCAAGTCCTTCTAAGACTTGGATCTGATTCGCATCATAAGCTGTCTGCAACTCTTTCTCTTCCATTGCCAAACTGTTCACCATTCCTTTCTGAACGTCTAACATCTATCACTTTTCATACTTTGTAAAAAATTGATTACTTTTCTTCTTTTCTAGCTACTGTACCTGCCGTTACTTCAAAAATATCTGCCTGGCGAATCGTCTCATGGTCAATCCCCGCAACGTTTGTCGTTGTAACAATCGTTTGAACTTGTCCTTGAATTGTATTCAAAAGATGCGATTGCCTATAATCGTCAAGCTCAGACAACACATCATCCAGAAGAAGTACAGGCGTTTCCCCGACTTCTTGCTTGACAAGCTCAATTTCAGCAAGTTTAAGGGACAGTGCCGTCGTCCGCTGCTGCCCCTGTGAACCATAAGTCTGAATATCATATCCGTTTACAAAAAAGTGAAGATCATCTCGATGTGGTCCGACCAATGTCATCCCACGTTCTAACTCGCGACGCCTTACTTCCAGCAACTTCTGACCTAATATAGACTCCATTTGTTCTACAGTCTGTCCCGAATCAAACTCTTTTAGTGTTGCATAAGTAATTTCAAGTGATTCAATCCCACGGGAAATTCCATTATGGATAGGTTCTGCCCATCGCTGTAAAAGCTCCATAAAATAAAAACGTTTACGAATAATTTGTACAGCTACTTGAATATACTGCTCTGTATAAACATCAAACATGACATCTTTCAAATCCAATTTGCCCCGGTTATCTTTTAAGATAGCATTTCGTTGCTTCAGAATTTTTTGGAATGTTAAAAGGTCATGCAAATAAGTTGGTGAAATCTGACCAATCTCCATATCTAGAAATCGTCTACGTACTTGGGGACTTCCTTTGACAAGATTTAAATCCTCTGGTGCAAACATGACTACATTCAATTGCCCAACGTATAGGCTCAAGCGATTTTGTTCAAGATGATTGACACGCGCCTTTTTACCTTTTTTTGATAAAATCAACTCTAATGGCAGTTTGCCATATTTTCGTTGGATGTCCCCTTCTATTTTACCATATTCTTGGTCCCAGCGTATTAATTCTCGATCATTAGAGGTTCGATGAGATTTTGCCATAGAAAGTACATAGATTGCTTCCATCACATTTGTCTTGCCTTGTGCGTTTTCACCAATCAACACATTGATATGTGGAGAAAACGTTAAGTCAAGTGCTTCGTAATTGCGGTAATCGGTTAATGCAAGCCGTTCAATGTACATCCGGTTGCTCAGTTAAGATGTCATGTATTTTAAATTTGCCAACACCAGGAACATTAATTACGTCTCCATGGCGTAATTTTTTACCTCGGCGTTGCTCTGCTTCACCATTGACATAAACAGTATGTTCTTCCAAAAACCATTTAGCCATACCACCAGAACTGATTGCATCTGTCATTTTTAATAATTGACCTAATGTTATGTACTCTGTATCAATTGTCAGGTTTTCCATCAGACCCTATCCCTTCGCAAATTAGTCTATCCCTCTATTTTAGCTGATTTTCGATTGTATATCAATTACAGCCGAGATGTTATTGCGTCCAGTTTTCGAATTAGACGTAAACCTGTAATGAAAAAGATAAAAAAGGATAGTCAAATATTTGACTATCCTTCAATATTTAATATGTCCGAACGGGAAGAATTAACTGCAAAATCGATTCATCATCCACCGATTTTAAGATGAAAGGTCGCATAGCTCCTGTAAATTGAATGGCCACATCTTGACCATCAATTGCCTTCAATGCATCCATCATATATTTAGCACTAAAAGAAATTTTTAGTGCTTCTCCAGTAATATTAATTACCTCTACTAGTTCTTCAACCTTTCCAACTTCAGGTGAGTTGGATGAGATTTCAATAACTTTTCCTTCATCTGCTGAAAATCGGACAATATTATTTCGTTCCTCACGTGCTAAAAGGGAGGCTCTGTCAATCGCTTGAAGCAGAAGACGTCCGTTTATTGTTACTGTCGTTTTATATTCAGAAGGGATTAGTCGAGAAGTATCTGGATAATTCCCTTCCAGTAAGCGTGAATAAAATAAAACATTACGTGTTTTAAATAATACTTGTTGATCTGCAATAACAATATCCACAAGTTCGCCAGTATCAGGCAAAATTTTATTTAATTCCTGCAAGCTTTTTCCTGGTATGACGACACTAAAAGGAACTTCTGGCATTTCTTCAGGTACAGTTAGCCTTCTTGCCAATCTGTGGCTATCTGTGGCAACGCAAGACAATCCCCCGTCTTTTGCTTCCCAAAGAACGCCTGTTAATATCGGTCTTGTTTCTTGTTGTGATACCGCAAAGACAGTTTCACGGATGATAGATTTCATCAAATCTGCTGGTAATGAAAATAGATATTCATCTTTTACTTCAGGCAATACTGGATATTCATCTGCATCTGATCCAATGAGATGAAATTCTGTTTTACCAGATTGAATATGTGTTTGAAGTCCATTAACAGCTTCAATAGTGACATCATTTGTTGGTAGTTTACGTACAATTTCGCTGAAAACTTTTGCTTGTAATACAATACTTCCTTTTTCGATGACGCGAATGATTTGTTCACCATTTTCTTCAGCAGCAATGAATGTACAAATTGTAATATCAGAATCACTACCTGTCATTGTAATTCCTTTATCATCCACATCGATTTTTACACCTGTCAAAATAGGATTGGTTACTTTGTGACTGATCGCTTTCATCACATCACTTAAACCATCAATCAGTCGATCTCTCATGATTTCAAATTTCATTCTATACCCTCGCTTATATAATATTAATGTTTAATAAATTAGTAGTAATAGTAGTAGGGGCTGTGGAAATGTGTATAAGTCCAATATTCTTCGTCCTATAAAGGTTTTCCACATGTGTATAAACTGTTCATGACTATGCACACCTTATTCTACGTTATACACAGGTCATCCTCTTCCAAGTACATTGCGTATATCTTGTACATCCTGTTGAAGAGCTTGATCGTCTTTCAACATTTTCGATATTTTTTCATGGGCATGAATCACAGTTGAGTGATCTCGTCCACCAAATTCAGATCCGATTTTAGGCAAAGAGGAGTCCGTCAATTCTCTAGACAAATACATAGCGACTTGTCGTGGGAATGCAATGGATCTTGTTCTTTTCTTAGCGGTGAAATCCTCGAGACGAATATTGAAGTGTTCTCCAACTGCTTTCTGGATGTCTAAGATGGTCACAGTACGAGGCCTTGAATTAGGTATGATATCTTTTAATGCTTCGGCAGCTAATTCTGTAGTAATATCCGTATTCACTAAAGATGAAAAGGCAACAACACGTATTAGTGCTCCTTCGAGTTCACGTATATTGGAATCGATTTGGTTTGCAATGTATAGCATGACTTCATTCGGGATATCAATGAGTCCATCTGCCTTGGCCTTTTTACGCAAGATCGCTATCCGCGTTTCAAGATCCGGGGGAGCTATATCTGTAATAAGACCCCATTCAAAGCGTGATCTAAGCCGATCTTCCAATGTTGGAATTTCTTTCGGTGGTCGATCACTTGAAATAACAATTTGTTTTGACTCTTCATGTAACGTATTGAATGTGTGGAAGAATTCTTCCTGGGTTTGTTCTTTTCCTGCAAGGAACTGAATATCATCTATTAAAAGTACGTCTACATTCCGATAACGATTGCGGAATTCGACAGCTTTGTTATCCCGGATTGAGTTGATGAATTCATTTGTAAATTTTTCAGATGAAAGATAAACAACCTTAGCTGCCGGGTTTTGTTCGAGGACATAATGTCCAATAGCATGCATTAAGTGAGTTTTGCCAAGTCCGACGCCACCGTAGATGAACAATGGGTTGTAGGCTTTTGCGGGCGCTTCAGCTACTGCTAGTGATGCGGCATGAGCAAAGCGGTTACCTGAACCAATAACGAATGTATCGAATGTGTATTTAGGATTGAGCATACCAGGTGCCGTTACTGCTGGAACTGTTTCAATCGGTTTCACAGTTGGTTTAGGGACCATAAAATCATTTTCTACCATATCTTCTGGAACGACAAACTGAATGATACGATCTTCACCAGTCAGTTCAGATAAGATGCCGGTAATTAGATGTACATAATGAGTTTCAAGCCATTCTTTTGCAAAAGAATTTGGTACGGCTATAGTGACGTTTTCTTCGCCATACGACATGAGTTTTGTCGATTTGAGCCAGGTTTCAAAACTGGGCCTTGAAATTTTCTGCTCAACTTTCGACAATACTTCGCTCCATAATTCTTCTAAATGTTCCAATCTCTTGCCTCCTTTACAAAGAAAATAAACACTGAAGATATGTATTATACACAGTTTTCACGGTTGTGGATAACAATTATACAAAAATGTTGAAAAAATTATCCACAACCTATCAACAATTGTGGATAACGGAAATATTATAAAATTATGTGCACAACAAAATCCATCTCATTGTAACAGGAAATGAGATGGATTACAAGGTTCTTTCTGACTTATCCACAATACTAGCAAACGTGGAGGAAACCTTTATCCACAGGCTTTAATATGTGAAAAACATGTCGATAAGCGATGTGGATAAAAAAATATAAAAAAATAGTATACACATTATCGTCGCCAATTATTTGAAGAAGATGTGGATAACCTATTATATAAATGTAGCGCTAAATTTAGATATGAATGCAGTGTCTGATAAAAAAAGGTTGACTTTTACCGTGAAATACGGATATAATGTTCAAGACTGTCACGTAGTAAACAGACAATCACGCAGGAGGTGTCTTAAAAAATGAAACGTACATTCCAACCAAATAAACGTAAACGTAGTAAAGTTCACGGCTTCCGTGAGAGAATGAGCACGAAAAGCGGACGTAGAATCCTTGCAGCCCGTCGACGCAAAGGAAGAAAAGTACTTTCAGCATAAGGCCACTGCCTCAGTGGTCTTTTTTTCTATTGAAAATCAATTACCCTACTTATCAAAGTAGGGACTTTAGCTGAAGCAGTTAAATTTAAGTGGCGAAGCAGGTGCACTTTGTGAATAAACGTCAACGAATAAAGAAGAATGAAGAATTTCAACAAGTATTTAAAAAAGGGAAATCTGTCGCCAATCGACAATTCGTTGTGTATTCCTATAAGAAGGAAGAGCAGCAACAATTCCGGATTGGTCTTTCCGTTAGTAAAAAAGTTGGAAACGCAGTGACACGAAACCGTATTAAACGATATATCAGGCAGTCTTTCTTGGAAATGAAGGACGAGCTACGAAACGATATGGACTATGTTATCATCGCCAGACATCAGGCGGCCACACTCGATTTTCATGAAACAAAAAAGAGCCTACAGCATGTTTTTCGGATAGCACGTGTGCTAAGGAAGAAGTAGAAGGATATAACTGAACATGATAAACTGAAATTATTGGCTGTAATTGCAATGGCTTGGCTAACAAGACAGCTAGAATTCGATTAGTCTTCTATATAAAAGAAAAGATATGATTTGGGGGAACCAATTTGAAAAAGAAGGTAGCATTACTTTTGATGCTGACGGCATTATCGGTATTCCTTGCGGGATGTTCTGACTTCAATCAACCGATTTATGCAGACAGTGAAGGATTTTGGAACAAATATATTGTTTGGCCACTTGTTTCGTTAATAACACTATTCAAAGATATTTTGGGGACTTACGGATGGGGAATTGTTTCAGTTACAATTATCATTCGCCTTGTTTTACTTCCATTAATGATTAAACAGACGCAAAGTTCTAAACGAATGCAAGAAGTACAACCTGAATTAAATGCATTAAAAGAAAAATATAAATCAAAAGATGCTGTGACGCAACAGAAGTATCGTGAGGAAATGCAAAAAATAATGTCGGAACGAAAAATCAACCCGGCAGCAGGTTGTTTACCGGTTATTATCCAAATGCCAATCCTTTTTGGTTTCTACCATGCAATCAGTCGTATGAATGTTACTTATGATATCGGTAAATTCCTCTGGTTTGAGCTGGCAGCACCAAGTATTACACTAGCTGTAATTGCCGGACTTATGCAGTTCGTTGTATTACGGACAGGCCCAGCGATGGGGAACCCTCAAATGAAGGTAATGATGTATATCATGCCATTCATGATCATGATTTTCGGTTCATTCCTGCCCGCTGCACTTGCACTTTATTGGGTAATCGGGAACATCATTTCAGTAATCCAAAATATCTTCATTTACAAACCATTTAAGAAAGAAGAAGTGGTACCTGTAAAAGTAGGAGGGAAACGAAAATGACAAGGATGACGCGAAGGGGAGCCACAGTTGAATTGGCGATCTCGTCAGCATTAGCAGCACTCGGTGTTACACGAAACGAAGTTGAGGTTCAAGTAATCGATCAAGGGAGAAAAGGATTTCTTGGTTTTGGTGCAAAAGAAGCTGAAGTGAACGTAACAATGATACATGTGGACGAACCTTCCGTCCCTGAAACACCCGAAACGACATTAAGTGACTTGAAACAAGAAGTTATTGTCGACTCTATTCCTGCTAACGTGGAACAACAAGCTCCTGTTGAAAAATTATCTGATGAAGTAGCGATAGAAGAGACAGAACGCTATTTACAGCAAGTTGCCGTGGGAATGGGAATTACAGATATTCAAGTGCGTCATGAAGTTGATGGAAAATATGTTAACTTTCAATTGGAAAGTGCCAAAGCAGCCTTACTAATTGGTAAACGAGGACAAACTTTGAATGCACTTCAACAATTATCCCAACTTGTAACAAATAAGTCGGCAAACCAATTCAAAGTTGTTCGGGTAGATGTCGGAGATTACCGTGAACGTCGTGAACAATCACTTGAACAGCTTGCTGATCGTATGGCTGACAAAGCAGTGCGTACGGGTCGTAAAGTACAGCTGGAGCCAATGCCATCTTATGAAAGAAAAGTGATTCATAATGCTTTGTCGAATCGCTTAGATATTGAGACGTATTCAGAAGGTAGCGACCCATTTAGGTATCTTGTCATCGAAGCTATTCGCTAAATAAATCATTTCTCGCAAGGACGCATTTGTCTTTGCGAGTTTTTTATTTCGCCAAAATCTAGGTTGTCGTGACTTTTGTCGAATGAAGATAAACTTATCCACATATTTTCGATTCTCATGCTAGAAGGATAGGTCATTTTGTGATACTATATTATGTTAGATAGTCATGTCCGGAAATGGTTTATCCACATGTGAATAACTAAGCTAGGAAGGTGAAGAATGTGCATTTTGATACAATAGCCGCCGTTTCAACTCCGATGGGAGAAGGTGCGATCGCCATCGTCAGACTCAGCGGAGACGAAGCTATTCAAATAGCAGATCGCATTTTTCGTTCTCCGTCGGGAAAGAAGTTAAATGAAGAACAATCACATACTATCCATTACGGCCATTTGGCAAACCCTGCTACAGGTGAGGTTGTTGAAGAAGTAATGGTTTCTCTTATGAAGGCACCGAAAACATTTACGAGGGAAGACGTTGTAGAAGTGAATTGTCATGGAGGACTTGTAGCAGTCCAACGGGTGCTCCAACTTGTTTTGAAAGAGGGTGCTAGGCTTGCTGAGCCTGGTGAATTTACAAAACGTGCATTCCTCAATGGAAGAATTGACTTGTCACAAGCTGAGGCAGTCATGGATTTGATCCGTGCGAAAACGGACCGAGCGATGAATGTCGCGTTAAATCAGATGGAAGGAAAGCTGTCGCGGTTGATTGGCGATTTAAGACAAGCACTTCTTGAAACGTTGGCACAGGTAGAAGTGAATATCGACTATCCTGAATATGATGACGTCGAAGAAGTAACAATTCCTCTGATGATTGAAAAAGGAACATGGGTGAAAAATGAAATAGATCAATTATTGCGCACCTCATCTCAAGGGAAAATCCTTCGAGAGGGGCTGTCTACTGTTATTGTAGGTAGACCGAATGTTGGTAAATCCTCATTATTAAATAGCCTCGTACAAGAAAATAAAGCAATTGTAACTGACATAGCAGGGACGACGCGTGATATTATTGAAGAGTACGTCAATGTGCGAGGTGTTCCACTGCGTCTTGTCGATACGGCTGGAATCCGTGAAACAGAAGATATCGTGGAACGGATTGGTGTTGAAAGATCGAGACAAGTACTCAAGGAAGCGGATTTAATTTTACTTGTCCTTAATAGTTCAGAAGAGCTTTCCGTTGAAGATGAGCGCCTTTTTGAAGCGATTTCGGGGATGGATGCCATTATTGTCATTAACAAAACCGATCTTCCGCCAAAAATTGATTTGGCGAAAGTTAAGGAGCTCTCGGGCAATGGAAAACTTGTGACTACTTCCCTTTTGAAAGATGAAGGGATCGATGAGTTAGAAGAAGCAATTGCCGGACTCTTTTTCGAAGGAAACTTAGAGTCAGGCGATTTCACATATGTATCCAACGCAAGACATATCTCTTTGCTACACAATGCAAAGGCTACTATAGAGGATGCTATAAGCGCAGCAGAAGCTGGTGTCCCAGTTGACATGATACAAATTGACGTCACACGGACATGGGAAATTCTCGGTGAGATTATTGGAGATACTGTCCAAGAAAGTTTAATTAACCAGTTGTTCGCACAATTTTGCCTCGGAAAATAACAAATTAAATGAGGGTTCAAAAAGGAAGATGAAAAGGGCCGAGGAGGGAAGGTGGTCTAAGGCCGCGACGACTGCATGACTTACTTCCTGTAGGCTCAATTTTCACGGGATCTTTTGAACAATCTAAAGAAAGAAGGAAAAGAACATGCCACAATTTGAAGCAGGCACGTTCGATGTTATTGTCATTGGGGCCGGTCATGCCGGTGTTGAGGCGGCATTATCCGCTGCCAAAATGGGTGCATCGACGCTTGTACTAACTATGAACCTTGATATGATTGCTTTTATGCCTTGTAATCCGTCACTCGGGGGTCCTGCAAAAGGGATCGTCGTACGCGAAATCGACGCACTTGGCGGTGCGATGGGGAAAGTAATCGACAAAACACATATCCAAATGCGGATGTTGAATACAGGAAAAGGACCTGCTGTTCGTGCGCTTCGAGCACAAGCTGATAAAGTTCTTTACCAACAAGAAATGAAGCGCCTTCTCGAAGAACAAGACAACTTAACGCTCCATCAAGGGGTTGTAGAAGAACTGATTGTCGAGGATAATGAAGTAAAAGGCCTAATTACTCAAGTAGGGGCAGTGTATCGTGCGAAAACAGTAATTGTTACAACGGGTACGTTCCTACGAGGGGAAATCATCATTGGGGACTTGAAATATTCAAGTGGACCAAATAACCAAATGCCTTCGATAGGACTAGCAGATAACATCCGAGAGCTTGGATTCGATATGGTCAGATTCAAAACAGGTACACCACCACGCGTCAATAGTCGAACAATTGACTATAGCAAAACGGAAATTCAACCAGGTGACGATGTACCGCGTGCTTTCAGCTTTGAAACGACTGAATTCATCATGGATCAGTTGCCATGCTGGCTGACGTATACATCACCAAGAACACATGAAATTATCAATGAAAACTTGCACTTATCACCAATGTATTCAGGTGTAATTAAAGGAAAAGGGCCGCGTTATTGCCCGTCTATTGAAGATAAAATTGTGCGCTTTGCTGATAAATCACGTCATCAGATTTTCTTAGAACCCGAAGGTCGAAATACAAAAGAAGTATATGTCCAAGGATTATCAACAAGCTTACCTGAACATGTTCAAAGACAGCTCATTGAAAGTGTTCCAGGGCTAGAAAAAGCTGAAATGATGCGTGCTGGCTATGCAATTGAGTATGACGCAATCGTTCCAACACAACTATGGCCGACCCTTGAAACGAAAAAAATACGTAATTTGTATACAGCAGGGCAATTGAATGGGACGTCTGGTTACGAAGAAGCAGCTGCACAAGGAATTATGGCAGGGATTAACGCAGCTTCACGTGCTCTTGGGAAAGCGGAGTGCGTTCTAGGACGTGCCGATGCTTATATAGGTGTTCTGATTGACGATCTCGTTACAAAAGGAACAAGCGAGCCCTACAGGCTTCTGACATCACGTGCTGAGTACCGACTATTATTGCGTCATGACAATGCGGATCTACGTTTAACGGAAATCGGTTATGGGCTTGGAATGATTAGCGAGGAAAGATATGCAGCGTATCTTGCGAAGAAACAGCATATCGAAGAAGAAATTACTAGGTTGCGAAAAGTATCGATTAAACCGGATGAACATGTGCAAGAAATCATTCGTGAAACAGGCGGAACAGAGCTAAGAGAACCGATGAAAGCGGCGGACCTTTTGAAACGTCCAGAGATCAATTATAACCAAATTGAGCGAATGATACCTTCAAGTGAAAAGAAATCTGAAGAAGTTGAAGAGCAAGTGGAAATTTTTATTAAATACGAAGGATATATTGAAAAATCAATGCAACAAGTTGATAAAATGAAAAAAATGGAAAACAAGAAAATACCAGAGAACATTGATTACAATGCAATAGCGGGTATCGCGACAGAAGCCAAAGCTCAGTTGAGTGAAGTCAGACCTTTATCCATCGCGCAAGCATCTCGTATATCCGGCGTTAACCCAGCTGATATTTCAATACTTCTCGTTTATATTGAACAAGGGAAAATTGCCAAAGTATCTAGCTAAACTATAGTTTTACGCTTTTCTTTAAAAGGGGGAGTTATTAATTGAATGAAGAGCAGTTTGTACAAGCATTGAAGGAACAAGGAATTGAATTGAATGAAACACAAAAAACTCAATTTGCTAGGTATTTTGAACTTCTAGTTGAGTGGAATGAAAAAATGAACTTAACAGCTATAACAGACGCTCCATCAGTTTATTTGAAGCACTTCTATGATTCAATTTCTGCTGCTTTTTACGTTGATTTAAGTGGACGAAGCACAATTTGTGATGTAGGTGCAGGGGCTGGTTTTCCAAGTATTCCTTTGAAAATTTGTTTCCCAGACCTTGAGGTGACAATTGTAGATTCTTTGAACAAACGGATTGGATTTTTAGGGGCTTTAGCAGAGGAACTTCAACTGACCAATGTCCATTTTGTTCATGCGAGAGCAGAGGATTTTGGACAAAACCCTTTATATCGTGAAAAGTTTGATATTGTTACTGCGCGTGCAGTCGCTCGATTGTCTGTGCTTGCTGAATTATGTGTGCCTCTCGTCTCGGTTGGTGGAATTTTCATTTCTATGAAAGGTGCGGCTGCGGACGACGAGCTTGCAGATGCGAAAAAATCACTTGCCATTCTCGGTGCTACCATCAAAGAAGAACACTCATTCAAACTACCAGTTGAAGATAGTGAACGGAATATCTTTGTTTTTGATAAAGAAAAGAGAACGCCTAAAAAATATCCACGTAAACCAGGTGTGCCAAACAAGACGCCTATTCAATAAATTACACCTCGGCGTAATTTAGTCCGGAGCTTTTTGAGCTTGCTCAAAAGGCTCCACTAAAAAAACATGACATCTGCTGAAGGCTTTATCTTCGTTCAGCAGGAGCTTGAACACCTACCGAACAGGAAAATAGGATGCATTTCGCTACCTATAGGGTGGGGCCATTCTGCAGCTGACGCTTCGCTTTCAGTACAAACCTATTGGCTGAATGAAGATAAACTGTTTCACGTGGAACATATTTAAAGAGGATAAATTTTCCCTGTGACGAACTAAGTTAATATAGGGAGTAGTCTTGAAAAGGTGGTGCCGGGAATGAAAAGTCCTTTTTCACGTTTTTTTGGAACTGGTGATAAGGAAATGGAGATGGAAATAGAAGTAGGAATGGATTCATTAGAAGTCAGTAATAATCATCAAGAGCAGATCGAGCAAGTAAAGATTGAGTCTATCAAACCGAATAAATATCAGCCGCGTACAGTTTTTTCAGAAGAAAAAATTGAAGAACTGGCGCGGACGATTCACATCCATGGTGTCATTCAACCAATCGTTGTTAGACGGGTTGACGATGCATATGAAATTATAGCTGGAGAACGAAGATATCGTGCAATGAAAAAACTTGGGTGGTTAGAAGTTCCAGCAATCATTCGAGAGCTCGATGATAAAGAAACGGCATCAATTGCATTAATTGAAAACTTGCAGCGTGAAGAGTTGACAGCTATTGAAGAAGCATTTGCTTATGAAAAGCTTATTGAACTCCATTCGTTAACACAGGAAGCATTGGCACAAAGGCTTGGAAAAGGGCAATCAACGGTTGCAAATAAACTTCGACTTTTAAAATTACCCGAAGAAATTAAAAATGGGATATTAACAAAAGAGCTTTCTGAAAGACATGCAAGGGCGTTAATACCTTTGAAAGATAACGAATTGCAGTTACAACTTTTCAATGAAATTATCGAACAGCAGTTAAATGTCAAACAGCTTGAAACGAGAATCGAACAGTTACTAAATCCTGAAGAGCCAAAAGAAAAGAGAAAAGCTCCTAGAAGGAAATCGGTCAGTAAAGACGTGCGAATTGCAGTTAATACGATCAGACAATCTTTGGTGCTCGTAACGAAAAGTGGTATTGATGTGAAAACCGAAGAAGAGGATTCTGAGGATTTTTATACAATTACGGTACGAATTCCAAAGAAAAAGTGACAAAGAACTCTTGCTTAGCAAAAAGCAGGAGTTTTTTTACTACACTTATCCCCACTTACAATGGTTTTTTTGATAGACTAGAAGTTAGAATAAATTGAAACTTAATGAGCAGGAAAGCGGGTGCAGGCTTTGGGTAGAATTATAGCGATTGCCAATCAAAAAGGAGGCGTCGGAAAAACAACAACATCCGTAAATTTAAGTGCTTGTCTTGCACATATAGGAAAGAAAGTTCTCTTGATTGATACTGATCCACAAGGAAATGCAACAAGTGGTGTAGGTGTGAATAAAGGGGAAGTTCAAAAATGCATTTATGACATTTTAATTGATGATGTTGCGATTAAAGAGGTTATTCGGCCAACAAAAGTGGATAATCTAGATATTATACCGGCTACTATTTCGTTAGCTGGAGCAGAAATTGAATTGGTGTCAACGATTTCAAGAGAAGTGCGGATGAAGCACGCAATACAGGAAACAAAGGAATTGTATGATTATATCATCATTGATTGTCCACCATCGCTTGGACTATTAACAATCAATGCGTTAACAGCATCGGATTCAATTATTATTCCGGTCCAATGTGAATACTATGCGTTAGAAGGTTTGAGTCAGCTTTTAAGTACCATTCGACTCGTTCAAAAGCATTTAAATGACGGATTAATGATTGATGGTGTCTTATTAACAATGTTTGATGCACGAACAAATTTAGGTATTCAGGTAATAGATGAAGTGAAAAAATATTTTCAAGATAAAGTGTACAAAACAATCATTCCACGAAATGTACGATTAAGTGAGGCACCGAGTCATGGAGAACCGATTATTACTTACGATCCAAGATCTCGAGGAGCCGAAGTATATTTAGATCTGGCAAAGGAAGTGGTACACAATGGCTAAAGGCCTTGGCAAAGGTTTGAATGCTTTATTTCCTGGGGAGTCACTGGAAAAGGCTGAGTCTGTTGAATTTATCCATGTGAAAAGTATAAAAGCTAATCCATATCAACCGAGGAAAGTATTTGACGAAAATGCAATCCAAGAATTGAGTGCATCAATTAAAGAACATGGTATACTTCAACCAATCATTTTGAGGAGAACGGGTACGACATATGAAATCGTTGTAGGAGAAAGACGTTTTCGGGCAGCACAAATGGCTGGACTTGAAGAAGTACCTGCAGTTGTTCGTATATTAACCGATGAAGAAACAATGGAGTGGGCGATTCTTGAGAACTTACAAAGGGAAGATTTGACGCCTATTGAAGAAGCTGAAGCCTATTTTAATCTTATGGATGCGCTGAATCTTACACAAGAGCAGCTGGCTTTTAGATTAGGTAAAAGCAGACCCCATATTGCAAACCATGTTCGTTTGCTCTCTTTACCTGAGAAAATCAGAAATTATATTTCTGAAAGTAAATTATCAATGGGGCACGGACGGACATTGCTTGGACTTCGCAAGAAAGAACAAATTCTTTTAGTAGCAGAACAAATACTGAAAGAAGGACTTAATGTTCGGCAACTTGAAAAGCTTGTTCAAAAAATGAATGATGATGTTCCACGTGAAACAAAAAAAGAGAAAAAACAAGATTTGTTTTTAGCTGAACGCGAATCAAATTTACGAGATTACTTCGGTACAAATGTAACGATTAAAAAGTCTAAAAATAAAGGTAAAATAGAAATTGAGTTTTTCTCAGAAGACGATCTGGAGCGCATTCTTGAATTATTGAATGAGTAAATACATACCTATTTTGCGGAATGTGCAAAATAGGTATTATTTTTACTGTATTTAGCTTAGCGAATGGAAGTGGGATTTTGGTTTTATTCGGAACGATTGTAAATGCATTACTAATAGTTATAGGCGCTTTCATCGGTAGGTTTTTACACAACATACCCGAACGAATGAAAGAGACCGTCATGTATGGTATCGGGCTAGCAGTTGCAGTGATTGGTATACAAATGACATTTGAAAGCACACAAATTTTGATTGTAATTATAAGTATTGTCATTGGAGCAGTTTTTGGTGAATGGATGGATCTGGATGCGAAAATAAACGAGCTTGGGCAGTGGATGGAAAGTAAAATGCCAAAAAATAAAAAAGGCCCTGGAATTGCGCAGGGATTTGTCACTGCAACGCTTATTTTTGTAGTTGGTTCTATGGCGATCATCGGTGCAATAGACAGTGGGCTAAGAAATGATCATGATGTACTCCTTATGAAAGGAATTATTGATGGATTTACATCTATTATTTTAAGTTCAACATTGGGTATTGGTGTTGCCTTTGCTGCTGTTCCAGTATTTTTGTATCAAGGCATTATCACGTTATTTTCAACACAAATAAGCCGTTTCGTACCGGATGAATTACTTAGTTTCTTCATTTCAGAAATGACGGCAACAGGTGGCTTAATGATTTTAGCGATAGGATTAAATTTAATAGGCCTAACCAAAATAAGAGTCGCCAATCTTATTCCAGGTATTGTTGTAGTGGGAGTTATAGTGACAATTGTGCATATATTTTTATGATTTATAACGGTTGTATGCGAGCTGTAAGGCTTTAGCAATAATACGACTCATTTCGAATGGTAGATGCAGTCTCGTACTTTGTAAAACAGCATGTTCCATGAAGCCGGCAATATTGACGATGCCTTTTACTGACAAGTCACCGACAGGAGGTAATTCTTTACCGACAGCTTTACCTGGATGGATAGGACCGCTATGAAGAAGCAATTGTCCAACGGAACTACCTTGTCCGAGGCAAGCGTCAATGGCAACGATGAAAGCAGAAGGGTTATCCAATTGTGTTTGGTGAATATGGTGCTGAAGATTGAGAGCGTGTAATGGATTCTCTAGCGTACCAATAATGGAGAAAGGGAATATTACTGACTCGGAAAGAGCAGAGCCTGTTAGCGGCCCTAGTGCATCTCCTGTAGAGCGATCTGTTCCGATACAGAAAAAAATGATCTCATGTGAATCAAAGGGGATATGTTGTAGGAATAATGAGCTTAGTTTCCACACCACATTCTTTTCCTTATAATGGATTCTGAAATCCGTTGTTGAAGAAAGAGTAGCTTTCATGAAAAAACTCCATTTCTTTTTTTATAAGCTAGTCTACGCTTGAGAACGTTTAATTATACGGACGGAGGGGATTTTTGAATTGGAACAAGTTTTAGAAAAGGTAGGGAAGTTATTATTCAGTGAAAAGACATGGAGTGATCTTGGTGAGATTTCGCTGAAGATATTATTAATCGTTATTCTTTCAGTTGTCGTTATTAAAATAGGGAAAATGATTATTCGCCGCGCTTTTCAAGTTAAATTGAAAAGTCCTTTACGTCGCTCAGAAAGACGAGAAGAAACGCTCCTTAAGTTATTGGAAAATACGCTAACCTATGTTATTTATTTCTCAGCAATTCTTGCTATTTTAGGCGAATTTAAAATTGACGTAAAAGGGTTACTTGCAGGCGCCGGTGTACTCGGCTTAGCGGTAGGTTTCGGTGCACAAAGCCTTGTCAAAGATGTGATTACCGGATTTTTTATTATATTTGAAGATCAGTTTTCAGTAGGCGATTATGTGAAAATCGGCTTGGCAGAGGGCATTGTTGAAGAGATTGGGTTACGTACAACGAAAATTAAAAGCTTCACCGGAGAAGTTCATATATTGCCGAATGGAATAATCAGTCAGGTAGTCAATTATTCAATGAAAAATTCGCTTGCTATCGTAGACGTGACAATACCTTTCGATGTCGGCGTAGAAAAAGTTGAAAGTTTAATAAGACAATATTTAGTACAACTACCGAAGGAGAATAATGATTTCATTCAGGCTCCGAAATTATTGGGGGCACAGGACTATACGGAGACTGCAGTAATTGTACGTATTATTGCGGAAACAAAACCAATGTTACATTATGATTGTGCAAGGGCGATTAGTACAGGACTTAAAAGTTATTTCGAGCAGCAAGGCATTGATATTCCTTACCCAGCATTAGTAACGAAATCATTTGCGAATCTGTAGAGTAGAAAGGGTGGGTGTTTGTTATGGAACGTAAGGAGTACGGTCTGAACGATGTTGTGGAAATGAAGAAGCAACATCCATGTGGAACGAACGCATGGAAGATTATTAGAATGGGCGCAGATATTCGTATTAAATGTGAGGGCTGTGGGCACAGTGTCATGATTCCACGTAATGAATTTTCAAAAAAGATGAAAAAGATTCTGGTAAAAGCGGAATTAGAATAATAAGCTACCTAGACTCCGAGTATCCAACGCTTTTCTTCGCCTTAATGGACAACTGGGCCTACTGTCCTTATAATGGAAGAGTTGCATATAAGAAAGTATGACTGAATGAATGGATAGATAACATACAAAGGAAAGGTTGTGGAACGAATGGCGTTAACAGCTGGAATTGTCGGTCTTCCGAACGTAGGGAAGTCGACGCTATTCAATGCGATTACTAAGGCAGGGGCAGAGGCGGCGAACTATCCGTTCTGTACGATAGACCCAAACGTGGGAATTGTTGAAGTACCTGATGAAAGACTTAAAAAGTTGACGGAGCTTGTCACACCGAAAAAAACAGTACCAACTGCATTTGAATTTACAGATATTGCAGGGATTGTTGAAGGAGCAAGTAAAGGTGAAGGGCTAGGGAATAAATTCCTTATGCATATTCGCGAAGTAGATGCCATTTGCCAAGTAGTTCGTTGTTTCGTCGACGAGAATATCACGCATGTATCTGGTAAAGTCGATCCAATCGATGATATTGAAATCATCAATCTTGAATTGATTCTTGCTGATATGGAAGCTGTAGAAAAGCGATTGGCTCGCGTTTCTAAAATGGTGAAGCAGAAAGACAAAGTTGCGATGGCAGAAGAACCGATTTTGATTAAACTAAAAGAGGCATTTGAAAATGAAAAGCCTGCTCGCTCGGTAGACTTCACGGATGAGGAATTTGTCCTTGCAAAAGGGATGAACCTGCTGACGATTAAACCGATGCTCTATGTCGCTAACGTTTCTGAGGACGAAATTGCAGATGCTGACAATAACGAGAATGTTAAAATTGTTCGTGAGTTTGCAGAAAAAGACAATGCACAAGTTATCGTTGTTTGTGCAAAGATTGAAGAAGAGATGGCTGAGCTTGAGGATGAGGAGAAAGAAATGTTCCTTGAAGAGCTTGGTATTAAGGAATCAGGTCTTGATCAACTGATTAAGGCGTCTTATGACTTGTTAGGCTTTGCAACGTATTTCACAGCGGGTGTACAAGAGGTACGTGCGTGGACGTTCCGTAAAGGGATGAAAGCACCACAATGTGCAGGCATCATCCATACGGACTTTGAACGTGGTTTCATCCGTGCTGAAACGGTTGCTTATGATGATCTCGTTGCAACAGGTTCAATGGTTGCAGCAAAAGAGGCTGGAAAAGTACGTCTTGAAGGAAAAGAATATATCGTTAAAGATGGCGATGTTATGTTATTCCGCTTTAACGTCTGATCATTCGATCATAATTGCAAAAGCCACACTAGGATAACCAATCCGAGTGTGGCTTTTGTGTCTAGTTATTTATCGAATGTATCAGCTGCATAGACATAGAGTTGCGGAAGTTCGGGGTCGTCTTTGACTAGCCAATCATCGGGGAGTTTTCGCAACTCCTTATACATAGCGAAATCACCAGCAGCCCCGCCGATTAACAGAGCAGCTAAGTTTAGGAGTAGTCCGTTTCCAGTGGCTAACCCAATAATGGCGGGGACGATACCAGTTGTCCAGAAGGGGAGCATTAACGCTTTTTGAATCGCACGATTGGTCATCAGCTTATCGGTTGTCGCATAGGCGACACCTAACTTTAAATTGACGCCGACAATCATTCTTTTCCACGGTACACCTCCAAAAAGGCGAAAACCGAGTAGATGAAACAACTCATGCAATACAATAAGGGCGATATAGCCAATGATAAGTAAAGCGGCGGACCATAATGTAATGGTAATCGAAAATTCTTGCTCAATCGCAATATGCAAAGCCCATAATCCCACAAAGGATGCGGCGGTAATGAATAAGCTTTGCTTGGCAACCTTCGGTAAGTCAATGGTAATTATTTCATCAGGTTCAGGAACTTCATTCAAGAAAATCACCTCTTCCATAAAGTATACAAGAAAATAGTTGAAATAATAATGGAATCATGCTAATATATACTGATGTGAGTAATAGTATTACTTACTCCTTGCCCGCTGCAATCAGCAGGGCCAATGTCCATAAGGAGGTGACTGAAGATGAGAAAGTACGAAATCATGTATATCATCCGCCCAACGGTAGAAGATGAAGCGAAAAAAGCGTTGATTGAACGTTTTGACGGTGTCCTAACTTCTAATGGTGCGGAAATCATCGAGTCGAAAGAGTGGGGCAAGCGTCGTCTTGCTTACGAAATCGACGACTTGCGTGAAGGTTTCTATCAGCTTGTAAAAGCAAATGCTGATACCCTAGCAATCGATGAATTTACACGTCTTGCAAACATCAACGAAGATATCCTTCGTCATATGACTGTGCGCATCGACGGCTAATCTATATATATCCGTTACTGGTGAAACTTACAAAATGATGAGGGAGGTTGAATTCTGATGATTAACCGTGTCGTTTTAGTTGGCCGACTAACGAAAGACCCTGAACTCAAGTATACACAAACTGGTATAGCGGTTACACGTTTTACTCTTGCGGTGAACAGAACATTCTCGAGCCAATCGGGCGAACGTGAAGCTGATTTCATCAACTGTGTAACGTGGAGAAAGCAGGCGGAGAACACAGCGAACTTTTTAAGGAAAGGCAGCCTAGCCGGAATTGAAGGTCGTATTCAGACAAGCAGTTTTGATGGTCAGGATGGAAAACGTGTCTTCATGACGGAAGTTGTGGCAGACAGCGTCCAGTTCCTAGAGCCTCGCAATGCATCCACTGCCGATAGGTCCGGAGCTGGTTATGGAGCACCAACCCAAAACCAAGGCGCTCAGCAGAACGAGCAACCGTACTATCAGAATCAGCAGCCGACTCAACAATATCAGCAACAACCAAATCAACAAAACTATACACGTACTGATAATGATCCGTTTTCGACAGGCGGAGGTCCGATTGAAGTATCGGATGACGACCTGCCATTCTAAGATCGACTGTGCATAGTTACAAAACAAGGTTTTCGGTAAACACCGCAATGCGCCGCTTATCGGAAGCCAAAAACGAGGGTTTCAAGAAGCAAGCAGTGCTAGGAAGCAAGTAAGTGAAGACCGGAGCGTGCTTAGGCACGTGAGGATCTGAACGAGCGAAGCTGACACCGCAATGCGCTGCTTATTGGAAGCCGAGAAGAAGGAGGGAAAGCATATGGCACCACGTCGTGGAGGTAAAAGACGCCGTAAGGTATGTTATTTTACATCAAACAACATTACACACATCGACTATAAAGATACTGATCTGCTTAAGAAATTCATTTCTGAGCGTGGGAAAATCTTGCCTCGTCGTGTAACAGGTACAAGCGCGAAGTATCAGCGTAAACTGACACTTGCAATTAAACGCTCACGTATTATGGCACTTCTTCCATTCAGTTCGGAAGAAAGATAATTTCATTCATATAGACCGCCTTGTCAGACCGGAACACCGGTACCAGGGCGGTCTTTTTATTAAAATATGGAAAGTACATACGTTCCGTTTTGGTTTAAATCGAATAATCATGATACAATTAAACGGACTATCTAACGATAGAAAGTAGGAGAAAATAGGTAGATCAAACAAGTCGTCCAACGAAAGACCGGAGGAATCTATATTATGCAAGACAACGCTAGAAAAATTACGTATGGAGCTATGATGATTGCGCTATTTGCAGTCCTGCTGGCGGTTACACTTTATACGCCTATTCTTGGGAATGTTACAATGTTTTTTATACCATTACCGATTATTTTGTACAGACTACGTTATGATCGTGCTCCATCGCTACTCGTCACTGCGACAGGTATTATGCTATCGCTGCTCGTTGGGGGAATTGTACTTGTCCCATTTGCCTTTATCCACGGATTACTTGGCTTTGTTGTAGGGGATACGGTCCGAACGGGTAAGACTAAATTGTATACACTGATGGCAACTGGACTTACTTTGCTCGTAACAGGTATTTTGATGTACGTAGCCGCTGTATTTGTTTTCAGCTTTAATGCAATCGATGAATTATTTAAAATGATACATGAAGCACGTGAGCAAGTGACATCATTTATGGGAACACTTGGTGGGCTTCCTGATAATTACGATAAGCTGATGGATGCACAAATCGAATTTTATCAAACAGCTATCCCATCTATGTTCATCATTACTATTTTTATACTCGCGTTCGTCTATATTACCTTAAACCTTGAAGTTGCGAGCCGCTTAGGTAACAAAATTCAAAAGTTCCCACCATTTCGGGAGATGAAATTGCCGGTGATGACGGTAATTATCTACGGAATTATCCTTCTGCTATCACTATTCGTACCAGCAGAGCCGGGGACCAATTTTTATCTCATTACCATCAATGCAACAATGATTTTAAGATTTTTATTTTTACTACAAGGGATTTCATTTGTTCATCATTTTATTTACGTGATGAAGGCACCGAAAGTAATGATAGGGATTGCAACTATCTTTGCATTGCTATTAAGCCCGATTACGACAATGCTAGGGATTTTGGATGCAGGAATGAATATACGCGCCTGGATTAGGAAAGACAAGCTGAAATAAGGGGATGGGGCAATGACGTCATTTTTTAGAAAAAGGGCAATCCGTTATCCGTTGACGGCTTTGTCGGTCCTAGGTGCAGTGGCAGTGATAGTTCTTCTCATATTTCAGTTTTGGTTAGGAATTCTTTTTGCCGTTCTATTTGGATTAACAGCTGGAGTGGCCTGGAAAATAGAGAGACAAACGTATATTGAAACGGAAAAACATATCGAAACATTGTCGTATAGGATGAAGAAGGTTGGGGAGGAGGCACTCCTTGAATTACCGATTGGTATTCTCCTGATTAATGAAAAAAATGTGATTGAATGGGCAAATCCTTATGTATTAAAGATATTTGAGACTGAATCTCCTATTGGAAAAGATCTAGTTGATTTATCCAAGCAGTTTAACGCTATTGTGAAAAGTGACGGTCTAGAGCACTCTATCTTGACGGTCGGAGCACAGTCATATAGTGTCTTTTACAAAGTAGAAGAGCGACTCATCTATTTGTTTGATATTACGGCACAATTAGAGATGGAATCCCTTTACTATGCAGATCGTACAGTGCTCGCTAATATTCTTGTCGATAATTATGACGAACTTGCACAGACAATGGATGACCAGACGAGAAGTCAGCTCAATTCACTTGTAACGTCACTTGTTAATGGGTGGGGAACTGAAAATGGAATTTTTGTAAAACGGATATCATCAGATCGTTTTCTTGCCGTTTTCAATGAAGAAATATTGGGCACTCTTGAAAAAACAAAGTTCTCAATCTTAGATAGTATTCGCGAAGCAACTGCCAAACAAAGTATTGCACTTACTCTAAGTATCGGTGTAGGGATGGGTTCTCCATCACTCATTGAATTAGGAGAGCTTGCACAATCAAGTTTAGATCTTGTTCTTGGACGTGGCGGGGACCAAGTAGCCATAAAGCGAACGGATGGTAAGTTAAAGTTTTATGGTGGCAAAACGAATCCGGTTGAAAAAAGGACACGTGTGCGGGCAAGGGTTATCTCCCATGCTTTGCGTGACCTCATTCAAGGCAGTGATAAGGTATTTATCATGGGTCATAAAATGCCGGATATGGATGCCATCGGTGCAGCTATCGGTGTTCGGAAAATGGCACGCATGAATAATATTGAAGGCTTTATCATCGTTAATTTCAATGAATTAGATGGTAGTGTAACACGACTGATGGATGAGATTGAGCATGAAACTGATCTTTTTAATCAATTCATAACTCCTGAAGACGCGCTTACAATGCTTACTGAGAAGTCACTTGTCATTATCGTTGATACACATAGACCGAGTATGGTTATTGATGAACGTATTCTGGATAAGGCAGAAAAGGTTGTTGTGATTGACCACCATAGACGTGGAGAGGAATTCATCAATAACACGATGCTGGTTTATATGGAACCTTACGCGTCTTCGACCGCGGAGCTTATTACAGAGTTGATTGAATATCAGCCAAAGCATGAAAAGCTGACAATGCTGGAGTCGACAGCATTACTTGCAGGGATTATCGTAGATACGAAAAGTTTCACGCTACGTACTGGAGCACGAACATTCGAGGCGGCATCCTTTTTGAGGACGTATGGTGCGGATACAATTCTTGTTCAAAACTTGTTAAAAGAGGATATTAACACCTATATGGAACGAGCAAAACTGATTGAGACTGTTGAAGTGTTGGACAATGGAATTGCGATTGCGAAAGGGCAAGAGCAAGTAGACTATGGTACGGTTTTGATTGCACAGACGGCTGATATTTTACTTACGATGCAGGGGATTATAGCGTCATTTGTCATTGCAAAGCGTGCAGATGGTAAAATAGGGATTAGTGCACGTTCACTTGGTGAATGGAATGTCCAACTGATCATGGAGGAACTTGGAGGCGGTGGTCATTTGACGAATGCCGCTTGCCAGTTAGACGTTGAATCGGTCGGAGAGGCTGAGGAAATGCTGAAATCCATCATACAGATGAAAATGGAGAGGGGAAATTCAGAATGAAAGTAATCTTTTTGAAAGATGTTAAAGGGAAGGGCAAAAAAGGTGAAGTGAAGGAAGTATCTGTAGGCTACGCACAAAACTTTTTATTGAAAAATAATATGGCAATTGAAGCCACACCGGGCAATCTAAGTAAATTGGAAGGCCAGCAAAAACGAGTGGAAAAAGATGCGGCTGAAGAGTTAGCAGAAGCAAAAGTGCTAAAAGAACAAATTGAAAAAATTACTGTTGAAATGAAGGCTAAATCTGGTGAAGGAGGCCGACTATTCGGTTCCATCACGACAAAACAAATTGCAGATGCGCTACAAAAAAGTGAAGGCATTAAAGTGGATCGACGTAAAATGGAGTTGCCAGACGCAATACGTGCACTGGGCTTCACAAATGTTCCGATTCGCATTCACTTAGATGTCACTGCAACACTTAAAGTACATGTAACAGAAGAATGATAAAAAGGGAGATGGCAAGATGGACCAGATGATCGATCGCATCCCACCCCATAATAATGAAGCGGAGCAATCGGTCATTGGTGCAATTTTCCTTGAACCGCAGGCGCTCATTACAGCGGCAGAGCTTTTAATTCCAGAAGATTTCTACCGGCTCGCACATACGAAAATCTTTGAAACGATGATTAAGCTAAGTGATAGAGGGCAAGCGATTGATGTTGTCACAGTAACAGAAGAACTTTCTGCTAAAAAAGAGTTGGAGGACGTCGGTGGGATTTCATATTTGACGGAAATCGCCAACTCAGTGCCGACAGCGGCAAACATCGTGCATTATGCTCGCATCGTCGAGGAGAAAGCACTTTTACGTCGTCTCATTCGAGTCGCAACATCGATTGTTGAAGATGGCTATGCACGTGAAGACGAAGTGGAAGCCCTTCTATCTGAAGCAGAAAAAAAGATGATGGAAGTATCCAATCGGAAAAACGCAGGCGACTTTAAACATATTAAAGATGTGCTCGTTGAAACATACGACAACATTGAGCTTCTTCATACGCGCAAGGGAGATGTTACGGGGATTCCAACGGGCTTCACTGATTTAGATAAAATGACGGCTGGTTTTCAGCGCAATGATTTGATCATTCTCGCGGCCCGTCCTTCTGTTGGTAAGACAGCATTTGCTTTGAATGTGGCACAGAACGTAGCCACAAAAACTGATGAAAATGTAGCTATCTTCAGTTTGGAGATGGGAGCAGAACAGTTGGTCATGCGGATGCTTTGTGCAGAGGGGAATATCGATGCGCAAGTGATGCGGACAGGAGCGCTTGAAGCCGAGGATTGGCGTAAATTGACGATGGCAATGGGGAGTTTGTCAAATGCAGGTATTTTTATCGACGATTCCTCGGGTATCCGAGTCAATGAAATTCGCTCAAAATGTCGTCGTTTGCAGCAAGAACATGGGCTGGGTATGATTATTATTGATTACTTACAGCTCATTTCAGGTAATGGACGTGCTGGTGAAAACAGGCAACAGGAAGTATCGGAAATCTCTCGCTCATTAAAGGGACTGGCTAGGGAATTGAAGGTTCCTGTTATCGCATTATCACAGCTTTCTCGTGGAGTTGAGCAACGTCAAGACAAGCGTCCGATGATGTCCGATCTCAGGGAGTCAGGGAGTATTGAGCAAGACGCGGATATTGTTTCGTTCCTTTATCGTGAAGATTACTATGATAAGGAAACAGAAAATCAAAATATCATTGAAATTATCATCGCAAAGCAGCGAAACGGTCCAACCGGTACGGTCTCGCTTGCTTTTGCTAAGGAATATAATAAATTCGTTAACATCGACTGGAGTCAGCACGAATCAGCTGCTGCATATTAAAAAGGACATCCTGTGAACCGATTAGTCCGGCGAACAGGATGTCTTTTTATTATTTAAGAAGTGTGATAATGACAGAATAATTAGTATTATAATGAAAAAGAAAGAAAAATAGGTCGATAAATGTATAAACAAGGAAGTAATAGACGAATAATATGTTAGAAATGAAATATATAGGAAAAAAGATATAAAAATATAGGAAGAAATTGGATGCTATTATACATTCTTATTACAACGGGCTATAACACTACAAGTGTGGGAGAGAATATGTTAAATTAGAGGAGCGTGAAAATAATGCAACATAACTATTGACCTATATCGGTCTTCCAGCTGAATACGGAAGGAGTTTCATACATGTTATTCAAGAAAAATAATCAGGATAAAACAGAGCCAACATTATCTGTCACTAAACGTCCTTTTAAAGTAGTTTCTACCGTTTTGATAAGTACATTGATGTTAACAGGATTCGGAACGAATACAGGTTATGCTGATACGGGAGAAGATAAAGGTTTAGCTACGATATTCCATATTTATTCGAATGGAGCATACATTGGCGTTCTATCAGATGAAGAAAAACTTGAACGATTAAAAGAAGAAGAACTACAAAAGGCGGCCTCCGAATTTGAGAATCTCCCACTCACAATAGGAACAGATTTGTCGGTTATTCCGGAACGAGTGTTCACGGTTGGAGCAGACGATAACACTGTTCTTGAAAAACTCCAGGGTATGCTATCCGTAGAAGCGGAAGCAATCGCTATTACAATTGACGAAGAACTGGCATTCTACGTCAATGATATGGCGGCCTATGACGAAGTAATTCGTAAACTGAAGTTGCAATCAGTTACAGAGAAGGAGCTTAACGAATTCGAAGCCCGCACAAAGTCTTCTGAATCTATACCCGCCTTGCAGGAAAATGAAACACGTATTGCTAATATCCTGATGAGTGGTGAGATTCGAGCGGAAGCCAGTAAAACGGCGCCGAGTGAAGTAAGAAATATTGAAGAAGCTGTTACCTTGCTTAATAAAGGGACACTAGAACAGAAGAAGTATAGTGTTAAATCAGGAGATGTCCTTGGTACGATTGCTGTTGCTCATCAGATGACAACGGCAAAATTATTGGAACTTAATCCAAGCTTTACGGTAGATACAGTCCTTCAACTAGAGGACGAACTCAATGTTACTGTGACTGAGCCATATGTCGAGGTCGAAGTTCATTACGAAACGAGACAACAAGAAGTTATTCCTCATAAGGTAGTAACTCAAGAAGATAATAGTATTTTTAAAGGTGAAAAGAAAATTACACAAGAGGGTACAGACGGTGAGAAGGATGTTACAAAGCTCATTCGTAAAAGAAATGGTGTAGTTATCGGTAGCTCTGTCGTAGATGAACAAATTCTTGTTGAAGCGAAAGATCAGGTAACAGTCGTTGGGACGAAGGTAATGCCTTCGAGGGGAACGGGATCGTTCATCTGGCCAACTGTTGGTGGCTACGTCTCTAGCCAGATGGGGTCACGTTGGGGAAGAACGCATCAAGGAATAGACATCGCAAGACCATCTTCACGCACGATCAAGGCAGCCGACAATGGTGTCGTGACGGCGGCAGGATGGCAAGGAGCTTACGGGAATAGAATTATCATTACGCATAATAATGGCTATGAAACATTATATGCACATCTGTCATCTATTGACGTGAGTGTAGGTCAAACTGTCCCACAAGGTACTGCAATCGGTATTATGGGATCCACAGGGCGCTCTACAGGTATCCATCTACATTTTGAAGTATTGAAGAATGGTGCAAACGTCAATCCTATGGGTGTTTTAAGGTAAATATGAAATGTGGGACGGTACACAATGTTGTACCGTCTCTTTTTATTCTGAACTACCTACGAGATATTTCCTGGGAAATATATTGCGTGTAAGCTAAAGTAGGGCGTGCGAATCAAAAGGAATAATGATAGAGTAAAAGGACATGAACGGCGAACCTAAAAGGGTGAGGAGAGATAATATGCAAGACAAAACAATTCTAATCGTTGACGATGAAAAACCAATTGCAGATATTTTAGAATTTAATTTAAAAAAAGAGGGATTTACAGTTTTCTGTGCTTATGATGGTGAAGAAGCACTTGAAAAGGCAGAGGAAGTGAAGCCTGACCTCATGCTTCTTGATATCATGCTACCCAAAAGGGATGGAATGGAAGTGTGTCGGGAAATACGGAAAAAATACGACTTCCCGATTATCATGCTAACGGCTAAGGATTCCGAAATTGACAAGGTACTTGGTTTGGAACTTGGTGCCGATGATTATGTGACAAAGCCTTTTGGTACTCGTGAACTTATAGCGCGTGTTAAAGCTAATTTGCGTCGACATATGAAATCAGTTTCTGAGGACCAAGAAGAGACAACGAATAATATTACAGTCGGTCATTTAATCATTCAACCTGATGCCTATCTTGTGCAAAAAAGAGATGAGACGATTGAGCTGACGCATCGGGAATTTGAATTGCTCCATTATCTTGCCAAGCATATTGGACAAGTGATGACGCGTGAGCACCTCTTGCAGACGGTATGGGGCTATGATTATTTTGGAGATGTTCGAACAGTCGATGTGACGATTCGACGTTTACGTGAAAAGATAGAAGATACACCAAGTCATCCGACATGGATTGTGACTAGACGTGGTGTAGGTTATTATTTACGGGATCCGGAACAGGAGTAATCGTGATGCAGAAGGTTAGTTTTTTTCGTTCCATTCACGTTAAATTTGTACTGATCTATGTCATGCTTATTTTACTTGCGATGCAAATCATCGGGATTTACTTCGCAAGTAAACTTGAACAGACGTTAAAAACAAATTTTACAACTTCGATTGAAGATCGGATGAATTTAATTGAATTCAGCGTGCGTGAGGAAATGGTGAAAGAACGATCCGCGGACGATCCGACGCCTGAACAAAGTCTCCGTACCGTCCTTTTGGGCTTTACATCAGATGATATTATTGAAATCAGGGTCATTAATTCGCGTTATCGAATTTTGGCAAGCTCAGTCTTCGACAATCAGGCAATGGTAGGACAGCGCTCGGTGGATAATCTTGTGAAAAAATCCATCACCTCTGAATTAGCTGATGAAAGTATTCGTCTGGATGAGAAAACAAGAGAGCGCAAATTAGTTCATGCCAAACCGATAATGGTTGGGAGTGAAGTGATTGGGACTCTCTATGTCGAATCGAATATTGAAAAAGTGTTTAAACAAATTGATGAGATTAACGAAATTCTTGCAGTCGGTACGGCAGTATCCTTGTCGATTACAATTGTCATCGGGATTTTCATCGCACAGACGATGACGAGACCGATATCTGATATGCGACGACAGGCACAGGCGATGGCGAAAGGGAATTTTTCAAGAAAAGTACATGTATATGGGAACGATGAGCTGGGTCAACTAGCAATCGCCTTTAACCATCTGACCAATCAGCTTCAGGAGTCCCAGTCAACGACGGAAAGTGAACGTCGAAAGCTGGCCTCTGTTCTCGAAAACATGACAGATGGTGTCATTGCAACGGATCGAAAAGGGCGGGTCAGTCTTATTAATGATGCGGCTCTTGTCATGCTCAAGATAACGCGTGATAGTGTGTTAAATCGACCGATATCTAGCATACTTGGACTAGAACAGGAGTATGCATTTGAAGATTTGATTCAAATAAAGGATTCCATTGCACTTGATTTTAGTACAGAGCAGCAGCCGTATATTTTGCGGGCTAACTTTTCTATCACGCAAAGGGAAACAGGCTTTGTGAATGGCCTTATCGTTGTTTTACACGACAATACAGAGCAAGAGAAAATTGATATGGAAAGACGAGAATTTGTTTCGAATGTCTCTCATGAATTGCGCACACCACTTACAACGATGCGTAGCTATTTGGAGGCGTTAGCTGATGGTGCGTGGAAAAATGAGGAGATTGCGCCATCCTTCCTCCATGTTACGCAAACGGAAACAGAGCGCATGATTCGACTTGTCAATGACTTGTTAAAGCTATCACGGATGGATAGTCGGAATTATGATTTAAACAGTGAGTGGGTAGAATTTAATCATTTCTTTAACTCAATTATTGATCGCTTTGAATTTTCGAAAACACATGTAGGTGATTTCAAGCGACTATTTCCGACATCGGATTTATTTGTTGAAATTGACACAGATAAGATGACGCAGGTAATTGATAATATTATTTCGAATGCGTTGAAATATTCGCCAGATGGCGGTGATATTCGTTTTGGTGTTACGATGGCGGATCACTTTATCAAGGTGATGATTTCGGATGACGGAATGGGTATCCCACAAGCGAATGTTAAGCGGATTTTTGACCGGTTTTATCGAGCAGATCGTGCGAGATCACGTGCGATGGGTGGTACAGGTTTAGGCCTGGCGATTGCACGCGAGATGGTAATTGCGCACGGAGGGGATATATGGGCCGAAAGTGAGGAAGGCAAAGGGACAACGGTTTTCTTTACGCTGCCTTTCGAACTTCAAGAGGATGGTGAGTGGGATTGAAATATATTGAATTAATTAAATCAATCATCCTACTCTTACTTGTCACGTTAAGTATTGTATTTACGTTTGCCATTTGGACGTATACTCCAAGTTACGAAACATCGGACGAATTACCAACTGTCGATATTTCCATTGCGAAAAGAATGTCTATAGATGAGATTATTAAACCGTATAAAGTCATTTTCAATTTTGAAGAAAAACTGACTGGAACACTTAGTCCGACGGATATCGACTATATTGTGAATGAATTAAAAAGATGGAGAATCTCTGACCTCAAGCTCGTCGATGATCATTTTGATGTAGGTAAGTTGGATACTCTTATGAGGAAGCATAATCAATTTACATTGTATTTTCATGGTGAAGTTCCACTGCCTATTTATAATAATGTGTTGGCTATGGAGGGGCTAAAAATGGGGGTGCCGGAAATGTCCTTCGATCGGCTTGTGGTCGATTGGAATCCGTCTGGTGCGCCCATGAATATTAGCTTCGTGAGCAGAGCAAATAAAGTGCTGTATAGTGCCGAAATCGATGACTATCATGGATTTCAGCGTTTAATTTTGACATGGGGGAAAGAGCTTGGTCTGTATGCAGATGTTAACGCAGACGATTCACCGTTCATTGGTGTATCCGCAGAGCCTGTTGAAACAATTCGGAATATGTACTATCAACGGGAGATTAACCCATCTCGTTTTCGCGATGCACTTTTTAGCGACCCAAATGCTGTTCGTCGCAGTCAGTCGGGATTGAACAAAGAGGAATTCCAAGATGATCATGCGCTGATGAATATTGACACTGAGAAGAAAATGTTGAAATACGTTGTGCCAGCTACTGAAAGCCATGAGCTTGCGATTCCTTCGGAACTATTGACCAACACAATTGACTTTGTGAATGAACACGGCGGTTGGACAGACGAATATAGGTATATGTCGATGAATCCGATATCCCGTTACGTTAAGTTTCAATTGTTTTTACATGGACTACCCGTCTATGGAGATGTAACTTCTACAGAGATGACAGAAGTATGGGGAAATAATCGAATTTTAAGCTATAGTAGACCGTATTATACATTGGATTTGCCGTTCCCTGAAATAGATGTCGAGTTTCTGCCTTCAGGTGTTGATATTGCAGAGATGCTGAAGCAATCAGATACGATTGATTTTAAAGCGATTGAAGAGCTCACGCTTGGTTATTTTATGCAACAAGATAGTGAGCGTCGTCTGTTAATCATGGAGCCAGCTTGGTTTTATTTATCAAAAGGGAATTGGATACGCGTTTCACCTGAGCTATTAGGAGGTGAACTGATTGGATTGGAATAAAACGAAAACAATTTTTATTATCGTTTTTTCGATTTTGAATATTTTTCTGTACTATCTTTATTTGGATCGCGTAATGGAGACGGAAAGTGTACAGGTGTTAGGGAAAACATCGATTGAGGAATCACTTAGCGTCGATAATATAACGTTTACCGATCTGCCTTTAGTGACAAAGGATTCTTCCTATGTGTCTGCAAAAATTGTGACATTCACAAGCGAACAGACAAAGAAATTGGAGAATCAAACAGCCGAGGTTGTGAATAACACCTATTTGCAATCTAAAATGGAAACACCGATCAGTGTACGGAGCAGCAAAGGAGATTATGCTTTTACTGAATTCCTGATGAAGTATGTGTTGAATGGATTAGATTATGTACTTTGGGAGGTTAATGAGGAGGAAAGACATGCCTTGTTCTTTCAGAAGGTAGATAATCATCCGATCTATTTCAGTCCGGATGCTATGCTGGTGATTCATTGGGATGAAGAAGGTAGAGTAACGAATTACGACCAGCGTATGTTTGGTGAATTTGTTAGTTTTAACAACAAAAAAGACCTTCTTTCACCTATTGAAGCACTTGGATCATTGTCTTCACGTGGTCATTTGAACCAAGATTCAAAAGTGAAAAGTATGAAGCTCGGTTATTCAACACTTGTTCAATTGACGGAAACGCAAGTGTTTGCTCCGACATGGCATGTTCATGTAGAATTAAAGGATGGTACAATTGAAGATCACTTCATCCATGCAGTAGAAGGTAAGATTATAGAGTTCCAAGAAGTAGTGGACGATGAACATGAATGAGAGGTTTTTGTAATGCGTTTTAGTGTGCTCGCAAGCGGTAGTAGTGGCAATGCGATCTATATAGAGAATGATGAACATACTTTTCTTGTTGACGCGGGTTTTAGCGCGAAGAAAATGGATAGTTTAGTAGCCGGCATTGATCGCTCCATGAAGCAGGTGGATGGGATTTTTGTTACGCATGAGCATAGTGATCATATTAAGGGTATTGGTGTTGTTGCCCGAAAGTATGGGATTCCGATTTATGCGAACGCTAAGACTTGGCAGGCGATGGATGGGCTTGTCGGGAATATTCCTTTGGACCAGCGTTTTCAATTCGATATGGAAACGGTAAAATCGTTTGGTTCACTTGACGTTCAATCATTTGGAGTGTCGCATGATGCAGCGGATCCAATGTTTTATATCTTTCATGAAAATGGCCGTAAGCTTGTAGTTATTACGGATACAGGTTATGTGAGTGATCGTATGAAGGGGCTTATCCGCGGGGCAGATTCTTTTGTGTTTGAAAGTAATCATGATGTCAGTATGTTGCAGATGGGACGTTATCCGTGGTCTGTTAAGCGAAGAATCCTCAGCGATGTGGGGCATGTGTCCAATGAAGATGCAGCAGTCGCTATGAGTGAGGTTGTCGAACAGAAGGATACGCGTATTTACTTATCGCATTTAAGTAAGGATAATAATATGAAAGACCTTGCGAGAATGAGTGTGACGCAGACATTGGAAACATGTGGGATTCGAACAGGCGAATATGTTCATCTGTATGATACAGATGCTGATCAGCCAACGGAGCTTGTAACTGTTTAGAACAAAGCCTTGCCCTCGGGTGAGGTTTTTTCTTTAGGTGTAATGAAAGTATTTTGTTCATTTGCGGAATCATTATTTTTGAAATCGGAAAAATGGGGTAAGGTTAACTATAGAAGTGTGTGAAAGGGAGAGGTAAATGAATGAATTTAATCGGCCTTCTAATCTGGAGGAGCCTACACCGCAATTTGAAATGAGGTCGGAATATAAGCCACCTACTCCACCACCGAAGCGAAAAGGAAGTTTTTTTCCGAGCTTGTTCGGAGCTGTCATCGGTGGTTTTGGCGTTTGGTTACTGATGACAAGCTTAACGGGTGAACCGAAGGAAGCCCCAATCAAACCGACTACGGACGTAAAGCAGACAGAACAAATTTCTGTTGAAGTGACAACTGACTTAACCGAAATTATTGATGAGGTTATTGATTCGGTCGTGGGCGTTACAAATTTGCAAACTGTCCGTGACTTCTGGTCAACAACGGAAACGTCAAAAGAGGCGGGCACAGGATCAGGTGTCATTTATAAGAAACAAGATGGTAAAGCATATATTATTACCAATCATCATGTTGTAGAAGGCGCACAAGAGCTTGAAATTACATTTGATGATGGCACAAAGACAGCGGGAAAACTTGTTGGCAGTGATATGTGGACTGATTTAGCTGTTATCGAAATTGATGCTATAAATGTTAAAACAGTAGCTACGTTTGGAAATTCGGACGTGTTAAAGCGTGGTGAAACAGTCATTGCTATTGGCAATCCACTAGGCCTTGGCTTCTCAGGATCAGTAACGGCTGGTGTAGTATCTGGTAAAGATCGTTCAATCCCAATTGATTTTGATGAAAACGGTGCGATTGATTGGTATGCAGATGTACTTCAAACCGATGCGGCTATTAATCCAGGGAACTCCGGCGGGGCACTTATCAATATGACAGGCCAGCTGATTGGTATTAATTCAATGAAAATATCAGAAGCGACAGTTGAAGGAATTGGTTTGGCGATTCCCATTAACCTTGCGATTCCTATTATTGAGCACCTCGAAACAACGGGGACTGTGAATCGGCCGACAATGGGGGTTTCACTCATCGACCTTAGAAGTATTCCGGAACAGCAGCAGCGGGGTCTACTGGCAGTACCAGGTGACGTGACAGATGGGGTTGTCATTACGGATGTCATTGCCAATTCACCAGCGCAATATGCAGGCGTGCAGAAGTACGATGTCATTGTTGAAATGGATGGCGAAAAAATTGAAGATATGGTCAGCTTACGTAAACATCTGTATAATGCGAAGCAAGTAGGCGATACAATGAAAATGAAAGTGTACAGGGAAGGCAAGTTACTTGAGCTTGAAATGGTCTTAAAAGATGGTAACTCATTTTAAGTATTAGCATAGTTCAAGTTAGACTTCTGACGAACATTTACACACAATTTACAAGAACTCTTATCCACAGTGGGTAGAATGGCTAGCTGACGGCTATTCTACCTTCTTTTTAATATATTTGCTCTTTGTGGATAAATCTAAATATTTGTGAATAACTTTGTGAACAATAAAAAAGAAGAAAGCAGGGATGAAAATGACGATTTATAGCTGTGAAACCCATATAAATCACGCACTTGATGTTTTTGTAGCCCGGGAAGGAGAATTTCCGATTATGGAATTACTCTCTGATGATAAAAAGTTATCCACAAGCTGTACCTACTGTGAAGAGGCAGCATTATATATTGTGGCGAACAAATAATCGGACACAAGATGTAGATAACTGCTGTGGGTATGTGCATAAGTTTTGTGGGTAGTTTGTTTGTAAATAGAATGTAAAGGTGGATAACCTGTGAATATTACAATTGTGACTGTAGGAAAACTAAAAGAAAAGTATTTGAAAATGGGCATTGAGGAGTTTTCAAAACGACTCGGAGCCTATGCAAAAATTGATTTGGTCGAAGTAGCAGATGAAAAAGCACCGGAATCATTAAGCGATGCGGATATGGAAATCGTTAAGAAAAAGGAAGCCGAGCGCATTTTAGCGAAAGTTGGGGTGGATGCTTATGTCATAGCGCTAGCCATTGAAGGGAAAATGAAAACATCAGAGGAGCTAGCAGCCGGCATAGAGTCGTTAATGACTTACGGGCGCAGTAAGGTAGTCTTTGTCATTGGCGGATCGCTTGGCCTGCACGATAGTGTGCTGAAACGGGCAGATGAGTTATTGTCTTTTTCGAAAATGACATTCCCACATCAGATGATGAAATTGATTTTGCTGGAGCAGGTGTATCGGGCGTTTAGGATCATGAAGGGTGAACCTTATCATAAGTAATTAAAAAAGAAATAAAAAACGCTATATCTAAATACCAATTTAACCAAGCGAAAGCCATAACCCTACTTGTCATAAGGGTTATGGCTTTTGTTAGGCTGTCTGTGAAGTCTTGCGAGTGGGATTGCTTCCTTTTACCATCTTTCAAATAGATGAAAACTACTATATAATAGGTATCATCTATTTGAAAATTGTATTACGTTTTGTGATTGTTATAATTGAGACAGAAGGTTTGTGACGCCTAATCAGGAGCCCCTATATCCTTTCTGCAAATCTTAGAGTATAAGGATGATAAAAATGAGTAACAGCAACAAGAAAACAGACGTTATCTTAATTGGTGCCGGAATCATGAGTGCGACTTTGGGGACAATGCTGAAGGAATTAGTGCCAGAATGGGATATTAAAGTGTTTGAAAAACTCGCAAGTGCCGGAGAAGAAAGCTCTAACGAATGGAATAATGCGGGAACAGGGCACGCTGCATTATGTGAGCTGAACTATACAAGTGAAAAACCGGACGGATCTGTAGATATAAGTAAAGCTATCAAAATTAATGAACAGTTTCAGGTTTCCATGCAGTTTTGGTCTTACCTTGTAAACCAAAAGCTAATTAGCAATCCTCAAGACTTTATTACGGCGCTGCCACATATGAGTATGGTGCAAGGAGAACAAAATATAGCGTTTTTAAAGAAACGTTTTGAAGCGATGTCGAAAAATCCTCTGTTCGAAGGGATGGAGTTTTCCGATAACGAAGAAAAACTGAAGGAATGGATTCCACTTATTATGCAGGGACGTCCATCGAATGACGCTATTGCAGCAACCAAAATCGACGCTGGAACAGATGTTAATTTTGGTGCATTAACGCGTATGTTGTTTGATCACTTAAAAACTAAAGATGTTGGTATTCACTACAAACACAGCGTTGACGGTCTGAAACGCACGGATGATGGCTTATGGGAAGTAAAAGTGAAGAACATAGAGAGCGGTGCGTCTGAGCGTCATACGGCAAAATTTGTCTTTATTGGCGGAGGCGGTGGAAGCCTGCATCTATTGCAAAAATCCGGTATTCCTGAAGGGAAGCATATCGGTGGATTCCCGGTAAGTGGCATATTCATGGTGTGTAATAATCCTGAAGTTGTGGAACAGCACCATGCCAAAGTATACGGAAAAGCTGCAGTGGGTGCTCCACCTATGTCTGTTCCACATTTAGATACAAGATTTATCGACAATAAAAAATCATTGCTATTTGGACCATTTGCCGGTTTCTCACCCAAGTTTTTAAAAACAGGCTCTATGCTTGATTTGGTCACTTCTGTCAAACCGAATAATGTGTTGACGATGTTGGCGGCTGGCGCAAAAGAAATGCCATTAACAAAGTATTTGATCCAGCAAGTATTGCTGTCGAAAGAGCAGCGTATGAAAGAGTTGCGAGATTTTATTCCGAATGCCAAAACAGATGAGTGGGATTTTGTAGTCGCAGGTCAACGTGTGCAAGTGATTAAGGACACAGAGGCTGGCGGTAAAGGTACGCTACAATTTGGTACAGAAGTAATTACTGCAGAAGACGGCTCGATTGCAGCGCTATTAGGTGCCTCTCCAGGTGCATCTACTGCCGTTCACGTGATGTTCGAAGTCATTAAAAAATGTTTCCCACAACATATGGCAGAATGGGAGCCTAAACTTAAGGAAATGGTTCCCTCTTATGGACTGTCGTTAGTGGACAACCGAGAGCTTCTGCATGAAGTTCATACTTCAACAGCGCAGGTGCTTGGGTTAAGCGACAGCTTACCGGAGCCTAGTAGTTCATTGGAGCTTGAAACAGAAGAGTTGAATGAGGAAGTTTAAGTAAATAAAAGTAAGCATAGATAGCTGATACTCAGCTTTCCGTGCTTATTTTTTTATTGTGCTGATCAATCAATGGGGTGGGTACCTTAATGAGTTCAAGTCGCCGTCATTACGTATCTCAGGGTGATTTGTAGACACCAAAAAAGGAGTATCTCTTCGAATGTCGAAGTAGGTAAGTGATAAAAAAATCTACTTGACAATGAAAGGCACGCTTTATATCTATTATACAATAACAAGAATTATTGAATACTTAATGGAGGTATAACAATTTGCGGGACATTAGTCATTGGGAAAGAATAGGGTTTGGTGGGAAGAGTACTCTGGATAAGGAAGAACTCATAGACTCTGAAACAAGACAAAGGTACCTTATTAAGTATCCAAGACAATTTGCCGTAGGTACATCTTGGGAAGATATAACAGAGTTAATAGCGGCCGATATTGGTAGATTGTTAGGACTTCAGATGATGGATGTAGAGATTGTCGTTCGAAATGGGCGTAGAGGCAGTTTACTAAGGAATATCATTCCGCTTGGTGTTGCGAATGAGGAAGGTGGAGTGCTTCTTAGTGGTGTAGTCAACTATGAAGAGTTCCTAGAAACGCGCTTAAAAGGTTTGGAATTGATTAGAGCAGGTATAGCATTGATGAAGCAATTAGATTTTTGGGAAGCTACTAAGTTAGACTTTATTGAAATGAATTACTTTGATATTCTAATTGGTAATCAAGATAGACATCCCTACAATTGGATGATTTTATTCAAGTCACAAAATCAAAAGGAATTCTCTAAAATCTATGATAACGGTGCATCCTTAGGGTTTCGGTTTGATGATAAGCAGTTAGCAGAGTACTTATCAAATGATATTAAATTAGCAAAATATATGCGTAATGCATCTGTAAAAGCAGGGTTATTTGAACACAAAAAGGTCAAAGCGAAAGATATGTTAACTTATTTGAAACAGAGTTACTTTGGGGAATCGCTGTCGATTATTAATAGAATTGAACGTTTTGATTTCAAGCGTTATTATGAAATTATTGATGGATATGCGATTTTAAGTGATATTCAAAAAGAATGGCTAAAAGTAATTATTTCCTTTCGTCAGCAATCTATTCTACAATGGTTTAGAGAGGAGGAGTAATATATGGAAGAACATAAATCGCTTTGGGTTGTCTGGCAAAATTCAGAGTCGCGATTACATTACCATGTTGGTACATTATCCCACTATAATGGGCAATATGAATTCACGTATACATGGCAAAGTGAAGGTAATCAAAAGGTAAGGGATGCCCTGCAGAATGGTTATATGTTACACCCCTCATTTTCTCATTTAGAAAAAACATATACAGCTACTAAATTATTTCCTGCCTTCGATCGTCGGTTACCTTCGGACATTCGAGCAGACTTTAATCATATACTTGATGAATTCCATTTAGATAAAACTGCTTCAAAAATGGAGTTGTTAGAACAAACACGTGGGAAATCGGCTAATGATACCTATTCATTTGAAAAATCACTTAAAGTTGAGAGTGGAAAGTTGATTACCACTTTCTTTATCAATGGAATGCGTCATCAAAAAGATTTGCCTAACAATTGGCCAAGTATTTTACGTACTACAAATAAAATTGAGTTAAAATTAGAACCCGAAAATTTAATTGATGTAAATGCAGTTGCAGTTTATGGGGGATTAGGAACTAAATTAGGCTACGTTCCACGTTTTTATGCAGCTGGAATTGGAGCATTGTTAGAACGAGGAATTAAACATAAAGTAATGATTAACTATATTAATGAAACGGCTACACCGGATTGGTGGGTTAAAATGGACTTCGAGTGCAACATGAGCGAGATTTCACCAGAAGAACTAAAAAGTTTGGATCCACTTTTTGAATATGCAATTTAATGAAGATAAAAGAAGGGAAATGCTTGATACCCAAAGTATTCCCCTTCTTTTTTATAATTGTACACTTATTTGAAAAACGAAATCTTTTTCAGTACGAGACAAGCAGAAGTGGCTACGCAGATCCTGACAGTGCCAGCGATGACCCCTTTTTTAGGACTGGAAAAAATGGAGAAGGATAAATGATAAACGCTATAATTCGAGGGAAAGCTGTTAAAATAGAATAGACGTTTAAGCAAAAGTGGAATTTATTCCTTTAATTTGACGGCTACCGACAATAGCATATCGACAAGTACCGTTCGAAAGTTGTTTTACAGACGGCAAGCCTATAATCAGCTTGAAGCAATTGCGAAAGAGCAAGAGGAGATATCACTTAACGCTGCATTTGAATCCTTGGAATTGACCTTGTTCAACAATATGGTCATCGTGTTGGACTAGTTATAACGGGATTGGGGGGAGTGGTAATGAATGTTTTAACGTTAAAGTTAAACAGTAAGGAAATGCCTTTCCAAAATGTTTATTTGGATTTTAAAGGTATAATCGAATCAAATGTTTTTGCACAAAAAAATAATAAAACCTTGCGTGAGACACTGTTGCATCCTAAGTATAAATTTTTAGAGAATAGATGCGAACACGACTTACGTGGTTTCTTAGATACTCCGTTAGGTGAAGCGCTATTAGTAAATAAGCAAAATAAAAAAGAAACGTATAAGCGTTTTTTAAATCCCTACGGAGATCTATCGTATAGTCAATTTTCTATTCAAGATTCAAACGTTTTGAATCTAAAGGGTTTATATGCTTATGTTGTGAATCAAGAGCTTGTCTATATAGGACGGTGCCTGGATACTTTTAAGAAACGAATTAATTATGGGTATGGAAAAATCGCTCCGAAAAACTGTTACAGGGATGGTCAATCGACGAATTGTCACCTAAATGCCCTAATAACAGAAGAAAGAAAGACAAAAGATATTCGTTTCTATGTAATGCCATTAAATAATTTGGATGTCATTAAACATCTTGAGGTAAGCTTGATCCAAAAATATAATCCCCTTTGGAATAAACAATTGAAAACAAAAAACGAATTACCGTCTGCTTTCATTGTTACAAAAGAGTACCGGCCAACCCCGAAAAGAATAGACAGTAGCAAGGCTACTAAAACTAAAAGTGCGACATTTCAAAAGTATGTGATTAGCCAACTTGAAAGCGGTGCTATAGAGATTCGGGAAGAAGAGCAAAAATTATCGAAGGTATTGCCGACTCTTAGGGAAATAGCAGGGGAACTTACGATATCAATTAATAATTCGAATGGCAATCCTTATAACACAAGGCAGCTGGGGGCTATATTGATAGAGAAGTTAAGCACAACGGCAAACGGCTACTAAAATTGAAGATATGTTCAAAAAAATAACGGATAGGGAGAGAATATGATGATTTCAAAAATCGGTCAAATTATGCTATATGTCAATAACCAGGACGAGAATGTGAAATTTTGGACAGAAAAAGTAGGATTTAGCGTCATTTCAGAAGAGGATAATGGCCAAGGTATGAAATGGATTGAAATCGCGCCAACGAAGGACGCGGAAACGTCGATTGTTCTACACAATAAGGAGCTCATTGCTAAAATGCAGCCCGAGTTAAACCTTCAAGCACCTTCCTTACTACTGTTCTCGGATAATTTGGATGCATTGTACAAAGATCTATCGGACAAGCAAGTTACGGTCGGAGAGCTGGTCACAATGCCTTCTGGTCGGGTATTTAACTTTGCTGATAATGAAGGAAATTATTTTGCGGTTTTGGAAAGAAAATAAATGTAACCAAATAAAAGTGCTAGATACTCATTGGATTTTGAATGACTGAGTATCTTGCACTTTTTGTTTTGGAGACCATAAGTGCAAGAATGAGGACGAAATGGGTGCAGGATTCTTGTTAAAATGGATGCAACACAGGAATTCAACAAATTACATTCATCAAAGGAAGTACAATATCTGATGAAATGATTTCCTTTTTAGCCAGCAATGCTTCACAATAAATAGAATCACAAGATGCCTCATTGTCGTATAAGGGATGACTTAGGGAGGGGGAATTCAATGGAGGATAGACTCAATCTTTCTTTTGATGAAATGTGGGATAAAATCATGGCTTGCGATCAAAAGTATGATGGGTTATTTTTTACGGCAGTAAAAACAACAAAAATATACTGTCGGCCATCCTGTAAATCTAGGAAGCCTAAAAAAATAAATGTAGATTTCTATTATGACATCAATACAGTTGAAAAAGCAGGTTTTCGTGCTTGTAAAAGATGTCAACCCGAAGTTGATCATTCCCCGCATGCGGAGCTAACTAGAATCGTAATTTCCTTTTTAATCAATCACTATAAACAAAAGTTGGTTTTGCAGGATATTGCGAATCATGTCGGGGTAAGCCCTTTTTATCTCGAAAGATTGTTCAAGCGGGAAACATCGGAAACGCCACGTACTTATTTGGAGAAAATAAGAATCGATAAAGCAGCGTATCTCCTTTCCAGCACAAATCAATCGAATCTAGAGATTTGTTATGAAGTTGGCTTTCAGAGTCCTTCAAACTTTTATAAAGTGTTTCGCCGTTTGAAGAATTGTACACCTAGTGAATATCGTATTCTTGCAAAAGGGGAGCCACGAAGATGAAATGGATCAATCATGGGTCGTTTATTGAGCTATACCCACCAAAGGAGTTCAATTTTGAAGAATGCTTAGTATTCTTGGGCAGATCCAACGAAGAAGTGCTCCATCAAATTAAAGATGGTTTATTGTATAAATTAATTAAAGTCAATCAAGAACTAATTCTATGCAAAATAGGATTCGCTCAACAAGTCATTCATGTAGAATTCCCAATTGCTCCATCATCTAAAAACGATTATGAACAAGTAGCGGCATATATATGGGAATGGTTTGATTTGGATCAAGACTTGAGCTGTTTTTATAAAGTAGCCAACCAAGATAAGGTATTGCAGCAGCTTTACACGAAATATTATGGGTTACGGATGATGTGTATACCAGATTTATTCGAAGCATTGACATGGGCAATCATGGGGCAGCAAATCAATTTAACATTTGCCTACAAATTAAAAAAACGCTTTGTCGAAAGCTTCGGAGAATGTCTCACTTTTGAAGGTGATACTTTTTGGCTATACCCAACTTATGAAAGAATAGCCATACTAGAGGTAGAGGAACTAAGAACGTTGCAATTTACTGTTAGAAAGGCTGAATATGTGATTGGAGTAGCTAAAATGATGGCGGCTGGTCAATTAACAAAAGAAATGTTGCTACAGGAGCAAACGAATCAGCAAGTGCAAAAATCTCTAATGGCAGTACGAGGAGTAGGTGCATGGACGGCAGATTATGTGATGATGAAATGCTTGCACGATCCGTCTGCCTTTCCAATAGCAGATGTCGGCCTTCAAAATGCGTTAAAGCTACAATTAGGACTTGAGCGTAAACCTACAATCGAAGAAATAAAAGAAGTTGCGATTAATTGGAAAGGTTGGCAGGCGTATGCTACCTTTTATCTCTGGAGGTCTTTATATGCATAAATTAGATTACAAATCACCAATTGGTGTACTAGAAATAGTGGGTTCACAGGAAGCAGTTAGTTCAATATTGTTTGTTGATCGGGATGAAATCGTCAATGAGGTAGGTGATGTGACCGCCGACGCTGTAGTAGAATGCTTTAATCAACTGGATGAATATTTTAAAGGGAAGCGTCATGTATTTACATTCCCCTATCACTTCGAGGGTACTGAATTTCAAAAAACGGTGTGGAATGCTTTGACAACAATTCCTTATGCTCATACAGGGTCTTATAAGGATATCGCTGTTTCCATTAACAATGAAAAAGCCGTCAGAGCAGTAGGAACCGCTAATGGAAAAAATAAATTAAGTATCGTCATCCCTTGTCACCGTATTATAGGTGCAGACGGAAAGTTAACGGGTTATGCGGGTGGCTTGTGGAGGAAGGAATGGCTGCTTGAGCATGAGAGGTTGTTTAAAAAGAAACTTGGAGAAGCAGTAGTTATAAATGTTCAATAATGAACAACATATAAAAAATGGGGTACCCAAAAGACAAGGTACTCCGTTTTTGTATGCACATTAAGATTCGATCGATGTACTTGTGCTAAAAGTAGGGGGGCGTGCGGATTCTCACTGAATGGTATCATAGTAGATACTATACAATGACAAATAGGATGGAGGTGTTTATATGCACCCAACAGAACTTTTGAACGTCAGACTATTAAAGGAAATTGCAGAGTTTATAAATGAAGAAACTGAAATAGAGGCGATGCTGTCCGGTGCCCTAAGTAAGTTTTTAAAAGGTACTAACTTTCAAACGGGTTGGATATTTTTTATTGATGACAAAGGTAAACAACAGCTGATTGTGAGTGAAAATCTCCCCGAAGCGCTAGCTCAAAACGGATGCAACCATTTGAAAAAGGGCGGCTGTTGGTGTGTGTCCAGATACCAAAATGGGGAATTAGAAAAGGCATCGAATATTATTGAATGTCAGCGGATTGAGAATGCGATTGCTACAAAGCTAGGCGACAATGGTGGAATTACGCATCATGCAACGGTACCACTGCAATCGGGGCAGGAACGGTTTGGGTTATTGAATGTCGCTTCCCCGAATACAGTCACTTATTCTGAGGGGGAACTCGCTTTACTCGAGTCACTTGCCTTCCAGATAGGCTCAGCGATTAAACGGATTGTATTGACGAAACAGGAGCAGAAGCTCGCGCTTTTACAGGAGCGGAATCGCTTGGCAAGAGATCTGCACGATTCTGTGAACCAACTGTTATTTTCAGTAACTTTGACTGCAAGGGGCGGGTCAGAGATGACAAATCAAATTGATATAAAAGAGACATTTAAGGAAATACAGTACTTGTCGCAGGAAGCGTTAAATGAGATGAGGGCCTTAATTTGGCAGCTTCGTCCAAGTGGACTTGAAAGTGGGTTGCTTGAAGCGATAAAAGGCTATGCAGAAATGTTAGGACTGTCCGTGGGTTCGCGCGTATCTGGAGTCCTTAACGTACCTTCAGGTGTTGAAGAAACTTTATTTCGCATCTCACAAGAGGCATTAAATAATATTCGGAAGCATGCAGGGGTCAATGTCGTGGAAATATTTTTGAATGTAACGAAAACCGATGTTTTACTTGTCATTAAGGACGATGGTCAAGGATTTTTAATAGATCATGGAATTAGGCTTCCCTCAATGGGCTTACAAAGCATGAAGGATCGTGCAAAGACTGCAGGCGGTTCAGTTGAATGGGATAGTGAAATTGGACGAGGGACGGAGATATTAGTCCGTATACCCTATTAAGAGGTGAACGGAATGATAAAGGTACTCATTGTAGATGATCATCATGTCGTTAGAAGGGGCTTACTTTTTTTCTTGAAAACGCAGAAAGACATCCAGGTGATTGGTGAAGCCAAAAATGGGAAAGAAGCGATTGAATTAACGGGCGAACTGCAACCTGATATTGTGCTTATGGATTTGATGATGCCTGTCATGGACGGTATTCAAGCAACTAGGCACATCAAAAAGAATTACCCGCAAGTTGAGGTACTCATGTTAACCAGTTTTTCTGATCGAGATCACGTCATTCCGGCTATTGAAGCGGGAGCGGCTGGGTATCAGTTAAAGGATATTGAGCCAGACGAGCTCGTTTCATGTATACGAAAAATCATGCGGGGAGAAAATACACTTCATCCGCATGCAACAACGCATCTAATGAAGATGAGAGAACCAAAGGAAACGCTACCGCATATTTACAACCCATTGACACGGCGTGAAAAGGAAGTTTTAGCAGAGTTAACGAAAGGAAAAAGTAATCGTGAAATTGCATCGTCATTACTTGTCACGGAAAAAACCGTAAAAACGCATATTTCTAATATGTTCTCAAAATTACTCGTTCAGGATCGAACACAAGCTGCGCTCTATGCAGTGAAATATGGTTTAACCGAATCGAGTGATGACTAAAGGAATAAAACAAGAGTTAGGGCTTTCAATGGATTGTATGATTGAAAGCTCTTTTTCTATTGGCTATTCCTAAACTCAGTCATTTTAATGAAATGAAACTAAGACTTTTGAATGAAAAGGGAATGCAGATTTTCGATTATAGTCAAAGTAGATAACGCGTTGTTCTTTCTGGAAGGGGTTTACTACTATGACTAATTTATTTCAAGATTCACGTTTCCGTTTAATCATCTTTGCCAACATTGCTTCTTCCATCGGTTCTGGAATAACAATGATTGCCGTTCCTTGGCTACTTGTCACCGGCAAAAATGGTGATGCGGTGTTTGGCTACGTTACACTATGTATGACTATTCTGAGCTTTATCCTTACACCTTTTGTTGGCCATTTGGTTGATCAGATGTCCCGAAAAAAGATTTTATTAATCAGTCAAACGGTGAGTCTGATTATGCTGCTCATCTTTTCAATAATGGGATTCGCAGGGGCATCTTATGAAGTTTGGCATTATATGATCATTTACATGATTGGGAGTTTGTATTATACCTTTTTTTATCCGACCATGTTTGCTTTAAATCAAGAGATTTTTAGTAAAGAGCAATACAGTTCTTTGAATGGAACAATGGAAATTCAAGGACAGCTATCAAGCATGATTGCCGGTGGGGTAGCTAGCGTACTAATAACCAAGTGGGATCTACATTATATTTTGTTAGTCGATGCTTGCATGTATGCGGTAGCCATCTATTTTTACTTGAAGTTGCCTTATAAAAGACGTACAAATGGTGAAGAGAAACGAATAGCAAAGACCAAAGGAGCAGAAGGCATCAAGTATTTGTGGAGGAGACCCATTATATTTATCTTTTTACTTTTCTCTACGATGCCATTCATTGGGGTTATGCTAACAAATTATTTATTTCCCGTCTATTTGATGGATGTATTGAAAGTCTCTGGAAGTATCTATGCGCTTGAAAGTATGATATATGCAATGGGCGCAATCGCCGCAGGAGCGATGATACCGATGATTGCAAGGAAAATAGGGAATGAAAAAACAATTATTCTAAGCGTTTTGTTGTATGCAATCGTCATATCGTTCATTATTTATGTCGATCTTCCTATCTATTTAACAATCATGTTTTTCATTGCGATAGGAAATAGCGGAGCAAGGGTTGCAAGAAATTCCTTTTTAATGGACCGGATTCCAAATCACATTATCGGAAGAGTAGATGGTGTATTTCGCTCTGTTGGCCTGCTAGTTCGAGTGGTCCTTCTGGCAATCTTCACGGGAATGGTATCATCAGGACTGATTTTCTATTGTTTCATCGTCCTTAGCGGCATCTTATATGTGGCTTTATTAGCAGTCTTCCTTACTTGGAAGAAAGGATTTGAAACTGATCCAAAGGAGGCGACAATAGATAATTTACTTACGAATAAATCGCTGTAAAAAAACACAAGTAGCGAAATGGCCTAATACTTGTGCTAGAAACAATCTTTTTCACATTGACTTTCAAGCTGCTAGAAGGTGTAACGGTATACTTTAGGGACATATTTCTTGTTGGGTCTGGGTCAGCTAAAGTTGACAGGAGGTGAGACACAGATAAAAGGTGCTCACCTTTGTCGACAATCTAACGCGTACAAATTTATTTCTTATACACCTCCATCAATCTCTCAATATGCTGCTTCACTTCCAACCATTCCTCTTGTACAACACTATACATAACCGTATGCCGCACTGTACCATTCGGTCGAATCATATGATTGCGCAAAACTCCTTCTTTTGTAGCTCCAATACGTTCTATGGCTTTTTGTGATTGGGTATTTTCATGGCCTGTTTTAATTTGCACGCGCTGAAATTGTAGTTGCTCAAAGCAGTAAGTTAGCAGTAAATATTTGCATTCTGTATTGACGTTTGTACGCCAAACGGAAGGATGTAGCCAAGTATAACCGATCTCCAAACGTTTATGGGCAGTGGCAATATCTAAAAATCGCGTAGAGCCAATAATTTCATTTGTTTCTAGAAGAACGATGACAAAAGGGTACTCGGCTCCTTGTTCTCGATCTACTAGTGCCTGTTCAATATGGGCTTGTACATCCTCTCGTGTTTGCAACGTTTGCGGCAGATGTGCCCAAATGCGCTCGTCCTGGCAACATCCGTATATGCCCTCTACATCGTCCTCTGTCATGGGCCGTAACAGTACAGTCTCTCCGATTAATTGAATAGCTTCCATGATAATTCACTCCTTTGTTTCATTACACATGAATTTTGATATGATTAGAAGTACCAAATTACATCAGAATAACCATACCAGAGGAGTGTTTTTTATGGAGTTATCGTTCAATGGAAATGGCCCGTATTATCTTCAAATATATGAACAAATTCGAGAGAAAATCATCCAGCATCAACTCCCCTTACAGACGAAGTTACCTTCAAAACGGCAGCTTGCTAGAGATTTAGGTGTCAGTGTTCACACGGTACAGGAAGCCTATGCTCAATTAGTAGCTGAAGGTTATATTGACAGTAAGGAGAGGTCAGGTTATTTTGTTGCAGCCTATGATTATAAACGTCTCGCTCAGAAAGTACAGCCCATACAAAGTGCTTCCTCTGAAGTGATTGAGATTGAAATTGACTTCCATTCAGGCCATGTAGCGAAGGATGCTTTTCCTTTTAAAACGTGGAAAAAGCTACTGAGTCGACATATTGGAGATGCCTCATTTACAACAAGTCCTTGGCAAGGGGAATGGAGACTGCGTCAAGAAATCGCTACATATGTTCAGCAATCCCGTGGCGTATCCTGTGCACCGCATCAAGTTTTTATCAGTAGTGGCACACAAGCACAATTGCAGATGATTTGCCAGTTCTTCCGCGAAGCACAGTCTGTCGCTATTGAGGATCCGGGGTTTATTCGCGCGAGGGCAGTTTTCGAACAGCACAATATACCCTATAAAGCGATTCCTGTTGATGAATTCGGTGTGACGGCTCCAAATGGACCACATCAGTTACTTTATACGACGCCTGCCCATCAATTTCCACTGGGGATGATTTTAACGATTCAAAGGAGAATTGAGTTAATTCACTGGGCGCATCAAAACAGTGCGTACATCATTGAGGATGATTATGACGGTGAATTTCGCTATAAAGGAAAACCGATTCCGTCTCTTGCCGAGCTGGATCAAATGAAGCGCGTCATTTACTTTGGAACATTTTCAAAGACACTAATTCCCTCTCTTCGTATGAGTTATTTTGTTTTACCTATGAAGCTCGTGGAGCCGTTTGAGCAGCTATTTGCGCTTCAAAAATCAACAGTTTCTCGAATGGACCAGCTCACCCTTGCTGATTTTATAGAGCAAGGATATTGGAGGCGTCATCTTGATAAAATGCGTACGATTTACCGACAAAAACAGAAGGCGATTGTAAAGGCCATTCATCAGTATTTAACGCCTGACTTTGAAGTGATTGGGGAGAACTCAGGTCTACATATCGTGTTAAAGTTACCATCAAATTTAACCGAGAAAGACGCCATTGAGTTAGCAGAAGCTATTCATATTCGTGTGTATCCTGTTTCAACTTCTTACGCCAATGCGAAGCCAGCTCATTTAGTGTTACTTGGATATGGTGGGCTTTCACATGAGGAAATTGATCGTGGTATCCAATTACTTGCAAAGGTTTGGTGTGGAAAGAAGAGGGATTTCTTATGTAATGCATATACATCAGGGTAAACGGCTAATCAGCTAACCGACTATTATCATACACTATGGTTAGGGGGTGATAACACTATGGAGAACTGTAAAAAGCAAAGAGATGTAGTGAAAATGAATGTGATTAAAAGCTGCGGAAATAGAACCGCATGCTGGCCAACAATAAAAGTTAGCTCTACTTGCATTGGATTTCCTCCGATACCTCAGCCCATAAATACCTCTGAAATTAGTATCATACCCACTGTAAAAAGATATTTTTATGTTGCAACGGCTAACATTAATTTGGCGAATGGAGCTACACTCCCTGCAACCCTATTTTATAACGATGATGGAAGCTCAACAACAGAATTTATGAGCTTCAGTCCAAATGGGTACGCTGATCTATTCATCAACGCGGTTATCCAAGAGGGAGGAATGTATAGCGTGGACACGAACTCCTTAACGATTAGCCCAGCAAATGCAACCATTTATAGAGGTACTCCTATTATTCTTGAATTGTTGACGTTCTTAGCTGAACGGAGTTTATAAAGTGAATTGAGTTTTTGGCGTGGACAGCCCTGTCACTTCAGCGCAACTTTTCATTTACTACAGTGTAAATGAAAGGAGGTGAATCAAATGGCGCTTTCCTTAATTAATATTCACGTGAATGTCTCAGGTACTTCGACAAGGTTTTTTAATGTGTTGGCAGCACCTTTAATTGTTGCCGATGCTACTACTATTGATGCAACAGCTTTTCTGGATGACAGCGGGGTTGCTGCAACTGCTTTTCCAGTCGTAACGAATGGTTACTATAATTTCTATATTAACGGTGTGTTACAAGAGGGCGATTCGTATACAATTTCTGCTACAGAATTGACCTTTAACACTGTTACAGGCAACCTTTCTGCTGGAACTCCTTTGGTAGTAGAGGCTGTCGAACTAGTGACAGTAGTGTAACTAAAGGTTTAGCACTATAGGACAAGATTGGTGAAAAATAGTGATGCCAGGTACTCCTCGAGTGCCTGGCATCACTATTTCAATCATATCCAACAACAGTCCATATTCCGGTAGAATCGGGACGGATAAGTCGCTTTAGATAGATAGTCGTAATCGGTGTTTGATCGCTACTTACTTCTAAAACTACCTCTGCATCGCTTTGTGTCAGGACGTTAAAATCCTGTAAATCAATGGGGTAGTCGCCTACAATTCCATCGGGAGAAATTTGAAGACTGACAAAAACTTGCGCTACGGCAACAGGATCTAATCTCCAAGGCGAACTTCCAGCATCGACGCTTTTTTGCGTATTTTCCTCTATGGTCATGTCATATGGAACGTCAAATTGTGGTGTAGTTCCTGAATCGGCAGTAGTTGATGGCATTTCAAATGCATCACTCGTTAGACTATTTACAAATGCCGCGTGTTCTTCCAAAGCAGCATTGCCAATGACAACGTATTCAAAGCCATTCTGCTGCCAACGAATCGAACTGACATCTGTCATGCCTGCATACAGACCGCCGCCACCTAAAATCCCTACATCCTCATAAATAGGGGACTGTATTTCGGCTACCTTGCCATTTACCTTGCCAAGAGTAGCGGTTCGAACAGGTGTAAATGGACTGACAGCCTGACCTTGTATGAAGACAATCTTGTTGTCGTTGTGTTGTGAGGTGTAGTAAATCTTAACAAGACCTTGATTAGGGATAATCGTCATATAATTTTGGTCGTATCCTTCGGAAATCGTTTTTGGCATTTCTGGAATGTATCCAATAGCCGACGGGATTTCATTTAGGCTATTGACGATTTGTTCAGGTGATGTTTCCACCTCTTGGTAGCCTTTCGGAACTTGATAGGACAAAAGTTCTTCAGGAATCGTCTCATTGAAATCGATGTCTGTGAAAGTAATTGTGTATTGTAATGCGTTGTGCATGGCTGTTTGTTTTTGTAACGGAAGCTTTGTTTCCTTATCAATCCATATTCGATAAGGCTGCCCACCTTGAGGTGTTACTTCTACAATTGAAGCTTTTCTACCTATGACGGTATCATCTCCAATCACTTTTGTAGATAAAGCATTTGTCACTGCTTTAACTTCATGGCCAAGTTCAAATGCAAAATGATAAGTGTCCGGGAACGCTGGGAATCGATGAACCTGTTTTTCATTTGGATTGACCTGCCACTTCGTTTTTCCGTTGTTACCGGTAACGATGTCTTGATTGATTCCTTCTAAACCTTTGACAACGTAATGTCCATCTCTATTCGCCCATACCTCCAACTTCGCTTGCATTGTAGACTCCTCGTTCGCATTCGTTGCGATAATTTCAAGAAATCCGTGGTAAGCTTTTACGTCATCGAAAGCTACTTCCATGGCATTCACAATATCACTGTTAGTAAAGGGAGAAAACATGTTAAATAGTATGGCTAAAATGGCAGCAATACTGGCAATACCAGTAAAGAGCATTCCTTTTTTCCGGGGTAACCGTTTCTGGCGTGATAATTCGTTCTCTACTTGTTGAACAAGCATTTTTTCATAATCAGAATTAGGTTCCGCGGGCTCTTTTAGACTTCGGATGCGTTGGACTGTGGAGTACAGTTCCTCGATTTCAACAGATTCCGAAATGGTGTCATGGTCTATCGGTTTTTGTTCTGTATTCAAACGATCAATATACTCGGATAGTTGTTGTTCATGCTTAGACATAACTCGTACCCCCTTCTCTAGTTAACTGTTTTAAGAATCTTGGCAAGCGATTGCAATGCCCGGTGCTGCATCACACGAATATTTACTTCTGTTTTATCCATAATTTTGGCGGTTTCTGCTACCGAATATCCCTTGATTATTCTCAATTCAATGACCGTCTGTTGTTCTTTTTGAAGTTGTGAGAGTGCTTTTTCGATGACAAGGCGTTCAACGCTCATTTCTGTAGCGTCACCTACAGCACTTTCCTCAGGATGAATGGTCTCAATATCGACGCTTATCCCTCTGCGTTTTTTCTTTCGCCATCTATCGCGAAGAACATTTAATGCGACTGTTTTTAAAAATCCACTATATTTGTCAGGGTGAATCTTGCCCTTACGTAAATAAGGGATAGCTTTTACAAAGGTTTCCTGTGTGATTTCTTCTGCTTCCTCATGATTTTGTACTTTGTAATAAATGAAGCGGTATAAAGGCTTCCATGTTGCATGACATATTTCTTCTACAGACTTTGTAGGCATGTCTTTCCTATTCATTTGGGGCATTGGCTTTCACCTTCTCTCTTAACCAAGCTGCTTATACTAATAAAAACGTCCTGGGGTGTCATAGTGTTACACGGAAAATAAAAAAGATGTTGGCCACTTGAGTCAATTTCATAATTCCTTGTTTCTGGTAAAAGATGAATAATTATTTGCTAATTCATTCTAGTGTTCGTCAATATGATATTGTACTCTCGTTGATTGTAGCGTAAGGCGGCGACTCCTGCGAAAGCCGTCACGAAGAACGGCTTTTGCGAACAAAAGCGAAGCGTTGAGAGCAGGAGGGCAGATGCCTTAATTTCCGCAAAGAACGCAGAAATACGGCAAATCGAACCCTACGCTGTTCGATTGGCTGAAGCCGTGCCCGCGGAAAGCGTCCGACTGAAGCGGAAATCAACCTTGTTCGGATTTTATTGTTGATTGTTCAATTATGAAATTGATTCACTTATCAAAACTTCAATCATTTAAGTGTCTATCATCTGTTTTCTGTTGGATAGATTGTTCAAAAACAAAACACCTCAAAATGTTTTAGTCATTTATTTATCAAATTCGACATATTTCTGATAAATTTACCGAATAAGCAGGAAAAAAGTAGATACAATGAGAATATATAATAGATAGGTCAAAAGAGATATTGGAAATAGGGTGGAGGAGAGTCTATGAAATTGGGGATAAACGGTAAAGTTGTTATTGCGATGCTTGTCGTTGTGTTGTCAACGATGTTGACGATTGCTTTCTATTCTCACTCTATGACGAAAGCTATTTTGATCGACCAAGTTGAACGGGAGCTCGCTATAAAAAATGATAATGTAAAAGATGCTGTTTCTTCTGTATTTGAACAAAAAGGTGAAATTGTTCATCAACTTGCATCTATTCCAGTCATCGAAAGCTTTATGAGTACTAATGAAAAAAGAGAAAATGTTCGTTCCAATAAAGACTATGATTGGATCCAAAAAGCATTAGTGCAAGCAAAAGAAAACAATGAAGATGTTAATATGGTTTGGCTTGCTCATACGAAGAATAGCTATTACGTTGCGAATGATGATTATGTTACGGATGCATTATATTTTATCGAAGAGCGTCCTTGGTTTAAAAAAGCTTTGGAAAATGAAGGGCTCGCATTTTCTTCACCTTATATTGACTATACAACAAATCAATTAACGATCAGTATAACGTATCCAGTCATAGTAGAAAAAGAACAATTAGGTTATCTAGGTGTAGACATTCATCTGGATGGTCTAGCAGACTTATTAGAACCACTCGAGACGGATGGACAAAAAGTAGCCTTAGTTTCTGATCAAGGAGATATTTTATACGATCCAGGGGAAATCTGGAAAACGATTCGGGATATACCTCTAAAAGAGGAAGAGATATTACGACTTCAAACAGATGAGGGCATCCATTTCGCTTCGGTTCGTCAACTGGATGAACTAGGATGGAAAATTGCTGTGTATATACCTGAAGAAGTGGTGTTAGCCCCCCTTACAAAATACGAAAGGTCGATATTTATTTCTTGGACTATTGCTATCCTTGTTTTGTTAACAACTTTATCATTTGTTTTGCATTACTTATTGAAAGACATTCCCTTCATTGTTCGCCAAATTAATAAAATAAAAGATGGAGATCTTAGCATAAAAATGGGCATGAAGCGGAAAGATGAAGTCGGTGAAATTGCACATGCCGTCGAACAAATGGCGCAGCAAATTAAAAATCAAGTGGAAGAATTGGATTATCAAGCAAGCTATGATTCACTAACGAGTTTAGCCAATCGGAATTCAATTGAAAAAACAATGCAACAGTGGCTTGACGAAATGAATACCGATAAAGAAATGATGGCCGTCACTTTTCTCGACTTGGACCAATTCAAACATGTTAATGATTCAAAAGGGCATGTGTACGGAGATGAGTTGCTGATTGAGGTAGGAAAAAGAATAGGCGAAATGTTACCGAAGACTAGTTTTTTTGGACGCTTCGGTGGAGACGAATTTGTATTAATCATGCGGGCTGAAAAAGAGGATGTAGACTATTTTGATAATGTCTTACAAAGAATTCACGAATCATTCATGAATCCGTTCTTATTATTCGGGCAGCATGTCTACATTACAGCCTCTATGGGTGTGTCCTTGTACCCTACTGATGCAAAAACGATAGGGGAACTGCTCATAGATGCTGACACGGCTCTTTATCATGCAAAAGAACAAGGTCGTAACTGTATTTCTTTCTTTAATAATGATATGAAAGGCCAAATTGAAAAGGAGCTCAAGCTGAAAGATGGTTTGAGACAAGCGCTGTTGAACGAAGAGTTTTTCCTTCACTATCAACCGCAGCTCGATATTAGTAGTGGGGAGACGACTGGTGTTGAGGCGCTCATTCGATGGAAGCATCCAGAGCTAGGAATGGTTTCGCCTGCGGAATTTATTCCTTTAGCAGAAAGTACAGGTCAAATTATTACGATTGGTGATTGGGTATTAGATGCGAGTTTACAAATGATCAAACGGCTTGCCAAGGAGGATGTTACGATACAGCGTGTGGCGGTAAATGTCAGTGCACTTCAATTGCGTGAAGCGGATTTTGTTCAAAAAGTACAAAAGAAGCTAGCCTATTATGATGTTGAACCGTCCTTCCTTGAAATTGAAATAACAGAGTCCGTCATCATTAATTATCAAGAGGAAACAATCCAGAAGTTGGAAGAGTTAAAGCGATTGGGTATCCACATTGCCTTGGATGATTTTGGAACAGGCTATTCTTCCTTGAATTATTTGCGTCTGATGCCGATTGACTGCGTCAAAGTAGATCGTTCCTTCATCCATCAAATTGAAGAAGATCCGATTGTACAAGCCATCTTGCAAACAATTATTACGCTGGGACAAAGTTTGGGCTTTCATATTGTTGCAGAGGGTGTAGAAGAAGAGGCGCAGCTCCAGATTTTACGTAATATGAATGTCGACACCGTGCAAGGCTATTACTATAGCAGGCCATTGGACGAAGAAAAATTGTTGGATTTTTTACAAGAATAATAAATCAAAATGCCAAGTACTCATCGAATGTTGAATCATTCGGGTACTCGGCATTTTATTTATACGCTTACTCTCCGCAGCAGTAGGAACGAAGCAAGTAGATAGAACAGTACAAAAGGCAAAAGCCAGAAGGAAATTTGTACAGCTGTTTTGTCTACAAACCAACTGAAGATATTACTCCAAAGTTCAAAAAAATGTATGAGGTAAACTACGATACTTCCAATTAGCAGGAAAGCCATTAATGAAATGAACATCCCCTTGCGCCCAAAACGTTTCGCAAAGCTTGCTATTAAAAAGCCAAGGAAGAATAAATGAAGAAATAGGATCATGTACATACCAAACTGTTCTACTAACGTACCATCATTTAAATAGGGGAAATAGAAAAAGTGGAGCCTATTTCCCCAACCATTCAACTGGTTTTCTAACTGTCCCATTGAAAAAATCAGTAAGGTGAATACGAAGCTGGAAATTGTTCCAATCGCTACAGTCCCGATAAAATAGTCGACTCTTCTAATTGACATTCCGACTGCAAAAGGAAACGTTTTTGCCACTACGATAATTCCTGCTACAAAAAGATAAATAAAAATGGATGAGACTCCGCCTGTATAAATGGCTTCTGGACTTGGTACTAGGAAACCAACAAGGAGATTCACAGCGAAACTAGAGAATAGAATTATAGCAGGAATATAAACCCAGGACCATTTATCCCGATAATGAAGGGTTAAGACACCGGAAATTCGATTCATTATACAAACACTCCTTTTTTGCCATTTGTCAAATGAACGACGAGTTGCTGCAAAGATACAGGAGAAATTTCAAGTCCACTTGCTTCCGCCTGTTGTCGATCTGAACTATCCCCGCTATGAATGACAGTAGCTGAAAGCAAACCGCCGAATGGCTCACGATGCACAGTTTCTTTCCCTTGGAGGAATGCTTCCACCTTCAAAGCTTGCCCTGTGACTGTAAATGCTCTCCCACGCAGTTCCTCCGCATCTTTATCAATGATTAGCTTGCCATTGTCAATAACTAAAACATGCTCCAGCAAGTTACTTACCTCGTCAATTAAATGGGTGGATAAGATGATGGTTCGAGGATGCTCTGAATAATCCTCCATTAATCGGTCGTAAAATAACCCTCTTGAAACTGCATCGAGCCCCAAATATGGTTCATCAAAAATAGTTAGTGGTGCCCGACTTGCGAGACCTACCACAATTCCGACTGCTGAAAGCATTCCACGCGACAGCTTTTTAATTCTTCGTTTCAAAGGTAAATTGAAATCATCGACTAGTGAGCTAGACAGGTCGGCATCCCAATTTGGAAAAATGGATTTAGAGACTTCCAAAATATCAAGAATACTATAATAGTCAGGGTACTGTTGGCTTTCTTTAATAAAACATATTTGGCTAAGAACGTTGGCATTTTCATAGGGATCTTCTCCAAATACATTCAAATCACCACTAGTCGGAAAAATTTGAGCTGTAATCATTTTCATCATTGTTGTTTTTCCTGCACCGTTTCTACCAAGAAGTCCGTAGATTTTATTTGCATGGATGGAGAAACTGGTGTCCTGTAAAGCTTTAAACTGCCCATATGATTTTGTAAGCTGTTTAACTTCAATCACTTTGTTCATCGTTTGTTATCTCCTCTCCGGATCATATCCGTTAACTGGTCCGCTGTAATTCCAAGCTTCTCCGCTTCCTGAATCATCGTGACTACATACTGTTCGAAAAATTGCTCTTTACGCTTTTCTTTTACTTTTGCACGCGCCCCTTCTGCCACAAACATTCCAATCCCTCGCTTCTTATATAAAATTCCTTCATCTACCAATAGATTTACACCTTTCGCAGCAGTAGCAGGATTGATTTTATAAAATGCAGCGAACTGATTGGTTGAGGGTACTTGCGATTCTTCCGGCAGGCTATTTTCAATAATGTCATCCTCAATCCGTTCTGCAATTTGAATGAAAATAGGTCGACCATCATCAATCAAGTTTTTCACTTCTTCACCACCATGTTGGTTAGTTACTTATGTAATTAACCATATAACTTAGAAAAAGAAATGTCAATGCTCAATTGAAAAATAAAAAATACCAGGCAATCGAATTATGTAGATTTCGATTGCCTGGTATAGTTTTCATTTATTTTATTTCGTAAAGTTATCAAAATAACCTTGGATAAAGACAATCGGTGTACCTTTATCTCCACTACCTGACGTCAAGTCAGAAAGAGAACCGATAAGATCTGTTAATTTACGTGGCGTTGTCCCTTGTGCTTCCATTGAACCCGTAAGGTCCTCATCTTTGTTGTTGATGAATGCGGAGATTGCTTTGTTTAACTCATCCCCACGTAAATCTGCAAAGTTGTTGTCTGCCAAATATTTTAATTTTACCTCGTTTGGCTTACCAGCAAGTCCAGGTGTATAAGCAGGAGAAACGACTGGATCAGCTAGCTCCCAAATCTTGCCGACAGGGTCTTTGAATGCGCCGTCTCCATAGACCATTACTTCGACTACTTTACCTGTTTTCTCAAGTAGCATGCGTTGAATATTGTCGACAACTGGTTGGCAGTCACGTGGGAAAAGCTTCACGCCGTCATCCGTTGATTTGTTTGAACCAAGTAGACCGTATTCTTCGTTATAGCCGCTACCGTCCACAGATTCAGCTAAAATATCATCTAGCGTGTACACTTTTTCAGCACCGTTTTCTTCCAGAATACGCTTTGTACGGAAACGTGTGTGAATGTCACATGTTAAAACGTTCTTCGTATATTGTAAAATTGTTTTTGGTTTTTGAGAGAAGATAATCTCACATTCAACACCGAATTCTGCAGCTAATGATTTGTAGTAGTCAATATAATCGACGCCTGTGAACGTGTGCTTTTGGTAGCCAAAATGTTGGCGGAATTCTTGCTCTGTGAGCACATCCGTCCATGGGTTAATGCCTTTTTCGTCGAGAAGATCCAGGCTGATTAGATGGTTACCGACTTCGTCAGAAGGATAGCTCAGCATGATGACAATTTTCTTGGCACCTTTGGCAATACCGCGAAGACAGTTTGCAAAACGATTGCGGCTTAGAATTGGGAAAATGACACCGATTGTGTCGTCTCCAAATTTAGCGTGAATATCTTTGGCAATATGATCGATGGTTGCATAGTTCCCTTGTGCGCGGGCAACGATAGATTCTGTAATCGAAACGATATCTTTATCATTAATTTGAAAGCCTTCAACTTCCGAAGCTTTTAATACGCTCTCTACAACGATATCCTCGATATTATCCCCTTGATTGATAATCGGGCAACGGAGACCTCTCGCAACTGTTCCAACTACTCTTCCCAATAGAATCGCTCCTCATAATTATAAAGTCTATTTACCGAAGGCAAGCCCCGGCGGATATTATCATTATCTAACTATCTACTTGTAATATACATCACACTAATGGTATAAGTAAAATTAATATATCGAATGATGGGTATAAGGGGTGCTTATGTGGTAAGTAAACTAGATTTATATAAAGTTTTTTGTCAGGTCGCGGTCAATAAAAGCTTTTCCAAGGCGGCAAAAGAATTGTATATGACGCAACCAGCCGTCAGTCAGTCCATTATGCAGTTGGAAAAAGAATTGGATACACGTCTTTTTAACCGGACGCCAAGAGGCGTATCTTTAACAAATGAAGGAAGCCTTTTATTTGAGTATGCCAATTCAGCCATTAATTTATTGCGTGTTGGTGAAGAAAAGATTTTGGAGTTTAAAAATTTAACGGCAGGCGAACTTAAAATCGGTGTAGGTGATACGATTTCAAGGTATTTTTTACTACCCTTTTTAGAGTTTTTTCATAATGGCTACCCGAACATTAAATTCAAAATTGTTAATGGAACAACGGCGGAGCTCTGTGCAAAGCTGAAATCAGGAGAAGTAGATATTGCCATTTGCAACCTACCTATTGACGATCCGACGTTGGAAGTCAGACCTTGTTTTGACGTTCAAGATACGTTTGTTTATGGTGAGAAATTTAAAAAGATACTAGCAAAGCCACTGAGCTTGGATGAATTAGTAAAATTACCGTTAATATTTCTTGAACCACAATCCAATTCAAGAAAATATGTAGAGGACTTTATGACAGCACGTGGCATACAGTTTTCACCAGAATTTGAATTGGGTTCACATGACTTATTATTGGAGTTTGCCAAAATTAATTTGGGCATTGCTTGTGTGACAAAAGAGTTCTCCAAAGAGTACTTGGAGAGTGGTCTGTTATCTGAAGTTCAATTGCTCGAAGAAATTCCCAAGAGAAGTATTGGTGTCTGCTTTCTAAGAACGGTGCCTCTATCACAAGCTTCTACGCGATTTGTGGAGATTTTAGAGAGCAAGCGATTTTGACTTTTTATAGGCTGGAAGTGGCAAGGCGGTGACCATTACCACTTTTCTAATGAAAAAGGAAATTCATCACCTTTTCCGTAAATAAATGTTAGAATAATAACATAATTATAGAGGAGGGGTGAGTGTATGGAGTCAGCTACTGAAAGGGTATTATCGCTTGAAAATGTGACGATGGATTATGGAGGGAAACGCGTATTAAATGGCATTAATTTGGAGGTTTTTAAAGGGCAAATCATTGGTTATATTGGCCCTAATGGTGCTGGGAAGAGTACGACGGTTAAAATTATGCTTGGGCTAATTGATACTTACCAAGGGAAAGTGGAGATTTTTGGACAGGATATTGCTTCGGGGGACCCTTCATATAAACGGAAAATTGGATACGTTCCAGAAAATGCAGAAGCGTACGATAATTTGACGGCAATTGAGTATTTAGTCTTTGTTGCGGAGCTGTACGGGATGAGTCGAGAACATGCGGAAGAAAAAGCGACAAGGCTTATGAAAGAATTTGACTTAAGCGATGTCAGAAACACGCGCCTATCCTCATTTTCAAAAGGGATGAAACAAAAAGTTTTAATCATTTCGAGCTTACTGCATGATCCGGACTTATTATTTTGGGATGAGCCGTTAAGTGGGCTAGATGCAAATAGTATGATGGTGATTCAAGAGATTTTGGTGCAGCTTGCTGCAAAAGGAAAGACTATTTTTTACTCATCACATATTATGGATCTCGTCGAGAAAATTAGTAATCGCATCGTCCTACTTGTGGAAGGTGAAGTGGTTGCAGATGGTAGCTTTGAGGAGTTACAAGAAATGAGTGAAGAGGGAACGCTTGCTGAGATCTTCAATCAATTGACGGGCTTTACTGATCATAAAAACAGGGCGGGGAAATTCGTATCGATTGTACAAGAGGAGCAGACATATGCGTGACTTTCAATCATTGAAATTTCTAGCGTTATTTAAATCTGTATGTAAGAGGCTAGGTATTGATTACGAAGCGATGGACAAAATCTTGCGCATCAAACTGACGATGGATGAGCGAAGGGTACCAACGATTTTTAATGATGCTAGGAAAAAGAAGGATGGCAATCAATTTCTGAAATCACTGTGGATCTATGGCTTGTATGGGCTTATGCTTATTCCATTTATGGTGCTCGACGGGAATTACATTTTTCAAATGAGTATTGCTTTCGGTATCATTATGTTTTTTTTAGCAACGTCGATGATTTCCGATTTTTCGTCTGTCTTGCTAGATGTGAGAGATAAAAATATTTTACAAACAAAACCGATAAGTGGAAGAACAATTAGTGCGGCTAAAATTATACATATTATGATCTATATGGCGTTCATTACGGGCTCATTTGTGACGATTCCACTCATCGTGGGTCTTTTCAAACATGGCATAGCTTTTACGCTTATTTTTTTAGTAGAGTTACTATTAACAATCCTGCTTGTCGTCGTCTTTACTTCATTACTATACTTGTTTATCCTTCGCTTTTTTGACGGTGAAAAACTGAAGGATATTATTAACTACGTGCAAATTATTTTAACGGTTGGTGTCGTTATTGGCTACCAAATACTTATACGGTCATTTCAGTTTGTTGACTTGGATTTTACGTATCTATTTAGCTGGTGGCACTTTTTCATACCGCCGATTTGGTATGGCGCACTGTTCGAATTGCTGTTAGCCCATCATGTAAGCGATTATATGCTTGTTTTTGCGATTCTTGCCCTCTGTGTTCCATTGCTCGCCATGTACAGCTACGCTCGTTTGATGCCTTCTTTTGAACGGAATTTAGAGAAGTTAATGAATGATACGAAAAAAAGGAAGCGGAAAAGCAATTGGTGGGATGAGGCGTGGGCAAAAATGGTCTGTTGGAATGCTGAAGAAAGAGTATTCTTCCGTTTTGCTGTGCTAATGATGAAGAAAGAGCGCGAGTTTAAGTTGAAGGTATATCCGGCGCTTGGGATGTCGCTTGTTTTTCCGTTCGTTTTTATTTTCAATGAATTGCGTGAGCGACCGCTGTCTGATATTGCGACGGGGAATATGTTTTTATTCATGTACTTTTGTAACCTGATGATCCCTAACATTGTTCACATGCTAAAGTTTTCGGGAAGCTATAAAGGAAGCTGGCTATTTAAGGCTGCGCCTATTCAACAACCATCTGCTGCCTACAGTGGAGCATTAAAAGCTTTTTTAGTGAAATTGTATGTGCCTATCTTTCTAGTACTTGGCTTTGTGTTTACTTGGATTTTCACAGTAAGAATTTTGCCAGACCTATTCGTAATTTTCTTGGTTGGAATTGTACAAATGCTCATAACATATACGATTTTGAAGGCTGGGGAGTATCCTTTTTCCGAGTCATTTGAATTTGCCCAAGATGCAGGGACAGCAAAAATGCTGCTACTTGGTCTACTGGTCGGTATCTTTGTTGTCGGCCATCTAATTGCTAGCATCTTTGATTATGGAATTTACGTCTATATTGTAGTGCTTTGCGTAGCTATTTTACTAGGTTGGCGAAGAATGTTCCCACGGAATCATGGTTTAAAAGCGAAGTAGTAATGGATCATTAAAAAACATTTGCCTATGTAGCGGCAAATGTTTTTATTGTAAGTTTACGATTTGTAAATCCTGGGATTGTAGGTAGTCGATGATTTGTGGCAATGCGTCGACTACGGCTTGGGATTCATGGAGAAGAATGATGGATCCGGAAGTTTTAGATGTTCGTACAGCATTCATAATTTTATCGGCATTATGACTTTTCCAATCTTGTGTATCTGTATTCCAAAGAACCATTTTTGCTTGGTTGTTGTTCATGATCTGCAAAGTATCTTCGTTATTAGACCCGTAAGGAGGTCTAAAAAGTGTAACCTTTTCTTGAATAACATCCTCAATTAATTGATTGGTATGCAAAAGATCGAGTTCCTGTTTTTCGTAAGAAAGCCTTATTAAATCAGTATGGTTCATAGAATGACTGCCGATTTTATAGCCGTTAGCATGAACGTATTGAACATGATTAGGATATTTGAGGACATTTTTACCAATAAAGAAAAATGTTCCACCTACTTTATAGTTCTTTAGTATATCTGTAATTTCCTTTGTATATTTTGAGGGACCGTCATCGAAAGTAAGGGCGACGGTACCTGCTTGAATACTATAGGAAATTACTTCATCGAGCACACTTGTGGGGAGAATTGGTTCACTTACAGAAACAACAGGCTCAGGTTTAGAATCTTCAGGAGAGCTATTAGCCGTTTGCTGCTGGTCCACTAACGGACTTTTTTCTATAACTGTTAAATCTATAGGAATTTCGTTATTGGCCCCGTTAGCTTTTGCAGTAATATTATGAATAACCTCTAATTTATTCATAGGAGAGTGACCATATGAAATAGTGGCTGTAATCAATATCGTTGCGACTGCTATCCAAGAAAATTTACGAAATAACCTATTTGGCATCGTTTTTTGTTGGACAGGTTTAATGGACTGTGAATGACTAGTTAAAAAGTGGAGCGCTTGAATATGGCTAATTTGCTCACTATATTTAATAGCGTTCAGTCCGTTTACATAGGCTTCTGAACATGGGAAATAAACTTTTTCGCTTTGGTCTCGATATGTTCTTGTTAAAAAGCTTACATATTGATGGTGGTTTGCATCCCAAAAACTAGAGAAGGATAATCTATATTTGTGAGATTGTCCAAGTGCCGTCACAGCCTTCAGGTGGTTAGCTGTGTCAGCGTCAATTTTCCAAAGTAATTCAATATCCTGTTCAAATGTTAGCCTAATTTGAAGAAATGGTTGACTTGCTTCAGTATCAATCGCTACTAGTTCAAGTAATTTTCCCTGATAGGCTTGCATGAGCTGCTCCTTTCCAAAGTAGTGATTCATGCGCTACTCACCGTTTATTCATCTGATGGAGTTGCCTTTGCAGAAAAGGAAAATGACATTCTTTCTGTAAAGTCATTAATTGTTTGCATTAATTCATTTTTCTCACTAAGAATTTGGGCACATTGCTCTGCGTATTTTTGATTTTCTACTTCCAAAGTTCTGATTTTTTCCTCGAGCTCCCTAATTGTCAACATGCTTTGATATTGACTGTTTGTAGATTCTTCATTGAGCATATTATACTTATTTATTTCTTTTTCAAGCTGATTTGATATTTTTTGGAAGTCGTTATTTGAGGTACTCTGATAATCCTTATAATCTTCAAGAAGCTGATCATAACCCATCTGTTTGTTTGTTAGATTACTTTCCAATAAACGAATTTCCTTATCCTTGTCATGCGCTAGCTGCTCTTTCTTCATAAGGTCATGTTTGAGGCGGCTAATTGTTTCATTGGCCGTATGTAATTGATTTTCGAGACCTTCTTTTTTATACAAAATTAACTGTCGGTCATTGAGCATATTTTCTAGAGAAACAATCATATCCAAGGCGATTTTGTCCTGATTATCTTTAGAGAATAAGTCTTTATTGCTAGATGAATCCAAGTGATTAGGCTCTTCTTGCATCATGACGTCGTCCTCGACAATTTCAATGATATCTTCTTCAAAACTATTTTGCTCGGATTGATTTTGAGTAGATAGAACACCTTTAAACCAACCTTTTGATTTGTTTTTGGTATCTTTGGACATTACTTCATCTCCTAAATAATATGATTGGATTTTAATTTTATTCAAACGATAAAAAGGTTATATATACCTAAGACGAAGATTCGTTTTTCTCTAATGTAGGGAAAAACAATGAAAAATATTATACTACCTTAATCCTATTGTATGACGCTGTAGAATAATGTCAACAGAATACTAGTTTGTTGTCGAACAAGGGCGGGAAGGTAGGGCGGGATATTTACCTAATGACTTGACAAATTAACGAAAGAATTAAGGAATTTAAAACGTGTCTAGAGGATTAAGGTATAATGAATAGGGTGTAACTGATTAGAAGGGAGATTGATTGTTTTGAGGTTAATCGCGATTGATCTTGATGGTACATTATTATCGGAAAACGGCATCATTAGTGAGGCCAATAAAGAAGCTATTTTGGAAGTGCAAAAACAGGGAGATATCGTGGCGATATCCTCTGGACGTGCCTTGCCAGACGTGGAGAGAATTCTACAGCCGACGGGGATTGTCTGTCCGATTATGACAGGAAATGGTGCGGTTTCTTATTATAAAGGACAAGAGATTCAACGTTTTTCAATTCCAACTGGAGTTGTTGAGGAAGTCATTGAAGTACTTGAGCATAGTGGAGTTCACTATGAGCTCTACACTGCAAATGGTATTTATAACGGACACGGCGGCAAGGAAGTTTTACAAGAAGAAATTCTCCATGCGACGAAACAGCAAGTAACGGGCTGGGCGGGAGAAATGCTTCGCCATTATTTAGAAAAACAATATGATTTGAATGGAACGCTATCAACAGCTACCAGCGGGATGCCAAATGTTGAACATTTGGACGTTTATAAACTGTTGGTGCTGTCATTGAATGAAGCCAAGCTAGCTGAGCTGAGTAAGGTGTTGTCAGAAAGGATTGACCTGTCGCTTACTTCGTCAGGCATCTTCAATTTAGAACTGGGTCATCCTGATGCAGGAAAAGGGAGTGCTTTACGATTCATGGCGAATCATTTAGATATTCCTTTGGAAAACACGGTTGCTATTGGAGATAATTATAATGACGTATCGATGTTTGAAATTGCTGGAATGAGCATAGCAATGGGCAATGCGGAAGAGCAGCTGAAGGAAATGAGTACGTATGTAACGAAGCATCATAATGAAGATGGGGTTGCTCATGCTTTACGGACATATATTTTACAACAGTAAGCTAGCTAGATGGATAGAAAGATCCCCTCTGAGTTCTATTTCGGAGGGGATTTTAGTTAGAGTTGTAATTGGAAAGGAAGGTATGCATGGACGATAAAGACTATGATCGCTTGCTGCGTATTAAAACCAGTGGCACACGGGAGTGGCAAAATCAGTCGTCACATTATAACCGTTACGAGGCGACGCCTTATGTAGCGCTGGATGAATTATTTCGTGACTATACACTAAAGAGAACAGATGGGGTCGTCGATTTTGGATGCGGTAAAGGGCGGCTGGCATTTTACTTGCATCACCGTTTTCAGGTATCGGTGACAGGGATTGAAATGAGTGCACAATTGTATCAGGAGGCACTTGAAAACCAGCTAAGTTATCGAGGGAAGTCCAAGCAAATGGGAGGGACGATTTCCTTTGAATGCTGTTTGGCAGAGGACTATGAAGTGGCAGTAACGGACAATTATTTTTACTTTTTCAATCCGTTTTCTGTTCAAATTTTTATGAAAGTTATAGCCCGTATTTTACGTTCGGTTGAGCAACAGAAGCGGACAGTGGATATTATCCTATACTACCCAACAATCGAGTATAGTCAGTTTCTTGAAACGGTAACCCCTTTTGTATCGTTACTGGAAGTGAAGATCCCCGGTTTATATGAACAAAATGATAATGAACGTTTTTTAGTTTTTCGATTGGCTGTAGATGAATAATAACAGGCACAGTCTGTGGGACTGTGCCTGTTATTATTTATGTCTGAAGCGTTTTGTATAGGAATTCGTTGGCTTGTTCGGCAGGAAGTGGCTTGGCATATAAATAGCCTTGCACTTCATCACATTGTAAGTCCTGTAACAAATGTAACTGTTCGACTGTTTCAACACCTTCTGCGATGACGATTAAATGTAAGCTTTTGGCTAAGGTGATGATCGTTTTGACAATCATTTGGTTAGTTGAATCTAGCTTTTGAATAATAGCTTGGTCAATTTTCAGATGAGTGATTGGAAACGTCGTTAAATTACCAAGAGAAAAATAACTGGTTCCAAAATCATCGATGCTGACGCTAACGCCAAGGTCCCTGAGCTGGTGAAGAGTAGTTTGCCAATTCACTTTATCAGTTGTTGCGCTTTCCGTGATATCTAAGTTAAGGGACGCAGGCGGTAGCTCGGTTTTTCGTAATATATCTGTTAACTGTGTGACAAACATGGTTTGCTTAAATTCTTTATGAGAAATATTGACGCTCATAGCTAATTGCGGAAAACCTCCATTATGCCATTTCTTCAACTGTGCGCAAGCGGTTTCGAGTACCCATTGACCAATCGGTACCATTAACCCCGCCTCTTCGGCAATTGGAATAAAACGAGCGGGTGAGATGATACCCATTTTAGGATGCTGCCAGCGAATCAGTGCTTCCAGTCCAATCAGTTTGCCTGAACTAATGTTGAATCGCGGTTGGTAATACAATTCAAATTGGTTCTTTTTCAATGCTTGCCTTAATTCAAGCTCAATCGACGTTTTTTCTACCATTTCACGGTGTAATTCCTCAGTGAAAAATTGGAAGTTATTTTTACCATTATCCTTCACGACATACATAGCTGAATCAGCGTTGTTCATCAGTGTATCGTAATCACTACCGTCTTCCGGGAATAGGCTGATGCCTACACTTGAACTGACAAATATTTCATGACTTTGGATGTTAAAAGGATTGGACATTTCTTCGACAATTCTCGAAGCTACTGCCTCTGTTATAGTGGCTGGTGCTGAAGGTAATAAAATGACATACTCGTCACCACCAAGTCGTGCGACAACATCGTCTTTACGTACACATTGCCGTAGCCTTTCGCCCACTAGGATGAGCAACTGATCCCCAATGGAGTGTCCCATGGAATCATTAATGTTTTTAAAATGATCTAGGTCAATGAACATAATGGCAAATGTTTCATTTTTTCTTTTCGAGTATTTGAGCACTTCGTTTACTTTCTTTTGGAAAACAAGTCGATTTGGTAAGCCGGTCAAATGGTCGTAATAGGCCAAACGCTCGGCGAGTTTCTCAGCTTCTTTGTGCTCTGTAATGTCTGTGACGGTACCGACAACTTCAATAATAGTATCGTCTTCAAAAATCGGCGATAAATAGACTAAAAATGTTTGGCTCAGAAAGTGTAGCTCGAATTGTGTCACTTGACCTTGTAAGGCCGCCTCTAAATAATGACGAAACCGTCCGATTTCATCTTTCGTATAAACGTGTTGAAGCTGGTTGGTCTGTAATTTTTTTATTGTAACTCCAAGTTTTTCGGCCGTTTTTCCTTCGAGCATTGTAAAGGTAATACCACCATCTGGAGCTGAAGTATACTTGAAAATCGCATTATGAAGATTTTTAACAGTTTGGCGAAAATCATTTTTTAAGGCTAGCTCTAAAGCGTGTTCGGCTTCTTTTCGAGCAGTAATATCTGTTCGGATTGCAATATATTGATAAGGTTTTCCGTCCTTGCCTAAGAAAGGAACAATCGTTGTATTGACCCAGTATTCTCTACCATTCTTTGCTCGATTTTTAATTTCGCCCTTCCAAATGTCCCCGTTGCCGATAGTTTGCCACAAATCCTTGAAAAAGCTTTTTGGATGAAAGCCTGAATTGACAATTCGATGTGTTTGCCCGATGAGTTCTTCGGCTGTGTACTGGGATAGTTCGCAAAAGTTATCATTGGCGTATGTAATCACACCTTGTTGATTGGTGACAGCAACAACGGAAGACTGGTCAAGTGCATTTTCAATTGTTAGCAGTCTATCAAGGGTCTGTTTATGGGAATCATTGCCGATGACTTTCGCGGTGACGTCGATATCTAAAGAGACGTATTGAACAATGTCCCCGTCGTCGCCGTGTATCGGGATAATTGTGGCAGACACCCAATAAGGGGATCCGTCCTTTGCGAAGCTGTTATATTGTTGCTGCCATACGTTAGTTTTTGTAAAGACTTCCTTCATTTCAATTGCAAATTTTTCAGCTGTATAGTCTGGATTCAACAGTCCATAATCTTTACCAATTAGTTCTTCTTCGCTGTATTGTGAAAGATCGCAAAATAGTTGATTTACGTATGTGATGGTTCCATTTGAATCTGTAATAGATAGACAGAATTTATCTCCAACTAGTCGAAGAATAGATGCCATATCTTTAATTCCCGTCAACATGATGAAACAATTCCTCTCCATGCTTTTATACTTACAAAAATCAATTATGCCTCGGCGTAATTGTGTCCAGATTTTGAATCGAGTAGGCTTGATTCAAAATCTAGGACATCCACCGGAGGCTTTATCTTCATTCAGCAGGCATTTGAACACTTGCTTAATAGTAAACAAAACTATTCACCGCGCCATCAAGAACAAAGTCTTCTGTAACTGGCGCTTCACTTTCAATACAAACATATTTGCTGAAGGAAGAAAAAAGAGTTCTGTTGTAGTAAGTCAGTAAGGATAAACAATCAGTTTTCCCTAGGTATTCATCAATATTAACATTTAATATGCATCTTATCTACTAGTTAGAATGATAATAATAATTCTTTTGTAGTGGTTTTTAGGCAAATGTCATAGATTTGAGTAATTTATATAGTTCTATAGGCAATGCATGGCCGCCTCTGCTTCATTCCAAGGGATTGGATAGCCTTTCCCCTTGGCGCAAAAAATAGAGGTAGAAGTGTATTCAGCATCTGCATTTTTGTTGTAGCCAATCATTTCGATGACTTGCTCTTCGTTATGACAACGATCATAGCCACCAAATTGCAGACTTAGCGTTCCTTTTCCATGAGTGAAGGAGGCAAACGTGGCACTGTAGTTCATGAAGGTTGCAACAGGCACCCTTCCTTTGACGAGTATCTTGTCTCCAATCGTTTCAGGGGGCTCAAAGCTGCCGTGTGCTTGTTGGATGTCCGATAGTACACGCCCAATATGATCTAATTCTACTTTGATTTTATAATCGTAGAAGGGTTCGAGCACTGTGTTTTTTGCTTGCTCTAATCCTTGGCGTAAAGCGCGGTAAGTGGCTTCTCTAAAATCGCCGCCAGAAGTATGCTCGTTATGTCCTCGTCCTGTCAGCAGCGTAATTTTGACGTCAGTGAGGGCAGAACCGGTTAATAGCCCGTGATGGTCGCGTTCAAATAAATGATGGTGGACTAAGTTTTGATGGCCGATAGACAGGTCATTGGCGTGACAGACATTACTGAAAGAGATGCCGCTATTTCTTTCGGCAGGTTCAATTTTTAAATGGACTTCTGCATAATGCCGTAGTGGTTCGAAATGACCGTAGCCATTAACGGTTGTGTCGATTGTTTCTTTGTAAAGAATCTTTGGCTCGCCGAAAGAGATGGTAAATTGAAATCGTTCCTTGACAATTTCCTTCAAGACTTCGAGTTGGATAATGCCCATGACGTGCACGTGAATTTCTTGAAAATATTCATCCCAAAAAACGTGCAGGGAAGGATCTTCTGCGTCCAATATATTGAAGCAGCGCAGCACTTCTTTGACATGGACAGATGCATCAAAAATGATTTTCGATTTTAGGGTTGGAATGAGGTCAAATGTCACTTTTTCTTTCAGTGCACCTATGCCGTCGCCAATGGAGGCGTTGGTTAGGCCGGTAACTGCAAATAGCTCGCCAGCGTGGACTTGGTCAACAGCCTTGAATTTACTGCCGTTATATATGCGGATTTGGGTAATTTTTTCGGTCAGCTCCCCGTAATGGACCTCTTCGCGAACGCGAAGTGTACCACTCACTGATTTAAGGAATGTTACTTTGTTGCCGTTATCATCGTGACGAATTTTATACACTTGTGCAGCAAACTCACTGGAGTTATCGTAGAAGGTTTCCGTTAGGGCATCGAGTTTTGTGAAAAAGTCTATGATACCAATGTCTTTTAGTGCAGAACCACTAGCGCAGGCGAACACTTTATTGTCCCTGATCATCGTCTTGAATGTTTGGAACCATAGCGTCTCGTCATAACCATTGTCCATATAGGTTTCCAGCAGCGCTTCGTCACGCTCTGCGATAAATTCGATGAGCTCCTCTTGCATGATGCCTTCGTGGAAGGCGGTTGTAAGGTCGCAAACATCTTCTGATAAATTGATGCGAATCTCTTGTAAAATATTTTCTACATCGCTTCCTTCACGATCGATTTTATTGATGAAGAAAAAGGTTGGGACTTGGTGTTTACGCAGTAGCTGCCAGACGGTTTCGGTATGACCTTCGACGCCGTCGCTTGCGCTAATAATGATAATGGCATAGTCCATGACTTGAATGGCACGTTCCATCTCTGGCGAAAAGTCGACATGTCCAGGTGTATCGATAATCGTATAGGTGGAATTGTTGTATGAGATGACTGCTTGATCTGCGAAAACGGTAATGCCTCGCTCTCTTTCGATGGCATGACTATCCAGGAAGGCATCCTTATGATCGACGCGTCCTCGCTGCTTAATGCTATTTGTGTGATAGAGAAGTTGTTCAGAAAATGTTGTTTTTCCTGCATCTACGTGTGCAAGTATACCGATGGTTTTAAACATGAAGTCACTCCGCTCTATTTCCTGCTGATAAAAGTAGTATAGCAAATCTGAATCGGATGGATGAGCGTTAAGCAGTGGTATAATGAAGAAATAAAATGAATGTGAAGGAGGATTGAATTATGCAATATTCAAAACCAAAGATGGAACAGCTTGTGAAGAACGATGCGGAGCTGACAAAAAGGTTAAGACAAGTGATGAAGGAACATGACCTGGAAAAAAGTTTCGCTTTAAAGGCGTTGTATCACTCAGTAGTCAAAGACGGCGGGAAGTATCAGAAGGATTATCAGGAGCTGTAACTAGACGTGAAGCGTGGAGAATCCGAGTGGGATCTCCGCGCTTTCTTCAATCTACGAGGGAGGGATATAGGCTTGATGCAAATACTTCGTGCAGGAAATCATTATCAACCCTTTAGAGGACCATTCACCATTACACGGATCCAGCCAAGTGACATTTTGGATGTGGAGACGAATGATACGGCTTTTGGACCTCTTAGTACGATCGACCACGCTATTATGAAAAAAGGTTTAACGATTAAAATGCATGAGCATGTGAACGATGAAATTTTTAGCTATGTCTGGGAAGGTACTTCTTATCACAAGGATTCGGCGGGCTTCGAGGCACCAATCGCGCCTGGCAAGTTAATGATGATGAATGCCGGAAAGAGCTTTTGGCACGAAGAAAAGGTAAAAGAGGAGTATGTTGAAATGCTACAAATCTTTTTCCGTCCTCATACTGCCGATTTGCCCTCAAACATTCAATTTCATGACAAACCTACGGACAATCGTGATTGGTATGAGATGGTCGGCCCTGAAGGAAGTGACGCACCATTAGTCGTTAGACAGAGCGGCTATGTGTTGGATGCGCATCCAAAAGCGGGCGACGTCCTTCAAGTTCCGCAATACGAGGGGATGAAACCTTTTCTGTACGTATTGGATGGTTCGATTCAAATTGGCGATAACACAGTTCATAAACAAGAAGCTGTGACCGATCTGGAAGATGATTTACCACCAATCACTGCAATCGAAGATACAACCGTCGTCTTGTTCGTTGTCGATATGAACGCAGCTGCCTCTAACAGCGGAACAATTAGTGGAATGAGTAAACGAAGGTAAGGAACAAATGGGTCTGCAAGCGGTATCGAATACATATCGCTTGCAGACCGTTTTTTAATAAATGAAGTTTCATGTGAACCATTGTTATTTAAAAATGAAATATACAGACACTTCATTATCGCAAATATGGACAAGAAACTGGCTGTCTATCTCCTTATAATCAATCTAAGGGGGAGTGAAATGACCAGATTACTAACAAAAGATCCATATCGAGTCTATATTTATACTTGTTTTTTATCGCAATTATTTTTCACGTTTATCTTTACAGTAAACTTGTTATATCATGTGAAGGTTGTCGGGCTTAGTCCGCTACAGCTTGTGTTAGTCGGAACTGTATTAGAACTTTCCGTTTTTCTTTTTGAAATTCCAACGGGGGTCGTTTCGGATTTGAAAAGTCGGAAGCTTTCGATCATCATTGGTTACTTTTTAATAGGAATTGGCTTTTTAATCGAGGGGTTGTTCCCGTTCTTTATCACTGTTCTACTGGCCCAGGTGGCGTGGGGGATCGGTTATACGTTTACAAGTGGATCCCGGCAAGCGTGGATTGCGGATGAAATAGGAGAAGAACGTGCTTCGCTAGCCTTTATAAGAGGTGCAAAGGTGGGGAATCTTGGGCAAGTTATCGCAATTCCATTAAGTATTTTAACGGGTTACTTTATGATTAATTTACCAATCATCGTTGGTGGACTATGTATGGTGGGGTTAGCCGTCTATTTGATTATTTTTATGACAGAAGAAAACTTCAAACCATTGGATAAAGCAGAAGGAACGTCTACCTGGGGAAGTACGAAGGGGAACATAGGCAAAATTATTTCCCATTCTAAAGCGAGTTTCATCATGAGAATACTATTCCTTATTGCTTTGTTTGTTGGATTTTACAGTGAGGGTTTTGATCGTTTATGGGTATCTCACTTTTTAGAGGTCTCCAATATTTCGAACTTAGGGGATGAACAATTAGTTGTGTTAATGGGGGGAATTCAATTTATTGTCGTGCTCGTTTCCTTTGCGGCGCTTCGTTGGATGAATCAAAGTGTTATCCACCAAAATCTTAGACATATATATATCGCCCTTTTTATCGGAAGCTTACTAATTATCATTTCATTGATAGGCTTTGCGTTGTCATCGTATCTCATTGGTTTACTAGCTTTCTATGTAATTATCCAAGTAACAAGGCAAGTAATGTATCCATTGGAAGACATTTGGCTCAATAAAATTATTCCCGATTCCTCTACACGCGCAACCTTCTTTTCGGTGAAAGGCCAAGTGGATGCTATTGGGCAAATTGGCGGAGGGCCGGTAATTGGCTTTGTCGCATCAGGCTTTACAATAAAAATTGCAATCATTGTGAGTGCAGTGTTATTAGCACCAGTATTATTTTTATATAAGATGATCTTGAGACAATCCAAGGAATGAATCACTCCTTGGATTTTTCTTTAATCGGTAGATAAATTTCCATATAGATTTTCTTGTATTCCCAGTCATGGCAGTGTTCGTCATAGTATTCAAAGTCATAACTGGTTTCATCGACTTCATAAAGGGAATTGGGCAGCCAATCTTCTAAAATGTATTGCCATGTCCCTTTGATGGATGAGACAAATTGTTCTACTGCAATGAGTGGGGTTCTAAAAACTGCATAGGTTGTCTCTGGAATTTGTAGATTTGTCAGTCCAGTAGGTAACTGGACGTTTTGATCGTAATTTACTGCAAATAAATACGTAAATCTATCTCCTTGGTCTTCGCTGTTTAGGTTGATACAATACTCTCCATGTTTTTCGGGAGACAACGCTTCATACAATGTGCTTTCGATTGCTTCATCTGAAGAAATTCGTTGATCCCAAAAGGCGGGTGCGTCTCTTGTGTAGGAAATATTTTCGATAGTGCTCTCAAATGTTTTGCCGGCAATACGGAAAGCGGGCTTCCGCACAATTTTCGGTTGCATGACAATGCCACCTACCCTTTTTTCTTGTAGGCTTACTAGATTAAGTTTTTGTGGTAATGAAATGGGACAGTGAAGTCGATATAGGTTTGGCGGGCTACCGAAACATTTCTTAAAAGCCTTTGTAAAGCCAGAATGTGTCTCAAAGCCATAGTCCAGGGCAATTTGAATGATTTTTTTATCCTGCGCTAAATCATATAATGCGTATTGCAGCTTTCTCTTTAAGACATAATCCATAATGGTATACCCAATATTTTTATCGAAAATTCGATAAAAATGATAAGGAGAATAGCCAACTAGTTTAGCTAGTTCCTCAGGTTTGATTTCCTCTTTAATATGGTTCTCAATATAATCGATGACTTGTTGCAGTAGTGGTAACTGTTGGATAGCTATCGCCTCTTTACTTCAAATAATACTATTGGATTATTTTGTTGCAATCCAATAAAGGGTTTTGAATAAACATTATCATGGGAAGGGCAAACTGAAAACTAAATCATATTGAAATTAATCGATTATAATCGATTTAATGGATAATTTATAAGGAGGGCTAGACATGTATGAGGAGAGTTCGACAATTGAGTTGAAGCGCCAAGTAACGGATGGGTTGAAAAAAGAAGTAATCGCCTTTATGAATACAAATGGTGGAACGATTGTTATCGGTGTAGAGGATGACGGCTCCGTGATAGGGCTTCCGCATGCACGGCAGGATCTTGAGTCGATCAGTAGCATGTTACGTGATAGCATCAAACCCGATGTGCTTGTGTATACAAAGGCTGAAATCATATCGATAGAAGGGAAGGATGTTATTGAAATTGAGATTGCCAGAGGAACAAGGAGACCCTATCATCTAGCTAGTAAAGGGATTAAGCCATCCAGGGTTTTTGTGCGTCATGGGACGACTGTAAATCCAGCATCAAACGAGGCAATTCGTAAGATGATTATGGAGTCGGATGGCACAAGTTTTGAAAATATACGTTGTATGAATCAAACGTTGGCATTTGATTATGCAAAAAAGTTGTTTGCGGAAGAGAAATTGTCTTTTGGGCAAACGCAGCAAAGAACGCTTGGAATTGTGAATGAGGAAGGGTATTATACGAATCTTGGTTTACTGTTATCGGAGCAGTGTGAGCATACCGTCAAATGCGCGCGTTATCAAGGAACTACGAAATTGGAGTTTCGGGATCGTAAGGAATTCGGTGGTTCCCTTTTGAAGCAAGTGAACGATGTATATGACTATTTACAAATGCACAATGCAAGTGTGGCTGAATTTAATGGGCTACAGCGAATCGAAACGTCAGAATATCCAAGCGATGCGCTACGCGAAGCGTTAATCAACGCTGTGGTACATCGTGATTATGGATTTAGTGGCAGTATTTTAATCCATATTTTCGATGATCGGATCGAGATTGTTTCGGTAGGCGGTTTGGTTCAAGGCCTATCAGTAGAGGATATTGAATTAGGGATTTCACAAAGCCGCAACTCCAAATTGGCGAACTGTTTTTATAGATTGAAATGGATTGAAAGTTATGGAACGGGGTTACAACGGATAAGAGAAAGTTATGCGGGCGTGGAACAAGAACCATTTTGGGAGATAGGACCAAATGCTTTCGTTGTTACATTGCCGAAAAAGGATTTAGTGTCGTTGAAAAAGAATCAAGGTGTTTCGTTAAATTTGATGAGTTGGATTAAGCAGCATGAGACTTTCACTAGTAAAGAATTGGAAAACCATCTTGATAGAAGTAAATCATCCGTTCGTCAGTTGATAACAGAACTCGTTGCTTCCAATGTAATTGAACGCGTCGGGCGTGGGCGTGCGACAAAGTATCGTGCGAAACTATGACTAGCTAAATAGAGGAAAAGTACTCGGTCTAATCGAAGTGTACTTTAAGAAAGTAAATGACGGGGAATTCGGGGTGCGTATATGATTGAAATCATCGTTGCGTTTGTATCGTCTGAGAAGGGGGCTTACTATGACGCGTTTAACAGATCATTTACTTGTACTTTCATTTGATTGTTTATCGTCGCTGGATCTTCCGATGTTAGAAACGCTACCGCATTTTCAGGAGCTGTTGGACAAGGCAGCGATTTGTAGACAGGTCGAGACGATTTATCCTTCGGTGACGTACCCGTGTCATACGAGTATTGTGACGGGGAATTTTCCGAATCGGCATGGCGTTGTGACGAATACGTTGCTGCAGCCGAATCGACCGTCACCAGATTGGTATTGGCATCGTCGTCATATTAAAGGGACGACGTTATATGATGAAGCGAAGCAAGCCGGCTTGTCGACTGCGGCATTGCTATGGCCTGTGACGGCAAAGGCGAAGATTGATTATCATATGCCGGAGATTTTTGCGAATCGTCCGTGGCATCATCAAATTGCTGTTTCTTTTATGAATGGCAGCAAGCGCTATCAGCTTGAGATGAATCGTAAGTTTGGTCATCAGCGGAAGGGGATTGCTCAGCCAGAACTGGATGATTTCGTGACGGCGTCAACTGTACATACGATTCAAACGAAAAAGCCGAATTTGATGCTAGTTCACTTGGTAGACCTTGATACGCAACGTCACCATCACGGATTTTCTTCGGAGGAAGCGCATGCGGCTATTCAACGCCATGATCGACGGCTGGGTGAGATTTTGTCGGCTTTGAAAGAGAGTGGGATATACGAACAGACGACAATTGTCGCGCTGGGGGATCATAGTTCACTGGATCATTCGAGGGCTGTTAAGTTGAATGTGTTATTGAAGGAAAGCGGTTTGATCCAGTTGAATGGGCGGGGTATGGTGAAAGATTGGCAGGCATATTGTAAAAGTAATGACGGTTCGGCTTATATTTATGTGAAGGATGAGCAAGCAAAGGATAGAGTGCGTGCACTGCTGCACTCCCTTGTAGTTAATGAAGACAATGGCATTGAATTTGTCTTGGAAGGCCCTGAGGCAGGACTAAGGGGTGCGGACGAGCAGGCTGCTTTTATGGTGGAGGCACGTCGTGGTTTTTACTTCACAGAGCATGTAGATGGAGAGCCGATTGATGTCATTATAGCGGAGGATGTGGCGGCGGGTAAGTATACACATGCTTCTCATGGCTATTCACCTGGAAAAGAGGAGTACTCGACGGTTTTTATGGCGACAGGGAAAGGGATTCGACAGAATGTGGAAATCGAGCATATGCGGTTGGTTGATGAAGGACCGACGTTTGCAAGATTGCTAGGGCTGGATTTGGGGAAGACGGATGGTAAGGTAGTTGAGGGGATTTTGAAATCTAAGTAGATTGAAATTTTACAACTTTTACATTTACTTTCGTGTAAACTATTCATAGAGAATGGAAGGGGTGTGGGCATGAAGAAGTATACGAAACAAGAGAATAGTTGGATTTTCTATGATTGGGCAAACTCGGCGTACTCCATCATTATTACGACGGCGGTTTTCCCATTGTATTATAAGGCGGTTGCGACAGATGCTGGCGTGAGTTTGTCGAATTCGACGGCGTATTTGGGCTACTCAGTTGCCATTGCGACATTCATATTGGCAATGATTGGGCCGATTTTAGGGGCAATTGCAGATTACGAAGGATTAAAGAAGAAGTTTTTCTTGTTTTTTTTCCTCATGGGGACAGTCTCGACAGTTTCATTGGCATTTGTTCCGGGGGATAATTGGTTGTGGTTATTAATTATCTACGTTATTACAGCAGTGGGTTTTCATGGTGCAAATATATTTTATGATGCATTTCTCATTGACGTTACGCCGGAAAAGCAGATGAACCATATATCTGCACGTGGTTTTGGTTTAGGGTATATCGGGAGCACAATTCCATTTATTATTAGTATTGCTATTATTCTATTGGCCCAAAAAGAACTGATTCCGCTTGCTGTGCCTACGGCGAGTAAGCTTGCTTTTGTCATTACGGCAATTTGGTGGTTTGTCTTTACAATTCCGATGCTGAAAAATGTGCATCAGCTTCATGGCGTGAAACGTGAGCCGAATATACTCGGTGGTAGTTTCAGACGTCTTGGTGGGACATTTAAAGAAATCCGTAAATATCGGACAGTGTTTTTATTCTTACTGGCTTATTTCTTTTATATCGATGGTGTTGGAACGATTATTAATATGTCAACGGCTTACGGAACTGATTTAGGGATTGACTCGACAAGTCTTCTTATTATTTTGTTTGTCACGCAAGTAGTGGCTGCGCCATTTTCGATTCTTTACGGTAAGTTAGCACAGAAGTTTACGGGGAAAAAGATGCTGTATGTTGGCATTTGTGTTTATATTATCGTTTGTATTTATGCGTATTTCATGAAAACAACGATGGATTTTTGGATATTGGCGATGCTTGTTGCAACGTCACAGGGCGGCATCCAGGCGCTTAGTCGTTCCTATTTTGCTAGAATTGTCCCGAAAGAAAAAGCAAATGAGTTTTTCGGCTTTTATAACATTTTCGGGAAATTTGCATCCGTCATGGGTCCTTTATTGGTAGCATTAACAACGCAGCTGACAGGAAGCTCCGCAAATGGTGTATTCAGCCTCGTTGTATTGTTCGTTATCGGGCTAGCTATACTTGCGAAGGTTCCAGAACCAGATGATAGAGTGAACGCTGCATAACGAGAAAAGCGAGGTGCACCGTGAGAGGTGTCCTCGCTTTTTGGTATGTGTTGAATAGGGAGGATGAATGACATGGTTAAAGAAATAGATATTACAGATCCAAAACTTGCTGAAGAGGTGTTAAGTGTTCAACTCCTTTCGTATCGGGTAGAGGCAGAATTGATTGATTTCTATGATATTCCACCGTTAAAGGATACGGTTAGTACATTGCAACGATGTGGAGAAACGTTCTATGGCTGTTATGTAGATGGAGAGTTGGGCGGAGTTACTTCAATAAAAGTAGAAGAGGGACTCATTGATATTCATCGGTTAATGGTGCATCCGAAACACTTTAGGAAAGGGATCGCTGGGAGGCTATTAGACTTTGTTGAAAACTGCGGAGAAGGTGATGAAACGCTGATTGTTTCAACAGGTTCTAAAAATGCACCAGCCATCTACTTCTATGAAAAACGGGGATTCATAAAAACTGGAGACACAAAAGTAATGGAAGGTTTATCAATCACTTCATTTGAAAAAAAATGAAATGACGTTATGCTGTGTAACTATTTAGAATTATTCACGTCTATTAATAGAGGTGGGATAATATGAGAAAAATTATACGTTTTACTTTGCTATTTGTTTTTGTGATGGTGTTAGCAGCGTGTTCTCAAACAGTGGACCCTTTAGAAGGAAAAGTGAGTCAACTTGAAGCGGATAAAGTAGTGTTATCGGAAAACCTAGATAATCAAGAAAACAAGATAGAAAAACTAACCCAAAATATTGCGGAGCTAGAAAAACAGATAGACGCCACTAAAAAGGAAAAAGATATTTTTCCGGGTATTAGTAATCTATCACGGGAATTTGTTCGTGCGCATACGTCGGGGGATAAAGAGAAACTACAGGAACTTTTGTCGGAGGACATCATTCTTGTGGATAGAGATAATGAGCTATTTGCAAAACATGGTGAGGATGAATATGAGTGGCTCTTATTTTCTCGTGAAAGAAAGGTTCAATTAGATGATTGGGTTATACAAGGGTATCAATATGATAGCGAAAATGACACATTTCATATTCATATAAGAGAGTTTTATGTAGATATAAATGGGGAGCCTGATAGCCCACCAACATTCTTAGGTTTATCTTTTAAAATGTTTAACAATGAATGGAAAATAATTAGTTTGGCATTTGACGTCTAAAAGCTCTTGAGTGGAAAAACTAGGTTTTAAGAACGAGGTGCATATGAGAAATAATATTAATGTATGGTCTTTTATACTTTCTCTATGTTGCATCCCTTTATTTTTTATTGCGGCAACGTCTACAAGTATTTTAAGCTTTTTTACCAAGGTCATAGGTATTCATCCTTTAGATATGGTCTTGGGTGTGACGGTGATAACATTTTTTCTTGGATTGATCGGTTTAAAGAATGTAAGGGAATGGAAGGCGATGGCTAGAAGTATATTTACTATTATTTTTACAATAGGTTTTTTAATAGTACTAATTTACATTATATTTACTGGTAGATTGCTTAGGTAGTTTTGTACAATTCAAATAGGGTGGGATAAATCGTGTCGAAGTATATTAGTATATTTTTCTTGGTTTTATTAGCGAGTGCATTTGTCTTTTTTCCGTTGGCTTTTATATTTGATGGAGGAAATTACGCCGAAACTGCCATTTATATATTCGGAACACTAATTGTTATATTGCTCTCATTTTTGATTTCACAGATGTATTATTTAATAAATTTAATCAAGAGTAAACGTTAGTTCAATTTTTTGTCATAATGGATGTTCCTCTCGGACAGTGTATAAACTGAGCGTAGGCTACCTTAGCGCCGAAGTGGGTTTGAAGAAAATGTTGATTTGGGCTTTTAAACGTTATTTAGAGTACAAAAAGGATAGATAAAGCGAAGCGCTTCGCCTTATCTATCCTTTTTCTTTTTCAATTACTTTTTTTCAATATGATCGATATGCAAAATTCTAAAACCATTCTTCTCCAGTTTGTCGCTTAGTTTCTCAATGTCCTCTTCTGTCTTTCCATCCTCAAGCGTAATCACAACTCTTCGTGCCAATACGGAACCATTATCCAATGTAAACATACCTTCGATATTTTCGCCACGTAGCGTTTTTGTTAATTTTTCAATCATGCCTTTTGCCTCGGTTGAAGAAATCGTAATATTAATACCACCTGTTTTCAGACCAAATGCATCCTCCAATACGCTTTCAACTTTGTTATGCGTTAGAATACCAATTAGTTTTCCATTTTCAACAACGCTTAGAAACGGTAAAGACTTAATATCAATCAACGCGTTTAAGAAAGAAGATCGTTCGGATATAAAAGCATCCTGGTGCATCAATAAATGCTCAACCGTCTTATTTTTATCACCGCTGTCTTCATAAATATATTCAATCAAATGTACTTTATAGATCATTCCTTTGTAATTCTCATTACTGTCCACAACGGGAATACATCGGTAGCCACTTTCTTTGATTTTCGTTAACACTTCCATAACGGTTTGCTTGTTATTCGCAACGACTACATCTTGTTTTGGTAAATATAAATCTCTGACTAGCATGTGACTTCCCCCTTTAAATTAACGAAATTTTTTGGATGTTATTATATACTATTATAGTAGAATGATTGACGGGTAGACAAGCTATTTCGGTATCCTCATCGACAATCGCTTATAAAGGCACTTCATCAACGGCAAAAAGTCTCGGAATTCATCAATCGGGATGTGTTTGGTGTTTTTTATCATGGGATGGTAGATGGCTTTTCGTGCACCCATAAAAAACTCGTTGCAGAATTTTGAGTTTTTATTACCGCGGGCTGCTACCGAAATGGAAGTGGATAGTCTTGCATTGGTTCTATTACCAATTTGATGGCATACGAATTTAGCATAGAATGGCCGTAATGCGAGATTACATTGCGGAGTTAGTTTAAGTGACTAAATAAGAGGGAGCTGGAACGAATTATCATCGTCCTGGCTCCTTTTTCATCTTAGAATAAGCTAGGTTCATATGCAATGAAGTAATAGATCACATAAAACCAGCTCAAGCAACCGTGAAGTATCGCCCATCCGATAGACTGATAGGCAGTGTACGAGATAATCATGGCAAGGCAAGATCCAAAACTAATACCTTTTTTAATCACGCTTATGGTTCTTTGGCTTTGATGCTCTTTTTTCTGCATTAAGGTTTCATCCTTCCCTAAAAATCGTACATTCTATAAAGTTTGATTACGAGCTAAAGTCATGGTTGAAAAAAGAATAATACATAGGTGTTTTACACTGTTGAAATCAATTCTGACATACTTGGCTAGCTTGTTAAAGATATATACATAATGCGGTTTTTCATTGAAATAAAATAAAAATCACTAAGAATTTAGGTAGGTTTGAGCAAGGATCAATCATGGGTAATGTCAAGTAAGATTCGAAAAGAAGGGGGAATAGAAATGGGCTTACGAAACGCAAAAATAGGTAAAAAGTTATTTATTTTAATATCTTTATCAGTCGTTATTTTTTTCTTAATCGGTGGGACTGGGTTTTATTATATGCAACAAATGAAGGGAAACTCAGAACAAATGTACCGGGATGCGCTACTTCCTATTAAATGGCAGTCTCAAATTCGTACAAATAGTCGGGCTGTCGATGGTTATACGTTGGAGATGCTGTTATCAATGGATATAAAGATGAAACAGGAATTGGAGACGTTGATTTCTGAACGAATCGAAGAGAGTAAGGAATTAGAAATTAATTTAGAAGAAAGTCTGTTATCTGCTACGGAAAAAGAAAAAATGGATCAATTTAGAGATGAATATGAACGCTATAAAGTTGAATTACAAAAAGTTATAGACCTAGCTTTGGAAGGGGAAAATGAAGTTGGTTATACAAAATACGAGAAAGAGCTTAAGGAATCATTAGAAGTTGCAAATACACTGATGCAAGATATTGAAGTCTATTTAGAAACATATGCAGATGAGTTGGATAGAAGTATTACAGCAAGTGTAAAAAGAAGTAACATGATCGTTATCATCGTTATTTTTATAGCACTTGTGTTAAAAGTTACATTAGGAATTGTCATTGCGCGTATGATTATTCATCCGCTGAAAGAGATTGAAACATTGATGGTCGAGGCTGAACATGGTGATTTAACGGTAGAAGGGAAGTACCGCTCAAAAGATGAGATTGGGGTTTTAATGACATCCTTTAATAGTATGGTGTCTAGGCTAAGGGAATTAATGATGCGAGTCAATAATACGTCAGAACAAGTGGCAGCCTCGTCCGAGCAATTGACCGCTAGTGCTGAAGAATCTACAAAGGCGAGTGAAGAGGTTGCCCAGACGATTCAAGGTGTAGCGCATGGTGCAGAGCGCCAGGTGGAAGAGACGAAGGAGAGTAAGAGAATCGTTGAAGAGATGACTGAAAGTATTCATTTAATTGCATCGAATACGCAGGAGATTTCTGCGAATGCGATTGAGACATCACAAAAAGCATTGGAAGGAAACGAAGCGATTCAATCGACTATTAAACAAATGGGATCTATTAATATGACAGTTTCTCAACTATCGAGTGTAGTAGAAGGATTAGGCGAACGGTCTCGAGAAATTGGCAATATTATCGAAGAAATTACGAATATCGCCACGCAGACCAATTTGTTAGCGTTAAATGCAGCGATTGAATCGGCGAGAGCAGGAGAGCACGGCAAAGGCTTTGCGGTTGTAGCAGATGAGGTTCGTAAATTAGCTGAACAATCGGCAGGCTCGGCTCAAACAATTGCCCAAATGATTGCTTTGATTCAAGAAGAAACGCAAGTTGCTGTACAATCGATGCAACAAGCAACAAATGAGGTTACGGGCGGTATAGAGGTTGTCAACAAAGCGGGCGAATCATTTGCACAAATCCGTACGTCTGTCGATGATGTAGCGAGTCAGTTGAAGAGTGTCTCAGCTACTGCTCAACAAATATCGGTTGGAGTTGATCGAGTACTTCAATCAGAGGAAACATTGGCGGGAATTGCTGAAGACGCAGCATCTAGCACACAAAATGTCGCAGCCTCTACTGAAGAACAGTTAGCCTCAATGGAAGAAATTGCAGCATCTGCGGAGTCACTGTCCCATCTGGCTGTCGATTTGCAGGAGCAAATTGAATTCTTTAAAGTGTAAAAGGATTGGAATCACAAGGAGTTGGGGCGATGTTATTATCGTTTCAACTCTTTTTTGTGGTTGGGGCTGGTGCTAATTCGGGCAGACTAAGTGAATACACAAGGAATGAACGGGGTGAATGTACTGAAGCAGAACCACTTTGGATACTTTGCACTTATTTTCAGCATAGCACTTACGCTATTGTGGTTTGACCAACGGAAAACGGAGGAGCTAGTTACCGTGTCGAACGAGATAATGCAGCCTAGCAGTAAAATCCACGACCTTAACCAATTTAGCGAACTTCACGACATTTTAAAGGATCCGAGACTACAAGGAGCGACGACCGCAATCAGTGTCCGCAATGCAGCAAGTGGAGAGTTGATTTACGAGCAATTTGGCGATACGCGGGTCCATCCGGCATCTGTTATGAAATTATTGACGGGGTCGGCGGCATTTGAAACACTTGGACAAGACCATATGTTCAAAACGGAATTGTACATGGATGGGGAAATCCGAGACGGTGTACTTCATGGCGATCTCTATTTACGGGGTCAAGGTGACCCAACGCTGACGAAAACAGATTTGATTGCGTTCGTATCTGAATTAAAAAAGAAAGGTGTGCGGGTCATCAACGGCAATGTATATGGGGACGACACATGGTATGACGATGTTAGGCTTTCACAAGATTTGAACTGGTCGGATGAGCTGGTTCATACAGGTGCACAAGTGTCGGCACTGACATTGTCTCCGAACAACGATTATGACGCGGGAACCGTCATTGTTGAAGTGAATCCGGCTAAAAAGTCAGGACAGGCGGGGAGGGTTAGTATGGCCCCTACGAATCGCTACATGACAATCGTTAATCATACGAAAACGGTAGCGAAGGATGAAAAGAAACACTTGACAGTTGAACGCGCGCATGGCTCGAATACAGTTATTGTTTCAGGAACGATTCCCGTTGGAGCGAAAAAAACACGCTCTTGGACTTCCGTTTGGGAGCCGACGAATTATACGGTCAGCCTCTTCAAGCAGACAATCGAAGAACGAGGCATCACATTTACCGCAACGCCAAAAATTGAACGCGGAACAATTCCTGAAGGGGCGACTTTATTGGCAGCGAAACAATCGATATCACTCAGTGAGCTGTTCATTCCATTCATGAAGTTGAGCAATAATGGACATGCCGAGGTGCTCGTCAAAGAGATGGGGCGAGTGGTTGGCGGCAAAGGCAGTTGGGGTAAAGGGCTTGCCGTCATGGACGCTACGCTTGCTGACATGGGGATTGATACGCCAACGCTACTACTGCGTGATGGATCAGGCATGTCGCATAAAAACCTTGTCACGGCGAATGAAGTGACCCATTTACTGTATGCAATCCAATCGAAATCGTGGTATCCTGCATTCCTGCATTCACTCCCGGTTGCCGGCAATGAGGAACGGTTTGTCGGCGGAACATTACGCAGTCGGATGAAAGGTACCGCGGCAGAAGGGAATGTCCGAGCTAAGACAGGTTCACTAAATGGTGTGGCAGCTTTGTCGGGGTATGTCGAAACGAAGAGTGGAGAAACGCTTATTTTTTCGATAATGGTTAATAATTATTTGAGTGACAGCATAAATGAGGTTTTGGATAAAATCGCCATTACGCTTGCGAATTATTAAGTAAACACAATAGAACAGCACCACACCGCAGATTTTAGGTGTAGTGCTGTTCTATTACCGTTTCGGCTTATAGTTCATCATGCTAAACATTTCTGCGAGTTCCTCTTGCGTCAAATCACGCCATTGTCCATTTGGCAAATTACCCAAATGGATATTAAGTATGCGTGTGCGCCGTAAGTTTTGAACATTGTAGCCGAGTGCAGAGCACATGCGGCGAATTTGGCGGTTCAGACCTTGGGTTAAGGTGATATTGAATTTGCGTGGGCCAAGTTGTTTTACTTTGCATGGTTTTGTTGTTGTGCCGAGTATGTTGACACCTGACTCCATTTTATCGATAAATGCTTTTGTGATGGGATGGTCGACGGTGACGATATATTCTTTTTCATGACCGTGTTCCTCGCGCAGTATTTCATTGACGATATCGCCATCGTTTGTTAGAAGAAGTAATCCATCCGAGTCTTTGTCGAGTCGTCCGATATGGAAAATGCGGAGGGGATGGTTGATGAAGTCTACGACATTTCCTTCGATATGGCGTTCCGTTGTACTGGTGATGCCAACCGGCTTATTAAGCGCGATATAGACGAGCTGTTGTTCCGTTTTAACGGGTTTCCCGTCGGCACGGACGTCGTCACCTTCCTGGACTTTACTGCCGAGCTCTGCTAGTTGCCCATTGATCGTAATACGTCCATCTTCAATCCATTTATCTGCACCGCGGCGGGAAACGATTCCCGCTTCGCTTAAATATTTATTAATTCTCATTGCTGTCACCCTATCCAGGAAAATTCTTTTCTCTATTGTAGCGCGTTGGCGGGGAATGTTCAAAATTAGGTGTGTGGGGATGAGAATTGGGTAGTAGTAAGATCCTGTTAAGCCAATATCATTTTGATACTAAACAAAACTTTTGAAGTGGTGGACCTAATTTCTTTCGGATACATAATTAATTCTGAAAAGGTTGACAACTAATCAATCGCGTACTAAGATAAGAATAACTTTTTTGTTCAAAGACGGGCAGGAGGTACCGAGAGCGGTGCCGCCCACGGATAGATGAGTCGAGATGAGAAGAGCATAGCTGAGAAATTGTTGAATAAGAAGAGTAGCATCGGTGCGCGATTTTAAGAGAGTCAGTGGGTGGTGTGAACTGATTCGCAGTCGATGTGAATGGACTTATGAGAGTTCCCTTGAATATGTTCAAGGGAGACGTATATCCCGCGTTAGGGGATGTGCCTTAGAGTTTAAGGCACGCTAAGTGGAGGCAGTTATGCTTCAATTAGAGGTGGCAACGCGGTTTATTCCGTCCTCTGCAATCGGACTTTTATGTCCTTTTGCAGAGGACTTTTTTTATTTCATAAAGAATTTAGAAACAGTTAAGGAGAGATGAGTTGAGATGAGTACAGGGCAGAAGAGTTTACGGACGACGATGAAGAAGTTGAATGGTGATTCGCTTACACCGATTTTGATTTTTAGAAAAATGCAGGGTAAGCGTAAGTTTTTACTGGAGAGCTCCTCGAAGCATGAAGGATCTGGGCGTTATTCGTTTCTAGGTATGGATCCGTTGAAGTGCTATAGCGGACGGGACGGCAGGATTGAAGAGCATGTCTACGCGACGGGTAAGAAATATAGCCATGAGGGCGATTTGTTTGTGCTGTTGAAACGCTTGATGCCGCAGATTACGGATGATATCGACTTTCCGTTTACGGGTGGAGCGGTTGGCTATGTCGGTTATGGGGCAGCGCGGGAAGGTGGCCGTCGTATAGAAGAGGATTTGGGATTCCCAGATGTCAACTTTAATGTCTACGAAACAATCATTGTGTTTGACCATGTGTTGAGCGAGGTGACGCTGTTGCATACGGAAATTAATGAGGTACAAAGCGTGCCCGATTTGGATGCGTTAGCAGAAAGTATGTTGGTGGGTCCGGAAAAGGAGGATTCTACTTTTGAAATCTCTGACTATACCAGTTCTGTAACGCAACAGCAGTTTGAAGATTTAGTTCGCGGGGCAAAAGGCTATATCGAAGACGGTGAAGTCGAGCAAGTTGTGTTGTCGAGAAGAATGGTAGCGGATTTCAAAGGAGATCCATTTTCACTGTATCGCAAGCTACGAAAGCGCAATCCATCTCCGTATATGTACTATATGGAATTCGATGATCATGTCGTGGTGGGGACATCGCCAGAAAGCCTGGTCCGTGTGTCGAATGGCAAAGTGATGACGAACCCGATTGCGGGGACACGGCGACGAGGTCAAGACAAGGCTGAAGATGTGGTACTTGAAAAAGAATTGCTGGCAGATCCAAAGGAGGTTTCGGAACACGATATGCTGGTGGAGCTGGGACGCCATGATTTGGAGAAAATATGTGTGGCAGACTCGGTTGCCGTTACGAGCTACATGGAAGTGGTGCGTTATGAGCATGTCATGCATTTAGTGTCTGAAGTAGAAGGAACCTTATCGCCAGTGCTTCATTCTTTAGATGCATTAAGTACATGTTTACCGGCGGGCACAGTAACAGGAACGCCGAAAACACGCGCGATGGAATTGATTGATGAATTAGAGCAAATGGATAGAGGCATTTATGGGGGGGCTATTGGTTATATCGGTTTTAATGGCAACATGGATTTTGCGTTAACGATTCGTACGATGATTGTACGGGATGGCAAAGCATATGTGCAGGCAGGTGCAGGCATTGTTGCAGCGTCAAATCCGACGGCAGAATACATGGAGACGGTCAATAAAGCCCGTTCGTTGTTAGAAGTTGTAAATTGAACTAGTCACCGAGTTTAGCTGAGTAGAGGAGAGATTGAGATGAGAGAGATTGTAAGCAAAGTTGAGTTGGGGAACCATTTGATGTATGAAGAAATGTTGGATGCTGCCAACCTAATTTTTGATGAACAGACGGATTCAAAGGATATTGTTGACTTCCTCGTAGCGTTGTCACGTAAAGGAGAGACAGCCCATGAGGTGGCGGCTCTTGCATTTGTGATGAAATCACACGCTGTTCAACTGTCCGTTCCTGAAGGTGTCTACATGGATAACTGTGGAACAGGTGGAGACGGTTTGAACAGCTTTAATATTAGTACAGCATCAGCCTTTGTATTAGCGGGCGCAGGTGCATTGGTTGCCAAGCACGGCAATCGAAAAATTTCCAGTGCGGCGGGCAGTTCTGATGTGCTAGAAGAACTCGGAATTCGTTCTGATTTCAGTAAGGAAGAAACGGCTGAATTGCTTCGCCAAGAAGGTATCACTTTCCTTCATGCGCCACAAGTTCATCCGAAAATGAAACGAATTGGCGCCATTCGACAACAAATTGGTAAGCCAACTATTTTCAATTTGGTCGGTCCTTTGACCAATCCGATTCCGTTGAAAACACAATTTACAGGCATTAATCGTCCAGATTTCACGATGGATTATGCAACGGTTTTACGAATGCTTGGTAGGGAACGCGCGATTGTCGTATCGGGTGCAGGTGGTATGGATGAGGCGTCGCTCGCAGGACAAAATATTTTCGTGCTACTGGATAAGGGAGATCTGATTCCGTTTTCATTAACTGCAGAGGATGTTGGATTGACATCCGCTCCTGCGTCAGCTATTCGTGGGGGAGATGCTAAAGAAAATGCAGCCATTATCCGTACTGTTTTTCAAGGGCAACGCGGTCCACATTTCGATACGATTGTCTTCAATGCCGGCATCGGTTTGTTTGCGAATGGGCAAGTAGGAACGATACAAGAAGGCGTTAAACTGGCGACGGATAGCATTATATCGGGCAGGGCGCTAGAAAAATTACAAGCAGTCGTAGCATTTAGCGAAAAAATTGGGGAAAGGACGATGGCGAAATGACTATTTTAGATAAAATTCTACAACAAAAGCAGCATGAAGTGCAGCAGTTGCTGACACAACAAACTATCCAACAAGTAAGCCGTCCATCACGTCCATCTTTATTCGACAAGTTATATCACTCAAAGCATTTGCAGGTCATTGCGGAAATGAAGCGTGCCTCTCCTTCGAAAGGGTTAATTGCTGAGGGTGCTGATCCTGTGGCACAAGCAATTATTTACGAAAAATCCGATGCAGCATGTATTTCAGTTCTAACAGATGCTCACTTCTTCCAGGGTTCATTTGAAGACTTGGCGGCCGTTGCGGATGCTGTTTCAATTCCGCTGCTTTGTAAGGACTTCATGATCCACACTGTACAGATTGATCAGGCGAAAAATGCGGGTGCCTCAGTAATTTTGCTTATTGTTGCGGCACTTACTGACGAAAAATTGTCCGAACTATATTCCTATGCTGTGGCAGCTGATCTCGAAGTGCTCGTAGAAGTGCATGACGAGATGGAATTGAAACGTGCGCTTGCACTAGATGCCAAGCTAATTGGTGTCAATAATCGTGATTTGCGTACATTTGAGGTGGATTTGCAGCGGACAGAAGAAATTGCAGCGCTGTTTCCATTCCATGAAAAGCGTGTCCTCATTAGTGAAAGCGGTATTTGGCAGGCAGAAGACGCATTACGCGTCTCGAAAGCTGGTGCCAACGCAGTGCTTGTTGGTGAATCATTGATGCGTAGTGACTCGGTCGCGGAGGCTATTCAGTCCTTACAAGTGGCTACGCAAGGGGTGGTTCGATGACGAAAGTAAAAATTTGCGGATTGATGGAGCAGGAGCATGTCAAAGTAGCTGTTGATGCAGGAACAGATGCGATTGGTTTCGTATTCGCTCCGAGTCGTCGACGCGTGACGATTGAGGAAGCGCAAAAGTTGGCGCATGATATCCCACCTGGGGTTCTAAAAATTGGCGTATTCGTCAATGCATCGGTTGAAGAAATCAAGGAAACGCATCGTCAAGTACCGCTCGATATTATCCAATTTCATGGAGATGAAAGCGCAGAATTCATCAAAAAAATCGGACTTCCTTCTATTAAAGTACTATCAGTTCACAGTGATGAAGATGTGAGGCGGGCGACACAATATGAAGCGGATTATTTTTTGTTTGATACACCTGGAACGGATTATAAGGGTGGCAGCGGCATGACCTTCGATTGGGCGCTCATGAACAATGTCGGCATACAGGCAGATCGGGTTATTCTAGCAGGCGGATTGAATGTGGAAAATGTAGGAGAAGCAATTCGAAAAGTACAGCCGTATATGGTGGACGTGTCGAGTGGCGTCGAAATTATGAAGCGAAAAGATAGCAACTTGATTCGTGCATTTATTCAAGCGGTTAGGGATGAGGGGCGATTGTGATGGTAAAGGAATTGAAGGCAGGACGGTACGGCAAATTTGGTGGGCAGTTTGTGCCGGAAACATTAATGACGGCGTTGCTGGAATTGGAGCAGGCGTATGACGAGGCAATCGCAGATCCAGCTTTCATGGATGAAGTGAATCATTATTTAACGGATTTTGTAGGACGGGAGACACCACTATATTTCGCGGAGAGACTGACGAAGCAGGCAGGTGGCGCCAAGATTTACTTGAAACGGGAAGACTTGAATCATACAGGTGCCCATAAAATTAATAATACCATCGGGCAGGCGTTGCTTGCCGTACGTATGGGCAAAAAGAAGATTGTGGCGGAAACGGGAGCTGGACAGCACGGAGTAGCGACAGCGACGGTTTGTGCATTGTTTGACCTCGAGTGTGTCATTTTCATGGGGGCAGAGGATATTCGCAGGCAGGAATTGAACGTTTTCCGAATGGAATTGCTCGGCGCGAAGGTCGTTTCGGTTGATAAAGGCAGCGGAACACTTAAGGATGCGGTCAATGACGCATTGCGTTACTGGGTGGCGAATGTGGAGGATACGCATTATATTTTGGGTTCAGCTTTAGGGCCACATCCTTTCCCGAAAATTGTCCGTGATTTCCAGCGTGTGATTGGTGTGGAAACGAGAAGACAAATTATAGAGAAAGCAGGTCGTCTGCCAGATGCAGTTGTAGCGTGTATTGGCGGGGGGAGCAATGCGATTGGTATGTTCCATCCATTTTTGGACGATGAAAAAGTAGCGTTGTATGGAGTGGAAGCGGCAGGCAGTGGACTGGAAACAGGGCTTCATGCGGCAGCGATTGCGGATGGCAAAGAAGGGGTTTTGCATGGAGCGTATATGTATATTCTGCAGGATGAGGATGGATTTATACAGGAAGCGCATTCGATTTCCGCGGGGCTCGATTATCCAGCTGTGGGTCCTGAGCATTGTCATTTGCATGATATTGGACGCGTGAAGTATACCGCGGTCACGGATGCAGGTGCATTGGAAGGCTTACAGCTGCTGTCAAAGTTGGAGGGAATTATTCCTGCCTTGGAAAGTGCACATGCTGTGCAATATGCGGTTGAGCTAGCAGGACAAATGAGTGAGGAAGAAATACTCGTCATTTGTCTATCGGGACGTGGTGACAAAGACGTTCAAACAGTGCGCGATGCTTTGGGAGGTGGAGCGAAATGACGAAAACGATTCTATCGGATGCCATCAATGCTTGTGTCGAGCGTGGAAATAAAGCGTTTGTTCCGTATATTATGGCGGGAGACGGTGGACTTACGGCTTTGAAGGAGCAGATTTTATTCCTCCAGGAAGCAGGCGTGACGGCGATTGAGCTTGGTATTCCGTTTTCTGATCCAGTGGCGGATGGGCCAGTCATTCAAGAGGCGGGAGAACGGGCACTCAGCTCTGGAGTAACGCTCCGCAAGGTGTTGAAAGAACTTACTTTGTTTATCGATGAAGTGACAGTTCCGTTAGTCATCATGAGCTATTTGAATCCAATTTTAAGCTATGGAATTCCTGAATTCGTCAAGGATTGTAGCAACAGCGGTGTTCGTGGACTTATCATTCCGGATTTACCACTCGAGGAAAGTGATTTGCTACAGGATGCACTGGAAAACTCCGACATTGCGCTTATTCAACTTGTATCGTTGACGAGTCCACCGGAGAGGATACAGAAAATTACAGCCGTGGGCGAAGGTTTTATTTATGCAGTGACGGTCAATGGCATTACGGGTGTTAGAGACGGCTTCAGTGATGATCTTCAAGCTCATTTAGAAAAATTAAAAGCAGTAAGTCCGGTCCCGGTGCTGGCTGGGTTTGGTATTTCGACACCTGAACAGGTTCAGTCGATTGGTGCTTTTGCCGACGGCGTTATTGTAGGAAGTGCCATTGTAGATGCTTTTCACCGTGGTGATTTACCAACTGTAGCAGCTTTGGTGAAGGCGGCAGAAAAAGAAATTTATAGTTGATAGTGCGCCTCTCCGTATATGGAGAGGCGTTTCTTATTGGGAATAATTTGAGCGTAGCTGTGTTTTCGTTCGATGTAGCCCAGTTTGTCAAAAAGGTAGTCGAGTTCACTCCCTGTGTAACTCACAGTTCCCACTCGACTTTAACCTTCAACTGCAGCATCTGCCATTCTTTTCTTCGCAATCCAATCCGTTCCGAATTCAATCAGTGGTGTCATCGGCATAATTTTGCAGGTGGCAAGTCCTAGTAAACCCTCGATACCTACTTCAGGATTTACCTCCGTGAACGCCTCGACAAGATTTGGGAAAAAGTCTGAGTCCAAATGCGCCATGTCGTAGGTAGCCCAGACCCGTTCGCCATTTAGCAACACAGCCGCGCCATCAGGGGAAGTCGTTAGCCCGGGTGCACGATATTCGGCTAGATGAAGGGCGGTACAAGTATCGTAATCGACACCAATCATCACAATTTTTACATCCGTGCCAAACATCTTCCCGAGTGGAGAAGTCATCCCGAACGAGTCATGTAAGAAATGCCCGTTCATCCAGTCTTTTGCGTGTTGGCCCCACGCCATAAAGGAGTGGGTAGGGTGAGCACTTCGAATGGTTGCGGGATGACGGTGGAAGCACTCTGCGATTTTTCCCATACCGCGTAAAGATGAAAGATGTGGATCATAGGCTGGAAGAGATTGGCGGATGTGCTCATACCACTCTTCTGGAACAGGAGGGTTTTTCCAATTAGACGGCTCTGAATTATCAGCGGATTGCGCGGGCATAATGATTGTTCCGTCGGAAGTGACTGTTTCCATCAATGCTTCAACGACAGTCTGCGCGCCTCCGGCAATCCAGCCCATCGACTGGAGTGAAGCGTGAACGATGATGTTATCACCTGCCTGAATCCCAAGTGTTTGAAGCTGTTGTTGTAACATCGCTTTCGATTGGAAAGAATGTGTACGTTGAATTGTTTTGAGCTCGCTCATTCTAACATCATCCTATTCATTTAAAGTATCGTTAGCATAGCAATTATCACTGCATTCGCCAAGAGAAATTTGAATATCCAAGGATTCTAGTTGAAACTTTTTTCTCTGTGAGCCGTACATATATAAAAGGAGTTGGTCCGATTGGATGCGTATGTGATTAGGCAGGATGTCGAAACGACATATGACAAAGTGAAATCATTGGCAGGTTGGTCGGTAGATAAGGCTGTTGTACTGACAATTACATCGTATTACGTCACGTCCGAGCGCGAATTCGATGCGGTTAGCTTAAACCGAACGATGGATGCACTGAAAAGTAGGACGGGCTGGCTTTCTCCGTTACGTGGCAATCTTCTTCCTATGATGGCCGCATTTCTCAATCAACCCGGAACCGTGATAGACGAAGAGGTAGATCGTTTATTTGCGAAGCAGCAAGTATTAAAGGGTGTCGGTTTTCGCAACACCATCCATTCGTATTTGGCAGCACTTCTGATGACAAACGACCAAGACCTCTATGACACTGAAGCAAGGCAAGCTAAGAAGCTATACGATGCTATGAAAAAGCAACATTTCTTTCTGACGTCTGACGATGATTATGCTTATGCAGTATTGCTCGGCAAAAGAGGTGCTAATCCGGTTGAACATGCCAGGTCGATGCGAACCTATTACGATGCTTTGCGTACGGAAGGATTCCGTTCAGGCAATGAACTACAATGGTTATCGCAGGTTATGACGTATGTACACAATGAATTTAATCCAATGCTTGTATCCCGTGCGGTAGAGGTACTTGCTTTTTTCAAGCAAGAAACTAAGGTACGCCCTGTTCATTATCCGATGATTGGTTTTCTGACTGTATTTGAAGTTGCGGATACTGAACTAAAAAATATCGTTGAATTGACGAAGGCGTTGGAAGAATCTAAGTTATTTAGATGGAATCGTGAGATGGCCTTGTCGATTGGAATTGGCTACAGCATGCATGAATTAACGGAAAATGTAGATGAGGCAATGGTTAGCCTTGCAACATCTGTGGAATTGATTTTACAGGCGCAACAAGCTGTGATGGCTGCGACAATGGCGGCTATGGCAGCATCATCTGCAACTAACTCAACAAATGGATAGATGTTATATCCCAAAACAGGCGAGTGGATTCCTTTTCAAATCGAAAAGGAGTCTTTTTTTGTGCCTCAAAATAAAAAATTAATTTATTTTCCGAAGTATTATTTGAATTATTACGGTTTGTGAAACGCTTTCATGGCAAGGTTTGTAACCGGTTTGTCATATATGAAATATTTTATGAATTTGGTATTCTACAAAAACAGTGTTGTCATACAAGAATTTGTATAGTATATTGGGGCAAATGATTTAATCAGAAAATTTGCTATTAACAGTTTGTGGTTAACGTAATGCAAGGAGGAAGTCATCTTGGGAAACCCAGTATTGGAAATTGAAAATCTCCGCACATCATTTCGGATTAAAGATGACTATTATGCGGCGGTTGACGGCGTATCGTTAACGGTTGAAAAAAATGAGCTATTGGCAATCGTTGGAGAATCAGGTTGTGGGAAAAGTGCATTGGCTTTCTCGATAATGGGTCTGCATAACAAGGCGAAAGTCGAAGGGAATATCCATTTCAAAAATCATAACATTGCGAATATCTCACCCGCTAAATTGAATAAATTGCGTGGTAAGGAAATGGGCATGATTTTTCAAGATTCACTTTCCGCATTGAACCCATTAATGATTATCGGTGAGCAGATTGGTGAAATTATTTATATTCACAATCCGAAGCTTTCGAAAAAGGATCGGAAAGAGCGAGTCATCAGCTTGTTACAAAAGGTTGGAATTGTCCGTCCGGAATTTACGTATGACCAATTTCCCCATGAACTATCAGGTGGAATGAGGCAGCGGGTTGTCATTGCAATGGCGATTGCCAATGAGCCAGAGTTGCTCATTGCAGATGAGCCGACGACTGCATTGGATGTCACGATTCAATCGCAAATTCTTGATTTGTTGAAGGAGTTAAAAGAGGACAGTCAGGCGGGAATTATTCTGATTACACATGACTTAGCAGTTGTTGCTGAAATGGCAGACCGTGTAGCGGTAATGTACGCAGGACAGATTGTTGAACTGGCAGATGTTTATACATTATTCGAAAATCCTCTACATCCCTATACAAGGTCATTGTTGAACTCTGTTCCACATGCGAATGAAATACAATCTGAACTCCATGTCATTGAGGGGATTGTTCCTTCCTTGCAGAAGCTGGAACGTGAAGGTTGTCGATTTAGTCCGAGAATTCCATGGATTGATAGCTCAGCTCATGAAAAAAATCCGGTTTTACATGAAGTCAGTCCAGGTCATTTTGTACGTTGTACTTGTTATCAGCATTTTAGCTTCCCTGAAAACAGCAAGGAGGATCATCACCATGTCGTTTCTTGAAGTCAAAGATTTAAAAGTCCACTTCCCTATTCATGGTGGCATACTTGGCAGGACTGTCGACCACGTTCGGGCAGTTGACGGTGTGTCGTTCTCGATTGAAAAGGGGAAAACCTATGGGCTTGTTGGTGAATCGGGATCTGGAAAAACAACGACTGGACGGGCAATCATCGGGTTGAATAAAATAACTTCGGGCAAGGTACTTTTTGAAGGACAGGATATTACAGATTTACGTCGTTCAAAAATGGATGCACGCCGTGATATCCAGATGATATTCCAGGATCCTTATTCTACGTTGAATCCTAAAAAACGTGTATTTGATATTGTTTCCGAGCCACTTCGAAACTATGAAAACCTATCAAAAGGTGAAGAAAAGAAGCGAGTCCAAGAGTTGTTGGAACTGGTTGGGTTAAGTCCCGAAAGTATACATAAATATCCGCATGAATTTTCGGGCGGGCAACGCCAACGGATTGGAATTGCTCGGGCAGTTGCTTTAAAACCAAAACTAATTATTGCGGATGAGCCTGTTTCAGCTCTCGATGTATCTGTTCAAGCGCAGGTTTTGAATTTTATGCAGGAGATTCAGAAGGAATTAGGTCTAACATATCTTTTCATCAGTCACGACCTTGGAATTATTAGGCATATGTGTGACCGCATCGGCATTATGTATAAGGGACGCTATGTTGAGGAAGGCACACCAGATGATATCTTCAACGATCCACAGCATATTTACTCAAAACGGCTTGTTGCGGCGATTCCCGATATTGACCCTCGGAAACGTGCGCAACAATCACAGTTCCGCCAACAAGTAAAACAAGAGTATGAGCAGTCCTATAACGATTATTTCGATGACTTGGGCTTGGCCTATAACTTACAGCCGGTATCGGACACACATTTAGTGGCTTTGCCTGGGAGAGGGTGAATAGTATGTGGAAATTCACTGTACGTCGAATTGGAATTATGATTCCACAAATAGCGTTGCTAAGTATTTTGGTCTTTATAATGGCAAAAATGATGCCTGGGGATGCGTTAAGTGGTTTGATTGATCCGAGTATTGATCCAGCTGCGATGGAAGCTCAGCGCGTAAGGCTGGGGTTGGATAATCCTTGGTATGTCCAATATATGGATTGGATTAAAGGAATCGTGCTAGACGGAAGTTTTGGACAATCGTTTCGTTTTAAAATGCCAGTTACTGAATTAATTGCTCAACGAATGACCAATACATTTTGGTTGTCACTTATGACATTATTCTTGACGTATTTGATCGCAATTCCTCTTGGGATTACGAGTGGTCGTTTTAATGATACATGGGGTGACCGTTTAATAACGGGTTATACGTACTTAGGATTTGCTGCTCCATTATTCATATTTGCATTAGTGATGCTTTGGATATTTGGTTTTAATCTTGGTTGGTTCCCTACTGGAGGGAGTGTAAAGCCTGGTCTTACACCAGGGACATTCGAATATGTTGTAAGTAAACTTCAGCACTTAATGCTGCCTTCCTTGTCAATGGCACTGATTGCAACGGTTTCGACCGTTCAGTATTTACGCAGTGAAATTATTGATACAAAACAGAAGGAATTTGTTGTCACTGCGAGGGCAAAGGGTGCATCTGAATCTCGTGTTTATAACCGCCATATTTTACGGAATTCCTTGTTGCCAATTGCTGCATTCTTTGGCTATGAAATTACGGGTTTAATTGGCGGGACGGTCTTTATTGAAAGTATCTTTGGATATCCAGGGATGGGCCGGCTATTTTTGGAATCTATTACATTACGCGATTTTAGCGTAGTGACCGCCGTGGTTATCATATTTGGGGTTGCTGCGATTTTAGGTGCATTGCTCTCGGATATTATCTTAAGTATTGTGGACCCACGTATTCGCATAAAATAAGAACTCGATAGACTTTGAGGTGATTAAGGTTGGAAATGAAAATTGCTCAATTACCTGATAATACCCATAGTGATGATAGAAGTCCATCTGGTTGGCATATAATTTGGCGTGAAATTGTCCGCGATAAATTAGCCTTTGTGTCATTGGTTTTTCTTATACTGATTATGGCGTTCGTTTATGGTATATCGCTATTTTTAGATCAAAGTGAAATTGTTAAAGTTGATTTGTTCTCTATTCACAAGCCTCCATCCGAGCAGTTTTGGCTGGGGACGGATCATGGTGGGCGCGATGTTTTCGGACAATTGATTATAGGGACGCGGAATTCACTGACGATTGGGATTCTCGTGACAGTCATGACAGGCGTCATCGGGATTTTGGTTGGTTTGATCTCGGGGTATTATGGCGGGAAGGTCGATAATGTTTTAATGCGAACAGTAGACTTTTTCATGATTTTACCGTTCTTGATGATTGTTATTGTATTTGTATCTGTTATGCCAAAATATTCGATTTTGTCATTCTCCTTGATCATGACGGCCTTTTTGTGGATGGGAAAAGCAAGGTTAATAAGATCGAAAGCATTGCAGGAAAGAGAGCTGGACTATGTTCAAGCTTCCAAGACACTTGGTTCCTCGAATTTTAAAATTATGTTTTCGCAAGTGCTGCCTAATTTAAGCTCCATTATTATTGTTTCTATGACTTTGAATTTAGCAGCAAATATTGGATTGGAATCAGGCCTATCGTTTTTAGGATTTGGTTTTCCTGAAAGCACACCGAGTCTCGGGACACTCGTTAGTTATGCAAGAAACCCGCAAACGTTGGAATTTAGATGGTGGATTTGGTTGCCTGCATCTTTACTAATTTTAGTACTGATGTTGAGTATAAATAATGTCGGTCAAGCGTTAAAACGTGCGACTGACGCAAGGCAAAGAAGAGGATAAGAAAGGGGAGAGATTGATATGGTAGGGAAGAAAAGTGCAAGTAAAATTTTGTTCGCAATGCTACTTGTTTTGCTGCTCGCTTTAGCTGCGTGCAATAAGACTGATGATGCAAAGCCAGCAGATTCAGGTGACAAGCCGGCAGATACGCCGAAAGAAGAGGAGAAAGAAAAAGAAGAGGATAGCGGCGAAAAACTCTATTCAATTGATGATTTCAGTAACATTAAAACAAATGAGGGAACAGCAATCGAAGGTGGTTCATTTACATTTGGACTCGTTTCCGATACTGCATTTGAAGGAACGTTGAACTTTAACTTCTATTCAGGTAATCCTGATGCACAAGTTCTTCAGTGGTTTGACGAAGGATTCTTAACATGGGATGAAAACTACGTGTACACAAATGATGGTGCTGCAACGTATGAAACATCCGAAGACAACAGAACATTCACATTCACGATTAAAGACAATGTTAACTGGCATGATGGTCAGCCGGTTACAGCTGAAGACTGGTTATTTGCGCACCAAGTTATAGCACATCCTGAATATGATGGTCCGCGTGCTGGAGATGTAACGAACATTGAAGGTATGGATGAATATATTGCTGGTACAGCAGATACGATTTCTGGTATTGAAGTTGTGAGTGATAAAATATTGAAAATTACGTATAAAGAAGCAACGCCGTCGTTGATCACAGGTGGAATTTGGACGTATCCACTTGCGAAGCATATCTTTGGAGATATGGCGGTAAAAGACATTTCTTCTTCTCCAGAAGTACGTCAAAATCCAATTGGTTTTGGTCCGTTTAAAGTAGACACAATTACTCCTGGTGAATCTGTTACATTTACGAAGAACGAAGACTACTGGCGTGGTGCTCCAAAGCTTGACACAGTTACATTAAAAGTTATCAATCCGAACGTTGTTGTGCAAGCGTTGAAAAAAGGTGAAGTAGACACAGTGAGTGACTTCCCAGTTACTCAATACCCAGACAATGCTGACATGTCAAACGTCGAATTCCTTGGTGCAATTGACCGTGCGTATTCGTATGTTGGATTTAAACTAGGTACTTGGGATGCTGAAAATAAAGTTGTAAAATATGATCCGACGAAGAAAATGGCAGATAAAAATCTTCGTAAAGCAATGTGGCACGCTGTAGATAATAATGCAGTAGGTGATAGATTCTATCACGGGCTACGTTGGGCAGCAACAACTCTAATCCCACCGTCCCACCCAGAGTTCCACGATGCAACAAACCCAGGCGCTGCGTATGATCCTGAGTTAGCAAAACAAATTCTAGAAGATGCTGGATACAAAGATGTTGATGGTGATGGTATCCGTGAAGATAAAGATGGTAACCCATTAGTAATGTCTTATGCTTCTATGTCAGGTGATGATATTGCTGAGCCATTGGCGCAGTATTATATCCAAGCATGGGAAGCTGTAGGCTTGAAAGTAGAACTATTAGATGGCCGTTTACATGAGTTCAATAGCTTCTATGATCGCGTAGGTAACAAAGGTAATGACGATCCAGCTGTTGATATTTATGCAGGTGCTTGGGGTGTAGGTATTGACGTAGATCCAAACGGATTGTACGCTAACAATGCTTTGTATAACTTCTCACGTTGGGAAAACGAGGAAAATGCTAGTTTACTAGCGGCAGGTATTTCTGAAGAAGCATTTGACGTAGAAAAGCGTAAAGCAATCTACAATGAGTGGCAACAACTGATGGTTGAAGAAGTTCCCGTGTTCCCGACGCTATACCGTTCACTAGTTGTACCGGTTAATAATCGCGTACAAAACTATGCGATTGGTGATGGAACAGGTCTATATTTAAATGATATTCAAGTAACTGCTGATGCACCGATTGCTGAATAATAAGTTTTTATAAAATCTGTGGGGGGAGTATTTCCCTCACAGATTTTTATTTTTATTTAGCAAATTCGATTGAATGGAAAGCGAAGCGTCAGCCTCCAGCGGACGTAACAGATTTTAGTGTTGGCATAATGATGTGTGCATGTTGCGTATGATAAACTTAAGATGGCTAAGTTATCATAAGAAATACGATTTGTCATATAGAGGGGAAGAGAAGATAGTGAAAATACGACCACAGCGTTTACAACAAGGGGATACGATTGGTATTATTGCGCCGGCAGGTCCGCCGAATCAAGAAAGATTAAATCGTTCGTTGGCATTTTTGGAGAGTTTAGGGTTGCAATGGCGATTTGGCAACAGCGTGAAAAATGTGAACGGTTATCTAGCTGGAACGGATGAGGAACGTTTGAATGATTTGCAAGATATGTTCGCCGATCCAACGATTAAAGGGATTTTTTGTGCAAGAGGAGGTTACGGTTCAGCGCGCTTTGCCGATAAAATTGATTATCAACTGATGCGGGAAAATCCGAAAGTATTTTGGGGATTTAGTGATATTATATTTTTGCATACTGCGATGGGATTGTATTCTAATCTTGTGACGTTCCATGGCCCAATGCTGGCGACGAATGTTGCGAAAGACTCGTTCCATGAATTGTCTGCGAAAATGTTTCAACAGTTATTTGAGCCAATTGAACTTCATTACACAGAAGCGATTGGACCCCTTGAGACAGTATCTGGTGGTATAGCACAAGGTGAAGTAGTTGGTGGAAATTTGTCTTTATTGGCAAGTGGCATTGGTACGAAATTTGAAGTGGATACGAAAGGTAAATTGCTGCTGGTGGAGGATGTGGGTGTGGAGCCCTATGAAGTTGACCGTTTGTTCAATCAGCTGCGATTGGCGGGTAAATTAGAGGCTGCAGCAGGATTTATGATTGGTGATTTTGCGGATGCCGCACCACAAGATCAGGACGAATCACTAACACTTGATGACGTCATTGACCATTATTTGCGAGACCTTGGTAAGCCGGTTGTGAAAGGGTTCAAAATCGGTCATTGCGAGCCGCATTTTGCGATACCACTTGGTGTGGAGGCAAGGCTCGACGCGGATAATCGGACGTTGACCATTTTGCCAGGCGTAGAGTGATAAGTAATAGGCGGAGTGAATTTTATCGATTACTGATTAGCTTTTGACAGCTGATTGAAACTGGCTTTACGGCACTGGTATGAGGGTTCATTGAGAGGAGAGCGGAGAAAGTGAACACGTGGTATTGTGCGGTCCCGGTAGCGACAGTGTGGACGTCACCTGAATCATCGCGAACGATTGACCAGGCAGGGACAGGGAATCCAGTTCAATTAACAAAATGGCTGGAGCAGCTGACATTTGAAGTACGGCTAGACCTGTTTGAAGGAAATCGTGTACAGACACAGCTGTTATATGGCGAGCCGGTTATTGTCGAAGGTATTCACGGAGATTGGGCGAAAATCATTGCTGTTTGGCAGCCGTCGAAAAAGGATGTACGTGGTTATCCGGGATGGGTGCCACTTGTGCAATTGAAGGAAGCGAAACCCATTCATGCGCAAGGATTTGCCAAAGTGATAGCTGGGAAAGCGCAGCTCTGGCATACAGATGGCTCACCAACTAGCGTGATTGCATTCAATACAGTGTTGCCTTATAAGGATGAAGCAGGTGAGTATGTGTGTGTAAGTACACCAGACGGCGATGCGTTGTTGTCGAAGCATGATGTGGAGATAGCACCGTCCATTCACCGATTTCCTAAAAGGTCCGCGGCCGAAGCGGTACATAAGGGTTTTGCTTTCCTCGATCTACCCTATTTTTGGGGCGGGACATCTTCATACGGCTATGACTGCTCCGGTTTCACCTACAATATGTTGAGGGCTTGTGGCTATATAATTGCGCGAGATGCTAGTGATCAAGTGTGTGGAGGCAAGGGAATTCCGATGGATAATCCAGCATGTTGGGTAAAGGGAGATCTTCTTTTTTTCGCTGATGAAGGACAAGGAGATGTTCGACACGTCGGGTTTTACGCGGGAAATGGCCTATTGCTGCATTCACATTGCACGGGGAAATCAGTGGAAGTGATTAAGCTAAAAGGATCGAGCCTAGAGAGTAATCTTTGTGCAGTTCGCCGTTATGAAATATGATTTTTTGAAGCCATTTCCAGCATATAGAGATGGCTTTTTTTGTTTGAAAAATTTCGCTTATGGGTAGATTAATAAAGTATGAATCCATAAAATTAGTGTCTTTATTTATTTGTAACTTCGCCTCGAATTGTTGGAATGTTGAAGAAACAAATGAAATACTTTATAATTAGATAGTCAACGACAACCTCCGACATCATTCGACAAAAAACTTCTTCCGCCCACTGTAAATGGGCCCCAACCGATGGGACGCTCGTCCTACGCTGTATGTTCTTGCAGTAATTATAAAACACAAAGAGAGTTAGGAATACGCAATAAGGAAGCCTGTCTAATTTGAATTAGTTTGGTTTATTTATCACACAAAAAAATGAGGTGCTTTGAATTGAAACTATCACCAGTTGAACAGGAGAAATTGCTTCTTCACGTGGCGGGAGAACTCGCGCTTAAGCGGAAGGAACGAGGGGTTAAGTTAAATTACCCAGAATCGATGGCATTACTTAGCCATTTCATCATGGAAGGCGCGCGCGATGGTAAGACGGTTGCACAGCTGATGAGTGAAGGCAAACAGGTGTTGACGGTTGACGATGTTATGGAAGGCGTTGGCGATATGATTAGCGACGTGCAGATTGAGTGTACATTCCCAGATGGGACGAAGCTTGTGACGGTCCATCGCCCAATTCAATAAAAGGAGGATTCATCCATGATTCCAGGAGAAATTAGGCCAGCAGAAGGCGTGATTGAAATTAATGTTGGGCGTCCAGTAAAAACGGTTCGCGTCGCAAATACAGGCGATCGCCCAATTCAGGTGGGTTCCCACTTTCACTTTGTTGAGGTCAATAAATACCTGACGTTTGATCGTGAGGAATCGGTTGGGATGCACTTGAACATTCCGTCTGGTACAGCCGTGCGTTTTGAACCAGGTGAAGAGAAGGAAGTTGAGCTGACGGAGTTCGGCGGAAAACGCCATGTGTTTGGGTTGAATAAGTTGACGGAAGGCTCGACGCATAATAAGGATGAAATTTTGGACAAGGCAATAGAGGGCGGTTTTAAAGGAGCGGAGGACAAATGAAGGTTACACATGAGCAATATGCAAAAATGTTCGGTCCGACAGTCGGTGACAAAATCCGTCTTGCAGATACAGACTTGTGGATTGAAATTGAAAAAGATTATACGACTTACGGTGATGAAGGTGTTTTTGGCGGTGGAAAATCTCTGCGTGTATCGATGGGGCAGAATGGTAAAAACACACGTGATGAAGGTGTGCTAGACACGGTCATTACGAACGTCATGATTATTGATTACACAGGGATTGTCAAAGCAGATATTGGAATTAAAGATGGTCGTATCATTGGGGTCGGTAAGGCTGGTAATCCGAATTCGATGGATGGCGTTGATCAGGATATGATTATTGGCGTGGGAACGGAAGTGTATGCGGGTGAAGGCTTAATCGCGACAGCGGGTGCCATTGATACACATATTCACTTCATTAGTCCTCAACAGGTTGAAACAGCACTGAATGCTGGAACGACGACATTTATCGGTGGTGGGACGGGCCCGGCAGCGGGATCGAAGGCTACGAGTGTCACGCCGGGTGTATGGCATCTTCACCGGATGTTGCAAGCGGTTGAAGATTTACCAGTTAACGTCGGTCTTCTTGGTAAAGGAAGTGCATCTGTTCCTGAGCCGATTATTGAACAAATTCAGGCTGGTGCAATCGGCATGAAGATACATGAAGACTGGGGTGCGACTCCCGCTGCACTCGATCAGAGTCTAACGGTGGCGGATGAATATGATATTCAGGTCGCGCTTCACTCTGATACGCTCAACGAGGCAGGTTTTGTGGAAGATACGATTGCGGCGATTGACGGCCGTGTCATTCATATTTTCCATACAGAAGGAGCAGGGGGCGGACATGCACCGGATCAGCTGAAATTGGCGGGATATTCGAACATTTTACCCGCATCGACGAATCCAACAAAACCGTTTACGACAAATACGATAGACGAGCATTTAGACATGCTGATGGTCTGTCACCATTTGAAACACGATGTAACAGAAGATGTGGCATTTGCTGACTCGCGTATCCGTCCTGAAACAATTGCGGCGGAAGACATCATGCAGGATATGGGGATTCTCAGTATTATGTCCTCAGATTCACAAGCGATGGGCCGTGTCGGTGAAGTGACGATTCGTACGTTCCAAACGGCTGATAAAATGAAAAAACAGCGTGGTCCTCTTCCACAAGACGAAGGAAAAGATCATGATAATTATCGTGTGAAACGTTATATTGCAAAATTAAACATTAACCCAGCGATTGCTCACGGCATTAGTCATGAGGTTGGTTCTATTGAAGAAGGAAAACTTGCGGATATTATTTTATGGGATCCGGCATTCTTTGGCGTCAAAGCAGAAGTTGTGATTAAAGGCGGAATCGCAGTGTACGCTATGACAGGTGATCCGAATGCTTCAATTCCGACACCGCAACCGATGATGGGTCGTCGTATGTATGGTTTTCATGGTAAAGGGCCACAAAATGCAGCAATGACATTTTTACCGAAAATTGCAGTGGAAGAAGGTCTTCCAGAAAAACTCGGTTTACAGCGAATGATTGGTACGGTGAAAAACTGCCGTAACATAGGAAAAGCAGACATGAAGCATAATAGTGAAACACCTGAAATCGACGTCAATCCAGAGACATATGAAGTGAAAATTGACGGTGTCTTGGCGACTTGCGAACCGGTAAGTGTACTTCCGATGGCGCAGCGATACTTCTTATTTTAAGTAAAAGGAGATTAACAAATGCTTATTGAAAAAATAATTGGTAATGTGGGACATCACGAAGAAATTGAAGGAAAAAAGACGGAGTGGATTGAGCTTGACTGGGAGGAATTGAGCAAGCGCATTCTGCGTACTGAAACGGATCAAGGGACAGATATCGCACTGAGAATTGACCAGGAAGAGCCACTTCAATATGGTGATATCTTATTTGAAGACGACGACCGTCGTATCGCACTTCGCACAAAAATGGAGCCAGTCATCGTTATTAGCCCGAAAGATATGACGGAGATGGGGAAAACGGCTTTCGAACTTGGAAATCGCCATACTCCAGCATTAATTGAAGAAAACGAAGTCATTGTGCGGGCAGACCACACATTGAATAAATTGTTAGATGAAGTGGGTGTTGCATATGAAACAACGGAAAGACGCTTCAAACAACCATTCAAATATCGCGGACATTCCCACTGATCTTGCCCTTTTACGGTTAATGCAGATTCACGATTCTGCATTTCCAATTGGGTCTTTTACACAGACGTATGGAATGGAGACGTACATCCAAGAAGATATCATCCGAACAAAAGAGGATTTGATTGCTTATTGTACCTCGTTTCTCTTTCATAATTTGGTGCGTGGGGATGCGATTTTAATACAGGAAGCATATGCGGCAGCTCAGAAAAAAGATGTTGAGCAGCTTCTCTATTTGGAGCAATTATGCGGAGCCATGAAGCTGGCGAAGGAATCACGCGAAGCGAGTGTCAATCTTGGCAGACAGTTCATTAAAACTGTGTCTCCACTTGGCACGGATGTGTTTCTTGCTGAGTGGCAAGCTCGGATTGAAAGGAAAGAGATTAAAGGACATTACGCTATTCTCTATGGGATTTATAGCGCGACAACTGGCGTCAGTATGCATCAGGCAGTGATGATGTATTTGTTTGCCACACTTAATGGACTTGTTCAAAATGCAGTCCGCGCGGTGCCATTCGGGCAAACGACGGGCGTGGAAGTGACATATGCTTTGATTGAACAGGTGACGAAGGCGGCGGAATTAGTGTCAACGTTGAAGTTAGCCGATATTAGCAATAATGCACTTGGCATTGAGCTCGCTTCAATGCGGCATGAATATTTGTTTTCGAGGTTGTTTATTTCTTGATTTGGAAGGAGTTATTTTATGAAACCAGTACGTATTGGCATCGGTGGACCAGTTGGATCGGGCAAAACTTCGCTCGTCGACCAACTTACACGTGTGATGCATAAAGACTATAATGTGGCGGTCATTACGAATGATATTTACACACGTGAAGACGCTCAATTTTTAATAAATAGTGGTGTGTTGGAAGAGAACCGCATTTTAGGTGTTGAAACGGGAGGTTGCCCGCATACAGCCATTCGTGAAGATGCTTCGATGAACTTTGCAGCAATAGATGAACTGAAAAACCGTTTTGCCGACTTGGATATTATCTTTGTGGAAAGTGGCGGCGATAATTTGTCTGCGACGTTTAGCCCTGAGCTTGTTGACGGTTATATCTATGTCATTGATGTTGCAGAAGGTCAGGATATTCCGCGTAAAGGCGGTCCAGCATTAACGCGCTCAGATTTATTATTAATTAATAAAACTGATTTAGCTCCGTATGTTGGCGTGGATCTTGAATTGATGGATAGTGATGCAAAAAAAATGCGTAATGGTCGTCCATATATTTTCACGGATGTACGAACGCAGAAAAATGTTGATAAAGTAGTCGATTGGATCAAGCACAGTATGCTGTTGGAAGGTGCAGGTGCTTAAACCAACCCGCGCCATCCATCACGGGAAACTGGATATGGCATTCGAATTAAGGAGAGGCTTTACACGGATGCCGCATGTTTACCAACAGCCTCCGTTGAAGGCGAGTCGGGAATTGTACGAAGGACAAGATCCGACTGCGACCGTCTATATTATGGAGTCGTCTGGCGGGATGGTATCGGGGGATCGCAATGATATTACAGTGAAGCTTGGACCAGATAGTCGAGTACGGTTGACGCAGCAATCGGCGTTGAAAATCTATCCGTCGCATACGGGTGATATATGCCTGTTTACAATCGAGGTCGACCTTGCGGAACGTTCGCGTTTGGAGTGGATGCCTGAGGTGCTTATTCCATTTGTTGACGCGAAATTTCAAGTGGACACAACGCTACGAGTTGCGGATGATGCGACGATATTATGGGGCGAGATTGTCGCGCCTGGACGTGAAAAACGTGGTGAGGTATTTGATTATCAATCATTTCGGTCGAATTTTAAGATTTTCGTTGAGGATGAGTTGATCGCTTTTGACTCGCTACATTTTGCACCGCAGGATGTTGACCTTGGTAGCATAGGTGTCCTTGAGGGAGCGATGTATGTCGGTTCCATTTGGCTTGTTTCGCCGAATGCCAAGGATGTTGATGTGCGCGCATTGCAGGAAACGTTGCGGATTGAAGAGGGATTGAAGGCCGGTATAACGAGGCTTGAAGGCAATGCAATTCACTGCAGATGGCTGGCGGTCGACCAGTGGAAGATGCAAGAAGAAATGAAGCGCGTGTATGCGTTGCTGGCGGATATGGTTTAAAAGGACACCCTTGCGAAGGGTGTCCTTTTTGGCGGTGGAAGGCATGTTGATTTATCTTGACAGTTACTAAAAGCTCCCTAATCGATTTTCAGTTTTCAGTTCGTGGAAAATGCCTGATTAGGTGTATACTGTATTCAAGTAATGTTACTAGGGAGAGAATTCGATGATAGAAAATAGACCTATGGGCCAATCGCGCACAATCCAGACGAAACTAGTTTTACCGCCAGATACCAATCACCTTCAGACGATTTTTGGGGGACAGGTCCTCGCCTATATAGATGAAATTGCTGCAATTACGGCAATGAAACACTCAAATACGGCAGTTGTTACTGCCTCAATTGATTCAGTTGATTTCATGTCATCTGCACGTGTCGGTGATGTGCTAGAGCTTGAAGCAATTGTCACATCAACGGGAAGAACGTCGATGGAGGTTTTCGTATCTGTCCATTCAATGAATCTATTAACGGGTGTAACGAAATTGACAACAGAATCCTTTTTGACGATGGTTGCTATGGATGAAAACAATAAACCTACGCCAGTGCCGGGTATTTATCCGGAAACGGAAGTTGAAAAGAGCTTGTTCGACACGGCACCAGCACGTCGTGAACATCGGAAATTGCGGAGTGAGATGAAGCATTAATCTGAACGAATAGTATGTCAATTTAAAATAGTTTTCACTTTACCTGTTGACATTCTATTTAGGGGCATGTAAAGTATGAGCTACCAACTGAATACGTAACTTTCTTATCCAGAGAGGTGGAGGGACTGGCCCTTTGATACCTCAGCAACAGACTTTTTTAGTACTGTGCTAATTCCAGAAGCCGAAGCATTTTGCTTGTAGCTTGAAGATAAGAAGAGCAAAAAGCGAAATTGCCAAAACCTCTTCTTGAATTGTAGAAGAGGTTTTTTTGTTCTATCTGGAGACTGTTACCTTCAAGGAAATAGGGAGGGAATTTATGTCGAATGGATTAATCAAACAGTACGCTCATTCGCGATACTGCCCCAAGATAAGCAAGTAGCAGCACTCATTTGTGCTCTTACTATAAGATCATCATTTACTACTAAAAATAGAAAGAAGGAATTTACCATGACAAATACATCAACTACTGTAACGAAAGCGCCATTCAGAGCAGATCACGTAGGAAGTTTACTACGTCCAGATAATTTGCACCAAGCTCGAAAAGAATTCAAAGAAGGTACGCTTACAGCACAACAATTACGTGAAGTTGAAACGCAGGAAATTAAGCGTGTTGTCGATAAGCAAATTGAAGTCGGCTTGGAGCTTGTGACGGATGGTGAATTTAGACGTACATGGTGGCATTTGGACTTCTTGGAGCATCTAAATGGCATCGAAGGTTATGTGCCAGAAACGGGCTATGAGTTTGATGGTGTAGAAACTGAACGCTACAACATTCGTACAACGGGAAAAATCTCATTTAATTCAGATCATCCTTTCATTAAGGACTTTGTCGAATTCAATAAAATTGTCGATGGTCGTGCGGTTGCCAAACAAACGATTCCGAGCCCGAACCAATTATTCCATCCTGATATTTTCAACGCAGCGGTATATCCCGACTACGAAGCATATGCGGTGGATATCATCAAAGCTTATCAAGATGCGTTAAAAGCCTTTTACGATGCGGGCGTTCGTTATTTACAATTGGATGATGTTTACATTGCGGCACTTTCTTCGCCTGATCTTCAGTTCGGCGATCAAGGCTATACAAGAGAACAATTTATAGATCTAGCCTTACGTGTCATCAACGGTGTGTTGGAAGGAAAGCCGGAAGATTTAATCGTCACAACGCACTTATGCCGTGGAAATTACCAATCGACGTGGGCATTCCAAGGTAGCTATGGACTGATTGCACCAACATTATTCGCGAAGGAAAAAGTAGATGGCTTCTTCTTGGAATATGACGATGAGCGTTCAGGAGACTTTCAACCATTGGACCATATACCAAACGGAGGTGCAAATGTCGTCCTTGGTGTTGTCACATCGAAAGACGGTAAACTAGAAGACAAAGAAACGATTAAAGCGCGTATTCAGGAGGCGGCAAAGTATGTGCCACTTGAACAACTGTGCCTTAGCCCACAATGTGGCTTCGCTTCTACACATCATGGCAACAAGCTGACAGAAGATGAGCAATGGGAGAAATTAAAGTTTATCGTAGATGTTGCAAAGGAAGTTTGGAAGTAAAATAAATAATCCTGAACAAAGCCCATTCGCTTTGCTCAGGGTTATTTATTTTGCAATAAAAGGGACAGTGAAGATTGTTTGTGCATCGGTTTACCGATTGCGAGAGATGTTTTCATAAGGTGACAGTACCTCTACTATACACGCCTTTATGTGGATAAGCCTTGGAATGTACGAATAGAAATAGTTTTCGCCCACTGACTTACTAACAGATTCAGTCATATTTGCTAGTAATCAACATATGAATGTGGACAAGCTGTTGTTTAGTGAGAATTGGTTGATTATCCACATGTGGGTAACTAATTTACTTCGCTTTGGTTGTTTGAAGAGAAATTTGTCCACACATGTTCGACAAAGAATCTTTATGAATAGAGTGAAACTTCGTCCATTCATTTCCGTATATAGGTAAAAGGGGTGTGGGCGATGAGGCAGGATATACATGAACGGCAAATGGATCTAACGATGAGGCGGACTGCGTATAATCGTATTAAAAGGCGACTTGATGGGGCAGAGGTTCAGTTAAAGGAGGCCATTGTGCTACGTGATGAGCTTCATAGACAATTGACGAAAGAGCAACAAGATGTTGTGAAGCTTGGGAAATTTTCTTTTGCGAATAAAATCAAAGAGTGGACAGGTAAATGGGATGAACAGATGGAGAAGGAAATTGCTGAGGCGGCTGAAGCGGAATTGAAATTTAATGACGCGGAGAAAACGGTGACGGATATGGAGGCGGAAGCTTGGCGTCTGCATGAGGAGATGAAGAATCCAGATTTCGCATATATTGAGGAGGATTGGGCAGATTTTCTAAAGGAAAAGGAGGCATGGATTCGGCGGAATGATTCAGTTGCCAATGCAACATTACAAAAGATTGCGGATGACAGGGTCAGGCTCCATTCAATCATGCGTGAAATGAATGAAGCCAGCGATGCGGGAAATAAAGCAATTCGTGCACTTGATGCGGCACTCGATAGTCTTAGTTCAGCAGAAGGGTTATCGATGTGGGACACATTTTTAGGCGGGGGATTGATTGTATCAGCATTGAAGTATTCCGAAATCAATAGCTCGGATGACCATGTTCATCGTGCGCAACGGGCACTTCGTCATTTTGAAACAGAGCTGATGGATGTCCAAAACGTTGCAACCGAATCATTCATCGTCAATAACAATGATATTTTCACGTTCACAGATGTGTTTTTTGATAATATCTTTTCGGACTGGGCGGTTCATTCGCGGATTACGGACGCCAAAAGCAAGCTTCATGCAGTGCTTCAGGATGTCCGGCGGGTACAAGATCATCTTACTAGAAAACGTGCCGAACTGACGCATGAACTGGAACGACTTGATGTGCAGGAGAGGGAAATTATTGAGGCTTAAAATGAAAAAACGCCAAGTGCTTCTAAACTTGGCGTTTTTGAATGGGAGCTCCTGATTAATCTTTTTTCATTCTCTTCAACGTATAAATAAAATACTCCCAGTTATTAATGGTCGAAGGGATACTAACATGTTCGTCAGGCGTGTGTACATGAAACATATCGGGTCCAAGTGAAACGGCATCGAGTCCAGGAATCTTTTCGATAAAGACCCCACATTCAATACCGGCATGCACGGCAATCACCTCAATGTCTTTGCCATATTTTTCTCTATACGTCACTTCGAATAATTTCCTCACCTGTGAGTCAGGGTTGTAGGGCCACTCTGGATAATCCGCGTCAATTAAGACTTCGCAACCAAGCATGTCCGCTAGTGATGTGGCTTGCGCCACCATATGGGCTTTTGCGCTTTTGATAGAACTTCTAATTTCATTTTCAAATTGTATCGTTGTATCAGTTGTCGTAACGACGCCTAAATTTGTTGAGCTTTCAACGAGTCCTTCGATGCCCATGCTCATCGCTTGGACACCATGTGGAATGAGCAATAAAGCAGTAATTACTTTATGCTTTGTTTCTGCTGAAAAAACAGCGGTCGAGTGGCTATCACTTTGTTCAATGCTAATGGATACGTCAGGATCTGCTAGCTGAAGCTCATTTTTGAAAATTTGCTCCCACTGCACGATTTTTTCGTTAACCTTATTGATATCATTTGGTGAAATGAAAATAATGGCTTGTGCTTCACGAGGAATCGCATTTGATTGTAAGCCACCTGCAATTTGTTGAATGTCGAAAGGTACTTCATTAGCTAAATCATGTAATAATCTTCCTAATAATTTAGTAGAATTCCCTCTGCCTTTATCAATCAAGATACCAGAGTGACCGCCCTTTAACCCTTTGATTTGAAGGCGATAGGCAACCTGTTCCTGTGATGCGTTATCCCATTCAATCGGCAATACTTGCGTAACATGCACGCCTCCTGCACTACTAACGAGTAGCTTGCCATCTTCTTCAGAATCTAGATTGATGAAGATCTTTCCTGTGAAGTGACTAGCATCTACAGCAATCGCGCCGTTCATCGTCGTTTCCTCTTCCGTCGTAATGACGACTTCGAGAGCAGGGTGTGGAATATCGGTTGCGTCTAATAATGCTAATGCGTAAGCAACGGCAATGCCGTTATCTGCACCTAATGTTGTGTCTGTCGCGTATAGCATGTCCCCAATAATTCGTAGTTGGAGAGGGTCTTTGGTAAAGTCGTGGACCGTACTCTCATTTTTTTCACAAACCATATCCATATGCCCTTGAATAATAACCGTTGGGGCATTTTCATAGCCAGCTGTTGCCGCTTTTTTGATGATGACATTAAATGCCTCGTCTTGAATGACCTCTAAGTTACGTTCCTTTGCAAAGCGCACCAAATAATCACTAATCGCTTGCTCGTTGCCAGAACCCCTTGGAATAGCCGATATTTCTGCGAAGTAATGAAAGACGATATGTTGCGTTAGCTCTTGTAAGTTAGTGTACATAGGATACATCCTTTCATTTAATCAATTACGGGACCTTCATTGCTCCTTGTCAAACTCTAAAAATTCAACCTTGTTACCGAACGGATCATGCGTGAAGAAGCGAGATCGCCCAGCGATGGGGAGGTCGTCGTTCACTAAATAATCCGCCTGTTGCAAGCGTGATTTTAATTGTTCAAGTGCATTGACGGTAAATGCTGGATGTGCTTTTTTCGCTGGAATGAAGTCGTTTTGAATACCAATATGGACCTCTTGAGAGCCACAAATGAACCAACAGCCACCGAGTGCTTGCAAAATTTCAGGCTTCGGAATTTCTTCCATACCGAGCAACTCACCGTAAAACTGTCTTGCGGTCTCTTCGGAACCTGGGGGTGCTGCAATTTGGATGTGATCAATACCTGTCAGGAATTTGCTCATTGTCGATCTCTCCTTTGAACGTTGTATCTTTAGTATAGTCTTCCATGTATCGGAACACTATGACCGTTTTTGGATACTGAAGGATAAGATAGGCTTATTCGCTAGGTTTTAGAAGTTGGATGTAGTTTCGTGCACCATGCAAAATCCGATAGATGTAAACAGTTTCATCGACAACTTTGCAAAAAGCAATATAAGGTTCGATGACAATCATTCGGAAATGGTAATGGGCTAGTGAACGATGTGAAATTCTAACACCTGAATTAGGGAAGAATTCTAATCGTTCTAATGAGGAAATAATTGTATCTAACAGCCGTTCAGCTGCGGAGGGATTTTCTAACATAATATAATCGAAAATATTTTCAAGATCAGTCGTTGCAGCAGGTAAAAGTTCAATATGGTATTCAGCCATTGATTTTGCCTTTTAATCGCTTGTGAATGTCGTCAAGGGAAGTTGTTGCTTGACCGGATAATCTTTGTTCTTCTGCAAAAAGGAGTTTTTCTTTCAAATCAAGGATAGCTTCTCTCTTATGAAAAGCATCGATGCTCATCACAACTAAATCGCCCTCGCCATTTTTGGTAATGTAAACAGGTTCGCCCTTTTCATGAACCAATTGTGAAATTGAATTGTAGTCATTGCGTAATGTTGTAGAAGATTTGATAATCATCTTATACCCTCCAATCATCTTATAGTACCTTTATTATACACGAATTATGCTAGAAAGTTTCATCTCAACAAATCCCTTTACAATTTTTGTGTATATAGTGTACTATGTAACTAATACACCGATATGAACAGGAGGTATGCTTATGCAGCAGTTGAATGGCTTGTTGAGGAAAGAGTGGGTGGTGATGAAGAGACCGCTGATTGTGAGTGGGCTATTTGCAGTTGCTACGATGTTGTTTCTTCCAATACTTATAACTCGATTTTTGGGAACGGGAACGCAGGTTTTTGAGGTGGCATTGGTCATTTGTTTTTTGTGGGCGGTCGCAAGTGTAGCTTCGCCAGTTGTTAGTTTTTTTATTATGTTAGAAAGAGATATGAAGCGGCCGGATGTGTGGCTTCATTCGAATGCATCTATTGTCAAATTGATTGGATCCAAAGTGGTGTTTGCATTGTTGATAGGTGTTGGTGGCTTACTGATTGCTACGGTTGTTCTCGCGCTACATTATGCATTTTCAGCACAATCTATTCTAACGTTCAATGCCTTGTTGTTTTACGGAGTCATTTTTCTCATGGTATCCTTTATCGCTTCGATTTCACTCCTGTGCATAGGATTCTTTTTCTGGGTGCTGTATCGCCTGATGGAGCCATCCATTAAAGGGTTTTCAATTGTTGTTACGATTATTTTGTTTTTCATTTTATCGTGGGCAGTTGAACGAATAAGGAGTTCGGATTTATACGATAAGGTGGTTAAAGTTGGACCGATTGACTTATTAGGATTAAAAAATCCTAAACTAGATGTTGGAAACGGTTATTTTGAAGTAACCGGTACGGCTTTTTATACGGGGCAAATTGTATTTGATACATTCTTCATCTTCTTGGCATTCGTCGTTGCAATCGTCTTGTTTGACAAGAAAGTGAGGTTGTAAAGCGCATGAAAAGATGGGGAGGGTTAGTTCGCAAAGAGTGGTCGCTTGTGAAGTGGTTTGCGATTGCACTGATTATCGTCAATATAGGCATTGCGGTGATAGATAATAGTCATATTTTTGCAGGGGTAGCAGATGACGCAACTTCTTATGCCTTTATGACGAGTGGATTATGGTTTCAGCTTCATATGTATATGGGGATTGTTCTGGTTGCGGTAAGCTACAGTCGTGAAAAGCCAAGGGTAGATATTTGGCTACATTCGCCAGCGCCTTATGTACAACTGGTTGGAGCGAAAGTAGTGGTAGCGACTAGTGCTGTAGCCTGTTCGCTGTTGTTAACCGGAATTGTCATTGCAGTTTTTAATTATGTGGGTGGCTATTGGGATGGCTTATCGGTTTTGGGTGAACTGCTTTTGGTGCTGTCGATGATCATTACAGTCACATTAAATAGCTTGTTGTTTATCGTGATTACATTGTTTTTCATGCAAGTTTATCTAGTGTTGAAGTCATGGATAGGTAAAATATCTATCATTGTTACGGTTGCTTTGTTCCCGCTGAGTACTTTGATTTGGGCAGTGATTTGGAGTATGGATTGGCTTCAAGTGTTGAGAGAAACCGGGCCGATTTATGGTGTGCGGACAGCAGCAGGCACTGTCCCAAACCTGTATGAGCCCGACTTTGTTTTGGCTAGTCTAGTACCCGAGAGTGCTATTTTGACGGTGGGTAGTGTATTGCTTTATGGGGCTTTCACATCGATTTTCTTCTTCGGTGGGGCTGTTCTGTTCGAAAAGAAAGTGAGGTTGTAAGCGATGGGCATAGATTTTCTTCCAGACAAGCCAATATATCAGCAGCTCATCGACCGAATTACGGGCGATATTATTCGAGGAACGTTGAAGCCTGGTGAGAAGTTGCTGTCCGTTCGTGAGTATGCAATGGAAGCCGGTGTCAATGCCAATACGATGCAGCGCGTCTATAAGGAGCTGGAGCAGATGGAAATCACGGAAACGAAGAGGGGGCAGGGATCCTTTGTAACGGAGGATGAAGTGAAGATTGCCAGGCTCCGGGACGACATGAAAGAACAGCTGGTGACGTCTTTTATTCAAAGTGTGGAGGCGCTTGGTTTTACGACGTTTGAAATCGTGGAGCACTTACAGGAACGGGGTGGAAAAAATGATTGAGTTGAACAATGTTTATAAGAAGTATGGTGGGCGCAAGGCGCTTGAGAATATCACACTGGCAGTGCCGCAGGGAAAAATCATCGGTCTTGTCGGGGAGAATGGCAGTGGCAAGACGACGCTTTTGAAACTGATGGCGGGCTTGTTGACACCTAATTCGGGAACTGCGATGTTTAGCGGAAGTCGTATTACGCGTAAGGTGGCTACGAATATTGCATATATGCCGGATGCGGATTTGTTTTATCCGTATTTTACGGTGCAACAGCTATTTGCATTTTACGAGTCACAGTTTGCTGATTTTAATCCTACGAAGGCGAAGGAAATAGCGGCGTTTCTCAATCTATCCCTTGATTCGAAAATAAAAAATTTGTCGAAGGGGAACCGTGGTCGAGTGAAAATCGCGGTGACACTTGGACGGGAAGCGGATTATTATTTATTGGATGAACCGTTCTCTGGCCTCGATCCGATGGTACGAGATGACATCGCGAAAGGGCTGATTCGCTTTACAGACACAGAGCGGCAAACGGTCATTATGTCGACACATGAATTAAAAGAAGTGGAACCATTGCTCGATGAAATCGTAGTATTAAAGGGGAGTCGGAAGATCGCGCATGAGTCGGTGGATACGATCCGTGATACCTATGGGAAAGATGCCACCTCATGGATGGTGTCATTGTTTCGGGAGGGAAGTTGATGTGGAAATGAAACCAGTAGTAGAATTGAAGAATTTATCGAAAACGATTGGGAAGAAAAAGATTATTGATAACTTGAATTTGGCGTTATATCCAGGGCAAATTACAGGATTTCTCGGTCCGAATGGGGCGGGTAAAACGACGACGATTCGGATGATGGTTGGTTTGATGGAGCCGTCTGGTGGAGATGTTGTCATTGACGGGATTTCGCTCGCTGATGACTTTGAAGGAGGGCTTTCCAAAGTCGGGGTCATTGTTGAAAATCCGGAAATGTATAAGTTCATGTCTGGTTATAAAAATCTCGTGCACTTTGCGCGCATGCACAAGGATGTGACGAAAGCGCGGATTGATGAGGTTGTCAATCAAGTCGGTATGCAAAACCGAATTCATGAAAAAGTATCGACGTATTCACTTGGCATGCGACAGCGTCTTGGCCTTGCGCAGGCATTGTTGCATCGACCGAAGTTTTTGATTTTGGATGAACCGACGAACGGGCTAGATCCAGCGGGGATTCGTGAGTTCCGAACGTATCTGAAGAGCATAGCAGAAAAAGAGGATGTTTCTGTCTTTGTATCGAGCCATATGTTGTCGGAGATTGAACTGATGTGTGATCGGATTGCGGTTATTCAGAATGGGAAGTTGATTGACATCCGGGAAATGTCGGGGATGCAGGATTCTTTTTATTACATCGAAGCACAGCCGCGTGAGTCGACTGAGGCTCTGTTAAAAGAAGAAGGATTCTCCGTTGAATCACATGAAGATGGATTTATTATCAATGCAGAAAAAGAACAAATTCCTGCACTGATTCAGCAGTTTACGGTACAGAATCAGCAAGTTTTTGCGATTCAACCATACCGTAAAACGCTTGAGGATGAGTTTTTAGAAATGACGGGAGGTGGCCAGATTGCTGAAGCTCATACAAAATGAATGGATGAAGTTATGGAGTAAAAAAGCGACGTGGGTGATGGTTATACTCATCGCGGCAATGATTGTTGGACTGTCTGGGCTGTCGAAGTTATTGCACGGATTAAATGATTATTCGAGTTGGAATGAGTCGTTGCAGCAGGAACTTGTGCAGGTGGAGGAAGAACTTAAGGCATCTGATGTGACGGAAGAGAAAAAAGCGGAGTTACTTCAAAGGCAAGAAGAAATCGAATACAATATTGAATCTAATATTGAAATGAGTAAACCGAAAAGTAGTGAGGAAGTCATTTTAGAGACACCTGGTATGATGTCGCTCGTGATGCTGTTTATGATTATTGCTGCGGCAGGAATAGTAGCATCTGAATTTTCGCAAGGGACGATTAAGATGTTGCTGTCCCGTCCGGTAAAACGATGGAAAATCCTTACGTCTAAATATGTGACTGTATTGTTATTTGGTTTGACACTTACTGTTATTACATATGTAGCGAGTGTGGTGAGTGCGTATATTTTCTATTCACCCACAGAAGGAAATTCGGTTTTATTTTACGACTCGGAAATTGCGGCTACTGCTGTATTTGGAGAATCTATTTATTTAGTACTTCTCGCATTTGTTTTTGTTGCTGTTATGTCGACATTAGCCTTCATGATAGGCTCTGTGTTTCGGTCAACGGCACTGTCAATTGGTATATCCTTGTTCTTATATTTCACGGGTTCGATGATTGTGATGTTTCTTGAAAGATTTGAAATCGCGAAGTTTATTCTTTTCGCACATGATTTATCACAATACGAAACAGGCTACAAAATATTGGCAAGTAATACGATGCCGTTCTCGATTGCGGTGCTGTTCGCCTACGTAGTTGTATTCCTTGTCATTAGTTATACAACGTTTATGAAACGAGATATAACTGCGTAAGATGTGAAAAGCCCTCCGGCGTTGGAGGGCTTTTTGAATGAAATTATTTATTGTTGCTGTATGTCATAACGAGACCTGCAACGTTACCAATGATGACGAATGCGAATAGTGCGAACATGATAGATAGGAACCACATGAGACAATCACTCCTTTGATAGTAAATCCTGCTTCCATTATACCACCAGTCAGAGGGGCAAGCAATGGAGGCTGATTTGTATCTACAGTGGAGTTGAAAGTTTTGATTTGCTGATAAACTAGGTAAATTTGAATTATGAAAGGGCGAAGCGAGGAGCTAAATCTTGATGTGGTTAGATTTGTGGTTTATTAAAGAAAATAAAACAAGGATTTAGGTGCGAAAAAGGGCTCAAACTTCCATTTTGGCGATTTGACATAATTGTCTTGTAAATTCTAAGATGTAGCTAAATGGGAGGGATTCCAATGATTATTGTGAGGGAAGAACGGGAAAAGTATAGTGAAGACATGCTTGACCCGAGGAATGATTTTGTTTTCAAAATGTTGTTTGGACAAAAAAAGAATATGGATTTGTTGCTGATGTTTTTGAATGCGATATTGTTGGGAACAGTGGAAAAAGTACTTTTTGTCAATCCGAATCTTGAGAAGGAAAATGTGACTGATAAATCATCGGTGATGGATATCAGGGTTGAAACCATAACAGGTGAGCAGATAAATCTTGAAATACAGATGCAGTATCATAAAGCTTTTCCTGAACGCATGCTGATGTATTGGGCACGCATGCATGTGAGTCAAGATGAAACGAGGAAAAAGTTCATCAAACTGAAGAAATCCATTCAAATTGTTGTGACGAACTTCTCGTACTTGCCATCGGACGAATTTCATAGTACGTTTCATATAATAGAGAAAGATCAACTGTACATCTATACGGATCACTTGGAAATGCATGTATTAGAATTACCGAAAATGACGAAGCAAATGAACGAAGACCCAAGTCAGTTGGAAAAGTGGTTATTGTTTCTCAAGGGAAATAAAAAAACGAAGGAGGAGCTAGCGATGCAAGAATCGACGTTTCAAAAGGCTTATGATGAACTTGACCGAATTAGCCAGGATAAAGAAATGCGTGCCCGTGCGTTATCACGTGATATGTTTTTGCTAGATCAAGCAATGTATCGGCAGGATGCTAGGGAGGAAGGGTTGGCTGAAGGGAGAGAGGAAGGAAGAGAACAAGGAAAAAAAGAAGGGAAAATAGAATTCGTGAAAAAGTTATATGAGAAAGGTTCTTCACCTAGCGAAATTGCAACTCTTCTCGACCTTCCAGTTTTAACAATTGAACAGTATTTGTCCTCAGGGGAAAACTAGTACATGCATATTAAAAAGGGACTACCCGCATTCGCGGTAGTCCCGACTACTCTACTTCACCAATTCAATCACAATGTCATCCAAGACAAATTCAACTCGCTGGTTGCCCGAATTCGTTTCGTCATAAACACTTGCATGAGGAGTGATAATCAGTTTTGTTGCACTTGGGTCTAACTTTTTGAATGTGTTACCCCAGGTCATCGTATAATCAGGTCGACCATATCCGCCGTTGCTATCTCCGTAGTATTTGTTCCCCAGGTCATCTTTGATTTCCAACTCGATATGAGGTTGCTGCCATTTTTCCAATACTTGCTCACTTGCCCGTTGGGTGTAATGAACGACAAAGGACATCGGGATGAATGTTATTTTATCAATAGTGACGACGATCCCATGTTGGTCAACACTCCGATTTGTTAGTTGAATCTGACTATCTGTTGCAGGAAGTGAGAAGGCAAATTTCCAATTTCCTTTTATTATTAACTCATCCGTGTCCGGGAATAGGCTGGCTATATTCCACTTTACAGCAACGCGATCTGAATTAGCAACACCCCACTGGACATCAGAACTGTCCGAAGTTATACGTAAAGGAGTAATTCTGTCTAAGCCTACATAATGGTAATTATCTATTTTGGTAATGTGAGAGCTTCCTGTGTGTCCCGAAGAATCCTTAATCGTAGGCATGGGGAATTTAGTGAGGACTTCTCCCAAATCACGATCACTCACAATGGAGTAGGTAATAGCAACCGTTTCCCCATCGAAAATTGCATCATTAATCGTTATTTTAATACCGCCGCTTTCTTGTGTTAGGTTCATTTGGGTCGAATATTCCTTATAATTATCGTACAGTCCTGTTTCCCTGAAATCGAAGAATCTGAAGATATCACCGATGATTGGAATGTTGCTCGCATAAGCAGGGAACGCTAATCCTACCGTTGTAGTAGATAAGCCCACAATTACGGCTGCTGCCGCCACATTCATTTTCCATCCCCTTTTCCTTTTCTTCTTGACAATAGAATTTTTGAGCGTGCTTTTCACTTTAGCTTTGTCAAATTCAGTGACTGCCATTTCCTCAAATTCGTTGTCATCCACGTTCACGGCATTTACAACTCATATATGTCTTTCATATCCTACTCTCTCCTAACTCCAAAGTAGTTACCTTTTGATAGAGCTTCTTTTTCCCACGGTATACGCGATTATCGACTGAAGTGTTGGTCAGACCGAGCTTTTGAGCAATTTCTACTGTTTTATAACCGAGAAAGTATTTCATGATAAAAATTTCCCGTTCCACAGGCTCCAGTTGGTTGATGAGCTTGATCAATTCAGTACGGTCTTCCGATAAAATCAGTTCGTCCTCTGCCGACAGATCTGCATTTATATCCATATGCTCTGACGAAAATTCCACTTCTTTACTCGCTTTTCTGTAGTAATCAATTGCTTTAAACTTGGCAATGGTACAAATCCACTTTCTGAAATCAGTTGTGTCGCCCTTGAACTTTTTCGAGTTATTCCAGATGGATAGAAAAATATCATTGATGCATTCGTCGATAACTCCTTGGTCTTTAAGAGGGATGAGAACCTTATATGTGATCCCCTTAAATTGTTGTAAAAGCTTTTACACCCTATACAACGTACTAGAAAATATTATCTCTCATATTGATAGGGAAATGTTCCCGTTGTGACATCCTTTTTTATGGGTTCTTCGCTTTGTTTCATTATTTTGCATTAAAAAAAGAACTATAAACCATGATGGTTTATAGCTCTCTTAGGGGTTGTCCTATTATTTCGCTTGCTCATTTTTCAGCAAGTCACGAATTTCTTTCAACAGTTCTTCTTTCGAATCAACTTCAGGTACTGCTGCTACTTCCTCGACAATCTCTTCTTTCCGTTTAAGCTTCATCAATAAACGAAGGGCCATGAAGATGGCAAAGGCAATGATGATGAAATCGAAAATATTTTGAATGAATATACCATACTTGATTTCTGCATCAAGAAATTTATAGCTAAGCCCGGAAAAATCAATGCCTCCTGAAAGAAGTCCGATAAGCGGTGCAATAATATTTTCAACAAGTGATGATACAATTTTCCCGAATGCGGCACCGATAACAACCGCAACTGCAAGGTCAATCACGTTACCTTTTAACGCAAACTCTTTAAAATCCTTTAACATATGCCTCACTCCCAATCTATGTGTCTTGTTATTGTACCGCTTTCACGCATGAATACAATACCCTGGGTAATCAATTAGTAAACATAATGAGGGTTTTATGGATAGATTATTCCTCTTCCGTGTCCGGCGGAAACCAGCGATAAATGGTCAAATCGACTTTGCCATTATTCAAACGAACTCCTTCCATTTCAAGCAGCTCCTGTTGGTCGCCACCCGTGAGTGAAATTTCCCCTTTGATATTAATAATGCGATGCCATGGCAAGTGGTATTTTTCGCTCATGGAATGGAGGATTCGTACAACTTGCCGCGCCCCGCGTGGACTACCTGCAGCGGCGGCGACTTGGCCGTATGTCATGACATGTCCAGTGGGAATGCCTTGGATAATGCGTATGACGCGCTCTGTGAATAAATTCAAAATCGTAACCTCCCTTACAGTGACTTTATTGTACCAAAATTTCAAACGAAACTATTTCCAGGATTCTTTCGTATAGTAGTTAGAATAGTACGAAAGTGGAGGTGTGGAATTTGAAAGAGGTATTCGTAAGACGTAATTTGGTCGGATTCGTCATAAAAGTCATAGGATTGATTATGATCGGTTGGGGATTCATTCAAGGTTTGATTGTCTCTGTGCAGGTTTCACAGCATAACATGGTTGGTATGGATGAATGGGGTATGGCGAATCAATTCGATGGATCTGGTCTTTGGAGTTTTCTGTCTGTTGTTTTTTCAACCACTATTTACGGTATTTTAGTCATTGGATTCGGTGAAGTTATTGATTTACTGCAAAAAATCAATGATCAAAATGAACCTAGAGCAGTAACAAGTGTCATGCCCGAGCTTAAACCCGTACCTGTAAACTCAATTCCTTTAAGCGCTGAGCAACAATTAAAGGAATTTTATTCAAAGATGAATGTAAAGATCGAATCGATTGCCCCCACAAAACATCGTGATGTGTTCGTCGTGACGCTGGATGACCGTGAAGAATATATCGAACTCAGAGGACATTCGACGCAGCTTCTATCAGAGGAAGAAGCAGGGAAATATTTGCGATGAACAAAAAGGTCGCTTCACGTCATTGATGGACGTGAAGCGACCTTATTTTTTCTCACTTTTGTGTTGGAAATATGCATAAACCGTAATTGCAATGGTTACCCATAGTGCACTTACTGCGAATCCCCCGACAATATCGCTTGGGTAATGGACGCCTAGGTAGATGCGGCTTGCGCCAATGATGATGATCATAAAGGCTGTGAACAGCAAAAGAACAACACGGCTTATCGCTGTTCTCACATTGCGCCAGGCAATGTATGCAATGATGGCATAAAGAGCGAATGCCATCATGGAATGTCCACTGGGGAAGCTGAAGCCGTTTGCATCCAGAATTCGGTGAATTTCCGGTCGCTCCCGTTTGAAATAGTGTTTTAGGATGGTATTAAAAATAACAGATCCAGCAATTACTGCAATTAATAGAAATGCCTGCTGACGGTAACGAAGTGCAAAATATAAGACGGAAAATCCGATTAAAGCAATCGGTACAACGACATAACCAGAGCCAATCCACGTAAAAACTTTCATAACAGTCGTTAACCATGGTGCCTCCAGTCCTTGAACAAAGCCGATAATCGCTGTGTCGAAGGATGCAATCGATTCATTGCCAACTGCGCTAGCGATGTAGCCAAATGCAATGCCGAAGCCGATGCAAAGAATAAACGCGATGAGCAGGCGGAGCGAGAGTTCACGCATAAGAACCTCTCCTTTCAGGTGTGAATTATTGTATCCCATTTCACACAATAAGCATAGCTACACCATGCTATATATGATGGAAAAGTGCTACACTAGAAAAAAACAATTACTTATTGTAAAGGACCGATTATGACACTATTTCTACTATTAATAGGCTCGTATATGCTTGGCAATATATTGACGGCCTCTATCATTAGCAAGTTCCTTTATAAGAAAAATATTCAGGCAGAAGGCAGTGGAAATCCCGGCGCGCGAAATGCAGGTCGGGTATTGGGAAAAAAGGCGTTCGTGGCAACATTTATAGGAGATGCGTCGAAAGGTGCGGTTGCAGTGCTCGCCACAAGGTGGCTCGGGTTCGAAGCGCCTGTAGAACTTCTAGCCCTTTTTGTCGTCATGTTAGGACATAATTATCCTATATGGGCAAGATTTCGTGGAGGAATGGGTGTTTCGACTTTTATCGGGGGCATGCTGGCCTTCAATCCAATCTTGTTTGCTGTGTTTGTCGGACTGTTCCTTGTGTTTTATCCGTTTTTTAAAAGCTTCACGGTCGCAGGACTTAGCGCAGTTGTGTGGCTGCCGGTTTTAGTGCTTCTATTTTCATATGACATTCCCACATTCGTTATCGCCTGCCTGTTGGCGACCCTACTTTTATTCGCCCATCGTGAGGACTTGAAAGGAAAAATACTGTTGAAAAGGGGGTAAGCGTATGGGGTTGATCTATAAAATTGCAGAAACATCTTCAGAATTTGAACAGATTCATGCACTGAATTACCGTACTTTTACTGAAGAAATTCCACAACACGAACCTAACGAATCGCATAAACTCGTTGATAAATTTCACGATGAAAATACATATATAATCGCTGTCAAAGATGGTCGGGTTATTGGGATGATTGCCGTTAGAAGCAAGCGACCATTTTCACTGGATGGGAAAATTGGTCCCGTGGAACAGCAACTCCCTTTTCAGGCTGAAAACCTAGTGGAAATTAGGCTTCTGGCGATTGAGCGGGTATATCGTAATGGGCGTGCTTTTCTGGGTCTTGCGCAGGCATTAGTTCGCTATTGTTTGAAAGCCGGCTATGACGCGGCACTTATATCTGGAACGGTACGGGAACAGAAACTATATGGACAGCTTGGATTTTTACCGTTTGCTCAATTAACAGGTACGGAAGAGGCTGCGTTCCAACCGATGTATTTGACGAAAGAGACGTTTGAAGCAGGAGTAGCGGGAAGAATTTCAAAGCCGTCTGTCAATTTTCTGCCAGGTCCTGCAACGATTTCAGAAGAAGTGAAGAAGCCGATGATGGCAGAGCCATTCTCACATCGTTCCCCCGAATTCGAAGGTGTGTTAAAACGTGTGAAAAGCAGCTTGCTGTCGTTGACGGGCGCAAAATACGTTCAACTCTTGCAGGGGACAGGCACGCTGGCAAACGATGTCATTGCGGCGCAATTAAGTATCCGCAGGGGCAAAGGACTTATTCTTGTCAACGGGGAATTTGGTTTGCGGCTTACGGATCATGCACAGCGTTTTCGTTTGGACTACGACACAATCGAAATGGAATGGGGAGAACCCTTTCAAGAAGAGGACATTAGAGATGCAGTAAGGACGGGTCGCTACAGTTGGTTATGGGCAGTTCATTGTGAAACGTCGACAGGTGTCTTAAATGATTTGGCTCTATTACAAGAGCTTTGTGTACAACAGGGCGTTGCACTTGCCGTCGATTGTGTCAGTTCAATCGGGACAACGCCAATCGATCTCTCTGCTGTTACATTTGTGTCTGGGGTGAGTGGGAAAGGGCTGCTCAGTTATACAGGTTTGTCTTTTGTTTTTCATAATGAAAACATCACCGCATGTCACGAATTACCACGTTATCTCGACTTGGGTACGTATGCAGAGGCAGGGGGCATTCCTTATACGCAATCGTCCAACTTGCTGTCCGCGCTTGACGCGGCCTTACAAAAGTTTGAGCAGTCAGAAGAAGTGTTTGCGACGATTGTTAAACGTGCATATAAGGTGAGGGAAGGTGCAGAACGGGCGGGACTTACAGTTTTGGCTGAGCAAAAGCATGCATCTCCTGCAATCATAACGATTGTGCTGCCAGCAGGTCTTTCTGCTGGGCAACTGGGGGATAACTTATTTTTGAATGGTTTCAATGTCCATTATGAAAGCGGTTATTTACGCGCTAGGAATTGGCTCCAAATCTCATGTATGAATGATGTGAAGGAAAAAGAACTAGATGTTATGCTAAGTATGTTGGCTTCACTAACACATTGAAATGGAGATGAATAATGTATGAAAGAATTAGAGACCATTCAAGATTGGCAAGCCGTATTAGAACAGTCACAGGAACAACAATTATTCCTGTTGAAACATAGCACAACTTGTCCGGTCAGTGCAGCTGCTTTGCGTGAGTTTGATGAATTGGTAACGGATATTCCCAAGTATTTTTTAAAGATTCAACACCATCGTCCGGTTTCTGCTGAAATTGAAAGCAATTTAGGCAGGCGCCATGAGTCACCACAACTGTTTTTATTGAAAGACGGAAAAGCACTGTGGGAGGCTACGCACCGTGCCATTACAAAATCAAAGATTAACAAAGCTTTAGAAGAGTTAGAGGGATGAGAAATAAATAGAATGTGAGTGGGGGAGCTTATGTTGCGTTTACAAAATAAAACCGCGGTTATTACAGGTGGAGCGAATGGAATTGGTGCTGTTGCCGCCACGCTTTTTGGGCAACAGGGGGCACAAGTAGCGATTCTTGATTTTGATGAACAAGCAGGGGAAGCGAAGGCGCAGGAATTGCGAGATACAGGGGTAGATACCGCTTTTTTCAAAGTAGATGTTTCAGACAACGATCATGTTAAAGAGGTAGCGGGTCAGGTCGTTGACAAGTTTGGCAAAGTGGATATCCTCATTAACAATGCGGGCATTACAAAAGATGCGATGCTGTTAAAATTGGATGCTGCGGATTTCAAACAAGTCATTGATGTCAATTTGACGGGTGTATTCAATTGTACACAAGCATTCTTGCCGGCAATGCTTGCTCAGGGGAAGGGCAAAATTATTAATACATCATCTATCGCTGGAACAGGTGGTAATGTGGGGCAAACGAATTATGCGGCGTCGAAAGCGGGCGTTATTGGCATGACGAAAACATGGGCCAAGGAATTTGGACGGAAGGGGATCAATGTCAATGCGGTCGCACCGGGTTTCATTGAAACAGATATGATTGGCACGATACCCGAGAAAGTGATGGAGCAGATTAAATTACTGACACCTTATACACGAATGGGTACGCCGAAGGATATCGCAAATGCTTATTTGTTTTTAGCTTCTGATGAATCGGACTTTATTAACGGAACGGTGTTGGAAGTGGATGGCGGTATGTTGAAGTGAATGTCTCGGTAGACAACTTATGTTGTTAGAAGATATTCACATGTGGAGAAGGGCTATTCCTTAAAAAGGAGGCCACTGAAAAACCTACGGTTTTAAGTCCCATAAGTGAACCTAAATTGAAAAAGACGTTAT